>NZ_OX366344.1:0-1354582 GCF_947250735.1 Wolbachia endosymbiont (group A) of Sphaerophoria taeniata
TGGAAAGCAGCAAAACAACAATAGTAGAAGTTATCAAACAAAATGAGCCAGGTGAAAGAGTGCCTATTTGGCTAATGCGTCAGGCTGGCAGGTCTCTTCCTGAGTACCGCAAAGCAGTGGAAAATATGAATAATTTTATGGAGATATGCTACAACACAGATTTAGTGACAGAATTGACGTTACAGCCAGTGACAAGATTTGACGTGGATGCGGCGATAATTTTTTCAGACATTTTAATAATAGCTGATGTTTTGGGTTGTGACGTGAATTTCCTGCGCAATGTGGGCCCGAGAATAAAACCTATAAAGAATCCTAAAGAATTGAAAAGTCCACAAGACATTGAAGCTAAAATTTTACCAATTCTAAACGCTATAAAGAAAGTCAGAAGTCAGCTATCAAAAAAAAAGCCTCTTATAGGATTTGCTGGTGGCCCATGGACAGTAGCTTCATATATCATAGAAGGTGGAAGCAGCAAAACTTTTTCCAAAGTATTAAATTTTTACCCTTCGTATTTGAAGGAAATAATTGAACGAATAACGGAAGCAACGATTATTTATCTAATTAAACAGATAGAATTTGGAGCAGATGTTATTCAGCTATTTGACAGTAATGCTGGTGCATTATCGGAACCATTGTTTAAAGAATATGTTATCGAACCAACAAAGAGAATTACCTTGGCAATAAAGGATAGATTTTCTGATTTTCCAATAATAGGATTTCCAAGGTCTGCTGGAAATCTTTATAAGGATTACTGCAAACAAACAGGTGTATCTGCAGTAAGTATAGATTATAATGTCCCAATAGAATGGGCGAAAGCGAATCTAAAAATCCCTCTACAAGGAAATCTTGATCCTAATCTTTTAGCCTATAATAAAACGGAAGCAATAAAAGAAGCAAAACGTATAATAGATTGCTTTAGAGATTCACCCTTCATATTTAATCTCGGACATGGAGTACTCCCTGATACTCCAGTTGAAAATATCACTGCGTTGGTGAATTTGGTAAAAAGCTACTAATACAATACACAAAATTCCTAGCTTTTTTGCTGTACAGGGTTTATTATTTGAATTTAGCTTCAGTAAGATATGTCAGACCTTGCAAAAAGAATGTCCCTAATAAAACCATCACCTACGATTGCTGTAACTGATAAGGCAAATAAGTTGAAAAATGAAGGAAAAAAGATCTGTGTTTTAGCTGCAGGAGAACCGGATTTTGATACTCCAGATCATATAAAAAAAGCAGCTATTCAAGCAATAAGTGAAGGTAAAACTAAGTATACTGCTGTTGATGGAACGCGTGAGCTGAAAGAAGCAATAATTAATAAGTTAAGAAGGGATAATAACCTCGAGTACACGTTTAACCAAATCTGTGTTGGTACTGGCGCTAAGCAGGTGTTATTCAATTTGTTTATGGCAACAATTAACTCTGGAGATGAAGTTATTATTCCAGCTCCTTATTGGGTTTCATATGTTGATATGGTAAATCTTTTTGGGGGCTTACCAGTTGTAGTGGAATGCAAACAAAATTTTAAACTGACAGCGGAATTATTGAAAAGCAGGATAACTAAAAAAACTAAATGGTTAATTCTTAACTCACCGAACAATCCTGCAGGAGTTGTGTACACATATGATGAATTGAAAGACATAGCACAAATATTGCTTGAATATCCACATGTGAATGTCGTTACAGATGATATTTATGAGCATATAATATACGACGAAAAGTTTTTTACTATCACTCAGGTTGAGCCAAAGCTTTACAACAGAGTTTTTGTAGTCAATGGAGTGTCAAAAGCCTATGCAATGACAGGCTGGAGAATAGGGTATATTGCAGGTAGAAGTGATGTAGTAAAAGCTATCTCTACGCTGCAGTCTCAGAGCACTTCTAACCCAAATTCGATAGCACAAGCAGCAGCAGCAGCAGCATTAAACGGTGACCATAGTTTTTTGAAAGAAAGAACAAGGATTTTTAAGAGTCGTAGAGATTTTATGGTGAAAAAGCTAAATTCTGCTCCGGGATTATCAGCATCCATTCCGCAAGGCGCATTTTATTTATTTGTCTCGTGTGAAGGATTGCTCAGTAAGAGTACAAAAAGTGGTAAAGTAATAAATAATGATCTTGATTTCACTGAATACCTGCTAGAGGATCATTTAGTTGCTGTGGTTCCAGGAATTGCGTTTGGTCTAGAAAATTTTATCAGAATTTCTTATGCAACCTCTCAGGAACAATTAGAAATTGGATGTGATAGTATTACTAAAGCGTGCCAGGAGTTAAAATGAAATAGACTATCCATAAATTACCCATTTCACCGCGTCAAAAATATTCACTAAGGTTATCTTGAATGTTCTAACTTGTATTTTTCTATGGAAGGCATTTTTATTGAGTGAGCAAGTGTCTTTCTAATATTGAATTCCTCATTTTTTTCATTTCGTTGCAGTAAGTTAATGTTATTTATTTTATTTACTAAATCTTTCCCTTTCTCCAGAGTCTTTAAATCACTTTCGTTAATGTAATGTTCATTGTAAAATTCTGCAACAATTTCTTTTCTTTTCGGGTGAGTATTTAAAAATTCCGACACCTGATGTTTAGCAACAGCTTGAATAAATTTCTTATTAAATCTTGAATCGTTATATAGATTTTCCAAACTTTTGTCATAATGTTTTGCTTCGTTTATAGTGAGTTTTATTATCTCTTCTATACCACTTAGAAGTTCCCTATACAATTTGTCATATCTATTGCCTGACACATGTGTAGCGAATGTTTGTTCAATGTATTTTGTTATGTAATTTTGCAGTGTGTTGTCTATTGTGCTTATGTTCATCAACCTACCTCAATGTTATATTAACTATTTTACATGTAGAAAGGTTAATATTGAGTTAATAGGGTACTTCTGAAGTCAAATTTTACTGAAAATTATAGTATTTAATATATAATTGTTAGCATGAAATAAAAACATAAATAAAATGGATCTTGTAACAAAAGTGAAGCTCAAGATAAAGATGAATAAGGGCAAAATCATAAATATACTTGTCATTTGTGGTGTAATTTTTTTCATATACCTTATTCATGAGCCAGTTGTAGATATGGTAGAAAAAATTATAAGTAAAATAAAAGGTCTCTTTTAAAAATAGAAAAAGTGAACTTTTTCCATCATCCAAACTTGAACCTGGAAAATTTAGTTAATGCATAAACTACTTATGTTGGCTATGAGTTCAACTGTATAAAATTCCGGTAAATTAAAATAAGTATTCATAAAAATATTGTTTTCTATAAACAGAGTATCTATAATACTAGCTTTGGGGTAAAGTACTGCAGAGGAATTTTTTAATCTGGTTGTTGGCGTCACTGTTTTATGCGTACCAATATATATTACGCGTAATTCCAAACATAATTGCGCCTGGATTGATAACAAAATTTAACATAAGTATTACAGATGTTGGCCAGTTTGGTGGGTTATACTATGTAGGCTATACGCTAGCTCATATACCTGTTGGTCTTTTCCTTGATAGATTTGGGCCAAAATTTGTTTTGCCTGCTTGTATTGTTTTAACATTTACCGGAACATTACCGCTTATATGTTTTGATGAGTGGTATTATTCAATACTTGGCAGAATAGTCGTTGGAATTGGGTCATCCGCTTCAGCAATTGGGCTTTTTAAAGTTGCAAGCATGTATTTTGCGCAAGAAAAATCAGCAAGAATGGCTAGTTTATCCATAATTATAGGAACTTTGGGGGGGATATGTGGCGGATTACCGTTAGACTTCTTACTCAATAAATTTGGCTGGAATTATGTTATCTATACCTTCTCAGCATTCGGGTGTTTACTTGCTCTGTTACTGTTCTTAGTAACGCCTGAAAGCAATGCTCAACAGGAAAAAGTTAGCATTAGAGACTTGAAAAACATACTTTTCAACAAGCATATTATTCTAATTAGCTTTTTTGGTGGACTCATGGTCGGTCCAATGCAAGGTTTTGCTGATGGTTGGGCGAAAGCATTCTTTTTTGAAGTATATGAAATGAATGAAGGCTTGGCATCTTCTCTCTCTTCCGTAATATTGATAGGAATGTTAACAGGATCATTCTCTTTGGCTTATTTATTGGAAAAGTATAAAAATAAGCATTATGAAGTAATAATTTCATGCTCATTTGCAATGATCGCCGGTTTTCTATTACTTTTTACTCAGATTGGTGGCTTGTATGTTGTATTACCTACGCTTTTTATTATCGGCTTTGCATCTGGATATCAAGTAGTTACAATTTATAAAGCACTAAGTTATGTAAATAATAACTTAGTAGGCTTAGCTACAGCTGTGTCAAACATGATAGTCATGGGTTTTGGATATTTTTTTCACACTGGAATCGCAAAAATAATAAATTTGTGTTGGGATAGAACAGTAATACAAGGAAATCCTGTGTATAGTGCTGAATTGCTGATAAAAGCAACATCTATTATTCCTGTATGTTTGCTAATAGCTGTTTTTGGGCTCTTATGGTTAAAAAAGCAGGATAAGTAGTCTTAAAATTGCTTGTGCATCTTAAAATTAAAGCGAGGTTTGATCTATGATGAGTGTTTTAAAAAAAATCTGTGGCTCTAAAAATAGTTTAAAGTCTTTTGATAACGAGGTTTATCAGTTTATAGAAAAAGAGTTACAACGTCAAAAGTCACAATTGCAATTAATTGCATCAGAGAATTTTGCAAGTAAAGCAGTAATGGAAGCACAAGGCTCTTTTCTGACTAATAAATATGCAGAAGGCTATCCAGGCAAAAGGTATTACTGTGGTTGTGAGCATGTGGACAAAGTTGAAAGTCTAGCTATAGAAAGACTTTGTAAGCTGTTCGGTGTTAAATTTGCAAACGTTCAACCTCACTCTGGTTCTCAGGCAAATCAGGCGGTATTTGCTTCACTGCTTACTCCAGGCGATACAATACTTGGATTATCACTGAGTTGCGGTGGACATCTAACTCATGGTGCGGCACCAAGCCTTTCTGGTAAATGGTTTAAGTCAATTCAGTATACAGTTAACAAAGACACTTATCTGCTCAATATGGATGAGATAGAAAAGCTGGCGCTGGAGCATAAACCAAAATTGATCATAGCTGGTGCTTCTGCTTATCCGAGAAAAATGGACTTCAAACGCTTTCGCGAAATTGCAGATAAAGTTGGTGCTTATTTGCTTGCAGACATTGCTCACTATGCAGGGCTTATTGCAGCGGGCGAATATCCATCTCCTGCTGAATATGCACATGTTATGACTTCCACGACTCACAAAACTTTGCGTGGTCCTCGTGGTGGAATAGTGATGACCAATGATGAAATATTACACAAAAAAATTCAATCTGCAGTTTTTCCAGGATTGCAGGGCGGGCCACTTATGCATGTAATAGCTGCAAAAGCTGTTGCATTTAAAGAAGCATTAGCGCCAGAGTTTAAAACTTATAGCAAGAAAATCGTGGAAAATGCGAAAGTACTAGCTCAAGAATTGCAAAAGCATGGACTCGACATTATAACCGCTGGCACTGACTCTCATATAGTGCTAGTTGACTTAAGATCGCAGAAATTAACTGGAAAAGACGTTGTAGATAGCCTTGAGAGGGCTGGCATTACCTGCAATAAAAACTCTGTACCATTTGATACAGAAAAGCCAACCATCACTTCAGGGCTCCGTTTTGGCACCGCTGCTGAGACAACACGCGGACTTGAGGCAGAAAATTTTAAAGAGATAGCCAGCCTAGTAAATGAAGTGGTTCAGGGATTAATCAGCGGAAATAGCTCAAGTGTCGAAAAAGCAGTAAAAACTAAAGTTGAAAAGATTTGTAGTAATTTTCCTATTTATTAATTTATGTGGTGTCATCCAAGTAGCTGGTAGAAACGGAAAAAGTTGCTTGACAAGCTTTGCCAGCTCCCTTATTATGACAATAAGGATATTTATGACTCAAAACTTATTTTTGACCTGCAGGCTCAATGACAAAATTCAGTAAAAAACTCAGGGTATTTTTTGGCGGATTACATAAAATTATAGCGGCTGCATGTCTTTTAAATTTTTTCTACATTCAACCAAACCGCGCTTATTTTAAGCGTTAGCACATTATTACAGCGCCACTTACAGTAATATAGAGTCAAAACTCGCACCACGGGAGTTCTTTGCCTTTTTTTTTATTTGGTAAATTTCTTAATGTTTATAGCTAAAAGAGCCCAAGAGAGGTGTCATCCCGCTGCTTGTTAGCGGGATCTATGTGAGATACCGCGGCGGTATGACGGTTAATTATTCCGCGCGGGATGACAAGAAAGGAGCAGCAGGATGACACCTCACCATGTCATTCCAGCGCGTGGCACACATCTGTACGAACATTGTTATAATAAGAGTTCATGAAAGATGTCATCTGGAATCTTGTTCCAATGTTAAACAACACAAAGTTGAAAAAGTAGAGCAAGAATTACTTACAATTCAATAATTCTCCAAAATCAATTATGTTTGAAAAGTAATCACTATCTATAACGTCATCACTCACACCGTTAACGTGAATAAGGACTGGACGACATGAAAAGCCTTTTGGACGCTTTAGTGTATCTATTTTCTTTTGTACTTCTTGTATTATTGAATGACCGATTTTATTTTTTGAGAATTTGATTTCGCAAATGTAGAGTGTGTTAAACCTTGTTTGAATCATGTAATCAATTTGACAACCAGCACCTGTCTTCCTCTGAAAAAATGGATTTTCGCTTACTATTCCATCAATTCTCAAGATATTATGTATGCTCTTTCTATTGTTAAGCACCAAATTTTCAAACTGAAGTCCAATAATTGTATGCCACTCTGGTAGAGATGTAAGTAACCCTATAGAGTAGGTGTCGCGATTAATTTTTCCTAGATTTTTTTCAATATATTTTAGATAAAACCTTAAATAATTATCTTGAAGTCTGTACTTCCTGAGTCGTGAATCAGTACCCGTTTTTATATCCCAAGTGTGATCCTTTGCAATAAAACCGGCAAGCTCGAGCTCATATAGATACTCAGAAATGCGTCCGTGTCTTGCAATGTTTAAAGCAGTACAAATTTCTTCCTGTTCTTTAGCTCCAGTAGAAAGAGCTCTCACTACTTGCTTATAAAAAGCTGTTTTTCGCATGAATAGATCTGAAAATATTTGGTCAAACTCCTCAACTAAAAACCCACCTTTTGTAAAACAAAGCTTTTTAATATTTTCTTCAGTACCATGTTTAAAATTTACCTCTTCTAAATATTTTGGAATTCCACCGGTTACTGCAAGCACCTTAAACTTTTCGTATGCTGAAATATTTTTTGGCCAAAATTCATTGCAATCAGAAAGTGATAACTCCCCGAGTGTTAAAGTCAACGATATTCTTCCTACAAAACCAGTACTACTAAGTATATTTTTTTCAATCCAGGATGAAGCTGATCCACAGACAACAAAAATTAGCTTGTTATTATTTTTTAGCTGTGTATCCCAAAAATTCTTTATTTTGCCTAAAAAAGTTGGATCTTTTGAGCCCATCCAAGAAATTTCATCAAGGAGCAATAATATTTTGCCAGATAGTAAACGTTCACCAACTGCCCATAGTAAGTCACTCCAGTCGTCATATCTAGCAAAAGATGTATTAAATTGTCTAGCAACTTGTCTAGAAAATTCATTAAGTTGGTGGGATGTTGTAGTATGCTTTTCTGGTGGCAAACCTGCAAATGAGTAATGTTGTTCGAAATGTTTACCAAACTCTTGAATTAAACGACTTTTTCCTATACGACGCCTTCCTTTGACTACTACAAAAGATGCAGTGTTTTTTTCCGTAAGCTCCAGCAGTTGCTTCAACTCGGTTTGCCTACCAATAAATGATGGAGACATAAAATACAAAATATAAATCTTTGTCTCCATTATACATGATGAAATTGGAGACGTAAATAAGTAAATTTCGATCTTTGTCTCTATAGTGCTATAGCTAAACTGACTTACGACAATTTGAAAAACGACAAATTCGTCATTCCGCTACTTGTTAGCGGAATCTATGCTGGGATACCGCGAATGAATCGCGGTATGACGGTTCGCGGCGGTATGACGGTTCGCGGTGGTATAGTAACTCGTCATTCCGCTACGTGTTAGCGCCGCGGCGGTATAGCTATAAATTGTTGATATCTTTTTTATATCACATTTTTAACTTACAATAGTTAGCCAGCGTTTCTTACATTAACCAAATCTTTCGAATTCTGCACTCACCACTACCTATAACTCACTTTCACGCAATATTGATCGTTCTTAAAAAGCAATCTAACATTTTTTATTCCTTGATTGCGAAGCTTTGATGCAGCTGATTTAGCAGCCTGAGCACTTTTAAAAAATGCAACATATCCCTTACTTTCTGCACTGTCTTGTTTTGGGTGACGTTTCTGCATTTCTTTTTCATATTGCTTTCTGTAATGAGGAGTATTTTGTATCAATTGTTCTGACATCTTTCTTAGGTATTGGACTTTTACCTTTGCAAGCCCTACTTTATGAAATCCTAAGACTTGAGCTGCTTTTTCTGATAAGTCTATTATTCTGCCTTCAATAAAAGGCCCTCTATCGTTAATCCTTACAACAAGCTTTCTTCCATTTTCTAAATTAGTGACAAGAGCAAAGCAGGGTAGGGGCAAAGTCTTATGCGCTGCAGAGATCAAGTGACGGTTAAACACTTCACCATTTGCTGTAAGCGTGCCATGATCTTCTATTCCATACCACGACGCTATCCCTATCTCTTCATAGTGTTTACAGTTTTTTGGATAATAAGTTATACCATTTATTGTGTAGCTGCAGCCAATTTTATAATGACCTGCAGTGCAATTAAACCTGTTGCTAAAACTGCAACTACTTATCAAAACAAATATTAGACATAGGAAGGCTAGGTTTTTTATCATTGTATTCGGTAAGAGGGTTCGATACTATGAGGATTTTAAATTATACTATAATAAATTTAGTAATGAGTAAACATCTACTGCTAAATATTAACAAAACTCAAAAAAGAATAATACATATAATTGGTATAGGTGGAATCGGAATGAGTGCCATTGCTGAAATTCTTCACAATTCCAATTACAAAGTTCAAGGCAGTGATGCACAATCAAACAACAATGTAGATAGATTACAAAGGCTGGGCATAGAGGTTTTTATTGGTCACAATGCTAATAATATAAGCCAAGCTCAAATAGTTGTACATTCTTCTGCGATAGAATCTGATAATGTGGAGTTAGTAACAGCGAGAAATAACAATAAAACCATTTTGCATAGATCAGACATACTTGCTGAAATTATGAAAGATAAATATGTGATAGCAGTTTCAGGTTCAAGTGGAAAGACGACAACAACGGCTATGATTGCTTCTATTTTTGATCATTCTGGCATTGATGCGACTGTAATTGTAGGAGGAATACTAAATTCGTATCAGAGTAATTCAAGACTTGGAAAGAGTGACATTTTTTTAATCGAAGCTGATGAGTCTGATGGAACCATGCTAAAAATTCCTGCAAATATTGCTGTCATAACGAGTATTAACGACGATCATATGGATCATTATGGTACATTCGACGATATTAAAAATGCGTTTTCTCAGTTTATAAGCAAAGCAGGTTTTGCAGTTTTGCCTGATTCTGTAGGCATTAATTATGATGCGAGTAATTCTATAACGTTTGGGTTTGAGAATGGTAGCATAAGAGCCAGCAACATTAAACAGCATGCTAACAGCATAGAATTTGACGTGTTGAACAACTGGATTCCAGCATCAGCTACTTGCATGACAAAAAAGCAGGTGTCATCCCATCACCCTCTGTCATCCCAGTGCGTGACACTGGGATCCAGCCCTTTAAAAAACATAGTACTATCAAACGCAATAGGTATTCACAAAATGAGTAACGCCTTGGCTGCAATATCAGTTGCGATAAAGCTCGGGATTAGCAATGCAGAGATTAAAAAAGGCCTTTTGGAATTTCAAGGAGTAGCAAGAAGATTCTCTTTGATTGCCAATATTAAAGGTGTTAAGTTAATTGAGGATTATGCCCATCATCCAAATGAAATATATGCAACTTTAACGGCTGCACGTTCGATTACTAAAGGAAAAGTAATAGGAATTATCGAACCACTTCGTTTTGCTCGCGTTCGTAATTTTTTTGGTGAATTCATAAGGATCTTTATGATGTTTGACTATGTAATCCTTACTCCTATTCATCCCCCAGAAGACAAGCCTATTCCTGGTTGTGGGATTGATGATATACAAAAAGCTTTAATCAGTAATGGGTTTAATGATGTAAAGATTATGAATGATGCTCTACTCATTTCACATTTTATTAGTGATTCGACAAGTCCAGGTGATATAGTATTATTTATTGGTGCTGGTAGTAATATAGCTAAATTGGCAAAGGAAACTGCAGCACTTATTGCGGAAGTTAAGGTTTAATGCGATGAATAAGATAATCAACAACGTATTTGCAAGAGAAATTTTAGATAGCAGGGGTTACCCCACTGTTGAGGTGGAAATTGAACTCTGTGATGGAGCAATAGGTAGGGCCTCTGTACCTTCTGGAGCTTCAACTGGTAAATTAGAAGCCTTGGAACTCAGAGACCAAGATGAGAAAAGGTATTGTGGTAAAGGAGTGCTGAAAGCTGTTCAAGCTGTAAATGGAGTGATAGCAAATGAAATCATTGGCATGGATGCAACAAACCAAAGTGCAATTGATAAAGCATTAATTGAACTAGATGGAACAAAAAATAAATCTAAACTTGGAGCAAATGCAACTTTGGGTGTGTCTCTTGCGGTTGCAAAAGCAGCAGCAAACAGTTTCAAAATACCGTTGTATAGATATTTGGGAGGAGAGCAGATGCCGGTTCCACTCATTAACATAATTAATGGTGGAGTACATGCAGACAATAAGCTCGATTTCCAAGAATTCATGATTCTTCCGGTCGGTGCTGAGACTTTCAGTGAAGCAATCAGAATATCTGCGGAGGTGTTCCACAACTTACGTAGCATTCTTAAGAAAAAGGGTTATAGCACAAACGTAGGAGATGAAGGCGGTTTTGCACCAAATATTGAAAGTACTGAAGAAGCACTTGACTTGATCATATACGCTATAGAATCAGCAGGTTATTCAGCGCAAAGTGATTTTGCACTAGGCCTTGATGTTGCTTCATCTACTTTTTATGAAGATGGAATTTACAAATTTGAAAATAAAGAGCTTACTTCAAAAGAATTGAATGAATATTATTGTAATCTTGTGGAAAGATATCCAATAATTTCTATAGAAGATGCAATGAGTGAAGACGATTACGAAGGTTGGAAATTACTTACTGCAAAATTGGGGAGTAAAATTCAATTGGTTGGGGATGATTTATTTGTTACAAATTGTGAACTAATAGGCAAAGGAATAGAAGAAAAAATGGCAAATGCTGTACTGATCAAGCCAAATCAAATAGGGACGTTAACAGAAACTTTTGCTGCTATTGAAATGGCAAAATCAAACAACTACAAAGCTGTTATTTCTCACCGCTCAGGTGAAACAGAAGACACAACAATATCTCATATAGCAGTTGCATCAAATTGCGGGCAAATAAAAACCGGGTCGCTGTCGCGTTCTGATAGGCTCGCAAAGTATAACGAGCTAATCAGAATAGAAAGCGCATTAGGAAAGGATGCTAAATATTATCGTGGGTTAGCATGGGTTTTATAGACGAAGTAAAATTGTACTTAAAAGCCGGTGATGGTGGTGACGGTTGTGCAAGTTTTCGTCGAGAAAAGTTCGTTGAATTTGGTGGTCCAAATGGTGGTAATGGAGGGAAGGGTGGAAACATAGTTTTCATCAGCGACGCTAATCTCAACACTTTGCTTCATTTTCGTTATAGAAGACACATTAAAGCAGATAATGGGAAAAATGGTGCAGGCAGGGATAGATCTGGCACAGCAGGGAAAGACGTTATACTTCGAGTTCCAGTCGGTGCACAAATAATTGATGAAGAAAGTGAAGAGATAATAGTAGACCTTGACAAGCCTGGTATGGAATTTCAAGTAGCACAGGGTGGAAAAGGTGGACTTGGAAATACTAATTTTAAATCTTCTACTAATAAGGCACCAAGACATTTTACTTACGGTCAGCCTGGCGAAGAAAAACATGTATTATTAAAACTAAAAGTTTTATCAGATGTTGGAATTATTGGCATGCCAAACGCAGGTAAATCAAAATTTTTGACTCGCTGCTCAAATTCCGATACAAAAGTAGGCGATTATCCATTTACCACCGTAAGACCCCACTTAGGTGTGACAAAAGTGGATGATAGCGAAGTTGTAATAGCAGATATTCCTGGAATAATCACCGATGCTCACCTTGGGGTTGGGCTCGGACATAAATTTTTAAAGCACATAGAAAGGTGTCAAATTTTACTTCATTTAATCGATGTAACTCATGATGACGTTGTTTCGGCTTATAGTTGTATCCATAATGAATTGGAACTTTACAATGGTGATCTTGTTGAAAAAGAAGAGATTGTAGTATTAAACAAATGCGACTTGCTGAGAGAAGCAGAAATTCTGGAAAAGAAGAATCACCTAGCTAATTATCTCAATAAAGAAGTGCTGTGCTTATCAATTAATGGTGATTTACAGCCTATTTTAAGATTATTAAGTGAAAAATTGAAAAAGAGTAATTCTAAGGAAATCGATGTATATGATCCTTTTAAGATGTGAATTTCATTTAGATAATTGATGTTTTTCATTTATTTTATCATATAACTAGAATATATGTGTACGAACGTTTGTTTTTGAAGGTGATTTGCACAGTAAATGGTCAGCGCGTGACGCACTGCCCAGTTCATGTTAGCTATAAATATTTAAGAAATTTACCAAACGAAAAAAAAGGCAAAAGAAGCCCTAGTCATTGTCTATTTTCAGTATTGGCGTTTTTTTATGTTTTAAACGTCTAATAACCGCGACTCAGCTGCTTTTTAATGCAACTAACCTTTAGTCATAAATGTTTAAGAAATTTACTAAGCAGAAAAAAAGGCAAAAGAAACCCTGTGTTAGCTAGTTGTCACTCTCCAATCCTGCAAATTGGCGTTCTATACTGTCTCAAACGCTTTATAAGCGCGTTTCAGCTTATATAGGTAAAAACCTAGAAATGTTGTGAAGACATAAGGTCCACATAGTGCAAAAAATTAAAAATAAGACGCCAACTACGTTGTTTTCTTGCTGTTTAATCTGCACAGATGAAGATAACTGAATACCTTCAGTTTCATGATAAGGGGGCTGGCGGAGTTTGTCAAGGAATTTTTGCATTTAATTCGTTTCTGCGAGCTACCTGGATAAGAAGTTTTCCTACTGAAATTTTGAAAAATGTAATCTACTTCTATATTCAAATATATCAAGCAGTAATTCAAAATTAGCCATTGCGCCTTTTGCGTTATTATACGCGAGATTGAGCAGCTCTTTGTCCTGATATAAATCAGCAAATTTAAATTCCATACATCCTGATTGTTTTGTGCCTAAAATATCTCCACTGCCTCTTAGCATCATATCCCTTTCAGCAATGTAAAATCCGTCCTGTGACTCACACATGATCTTTAACTTTGAAGATGAGCTTTTACTTAAATTATCGTATAATAATACACAAAAAGATGGCTTGTTTCCTCGCCCTACTCTGCCTCTTAACTGATGTAATTGCGATAACCCAAATTGCTCTGCATTTTCTATAATCATAATGGTTGCATCTGGCACATCTATACCAACTTCTATCACAGTGGTTGCAACAAGCAAAGAAAATTCATTTCTTTTGAAGGAAAACATAACTTGATCTTTCTGCTCCTGAGTCAATTTTCCGTGTATTATCCCGACTCTATCAAAAAATGTTTTTTGTAATTCCTGAAAACGCATCTCTGCTGCAGCAATATTGGTCTCTTCGTTTTCTTCTATATATGGACAAATCCAATATGCTTTTTCGCCCCTGTTTATAGCAACTTTTAGCTTTTCAATAACATCTGGCACCCTACTAATGTTCATAGTTACAGTTTTTATTGGCAATCTGGATTTTGGTTTTTCTCTCAAAATTGAACATTCAACGTCACCATACATAGCTTGCTGCAAGGTTCTTGGAATGGGAGTTGCAGTAACGAAAAGTATATCGGCATTTTCTCCTTTTCCTACCAAGCGATTTCTCTGCATCACTCCAAATCGCTGTTGCTCGTCTATGACTGCAAGCCCTAAATTTTTAAATGTAACGTTAGCTTGAAATAACGCGTGGGTGCCAATCACTATATTTAAAACACCACTTGCAAGTTCGTTCATGATAATCTTTCTTTCCTTGCGCGAAGTTTTACCAGTAAGCAGCGCAACTTTTATATCGGTACAGGATAAAACTTCCTCAATCCAATTATAATGTTGCTCCGCCAAGATAGTAGTCGGTGCCATTAGAGCTACCTGCATGTTGTTTTCTACCACATTTAGCATCGCAAAAAGTGCAACTACGGTTTTGCCACTACCAACATCACCTTGCAGCAAGCTCATCATGCGATACTTGGATTTTTGCCTCTCTGAAATTTCATCTATTGCACGAATTTGATCGTTTGTTAATTGAAACGATAATTCATTTAAAACTTGCTCTTTATATTTATTCAATACTATAAATTCTCTTCCCCTTTTTTTTACATGATTTTCTCTTGCAAGTTTCAGTGCTAGCTGATACGCAAACAATTCATCATAAGCAAGCCTTTTTCTACAAACCTCGGCTTCCGCCAATGAGCTTGGTCTGTGCAACTTTATTATGCTTTCCCTCCAACTTAGCCATTTTTTTTGCTTGATTAATGTATCATCTATCCACTCTGGCAAATCAGGCAATTCTTTCAGGTTAGAGCTTATTATGTTCCCAATGCTCTTATTGGTAATGCCACGGCATAATTGGTAGACTGGCTCTATGCGAGCTATTTCTTTAAATTGGTTGATGTCAAGCGACACGTAATCTGGATGAGTAATCTGCCAATGCTCAGCAAATTTTTCGAGTTTGCCACTGATGATTACATAGGCTCCAACTGGAAATAGTTTATATAAATACTTAACTGAGTGATTAAAAAAGACTATGAATATACACTGACTCTCACTTTCAACGACTATTTTATATGGTCTACCTCTAAAAGTGGGCGACTGATGCTCATAAACTTTTGCAATAAAAGTTATAAATTCTCCAGCTTGAGCATCGGGCAGTGACTTACTTCTATCTATATAACCAAGCGGCCTATAAAACAGCAGGTCCACCACTTTGTTCCCACCACAGAGTTTAGGTAATATTGCGGAATGGAACTTAAGCATATTTTCCAGCTTGCCATTTAGAAAAGCCAGCACATCTAATTGCTCATTGAGATTCATACATGTGTAAAACTGTTTATCAATAATAGAGCCTTTTTAAAATCTTGTCACCTTATGGTCAGGTATGCACTATAGCTAGCACAGCTCTCTAACATCATACCACCGCGGTGCTAACAAGCAGCGGGATGACGGTTGTCGGTAAGCCTAAGTTACCCCTAACTATATTTGCTATCATAGGGCTTATAGCAGGTATTTTATTGAATTATTAATAATTTGTGATATAATTAATTATGATGTTAATAGGTCTATGATAGAAATGAATAGTACCAATCCAGTAGTTACATTAAGGGCTCAAGCAGAAGAGTTTGATTTTAGCAAATTAAGAGCTGGTAAAGATAATGCTGAAGCCAATTCTGGTTATCAGGCGTATAAAGATTTTCCAAGAATGGATTTTGTTATTAATAAAAAAGATATAGACCAAAACTTTATTAATCAATTATATGCAAAACACGCTAGCTTGATTGAAAACAACAAAAATGGAGAAAAGAATTATCGCCCATTTGCAAAAGAAGTTTTTAAGGAAATGTTCAAATATGCTGAAGCAAAAGTTCCAAGTGATTCTATCCTAGAAGAACTAGTTACCAATTGTAATCAGGCAGGGCATGAAGCTGGTGTATTGATAGAATCTCAACTTGCACTTGGCCAACATTCATTTCTAGTATTCTCCCCTAAAAGAGTAATGAATATTGATTATATTGACCAAAATAATGTAAGTATTAGATCGGATATGAAATTACCGATATTTTTCCAAAGGAGCGATGGTAAAGCCGGTGACAAGGTGTGTGATCTATCCAGTTCAATTGAATTCACAATTGAATCTCAAAATGATAAAGATGATGTAACATATAAAGATGGTAAATTGTCACTTACTGCTCCTCGAGAACTGAAAAATTACAAAATTGATGGCAAAAATTTATTTGATATTATTAAAGAGTATTTCCAGAAATTTTGCGAGAAGTTAGGATTTGAGTTTGAAGCAGAGATAGAACATAGTTTAGGTAATCCACTAGAAGTAAACAGCCATCTGGAAAATATGGAACCGCCCATTCATAGCAATGAGCATGGAAATACACCTGGAAACTAACAATTAAAATATTTCAAGCGCTGTTAGCTCATTTGCACAATCAATTACTTCAGAACTTGGGAACTGGTTTTTAAACCAAGTGTACTGGCGTTTTGCGTAGTGTCTTGTGTTTGTTTGAGCAATCTGTATCGCTTCGTCTAAAGTAATCTCACCTTTCAAATACTTTACAATTTCTGGCACTCCATGTGCTTTCATAGCTGGCAAATGTGGAGCTAAGTTCATACTAAGTAGCTTTTTTACTTCATCAATTGCTCCATTTTCGATCATTTTGATAAAACGAGAATTTATTTTTTGGTATACATCCTCACGTTTAGGCAAAATTGTATATATCTTAAAATTATCGAATAAAGGAGGCTGTCTATTTTCTTGCCATACAAAGATTGTCTTACCAGTTTCAGTGATAACTTCAAGTGCCCTTGAAAGGCGGTGCGAGTCATTCATGAATACTTTACCTTGAATCCTTGGATCTTTGGTTAGCACTAATTTGTAAAACTCCTCTTTACTTAAATTTTTCCTTAATTCGCTTACATTTTTCCTTACTTTCTGACTTATTTGTGGCATTGATGATAAGCCTTTGATTAAACTGCTGATGTAAAGCCCGCTTCCTCCAGTGATGATAGGTATTTGAGCATTTTCTAATGCGTGATTAACTTCTTTTTCTAAATCCTCTAACCATAGACCCACGGAATAATTTTCTTTTGCTGAAACATAACCATATAATTTATAAAATTCTTCTTGCTTTAGTGGTTGAGCAGTAATTATGGGAATTTCTTCATATACCTGCTTTGAATCACAATTTATTATGCTGATATTATTATATTTTTTTATCAGGTTATCACACAATTCTGATTTACCTGAAGCTGTAATTCCTGTAATAATTACTATATTATTTTTCATTTATATTAATTTAATTAACATATGATAGAGTGTAGTAAAAATTTGGGTCCTACAATCTAAAGTTTGGAGATTTTTATGGCAGAAAACAACGACAATAATTCATTTATTAAGCGTTTCACAAACAGGACTCCTGGCGGTACAGGGGAAGGTTTTTCCAGTAAGTATTCGTCTCAAAACACCAAAGAACGGGCATTAGGGGAAAAAGGGAAAATTTCTGAATTAGCAAACAAAAAAACCGAATCCAAGGAAGCTTTTTCTGAAAGTGGCGGCATAAAAAGTAAAAGCAGAACTGTCAATGAAAGATCTTTTGCTGATGCAACAAAAAGAAGTAGGTCAGATCTTATATATTTAGTCCGTGGTAAAGATCGTGGAAAATCAGCGTGGCATTATGTATTAGTTGATAAAGAGAAAAGAGAAATGTTTCTAGCAAAAAGCAGAACTGGCTCTATAGATCTTGCAGACTATGGAGAGATTTTGTATTCAGGATGGGGAGAGGATCCACCACAGGCAATAGTTGATAAAGTCAATGAAGAGTTTGGGTTGTAGCAAGTCTGCATAACAAATGGTAAGCTGCGTTGCATTGCGTTCACAAAAACTAGCAGTTACTATATAAGATACAATGCAACAAAACTGATCTAGTTGTTATGAATAAGTTTTTAGCTATATGGTATCTAAAATAATAAATGCAATACAGAACAACTTGTTAGTGTGTTTTCCAACAGAAACAGTGTATGCTCTTGCTTGTAATGCATTAAATAATGAATCTATAGGAAAAATATATCAGATAAAGAAACGCTCTCAAAATAAACCACTGTCTATATTTGTTAGTGATATTTGCAGCTTGATGAGAATAGCAAAGCTAGAGAAAAAGTATATTGGTTTAGTAAATCACTTTTCTCCTGGACCGATTACCTATATTTTACCACTTAAAAACAATAATATATTGCCAAACGAATTCTTTAAAGATAGTATAGGCATCAGAATCCCTGAGCATCCTATTGCAATTTCAATACTGAACAAACTGAAAGTTCCAATAGTTGCAACTAGTATAAATATTTCAGGAGAAAAAAGTGTATGTAAGGCAGACGATATACCACAATCCATTAAGCAACATTTATCTGCAGTGATTGAAGATGATGAATTAGTTTCTGGTATAGAATCTACTATTATTGACTTAACCGAAGATAAGATTAAGGTTTTAAGGGAAGGTGCAATTTTATTACAAACAGTAACCAATGCATTTTCAAACTAAGATCTATAGGAGAAAGAATGAAAAAAGTAATAGGTCACAACCAGGCCAAAAAAAAATTAATGAACAACTTATCTGTTCAGTCTTGGCTGATCTGTGGTAAAAAAGGTATAGGAAAAGCAACACTTGCAAAATCCTTCTCCAATTGGTTACTCATAAAAAGCTATAATGAAGTAGCATTGGACTTACACATTGTTGAAGGTGATACTATCGGAATAGAAAAAGTCAGAGAAATGAAAAACTTTCTACACTTAAGTCCCATTCAATCAGAACACAAAATATCTATAATAGATAGCTTAGAGGCAATGACTAATAACGCTAAAAACGCAATATTGAAAATATTAGAAGAGCCGCCAAAAAATTCTAAGATATTTATAATTAGCCATAAGCCATATGATATACAAACTACTATCCAGTGTAGGTGCTTTCAGCTAAATTTACTTCCATTAACTTATGACGAAACAAAGCAAGTTGCTTCATCTCAATGTAAATTTGATGATCAAACGTTTGACGAAATGATTACTTTATTTCCTGGAATGCCAGGAATGATAATAAATGCAATAAGTAGTGATGCTTATGAAGCATACAAATGCTTTTATAAATTTCTTCATGATTTAAAGAATCCCAATATGATTAATAAAGTAATTAATAGCGAAATCGAACTAGAACTAGCATCATATATAATTCAGGCCTTCATTTTAGAAAGCATAAAGAGAGAGGTAAATGGTGTTGAAATTTTACTAGGTCAGTGGAAAAAAATAGATGAACTTTTCGTTGTTGCTAAGCAACTTCACTTAGATAAAAAGCATGTTTTAGCTAATGTAGTTAATATCATGACATAAGTTTACAAAGTATAATACTTTTAACATAAATTCATGATAAAATTCTGTTAATTTAATACTCGAAGTATATAATTTGACTGATAATAAATTAACTGTATGGCAATCAATAGAAGTTTTGACGAAAGCCATACTAAACATGCAGAAAGAATTAAGTTCAATCAAGAATATAGCTTTAGACCAGGACGTCACCTTAGAAAAAGGAAAGGAGTTGTTAAGCGGCATTTATGAAGCAAATTTTAAGCTAAACAAGGCAATCAATATAGCTACTTTGCCAAAAATTGGCTATCATATGCTAAATGGTGAGCTTGTTGTACGTAATCATATCACGGAAGAGGAAGTAAAGATTCCTAGAGATTTTCATTACCTTAAAGTCGTTAAATCCGATCATGATGATTATAAATTAACGTTTTGTAATTTTTTAGGTAATGAGTTCTTTGAATATAAAAAGTATGATCCACAATATTCTGGCGTTTCAGATGAATATAAGTTTGTGGATTTTGGTAGTGTAAAAAAGACTCATAATCTAAAATTTAAGGAATACGTTGGTCATGCACCTAAGTTTTTTGCTGCAGAAGGGCCTATTGAGCCTGGATCTCAAAACCATGCAATTGATCTATTTGAGCTAGTCAAAAGTGGTAAAGGTAGCAAAGTGGGAACCCTCGCTGATGAATTTGGTTATTTTGATGATCAAAATAAATTACATTATTATAATTATCACAAAAGTGCTGAAAGTAATATTTACAATCCTGAAAATTTCAGTGTAAAAATGATCAATGTAGATGTGAGCAAAATCGATAAATTCTACCTTATTGCGGAACAAGGTGATATAATCATTCATCCTATTTTGGAAAATTTAGACATATTTTAAAGTTTTTTAGAGTATCTAATCTTATTGTTATTATAATTGGGTTTGGTAGCATTGTGTTATGGAAGATAAATTGCTTGAATCAGTAAAAAACAAAAGTTATTTCAGTAAAGCAGTCGAATGGTACTGCCATAGGTATCTGTTTTGTGTAGCAGAAAGATCTTGGATGGCATTAATAGTATCGCTTCTCCTAGTATGCTTATGTTTATTAATATTAAACATATACCTGTTATTTCCTGTTAAAAAAGATTTAAATTTTGTGAAGTACATGAACCACACAGAAGATGAGTTCTCTGCAATGCATAAGCTTAGTTTCAGTAAAAAGGAAGATGAATACACTTCCACAGCGAGGTACTTAATAAGTAAATACATTGAAATATACGAGTCCATTAAGATCGTTGAACCGAAGTACCAAGAAAATTTTATAAGAAACAATTCTATACATAAAATCTATCAAGGCTTTCAGGAAAAAACGAACAATAAAGCTGTTAGTTCACCTTCATCCAAAAGAAAAACTGCCAACATAAATGTAATAACATTATCTATTGATCGATCGACCAAGGACTTAGTTACATTTGCTGGAAATGCTACTGTAGTTTTTACAACCGAGCAAAATAAGGAGGTGAAAGATCATACTGTGGAGATTAGCTTCACTTTGTCGAGTATAAAAGCAACTCTGGCTGGTATAATACCATTTAAATTTATTGTTAATGGTTATAAATACAGATTTTAAAATATTACTTGGTAGCTAAAAAAAATAACTAAAGTGCATGTAGCAGTAATAACTGGAGGTAAAACTAGAAGAATTGGCGTTTTTTTAATAAAGTAATTCTGAGAAGGTTTTAAGAAAAAGGCATTGTAAATTATCGGTAAAAAGTACAGAGCGTTAAGTATAGTACTAACAATTAACACTAGAGTTACAAACACAGAAAGTATTACATTGCCAGAGTTGAAAACAGCTTGAAAAATGAGAAATTTACCCCAAAAAGTCGGAGCAGGCGGCACCCCTATCATAGACAATGCACCTATAGCAAATGCTGTCATGTTAATTGGCATACTGCGTCCTATACCGTGAATCTTATCTATATATTTCTCACCTGTTTTCGTTATTATTGCTCCGGCAATGAAAAACAAAGTGATTTTTGCAAATGCGTGGCAAACTAATTGAAAAATTGCAACCCTCATGCTGAGCTCACTAAAAATTGAAGCAAATAATATAATATACGACAATTGAGAGATGGTAGAGTAAGCAAGCAATTTCTTTAATTCTTTTTGCTTTAATGCAATCAATGATGCAGTAATAATAGTAAATCCAGCAGCGTACGGAAGCCACCCTCCAGCAAACCAATTTTGCTGCACAAAACGTTGTATGTTATCGACGCCGAAAGTGTATAATATAACTTTTATGATGATGAAAACTCCGGATTTCACAACAGCAACAGCATGTAATAGTGCACTCACAGGAGTTGGTGCAACCATTGCTTTTGGTAACCAAAAATGCATTGGCATTAATGCAGCTTTTCCTATTCCATAAATCAGCATAGCAAAACACACTGCAATGAAAGTGATGAGTGAAGTATCAAATTTGAATATTCCACCACTTACAAAGTCTAAAGTATGAAATTCATTATATAAAATGCCTATTGCAGGAAAAAATAATACTAAAGAAGAGAAAAATAGCACGCCAAAGTAATAGCGCCCTGCAATCATTGATTCATTTGTTGAGTTGTGAGTAACCAGAGGGTATGTACTAATAGTTAGAAGCTCATAAAAAACAAATGTAGTGAGCAAATCTCCAGAAAAAGCAATAAACATTGCACAGCTAATCGATATTGAAAAAAAGCATAGAAAACTTGAGTGATTGCTATCAGCATAGTTATTCTGCATATAACATATTGCATATATACTGGTTAGTATCCATAAAAACGATATTAATAAACTGAATATTACTCCGGTAGACTCTAGCTTTAAACTAATGTGCAAATTATTACCAAAATCCATGAGAATAAATTGAGAATGATCACCATATACCCAATATAAAGTGCACAGACACGTATACGTAAACAGAAGTACAGAAGAAATGACAGTAATACTATTGTTCACTCCGGGCCATTTACCAGTAAAAAAGATAACAAAAGCACTTAAAAGCGGAATCAATGCAGTAATTAATAAGTAATTCTCAGTAATTAAAAATGGTAAGGAAAGATACATTAAGATATAGTCCATTAAATTTTCTGTTTAGGTAAAGCTAGAATTATACTCAAATCATAGAAAAACCGCCATGTTTTTTTGGCAAACTAGTTGTTTGTGTATGCTATAGCTATACCGCCGCGGTATCTCTAGATCCCGCTAACACGTAGCGGGATGACGAATTTGTCGTTACGTCATCCCGCGATTCATTCGCGGTATCTCATCCGCTAACTAGTAGCGGGATATGAGGTTATCGTCATACCGCTGCGAACCTTCATACCGTGATTTATTCACGGTATCTCTTAGCATAGATCCCGCTAACACGTAGCGGGATGACGAACTTGTCGTTACGTCATCCCGCGATTCATTCGCGGCATCTCATCCGCTAACACGTAGCGGGATGACAAGCTTATCGTCATGCCACCGCGAACCGTCATACCGCCGCGGCGCTAATTAGTAGCGGAATGAAGGTTTTTCAAATTGTCGGTAAACCTAAGTCAGTTTAGCTATATAGATAGCATAAAGTCAACTGCATAAATTGAAACAATATCTGCTAGACGCAAATTATAACAAATGCAGTAGCGTAATCTCCATCGTCACTCAGAGAAAGATGAATCTTGTAGTCCTTTGAGATGAAATCCTTTCTGACAGCAATATATGGTTTTCCTCTTACATCGCTATATATTTCTATATCTTTCATTATAATGCCCTGGCTAAATCCAGTACCTCGTGCTTTAACAAAAGCTTCTTTTGCTGCAAAGCGTTTGGCAAAATACCTTGCTCGCATTTCTTGACTATTATGCTTTCTACTTAGCTCTATTTCTTTTTCAGTGTAGATTCTATTGAGAAATTTTTCCCCGTATTTTTGTAATATTCTCAATACTCTTGGTATATATACTATGTCAGTGCCGATACCGCGTATCATTTTGTGCTAAAGCGATTTATTGCTTCCTCAATCTGCATTTCTTTTACCTCTCCAGTTGCTCTATTTTTTACTTCAACTATATTTTCATCTATTGCCTTTTTTCCAACAATTATTTGCCACGGCAAGCCTATCAGATCCATTCTAGAAAATTTTACTCCTATACTTCTTTCCGTATCATCGTAAAGCACTTCATCACTTTTCAAAGCTTTGTATATTTTATCTGCAGCCTCCGTTACTTTCGTTTGTAAATTGATTAAACCAATTCTGAAAGGAGCTACCGCTTCTGGCCAGATAATTCCCTTATCATCATGAAAAGCTTCTATTATTGCACCGACAAGCCTTGAAACCCCAATGCCATACGAACCCATATGCATGTTGACATTTTTTCCATCTTGAGAAGTAACACTTGCCTTCATAGGCTTTGAGTATTTGTCGCCAAAATAAAAAATATGCCCTATTTCAATACCTTTACTAACATTTAACTGCTCTTGCGGCACAAGGCAAGTTTTAGGGTCGTGCATATCATCTGCAACTGCATATATATTCTTCAAACTTTCAACATCTTCACTTTCCAGTAGTTCAGAAAATTTATTGTCATAATATAAAGTGCTCTCACCAGTGTTTGCCAATATATGAAACTCGTGGCTCAAATTTCCTCCAATTGGCCCAGTGTCCGCTCTCACTCCAATTGGAGTAAGTCCCATGCGTTTGAAGATTTTTATGTAAGTTTTGTACATCAAATTATATGAATTCAGTGCACCTTCGTAATCTACATCAAAACTGTATACATCCTTCATCAGAAATTCCCTACCCCTCATAACACCATAACGTGGTCTTACCTCATCACGGAATTTCCACTGGATATGATACAAACAAAGTGGCAAATCTTTGTAACTTTTTACCACATCTCTAATTAGATCAGTTGCTACCTCCTCATGCGTTGGACCGAAAAGCATGTCTTCCTCATGCCTATCCCTTATACGTAGCATTTCCTTACCGTAATCATCGTAACGTCCCGATTCTCGCCAAAGATTTGCTGGTTGCACACAAGGCATTAATGCTTCAATTGCACCAGATTTATCCATTTCATCTCTGATAATGTCTTCAATATTCTTAAGCACGCGCAGACCAAGCGGCAACCACGTATAGATGCCAGATGCTATCTGCTTTATTAAACCTGCACGTAAAGAATATTGATGGGAGATAATTTTAGCATGGGTAGGCTTTTCCTTTAGAGTTGGTAGGTAATATTTGGATAAACGCATATAATAGACCTGATTGTATTAAGTAATCTTAATACAATCAGACCTGTAGGTAAACTTATTTTGAAAAAGAAGGGAAGTGTGTGGTACTTCCCTTGATAATTTTATAGCTACCGTGGTCTTGGTACAACATTTTCATCCCGCTAACACGTAGCGGGATGACGATTGTCAGGGTGTCATCCCAGCGCCCCTATGATGTCATCCCAGTGCCCAGACACTGGGATCCAGGAAACTTAACTCTACACCAAGTAAATGTACAATAAGAACTAGATTCCAGTGTCAAGCACTGGAATGACAAGTTCTCGGCAACCCCTACATCATACCGCCGCGGTATCTCTTAGCCGCTAACAAGTAGCGGGATGACGATTGTCAGGGTGTCATCCCAGCGCCCCTATGATGTCATCCGAGTAGCTGACACTGGGATGGCTTTGTTGCATCGCTCAAGTGAAAAGAACTGGCAGTTACTGACAAAATTCATTATAAATAGCCATTTAACTGTTGAAGAAAAAATATGCCACAAAAAATGAGAGTCAGTAACTGCCATGAATATAACAAATTTCTCCAAGAAAGAGGAAGCATTTTTTGTTATACCAATGACGCCATAGAAAATTGGTACGAGAATTGTCCAAAAATGCAGGGCGGCAACTATATTTATAGTGATAAAGTTGTGATTTTGGTGCATATAATCGTCAGTTTCTTTAGAATTGGTTTAAGACAAACAGTCGGGTTTATAAAAGGGTATTTGCAACAAATAGGAAGAGATTTGGCAGTTATCAGCTATTCACAAGCATCAAAAGAAACTTAATATTAAGATAAATGATTGCAGAATTGATAAAAATAATATGGAAGATATCGAAATTGCTATAGACAGTACAGGAATTAGTATATACAACAACACACAGCAAGGAAAATAGCACTGACAGAAAATATCGTGGCTATGAGCAAACGAGAAAATTGCACGTAATGTTGAATATAAACAACAAAAAAGCCATAGCTGTAAAATACAGTAACGGTGTCTACTCTGATCACTATGGAGCTTGTGATTTGCTAAAAGAAGTTGATTTTCAGCATGCCATAAAAGCACTATATGCAGATAGAGCATGTGATAGGCACAAGTTTTATAAGTTGTGTAACGAATATGATATAAAGACAAAAATTCCACCAATAAACAATGCGGCAGAACATCCAGAAATAGATTATATGTCTGACAGGAATGCTGCTATTAGGTTAATAAAATTATACGGTGAAGATGGCATGAAAGAATGGAAAAAAGAAGTAAATTATGGGAAAAGATCTTATATTGAAGGGTTTTTCTCAAGATTAAAGCAAATATTCGGATTTAGTTTTAGGAATAAATCTGAGATAAATCGAGAAAAAGAACTGCTAATCAAATGCTATTTGCTTAATAAATTCACTGATATTGGTATGGCTAAATTTGAGATAGTTACATGAATTTACCATAAATCACCATCTCATAAAGTGTGATGCAACAAAGCCATCCCAGTGTCTGGGCACTGGGATGACACCGTCATAAAGGAACTAGTGTCAGCTACTTGGATGACAGGAGAATGACACCCTCCTGGTAGGCCCAAATTGCAATGTTCGTACAGTTGTGGACGTCGAGCCTATCCTAGTGTTGCATATCAAGCTCATACTCAGTATGTAAATCTTTGACCAAAGCTACAACGTATTCTTTTTGAACAATTATACTGATTTTGATTTCGGATGTTGTGATAGCAAGTATTTCTATCTTTTTTTCGCTTAAAACCTTGAGTGTGCGGTGCATCACTTCAGTGTTAGACATAACACCAATACCAATTATTGAAATTTTAGCTACATTATCGTTTATAGCATAATTTTCATTCTTATTCAGTAACTTTTCCATTAAATCAATATCAAATTTGGAGATAACAAAACTTGACCCATGTATCATATCAATTTTAACGTTTGCCCCTACTATATCTCTTAAAGTACGCAAGTTATTTGCAAGGTTAGTGAAAGTTACAAGAGCTTCATTAGTGCTATAAGCTATTCCAGTAATTAAGTATCTCTCTAGTACATCCCTTTTGTGTAGTACTGTGGTGCCTTCTACTTCTTTAAAAGTGGATAGCACTTGCACTTTAATGTTATGCTTCATTGCAAGTTGTACTGAACGATTATGCAGTATTTTAGCACCAGATGACGACATTTCCAAAATTTCATCGTAAGAGATAAATTTGAGCTTGCGTGCCTTTGGAACAATTCTCGGGTCTGCTGTATATATTCCATCAATATCAGTAAAAATTTCGCAAGTTCTAACACCAAAGGCTACCGTGAAGGCAACTGCTGATATATCAGAGCCTCCTCTTCCAAAAGTAGTGATTCTATCATCATTTATACCCTGAAAACCAGCGATGATCGCAGCAGTATAACCCTCAGCAAAAGATCTTTTCACACGGTCAATCTTTATTGTTTTTATTTTAGACTCAGAATAAAAATCATCAGTTACAATCGGTAACTGCCAGGCAAGCCACGATTTAGCATTAACTCCGATCGATTGGAGAGTGATAGCTAATAGACCGCAAGAAATTTGTTCTCCTGCTGAAAGCATAACGTCATACTCTGATAACTCTTGTCTGCAACTTAAATTTGAGATTTGCCTAGCCTGAAAAGCCATTTGGTCAGTAAATCCTGCAACAGCAGATACAACAACGATTACATTACAACCTTTCTCAATATCGTTTTTTATCAAATTTGCAACTCGGTTTAAATCAGTTAGCGAAGTCCCACCAAATTTTTTTATGATTATTTTGTCCATAGTTACAATATAACTCTCTTCTGAAGAAAAATATAGTTTTTGTAGAGATAGAGGTTGTCCGGAAACTAGAATTAAGGTAGAGTATAAGATGTATGGTTCCAGAGTGTGATGGTGTGGGTCTATTATAAATAATTCAGGAGACTTTGTCAACTGAGAACATATAAATTCAAAAGGCGTAAGACCCCTAAGAGCTTTGAGTCTCTTTGCATAATTGTAGGCCATAACAAAGTCATAAAGATGCTCCTTAAGTTGCTGATGCGAACGATAGTAATATTTCTTAACTGTAGCATTCTTTAAAGTTTTATTCATACGTTCAACTTGTCCATTTGTCCAAGAATGGCTAACTTTTGTCAGACGATGTTCAATGTTATTTTCTTCACAAACTCTATCAAATATGTGTTGGAAGGCGTATTTATGGCGCTTCTGATTTGTAAATTGTATGCCATTATCTGTCAAAATAGTGTGGATTTTATACGGTAAAATTCTAATCAGATTACCTAAAAACTCAGCAGCTATGGGTTTTGTAGCACTTTTGTGCAACTCAACGTAGGTGAATTTGATCTATTGCAACAAACAAATACAGCTTTCCTTCTTCTGTTCTAACTTCCGCGATATCAATATGGAAATAGCCTATAGGATATTGTTTGAATTTCTTTCTTGATTTAACTTCACCATCGACATCTGGTAGTCTGCTAATGTTGTGCCTTTGTAAACAACGATGTAAGCTGGAGCGACTCAAATGTGGGATTGAGGTTTGCAAAGCGTAGAGACAGTCATCTAATGGCAATAGAGTATGCTTACGAAATGCAACACTCCTCTTCTAAAGTTAAAACAGTTGATCTTGGATGCTTTGGACCCATACCAGCATCTTTGGTAAATGAGCGTTTTCTCCACTTAATAATAGTTTTTGGTTTAAGGTTATAACACTTGGAGAGTTTTGCTATGCTCTCTTTACTATTTTGTATTGCTCTACGAATTGTCTCTGTTGTTCTGGCGCACCCATGTAATACTTCTCCCATAATTCCTCCCTTGATGGTATTTTTTTCTCACATTTTATCATACCATCACACTCTGGAACTGTGCATCTAATACAATTATAGAACAAGTTTAAAAGTTCTGGTAAAGTAGTTTTATTTACAAAGAATATGCTACTTGAAATTGAAAAGCGCAGCATAACAAATGCATTGTGGAAGTTGCAAGAAGCAGATCAAAGGGAAATCTTAACTCTTATACAGAGATTTGAGTTGCCAGAAGTACTAGCAAGAATATTGGTTACTCGTGGTGTTAACATAGAAAATGCGAGCGACTTCTTATATCCACTAATCAGATCGCTATTACCAGATCCCTTTCACCTTCTTGATATGGATAAAGCTGTTTCTCGTATAATACGGGCAATAAAAAATAATGAAAACATTGCAATATTTGGTGACTATGATGTTGATGGTGCAACGTCGTCAGCATTGATTAACAGGTACCTGAGAGCAATCGATATACACTCTATAATCTACATTCCAGATCGTGTTGATGAGGGCTATGGATTAAACACAGATGCTTTATTACAACTTAAAAAAAACGGGATCGATTTATGTATTTCCGTTGATTGCGGTACGCTTGCATATCAACCAATAGAAGATGCAAAGGTCTTTGGTCTTGATATTATAGTTGTCGATCATCATCTTGGTACGGAAAAGTTACCAAGCGCCGTAGCAGTTGTTAACCCAAACCGCCTTGATGAAAGCTCTCCTTATACTAACCTTGCAGCAGTTGGAGTGTCATTTCTGCTGATTATTGCTCTTAATAAAAGCCTACGTGAGCAAGGATTTTTTACCAACAAAAAAGAACCAGATTTATTTGATCTGCTGGATTTAGTTGCCCTTGGAACTGTTTGCGATGTTATGCAGATTACAGGCCTCAATAGAGCATTTGTCTCACAAGGATTAAAAGTTATGTCAGCAAGAAAAAACGTTGGCTTGCGTGTTTTATTTGATGCTTTGGGGATCCTTGAAAAACCAAGTGTTTCACGATTAGGGTTTAGTATTGGGCCATGCATAAATGCTGGAGGAAGAATTGGAGAAGCATCGCTCGGTGCAAGGTTGCTTTTCACCGATGATGATGAAGAGGCACATTCAATCGCGCTAAAATTAATAGATTTGAATAATGCAAGGAAAGTGTTAGAAAATGAGGCTCTCTTGGAAGCTACAGCACAAGCGGAAAAATTTGCCCAATTAGGTGTAAATTTTATAATGGTAAGCGGCAACTGGCACCAGGGAATAATCGGTATAATTGCATCGAGGCTAAAGGAGCAGTTTCACTTACCAACAATAGTGATGTCTTTAAACAATGGAATAGGAAAAGCAAGCTGTAGATCAATTTTGGGAGTTGATATCGGTGCTGCAGTCCTTTCCGCAAAGTTTACAAATTTAATTATTGAAGGTGGTGGCCATAGTATGGCGGCAGGATTTTCAATTAAAGAAGACAAAATAAATGATTTGCATGATTTTTTTACTGAAAGATTTTCAAACTCTATAAATGAGAAAACTTTAAAAGCTGATAGTATAGTAACTGCTAAAGCAATAAACTTATCTCTGTGGAACCAACTGCAACGCTTGGGACCATTTGGAGTTGGGAATCCTGAACCAAGGTTTATCATTCAGGGAGCAAAGATAAGAAAGCCTGAAGTTATAGGAGTTGACCATATAAAATGTTTTATTGCTGATGATAATGTTATGGTAAGAGCTATTGCATTTCGCTCTGCAAATACTCACCTTGGCTCTGCTATCATGCAGAGTAATGTTAAAGCCATTTTGGGTAAAATCTCTATGAATTACTGGAATGGCAATGAATTTGTACAATTTTTAATAGAAGATGTATTGACCATTAGTTGAGTTACTATTTTACAATAATTACCTATCAATCTCACCAAAAACTATATCGAGTGAGCCAATAATTGCTGCAACGTCGGCAAGCATGTGTCCTTTTGCCATAAAATCCAAAGCTTGTAAATGTGCAAAGCCAGGTGCTCTTATTCGGCATCTATAAGGTCTATTGGTACCATCTGAAACTATATACACTCCAAACTCACCTTTTGGTGCCTCAACAGCTGTGTAAGCTTCACCTTTTGGTACGTGATATCCTTCTGAGTAAAGTTTAAAATGGTGAATAAGAGCTTCCATAGATTTTTTCATCTCTGCTCTTGGCGGTGGAGAAATTTTTCTATCTTCAGTTTTTATTGGGCCTCCAGGCATTTTCTCTATACACTGCTTCACCAAGCTAACAGACTGCCTAATCTCTGCCATTCTAACTAGATAACGGTCATAACAATCGCCATTTTGGCCAATAGGTATATCAAAATCTAGCTGATCATATATTTCATATGGCTGGCTTTTTCGCAAATCCCAAGCAAGCCCAGCAGCACGCAGCATTGGTCCACTAAAGCCCCAGTCAAGTGCCTGTTTAATTGATATTTCACTGATTCCTACAGTGCGTTGCTTCCATATCCTATTTTCTGTTAAAAGTTCATCAACATCGTCTATATACTTTGGAAATTGCTCTATAAACTTTGCAATATCCTCAATCAAGCCTTCTGGAACATCTGCTGCAACTCCACCTGGTCTGATGTAAGCTGCGTGAAACCTTGCGCCTGAAGCTCTTTCGTAAAATTCCAGTATTTTTTCTCTTTCTTCAAAGAGCCATAAAAGAGGGGTCATTGCTCCAACATCAAGCGCTTGAGAAGAAACGTTCAGTAAATGATTTAGTATTCTCGTCAGTTCACAAAACAAGACACGTAAATACTTTGCCCTAATTGGAATTTCGCATTGCAACAATTCCTCTACACATAGTGAATACGCATGCTCTTGTGACATTGGTGACACATAGTCAAGGCGATCAAAATAAGGCAAAGCTTGAAGATACGTTTTATGTTCTATTAATTTTTCAGTACCACGATGCAAAAGCCCAATATGAGGATCAGCTCTCTCAACCACTTCGCCGTCCATCTCTAAAACAAGGCGCAACACTCCATGTGCAGCTGGGTGCTGAGGGCCAAAATTTAACATCATTGTCTTTAGATCGGGCATGTCCAGTAGTTTAAGATATTAAAATTGTATAGGCTAAAGTGCGCTCAAAGTCAATAGACTTCTTGCATATGCTACAACTGTCATTCAATAGAAACAAAAACTTTTACAATGCTAATAAGTGTTGGTAAAACTAAGTCACTTTAGCTATAGAATGACAAAAAGGGTTTGCATTAGCCAAATTTTTAGTTGAGGTAGCATAAGAGGTTAAAGGAAAAGCTTTGTGTTAATGGATTCATTTCAGGTATAATACAGATAATACCACAATACTTATAAAATGGATCATGTTGTTAATGCGTACAATAGACTTGACACTCCTATAGTTAGGGGAGAAGGGGCATATCTTTTTGACAAAGATGGTAAAAAGTATTTAGATTTTGCTGCAGGTATTTCTACAACTTCTTTAGGGCATTGTCATCCATACATTACAGACAAACTGAAAGAGCAATTGAGCTCACTATGGCACTGCTCTAACATTTTCACTATTCCCGAGCAAGAAAGGCTTGCTGACCGTTTAACAACCCTTACTTTTGCAGATAAAGTTTTTTTCTGCTCAAGTGGGCTTGAAGCAACAGAAGCTGCAATTAAGTTTATTCGTCGTTACTTTTATTCAAAAAGGCAAGCAAAACGTAATCGTATTGTTACAATTGAAGGAGGGTTTCATGGCCGCAGTATTGCTGCAATTTCTGCTGGAAACAGTGAAAAATCACGCGAAGGTTTTGCTCCGCTTCTTTCTGGTTTTGATAAAGTGCCAAGAAATGACATTAAAGCTTTGGAGAAAAAAATCAGCAATGAAACAGCTGCTGTGTTTTTAGAGCCCATACAAAGCGAAGGCGGAGTATATCCACTAGACGTAGAATATCTTCAAAAAGTAAGGAAAATAACAAAAGCTCAAGGGATAATTTTGTGCTTTGATGAAGTGCAATGCGGATATGGACGCATCGGTTCTTTATTTTATTATCAAAATGTCGGCATTGAACCTGATATGCTAACCTGTGCAAAAGCTATGGGTAACGGTTTTCCTCTAGCTGCATGTTTAGTAAAAGATTACATAGCAGAAGCAATCACTCCAGGAACTCATGGATCAACCTATGGTGGCAATCCACTTGCCATGACTGTTGGTAATGCAGTGCTCGATATAATGCTAAAAGAAGGCTTTTTTGATCATGTTAAGAGAATTAGTAAATATTTAAAAGAAAAGCTGTTGCCTTTAGCTAAAGAATTTCCTGAGATGATTTCAGAAGTTCGTGGAGAAGGGTTACTAATGGGAATAGAACTAGCAACTCCTGTAGCTGATAAAGTTATTAGTCGATCTCTTGATAAAGGTTTAATAATAACTAGGGTTTCAAACAACAAAGTAGTAAGGATAACCCCACCACTTATCATTGAGGATGAGCATGTGAATGCGGCGTGTAATATGCTTTATGATTTATTTTTTAAGATTAAAGATATATAAAATTCGGCAATATAAATTCAGGCTTGCAAATACCTCTCATAACATGTAAAATTAATTTTATTTTTTATCACAATAACATCGTACTTTAATGGATTGGTTATTGGTCTTAGTATCATCAGCAATTTTTATTTTGTTAATTTTATCGTTTTTGTTCTCAGGAGCAGAAATAGGCTTAACCTCAATTAGCCGTTCTCGAGTTAATAAGCTAAAGCTAGACGGTAACAAAAGAGCCAGGATAATAGACCGCTTATTAAATAAGAAAGAATTGACAATAGGAACGGTATTGCTCGGCAATACAATTATTAATATTACTTGCTCTGCTTTATTTACAGCAATATTTATCAATCTTTTTGGAAATGAAGGCATTCTCCTATCAACAATTATAATGACATTTTGTATTTTATTATTCTGCGAAGTTCTACCAAAAACTTATGCTATTCAAAATCCTGAAAAATTTGCATCATTTTCTGCTTATTTTGTATTGTTTTTTGTAAAGATTTTTTCTCCATTGACGCTAGGTATTCAATTTATTGTTAACCTCATCCTGAAATTATGTGGGCTGCATAAAGATAAGGAAGTAATATCTGCAGCGGATGCAATGCGTAATATGATTACTCTTCACCGCAGTGAAGGAACTATGTTACAACAGGATTTAGATATGCTAAGCAGCATACTTGATTTGGCTGAGACAGAAATATCACAAATTATGACCCATAGAAGAAATTTATTTTCTCTTGATATAAATCGAAGTAAAGAAGAGTTAATAAGGGAAATTTTAACTAGCAGTCATAGTAGGATACCTTTATGGCAAAAAGAACCAGATGATATTATCGGTGTAATTCACGTGAAGGGTCTAATAAATGCCTTGCGTGAAAAGAATAATAAAGCGGAAGAAGTTGACATTACCCAAGTTATGTCAAAGCCTTGGTTTATACCAGAAAGTACACCGCTCAGCGTGCAACTTCATAACTTCCGTAAGAACAGGAAACACCTTGCATTTGTTATTGATGAGTATGGAGCACTGCAGGGAATTGTAACTCTTGAGGACATACTGGAAGAAATAGTTGGAGAAATTTCGGATGAACATGATTTGATCACGGAGAATTTCATAAAGAAAATATCTGACAATATGTATCACATAGAAGGAAAATCTACTATTAGGGACATTAACAGGCAGTTACACTGGAATCTCCCTGATGAAGAAGCTACAACTCTAGCAGGTATGATTGTGAATGAAATAGAGCGCATTCCTGACGAAGGCGAGGAGTTTTCCATGTATGGTTTTCGCTTTAAGATTTTAAAAAAAGATAAAAATATTATTACTGTTGTTGAAGTGCAAGTAAAAACTGGTAATACTAGTAGCAGCAATTAATTAGTGGAGTTTCATGGAAGATACAGTAAAAATAACGGCTGAAGAGTTGAAGGGTTACATAGAGAGAATCGAAAAACTTGAACAAGAAAAGAGGGATGTGCAAGATCACATTCGTGATGTATATGTAAAAGCCGCAGATGAAGGTTGGGATATAAAAGTGATGAAACAAATTATTAGGCTGAGGAAGATGGATGATGATGACAGAGAGGAACAGGAAATATTGCTTGATACCTATAAACGTGCATTGGGAATGAGCTACGAAGAAGAGTTAAGTGAATAGCAGAATTGTAATTGGAATAAGTGGAGCATCTGGTTCTATTTACGGTGTACGTATTTTAGAGGCGTTAAGAAATATTAATAGATCTCTTATCCCTGTCATCCGAGTAGCTGACACTGGGATCCAGGGAAAAAGAAATATAGATTCCAGCGTCACGCGCTGCAAATTTGGTTATGAAACTCATTTAGTGATAAGTCGTGCTGGAAAAATAACTCTAGCTCATGAGATTAAAGAAAAACTTGAAGATATTACATCACTTGCAGATTTTTACTATTCTGAAGAAAAAATAGGAGAAAAAATAGCAAGTGGCTCATTTAAAACCTCAGGAATGATTGTAGCACCATGCTCTATGAAGACAATGTCTGAAATTGCATCAGGTGTTACTTCCAATCTATTGACAAGGGCTGCAGATGTAACGCTAAAAGAAAGAAGAAAATTAATTCTTATGGTGCGAGAGTCACCACTACATCTTGGGCATTTACAAAATATGTTAAAATTAACGGAGATGGGAGCAATAATTGCTCCACCAGTGCCTGCTTTCTATATTAAACCAAAATCGTTGGATGATATTATTAATCATTCTGTTGGCAAAGTATTGGATTTATTTGATATCAAATTACCTGACTTTAAGGAGTGGCAAGGAAGTGACAATTATTATTGATGGTAAAAAAATAGCAAACGACCTATGTGAGAGGCTATCACAAAAAATTGATATTTTAAAGAGAGAGTATAACATTTTTCCTTGCCTGAAAGTAATTCTCGTGGGCAGCAATCCAGCAAGTCAGGTTTATGTTCGCAACAAACAGAAAAAAGCAGAATCAATAGGCATAAGTTCTGAGACCATTGTTTTGCCTAATAATATTTCAGAAGATGAATTGATTGAAAAAATCAATGAGTTAAATGAAGATCGATCTGTGCATGGCATTTTAGTACAGTTGCCTTTACCAAATCATATTAGTGCAAGCAGAGTAATTAACGCAGTAAGTATTGAAAAAGATGTAGATGGCTTCCACGATGAAAACGTTGGTAGATTAGTTAAAGGTGAAAAAAACTGCCTTATACCTTGCACTCCTAAAGGTTCTTTGCATTTAATTAAATCAATTGAAGAGAACCTTTCCGGTAAAAACGCAGTGGTGATTGGTAGGTCAAATATCGTGGGCAAGCCAATGTTTCACCTATTGCTGCAGGAAAATTGCACTGCTACTATCTTGCACTCACAGAGTAAAGATTTAGCTGAATATTGCTCTAAAGCGGATATAGTAGTTGCAGCAGTCGGAAAGCCAAATTTTGTTCAAGCAGACTGGATAAAGAAAGGTGCAATAGTGATCGATGTTGGCATAAATAGTGTTAATGTAGGAGAGCTTGTAGGTGATGTTGACTTTGAGGGAATAAAAGGGAAAGCCAAAGCTATTACTCCAGTACCCGGGGGCGTTGGCCCAATGACCATTGCATTTCTAATGATGAACACTGCCATTGCTGCTTGCTTACAGAAGGGAGTTGATGCTTCTAATTTTATTAGTTGAGGTATGAAGAGGAAAGCTATATGAAGATAGACATCTCACAATTAATAAAAAATTGAGATTTTTGAAATTCCTCAGTAGTCAAATTTATTAAATATTTAGGATCATCATCTATTCTTTTTTCTCTACAAGTATAGTATTTTCAAAAGCGAATGATAAACGTCTAAAATGGTATTACCAACTAAAAGGTGTAAGTCTGTACATTGATGCATTAGAGGTCTGAGGCGACTTTTGATGATGTGCCAACAATGCTCTATCGGATTTAGATCAGGTGAATATGTTGGAAGATAAAGCAAATGACAGCCAAAAGACTCTATTAATGACTTTGTTTTGGGAGTTTTATGGAATGTAGCATTATCCATAACTATGGTTGTATTACGCTGCAATTGTGGTTCGCTCTAACCATACATTAAATACATCTTTATTACACCCTCCTGTGAAGGTCATTGGTGCAATAAACTTCTTTTCAATCCATCCACCTATTATACTCACTCTTTCCCAGTTTTTTCCTGGAACATCAGCATATATTTTTTCTCCTCTTGGAGCTCATGCATATTCTCGGTATAGTCTATTATCAACTCCTGCTTCATCTATATATAAAATGCTACAGTGGTCTATTTTTGAGACTTTATCGATAAATTGCTGCCTATCTTCTTGATTGCGCTCTTGATAGAATGTGACTTTTTTTAAGGTTATTTTTAGCTGTTTTAACCTATACCAAATTGCACTTATTCCAAAGCCATTTTATACCTTTTTATCCCTTCTGAGGTAACCTTTTTTCAGTTAGCTATAGGTATAAAATAATGGAGTATGTCTCTCCATCATTCAACAGCAATCACAGTATGTTTTTACAAATTTGAAAATTAGTGTTAAATAAAAATATAAATGCAAAAGGAAAAGAAATGATTGAACTTAAAGGCCAAGAAATTTGTGCAGGCGGAAATAAGAAAAATTTGATTATTTTTTTACATGGTTGGGGCTCAAGTGGCGATAATTTCATTCACCTTGCTAAAGTTATGAGCAAGTTTTTACCCGAGTCATATTTTGTAGCACCCAATGCTCCGTTTGAAAGAGAAATAGGTGATGGTTATCAGTGGTTCAGCTTGGAAGATCGTAGTGAGGAAGCGCTATATAATGGAGTAAAAAATGCTACATCAATTGTAAATCATTTCATTGATACAAAATTAAAGGAGCTTAATTTAAAAGATACGCAACTTTCTTTGGTTGGATTTTCTCAAGGAGCAATGCTTGCAATACATACAGCTCTCACCCGCTCTCAATCCTGTGCATCAGTTGTTGCATACTCTGGTAGGTTTCTTTCACCTTCAAAAACTGCACCAGAGATCAAGTCAAAACCTAACATATGTGTTATCCATGGTGATGCTGACGACGTGGTACCTTTTTCGTCCCTCGACTTAGCGGTTAAAGCTTTGAAAGAAAATGGAATAAATGTTGAAGGGCACCCAATTCATGCATTAGGTCATATTATTAATGAAGAGGGGATAAAATTAGGAGTAGAATTTATCAAGAAGAATTTTAAAAATTAATTTTCATGCACTTGTTTTGCTTTGGTTATGGATATGTGGCTAAATTTTTATCGAAAAAACTGCTGAACTTAGGTTGGAAAGTCAGTGGCACATCAAGAAGTAAAAATATACAAAATGTAATCCTCTTTAATTATGAGAAAGTTAGTCAAGATCTGCTTAAAAGCGCAACGCACGTTTTAATTTCTATTCCTCCAGATGGTGATGATGTTATGGAGAGATATGGTGATTGCCTGCAAAATGTTAAATGGTTTGGTTATTTGTCTGCAACTAGCGTTTATGGTGATTACTCTGGTAATTGGGTGAATGAGGAATCTGAAACAAAACCTATAGAAATCAGAGGAGAAAAGCGCCTTAGATCTGAAAAGAAGTGGCTGAATAGCAAACTGCCTGTACATATTTTTCGTTTAGCTGGAATATACGGTCCTGGTAGGAACGTGTTAATTGACTTGCAGCTTGGCAAAGCAAAAAATGTGAAAAAAGAAGGGCATTTTTTTTCTCGTATTCACGTTGAAGATATATCGAACATTCTATTTTCTTCCATGCAAAACATAAAACCTGGTGAAGTATACAATTGTGCAGATGATTTACCCACTACACAATCTGAAGTGATAATGTATGCAGCCAAACTTCTCAATGTTAGTTCTCCAGAGCCAATTGAGGTTTCTTCCTTACCAGATTATGCACAGAGTTTTTATTTAGGGTCAAAAAAAGTAAGTAATGTTAAAATTAAAAAAGATCTTAATGTCTCTCTAATTTATCCTAACTATAAGGTGGGATTAGAGAGTTTGCATGTAAAAAAAACTGAAATCACATTAGAATGAAGTAGATAGACCTATTGTTTAGTTGTATCCGTTCAGCAAAGTGGCAAAATAGGTAGGCGAGATAAACCAAAAAATCAAGAAAAAAGTAAGTTTACAACAAATGGTGTCATTCCAGTCTGGAATCCAGCCTTTCCATAATCATCAAAAACATTGTATTTTAACGTAAAACAGCTATTTTTATGCTCACCAACTTAATAAAATTCCTGGATCCCAGTGTCTGGGCACTGGGATGACAAAGGAGAGCAGTGTCAAGCACTGATCACTTTTGCTTCAATATTTGCACATTAGCCATGCCTTGAATCAATACGTTTAGTTCTGTAATTGTGTCCGTTCAGGAAAATGTTCTCTAGGTAAGATTGTGGAGTATTCGTTGCAGTATTTGGCTGTTCAATTACGCTAGTTGGTATAATACTTCTATTTCTTTCAAAATTTCCATCTCGTATAGCTTCCAGAACGCTTTTTCCTCCTAAAAGACAGTTTTCTCCTAAACTTTTCCCCTTATCTTCTAACTCGTTAAGCCTTGCTTCGCTCTCCTTATCAATCTTTACTTCTATTTCATTACTATTTTCCTTAGGATTTAGATGAATACTGATTTTTCCTGCTTCACTATCAAAAGATAATGTTACACCTTGCTTACAAACATCCAGATAATTTCTTTTTCCGTTGTAGCTTTCAACTCTTACTATACTTTTCCCAATTTGCAGTATACCAACTCTTAAGTTTAAACCTTCATTCTTTTCATTGCTTAGGATTTTTGCAACTTCAACAGTACTATCTTGTGGATATTTTATACAAAAGCACTCATTATCTATCTCTACTTTTAATTCTAATTTGTCCTTTTGAGCTTGCTCATTTTTGTTTACAATACTTTCATATGCTACATTTTTTAGATCGTTTTCAATTTCCTTACATTCCGCAAAGAGATCATTGACATAATCAAAATCAGAAGTTACATGTCCTAGCTCACCACCATCGAAAAGACCTCTTTCTACTTTCCCACCTTTTAACAATAAATCCCTAATGGTGTTTCTTATGATGTCTAAATTACCATCTTCCAGTACTTCATTCGTGTTGTCATCATCTTTATCTTCATTGCTATAGGAAACATCCTGACCTCTAAATGCATGCGCTTTACTGCTAGGGCATAGGCCTTCATTATTGATAACATCTATTATTTCTTCAAATATCAAATTTGTTACAGTTCTATAACGATCACCATAACATGAATTTAGTCTTATCCCTTTCCCTAAATATTTATTTGTTATGTCTCGAACAAGCCTTAAAGCACTTCCTTTGTTATTTTCTTCTTCCACCTTTTTCATCTCCTTACAAAATTCATCAATCAGCTTCTCTTCATTTTCAGTTAATGGTATTTCTAGATCCATTAAAAGTGAGCCACCTTCCGGAAAATAAGAATAATCTGAACTACAGCTCGAATTTGAGTCCCAATCACTTGGTTCAGTACAAGGCGTCTGATTACCATCAGCAGAACTATGATATGAATCATAATCACTAAAGTTCTGTAGTCGATTATCACTTTCGTGTTCATCTGTTTTGTTTGACAAATCACTGCGAGAGAACTCCATCGGATCTTTTATATTACTTCCAAACTTTGTTGATTATCACTTTCGCCTAACCTAATATCAGTTAGTGTTGGATCATATAATTCTTGGGTATTTTTTGCTTCTGTTTTCCTCGTCTTACGTAATGGATAAGGCTGATAAAATTGAGTTCGTTTCCTTTTTACCTTATTCATGTTGCATAACCGTTATTCAATAATTCTTTAACAAATACCATAATACATAGGCAAGTCAGTAAAAAAATTTGACTTACATTACTCTACCACAATTTTGAGATAGAGTAATGAATTATTTTCGTTTGGCATTTAAACGTTTTGTATCTGCTGTAATGATTTCACTTCCAATTTGCTATTCTTTACATATTGAATTGCAAGCACTAACGCTTTACTCCCAGAAGCTGTGGTGCTATAAGCTATATTTTGCAAAATAGCAGTTCTCCTGATATCTTTGCTATCTGAGACTGATTTCACACCTTTTGAAGTATTGATTACTAGATTTATTTTTCCATCTTTGAGCATATCAACTATGTGGGGTCTGCCTTCTCTCACTTTATTTACAGCTTTTGCAGCAATGCCGTTATTATTCAGATATAAAGCTGTGCCTTTGGTTGCATATATTTCAAAACTCAGTTCTTTCAACATTCGTGCAACAGGCAATATATACTCTTTATCATCATCTTTTACTGAAACCAGAGCTGTTCCTTCTATTGGTAACTTGTATCCTGCAGCCATGTGCGTTTTTGCAAGTGCAGCTTCAAACGATGAGTCAATTCCCATTACTTCTCCTGTTGATTTCATTTCAGGACCAAGTAGAGTGTCAATTCCCGAAAAGCGCGTGAATGGAAAAACAGCAGCTTTAACTGCAAAATGATTGAAAGGCTTGTTTTCCTGATTCAATTTTTTACCCAAAATAACCTGAGTGGCAAGCTTTGCAATAGGAATATTGATTACCTTGGAAATAAAAGGAACGGTTCGACTAGCTCGTAAATTTACTTCAAGTATGTATACATAACTCTCTTGAACAGCAAACTGAATGTTTATCAGACCTTTCACTTCTAGTGCAAGAGCTATTCTTTCAGTTTGGAGCTCGATCTCTTTTATTACTTCGTCACTCAATGTATTTGTCGGTATTGAGCATGTTGAATCGCCAGAGTGGATACCAGCTTCTTCAATATGCTCCATGACCGCTGCAATGAAAACTTTTTTCCCATCACACACAGCATCAACGTCAACCTCAACTGCATTGACTAAAAATTTATCAAGAAGCAGCGATCCGTGTTCAAAAATTTTGGTTTGATTCAAGACATACTCTTTAAAGCTCTGAGTATCGTGTCTAATCGACATAGACTGACCGCCGAGGACATATGATGGCCTGACTACTAGTGGAAAACCCACCTTTTCTGCGTTGGTTAACGCTTCTTTTACTGAATGGCAGATAGAACTTTCAGGTTGTTTTAAATTAAGTTGCAAAGCAAGGTTTTTAAACCTCATGCGATCTTCTGCAAGGTCAATAGAATCAAACGAAGTTCCCAGAATTTTGAAACCTCTCTCGTTAAGCACTTTGGCTAACTTTAAAGGTGTTTGACCACCTATTTGAACTATTACACCAACCAGTGTGCCATTTTCTTGCTCTTTACTTAGTATTTCAAGCACATCCTCTGCAATCAGTGGGGCGAAATATAAACGATCAGCGGTATCATAATCAGTTGAAACGGTTTCTGGATTACAGTTGATCATTATTGTTTCATACCCCATTTCTTTGGCGGCAGAAGCTGCATGTACGCATGCATAATCAAACTCAATACCTTGACCAATGCGATTTGGACCACTTCCTAAAATGACAACCTTTTCTCGGTCAGAAACATCTGCTTCGCACTCCATTCCCTCTGTCATCCGAGTAGCTGACACTGGGATCCATTCTTCCTTATCTCTGGATTCCAGCGTCACGCGCTGGAATGACATCATTGTGTTACCCTCATAACAGCCATACATATAAGCAGTGCTCGATTCAAATTCAGCTGCACAGGTGTCTACACGCTTATAAACTTGTTTAATGCCAAATTTTTTTCTTATTTCTTCAATTTGCTCTGCTTTCTTATTGCTTAATTTTGCCAATCTTGCATCTGAAAACCCCATTTTTTTCAGCTCTAACATTTCATATGCAGTCTCAGGAAGGCCGTTTTCCTTGATTTTTTGTTCAGCTAATATAATTTGCTGTATATTCTGCAAAAACCATAAGTCATATCCTGTAATCGAATTTATTTCTTCTATGCTTATTCCATGACGCATTGCGTCAGCAGCAATCAGTAATCTGTTTGGCAGCAATTTTGCTAATTGAGATCTGATGTGATCAATATCAGTATTTTCAGGAAATACTTCATTAAGTCCCGTAAGCCCAGTTTCAAGCGAGCGAAAAGCTTTCTGCAGCGACTCATTAAAAGTGCGGCCGATCGACATCACTTCCCCCACTGATTTCATGGAAGTTGATAGTTCACAATTCGTCCCCTTAAACTTCTCAAATTCAAAACGAGGAATTTTAGTGACGATGTAATCAATCACTGGTTCAAATGCAGCAGGTATAACTGGAGTGCAATCATTACGTATCTCATCGAGTGAATAGCCGATAGCAAGTTTAGTTACAACTTTTGCAATAGGATAACCTGTTGCTTTTGAAGCAAGTGCAGAAGAGCGAGAAACCCTTGGATTCATTTCAATCACAACGAGGCTTCCATCTTCTTTAGGATTCACTGCAAACTGAACATTTGCACCACCGGCACTAACATCAATTTCTCTTAGCACTGCTATAGATGCATTTCTCATCTGTTGGTATTCTACGTCACGCAGAGTCAAAGCAGGAGCAACCGTGATACTATCTCCGGTGTGCACTCCCATTGGATCAATATTTTCTATCGAACAGACTATTATGCAGTTATCTTTACAATCACGGATAACTTCCATTTCATATTCTTTCCAGCCGATAATTGATTCATCTATCTGAACTTCATTTATTGGCGAAATTTTGAGAGCACTTTCTGCAATATTGAAAAACTCCTCTTTATTGTATGCTATGCCGCTACCTGCACCACCAAGGGTGAATGACGAGCGGATGATTGCTGGTAATCCAATGTAATCCAAAGCCTTTCTTATTTGTTCTTGATTTTTTATAATGATACTTTTGGGGTATTTTAGCCCTATTTTATCCATGGACTGACGGAATAACTCTCTATCCTCTGCTTTTTTTATTGCTTCTCTATTTACCCCTATTAATTCTACATTGTATTTGTCTAACACTCCATCATCTGCAAGTTTTATTGCGCAATTGAGTGCTGTTTGCCCGCCCATTGTTGGCAATATTGCATCTGGCATCTCCTTAATTATAATTTTCTCTATGATTTCAGGCAGTACCGGCTCAATATAAGTTGCATCAGAAAACTCAGGATCTGTCATTATAGTTGCGGGGTTGGAGTTAACCAAAATGACTTTATAACCTTCACTTTTTAATACTTTACAGCTTTGCGTTCCGGAATAATCAAACTCGCATGCCTGACCTATAACTATTGGGCCTGCTCCTATTACTAATATAGATTCTATATCTGTGCGTTTTGGCATAATTACAATAACGATTTCTGTTCAAATAATGTTACCAATCTTTCCTGTATATGTGAATTTTTATTAAACCTATTAGCTAACTGTTTTTAGGCTTGACGCATAACTGTACGAACATTGTGATTTGAGTCCACTAGGAGGGTGTCATCCAAGTAGCCTTCTTCTTGTATCTTGTCAAAAGCATCTAATGTTTTAAGCTTAAGCATTAGGTGGAGAAGGGAGGAACTCTGTGCTTCTTCTTAGATATAAAATCTGTAGAGGAGATAAGAATTCCCTTCTCAAAAGTATAGGCTGGACGGTATCGTAGAAAGACCTGAATGGTTCTAATTCTGTATTCACAAGACTAGCCTTACTTTTCATTTTTAATGGTAACGTATGGGGTTATATATGATCAACAACTTTTTGGGCATAGATATATCAAAAGATCGCTTTGATGTTTTTCTCTCATTTATAAGCAAAAAAGGAAAGCGTGAAATTAGAAAAAGAAGCTTTAAGAACGATGATCATGGGTTTCAAAGTCTACTGAATTTTCTACACAAACATAATGTAGAAAAAGTAAAAACCTGCATGGAATCTACTGGTTGTTATAGCGAAGCACTGGCTGAATTTCTACACAATGCTGGACATTTTGTAAGTGTTGTAAATCCTTATTGCATAAAATCTTATGCAAGGAGTAAGCTGATACGACAAAAGAATGATCAGACCGATGCAGAAGTTATTGCTGATTATTGCCAAAGACAGGAACCTTCTAGTTGGACACCACCTTCTCCTGAAATGAAAAAATTAAAACATCTTTATCGTTGCTCAGTTGCGTTAAAAGATGAGTTAACATTAGTAAATAACCACTTAGAAAAAAAAGAGAGACTGCCTAAAGAAGTTGCAAATGCTTGGGAAGACCTTGCAATGAATATAGCTCAAAAAATAGAAACAATAAAAAACTCCGTACGTGAACTATTAAATCAACACAAAGAATTGTTGGAAAATTTTCAACTTCTATTGACTATTCCAGGCATAGGAGAAGAATCAGCAATAGCTATTTTAGCTGAAGTTTCTGATATAGAGGTTTTTAGAGATGCCAGGCAATTGGCAGCATATACAGGAGTTATACCACGAAATATGACGTCAGGTTCCTCTGTATATGCCAAACCCAGATTAAGTAAATCCGGTTCACAAACATTACGTAAGGCACTTTTCTTTCCTGCCATAGTAGCTAAGAATCACAATCCTATCATTATGAGCTTTTGCCAAAGATTAAAGGAAAAGGGTAAGCATAATATGGCCATCGTTGGTGCTGCAATGCGTAAGCTACTCCATATCATTTTCGGTATTCTGACATCCAAAAGTGCTTTTGATCCTAACCATATCAAAAACTACAGGGCTAGGAGGTTGACTGAAGGTTTAGTACTTTAAAATCAAAAATGCTTCCTATCTATCTTATGTAAAGTGGTATCTTACACAAATTTATTGAATGTTGTTGGTTAGTGGATATGTTGATAAGTAAACTTCATCTGTTTTGTGCGTATAAAACTAATTTACTTATCAACATATCCACTAACTATAATCTGTGTACTGTTACACAATTGGAAGTATTTTTTGATTTTATGATGCAACTTGGGAAATTTTTATAATTTTTTTGTTGACTAACAAGACGGTATCTCCTCTTATTTCTACTACTAAGCTTTTTCCCCTATCTCCTCTAATATTACCAACATAGAACTTACCCCCGTGGAAAGTACCATTTGGTAATAAGTAGGATAAAGATGATTCTATTCTTGAGAGTAGTTCTGCTTTTACTTCTGCTGCTCTTTCAAATAAAGCTTGCTTATCATGCATATTGTTTTCTCCTGTTAAATAAGCTATGTTTGTTGACAAAATGTCTTTTTTTCTGCTAATGATGATGTTCTTAAAGGCTGGTAATTTAAAATACAGTCATAAATGGGTAGAGAGATGTCTCTGTACCTTTTACTATAGTAATACCGGATTTCTCATAGATTTTTCCGGAAGAGTGGAGAAGTTTTTTTTCAAGCGTAAGTTGAAACTGTCCATATTTACTCCAAATATTTGCAATTCAGAAGACCAGGTTTGCTAGGTCTTACTATAGTAAGTTCGACAAAATTACAAAAACTGTTCACTTTTTTAAAAAATTTTGCACAACTCCGCTTTCATACTCCACTAAATGACCTCTTTTCTAAAGACTAGAAATGTAGTCCGAAATATGAATTGCTCTAAATTTTTTTTCATTACGATTTTTCTATTAAACTTTAATAGAGCTTAACGTGTTTACAATATACCCAGGGGAGAGATTTTCCGTCTATAAGAAGTAGCCATAAAAATGCTGTATTAGTAAAACTATTCATAATAATTATTTGTGAATTAAGCACTTTAGATTCGAGATTACATAGACTTTTGGCAGTTTAAGCCATTTTAGATTATAAAATGAAATCTCATCAAGCTGAGAAGTGGGCTACTGTAGAGGAGTTTAACATAATTTAAGGTTACAAGTCAAGCAAACTACTATAATATCATAAAAGGTTGCTCCTTGGCTGATTTTGAGTGTTTCTTAGTTTAGAGAAAAAACCTATTATTATAAATAATAAAAATAAGGTATATGATAATACCCTATTTATATTTTATATTTTTCATTCTTATTTATTCTTTAATTTTTTAACCCTTATAGATAGCTCTCTAAAAAAAGGATTTGAGACAGGAAAGGTTAAATTCTTTTTAAAAAATTTTCTTTACAAGGCATGAAAATCGTGTTAAACTTATATATAAGTTTCTTTCGTGATAGTAAGACTACTGAAAATACCTTTTAGTTGAGTTTAGAGTTGTTTTATAAGCGATCTTTAATCAGGTGGCTACTGCTTTACTTAAAAATTGTAGCTAGCTTTAAAACGTAGGTTTTCTCCTTTAGTTATTAAATTTCTGTTTTACTTATAATATAAATGTCCTAACAATTAAATTACAATATGTATTCCGTTCAAGATTTCAGCCAATTTATTGAGTATTCCGGAAAAAGAGGATACGATTTGTTTGTTCTTTAAGCATAGGTGTCTAAAATTGCAGAAATGGATCATTTTTTTCTATTGAGCTTTTTCTGCATCTAAAGTTTATGTACCGCTTAAAATGGAGACAAAGATCAAAATTTATTTATTTACGTCTCCAATTTTATCATGTATGATAGAGATAAAGGTTTATGTTTTCACTATTTATTGGCAGGTAGGGCTTTCTAAAGGGTGGGAACAATTTTTCACCCCCCTTGAAATTAAAACAAAAGGTGGTAGACAAGATGTCAAACACAGATAGCTCAACTACAAGCTGGTTTTTGTTGTAGTTATTTTTTCACTTTCTTTACTTGTTTTAATTAATTCATCAAAATCAGATTCATGTCTGTACAACTCTGGTATTCTCCTTCAGCTAGGGCTTTTGCAACTTCAGCACTAACTTTACCAGCCTCCTTAAGCACTTCATAATCATTGAACAATAGAAATGCATCCAACTTTTCAACCCAATTCTGCATTTTCATTAGCCGATGCTTTCTTGCTTAAAGTTCCGCATAATCTAGGAAACAATATGATTTAGTTCACTCAACTCTTTTTCAGTCAAGTAGTTTTTTGCAGTACTCACATCACTCTTATGAATTTTGTTGCCAGGACCATCTTTCCATGTAGTTAGCCCCATATTTGGTTTTTTGTGGTCAACTCGAGAATATATTAGCTCTGCTGCAGTCAGGCCATAAATCGCCCAATATAATTTATTCTGTACTTTTGCATAAAATTGTTTTGTTATTTCTGAATTTGGATCATAGTCTGCAGAGCATTCAGCATAAATGTCTGTAATCTTCTGGTAAAATCTGCGTTCGGATGCTCGTATTTCCCTGATTTTTTCAAGTAACTCATTGAAGTAGTCTTTACCGAACTTCCTTCCGTTTTTTAATCGTTCGCTATCTAATGCAAATCCTTTGATGATGAAATCTCTCAAAATTTTTGTAGCCCATACTCTGAAAGATGTAGCCTTTTTAGAATTAACTCGATAACCAATAGCTATAATTGCATCCAAATTATAAAATTGTGTAGGGTACTGTTTACCATCTTCAGCAGTATTCCGGAAAATCCGGATAACTGAATCTTTATCTAACTCTTGACTAGCAAATATGTTCTGTAAATGCTCACTAATTGTTCTAATATTAACATCAAACAACTCCGCCATTCTTTTTTGTGTAAGCCAAATGTTTTCATCTCGATACAAAACATCAATTCTCACGTCTCCATTTGGAGTTGTATATAATAAAATTTCGTTTTCATTTATTATCATATCTACTCTACCTTACTTCAAGTAGCATATAGGTTACTTGTAAAAAAGACAAGCAACTGTAAAACTCTAAAAATGAACTATCTACTTTATTCTTTAGCTGGTAAGCAGTTTTTAAATTGTTTTCACTTTTTTTCAAAAAATCCCGGAAAAAGTAGTAAGAAATCCGGTATATATATAATAGAAGGGCATTGTTTCAACGAGGTTAGTTTACCTCAATACGCTTCAAACACAAAGAAAATGTCAATCCTAACACTAGATCTCGGCAAACAAACGGGCTGGGCAATTTTAACAGATGGAATAATTGAAAGTGGTAGCAAAAGCTTTCATGGTAGTCGTTTTAGCGGAGGTGGCATGTGCTTCTTGAATTTTCGTAATTGGCTTAATTCTTTGAAGGACATTTCTGCAGTGTATTTTGAGGAAGTAAGAAGACATCTAGGAACTGATGCAGCGCATTGCTACGGTGGTTTTCTTGCCGTTCTATCTGCTTGGTGTGAAGAGAACAATATTCCCTACCAAGGTGTTAATGTTAAAACTATAAAACGCTTTATAACAGGCAAAGGCAATGCAAGTAAGAGTGAAGTTATTGAAGCGATACGTGAAAAAGGTTTTTTACCTAGAGATGATAATGAATCTGATGCTTTAGCATTAATGTTTTACGCTATGAATTTTGGTAAAGATTTTAACATATTAAAAATACCATAGAAAGTGGGTCCTTTCGTTCATACTGGCGGATTTGGTGGGTCAGACCTCAGGCCTTTTCTAGTGTTAGACATATTTTAAATATTAACTTTTTAATTATTAAGAATTTAAATTATATGAATTTAGCAATCCACTATTATCCTACTCGAAACCTAGTTGAATATGATCGTAATCCACGTAAAAATGACGATGTGGTCAACAGAATGTGTGCTTCTATTCGGGAATTTGGCTTTCGTATACCAATAGTTGCAAAAAGCGATGGAACTGTGGTTGATGGTCATTTAAGACTTAAAGCAGCAAGAAAACTTGGTATGGAAAGTATACCAGTGGTCTTAAGTGATAATTTAAATGAACCACAAACCAAAGCTTTTCGGTTACTGGCCAATCAATCAGCTAATTGGGCAAAGTGGGACGATGAGCTTTTGAAAGTAGAAATTCAAGAATTAGAAGATTTACAGTTTGATCTTAAAATGACTGGATTTGAGCTAGAAAAAGTTCAAAACTTTCTTGATGATTTAGATGGTGAAGAAGAAGATCTTTCTGACTTAGTTGTTGATGACAAAAAAGTAGAAATAACAAAACCAGGTGATCTTTGGATTTTAGGTGATCATAGAATCTATTGCGGTGATAGCTGCGTAGTTGAATCATTTAAAGCAGTATTAGATGATAAAATGGCAGACATTACTGTTTGTGATCCTCCATATAACGTTGATTATGGTAATAGCCAAGACAAAAAGATATTAAATGATAATCAAGGTGAAAAGTATGAGCTTTTTCTCTATGACATCTGTTCCCATATTTTAGCATATACGAAAGGAGCAATTTACATCTGCATATCATCATCAGAGTTTTCAACGCTGCAAAAAGCATTTGAGGAAGCAGGAGGAAAATGGTCAACATTTATCATTTGGGCAAAGAATCATTTTACGCTAGGCAGGTCTGATTATCAAAGACAATACGAAGCAATGCTCTATGGATGGAAAAGGGGCAATAAACGTGAGTGGCATGGAGGTAGAAATCAAAGTGATCTATGGTTTTATGATAAGCCAATACATAACTCACTGCACCCAACAATGAAGCCAGTAGAGCTAATGGAGAAAGCAATAGTTAATAGCAGCAGACCTGGGGATACTGTACTTGATCCATTTAGTGGCTCTGGCAGCACACTGATTGCATGTGAGAGAACAGGAAGAATTTGTAGAACAATAGAGCTAGATTCAAAGTTTGTAGATGTAACCATAAAACGTTGGCAAGTATACACGGGAAGAGATGCAATTTTAGCCGGTACTGGTAAAACCTTTTCGGAGACTCAAGAAAAAAACTCGTAAAAAATAGGCAAAAAAGAGAGAAGAAAAAAAATGGAAAAAATAACACAAACAGAATGGGCAAGAGAGATAGGAGTATCAAAGCAATATGTCTGTTATTTAGTAAAGAAAGGGATAGTTGAGTTGGAGGATGGTTTGATAAATAGAGAACAAGCAAATGAAGCGGTGGCAGCAATAAGAGATCCAAGTCAGCCACTGAGGAGGAAAAATCCAGAAAACGAAAATACAAATAACCTTTCTACAATGTTGCTAAAAACGCGAATAAAAAATGAGATGGAACGTGGTAAACTGCTTGAGGCGAAAGCTAAGGCTGAGATAGGAGAACTTGTAGCAGTAGAGGAAGTAAAGCGCGATGCATTTAATGTAGCAAGAGTTGTACGTAATAATTTGCTTAATATTCCAAATAGAGTTTCAGCACTGCTTGCATCACTGAGTGACACTGAAAAGATTCATATGGCGCTAACCGAAGAGATTACAAACTCATTACAAGAATTATCTAACACTAAATTTCAAATATAAAATTTTGAATATAAAATGGCTGATAACCTAAGTTTGGAGTTAATAAAGTGTCTCATCAATCAACCTGGATTAGATGTAAATGTTAGAGGATTAAATGGAAAGACACCGCTACATTATGCAGTAGAAATTAACGAGCTTAGTATGGTTGCTCTCTTACTAAATAGGAAAAATATTAATCCACTGATCACTGATGATGATGGTAAAAGTGCGCTCTCTTGTGCAAGAGAAGAAATATTACAAGCACTAATCAATCACAAATACGGATCAGAGGAAGATAGTTTGCTTCACTTAGCTGCGATGTTGAATGAAGCAAATGCTGTAAGGTTTTTACTCAACAAAGGAGTTAATGTTAATGAGCAGAATGCTTTACTACATACACCGTTACATTTAGCGGCAGGAGCTGGGCATGAAGGGATAGTAGAAATTTTAATTAGAGAAGGAAATGCGGATAAAGATGTTCTTGACGTGAGAAATCATGCAGCAATGCATTATGCAGTAAACAACAAGAAGCTAGAAGTAGTAAAATTACTTTCAAATCTTGGTGCGAATGTCAATATAGCTGGTAGCGGCAGAAATGCAATGAAATTATCTCCTTTGCACGTAGCTATAAGTAGCAGTAATTACAACGAAAGAGACTTATGTTTAAATATTGTAAGATGCTTAATAAATGCTCCTAATGCTGGGGTCAACTTACAAGATTATGAAAATAAAACGCCACTACATTATGCTGAAAGACTTAAAACAGTAGAAGTATTACTAACCCGAGAAGACATAGATCCTTTGATTAAAGATGATAATGGCAAGACACCGTTTTGTTATGCGAAAGAAGAGAACAAATCTGAAATAGTAAAAGCTTTAATAAGTAATAGGTATGGAGTAGAGAAGAACAATTTACTTCACTTAGCAGCAAAAAAAGGATATAAGGAGATTCTAGGGGCGATTTTAAAAGAAGGAGTTGAAGTAGATGTTTTAAACGATCAAGGAGAATCAGCAGTATATCTTGCTGCAATAAATAGGCATTTTAATATAGTAAAATTACTGCTAAAGAAAAGAGCAGATGCTACAGATGTTTTTGAGTACGCAATAACAACAAATAATGTAAAACTGATAAAGTTACTAAGCAAAGAAAAAGATATAGTTTTATTTGGAAAAAATGACAACTTTCCAACGTTTCATTTATTGAGCAATAAATATTTTGAAGAAAGGAAAATAGCAGACAAAAAAATAAAGAAATATACCAATATCATCTGTGTCACTATAACAATATGCGCAATAGCGATAGTAGGAATTTACCCTAACATTATAGCTGCGGTAATGGTGGGAATAGTTGCACTCATAGCTGCAATAATAATGAGTAATTTAATTCAGAAGTATATAGAAGAAGCGCTTGAAAAGAAAATGTTTATTGAACTCGAAAGTGAGAAAACAAGTAGTCCTAATTTAAGTGATGTTGAAGTATCATCTAATGATGGTGAAGAGCTAGCAATATGATATACGCCACATCATTTTCTGAAGGTTTAAAACCAGATCCAGAGCTTAAAGTATCAGAGTGGGCGAATGAGTATCGAGTTCTAGCACCAACTGCAGCATCAGAGCCAGGAAAGTGGAGAACGGAAAGAACTCCTTATTTAAAAGAAATCATGGATTCACTTTCTCCGTCCTCACCAGCAGAAAAAGTAGTATTTATGAAGGGAGCGCAGATTGGAGGAACAGAAGCTGGCAACAATTGGATTGGCTATATCATCGATCAAACACCAGGACCAATGCTAGTAGTACAGCCAACAGTTGAAATGGGAAAGCGTTGGTCAAAAGGAAGATTTGCGCCACTGATTGAAAGTACACCATGTTTAAAAAGTAAAGTAAAAGACCCAAGATCAAGAGATTCAGGCAATACTGTACAAAGTAAGGAATTTCCAGGTGGAATAGTAGTAATAACCGGAGCAAATAGCAGTGTAGCACTGAGATCTATGCCAGTAAAATATCTCTTTCTTGATGAAATAGATGCCTACCCAGGAGATTCAGGAGGAGAAGGAGATCCAGTTTTACTCAGCATAGCCCGAACTAATACATTTGCACGACGAAAGATTTTTTTAGTATCAACACCAACGATTCATGGAATAAGCAGAATTGAGAAAGAATTTGAAGCAACAGATAAGAGATATTTTTTTGTACCATGTCCATATTGTAATTACTATCAAGTTCTGAAATGGTCACAAATTAAATGGGAAGATAATGACTCAAGAACAGCACATTATGTCTGCACTGAATGTAGTGGCAAAATAGAAAATCATCAAAAGACAGAGATGCTAGATCGTGGAGAATGGAGACCTACTAATAGAGTAAAAGGTGAGAAAAAAGGATTTCATCTTTCAAGTCTTTATAGTCCAGTTGGCTGGTATAGTTGGCAACAAGCAGTAGAGGACTTTCTCCATGCAAAGGAAAGCGAACAATTACTGAAAGTTTGGATAAATACAACGCTTGGAGAAACTTGGGTAGATAAAGGAGAAGTACCAGACTGGAAGCAATTATTTAATAGAAGAGAATTTTTTCCCGTAGGCACAGTACCTAGGAGAGAAGTGGTACTTACTGCAGGAGTAGATGTACAAAAAGATCGTCTAGAGGTGGAAGTTGTAGCATGGGGAAAAAGTCGTGAAAATTGGTCAATAGACTATCGAGTATTTGAAGGAGATACAGGAGGTGGAGAAGTATGGAAAAAACTTTCGGAGTTACTCAATCATCATTTTATTGGTGAAAATGGGTTTGAATATATGATAAGTATGATGGCAGTGGATGCAGGGTATGCAACGCAAGAAGTATACAACTGGGTAAGAGGTCATCAAGGATCTGGAAGAGTAATGGCAGTCAAAGGTGTAAATAAAGCCCTAGTGCCACTTAGCAGCCCAAGTAGAGTTGATATAACAGTTGGTGGTCAAAAGCTAAAAAGGGGAATAAAGCTCTGGCCAGTAGGAGTATCGATATTAAAGTCAGAGCTTTTTCAGCTACTTAATATTTTAAAAGAAGAAGAGAAAGTGCCAGCAGGATATTGTCATTTTCCTGAGTATGCACCTGAATATTTTAAGCAGTTAACGGCAGAGCAATTAGTCAGTAAGGTAGTAAAAGGATACACCAAACAGGAGTGGCAAAAGGTAAGAGAAAGAAATGAAGTACTAGATTGCCGAATTTATGCAAGAGCTGCATCGATAGCACTGGGAATAGACAGATGGCCAGAGAGTAAATGGAATAGTTTAAGTGAAAAACCGGAAAATAAAAAATCAAAGAAAATAGTCAAAAGCAAATGGATCAGCAAGCAATAAATGTATAACGAAGATTATTTAATTCAAGTTGAACAAGCAATAAAGAAGCTTCAGAGTGGCGAAAGAGTGGTATCAATTGCATATGGTGACCATGTTGTGAGATATGCTGAAGTTCAGATAAATGATTTGCTCAGCCTCAGACAACGCATCAAAGGTGAACTAAAGATTGCTGGAATGAAGCCTAAACGAAAGATTATTTTTGCAACAAATAAAGGAGTTATATGAGGGAAAATTTTCTGAGAAAAGTTGTAAAAGAGGAATATTCTGAATTTTTAGAGCAATTAAAAACTTTCATAAAACTATGGGAGAATAGAGAGAGTTCAGTAAATGGAATAATAGATTTGTCACATTGGCAAGAAAATGTGGATTTTGAGTTAGCTAAAGAGAGTGGTATAGTTGGAGTAATTCATAAGGCAACGCAAGGAACAGAGTACATAGATTCAAAATACAAAGAAAGAAGAAAAGAAGCTGAAGACTTGGGTCTATTATGGGGTTCATATCATTTCGGTGTAGGGGAAGATGGAAAGGATCAAGCAAATCACTTTTTGAATACAGTGGGTGAAACTAAAAATACAATTGTTGTGCTTGATATTGAAGAGAACGAAAGTGGAAAAAATATAGAACCAAAACAAGCAGAAGATTTTGTTAAAAAAATTCAAGAAGAAACAGGGCGTTTACCTTTAGTGTATGGAGGTGCTAATTTTTTGAAAGATTTTGCCACACCAATTTTGACAAAATGTCCATTATGGATAGCAAGCTGGAGAAAAGAACTCACATTACCAAAAGGCTGGAATGATTGGATTTTATGGCAATATACTGACGGTAAAATAGGTCCAGAGCCAGATGAAGTAAGTGGAATTGGAAAATGTGACAGAAATAAATTTAACGGAACTTTGAAAGAATTAAGAGAATTTTGGTTAGTATGATGCTGAAAAAATTCAAACAACTATTTAGCAAGCCAAAAATCAAAAGTTCAGCCTGGGATGCAGCAGGGTCAGGAAGAAGGGTAATGTATTGGCAAGGAGAAGCAGGAAGCATAAATAATTTACTCTCTCAAAGCCTTGAGCACCTGCGTAGTCGCTCTCGAGATATGGTAAGGAAAAATCCATATGCGGCAAATATCATTGATACAATAGTAAGTAACTCTATTGGAACAGGAATAAAACCGCAATCAAAAGCAAGAGATGGAGAATTTCGAAAGAAGGTGCAAGAATTATGGCTAAGATGGACAGATGAAGCAGACAGTAGCGGGGTAAGTGATTTTTATGGATTACAAGCTCTAGTATGCAGAAGTATGATAGAGGGAGGAGAATGTTTTGTACGTTTAAGAACGAGAAAGCTGGAAGATAGATTTTCTGTGCCATTACAACTGCAAGTACTTGAGTCTGAACATCTAGATAATAAAACAAATCAAACTTTAGGAAATGGTAATGTAATAAGAAACGGGATTGAGTTCAATAGACTTGGGCAAAGAGAAGCATATTACCTATTTAAAGAACACCCAGGTGAAGGTTCATTTGGAGAATCAGTTAGAGTACCGGCAAATGATGTTTTACATATCTACAAACCTTTAAGACCTGGCCAGATAAGAGGAGAGCCGTGGCTTTCTAGTATACTTCTGAAACTTTATGAGCTTGATCAATATGATGATGCAGAATTAGTGAGAAAAAAGACAGCAGCAATGTTTGCAGGGTTTATTACAAGACTTGATCCTGAAGCAAATATTTTAGGAGAAAGTGAAAGTAATGAGCAAGGAGTAGCATTATCAGGTTTAGAGCCAGGAACAATGCAGCTTTTAGACCCAGGAGAAGATATAAAATTTTCAGAGCCGTCAGATGTAGGAGGAAGTTATGAAGCGTTTATGAGACAGCAACTCAGGGCAATAGCAATAGGTACAGGGATAACATATGAACAGCTAACAGGAGATTTAACAGGCGTTAATTATTCATCCATTCGAGCAGGGCTGATAGAGTTTCGCAGAAGGTGTGCAATGTTGCAGCATAACGTGATAGTGTTCCAGTTTTGTAGACCTATTTGGAATAGATGGCTAGAGTTAGCAGTACTTTGTGGAGAACTGAGTATAGATGAAAAAGTAGTAAAAGCAGCGAAAGAAGAAGTAAAATGGATACCACAGGGATTTGATTGGGTGGATCCACTGAAAGACCAGCAATCGCAGCAAATGGCAGTAAGGAATGGATTTAAGAGTCGATCGGAAGTAGTATCAGAAATGGGTTACGATGTTGAAGAAATAGATCAAGAAATAGCAGAAGATCAAAAACGTGCAAATAGTCTCAACTTAATGTTTGACTCTGATTGTAAAGGATTATGATGCTCTTAGGAAAACCATTAATGCTTGAACCAAGGAGTTTTGAGCTATTGTCATTAAACAATCAAAAACATCCCACGTTTAAAAACATAAAGCACTCCATCAAAAGTAACGTAGAAAGAACTGCAATTATAGCAATACATGGAATCTTGACTAAAAAACCAGGTGCGTTTGATGAAATGCTCGGGATGACATCATATGAGCAAATAGAAGAACAAATCAAACAAGCATTAGCAGATAGTAGCATAGAGACAATTATGCTGGAAATAGATAGCCCCGGAGGAGAGGTAAACGGTATATTTGACCTAGCTGACTTTATTTATGAATCAAGAGCAAAAAAGAGGATAATAGCGATAGCAAATGATGATGCATACTCTGCTGCATATGCTATAGCTTCAAGCGCTGAGAAGGTATTTGTGAGCAGAACTTCTGGTGTTGGCAGTATTGGAGTAATAGCAAGTCATATAGATCAAAGTAGATTTGATGAAAAGCAAGGTGTTAAGTACACCACAATCTTTGCTGGTAGTCGAAAGAATGATTTAAACCCACATGAGCCAATGACGTCTGAAAGTCTGGGAAGCTTACAAAAAGAAGTAGACCGACTATATGAAATGTTTTTGCAGCTAATAGCAAGGAACAGAGGTCTTTCAATTGAAAAGATTCGATCAACAGAGGCAGGGCTATATTTTGGGGAGAAAGCAGTAGAAATAGGCCTTGCAGACGGAATGACAATTCTTTCATCTATTAATAAAAACAGGAGTATTACTATGAATGAACAAACTACAAATGACCTAGAAACTGATAATTTAACCAAGTATCGTACTGAAGTTCTTGAATTAATACGTTTATGTAATTTATCGAAGATGCCAGAAAAGATAGGAGAATTTATTGAGCAAAGTGTAAGTGTTGAGCAAGCTAGGGAAGTTTTAATGGAATTACTTGCAGAGAGAACAAAGAAGACAGAGATACTGAGTGCAATACCACAGAATTCAGGAGAAGAATTGATGATGCAGGTAGCGAAAAGTCGTAGGAGTTAAAGTATTTTTATAACCGCCGTATATAGCATTGATAAAAGCGGCGGTAAGCAGTTAAGGAGAGAAATTTATGAGTTGTATAAGCGAACAAAATAATCTGGGTGACTTATTAAAGTATGAGGCATCAAGTCTATATTCAAGAGATCAGATAACAGTAGCAAAAGGGCAGAACCTAAAGCTTGGTACAGTAGTGGCTCTCGATAAAGATAGCATGGTTAAGATAATAAATCCAACTGCCACAGATGGTACACAAACAGCGATAGGTGCAGTAGTAAGTGATGTAAATGCGACAGAAAATGCTAAAGCAGTAATTATTACTCGTTGTGCAATACTAGCAGATCATGCGGTTGTGTGGCCAGCAAATATCACTGAAGAGCAGAAAGCTGCAGCAATAAAGCAACTTGAAGCACGAGGGATCATTGTCCGCAAGGGAATTTAACTAAAATTAATAGGAAAAAAAGGAGAGAAAAAATGCAAAATCCATTTACAAATACAGCATTTAGCATGACGGCACTAACAAATGCGATAAATATATTGCCGATAAATTATGGACGAGTTGAAAATCTAAATTTGTTTCCAAGTAGGTCAGTAAGATTTAGACATATTACCATAGAAGAACACAACGGAGTATTAAGTTTATTACCAACGCAAGTACCAGGGGCGCCAGCAACAGTAGGAAAAAGAGGAAAAAGAAAGGTAAGAACATTTACGATTCCACATATTCCGCATGATGATGTAGTGTTACCAGAGGAAGTACAGGGAATAAGGGCATTTGGATCAGAAAGTGAACTTAAAGCGCTAGCAGACGTAATAACTGACCATTTACAGCTAATGAGAAACAAACATGCAATAACATTAGAGCATTTGCGAATGGGAGCGCTGAAGGGAATAATTTTAGATGCTGATGGGTCAGAATTATTAAATCTGTACAACGAATTTGAAATAACACCAAAAGTAGTAAATTTTGCCCTTGGAACAGCAACAACTGATGTAAAACGTAAGTGTCTGGAAGTATTGCGGCATATAGAAGATAACCTAAATGGTGAATATATGACTGGAATTCATGCCTTGGTAAGCCCTGAGTTTTTTGATGCACTAACTTCTCATGCAAAAGTAAAAGAAGCATATGAAAGATGGCAAGAAGGAGCAGCACTTCGAAATGATATGAGATCAGGATTTACGTTCTGTGGAATTACATTTGAGGAATATAGAGGGCAAGCAACTGATCCTGAAGGAACCGTAAGAAGATTTATTGAGAAAGATACAGGGCACTGTTTTCCACTAGGAACAGCAAGCACATTTACAACATATTTTGCACCAGCAGATTTTAATGAAACAGTAAATACTCTTGGACAGCCACTATATGCAAAACAAGAACCAAGGAGATTTGATAGAGGAACAGATTTACATACGCAGTCAAATCCTCTGCCAATGTGCCATCGTCCGGCCGTTTTAGCGAAAATAGTAACAACATAGTAGGGTCCCCACATAGAAAACTCTATTTATGACCTTAAAAATATACCATAAAAATATAAGATATGCAATATGTTTAAAATAATATGTAAAGACTTTTAGAAAAAATGGTATGCAGGAAAATATAAAGAGATTATTTAAAGATTGTTTTGCCCATTTAGGAGAGTTAGCTTTGTATAAGTCGAAAAATAAGGCGTACATGGTACAAGTATTAAAGCAAGAGCCAGATAAATTATACGAGATTGGTGAAGGGCAATTTGTAGGAGAAACTTTAGTGTTGGAAGTAAGTGCGTTTGATGTACTGCAGCCAATTGTAGGAGATATTTTTGTTATATGTGACCGTAAATATAAAGTATATTCTTCACCGCTGCAAGATAATTCAGGAATGGTATGGAAAATTCGAGCGTCAGGAGTATAAATGCGTATTAACACCGGTAGTATTGTACAAAGTATAGATACTGAAAGGAAAAAAGTGGAAAAAGCGACAGTGAGAGCATTAAACAAAACAGCAATATGGCTAAAATCAAAAACAGCTAAGGAAATCAGTGAGGAAAAGAAGATAAAATTAAGTTTGATAAGAAAGAGATTAAGAATTTTTAAGGCGAAAACTAGCAGATTAGAAGTGTTAATTAGAGCAAATCTCTATGACATTAGAGCATCGGCAATTGGCAAAATACAAAAAACAAGAAGAGGATCGAAAGTAGGAAAGCATGAGTTTATAGGAGGATTTGCAGCAGTTATGCCAAAAGGAAATAGCGGTATGTTTAAACGTGAAGGAAGGGCAGCATTGCCAATAAAGGAAGTTAAGTTGCCATTAGAACCTGAGGCTTCAAGGATAATAGGGAATCTTGTTAATTATGAAGTTGAAAAGGTATTTGAAAAATATTTTATACATTACATGAGTTAAATTATATGCATGACAAAGTTCTGGAAAGATTTACATCAAGCAATTTGCAGCACACTGAAGGAAGAAATACCGGCTATACAGACATGTGAAATTTATCCAGCAATAAGAAAAGAATTATTAGCGCCAGCGGTATTTGTAGAGCTTGTGAGTTTAGAATCGGGAAAAGATCCTGGAACAGAAGAATTAGCGCTAAAAGCAAGATTTGAAGCAAGGGTTGTAGTTGATGGAACAGTCGAGGATTCCTCGGTAGTTGTTAGAACATTAGCTACAGAAGTAGCAAGAGTAGTAAATAAAAATACTTGGAACGTGAAGAGTGTTTCACCAGGAGAATTTATCTCTGCGGAAATTGACGGATTTAGGCCAGAATTGGATGCGTATTTAGTGTGGTTAGTGGAGTGGACTCATGAAGTGCATGCGGGTAAATCAGTATGGTCAACTGGCATAATGCCACATGTTATTGAGATAGGTGAAGTGCATGTTAGACCATAGTTTTGCAATTTCAGAGCTAAATAGAAAAGTAGCGAATATCATTCGTATAGGCCTAGTTAAAGAAATAGACTATGAAAAAGCAAAAGTAAGAGTGAAAATAGGAGAATTTTTAACAGATTATTTACCATGGATAACAAGCAAAGCAGGAAAAGATAGAGATTGGTCTCCTCCAGATATTGATGAGCAGGTTATGGTATTTTCTCCTCTTGGTGAATTATCATTAGGAGTAGTGTTAGGAGGGATATACCAGGAAAAATACCCTGCACCAGAGAATAAAAAAGAAATAAATAGTGTGAAGTTTCAAGATGGAACAAAGTTGTCATACGATAAAGATAAACATCATTTAGAGATTGAAGTAGTAGATAAAATAACACTGAAGGCTGGGGAATCGAGCATAGAGATGACAAAAAGTGGAATAAAACTGAAAGGAAGTAGAATAGACCTAAATTAAAATACATGCGAAAAACAGTAGCTTGTGTAGGAGATTATTGCAGTGGGATACCAGCTCATGTTTGTATGAGTGGAAGCAGCAATGTTTTTGAGAAAGGAAGATCTGTGTGTCGAAAAGGTGATATTGCAACTTTGGGAGAGACGATAGTACAAGGTTCAAACAGAGTATTTGTGAATGGTATTGGTGTAGCGAGAACAGGAGATTTAGTATCGTGTGGTTTTCATATGATGGGTAATAGTAAAAATGTATTTGTAGGGTAAAAAGATGCGCGGTATGAGTGCTACTAGTGGAAAGGAGTTGGAAGGTTTAGACCATCTTAAACAATCGATAATTGATATATTAACCACTCCAGTAAACAGTAGAATAATGAGGAGAAGTTATGGTTCAAGGCTACTTGAATTAGTTGATAAACCGATAAATAGAGATTTAACACTTGAGATATATGCAGCAACAGCAGAAGCTTTGGAAAAATGGGAAAAAAGGTTTAAATTAGAAAAAGTAAAAATTACAGAAGTAAAAGAGGGAAAAGTAACGCTTGACCTGGAAGGATTATACGTGCCAAGTGGGAAAAACATTCGCTTTGATGGGGTTGTGGTATAAAGATGCAGCAGCCAAATATTATCGAGCCACTGAACTTTGAGGAAATCTTTTCGAGAATGAAGGAAGAGTTAGTGCGTAGAGATGAAAGTTTTACAGCATTAGTAGAAAGTGACCCAGCGATGAAGGTATTAGAAGTAACAGCATGGAGGGAATTGTTACTAAGACAAAGAATAAATGAATCAGTAAAGAGCAATTTACTAAAATTTGCAACGGGAGAAGATCTTGATAATTTAGCTAAGTTTTATGGAGTGGAGAGGCAGAAAGAAGAAGAGGATGAACGATTTAGAAAAAGAATTAAAGCAAAGATAGTAGGCTCAAGCACGTGTGGAAGCAAGGAGTATTATAGATATCATGCACTGTCGGCAGATAGTAGAGTAAAAGATGCATTAGTAGAATCACCTATACCAGGAAAAGTACAAATTTCAATCTTATCAACACAATTATCCACAACTGGCATAGCGTTAGAAGAGCTACTTAAAATTGTAAAAAAGCAGGTTACTAGAGATGATATAAGGGTTTTAACAGATACGATAACAGTAATTGGTTGCAATATTACGGAAATAGATATTCACAGCAGAATGAGCATAAGTCCTGTAATATCGAAGGAGGAAATCAAGAAGCAGTTCATTAAGAAGTTTGAAGCAAATAGAAGACTGGGATGGAATGTTACAAGATCATGGATAATAGCAAATCTATTTGTAGAGGGTGTAGAAAATGTGGAATTAATCGAGCCAAGAGAGGATGTTATGGTGCTAGGTAACGAGTGTGCAAATTTGGGAAATTTAAAGATTGAGTTGAATTAATGTTACTGCCACCAAATGCAACAAAACAGGAAAAAGCGCTAGTAGATGCGATAGATTATAAAGTAGATCCAGGCTGTATCAGAGGATTTAAGTTTAGTCTTAAAGAAGAAACATTGCCGTGGTTGATTGAGGAATATGAATTGGGGGAAATTTTACGTTGGATAAAAGATAAAAGAAAAGCCGTAGTAGAAGGAGTAAAATTTCAAAGACTGAGAGGAACTCCAGCATCACTCAAAATAGCACTAAAATGGGCAAATATAGAAGATATTACAATTATTGAGGAGCCACCTGGCAAGCACTTTTTTGAATTACAGATAGGAATAAAAGATGTTCCAAATGACTTTTTTGTGGATGCAGTAGTAGAACTTGCAAAACTATCGTTACCAGCAAGATCGCGGCTAATGAGGATTTTCAATGATCACTATAACGTTGATAGGTTTATTTTAGATGAAAGTTTATTCGGCAGCTTATTGTCAGACTATTCAGGTAGAAAAGTTGAAAAAGATGGACCAGTACTGTCATTTGGTCGGAAGAATACATTTGAGCTAAAAAGCTTAAATCCAAATTTTAAGTTTAGCACTTTTCGGATTCATTATGAGCAAGCATTTAGTAATGACATATATCGATTAGATGTAGCAGTACTTGGAGAAACAGAGCCTCACACAAAGGATTACAAAGGCATCTATGAAAGGAGTCATCAGTGGTACAATTTAAAAGCACTATATCCATTACCACAAAGTTTATTACCAGAAATAAAGTTTGCTAAGGCACAGATAGTATTATCGGACAGTTGGAATTTAGGAGAAATAAACACATGTTTTCCAGTTGGTAGTATAGAGGAAAGAGGAAATAAATTTGTATTGGGAAGCGATAAACTTTCAGGGCAACATTGGAGTTTAAAACACAAGCCAATTTTAGAAAGATTCAGCATTACTCACAACTATAAAGTAGAAAATTATACAGATCAGAAGGTCAGAAAATATGTTTTAGCAGAACACAACGTTTACTATAAAAATGATTTGGATTCAGAGCAAAAAGACTCAATACACGAATTAGAAAAGCACATTTTAGTATTTTACCCGGGAGTACTGAAGTGGCATGAACATCGACATTTGCACAGAAGTTGGAAAGATAGTCAAGCAATATGTATAATAAGTTAAATATTTATATTTAGATCCTCACATATTATATTAATATTAGGTTAAAGTGTATGAAATAAAAAGAAAAAGACTTGCTTTCTTATGCTAAAAAGGACATGACTTGAATAGCAGCAGGTAAACATAAGAAATTTGTCTGGCGCTAGAAAAGCTAATTTTGTGAGGTATGAAATGAGTTTTAGCAAGAGTAAGTTTTTTAAAGAAGTATCAAGTAACGGATTTAAAGACATTAATAAAAGAAATGAAGAAGGAGAGACGATATTACACCAAGCAGTAGAAATCTCCGATTACAAAACAGTGAGGTTCTTAATAAAAAAAGGAGCAGAGGTAAATGCAAGAGATAAAAATGGTTATACACCTCTACACTGTGCAGTATTCGCAAAGAGTTTAGAAAATGTAAAAGTGCTGCTAAGGTCGGGAGCAGAAGTAAATGCCACTCAATATGTCACTGGATGTACGCCACTCCACTCTGCGTGCAAGATGGGAGGAGCAGGAATTGAAATAATAAAAGAGCTAGTAAAGGCAGGAGCTGAAGTTAATCAACTGAATAAGTATGGTGCAACACCAATGTACTATATCTGGGAAAGTGAAAAGTATTCTCTGTGTGATAGTAAAGAAAGTGAAAAGGCAAGTAAATTTTTGAGAGAACAAGGAGGAGTAACAAAAAGTAGAGAACTGACGTGCTATGGAATAGAGAGGTTAGTAGGAGAAATAGCAGACATGTTGAATGGAAGCTACATGCCGGAGCTAAAAATAATAGAGATAGGAGAAATAAGGAAGAGAGACAAATCGCTAATAAAGAAAGAATGTCAAAATTTAGCAAGCAAGATAATGAGCCAAGTGAACGAAATGATAGATGAGGTGGTGAGAAAGAAGGCCTAAAAGAGGGGTTAAAATTTAAAGAAAAGGTGAGGTAGATTATGAGTAAAAAAGAAAAAGAGGAGTCACTATTAGAGAACTCAAGTAAAAATATTTATGAAAGAGACGAGAATGGAAGAACAGTTCTACATTATGCAGTAGACGCAAAAACAGTGAGGTTATTAATCGAAAAAGGAGCGAATGTGAATGCAGCAGATGTAGAAGGATACACAGCACTGCACTTAGCGGTAACGGAGAAATATCTAGAAACCGTGAGAGAATTGATAAAATCAGGAGGGAATGTAAATGCTGAGGAATATGGAAGTAAATGCACTCCATTGCACCTTGCATGTATGGTGGGGAAAGTGGAAATAGTAAAAGAGTTAGTGGAAGCAGGGGCTGAAATAGAGCAAGCAGATAAATTTGGAATGACAGCGATGGATTATGCTAAAAATAGCAAAAAGATAACCGAGGTATTAAAGAAAGAAACAGACAGAATTGAAAAGCTATTTATGAAGGGCTAAAAATATGGAGAAAGAAATAGAAAAGAAAGTAATGAATTTAGAGAGAAAACCTTTGGATGAGCTGAGAAAAATATGGAAGAAGGTATTTGGGAAAGAGGCACCTAAACACTCAAAGAAATATCTGATACCTAGATTAGCGTATAGAATGCAGGAGGAAGCATATGGAGAAATGTCAAGAAAAGGATTAAAAAGACTAGAGTATCTGGCAGATCGGCTAGAGAAGGGAAAAAGAATAAGTAGCGATAAATTACCAGTAGAAGGGACAGAATTAATACTAGAGAGAGGGGAAGAGACTCATGCAGTGATGGTAACAGATAAGGGTTTAATCTACAAAGAAGAGTTTTATACATCATTGTCAGCAGTGGCAGGAAAAATAATGGGAATGAGCTACAACGGACCTTTATTATTCGGGATGCGTGATAAAAGTGGAAATTGAGGAGAGAGAATGCTAAAAGAGGTGAGATGCGCAATATATACAAGAAAATCAAATGAAGACGGTCTAGAGCAAAAGTTTAATAGCCTTGATGCGCAACGAGTAGCATGTGAAAAATATATAAAGAGCAGAGAGGGCTGGGTAGTATTGGCCAAAAAGTACGATGATGGAGGATTTTCAGGGAAAAATTTAGAAAGACCAGCAATAAAGGAATTGTTTGAAGATGTAAAAAAAGGAGAAGTAGATTGTGTAGTAGTATATACATTAGACAGACTATCAAGAGAAACAAAAGACAGCATCGAAGTAACGTCATTTTTTAGAAGGCATAGAGTAAATTTTGTAGCAGTAACGCAGATATTTGACAATAATACGCCAATGGGAAAATTTGTACAAACGGTATTATCAGGAGCAGCACAGCTAGAAAGAGAAATGATAGTAGAGAGAGTAAAAAATAAAATAGCAACATCAAAAGAACAAGGATTATGGATGGGTGGAACTTTACCGCTAGGGTATGATGTAAAAGATAAAGAATTAATAATAAATGAGAAAGAAGCAAAAACAGTAAAGCATATATTTGAAAGATATTTGGAGCTGAAGTCAATGGCAGAACTGGCAAGGGAGCTAAATAGAGAAGGTTACAGAACAAAATCAGATATCTTTAAAAAGGCCACGGTGAGAAGAATAATAACAAATCCAATATATATGGGAAAAATACGGCATTATGAGAAAGAGTATGAGGGAAAGCATGAAGCAATAATAAAAGAGGAAAAATGGCAAAAAGCGCAGGAATTGATAAAGAATCAACCATATAGAAAGGCGAAATACGAGGAAGCGTTGCTAAAGGGAATAATTAAGTGCAAGGGCTGTGATGTAAACATGACTCTGACATACTCAAAAAAAGAGAATAAAAGGTATCGATATTATGTGTGCAACAATCATTTAAGGGGAAAGAATTGTGAATCAGTAAATCGAACAATAGTTGCTGGAGAAGTGGAAAAAGAAGTGATGAAGAAAGCTGAACAGCTATATGAAAAATGGGGAGAAAAAGCAGAAGAATGGAAAAATTTAAGTTTTGGAAAGCAGAAAGAAATAGTGAAAAATTTAATAAAGGGAGTGATGGTGAGAGAGGATGGAATAGAGGTGCATTCTGAATCAGAGGAAAAATTTATACCAATAAAAAAGAAAGGAAATAAATGTACAGTAGTAGAGCCAGAAGGAAAAACAAATAATGCGCTACTGAAAGCAGTGGTGAGAGCACATTCCTGGAAACGTCAACTAGAGGAAGGAAAATATGGGAGTGTGAAGGAGCTGAGCATTAAAATTAATATAGGTACAAGACGAATACAACAAATTTTAAGATTAAATTATTTAGCACCAAAAATTAAAGAAGATATAGTAAATGGGAGGCAGCCAAGGAGTTTGAGGTTAGTGGATTTAAAAGAAATACCAATGTTATGGAGTGAGCAAATAGAAAAATTTTATGGATTAACGTTTATAAAAGTAACAATATGAAAAAATGTCGAAAAAAGTATGTGCCAGAAAATTAAAAAAGGTTATTACAAAAGGAGCTACTACAAAGGGCTACACAAAAAGATGCTGAAATTGATATAGAAAAGTAAGTCAATGTTACAGAATCAATTATGTGAAAATATCAATATAAATAATGAAGATTTTAGCATACTGGATGCAACAATGGTAGAAAATGATCCAAAATCTATAAATTATAGTAGTTTATATTTAAATAATAATCTTTAACCTTTATGGCAAATTAATCTACCTAGAAACTTCTCTCCTAGGATCAGAAGTCCTTCTTAATTCTTCACGTTCTGTCCATTTGTTGTTAGACTCGCTTATTACTTCAGGACGCATTAATCCACCAGATCTAGCAAAAACACCTTGATCTATAGCTTCAATAACCGATAAACCTCCCAATAAGCAGTTTTGCCCTATTTCTTCATGACTTGCTATTTCTTCAAATAGATCTTCATCGCTCACTTCTACTCTTATCAATTTTTTATTGTTCTCATCAGGATATAATCTAACTTCTAATTCTCCTAAACTAGTATAAAAAGTTAATACTATACCGCTGCCTTCTGTAAGGTCTATGTAATTCCTTTTGCCATCTTCAGTTTTAATTTCTACTTCACTATTGCCGATCTTTACTATATTTCTTCCACACTTTACATCTCCATGGATTAGTCCTAAATCCCTTGTTCTATTTGTGATTTTTGCAACATCTATTATACTATCCTCTGAGTATTCTAAGTAAGATACACTGTTATCGATTTTTCCATCACACAGTTGACCACTGGTAGCATCCTTTGCAACTCTAAAAAATTCTTCAGCATAATTAATGTACTCTACATGAGCCTTGATTACATTAGCTTTATGATCTTTAAACTCTCGTTCCATTGTATCAATGACTTTTAAACTATCTGAGTTTTTTAACTTTGCTCCTCTCGATATTAATGCACATACTATATCACTGGCAATTCCATAGCTTCTTTCTAGCTGAGCAATTTTTTCTAGTACGTGATCTGCAAAGTAATAGTCTTTGTCTTTAGCAAAATTTAATCTCATTCCAGAAGCTATAATCTCATTTACAACTTCCTGTAGTTCAATCATGCTTTTAGCTTTTACTACCTTACTCAAAAACTTATTTAGCTTAGCAAGTTGATTTGTTTGATACATCTCTGATAAGAGACTATCACATTTTTCACAATTATCTTGCTTATTACCTACAAAGTCAGTTGCTCCTGCTTTTAAGAGTAAAGCTTTTACATCAGGAAATTGACAAAACGGCCAAATTGAACTATCACCTTTAACATTTAAAACTATCTTTAAATCTTGGTTATTTTTATGTTTATCTAAAAATTTTTTCAGATCTTCAACACCTGGACCATAAGGATTATCCCAATCTTCATCAGAATCTGTAGCTTTAACCATTTTACGTAGTTGGTCTCTTAACTTTTTTTGGTTGTCAGTTAAAAAACACTCTATAATATTGTTGCTATCAATTGCAATTTGCAGTGGGGTTTTTCCATTGTTATTTTTTATGTTTAAATCAGCTCCTTTGCTTATGAGTAAATCCATAACCTTTCTGCTATAATCATTACAATTAGCAGCATAATAGTGTAAAGGTGTATTACCTTTTTTATCTTGTATATTTGGATCAGTTTTTGCATCTAAGAGATACTTTAGACCTTCATACTTACTGGAATAAATAGCAGTATCATGCAAAAGTGTTTTACCTTTATTATCCTGCATATTTAAATCAGCACCAGCTTTGAGAAGAGGATGAATGGCTTCATCGTGTGCGACAAACACATTCAATACTGTTGTTCCTAGATGCCCTCTTTTTAGATTAAGAACGTACTTCAGGTCTTTATTTTTCTCGTTACTTTCTAAAAACTGCTTAAGATTTGAAAATGAGTCATAATTTCCCATATTAAAATCTTTTATAATACTATTGAGTAATTTTTGATTTAACTTTTTTTGACTTTCTTCCAGTTTTAAGTTAGGTGCATGAATAAGCCACTCATCTATTAAATCCTCTAAGTATTTTTTATCATCTATCAAACTTCTATCAGCCCAAAATAAATCTCGCTTAATGAATTCATAATAACTATCTACTGGTAATTCAGTTGCTTCTGTTTTTGGACTACCTATTTCTGAACACTCTTGTCCAGCACTTGGGTCCCACTTCAGTTTTTGCTCATCAGTGCGTTTACTTTGTTCACTGATAGGTTCTGCAATATATTTTATTGACTCTGTACCCATATTACCTGCTAGCTCTAGATATAGAATATATTATATAGAATGTGTAGTATGTGTCAAGCTAATTTCAACATAATCTTTTTACTACTCATATTTTTGTTAAGTTTTTATGGTGAGTACTGCTAGGTTAAAAGTTGTTTATTACTGAAAGTTTTAGCCAATTTTACTATAGATCAACAAAATTGAGAACACCAGCTATATTTAATATATAGGAATATAAGGAGTAAGCTGATACGACAAAAGAATGATCAGACCGATGCAGAAGTTATTGCTGATTATTGCCAAAGACAGGAACCTTCTAGTTGGACACCACCTTCTCCTGAAATGAAAAAATTAAAACATCTTTATCGTTGCTCAGTTGCGTTAAAAGATGAGTTAACATTAGTAAATAACCACTTAGAAAAAAAAGAGAGACTGCCTAAAGAAGTTGCAAATGCTTGGGAAGACCTTGCAATGAATATAGCTCAAAAAATAGAAACAATAAAAAACTCCGTACGTGAACTATTAAATCAACACAAAGAATTGTTGGAAAATTTTCAACTTCTATTGACTATTCCAGGCATAGGAGAAGAATCAGCAATAGCTATTTTAGCTGAAGTTTCTGATATAGAGGTTTTTAGAGATGCCAGGCAATTGGCAGCATATACAGGAGTTATACCACGAAATATGACGTCAGGTTCCTCTGTATATGCCAAACCCAGATTAAGTAAATCCGGTTCACAAACATTACGTAAGGCACTTTTCTTTCCTGCCATAGTAGCTAAGAATCACAATCCTATCATTATGAGCTTTTGCCAAAGATTAAAGGAAAAGGGTAAGCATAATATGGCCATCGTTGGTGCTGCAATGCGTAAGCTACTCCATATCATTTTCGGTATTCTGACATCCAAAAGTGCTTTTGATCCTAACCATATCAAAAACTACAGGGCTAGGAGGTTGACTGAAGGTTTAGTACTTTAAAATCAAAAATGCTTCCTATCTATCTTATGTAAAGTGGTATCTTACACAAATTTATTGAATGTTGTTGGTTAGTGGATATGTTGATAAGTAAACTTCATCTGTTTTGTGCGTATAAAACTAATTTACTTATCAACATATCCACTAACTATAATCTGTGTACTGTTACACAATTGGAAGTATTTTTTGATTTTATGATGCAACTTGGGAAATTTTTATAATTTTTTTGTTGACTAACAAGACGGTATCTCCTTTTTCACTCTTAATTTTTGCAGCAACATGTAATTCATCTTTCATTTTAATTATGCTAACTAAATTAAAGCAGCAATCTTCTAACCTAAGTGTTCTATCAAGTCCTGCACTCTTTAAACTAGAAAACATTCCAAGAAAGAAGTTCATAAAGAATTTTTCCTTTTCTGGTGCAGCTGAAGCCCCACTCGGTTTCGGTATTTGATCTAAAAACGATTGAAATCTTTCTTGAAATTTTTTATTATTGTTGCTTGCATCAAACAGATGTTGTATTAATTCTTTCTTATCACCATCCATACCAGATCCTATTTAGATACTTTTTTCTCAATAGAACTGGACTGCTGCACTTCACTCAAAGATGATGACACAAAATCACCAGCGTTCCTGCTAGTAACATCAGGTCTACCTTTTTTAGTAGAATGCATCATGCTACTTAGAAACGATGGTACGCACCCAGCATAAGCCTTGATAGCTCCAGATCTATGTTTTTGCCCAGGAAGCAGCGAATCACTATAAGCCCTGGTCCTAGGTTGAGCTTCTCCAACAGGATCTACAACATCGGAAAGTGACTCAGACCTAGCTCTAGGTTTAGCCCAATCACATAGCTGGAATCGATCCATTTTACTCTTTATATCAATACGCAAACCATCATCTGAAAGTAATTCAGAGATTCTCATCATCGATTCTCTTATCTTAAATTCCTCATGGAGCCTAGATGCTTCATTCCATTTATCTCTATCGAGAAGGTTTTGCTCTAAAACTTTTTCTGTAGCTTTTACAAAACTACTACTATACTTAGTATCATCATCCAGGACCTTACTCAACAGATCTTTTCTATCTTGCATGTATAAAGCGCAACAGGCTCTACTTGAATTGCGGAATGACTCAGCTATTTTCTCACGCCCCATCTTACTTGCAGAATTTAGTATCTCCTCCAGAGGCTCAAATGCACCTACCATAGCAAGGTCTAATAACGTATCGATTAATCCAGACCTACCTCTACTCAAATCATCGAGACAGAGCCCTCTAAGATTTTTAAACCCTTCCGCTTTCCAGACCCAGACTAAAAAATCAGCTCCGATTCTCATCAACTCCCTACTAGGTGCAGCACTAACCCTAGAACCCATTCCACAAACAAGGTGATTCTCAAATTCTTTACGTGAAATACTCTCAGGTTCCAAACAATCAATTAACTTCTCGACATACCCAAACAAATACCCATTTTCCAGCCTATCTAATATAGAATAACAGCCATGAATCTCAAAATCTTTCTGTAGAAGCACCTTATAATTATCAACACTGAGGTTAGCAAGACAAAAATCTATGACATTAGCATTGCTATGCTTGAGGCTGAAACTACCAGATGAAGTAGCATAAAGCGCTGTGTCAATTAAAATTTGATCAAGTTCACCCTCCTTTATTTCTTCTTTTTTTTCTTTTAACTTATTAAAAAAGAATTCAAGAGCCTCTATACACCCTTCCTCTTTTGCGCATTCAAACCCATACTTCCATAAATCAACTTGGCTTCCACAGTCTAAGTTTTTACGATAATTCTTATTATATTTCGCTATCAACTCTTTAAGATTATCTAAAACCCCCTTGTTAAGTTTGGCCTTATATTTACCTTTCTCATCTACAACATGGATATAATGTGACCAGAACTCCATAAGCCTAGAATATCTGCTCAGTGTGTCTTTAACAAACTCTTCTTCTGACTCTGAATCACCCTTGTATTTATCTAGCAATGGAAAAGCACCACGTATACTTTCCTCTGAGCAAAGCCAACAAGCAACTTGATATCTATCGTAGTCATCCAATAGGTAGCCCTTACCGTCTATTTTTGCTATTCTAAGCAATTCATCCAAAACATACACTCTATTAAGAATAAAGTCACCGCATTTTCTCTTTACCCAATATTTTGCATCCGAGAAATTATTTAGCTTTTTAGCAACGTAAGAGAGATCTGAACTCGTTAGAATCTTCGTACCAAATGGTTTATACCATTCCTTGATCTGAAGGCGCTTTACAGCATAACCTGGATCACTTTCTGGAACTGAATTTATAAACTCTTTTTCCTGTTCATTCATAGATCACTGCACCCCTATTTCGTGTAAGTATGCTGAATTATATGACATTTTTTTTGCATGTAAATACTTATCTTAAAACGCTAACTATGGATTAGCCTGATGTAAACTCCTGAGATTCTGTGTTTTTTCACTAATTGTAATAACATAAAATCACTTTCACTTCAGATATTTTATAAACTGCTGATATTCATTGCTTTTTGACCTGCAATCGGTAATTTAGCAAAGCTGTTACTTTCTGTTATATATGGATTATCGATCGTATAAATTACTGATTCTCGCTTATTTTTTCGATATTATACTAAATTTCCAATCCATAGTTAGCGTTTGAAAAACAAGTTTGAGATTGAGCATACAAGAAACAGATCACCAACAAATTTCCTAATTCATGTTTTTTCTGTCCTGATTTCCTATTCCATGCAGTCGAAAAAGTCCTCTATTTCTATGCCTTTCTTTGTTGGCTAATCCATAGTTGGAGTCTGTAGTATCAAAACATGGTTCAGCGGAAGATGTACTAGCTTCTCTATCGAAGGAAGTTGGTTCTACAGTAGTTTCTACTGAATCATTTTGGACTTTTTCGCTACTTTCAAATATTGGTTGTTCTGTGTTAATATCCTCACTACTTTTATTGGTATCTTCATATAGCTGAGTGTCGGTCTCTGTAGCTTTATCAACACTAGTTTGCCTTTTTATTTCAACTTTAACTTTCTCAACATCTGCCGGCATATCCCTTGATCCCTCTATATCATCTCCTTTTGCATTAGTGGCTCCCTTCCAATTTTTGAATTTTTTAGCAATAGCTTTCCCTATCTTTTTCATAATCTCTATTACAATTTATTGTAGTGGATGTGCGTAATTTAACCGTAAAATTTCTTCAACTGCTCACTCCACAACATCGGTATTTCTCTTAAATCAGATAGCTTCAAACCTCTTGGCTGTCTTCCATTTACTATGTCTTCTTTAATTTTCGGAGCTAAATAATTTAACCTTAAAATTTGTTGTATACGTCTTGTACCTATATTAATTTTGGTACTCAGTTCCTTCACACTTCCATATTTTCCCTCTTCTAGCTGACGTTTCCATAGATGGGCTCTTACCACTGCTTTCAGTAGCACATTGTTTGTTTTGCCTTCTGGTTCTACTACCGTGCATTTGTTTCCTTTCTTTTTTATTGGTATAAATTTTTCCTCTGATTCAGAATGCACCTCTATTCCATCCTCTCTCACCATTACTCCCTTTATTAACTTTTTCACTACTTCTTTTTGCTTTCCAAAACTTAAATTTTTCCACTCTTCCGCTTTTTCTTCCAAATTTTCATATAGGCGTTCAGCTCTTTTCATCACTTCTTTTTCCACCTCTCCTGCTACTATTGTTCGATTTACTGATTCACAACTTTTTCCCCTTAAATGATTGTTGCACACGTAATATCTATACCTCTTATTTTCCTTTTTTGCATATGTCAGCGTCATGTTTACTTCACAGCTCTTGCACTTAATTATTCCCTTTAGCAGCGCTTCCTCGTATTTCGCCTTTCTATATGGCTGATTCTTTATTAATTCTTGTGCTTTTTGCCATTTTTCCTCTTTTATTATTGCTTCATGCTTTCCCTCATACTCTTTTTCATAATGTCTTATCTTTCCCATATATATTGGATTTGTTATTATTCTTCTCACCGTTGCTTTTTTAAAGATATCTGATTTCGTACGATACCCTTGGCTATTTAACTCTCTTGCCAACTCTGCCATTGACTTCAGCTCCAAATATCTTTCAAATATATGCTTTACTGTTTTTGCTTCTTTCTCATTTATTATTAATTCTTTATCTTTTACATCATACCCTAGCGGCAAAGTTCCCCCCATCCACAACCCTTGCTCCTTTGATGTTGCTATTTTATTTTTTACCCTTTCTACGATCATTTCTCTTTCTAGTTGTGCTGCTCCTGACAATACCGTTTGTACAAATTTTCCCATTGGCGTATTATTGTCAAATATCTGCGTTACTGCTACAAAATTTACTCTATGTCTTCTAAAAAATGATGTTACTTCGATGCTGTCTTTTGTTTCTCTTGATAGTCTGTCTAGTGTGTACACTACTACACAATCTACCTCTCCTTTTTTTACATCTTCAAACAATTCCTTTATTGCTGGTCTTTCTAAATTCTTTCCTGAGAAACCTCCATCATCGTACCTTTTTGCCAATGCTACCCAGCCTTCTTTGCTCTTTATATATTTTTCACATGCTACTCGCTGTGCATCTAAACTGTTAAACTTTTGTTCTAGCCCATCCTCATTTGATTTTCTCGTATATATTGCACATCTTACTTCTTTTAGCATTTTCAACTTCCCTTTTGATCACGCAAACCAAACAGGAGCGGCCCATTGTAACTCATTCCCATTATTTTTCCTGCTACTGCTGACAATGACGTGTAAAACTCTTCTCGGTAGATTAAACCCTTATCTGTCACCATTACCGCATGCGTCTCTTCACCTCTCTCCAATATCAACTCTGTTCCTGCTACTGGCAACTTGTCACTACTTATTCTTTTTCCTTTCTCTAGCCGATCTGCCAGATACTCTAGTCTTTTTGTCCCCTTTCTTGACATTTCTCCATACGCTTCCTCCTGCATTCTATATGCTAGTCTCGGTATCAGATATTTCTTTGAATGTTTAGGTGCCTCTTCCCCAAATACCTTCTTCCACATTTTTCTCAGCTCACCCAAAGGTTTTCTCTCTAAATTCATTACTTTCTTTTCTATTTCTTTCTCCATATTTTTAGCCCTTCATAAATAGCTTTTCAATTCTGTCTGTTTCTTTCTTTAATACCTCGGTTATCTTTTTGCTATTTTTAGCATAATCCATCGCTGTCATTCCAAATTTATCTGCTTGCTCTATTTCAGCCCCTGCTTCCACTAACTCTTTTACTATTTCCACTTTCCCCACCATACATGCAAGGTGCAATGGAGTGCATTTACTTCCATATTCCTCAGCATTTACATTCCCTCCTGATTTTATCAATTCTCTCACGGTTTCTAGATATTTCTCCGTTACCGCTAAGTGCAGTGCTGTGTATCCTTCTACATCTGCTGCATTCACATTCGCTCCTTTTTCGATTAATAACCTCACTGTTTTTGCGTCTACTGCATAATGTAGAACTGTTCTTCCATTCTCGTCTCTTTCATAAATATTTTTACTTGAGTTCTCTAATAGTGACTCCTCTTTTTCTTTTTTACTCATAATCTACCTCACCTTTTCTTTAAATTTTAACCCCTCTTTTAGGCCTTCTTTCTCACCACCTCATCTATCATTTCGTTCACTTGGCTCATTATCTTGCTTGCTAAATTTTGACATTCTTTCTTTATTAGCGATTTGTCTCTCTTCCTTATTTCTCCTATCTCTATTATTTTTAGCTCCGGCATGTAGCTTCCATTCAACATGTCTGCTATTTCTCCTACTAACCTCTCTATTCCATAGCACGTCAGTTCTCTACTTTTTGTTACTCCTCCTTGTTCTCTCAAAAATTTACTTGCCTTTTCACTTTCTTTACTATCACACAGAGAATACTTTTCACTTTCCCAGATATAGTACATTGGTGTTGCACCATACTTATTCAGTTGATTAACTTCAGCTCCTGCCTTTACTAGCTCTTTTATTATTTCAATTCCTGCTCCTCCCATCTTGCACGCAGAGTGGAGTGGCGTACATCCAGTGACATATTGAGTGGCATTTACTTCTGCTCCCGACCTTAGCAGCACTTTTACATTTTCTAAACTCTTTGCGAATACTGCACAGTGTAGAGGTGTATAACCATTTTTATCTCTTGCATTTACCTCTGCTCCTTTTTTTATTAAGAACCTCACTGTTTTGTAATCGGAGATTTCTACTGCTTGGTGTAATATCGTCTCTCCTTCTTCATTTCTTTTATTAATGTCTTTAAATCCGTTACTTGATACTTCTTTAAAAAACTTACTCTTGCTAAAACTCATTTCATACCTCACAAAATTAGCTTTTCTAGCGCCAGACAAATTTCTTATGTTTACCTGCTGCTATTCAAGTCATGTCCTTTTTAGCATAAGAAAGCAAGTCTTTTTCTTTTTATTTCATACACTTTAACCTAATATTAATATAATATGTGAGGATCTAAATATAAATATTTAACTTATTATACATATTGCTTGACTATCTTTCCAACTTCTGTGCAAATGTCGATGTTCATGCCACTTCAGTACTCCCGGGTAAAATACTAAAATGTGCTTTTCTAATTCGTGTATTGAGTCTTTTTGCTCTGAATCCAAATCATTTTTATAGTAAACGTTGTGTTCTGCTAAAACATATTTTCTGACCTTCTGATCTGTATAATTTTCTACTTTATAGTTGTGAGTAATGCTGAATCTTTCTAAAATTGGCTTGTGTTTTAAACTCCAATGTTGCCCTGAAAGTTTATCGCTTCCCAATACAAATTTATTTCCTCTTTCCTCTATACTACCAACTGGAAAACATGTGTTTATTTCTCCTAAATTCCAACTGTCCGATAATACTATCTGTGCCTTAGCAAACTTTATTTCTGGTAATAAACTTTGTGGTAATGGATATAGTGCTTTTAAATTGTACCACTGATGACTCCTTTCATAGATGCCTTTGTAATCCTTTGTGTGAGGCTCTGTTTCTCCAAGTACTGCTACATCTAATCGATATATGTCATTACTAAATGCTTGCTCATAATGAATCCGAAAAGTGCTAAACTTAAAATTTGGATTTAAGCTTTTTAGCTCAAATGTATTCTTCCGACCAAATGACAGTACTGGTCCATCTTTTTCAACTTTTCTACCTGAATAGTCTGACAATAAGCTGCCGAATAAACTTTCATCTAAAATAAACCTATCAACGTTATAGTGATCATTGAAAATCCTCATTAGCCGCGATCTTGCTGGTAACGATAGTTTTGCAAGTTCTACTACTGCATCCACAAAAAAGTCATTTGGAACATCTTTTATTCCTATCTGTAATTCAAAAAAGTGCTTGCCAGGTGGCTCCTCAATAATTGTAATATCTTCTATATTTGCCCATTTTAGTGCTATTTTGAGTGATGCTGGAGTTCCTCTCAGTCTTTGAAATTTTACTCCTTCTACTACGGCTTTTCTTTTATCTTTTATCCAACGTAAAATTTCCCCCAATTCATATTCCTCAATCAACCACGGCAATGTTTCTTCTTTAAGACTAAACTTAAATCCTCTGATACAGCCTGGATCTACTTTATAATCTATCGCATCTACTAGCGCTTTTTCCTGTTTTGTTGCATTTGGTGGCAGTAACATTAATTCAACTCAATCTTTAAATTTCCCAAATTTGCACACTCGTTACCTAGCACCATAACATCCTCTCTTGGCTCGATTAATTCCACATTTTCTACACCCTCTACAAATAGATTTGCTATTATCCATGATCTTGTAACATTCCATCCCAGTCTTCTATTTGCTTCAAACTTCTTAATGAACTGCTTCTTGATTTCCTCCTTCGATATTACAGGACTTATGCTCATTCTGCTGTGAATATCTATTTCCGTAATATTGCAACCAATTACTGTTATCGTATCTGTTAAAACCCTTATATCATCTCTAGTAACCTGCTTTTTTACAATTTTAAGTAGCTCTTCTAACGCTATGCCAGTTGTGGATAATTGTGTTGATAAGATTGAAATTTGTACTTTTCCTGGTATAGGTGATTCTACTTTTGCTAAATCTTTTTGAGTATAACCTCGCTTTAACCTCCCGCTCCTTACTTTTTGTGCTATCTGATACCTTATCGAGATATTTGCCATAAATATTATACAGGTTAACATAAATCAACTACGTTTAATTGTTGAATATTTCTTCAAAATTGTGTATAATTATTAATGCTTTTTAACTTACTTTCTCATGGCTCTTTCGAAGTTTCTCGATCCAAAAAATGATGTTGCGTTTCGGCGTATCTTTGGTACTGAAAAGAATAAAGATATCCTCATTCACTTCCTCAATGATATTCTGAGCTTTACTGGCAAAAACGCAATACAGGATATAGAGTTTTTAAGTACTATTCAAGATCCTGATATTGCCTCTAAAAAACAAAGTATTGTTGATGTCCTCTGTAGAGATTCTTCAGGTGTTCAGTATGTTTGCGAGATGCAGGTCGCTAAAACTAAGGGCTTTGAAAAACGTGCACAATACTATGCTGCTAAGACTTACTCAAGACAAGCTAGTAAGGGTGATCAATACCATGACCTTAAGGAAATTATCTTTATTGCTATAGCAGATTGTATTTTATTTCCTGATAAATCTGAGTACAAATCAAAGCATACTATTCGAGATGAAGAGACTAACGAACACGATTTAAAAGATTTTTACTTTATATTTATTGAGTTGCCTAAATTTACAAAAACCAAGGAAGATCAGCTTTCAAGTATAGTTGAAAAATGGGTCTACTTCTTTAGATATGCAGACGAAACTAGTGAGGAAGAGCTAGAGAGAATAATAGGAAGTGATCTAATAATTAAAAGAGCATATGAAGAACTAAATAGGTTTAACTGGTCAGAAAAAGAATTTATTGCTTATGAACAAGAGATCAAGCGTATTCGTGATGAACAGGCTGTTCTTGCTCAAAAACTTGATGATGCTAAACATGAAGGCATCCAAATCGGCCATCAAAAAGGTAAAATTGAAGTTGCAAAAAACTCACTCAAGGCTGGTGTTTCTATAGATGTTATAGCTCAAATTACCGGTCTCTCTCATTCTGAAATTTTACAACTCAGGGAAAAAACATAATATTCCTACTTATTCACTTCACTTTTTAATATTTATGAAAATCTTTCCTAAGTCGAACATACCACATAATTAAGAGTCTAGTGAACTTTCTAAAACAATTATAAATATTATACACAAAATAACATAGATTACTACCATGACTAACCCTCCTATTCAGCCTTCCATATCAAAGATACATACTGTAAGTTTAATATGGATAGTACAGGTTGTTTCCCTAATTATTTTGGCTACCCTCACTTTAAATTTTCCACTACTTGGCATATTATAGCTCCACCTCTTATATTATAACCTACCTATTGAGATTACCTCCAAGCTTAGTTACTCCTATCTCAGAAAGACAAGTTGATACTTTTGAATGGCTTTGAACAGAAGCATTACTCAAATAACTTTGAGGTTCTAAACTCATTTGCTGTTTCTTTGCACCACCAACTTCTAATGTACCATCTCTGTCGTGTAATATCTGCTCTATTGATTGATTTAGCAGCCCATTATTAAATTGCGCTATAAACTTGTCAAACTTTTTAGAACTTAACTTACCAGCTTCTTTACCAGGACATGCTTTCTCTACATACGATTTTAAAATCCCTGAAATTTCATTAAATTTACCACTCATGACTTTTCTAGTAATCTCTTTCTGCATTCCCATATAATCAATATTTAACCGGTGCATTGATATTTTGCTACCCTTTGCAGCTTGCTCTACTACTTTCTCAAATCTCTCTGTAATATTTAACGCATAACCTCTTGCTTCTAATAAAGGTACCTGCTGCTCTACTGTGGAAATATACTTTTGTCCCGTAATTTTTCTCACTAGCACATCAAGTAACATTATTGCACTATTCACATCTGCTCTTGTGTCAACTTGTGAAATTGAACTCGTAGTCTTCGGCTTTTCCTCAACTAAAATAACTCTAGAATTAAATAATCCACCTATAGAGTTTTTTATCCAGCCAAATAAATCATTTATACGTGAAGATAGCCTTGTACTACTACTTACTGCTTGATTACTTAATTCTCCGACTGCATGTGATAAATCCTGCTCATGATGGTGACGACGATGACGTCTTTTGTGCTCGTGTCTATGCTTGTGACCTATAGGTTGATCAGATAATATCACTTCCGTACTTCTTTTCTTATTGAAAACATCATTATAGACTTGATCCTTATATTCTTTTTTTACAACATTTATATCCCTTGCAGTATTTATTTCTTCTTGATGATCTTTTAGCGTTATTTCCTTATCAGCAAACTTGATAGATAATGTTTCCATTTTAGGTGTTTCATAGAACTTACTCAGCACTATTGTACACAGATCATTCTTAGCAACATTAGCATCAAAAGCATTAGTTATTACTAGGTCATTACCATTATTACTCACAAACTTATAGTTTCCTGCTCTTTTTGCTGTTCTTAGTTCAGTGTTTTCCTCTATATCTTGACTGTTTACGATAATAATTTCTTTATCTCTTTCAAATACTAAAGGTAATGGTTTTAAACTCCACTCGTTGTTATCAAAGTTTATTCCCATTGGCACATTATTCAAAATTATGTGAGCCTTGTCATGCCAATTAACTCCATCTTTTAGCCTTACAGTAAAACACTCGTGCTTTTTCATTCCACTTACAAACGAATCTTCTGTTTTCTTTAATTCAGTTATTTCTCCTTTTAATAGTAAATCATTTGCTAATTTTATAATTTTTAATTCAAAACTTTCTTTATTAAGCAACTTACCTCTTGCTTGTTGTACTAAATTTCTCAAGTCAATTGTATCTACTGAACTTTCTACATCAAGATCGTAAATTACTACTTCGGGAACCTCAAGTTTCTTATCTCTAGAATCAATTACATATACATTTTCACCACCATTTCCAACTAGATGGCTTTTATATAGAGGATTATTATGTATTACCTCATAATTACCACTTCCTATCACCACCGTTTCATCATTGGGCAACGATTGTATAAAGAATGACATTTTGTTTAATCTATTTGCTACACTTAAGTAACTCTTTATAATTTCATCAATAGATTGATTAGTATTCTGCAGCATATATAGATTACCTTTATTCCCTACTTTTATTTCACTACCGCTGCCTAATCTATAAGAAGGATTTGATGCACCAGAAATTGTTATATTAAATTCTTTATTCGACATTGGTGCAAAATTGAATGTAATTACATGTGAAGTCTTATTTAGTACATTGATATTTCTTACATTAATATTTTTTATCTCAACTGGTTCATATTCAAATGTAAAAGTATTATTTACATTCAAATCTTCAGAAGAATAAATAAAATCAACTTTAGCACTACCAAGCCCATATGGTACAGTATAATGAAAGTTTCCCTCTAATGCTCGATTATGTATAACAGTATTAGGCCTTACCACTATCTGCATTTCATAGCCACAATTTTCATCGTATATTTCTATTTGATCTTTAAACCTTTCACTACCACCTTTTCCATCCACAAACTGTGTATCACATTTGCTAAATATACGTTCTGCCTTGGCTTTTCTACCAATAACTTTGTCAATCCCAAACGCTTGAAATATATGATGATTATCGTATATTATGTCTCCACTATTTAAAACTACGTCTATATTTTTAGAGTTCAAAGCAAATCCTGTAAGATCTAAAGTATTAATTCCACCTTCTCCAAATAAATATCCTTTTATAGCACTTCCCTGTAAAATGAATATATCATCTTTATTGCCACCATAATATCTTTTGAATCCATCATTTACTACAAAGATATTTCCACTATTCACAAATCCTTTTGCATAATCATCACCTTCTCCTAAATTAATAAGAGTATAATTTCCAATTTTATTTCTATTTAAATCAGTTACCCCAATTGCACTTTCACAAAAATAGGACCCATAACTTGGAGTAGGTTCATAATCTCCTTGTGGTAAACAAAATAACTCTCCTCCATTTGGGTTACCCGGTCTTGCTCTGCTCCATTTTATATCAGTTCTTTTGCTATCAAGTAGAACTTCATTATTTAAATCTACCTCAAACTTGTTTGTACATTTTCGATAATATTTTGTTACTGCTTGTTCCTCAAGGCACCGACCACCATTTAATCCAAGAGTCCTAATACATTTGGTTGCGTCATATGGTATTAGGGAACAAGAATCTACAACTGACTTACCAGTTGGAAAAATATACCTTTTAATATCACTATGCTGCTGTAAATACTCAAGTCCTTGATTAACCAATTGATTATTAACTTGTTTTTCTTCCATTAACTCTTCTATGTATTGCTGAGGTTCCATACCTATAAATGCACGTAATCCTTCAACAAACTTCTCATTTCCAGTTAAGTGAATAATTTCATCGATTTTATCAACTCTTTTCACTGCCATGTAAATATCAGTGCCAACAAACACTACAGCTCCAATTGTTGCACCAATAGGTCCAGTCACTGATGAAACCCCTTCTAATAGTTCAAAAGCCTCAGCAACCTCTATGCCAATCTCCGTAGCATCAACTCCTAAATAAATACCATCTCCTACTATGCCAACTAGTGCTTCTTCAGTGCCATTTTTATATTCTTTTACCTGATTTATTAAATCATAGACAACAAACGCTGAAGTTCCACGAGCGAGAAAAGGTGATGCTGCTTTTAAAGACCTACTGAGTAAAAACTTTCCTTTCGAGGCTAATTCTAGTCCTTTAATAGATGCAGCTTCAGCAACTTTAGCAAATCCTTGACCACCGGCAATAAAGCCTATATTAACTGCTACCCCTTGATAATTACCATTTAAAAAGTCAGCTAAAACATTTTTAGCCATCATTCCATGCATAGTCATACCAGAGATTCTTCCTGCTCTATTTAGATGATTCATGACTTTTTGGTTGCTAGTTAGCTTATTGACTAGACCTTGAGAGTTACCTGTAACTCTAACTTCATCTGCTAGCTGAATTAGCTGACTACGCTTTCCCTCTGGCAAATCTTTAATGTAATTAACAAACTTTTCGCTATCTATCTTAATCTTACCTAAATCTCTATTCTCATCTTTTTCAACATTAAATTCATCTACATCTTCCCATGTGAATAAACACTCTTTACCACCAACTTCTCTTCTTTTTCTTCCGCTATATCCACTTGTACTGGGTAGGCATTTTTCAGCCGAAACTTCACCTATTTGATACATATTGTCATTCTCTTGTTGTCGATTAATGGGTTTAGACTTAAGAATACCTATAATTTCTTGATAAATTTGTGGATTCTGATTAAATTTTTCTTTAGCTAAATCTCGAGGGGTAAGGTTTCGATTATTTTTAATATCAACTTTAGCACCTTTTTCTACCAGATATTTCACTACATCTAAGTGACCTCTTTTGATAGCCAAATGCAGAGGTGTATTTTTGCGATAATCCTTTACGTCTAAAATAGCACCTTCTTTTACCAGATACTCCACTACATCTAAGTAACCTCTTTCGGCAGCTAAATGTAGGGGTGTAAAACTTGCGTTACCCAAAACACTAGCATGTTTTTCCTTTAGAAGCTTTACTATCTCTAAGTGACCAAGTTGAGCAGCCATGTCCAAGGCAGTACCTTGATTCTTGTCATGGGCATTAATTCGAGTGATAAAATAACTGCTAAAATCCTCATTCTCCATTAGAAGTTTTACCCCATCTAAATTACCTTTTCGAGCAAAAAGATGTAGAAGAGTCCACCCGTAGTCAAATTTAATATCACAATTATCACCTTCTTTTATCAGATACTTCACTACATCTAAATGATTGTTCTTAGCAGCCAAATGCAGAGGTGTATTTTTGCGATAATCCTTTACGTCTAAAATAGCACCTTCTTTTACCAGATACTCCACTACATCTAAGTGACCTCTTTCGGCAGCTAAATGTAGGGGTGTAAAACTTGCGTTACCCAAAACACTAGCATGTTTTTCCTTTAGAAGCTTTACTATCTCTAAGTGACCAAGTTGAGCAGCCATGTCCAAGGCAGTACCTTGATTCTTGTCATGGGCATTAATTCGAGTGATAAAATAACTGCTAAAATCCTCATTCTCCATTAGAAGTTTTACCCCATCTAAATTACCTTTTCGAGCAAAAAGATGTAGAAGAGTCCACCCGTAGTCAAATTTAATATCACAATTATCACCTTCTTTTATCAGATACTTCACTACATCTAAATGATTGTTCTTAGCAGCCAAATGCAGAGGTGTATTTTTGCGATAATCCTTTACGTCTAAAATAGCACCTTCTTTTACCAGATACTCCACTACATCTAAGTAGCCTCTTTTGGCAGCTAAATGTAGGGGTGTATGACTATAAGAGTCTTTCGTGTTTACATTAACCTTTTTTGTTACTAAATACTCTACTAATTTTATACTACCCCTCTCAGCAGCAAAATGTAAAGGTGTCATATCATTTTGACCGGGGATATCAGGATTGACCAGCTTTGCACCTATAATATATTCGACTAACTCTATGTGGTCATTTTCACATGCAGTGTGTAGAGGGGTGTTGCCATATTCATCTAATGGATTTAAATTAATATTCTTTTCATCTATAAGGTGTTTTGCTAATTCCAAGTTACCAAACAAAGCAACAAAATGTAGAGGAGTCATACCATCTCCACATAAGGCATCAAAATCAGCACCATTTTCCAGAAGATTATCTATTATATTTAAGTTATTATTCTCAATAGCAAATCGTATAGGAGAATAACCGTTCTCATTAACAGCGTTGACAACTTTAATTAATTTAGCTGGATAATTCCATTTTTTCAGGGTTTTTAATATATTTTCTACTGCTTCTTCTTTATTACTTTTGACAAGTAGACTCAATGGCGAGTCTTTATATTCACCATAAGTAGAACTAAGATAAGAGTCATCTATCAATTTACTATATCTACTAGAATAATTCAAAATGGAAGTAACGTGAACCATGTCTTCCTCTCTTAGAACAGTGTTGCTTATTAATTTTAGAGCTTCTCTTAGAATTTCTTTCTTTGTTGCTCTTGCAGTTTTAACCTTGTCACTTCTTGAACTAGTCTATGAATACTCAATACGCTTTGCTCTTTTTCACCATTTACCATAGAATAATTTATAAGCAAATGGACAGCTGATTTTAATTGTTCTTCATTACCACCTGCTAAACTTAAAAACATTGCTCTTGAGATGTTCTCGGATGCAAAGTAAGCCATAATATTAAGAATATTTAAAGCTAGCTGCCCATATTCTTTATAGTTTTCTATTTTATTAATCGTAACTTCCCAAGTTGTAAAAGTTGTCTTAATATAGTCATCATTAATCCCGTGAAGTACTTTATAGTTAAGCAAATCTTTTGTCTTTATCTCATATTCCTTTAAATAATCACTAACTCTAAACTCTTCTGTTACTTTTCTATCATTAATATATGCTATTGCTTGCCGTATAGCTAAAGGAAAATGCTGTAGTTTTTCTACTAAGTTTTTTATTTCTTGGTCTTGAAGCTCATCATTTATGAATAGCCCTTTTTTTACAAATTCTATCGAATCATTTAATTTTAACTTATCTAGATCTATAACTTCTATCCCTGCTCTCAAATTTCGATTACGAGAGGTAATCAAAACATAAGGTTTATTAGCTTCAGGTGTGAAAGAATGTAGTGGTAAGAATTTACTGAGATTCTCAAATTTCTCAGCGTTATCAAAAATGAAAAGACTTCTTCGATTAGCAAAAAATTTGTATACATCTTCCACTATAGAAATTATCTGTTTGTCTATACCATCTGCATTTTTTATATTAATTTTCAATTTATCGGAAGCTAGTCTACAAAAAGATTCTGTAAGAGTTTGATAACTTTCAGCATCTATCCATATGATATTGTTGCTGTACTCCTCAGCATATCTATGAACATACTCTCTGGCTAACTCAGTTTTACCAATTCCCCCTAAACCGCTAATTGAGGACCCCTGTGATACTACTCCTATTCTCTCCTTAGTATGCTGCAATGCCAAATGCACCTTATTTAGTTCTTCCTCTCTTCCAGTAAATAATTTTGACGGACTTTTGATATTAAACCAAACATGTTCTTCTACTTGTTTGTTGTTCTGTCCCGCTATAATATGCGAATGCACTTCACTCACCTTTTGCCCTATATTTTTGACTTCTTTTTCTAGTATACTTAAACTATTAACTTCTTGTTCCATTTTCATAAAAAGGTCTTTTACTTTTTCGTTATCAAAAAATCGTCCTTCCTTTTCCTTGAACCAATCTAGTATTGCTTTCTCAAACTTGTTATAAGCGTCTTTACTTAACTGACCGATATAATTAAGTCTTGTATTAAAGTTTTCACTTATTTCATCTTCAAGCATTTTACCAAGCTTGACTTCATTAGGCTGACCCACTGCAAATACTAATTTTTTAAAAAACTCTTTTATTTCCTTATCTATAATATCTACTAACTGTCCACGCACTTCATTTTGCACTTCGTTACCTTGTTTTAAATACGATACTAAGTCATCATTACATTTTATTTTATATCTTATACCAGTATCTGTGTTAAAGAAGCTATCATAATCATCAATTGCCTCAACTAAAACTTTTTTTCCTTTATTCTTTCCAGAACTAACTTCCTTAAGCTTCTTTACTTGATCTTGCACTGAATTATCCATATCAAAACCAATATTAGTACAAACGATAAAATCTTTCAGGTTACAATCTTTAAATTCTTTTTTCTTCTTAATTCTTAAATAAGAAACAAAATACTTCTCTAAATTAAATTCACCATCCTTACTTTTTGTAAGTAAGTCTCCTATTGTGATTTTGTTATTTTTCTCATCTAGTTTATGTTTAGCTTGCAAAAAACGATAATTTTTTCCTTTTGAATCATCATACATAAACACCAAGTCATCAAATTTTTCAGCATCATCCCACTCTGTAGCCAAACGAAAAGAGTATCCTTGATCTAATCCGCGCTTTAAAAACAACATTAACAATTTTAGCTGATAAATACTTCCATGAAGAGTATGCTTTAGCCCAGAAGCAGGATATTTACTTTCTATATTCTCTTCTTTTATTTCTTTAGATTCTTTCATGAAAGAAATTTTTGGCTTTTTTGGAAGATCAACTTCTGGCTTATTTTCCCCAGTATTTCCCCTTTTTAGAACTATTTTTTTCTCCAACTGTAGCACAATATCTTTCTTACCAAGACGTCTAGCAAGATCTAGTGGTATTTTACTGTTATCATTCTTGATTTGAATTGCTCCTTCTGCTAAAAGCAGCTTAACCACTTCAACCTCTTGTTTACGAACAGCTGCATGTAAAGGTGTATTATGCCTAACGTTAGAATCTTGAAAGTTAACATATGCTCCTCTCTGGATAAGGTTTTTAATTTTTTCTAGTTTTTTTAATTCTAAGTCATTACTTCTAATGGCACTCATCAATTCCTGATTAAGCTCAACTTCACTAGTAATATCATCATAATCTCTCTCATCGTTACTATCAGAACGACGGTAGCGCTTTAAGTCACGTTCACTATCAGGCTGCCAATTTAAATCTTCCTCTTGATTAGATAGAGAAGATTGATTAATTTTCTCTACGTACTGCTCCTTTTTCAATAGCTTAACCTTCTTTAAGATTTTTACTGAGCGTTTTATTCTGTACATGAAAAGAACTTATATTAAAACCTACATTATAGGGAATCAAAATCAGCAGAACAATGACTTTATGATCCCAGAGTATATAGTTCGTCTCATAATAGTATAAACAAGCCATAACTACACTTTTTAGAAATGGTTAATTTTCTCATTGCAAATGGAGCAGATATAAATCATAAGGCCATTATAGGCTTTACACCTTTAAATTTTGCATCCCAGCAGGGCTATTTAGATATAGTTAAAACTTTAATTGAAAATGTGGCAGATCTTGATACCAAGACAGATAAACTTAATACACCCTTACATCTAGCAGCAGAAAATGGTCATCTGGATATAGTAAATGTTCTTGTTGAAAAAGGATTAAATGTTAATGCTGTCAATAATGATTGAGCAAGCCCCTTACATTCTGTAGTACAAAATGGTAATCTCGAGATAGTAAAAGCTCTCATTGCACATGGATCTAATATTAATGCTGGATGTTCAGGTATTGGTAATCATGATAAGAGAGTTGATACAAACATTACACCCTTACATTTAGGAGCACAATTTGGTAATTTAGATATAGTTAAGGTTCTGCTCGAAGCGGGAGCAAAAGTCAATGCAAAAACAAGTGATAGAATTACACCTCTGCACTTATCATCTCAAAATGGCTTTTTAGAGTTAGTGGATGTTTTATTGGAAGCGAAATCTGACGTCAATGCTAAGGATTATGAAAACCTTACACCTTTACACTTAGCAGCAGAACGTAATCATTTTGGAGTAGTTAAGTCTCCTCTTCTTGTAAGAGGAATTGAAGTGAACGCTAAAGACTACGATAATTCTACGGCTTTACACATAGGGTCTCAGAACGGTCACTTGGAAGTAGTCAAGCTACTACTAGAAAAAAAAGCTAATGTTAATATTAAAAAAAATGAAGGTTTCACACCTTGACATCTAGCAATTCAGCAAGCTCATATAGAAGTAAGTGATTTTTTAATTAAAAATGGAGCAAACATTAACGTTACAGATGATCAAAATTGGACTCCTCTACATAATGCAGCTTATAATGGTTTTTCTTTAAGAATAGTGGAAAACCTAATTGCAAAAGGAACGAATATAAACGCAAAGAAAGATAGATAATGGTAGGAGAGCGCTACATTTGGCAGCAGAACATAATCATCTAGAGATAGTAAATTTTCTAATTAAAATGGGGCAGATATTAATGCTATGGATAATAGAAACTGGACTCCTTTACATTGTGCAGCTTATGATGGTAACTTAGAAGTGGTTAAATCTTTGCTTGATGCAGGAGGAAAGATTGATACTAAAACAGTCAAAAATACTACTTCTCTACATTTCGCAGTAGACCATGGTCACTTGGAGGTGGTCAAATTTCTTTTAGAAAGAGGGGCAAACGTTAATGCTCTAGATCATACAAATTGGACCCCTCTGCATTTTGCAGCAGAAAGAGGTTATGATCAAATTTCCACCGTTCTGTTGAAACATGGCGCTGATATAAGTGTGGAAGAAAGTAAGGACAGAGGGACATCCTTACATCTTGCAGTTCAATATGGCCACTTTAAGGTAGTTAAAACCCTTATTACAAATGGAGCAGATGTTAATGCAAAAATGGATAAAAATACTACACCTTTACATTTAGGAGCCCAACTTGGTAGTTTAGATATAGTTAAGTACTTGCTTATGAATGGAGCGTATTTTGATGCCAAGACTCAGGTAGATAGATATGCTTTACCATTACATTTTGCAGAGAGAAGCGGAAACTTAGAAGTTATAAAATTACTAAAGATGATCGAAAAATTTTTTAAAGCTATAAAAAGTAATAATCTTAAAATAGTGGAGGGTTTAGTAAAACAAGGTATAGTTATTAATGCCAAAAATACTGACGGATGGACACCATTGCATTATGCTGTTAATAATGGCAGCATGGGTGTTACAAATACTTTATTAATGAATGGAGCTGATGTAACGCAGGTTACCAATAAAGGGAATACACCTTTACATATTGCTGTTTTGAAAGGTTACAAAGAAATCGTTGAGGTTCTATTACAACATGTAAGTTGTGATAAATTAATTGACTTTATAGATGCTGGAACCACTACTAGTAATTCTACATAACTTCACGTTGCTGCTAAGAATAGCTCATTAGATATTGTCAAATCTTTACTTAAACATGGTGCAAATTATCATATTCAAAATAAGGAAGGTAAAATACCATTTAGTCTTTCTGAAGATAAGAGTATTGCTAAATTACTGAAGCTAGTTGAAGAACTCTTTGAAGGTGCAAAAAATGGCAATGTTGAAATTATCAGTAAGTTGAAAGCGATAAAACCTGATGAACGTGTAGCTGTAACAAATGCTCGTAATAATCAAGGGAATACATTGTTGCAAGTTGCTATAGTTAATAAACACAAGAATATTGTAAGTGAGCTGTTAGAGATGATAAAACAACCAGATCAAGCTCTACAAGATGTCAAGATAGAAAGCCAAGTTAGAGACCTAAAACTTTAACAAAGATTTTTTCAGTACACTTTTATTAACTTGGCAGTGCATTTTATTAAGAATGTGTAGCTTTTTCCACAATAGTCCAAACATGTCATAATACGCTGCCAGCCTAATGACTTACAATAGCCATCATAAACACGTATCTTGCCCCGTTCAGACTATTATAAGAAGGGCTATAAACGTCACGGCTATCTCCGGAAGCCAAACCAGCTAGCGTGGGAAGCATTTGTGTTGGTGGTCGTTTTTTGATAAAAATCATAAGACCTGCTGCAAAAGGTAATGACAAAATGATGTGAGAGAGGTAGAAGAAGAATAAGCAGATTGAGTAAGGTAAAAAAATGAGCTTTAGTTACTACAACATGAAGAAACACCCAAGAAACTTTCGTAATATAATAGGCTTAACTATAGAAGAGTTCGAAAAGGTGGTGGAAAAAATGAGGCCTGAGTGGAAAAAAGTTGAAAAACAGAAAAAGTGCCATGGCAGAAGACCACAACTACCAGCCCTAGAAGATAAGTTATTTTGCGTAATTTTGTACTATCGCACTTACATAACACATAGATTTTTAGGCTGCCTGTTCAATGTGCACAACGCAAATGTATGTAGGTTACTGAAGAAAATAGAGCCATTACTTGCCAAAAAAGTTACTATAACAAAAGATAGAGGTATGACACCAGAAAAAATACTCAAGATTCTGGCTGATGTTACAGAACAGCAAATACAGAGGCCAGAAGATAGTAAAAAACGGAAGAAATCATATTCAGGAAAAAAAAGAACCAACACTATGAAAACTGAGATTGTTATCGAAGAAGGTGGAAGAATCTTATCAGTGTCAAAGTCATATCGTGGTAGAATTAATGACTTTCGCATAAGGAAACAAGAAAAATATTTACCAATCGATAGCATAAAATATGCCGATTCTGGATACCAAGGTTGGCAAAAATTGCAAAGCAATGTTATAATACCATACAAAAAGTATCGTAAAAAGCCATTAACTCTCGAACAGAAGGACTATAATAGAAGACTAGTATCTTTCAGAATGAGAGTAGAAAATAAGATCCGCGGGATAAAGATATTTAAGGTTATGTCACACGTTTACTGCAATTTTCAGAAGAAATACAACTTGAGATTTAATATTATTGCTGGCATTGTAAATCTTAAGCATGAATTTTAGTTAACCTTGATTTTAGCAGTCCTTCTTCCCTTTTGCTTACCCTTTGATTCGCAGTAGGTCTATATTACCAATCCCAGGAAAGCGGAGCATTTGGATCATCTGGAATTTCAAAAAGAGGTTGAGATATTACTTCTCTAACAGCTCCTTGAAAAGTTGGATCAGAAGCATTAGCAGACGCTAGTCCTTTACTGCCTAAGAACTCTTTTGCTGTTCTTTTATTGTTATCATATGCGTGGTCATTAGCATCAAGAAATCCTGCTAATTTTTCCACAAGAATTGATCTTTTCTCATCTGTATCTTCTGTTGCAGCAAGTATTTTTTTTGCTACTTCTTTATCATTTCCTATAGCATTAACTAATGTTTTATTCTCATCAGCAAGCAATTTAGTAACTACATTATCAACTGATAAACTTTCTCCTTCTCTACTAAGATCTCTTTTTACAATATTGGAAAAATTCTTATCATTACTCAAAGCTACCACCAATGCGGTGCTAAAATCTTGATTAATTGCCAAGGACTCTTGTAAACCTTTATTGCGTGCAACTTCAGTGACTAATGCATTTTTATTTGTACCAATAAGTAATTGAGCAGCTACGGCATCAACTGATGGACTTTCTCCATCTTGACCAGGGTGGCTTTGTTGCATCACACTTTATGAGATGGTGATTTATGGTAAATTCATGTAACTATCTCAAATTTAGCCATACCAATATCAGTGAATTTATTAAGCAAATAGCATTTGATTAGCAGTTCTTTTTCTCGATTTATCTCAGATTTATTCCTAAAACTAAATCCGAATATTTGCTTTAATCTTGAGAAAAACCCTTCAATATAAGATCTTTTCCCATAATTTACTTCTTTTTTCCATTCTTTCATGCCATCTTCACCGTATAATTTTATTAACCTAATAGCAGCATTCCTGTCAGACATATAATCTATTTCTGGATGTTCTGCCGCATTGTTTATTGGTGGAATTTTTGTCTTTATATCATATTCGTTACACAACTTATAAAACTTGTGCCTATCACATGCCCTATCTGCATATAGTACTTTTATGGCATGCTGAAAATCAACTTCTTTTAGCAAATCACAAGCTCCATAGTGATCAGAGTAGACACCGTTACTGTATTTTACAGCTATGGCTTTTTTGTTGTTTATATTCAACATTACGTGCAATTTTCTCGTTTGCTCATAGCCACGATATTTTCTGTCAGTGCTATTTTCCTTGCTGTGTGTTGTTGTATATACTAATTCCTGTACTGTCTATAGCAATTTCGATATCTTCCATATTATTTTTATCAATTCTGCAATCATTTATCTTAATATTAAGTTTCTTTTGATGCTTGTGAATAGCTGATAACTGCCAAATCTCTTCCTATTTGTTGCAAATACCCTTTTATAAACCCGACTGTTTGTCTTAAACCAATTCTAAAGAAACTGACGATTATATGCACCAAAATCACAACTTTATCACTATAAATATAGTTGCCGCCCTGCATTTTTGGACAATTCTCGTACCAATTTTCTATGGCGTCATTGATATAACAAAAAATGCTTCCTCTTTCTTGGAGAAATTTGTTATATTCATGGCAGTTACTGACTCTCATTTTTTGTGGCATATTTTTTCTTCAACAGTTAAATGGCTATTTATAATGAATTTTGTCAGTAACTGCCAGTTCTTTTCACTTGAGCGATGCAACAAAGCCGACCAGGGTCCCCTTTTGGACCTATTACCTTTTCAGGATTTTCTTTTAATTTTTTCGCTATGCCTTCCTGTAAAATAGGACTATTTACTAAGATTTCTCTATTTTCATCATCCTTTGCCCCCAGAACCGCTTGTCCTAGTGCATCTGCTTGATTAGTAATCAATTCTTGAGCTACTAAATTAGGTGCTGTGCTTGTTCCATCTTTACCTGCTGGACCATCTGCCCCTCTCGGTCCCTGCATGCCTTTCTCACCTAGGAAATCTTTTGCTGTCTTACCGTCATATGTTTTATCATTATCATCAATTTGATCAAGAAATTTGCCCAATTTCTCTACTAAAACTGATTTCTTTTTGCCTTCTCCTATATCTTCTGTTGCATCTAGTATTTTTTCTACAAAGTCCGGGATCATTATATTGGAGCCATTAATTTTAGCAAAATTACCTTTTTCAGCCAAGAAATCTTTTGCTGTTTGATCGTTATTATTACCATACCAAATTGCTTGCTCATCAAAAGCCTTTCCTAACTCATTCACTAATACTGATCTTCCGTCTATGCGCTTGCCTAGTATCTCCCTTGCTAACTCCTGATGTTTTGCAATCGGGAAGAATCTCTCATTTGCCTCTTGCTTAGTATATGTAGAGAAAGTATCAGTTTTGACTGTCAGTTTCTTATCCATTTCTTCCTTGGTATATACCCTATCAGCGTTAACTCGAGTTGCTAATTCAGTATCTATAGCTTGTTTAGTATATACATTATCAATATCAACTTTAGTTTTCAATTTGTCATCTATATTTTGCTTGGTATATACACTATCAGCATTAGCTTTCTTATCTAATTCAACTTTGTCAGCTTTTTTGCTTAATTTGTCACTTATATAGCTAGACGTATCATCTTTCCTAGCAAAAGTATTAGCTAGTACAGTATCACAAATTCTGTTATTACTGTCGTCTTTTGCATACATTATCGCTTCTACTATAGGTTGTTCTGATACTTTTTCTTCAAGCACTGTTTTACCACTACTATTTTTTACATTCAGCAAACTTCCGAGAGCCTCTGCTAAACTTTTTATTGTATACTCCTCTTCTTTATCCTTATTAGTTGGTATATATTTTAATTTAAGATGATCACCACGTGCATCTAAAGTATATTCATTACCTAAACCGTCGCTTAAGGTTATAATTTTAATATCGTTTAAACCTGATATCTGATTGCCTTGATTATCTTTAAATTCTATACTAGCTGTCATGTCACTTACTTAATCGGAAAAACCATAAAATACATCAAAAATATTTAATTCCTATTAAGAGTTGTTTCAAATGTATGTTCCAAAAATTAACTTGTTTCTTCTGTTATCCCAAACATAGATTATCACTAACTTAGTGACATATTTTGCTAAAAATTTAAATTATTCAACCATTTTTAGCAACTAAAACCACCTCTCGTGAGAACTGTTCGTTTTGGGATGTGTTGGTCTACCAAATGACACGTGTGAACCTTTCTATATAATAATTCTACTATACCATAAAAACAGCTATATTAGCCAACTTTTTCCATATTTAGATATGAACTAATTTTCTCAGCCTTGTTGCAATAATTTCAAGCTTTTATTTTTATGATACTATTTTTACGCAGCTTGTTCTTACAAATGTGTGCACTGTTTTACAACTTTAGAAAGAGTCAATAAACAAATTTTTTGTGACGCTGCTTGGTGTGATATTCCCCTAAAAACATTTTAGATACCTTGCACTTTTATTATAGATTGTCTTTAACGCAAACTTTCAAACTATTAAATCCGTGTCCACCCTGTAGTTAAAGAAGGGTATTTCTCAACTGTTCAGTAAATGTACTTAGCTGAGGATTTTGTAACGATAATTCAGACAGTTGACTTCTAAGACTTACATCTGTTGAACTGTGTGGAACACCAGCAAGAATAATGTTTTCACTTAATAGTATCAACTTATCTTTACTACCGGCATTCTTATTGAAAGAGACCCCGATAAACGCCACATTCTTACCCTCTGTTATTGATTTGATATTTCGACGTTCTGCGTACCCTGCTGCTATCTGCCTATCTGCTTCTCCTAGCTTTTCATCGTCTCCACCCTTCTTTTCGGAGAATTTTAGCTCAAACCCCATAGAAATAGATTCTTTTAGCTCTCCTGCTTTCTTATTTTCATCAGGATTTTTGTTATCTATAATTTGCATCATCATATCAACCCTCTTCCCCTCTCCCACCTGAAACTCTGTAAGTACAGCAATTACCCTATCTCTATCTAAATCACTTAGTCCGGTAAATAGCCCGTCTAAAAAAGCTTTAAACATACTTTCACTACCAATCATTGATACAAAACCTTGCTTAGGTATTCCATCTTTATCACACATTAATTCTTTAATCGTATCAAATAAGTTTTTGTATGCACCTAAGCCAAACTTATTGTCATTTCCTAGCTGCCCTTTCTTTTGTTTTATTTCTTCCCCCAACCATGTATATTGATAATCTATTGCTTCTTTAAACTTATTAGCCAACTTGGGTATCAGATTGACCGATTCTACACTTCCTTTGAACTTATTCTGAAGCGTGCTAGATCTTGTCCTTTGTATCTCATTATGAAACCCTTCAAAATATTCTGTTGGATCTTTATTCTCAATTTTTACTAAGTTCTGACCCTCATAAAAAAGACCGGGTGAAAGCGCCGATTGACTAGGACCAGTTTCCTTATAGCCGTTTATGTATACTTCAATTAAATCTTGACACTTAACTTCTGTTAAACCAATTTTACTTAATACTTCTTTATAAAACGAATATTTGTTATACTGAAATCTATCTGTACCACCTTCCTGTATATGAAAAATAAGCACCCTGTTTCGATTATCTTGTCCCTTGACAACAACTATATATGTAGTAAGATGTCCCTCTATATCTCTTCCTTTTATATCTTTTCCTGAATGGTTAAATAAGTACACACTCATACTTTCTGCTTTCTTAGGCTTCTTTAATAAAGACAATTGACCAAGTAAAAAACGACTTAAGTAATATCTTGTATATTGCTCTGAAGGAAATGTATAGTATAATTGCCCTAACAGATTTTTTACTTGACTCTCCTTATCCTTGCACTTTTCATCACTATAAACTATATCAAGTAAGGACTGCACAAAAGGCTCTTCATTTCTTTTTATCTGAGATGGTTTATTAGAAATTATATACGAATCCTCTTGCTCATTAAGGTTAACACCCATACAAATAGCATACTCGGAGTTTGTTAATAAGCGCATTTTGTTACGACGTAATCCTCTAGCATAACTCGATGCTTCTGTTAATGCATTTTCCACATTATCATTTACTTTTAATTCCATTACTATTGGAATAGCCGTCCAAGAGCGACTTTTTCCTCTCACAAGCAATACAATATCACTATAACCCCTTCCTGTTAATAATTCCAAGTATAACCTTAAGTTATAGCGATAACGGAAGTTCATCAACATACCACTAATAAACCCATGCTGTGCTGCTTCTTTATCACTATTTTGTATGAGATTTTTTTCCTTAAGATCAGAGTAAAGCCCTTTGGCCTCTTTGATTATTTCTTTAATACCCCCTCTACTATCTTCGAAATTACCCGTAGCTAAATCAGCTACTCTGCTTTCCAAATTTTCACCTACTTTGCAACCGATTGTTTTGAAACCTCTGATTTCAGGTGTATCGTTACCTGTTTTATGTTCTACTAAGACCTTAAACTTCCATTTTTGATCCTCTTCTCCAAGTACTTCTCTCCCTATTAGAACCTTAGTTACATTCGACTTTAATTGCCTAACTATGTTCTCCATATCTTGCTGCAGTTGATCTTCGGTTCTTTTTTCACGACCCTCTGCAAAAACAAATAGGCGGATTTCTTCTTCTTGTATCTTGTCAAAAGCATCTAATGTTTTAAGCTTAAGCATTAGGTGGAGAAGGGAGGAACTCTGTGCTTCTTCTTAGATATAAAATCTGTAGAGGAGATAAGAATTCCCTTCTCAAAAGTATAGGCTGGACGGTATCGTAGAAAGACCTGAATGGTTCTAATTCTGTATTCACAAGACTAGCCTTACTTTTCATTTTTAATGGTAACGTATGGGGTTATATATGATCAACAACTTTTTGGGCATAGATATATCAAAAGATCGCTTTGATGTTTTTCTCTCATTTATAAGCAAAAAAGGAAAGCGTGAAATTAGAAAAAGAAGCTTTAAGAACGATGATCATGGGTTTCAAAGTCTACTGAATTTTCTACACAAACATAATGTAGAAAAAGTAAAAACCTGCATGGAATCTACTGGTTGTTATAGCGAAGCACTGGCTGAATTTCTACACAATGCTGGACATTTTGTAAGTGTTGTAAATCCTTATTGCATAAAATCTTATGCGATGCTTTAAAGGAGTACGGAAACTGCTGAAGTTTTTACAGCAAACCTGTATGGAGCAACTTTAGCAGAATAAACAAATACATGCCAGTATTAGTAAAGAATTATTTATAAGTCAATTAACTTTTTCAAAAAATATTTTAGTGAGGATACCATGCTAGCTAGTGTTATAAAGAATTCAATTGTTTACTCCTTCAAAAAAGATCGTATATTTTTGAGAACAAGTTGCGTAAAAATGGAGTTACGAAAATAGAATTTTGAAATCTTTGCAACAAAGTTAGGCAAAATAGTTCATATGTAGATGTGGGTGAAATGGGCTAATGTGGTTAGTTTTAGCATATAATAAAATTACCGTATAAAAAAGTTCGTACGGTACACATGGTAGACCAACGCATTCCAAAGAAAAAACTTCTCACGTTCCTTGATTTTAACCACTGGAAATAGTTATTTTATTTAAATTTTTAGTAAAATATATTACTAAATTAACATTAATTCATTTGATATGAGAAAGAAAAATTGAGGTAAGTCTATAGTAAAAATAGATAGCTGTTCAAATTTTCAGCTTTTTGCATAAAGTACTAAAAACTAGACAAATTATATATTTAACCTATCTTAGCATTACGACTTTGCCTACGTGACCACTTTCTACCACGCTGCTAATAGGTATTAAATTAGGCAAATCTTTTGTCAGTAAATTTATTTGACCTGATAAGGCTGGCTTTAGCTTAAGAAGACATAAAATAAACCCTATTCTTCAAAGAATCTTATTTTTCTTCCTTCAACCTTACCTACACTCTACTGGACTTAATATGTATATTTCACTATAAGTACATCCAAACCCTGAGCACTTCCATTGATAAAAGATCATCTGTAAAACTGTCCTAAGTTATCTCTTACGTTAAGAACATCCCTAACTGATATTAGAGTATCTGGTCCTCGTGCACCGTTATTGAATACAGCATATGATAAAACCATTTGATCTCCATCAGTAATACGTTCGCATCCTCCACATTGTGTATATCGTTGTAATTGTCGATTCGCTTCTGCACTTTTTTGCCGTACCTGCCCTGCAGTTCCAGCAAATTTTAGCTCTATCCCAATTGGATGAGTATCATCTCTTTCCACAAATCTTGACAACACTAGATCTATTCTTCCACCTCTTTCTAATTGAAACTCAATAACTACTCTAGCAGGATTGCCAAGAGTATAAAATAACCCATGTAATACAGCTTGAAATTCAGCTTCACTTGTTACCAATCCTTGCCTTAATGGTTGTATAGCATTTTGCTCTAACAATGGAAACAACACATTAGAAATTTCCTGAAATAATTCCGTATGCCTATTGACATCTTGCCAGCCGGTATTCATCATTACACTTGCAGCTGCGTGTACCTGTCCAACACCACCTATTCGTGAAAGATTACCGTGGAAATGCCCACGATTTCTTGAATAATCATCAGGTGACTGAAATGGTGTTAAAATAACGTTTATTTGAGGATTATCATCAACCATTTCACACAATACTTCACGCACTCTAGCACCTTGCCAATGTGGACGTGATAAATCTAAGGCCATTACTGGAAACTGGTGACGCAACATTCGACGGATGTTAAGTACAACTAGTGAGTTAATACTTAGTGCAAACAAAACCATTGTCAGAGCGCGTTCTCGAACATTTACTCCTGAGGCCCCTTGTCTTACTGGATATAACATTCTATCGTCATTATGGTAATTGAATAGGTATTTTGTTACTCTTACCAAATTTCCCCCTATCCGAGCAGTACCTTTTTCAAATGCAATATTTGCAAACGCAAACCTAGATGTGTAGGAAAATGGATTAGAACCAGGTACTGCACGTGTGCAAGAGGCTGGATACAATAAATAATTTTCTACATCTCTTGCAACTTCTCCCTCAGTAGGATTAAGTAATCTTCTTACCAAAGAAGGTTCTTGCTCTAGAAAGTGTTCTGTACCAAGCTGCAGACGTTGAGCATTATGGTTAAAGTTTAGCCCTACACAAACAGCATTTCTTGACGAGGTATGAACAGATACAGATGAAATAGGACAGTTTCTAACATAACCCCTAGCTTGTTCCAATGCTTGTCCAGCGTGTTCTTGACCTGCTTTGAGTTCAATTATAATGGGAACTGAATTATTTAATTTTTCCTGACCACGCACAAGCAAAGTAATATCTGCATATCCTCTACCTATAAGTAATTCTAGGTAGATATCAGCCATAGCGCGGTACCTAAAATTTAATAAAAATCCGGATAAAAAACCATGATCGTCAGACTCGTTATCAAAATTCAATTCTTGGCGATATTCATCGTAGACATTGACGATGTATTGTAAAATTCTTCTAATGTCTCTTCTTACTTCTAGACTGTTATTATTTGCTAACCCATTTACTCGATCTAATAAGTTGCCTTGCTGCATGATTGGAACAATTTCTCTAAAATTATTGATGGGAGATGCATGATTTCCATCAAAATCCCTTCCTTGAGGAAAAAATACACACTCTTCTCCCCGCTGAAATATTTTATACTCTTCCCAAGCCAGATCCTCCTGTAAGTGCTGTAACTGATTCTCTTCTACCCATAGCCTTTCTTCTTCACTGAATCTTGATCCAGGACTGTTCTCATTATCAGCAATAGTGTAGCATCTTACTATTCTTATGCCATCTTCATCTACGTCATTAGTTAGAACAGCAATTTTTAGATTTCCTTTCCCATTATTATAGTTATCAAAACGAAAGTAAATTCTTTCACCATTTGCAATACCAGGGTCAAAATCTATAATACCAGAATCAAATGCAGTAGCAAACATGCCGAAAAAGAATGCAGGAAAAAAACGACTCCTACCAACCGAGTGTAAAAAAGATGGACACTGGTCTAAAAAAAGTCCAACTTTTCTATTTAGCTCATCACAATCTCCATTTAACAAATCTTGAATTAATTCAGTATCTTCATCATCATTCCGCATAAACACTCCTAATTATAACTACGACTAGACACACCACTAACACCAGCACTTTCTAACACGGTCTGTGGATCACTGAAACCACTACCTTCAGGAGACAAATGTGCAGACCTCCCTAGCTGAGAAAATAATCCCTCTGCTACCCTGCTATAGTCGATACCATCTTTCATACCTGACACATAAACCGTTTTTAGATCATTAGTGATACCATCTTTAAATAATTTTAAATCCTTATCTGAACAAAAATCTTTGACAAATTGCAAAATTTCCAGCACTTCATGCTTCTTTACAATTTTATTACTGCTATTATCACGTTGCCAATCAACAATTAACCCTGCAAGCACATCTGTTATCGGATCTATGTTCTTGGAAAATTTAACCACAGCTTTTTTATGCTCATCAAAAAGATCGCATTTCCAAAGATTCACAATAATCATTCTTGCCTTAATTTGAATATCTATCTCAGGATCCTCTAACATCGAATTTGAAAGCGAGGAAAGGAGAAACGCGTAACCACAATGTGAAAGTATTTTCTTCTCTTCAGACACTAAAACCTTTTCCTGAGATAAGTGCTTTATTACATCTTGAACTGTATCAACGAAACCACACTGTATTAATGTGCTAAGAGGCTGATACATAGCTCCTTTGCCTTTATCTGGTAACTCAAGTAGTAATTTATGCTTTATTGGATCAGTGATTATTTCATGCAGAAGAAAATCTAAAACGGTAGCAACATTATGGTTAGCTTGAATAGCAGATAAATTAGCAACAGCTTTAACCATCAGGTTATCAATCTTTTTCTTTCTTTCCTGATTTATACGACGATGGAAGTATTCTACTCCTTCACTCCATTTAAATCCCACAGCTTTATTAAAACCCTCTACCGCATTATCATGCTTTTTAAATTCTCCAGATTTTTTATCAATCCAAAAGCTAAGTACAGGATCTTCACTATTCATAGCATTTAACAATTCATTTCTAACATATTTGCGGTTGTTAGTTGCAGGCCTGCCATCATCATCTACTTCTTCAGAAGAGAAGCCACTTTTGTAAGACTCAAGTTGTTCCTGAAAAAGCTGAGGAATCTTATCTGTCACGCAGTACCTGCATGCCATATTATATCTACAAAGTGGATTATTTATTTCACCTATTTTTTCTTCAGTTAACATTCTTCCTAGAGTAGCAGTGTTTAACCTTGTACCTGACCAACAATTCTCATCACGAAATACGTTGTATAAGAATTGTAGTTCATCATCTTTAAGATATTCTACTTCTCCAGTATAGGTTTTTACCCATTTTTCGATAGCTAAACGCCTTCCGGCAGCAATATTAGAATCTGAATATTTAATGATATCCTGTAATTTCTTAAGTATTGTAGCATGGCGATCTGTCCATCTTGGCATTGTACCTCCTATATAAAAATATTTGCTGCATTATGCAAAAGTTAGAATCAAATAGCAACACTAAAATTATCAAGGACAAGAAAAATTTTATGAAAAACATTTTTTATATTTAAATATCATCTATTTTGCACTTAACTGATGCGTAGAATTGGTGAGAAAATCAAATAGGCCATAGCGAGAATAGCAGAAGAGTTAGATGTAGGCTTTAATATATTAGACTAATGGATAAAGAAGTATAATAAGTTGAAAAGCGCTCTAAGGGAGCTACAGTACTTAAGCTTTTTCCTTGAGCTGTGAAATATCAGCTTGAGAAAGGCCTGTAGATTCAGCTATTAAGTCAACAGACACGCCAGCCTTAAGTAGGTTTTTGGCCACAGCTATTTTAGCTTGTTTTTCGCCCTCTTCCTTACCTTTTTCTGCACCAATTTTAATACCTTCCGCTTTACCTTTTTCATGGCCGATTTGGATGCCTCTTTCTTCTCCAACCCTAAGGCCCTCGTCAAATTTTTGAGCTAAAGCAGCTACCTCATCCATTATGCGTTTTTTCATTTGTTCATATGCTAGTAACTCTTCTTCTGACCAATTAAACTTATTCATCTCTTCATAAGCTCGTTTTATTATTACGTCACTACCAACTATCTTATCTAGATCCTCTTCCCTTGTTTCTCCTGCATAGCGAAAAAAGTAACACCATTTTTCTACTATATTTTCTAGTTGGTCTTCTTTTGTCTTTGTAAATTTTGGTAGTTCTATGAATACGAAGTAAAAATCCTTTAAGTCATGTTCAAAGCTATTTTGATCTAAAATGACATGATTAGATTTGTACTCAGCTTTATCTGGAAAAATAATACAATCAGCAACGGCTATGAAGATAATTTCCTTGAGATTATGATAATTATCACCTTGATCTGCTTGACTTGAGTAGGCTTTAGCAGCATAATACTGAGCACGCTTTTCGAAGCCTTTGGTCTTAGTGAACTGCATCTCTATAATGTATCTTGAACCTTGAGAGTCTTTACAAAGAACATCGACAATACTTTGCTTTTTAGCGGCAATCTCAGGGTCTAAAATGGTAGCTAAGAATTCAACATCGTGAATAGCAGCTAAGCCAGTAAAGCCTAAAATATCGTTCAAGAAATGAATGAGAATATCTTTGTTTTTCTCAGTGCCAAATATTCTTTTAAAGGCATAATCATTGCGTGCATCAAGAAACTTCGAAAGAGCCATGAGAAAGTAAGATAAAAAGCATTAATTATTATACACAATTGTGAGGAAATGTTCAATCTTTTTATTGTTTTAAATGTGTTGATGAAAAAACGTCTGTCAGAGATCATCTGAGAATTGCATTTAAGGCTTTAGATGAAAGAGGGGATATCATCTTTTTATAGTTGCCTTATAAAAGGCCTTAAAACCCCAGCAAATGAATTGATGAGCTATTAAGAGCTTAAAAATATTTATTTTCAGTGTGAGAGACTAACCTCCTAATAAAAATACGAGCCTAAAAGCTCAATTACGATTTACCTAACATCGTGAGGACAGGTTTGTCCATCTCTCACACCTTATATTTTAAAATATTCAAAAAATAATATCAACATATTTTGGTAGCAAATTTACGTTGAATCTATATCCTGTAAGTATGGGCGAAAAAAAGAAGGTTATAATATATACAGATGGATGGAAATCCAGGGCCTGGTGGATGGGCAGCCGTGGTAATGTATGAAAATAAAAGTGTCTTTATCAAAAAACGTATCTCTGGAGGTGAAGAGAACACAACAAATAACAAGATGGAGCTAAAGGCTGTAATTAATGGGCTAAAGATGTTAAAAATTTCCTGCAGAGTTATTGTACACACTGATAGTCAGTATATTAAACAAGGTATAACAGGATGGATCAACAAGTGGAAAACAAATGGTTGGAAGACAGCTGATAAAAAGCCAGTAAAGAACAGGGAATTATGGCAGGAGCTAGATGAAGTTGCTTTACAGCATGATGTTAATTGGAAGTGGGTTAGAGCTCACAGTGGTAATACCTATAATGAAGAGGCAGATAGACTTGCTAGAAAGGAATCTAAAAAGCTAAAATATAGAGATTGTGAGATCAAGAAATCACAAAAAAATAGAGGGAGCTCTAAGTTTCATAGATTGGAGGGAGTGTTATGGCAATAATTCTTTTAGACACAAAAACTATAAATCGTATAGCAGCGGGAGAGGTAATAGAAAGGCCAGCGAGTGTAGTAAAGGAATTAGTAGAAAATGCAATAGATGCTGGAAGTTCAGAGATAGAGATCAAAATAGAAAGTGGTGGACGTAACCTTATAACTGTGACAGATGATGGAAATGGAATAGAAAAGGACGACTTAGAACTAGCATTTATGAGGCATGCCACTTCAAAATTAAGCGATAGTGAGTTAATAGAAATCAAGCACCTTGGGTTTAGGGGAGAAGCTTTACCTTCAATTGCAGCAGTAAGCAGAATGAAATTATCGTCTAAGGCAAGTGGAGCAAAGGAAGCATGGTCTATAAGGTATGAGGGAGGAGAAAAAATAAGAGAGATTACCCCTTGTTCTTTGTTGCAAGGTACATATATTGAAGTTCGTGACTTATTTTTTGCTACACCAAATAGACTAAAGTTTCTAAAAACCGAAAGGGCAGAAACACAAAGTATTGTTGATATTGTGAATAACTTAGCGATGATTAATTATAGTATTGGGTTTACTCTCACTTCTGGTAATAAAAAGCTCTTAAAATATGTTAAGCAAACTTCGCTGTTCAACAGATTATGTGAAATAGAAGAAGAATTTCAAAGCAATTCACTGGAAGTTAAAGAGGAAGAAGAAGGCATCAAACTTAAGGGACACATCTGTAAACCTAATGTCAATCGTGGCAACTCAACTCAGATTTATACGTTTGTTAATGGAAGGCCAATAAAAGACAATCTACTTGTTGGTGCAATTAGATATGCGTATCACGATTTTATTCCAAACAATAGGTATCCTTTTGCAGTGTTGCATTTAGAAGTACCATATGACCAAGTAGATGTAAATGTGCATCCAAATAAATCGGAAGTAAGATTTCAGAATAAAAGGCTAATATATGAAATAGTGAGAAGAGGGATAATAAAAACACTATCAACGAGATTTGCAGCGGGTGATCAAGGTATTGAAGAGGAGCTAATTTTTAATGATAGTAAAAGCCAAGAGCAGGTTGATAGTCAAGAGAAAAAAGATCAAAAAGAGTTTTATGAAAAGAGACCAAGTCTTTTAGAAAATCGTCTAATGAAAGAATTCAATGCACCAGATGAAAGAAGGCAAAGCTTACCAGAAACGTTTAAATATGGAGAATCTCCACCCCAAAAGGGAACGATGGTTTTAGAAAGGAAGCAAATTGATTTAATAGAGGATTATCCTCTGGGATATGCACGCTGTCAGGTCTACAATACTTACATTGTTGCTGAGGCTAAAGGCAAATTAATTATAGTAGACCAGCACGCAGCTCATGAGAGGTTGATCTATGAGTGCTTAAAACAAAAATCAAGCATAAAAAGGCAAAAGCTTCTTCTTCCTGAAATAGTTGAGATTAAAAACCAAGCAGGAATGGAGATGGTTGAAATGTATAAAGATAAGCTTTTCGAAATGGGTTTTGGTATTGAAATAGAATCAGAAGATAAAGTAAGGGTGAAAGAAATACCTGCAATTTTAGGAACAATAAATGTGAAAGAGATGGTGATGAATATAGTTGATAGATTAATGGAGATAGGAGATACGCTACCTATAGAAGAAAAAGTGAACAAGATACTAGCTACCATTGCGTGCCATGGGTCAATTAGAGCTGGAAGGGAAATGAAGTTGGAGGAGATGAATGAGTTGATGAGACAAATGGAGGAAACACCGTATGCTGGGCAATGCAATCACGGAAGACCAACGTATATAGAAATGAAACTAAGTGATATAGAAAAATTGTTTGAAAGGAGATGAGTTCAGTTTGTCAAAAAGGTTCCCAATTAAGTATACGTAACGGCTCTTCTGATTATGAGTATAAAATGTGAAAAAAGAGAATAATTACTCTAATTTTTTATATTATAAAGTAGTAGGACAGAAAGTAAGAAGTTGTAGGATAGCAAAGGGGTATACTCAAAAAGATTTAGCAAAAAAAATCGGAACAACATATCAGGTAATACTGCAATATGAAAAAGGAACACGCAGAATTTCAATTAAGAAATTATATGAATTAGCAGAAGCATTATCAACAACTGCTAGAGATCTAGCTTGCGGACAAGAAGTATCAAATGAGGAAAGGTATGAGGAAGAAGAGATATTAAATCTAGTAAGAAGACATAAAGAGATTAAGGATCAAGAATTACGTGAGACGTTTTATTTATTAACTAAATTCATCCGTATTAGTGAGGAAGAAAGTGGAAAGGCAGTAAAAATAGAGGTGGCAAAGGGTTTAGTTAAGGAAGGAGTTTCTGCTCATGTTATCTATCAAACGACCAGTTTATCTATTGATGAATATGATAATGATGAGAAAAAAATTTCCATTCCGTATAAAGTAGGTCAAAGAATAAAAGAATGGAGGTTGAGAAGAGGATACACTCAAGAAGATTTAGCAAGTAAAGTGGGTATAATAAATCAAAGAATATATGAATATGAACAAGGACGAGCTGCTGTTTCACTTGAAATGTTAGATGAAATAGCAAAGGTACTATTAATTAATATTACAGATCTGCTTCCAGAAACAAGAGAAAATGAGAATAGTGAAGTGGAACTATCAAGGTTAATAGAAGAATACAAAAAGATTAAAAGCCAAGAACTACGTAATGTACTAATAAAATCTCTGTTTGAAAGCATACAAATTTGCAAAAAGAAAGTGAAGAAAGTAGAAAAGATGAAAATTGCAAAGAATTTAGTTAAGGAAGGAATTTCTATCAATATTATTTTAAAAACAGTAGGCATCTCTTTAGACGAAATTCAACAAATTTAAAATAAAAAAATCAGTATCTATTAATATCTTTACTTTTTGATGAAAAAATAAGTAAAAAAGATTGAAAAATTGATTTGACTTCACTCAAAAGCTATGGCTTTATGCCAATGCTGACAAAAAAACAGCAGTAAATATATAAAAACATTTTGTTATTAGTGAAGGGTAATTTTTATGAATAATAAGAAAGATCGTAGAGAAGAAATAGAATTCAGAGCATTAGAAAGCAACGGTAAAGCACTACTTGATCGTGAAGTAATAGAAACGTTTCTAAGTGCAGTGCATGACAGGGAAGAAGCTCGAGTTATTGCTAGAAAGCTAATAGATAATTTTGGAATAGGAGGAGTTCTAGGCCAGGAAATAGATGACTTGAAAACTATAGAAGGGATAACTGACTCTACAGTAGCAGTAATTTTATGCCTAAAGGAAGCTGCAAAGAGGGTACCAAGAGAAGAGTTAAAGAAAGGACCTGTAATGGATAACTTGGAAACCATCGTAAAATATTTGAGGGTGAGTATTGGTTATTCAGAGGAGGAAAAGATGAAAATAATATATTTTGATCAAAAGTGCCGTTTAAAGGGGGAAGAAGTGTTTACTGGTACAGTGGATAAGGTACCTTTTTACATAAGAGAAGTAACAAGAAAGGCATTAATAAGAAAAGCGACGTCAATAATAATATCGCATAACCACCCAGAAGGAAGGTTAAAGCCATCTGATGAGGATGAAGCTGTAACTAAAGACTTGGCTAAAGCTTGTCAGACTATAGGAATTAGGTTACTGGATCACATTATCATTACAAGTGTTGGATATTTTAGTTTTAAAGAGCAAGGACTGTTATAAAGCAGATATTTGAAGATTTTCATGAGTTGTTTAACTACTTGAATGAAGAAAGTATTTGCAAATGCATTAATCATTACTTATAATTAATGAGAAAGTATATATTAAATTAATTATAAAGTAATAAAGTCAGTTGTAGACTTAGTAAAGTATATTTAATAGCGGAGGCTAATATGAGTAATAAAATAATTGTACCTTTTGATGATCAAGAAGGAGGTACTTACGAGTTAAACATTGATCTTGATAGATTATCAAAAGGTGAGGTGTTAAATGCTATTGTAGGAATTGGTCGTACTAAGGAGCAATCCACCTTTATAAGCAAAATTAATAAGGCTAAAAAGCCTGAAGAAATAGCACCTTTCCCTGGTAGAGAAGTTCGCGAAAACAAAATCAACTATGGGAAAGGATTTGACTATGTTTATGGCACAAAACCTGTAAGCAATCAAGCAGATTATCCAGAAGGGTTGAATCCATTTGCTTCAGCTTTGAAAAAAATAAAGCCGAGTGCAGGTGAAAGTGGAACTTTGAGCTGGTTTAAAAGTGAAGTGGTAGAGACAAAGAATGTAAATGAATTGCACAAAGTTATAGACAAAGTACTAGCTTCTGGAGCAAGGCTAAATGCATGTAATGATGGAGAGTGGAGCCTCGCGGAATATGTGATACTGGGCACACATTTTCATAAATTTGATAAGGCTGATCGTAAAAAGCTAATACGTAAATTAATGCTAAACGGTGCAGAGTTTCATGATACTTTATTGGAGAATAAATTGATAGGTGAAATCTATAATGAGCTACAACCAGAAGTTCAGCCACAGATAGATGAGAGACTAGAAGAACTAGAGAAAGCTGGCGAAAGTGCTGTGCAAGAAGGAGAATTAATAGATGTTGAGATAGATAATACAACATCGTATATAGAATTTTCTGGGGATAGCAAGGTAGAGGTAGCCAAAATACTGAGAGAGTTAGGAAGTAATATTTTAAAAATTGGCAATGATGCAGTTGAGGTTAAAAGTGAGAAGGGAGGTATAAGAAACTATATCGATATGTCAGATGAAAGCTCTATTATATTAGAATTTCCTACAAGCATTGGTAAGCTAGATATTATATTGTACCATGATGTAAAAAAATATGATCAAGTACAAGTAAGAGTAGAAAACAAGGAAATGTGGGCTGAACTACAACAAAGAGGAGATACCGTCTTGTTAGTCAACAAAAAAATTATAAAAATTTCCCAAGTTGCATCATAAAATCAAAAAATACTTCCAATTGTGTAACAGTACACAGATTATAGTTAGTGGATATGTTGATAAGTAAATTAGTTTTATACGCACAAAACAGATGAAGTTTACTTATCAACATATCCACTAACCAACAACATTCAATAAATTTGTGTAAGATACCACTTTACATAAGATAGATAGGAAGCATTTTTGATTTTAAAGTACTAAACCTTCAGTCAACCTCCTAGCCCTGTAGTTTTTGATATGGTTAGGATCAAAAGCACTTTTGGATGTCAGAATACCGAAAATGATATGGAGTAGCTTACGCATTGCAGCACCAACGATGGCCATATTATGCTTACCCTTTTCCTTTAATCTTTGGCAAAAGCTCATAATGATAGGATTGTGATTCTTAGCTACTATGGCAGGAAAGAAAAGTGCCTTACGTAATGTTTGTGAACCGGATTTACTTAATCTGGGTTTGGCATATACAGAGGAACCTGACGTCATATTTCGTGGTATAACTCCTGTATATGCTGCCAATTGCCTGGCATCTCTAAAAACCTCTATATCAGAAACTTCAGCTAAAATAGCTATTGCTGATTCTTCTCCTATGCCTGGAATAGTCAATAGAAGTTGAAAATTTTCCAACAATTCTTTGTGTTGATTTAATAGTTCACGTACGGAGTTTTTTATTGTTTCTATTTTTTGAGCTATATTCATTGCAAGGTCTTCCCAAGCATTTGCAACTTCTTTAGGCAGTCTCTCTTTTTTTTCTAAGTGGTTATTTACTAATGTTAACTCATCTTTTAACGCAACTGAGCAACGATAAAGATGTTTTAATTTTTTCATTTCAGGAGAAGGTGGTGTCCAACTAGAAGGTTCCTGTCTTTGGCAATAATCAGCAATAACTTCTGCATCGGTCTGATCATTCTTTTGTCGTATCAGCTTACTCCTTGCATAAGATTTTATGCAATAAGGATTTACAACACTTACAAAATGTCCAGCATTGTGTAGAAATTCAGCCAGTGCTTCGCTATAACAACCAGTAGATTCCATGCAGGTTTTTACTTTTTCTACATTATGTTTGTGTAGAAAATTCAGTAGACTTTGAAACCCATGATCATCGTTCTTAAAGCTTCTTTTTCTAATTTCACGCTTTCCTTTTTTGCTTATAAATGAGAGAAAAACATCAAAGCGATCTTTTGATATATCTATGCCCAAAAAGTTGTTGATCATATATAACCCCATACGTTACCATTAAAAATGAAAAGTAAGGCTAGTCTTGTGAATACAGAATTAGAACCATTCAGGTCTTTCTACGATACCGTCCAGCCTATACTTTTGAGAAGGGAATTCTTATCTCCTCTACAGATTTTATATCTAAGAAGAAGCACAGAGTTCCTCCCTTCTCCACCTAATGCTTAAGCTTAAAACATTAGATGCTTTTGACAAGATACAAGAAGAAATAGGAAAAAATTGTCTTTTTGCTGGAGTAAAACTTAAAGAAGCAGTAGAAAAGGGAAGTTTTATGAGGTGTGGCATATGGAATAGCAAGCAGCTTATGAAGGAGGTTGATAGCCCAAGTGAAAAATTGTCTTCATGGGTAGATAAAGTACGTGAAAATAGTAAAGAAACTTTTAGGGGGCTTTAATTCATTTATTTTAAGGTTCCAGAGTCTACCATTATATCTGGAGCCTTTGAGCTATAGTAGAAAATATTATATGTATGGTTCTTTGTATGAAAAAAAGTCTAGACTGTGAGGTAGGGCAAAAAGTGAAAAGTTGGAGGTTAGAGAGAGGGTATACTCAGAAGGATTTAGCGGAGAAGGTTGGTGTAAAGTACTGGGCAATACTGCAATATGAAAAAGGGAGTCGTAAAATTCCAATTAAGAAATTATATGCTATAGCAGAAGCATTATCAGTAAATGTTAAAGGTCTAGTTTGTGGAGAGACGCTACCAAATGAAAAAAGATATTTTGAAGATGAAGAAATATTAAATTTAGTAAAGGGTTATAAAGATAAAGAATTAAGCAAGGTATTTTATTTATTAACCAAATTTATTCGTTTGAGCGAGGAAAGAAGCAGAAAAGCGGTAAAAATAGAAGTAGCAAGGGGTTTGATGAAAGTAGGAGTTTCTGCTCATGTTATCTCTCGAACAACTAACTTATCTATTGGTGAGTATGAGGAGAACAAAATTCCCATTCCATACAAAGTAGGGCAAAGGATAAAAGAGTGGAGATTGATACGAGGATATACACAAAAAGATTTAGCGAATAAAGTTGGCATAACAAATCAAGGAATATACGAGTATGAACAAGGGAGAGCTGCTGTCTCACTTGAAATGTTAGATGAAATAGCAAAGGTATTATCAATCAGTATCATAGATCTACTTCCCGAATCAGATGAGGATAGTGAAGCGGAAGAAAAGCTATCAAAGTTGATAGAAGAATACAAAAAGATTGAGAGTCGGGAATTACGCGATATGCTAATCAAGTCTTTATTTGAAGGTATACATGTTTGTAGAGAAAAGGTCAGAGAGGAAAAGAAGATTGAAGTTGCAAGGAATTTAGTGAAAGAGGGAATTTCTGTTGATATTATCTTGCAAACGACAGGCTTATCAAATTATATGATTGAGAAATTTTTGTGATTTCATAAAAACTTAGCCAATAGTGGATTTTTTTGTGATAGAATATATGTTTGCTTCTGTAGGAAAAACAGCTTTTAGAGGATTTATCTATGATAATTCAGAGCATATTGGCTCAGTAAGCTACGAGCTAGGGAAAAAAATAGAAGGTTGTAGGATAGTACAAGGGTATACTCAGGCAAAATTAGCAAGAAAAATTGGTTTAACACATAAGGAAATACATAACTTTGAACTAGGGTGCAAGGCTATTACAATCAAAGAATCGTATATAATAGCAGGAGCATTGTCAGTCAATGTTATAGATCTACTTCCAGGACCAACAGTACTAAGAGAAAACAGTTGGTATGAAGATGAGGATAAAGAAATAGTCTATCTAACAAAAATACATAGAGAAATTAAGGATCAGGAATTACGCAAGAAGCTGTATCCATTAGTAAGGTTTGTATATATTAGCGAGAAAATTAGCCAAGAAGAAGCGAAAATAGAAGTAGCAAAGAATCTAGTGAAAGAAGGAGTTTCAGTTGATATTATTTCCCAAGTGACTCGCTTATCTACTTACGAATATGATGATATAGAGGAAGAAATTTGTACTGATTCTATACTCTACAAAGTGGGGAAAAGGATAAAAGAGCAGAGATTAATACGGGAATACACTCAGGAGGACTTGGCAAATAAAATCGGTTCAACACCTAAAGAAATACACGACTATGAACGAGGATATACAGACATTCCAATTGAAATATTATATAAGATAGCAAAGACATTATCAGTTAACATTAAAGCTCTTGGACTAACAGAATGTGAAAATGAGCCAATTTTGCGGTTTGTAGGTAAATGCGAAAAAATTAAGGATCAAGAATTATTGGATACGGTAGCCAGATCTTTATCTGAAGGAATGCAAACTGGTAAAGAAAAAGTTAAAAAAGCAGAGAAAATCAGGGTTGCAAAAGATCTAGTTAAGGCAGGTGTTGCTATTGATATTATTGTGCGAGCAAGTGGCCTAACTGCTGATGAGTTGGGTGAGTGTGAAAATTGAATGTGTTTAAGATATAAGTAAAGTTAGTTAATGATTTAACCAGCAGAATTTGCTAACCAACTTTTTTGGCTCAGTTGAATTTTGCTTGTTATAAATTAAGATATGAAATCGCAAAGTTTATCTATTAATTTCTGGTTGTCCTCTATCATTGCATTTGCCTCTTGCTGAAGAGATTTGATATTTTTGAGTGTAATATTGTCCATCTCAGTCGATGCTACTTTCAATTGCGATTGTATTCTTATATATTTATCGTCTATTACTTGTTCTAGTTCATAATCAACGCAATCCAATCCAGAGGCAAACATCACATTCAGTAGTGGCTTGATCCACCCTATTTTGCCAAATTTCCTTGAGTTAGCATACTTTATACTTCTATCTGTTCCACCAGTGCCTATTGATAGCAGTATAATCTCATCATTTGGAAATAACCTCTTACCACTTGCATATGCACAAGCCGCTGGATTATTTGCAAACACTCCACCATCTATCAATACTCTCTCTGTTTGGCTAATTTTCAGACGTTTTGGTGTGAAGTACGTTGGAGCAGCTGTTGTAGCTCTGAGTGCATCTTTCAACTTAATGTTTTTTTCTTTCCAACTTTTGAAGAAAAATTCACAACTATTGTGAATGTCATAACTGGTGAGTAGTAGATTACTCGCAACATCGGCCATAGTACTTTCACCAAAGTATTTGTTGAGAATAAATTCCATATTTCTATATGAGTACTGAGAACCACTCAGCCAAGAAGCAATTGATTTTCTCCAAAATGATGATTGAAAGATATATGCTCCATACTCTTGGTAAAGTTCAACCAAATCATTGGCAGAGTATTGAAGTTTATTGCTTTTACAAAGTCCAGCAACAATAATCCCACCGGTTGAGGTTCCTGCCATTAAATCAAAAATCTGGGAAATTGGCTTTTTTGTCCTAGATTCAATTTCTGCTAGAATAATGGCAGGTATTATCCCTCTAATGCCACCTCCATCTACAGATAAAATGTACTTTGTCACTGTAAAATTTATTTATGTTTGTGAATAGCTTCAAGTTCGTTGACTTCTTCAGTGAGGTTTTTCACTCTCTCTTCAAGTCGATAGACTATTTCGATTAGTCCTTGGTTTTTTTCTATAAATTTATCATGGATATGTACACGTAGGTCGAGTTTTGCCAACCACCAGATTAACCCTACAGTCTGTACAACTATTGTTATTATTACCGCTATTGGGATTTTTTGCTTTTTCATGTGAAAATATTAACTTGTTATGGATAGTTTTGGAAATTTATATGCAGATTATAGAAAACTTACAGCTTTAGTGATTACTTTTTGTTGATTCGTATCGGTCCTCTGCTTCTGCAAGTAGCTTAATGATTTCATCATAAGGTTTGTCCTTATTATGCCGTGATCTTAATACAGCAATTTTCCTTGGTGTTTTTCCATCTGTATCTCTAATGGTAGGGTCTGAACCTTTGTCTAATAAAAATCTAATTATCTCCAATTTGCCTTCATATGTAGCTGCATGTAAAGGTGTCCATCTTTCATATTTCGTAGCATTTATATCAACTCCTTTTTCTACTAGGAATTTTACAACCTCTGCACATCCCTCTTCTGCAGCATAATGTAGTGCTGTTAATTTAGGGATCTGCACATTAATATCTAATAGATTTTCTACTAAGAATTTTACAGTCTCTAAGTTACAATTTTGAGAAGCAATGCGTAATATCGTTTTATAATTATCTGCAGCCTTTGCCTTCATGTAGGAATAGGTAGCAATAATACATACTATTACTGTTATAAGCCACCAAAAATGCAGCTTGTTTTTTGTATCTTGACCCAATTTATCCATATTCAACATCTTTTTAATATTAAATAGATCATTTACTCATTTTTTATTAACATTACTTACTCAAAGATGCTGACAACATAGTAAGGTAACCTGAGCTATTTAAAGTATGCTCCGCTCTATTAACTATCCATTCACCATCTACCGCTTGGTTAAAGTCTATAAGATTAAGTTTAGCTTCTGCAAAAATTTGAGGATTACCAGGCATAGTTATATCTAAAGCTTCATTTTTACGCTTCAATTGTTTCAACTTGGCATTTGCTGCACTCAGCGCTGACTCTGCATTAGAGTAAAGTTCCAGCATAATATAACTTGGCTCGCTACTACCAACTGTTTCTTTAATAGTTTCGCCCTTTTCATAGCTATGCCACTTTGCCACTACTGAATTATACTTATCACGTACGGTAAAATGTACTTTCCAGTTAATTGTATCTTGAGGTCTAATAGTCGTTGTTCCTAAAGCTTTTCCTGTGGCTGATTTTGCCATATTCTTTGAAATAAACAATATATACCCACCAGCTAATTTTGCCATTGCTTCACGCTCTGTTGCGATCTTTGTTAACAGACTTATATCACTTTCATCTGCCTGATTAATATGGGGTATCAATACATTCTTAAATTCCTCAGCGACTTTGTATCCATATCCATGTTTTTGGGCTATTTCTTTTACTAAGTTTTCTATGGTAATTTGGCGCCATTCTTTTGATACTTTTGCCTTCAAAGATATTCTTAAATTTGTTGCATGAGCTTTGATTAGTAGAGTCTTAGGTGGACCCTGTATAGTCACTTCGTTGACTGTATATATACCCATTGGAAAGATTCCAATTTCCTTATAACCTAGTGCTATGTTCAATTCATTCGGAATATCTATGTCTTCATCCCTGTAATCAACACACACTTCAACTACATCATCTATTATTCCTGATTCATCTGTAAGGTGCAATGATATAACTCTATCTTTAATTGATTCACATTTATCTATTATAAAATCTGGCTGCATTTATTCCCAGACCTTTAATTTTGACTTTTGTACTATTTTCTTAATAGTAGGAAGCTTTATCTTTAATCCTACAGGCAAAAAGCTTCTGTATTCTGCCAAACCTAAGTTCTCTGCTAGTACTAATTCCACTACTCCATCAGTAAATCCGTAATGTTTCCAGCAAATCAGATCTAACATCTCATTTTCTTTACTCACATAGTATACAGTCATCTATAGCTTTTTAAACTCAAACTAAATTCAACTTTTCTTGGTAGTCCATTAGGTAAAAAATACATCTGCTTTTCTTCTAACCTAGTAATTACGAATTGTCCTAAAATATTACCTAAACTATCTACTAAAATATGTGGTTTTTCAGTTTCTTTCACACTCTTTAATTGATTTAGCACGTTGAGATTATGCAGATAAATCATTCCTTCTAAATCTATATTTTCTACACCTTGACCGATATTTTGTAATAGTGGCATATTTTCAATACACTCAATCGTGCTCCAACGATTTTCTCTGCTATACTTTAAACTTGTGGGAGCAAACTTATACGGACCAAGAGATAGCATCAATAAAATGTCTCTACCGTATCAAATAAAACATCACGTGACTTTTCTCTTATCCTTTTTATTACTTCATCTGCAAGACTACGAACATCTTGGTTAGGTTCTGCTTTAATGCTGATAGTGTAATTATTAGTGATGTTCTGAGTTTTATTTTGTTCTTTATTTTCAAACTTACTCCTTGCAAATATCTTATCGCTCTCTGTAAACTTTTTCTCCTCAATAAGGCTTTTGACTCTGAAGCTATTTTTATTTCTCTTTGAAAATTCTTTAATTATACTGTTACCTAGCACAGGATTTCCACTGTTGAGAATATTACTTTTTAGGGGAGTGTGCACTGCTTTTACTTCAGTTTTTCTTTTTTCAAACTCTTTCAGTGGGCTATTTCCCAATACTTTTCCAAATATACTTTCACCTATCCATGAAAAAGCTTCTTCTATGGGTTTTATTATCGATTTCCAAAAGCTAGAGAAAAAGTCTTTTACCTTTTGCCAGTTAGTTATAACAAGTGCTGCGCCAGTGACAAGTCCAGTAATTAAAAGTCCTATAGGGTTACTCATTATAGCGAGTGTTACTGCTCTTAGTCCTGTTACTACTGCAGGAAAAACTGTAGCTGATAAAAATGAAAATACTCCAAGTAGGTTTGCTTTCAGACTAAAAATCGTACTTCCTAGCAATGTAAATCCGTATCCTAGTCCCACTGCTACAACTTTTAAACTTATCAAGGCTGCTACAGTACCCATGATTGCTTTGGTTAAAGTTGGATATTTTTCTGCAAATAACGCTATGCTTCTAGTTTTTTCTTGTAAAAATTCAGCTATAGATTTTAAAGTAGGCAGCATCACTGAACCCAGGTTCATACCAACTTCAGCTATTGCGTTGCGAAGAAGTCGTAATTTACTGGCTGTGGTGTCTACACGGTTTTGAAATTCTTTCTGCAACGAGCTCTTGTACTCTTCTGTGTCAGATAGTAACCTTATAGCATCTTCGTATTTGTTAAAACTTCCAGCTAATAATGCAATATCATCTTGATATTCCTGACCGAAAAGTTTCATAAGGATTGTAGAACGTTCCTGGTTATCCATTTTCTTTAGAGCTTGAAAAAAGTAGAGTAATGCTTCTTCGCCGTTTTCGCTTATTCTTTGTACTATTTCTTCTGCAGTTATGCCCATTTGCTCTAATGCTGCTTTAAAATCCCCTCCTTGTTCTTCAGCAGTCTGAAGTTTACTAAGTAGAGCATTTATAGCAGTTGCAGCTTTTGCTGGTTGTTTACCTAAACTAATGAAGGCATTTACTAAACTACTTGTTTCCTTGATGTCAAGACCAAATTGTTTTGCAGTACCACCAACTATTGCTAGAGCTTCAACCATATCTTTTGCTTTGGCAGCAGTGTTATCTGATAAGTGATTGATTACATTACCAACGTATTCCATTTTACTAACATCAATTCCATAAACGTTAGAGAGTTTAGCTATAGAATCACCTGCTTGCTCTGCAGACATATCAAATGCTGTAGACATTTTTGCCACTGTTTCTGTAAACATAAAAAGATCTTCTTTCTTGATACCAAGTTGACCACCACTTGCAGCTATTTGTGCCAGTTCTGCGGCTGATAATGGTATAGTACGTGACATCTCTTTTAACTTCTTTGCAAATTTAGTTGCTTCATCCGTTCCTTTTTTAAAATCTACCACTTTTGTAACATCAGCCATAGCACTTTCAAAGTCAATTGCAACTTTAACTGGAGCTGCAAGCGTTAGCCCTAGCCCAATAGTCTCTATAATTTGTGACTTAAAATGTGCTTTGCTTGCTAAAAAACTTTGGTGACTACGTATTGCAGATCCAAGCTTACCATACTTGCCTTTCAGCGCTTCAATGGACGAGCCAAGTTTATATTGGTCGCTTACTAATGACTTAATATTTCTTCCACTTTTTCTTACTTCTTCATTAAATGAATGCAAAGCATCTCTCTTTTTCAAATATGCTTCTTTTGCTTTTATTGCAGAGGTTTTGGCCTTGTCAAATTCTGCTTTTAAAGTTTTGCTCGGTTTCTCTATTGCCTTCATTTGTTTAGCTAAAGATTTTACTTGATCTTCAAAGCCTTTCCATGACCTCTTGCTAGTCAAAACATCATGACCTAACTGCTTAAACTTTGATACTGATTTTAAAGATAAGTCAAGCTTTCTTATATTCTCACCAAGATGAGTAAGTTGACTGCTACTTCCTTTTATTACAGTACTGAAACTGCCATCTAGGACTGCTCCAATTTTTATAGATAACGTTGACATTGTACCTTCCTCGCTGCTTCATTCCATAGGATAAATTCATTAATTTCCATTTCAAGTATTTGCTCAACCCCGCCCCCTACAACAGAGCTGAACATTAATACTTCTGACCTCAAGTCCTTTGAATAACTGGTGAAAAAAAATCCTTTAATACCTCTTGCACTTTCACATAATCAGCAATATCTAACTCTTCAATCGCTTCTTTTGCAACTGATGTCAAATTGGCAGTCAAAGTTACTTCCTTACTTAGATCACTACCATTAAGTCTCTCAATAGCTAGATAATCTCTAACTTTTGGACGTCTAACAGTAAGTTCTGAGACAGAAATTCCATCAACTGTTATTGGGTTATTAAGTGTTATAGCTTGCATGTTCCTCCTTAAAAAGTTAATTAAATAAAAGTCTATATCGGCTTTTACATAACTAATTTCTTTGTATGGTGCTATAAATAGGATTAGCTTTGATAAGAATCTTTTCTGTGTTCAATTGAAGTAATAACTACTGTATGTTCTGGTACATCTATATAATAAAGTATACGATAGGTACTCACCCGTAGACTACGTTGTCCACTTAAGTTATGCTTTAATGGCTTTCCAAGTCCAATTGGATCAACTGTTAGACGCTCCATTATTGCCTTCTTAATCATTAACTTTACTTTTGCTGGAAGAGCCGGAATGTCTTTCTTTATAACAGATTCTGAATAGTCTATATTGTAAGGCTTAATCCCAGAAGGCATCTTGATGTTTAACCCTCTTTTCTTTATAGCGTTCGTCAGCAATCTTAGATAATTCCATATCTTCAATTTCTTCTTCCATTAATTCAGTTAATAACTTTAAAACGGACTTGTCTTGAGATTGTGCTACACTAACAAGTAAACCAGTTAGCTGCTCTATGGAATTTGTATGAGCTTTAGAATCCATATTAACTATATACCTACAACTTCTTATATTTTAACATTTTTATGTAATTTTGTCAACCATATTAGATCCCTAGAATCGTTTGTAGCAAGGCCATTTGATCAACGCCATTTATCTTTCTAATCATATTTTCAGCATCGATTTCTATTAATTCATTACCACCTATAGTAAGTTTATAGTAATGAGCAGCTACAGTACACTTCAGCGTTGCTTTTTCAGCAGGTTTCCAGTTACCAAAATCAAATTCTTTGAATATTCCTCTGAGGTTGATAATTACTCCTTCAATATCATTGCTACCACTTCCTTGCATTCCTCCACGAAGCGTTAAAGAAACCGAGTTTCCATTTATCAAGCCAAATAGCCGAAAGAGTTCTGTATCGTATTCAGAAAAAGTGAAATCTGCTTCAAGCTTCTCCATGCCCATATCAATATTTATTGGAATATCCATACCACCAACACGGTACTCCTCTGTTTTTATGGTAAGCTTCGGCAAAGTTATTTCATCTATTTTTCCTGCATAGCCTCTACCATCAACAAATACGTTAAAATTTCTCAGTATTTTCGGTAACACTTTGCTTTCTCCTAACTTATTACACTATTATTTACGAGATGAGATTTGAATGTTATTTGCTCAGCCGGATATGGTAGTGTAAATTCGAAATCAAAATATACTTTCCCGCTTGCAATATTTGTTGGTGTATTGAGCTCTGGAGTTGCATAACATTTTCCGCTAATAATCGCTCCTTGTACTTTTAAATTGGCCAAATAAGAATTCACCCCCTCAATCACATCATCTATATAAGTTTTGGTGATATTGCGATCAACTGCCCATAAATGAGCTCGAAGTAGACTATCATTGATTAAATCTGCAGTCCTTCTCACTGACAGAAAAGCCCATTTTGAGTCATTTGAACATGTTCTATTTCCCCAAAGCCTATAGCCGTTTTGATGAATTATCGTTGTTACTTCATTTTCATTTAAGTGGTTTGCTCTGCAATTTGCATAACCTAAGCTAAAATCAATAGGCCTGCTTGTGCCAACAATACCATTTATCTCTTTATTTGAAGGTGAATGCCAGAAGCCTTGTTCGCTGTCTATTTTAGCTATTAAACCAGCTACAAATGGACTCGATGGCAAGATTTTTTCTTTTCCTTCAATAAATAACTTAATCCATGGGTCAACTACGTAAACTCTTGAGCTGCCTACACTTTTTCTCCATTTTATTGCTTCTTCATCATTAGTATTTGGTCCGTCTGCAACAATAATTGCTCTTAATTTTTCTGCTATGGAAATTAAAGCACTCACTACTGGATTTACTCCATCTATTTCAGGTAACTGATGAGTAAACTGAGGTGCAATTAATATTCTTGGAGCAACATGAACTATACTTTCACTACTGAGGAATGCCTCTATCCCTTGATATTCTCCAGTCTCTTTATCAACTCCACCGATTATACTTTGAATAGTTTCACTTTCTTTGAGCTTTGGATCGCTGTTTTCACTTTCTTTAACTCGAATAACTACTACTGTTGCACCAATCTGGGAAAATATTCCATTTATTGCAGAAGGTAAACTGCCACTCTTTCCGAGCTTTGCTGCTTCCTTTAAGCTTCCTGCAACTAACACTGGTTTATTTAGCGGAAATTTTTGCTCATCTGCTTCAGGTGCAGTACCAATTACACCTATCACTGATGATTTAGCTGTACGTACTGTCTTTGCTCCTGAGGTTACCTCAATAACATTTACGCCATGTAAAAATTCTTCAGCCATTTCTTTGTATTTTTTTCCTGAAATCATCTAGCAAAGTCTGTAGCTCATTTTCACTTTTGGCTTCTTCAATCTTTCTTTTGGCTAAATCTTCAAGCTCTTCACATTTAATTATTGCTTTTACTGCTTTTTTCACTTTTTCCTCAATTATTCTTGCCATTTCAATAACCGTAATACCACGGACTTTTGCTAAAGGTTCTATAATTTCTTTATCCTTTTCATCTATAGATTCTGGTGCTGCTAGAATGCTTTTTGCGGCTTCCGCTTGAATCTCATAAGATTTAGCTTTTTGGTGAGAATGACCTGCATATTGGTGAGTATGATTATCATAATAGAAACGCATACTATCAAATGCACAAAGCTTCGCATTATCCAGTAACTCCTTTTGTATATCTTCTTTAGTACGCTGAGCAATTTTTCCTCCTTCTGTTAAACAATAGCTTTTTTGCCAATCAAAATCTTCTGGTGCTTCATACCAATCATTTTCAGTTGGCTTGCTTTCAAGTGTTGTTGTTTCTACTTGTTTATCATTTTCAAATCTAATGTAGATAGACATTGTTTGTTACCTCCAAATCTCATACGTGTTAGATAATCCTGGACATTGCCAAGCCCTGAGCGTCCTTTCCACATCTACCTCAAGCCCTGTGGTGAGAAAATTGCTACGTATGTTATAAATCCCCCACTGAATAAATTGACCATAGTTGTGTACATAATTTGATGCAAGCATACCTTGACTAACTTGTGTTCTGGAATACAGATAAGATGATGTGTAAAGTAATATTGCAACTGTTTTTCCTGCTGGAATCTCCACATTACCAGATCCGGCTAACTTGCTATCAGAACTCGTGTATTGGTAAACATTTTTCCATACTATTTTTGAAATACTTGATTTATTAGAATTAGTGTTATCAGGAGTTCCCACAAATAATCCTGCTCCCCCATACTCCGTACTCGAATACGATGATCCAACAAATTCCATTGTCTTATTTATGTTCACATTGGTTGTATTTTTTACAAATACTACTCCAAGTGCAGCATACGGGTAATAGTATATCTCATCATAACTACCCGAAAAACTTTTTGTGCATAACTCTCCGTAAATAAATGTTCCTTTACTTCCCTCTATAAAACTTAGTTGTCTTGGCCGATAAAAACTAACGTAATCTGTATTGTACGTATGGCTACCTGCTAGTAGTTGTAACATATAGTCAGTTTTTGTTATATCACTACTCCACTTTCCAAGCTCTGTCGTAAAAGTTCCGTGGCCAAAATAATTATTTTTTCTGCCAAGTACACCAAATAAGAAAGGTAATGACCCTGGTTCAACCATGTTGCGCTTTCTTATTTCATTTATAAGAGACGCTTTTAACTGTTCATCCCGAGTTTTTACCTCATTCAGGATGTTTTCAATTCGAGTTTCTATTTCCCTAATAATTGATGAGCCACTTGGCACATCATTAACAGTACGGAAGTTATTCACTAAACCTTTAAGACCATCTTTATGACTGTTACTAATGCTATTTATTGCTGCAATATTGGCATTCTTTCTCGTATCAAGTAGCGATAAATTTGTTGTTCCTTTTTCATCAATTCTCTTTAATAACTGCTTCTCTGATTCAGAGATCACTGCTAAAGAACTAGCTTTTTTATTATCCAGATCAGTTAAGTGTTTTTTTGCACTATCAAGAAGTTCTTTTAGCTTACCATCTGTCATCTGTACAATTTCAGAAACTGCACTTTTGTCGATTATTGATTCCAATGCTTTAGCAAGATATGCTAATTGATCTGGTGTACTGTTTTCTGCTAAATCCTTAAGCCTCTTTTGTAGTGCATCAATTATTTCTTTTACTTTAGTCATTTGCGCAATATCAGAAATAGCTTTTTTATCTGCTATCAATTCCAGCGATTTTGCAAGATATGCCAGTTGATCAGGTGTGCTACTTACTGCTAAATCCTTTATCCTTTGATGTAACGCTTCTATTGCTTCTTTCATTCCCAAAAATTCAAAAAAGTTTCAAATCTAAATCGTTCAAAATTACTTTTAAGTTGATTATGTTTATTTTCTCTATTACTCATATCCTCATCTACTTTTTCTATAGCTCTGCGAATACGTACTACATCTTCCACTGCAATATTCTCTGGGTGTGGCGCGGATATCCGCGCCTCGTTTCATCATTTGGCATTTTCTTACGTTATAACAACCCGCAAGTTTTTTACCTTTGGCCGATAAATAACCGTTCCACTTAAAACCAATTTTACCCTTGTTTCATTGCTATTAAAGTTTGTTAGTACATGAGTTCTCTCCACCCAATTTTCCCCAATAGGTTTTCCTGATGTTAAATTTACTAATTGCCATCCTTTGACGCTTTGTTCCACATATGCTTTAACATCTGCAGTGCCAGGTATTAGCGCATCATAGGTAATTGTTATCTTAGTGTTAGCTCCTGCTGTAATGCTCCTTGTAACATAATCTCCGGACTCTGAAAGATTACCTAGAACTAGCTGTAACCCAGGATAGAGAACAGGACTTTTTTCTTTTGCACCTTTTAAATTTGCCTTTACTGTTAACTCTCCAGATAGTCTTTCACGCAGCGCGAGCGGCAAATTATCAGACAAAAAGTTTTCTTTCCCTTCTTCATCTGTTAAGATAAATTCTACATTGGTATCAAATGCTACTTTTTCAACATTTGTTAAAACTATTAAATCTGATACGTTGTTTGCAGTGACTTTACCAAGATCAATAACATGAGAATTTTCACTAAATTTTGCAGCTAGTAGTCGAAACGTTAAATCTAAATTTTGATGCGGAGTCCAGGTACTTGCATTACTTGATGATAGTAATACTCCTACTTGATATGGCTGACTCGTTACCCAGCGGCTATTTACTACATCATATTTGCCAAGCTCTGCTATTTTTACTGCTGTATCTGCATCATCGGTTAGCAAAACTATTGCATATTCTCTGCTAGATTCACACCAGACAGGAGACCAAGTTATACGTGTTGCTGTGCCATCTATCTTTATATCTTTTGGCTCAATATAGCTTTCAGCAATGACAGTCTGCGAGGGCATTCCCACTGCTGTTTCTCTAATCTGAACAACAACACGTTTTTTGCCTTTATTTACAAACCATAGCTCCACGCCTCCTATGTGTCTGCTCTCATTTAGCGTAAATGTTTGGGCTAAAGGATCAACTCGTCTTGCTGCGATCACTCTTCTTCTTTCTTCTATGGTAATAGTTTTTTTACCAGTATAAGTTGCCTCTCCATAGCTTCCTTTATCCCCATAAAACTGTACTAATTTAGTACCTGCTGGAATGTTTGCTGGGATTTTTATCTTTCCACTTATTCGTCCTTGATTTTCCACTTTTTTCCTCTATGGTATGGGTTGAATGCTTAGGCCATCAAATTTTACTTCCTTAAGCTTTTCACCAGTTGCAAAACCTTCAATCTCAAAATTTTGAGTTGCTTCTCGCATAAATTCAGTTTCGTATGAGGTACTTGACAGCAGCTCTGTTGTTTCTTTAACATTAAACACTCTGGTTACTGGACTTTTCCAATTCGTAGTAACCTCCGTCCAGTGATCTATATTTTTGTTCATGGTAACTTTTGCCGGGACTGGGTCAAAAGCTTGATATGGATTGATCTTTTCTCCTTTAGTCTGTAAAAGCTGCTCCAGTACCGGTTCAAGTTTATAAGGTAAAAGATAAGGTTCTTTACCTCTTTCAACATCAATAATTTCCACATCTATAGGTAAAATTAATTCTTTGTTTACTATTGCTGCAGACTGCGAAATTCCTTGATCACGCATATCATCATCAAAGAACGAATCAACAAATACTCCTTTCTTGGTGGTAGGTTCTCTTGAATTTGCATCATTGCGTAAACGCTCCTGTGCAACAAGTGCATAAAGATCATTTATTCCTTTTTTCATTGCTTCAAGCTCATTCATCGGTACAGCATGAATAGCATTATTCACTATTTTTACCCCTTCGCCTTTTTTCCACGTCTGATGAATGTAGCAGAGCAAAAGTTGTCCGCTAGGTGCTTTAGGCATTGATGGTCGCCAAGGGTGAGCTATACCTTTTATTCTTCTTACCACCCCTTTGCTATCGATAGTAATTAAATCATAGCGGGGCATTTTCCAGGTGTAATCAATCAGAACCAAGCTGTTATCAACTGCTCCTTTTACTTTGCATCCCTGTTCACTTATATCTTCAGGGCTTACATGAGTACGACAGCGGTAAGTTATTTGATAACTACTTCCAGGAGCTGGCTCTTTACCTGGTAATGACCAATCAACGTTTCCTGCATTTAACTTATAGTCTATACTATTTTCATAAATAACATTGCCTTGTTTAATTTGAATAATCTCAAGTACTGCAGAGTCAGGTATTGGATCAACAGCTCCTGAATATGAACCATGAGTAATGGTAATGGTTTTTTGAACAGTTATATCTACTTTTTTAATTTCACTTATTGGAAAATCATTAACTTTAAGTTCCATTACTCTTTGGCTATTTGGCTGAAAAGTATGTGGTTCTGATTCAACTGATTTTATATCTGGATCGTCATCAAAAGAAACACGCATACTGTGAGGAAGTTCAATCTCATAGCCATCAACATGAGCTTTACCCTCATTAATCACAAATATTTTTTTTCCTCCTTCTCCCTCTTCCTTTTGCAGGAACATTACTTCAAGACCATTTACGACATAGGAACCATTGGCTTCTTTGTCATAACGAGCAAGAGCAGTAGTTACTATATTTGCTTGTGGTGGCGGTGAATGTTCTATTAATACTCCATTTTCAATGTTATAAATTGGATAAAATTCTCCATTTACAGAAAAAGGGGAAGAAACACCTTCAGATTGATAACCCCAAATGGTAGAAACTTTAAGTCTTGCTGCTCCTACTTCCTGATAATTTCTTGTACCAACAGCAGGATCACGAAGATTTTCATCCTCAAGTTCTGTAATCGTAGATTCTAGATAATAAACACCGATACGCACTGTGGTACTCAGTGGAATAACAAACTCTTTTGCTTCTACTTTTCTAACTGCTCCACGAAGATAGATTTTTCCTCCTTCAAGTGTAACTTTACCAGTTTCTCCATCTATGATACAATTGCTTCCTGTTATAACATCACCATCACGAAATATTGCATCACCTATGCCTTTAAGCTTAGAGAGAGCATACTCCTGAGTCTCATTTAATTCTGCTGACTGTAGACCTCTTCCTGCAAGAAATAAGCTTTTCTCATATTCTTTGTCAGGATTAAAGCGGTTATAATAGGTGTTTAAAGTCATTTTGTTTCAAAAAGTTACAACAAATGAAAAAGTTTCCCGAGTTGCAGATGTTCTGATAAGTGGTACGGTATGTTCTAAAACTAATAAGATCCCTGGGTCTTCTATATCTTGAGGTTCAAAATATCTCTGTCCAGGAGGCAATTTTTCTACCACCTTTGTACCAACCATAACTCCAAGCTCTCTTATTACTTGATTTGCAGCATCGTTGAAATCGAAGTTAAATTTAAGATATAAGTTATTAGTTGGTACATTAGAAGGGTTAAACCTCCCTGTTGGAGTCAAAAGCTCTCCATTCTCATCACCTGTACAGAATAGCACTTCATCTGCAGTACGTCTGCCAAGTTCATTCAAGAGCTTTATAGAATTTATAGATTCAGGTGGTGTGCTTTGAGTATATTCTACAGTAACTGCACTATTTGCCGTGATAGAGCTATTTTCCGTACGTTTTATTACACCAGTACTGCTATCAACTGTATAGTCAACACTTGACTGATACACTGTTTGTCCTGTAAAAACCCTTACATCTTTAATAGTGTGGTGATCTAGAGCTATTTCACCTTCAATAAAGACCTTTGCGACCTGATGGCTACTTTCCCAATTTGCATCACCACTGCCCCAGGCAAGATGTATCGGCTGCTCTTTTATGCTTGCGGCTATTGCTGCTCGACCTGATTGTGTAAGAATTGACATTTGAAAATTTGACTCCTGTATATATATTCACCAAAATTACAAAAACTGTTCAGTTTTTTTAAGAAAATTCTTCTTTTTTTCATAATAAATTTTTGTTGACTAATCTTTAATCTATTTTAGACATAACATATTTGCTTTTAGATATATGATAGCTAGTGAGGAATTTTGGGAAAGTAATTTAGAAATGCCAGTATCCTTTTTGCTTAAGGACTTTCAGAATCCAAGTTTACGTGAAAGTTGGCTTAATTCTCTTTCTGGTAGACAATTAAGTGTGATTTTTAACCATTATTTTCAGAATAAGCAAAATAGGCAATTATTTAAAGACCACGAAAAATGCGATGATATTTCAACTCAGCAAAAGCGTAAAATGCTTACTAAAATTTCTGAATCTCTGTTTGATTATTACTTAGTCAATCGTTTTAGTCGTGCAAAATCAGAAACAACTATAGCTGAAGTAGCACGGTCTGTGTTAAGCCAAGATCTTCTGAAATCATTTCTGTTGCAAAATAATAAATATGACAAAAAGTCCTTGTTGTTTACTCTCTTTATAACTAATCATAACTTGCTGAAACAAATTTTCTGCTTTAATCAAGTACAAAAAAAAGGGTTTTTACCTTTCATATTAAAAAATTCTCCAAGACAAAAGCCCACTTCATTTAAGGATTTTTTATCAAAAAGTACAATACAGGAAATATTAAAACAGCATGATCTCTCAGAAAATGATAGTTTTGAAAGTCAGTTTCAAGAACTCTTTTACTACCAAAATAGTATTTACTTATTTATACGACGTGCTAGTAAAGATGAGGATTTATTAATCAGTTCAAATAAGGTAATACACGGTTATAAACCTAGTAGAATTATTATTGACTTTGCTTTAAACGCTAACCAAGTAAACCTATCTATTCAAAGTTTTGATCAAGGATTAAAAATAGCAAATAGAATAGTAAGCTGTTATTTTCAGCAAGAATGTTCATTTACTAACATGCGCCACCAAAATACAACAGCACAAGTAAGGACTTTTTTGAATGACTGTGTAAAACAACATGTACCTGATATTCACCTATTTGAATTAAAGTTTGGTCCATCTAAATCTAAAACCAATCTTACGTTAAACACAGATAATATTGAAGAGTGGTTGCAGAAAATAGAGCCTTCGGTTGGTAGTGTACTGCATGATGTTTCGCTTGTTCAGCATATCAAAGTATTGTTCAAAAGTAAAAAAGTTACTTTATCCTTTCAGACAGACACGCAATACGCAAATTATATAGAAATTGATTACTCAGAATATGTTCTCAATAGAAAAGAACGAGATGATTTTAAGTCTTTAATTAGAGATAGCTATGGAATTACCGTTTTGTCGAAAACACTCTCAAGATATTGATACTATGTTAGTAAACAGGTCCTGGGTAAATCCTGACGAAAACTATATAGAGGTTGCAGAGTATCTCAGTCAGCTTGATTTTGTTAAGCTTGAGAAGTATTATTTCGTTGTTTGCGCTAATGATTTAGATCTTGATTTTCCAAATATACAAAATCCTTATTGCAAAAATGAGGTTATCATTCCTCATGGTTTTGATGAAGATTGTAATGATCTAGCTTGCGAGGATTGTGGTCGTGATATTTTTCCTGATACTTATAAAAAACAGCGTTATCTTGTGCTTTCAATTAAACTCAATACGGAAAAAATTATAAATTGGTTTGAAAAATTATTGATAGGTCTTATATGGGAAAAGGCAGTAGATGGAATATATCATATAAGCTTTAAAAGTAAAATAGTAAGCATTATCATACCAGCTTTATGTACTGATAAGTCATATTTAACTGTAGATAGATTAAGAACTAATGTTGCTGTTCTTATAACTTTTGGAAAAGAAGACTTAAAAATATTGTTAAGCCTATACACTGTTTCCATGGCTGATTTAATTTGTGAACATCAAACTCTAAATCAAATACTAAGCGAAGCAGTTGAAAAAGGAGTACCAGAATTATTACCTAACGTTTCTTTTCAAGCATTCCCTTATGTTCCACTGCAAGAAACAACTCTCCCAGAAAAAAAGATACTGCGATTAAAAGTTGAAGATAATACTATTTATGTTAATGACGTTGAAATTATAGGCAAACAAGCAACTTCAAGCATCCGCATCTTTAGAGTATTACTTAAACAATTTTTGCGTGATTTGGAAGCAGCTAAAGAATATAAATTTCTTAGTATCATTCAAATAGCAGATAGTTTAGGTATTGAAGACCCAGAACAGCAAGTACGCAGACCTCTTAATAGAATGCAAAAAACAATAGCAGAAAAGCTAGCTGGCACCTTGGGACTAAATATAAAACGCGATGATGTGATACAAGCATGTAACTGGTCAGGCTATCGGCTTAATCCATCTACCATTAACTTAAGTGCTAGCTAGCCCTATTGCTAAAAACAGTCTAATGGTAACATAACTTTAACGCGTCTGTTATTTCTTGGTACTTCTTTTTCACGAAATTTTATATAACCTTCAGTAACTAAGGCATTAATATATCTAAGAATAGAATGATGACTCTTAAGACCATTCAAAAAAATAGCAAAATTGGGTTTTAGTAAAAAAGCGTCCCTTCCTCATTAATTAACTGTAAAACAGTATCATATTCTCTCTTCCAGCGTATGGTTCCTTTATGTTTAGTAATTTAACAAGGTTTATGTCACTTATAATTGAACTCAAAAATTCAGCTATATCCCCGTTTTTATCTTTAGAAACCTGTTGTTCAGCATTCATATCACTAATACCAGGCGATAAATAAGACAGACATTCTTTAAATCAATAGTGTTTTTTGGGATTTATTCATCTATAAAAATTATTTCAAATAAACACAGCAGCTTTAGAAAGGTATCCAATCACGCTCAGTATTTTGATGTTGCTCTTGAGTAATAACCGTAGCAATCTTGTTTTTTTCTCCATATCGATCAGCTTCAATACCAACTTTGCAGTAAATTCTAACCCGTTAAAATCAGCTATAGAGTTGACTTTTCTAGCAATAACTGCTTTTTCTGAAGTGTCATGTGCATGAATATTCCGTGCTGACTCCAAAATGCTTCTAAGCATGGAACGACCAGATTCTCCCCAAGTATCTTCTCCTTCAACTCTTGCTTTGCCACTTTTAATGCCAATTACTTGAAAAATCTTACGTTTTGCATATGGACCGTCAGTGACAGTAAATTCAGCGTTTAAATAGATGCTGCCAGTAGTATAGCTTTTAGTGAACCAATTTTCATAACCTCCTGGTTTAATTGCCATTTTTACCTTGACTATTGTACCTTTTGGTATTAAATTACTCTGTAATTTTGCAGTATTAAAATCAGTTAAAAAATCTGTTAGCATATTGTTCCCTATAAATTAAGTAAAAAAAAGAATCAACTCCATTGGTCTACAAGCTGCCAATGACCATGTATCTTATCAACAAGCTTGCTTGCTACACGTTCACCATTGCGCAGTTCAAATACTATCTGACGTACAGTACTCTCCTCATCATGAGTAAACATCACCATACCAGTACTATAAAATCCCCTCAAAGAACCAGCACCGCTTAAGCCTTGAAATGGATCTTCTTCCAGCATCTTTTTGGACAGTTTTTTTGTGTGGTGGGTGAGGATTATACCTGCATCTGGATTAATAATGTTCCTCAGTTTTTCAAGCGTTTTTTGCAAAAAGAATAGCATAGCGCTGTTGTCATTTTCATTACCATATTCACTTGAGTTAAAAATGTTACGAAGAGGATCAATCGCAATAATATCAGGCTTAAAACGTTCTTTGACAGTATTTTTAATTTCATCTATTTCTTCACTATTGAATGATAATTGCACTCTTGGTGTGATAATTAAGTTATTGGCAGCTATGTCCAAAAGTTCGTTATCCAGTCGAAGTTGTTGCAAACGTTCTTTCATATATTCATATTCAATTTCAGTTTGCATGTAGAAAATTTTCAAAGGTCTATTTGGTGTCATACCGAGAAATGATCTACCAGCAGCCATATGGACAAGCCAAGAGATCAAAAAGTCACTTTTGCCGATTTTAGGTGGGCCACCCAGTACCAATAGACCTCTTTTCGTTAAAATTCTTGGTGAGATTATATCCTCTGGTATTGGCGTTTGATCACTTAAATATTCCTTTACGCTATAAAAAGGGACTTTTTGACCGATGTTGAAAAAGCTTTGTTCCATATTACTCCTTTTAAAATTAAATTTAGGCAACAGAAGCCAAGGTTTTGGCTTTAATTTTTGCAAGTAATTTACCTAAATGCGGTTCTTCAACCATATTTAGGCAGCCACTTCGATCTTTAGCTGGATATCCCCAAGAGTTAATAGTCTGACAGACAAATGAACGTTTCTCTGTTCCATCATCTTTCTTAATTCCAACCATACTAATCACTTCATCAACAATGCCGGGAATCTCACTGGCAGTTTTAGCCCCTTCACATTGAGGTAGCCAGGTTGAACGATTGCAGTCATCAAGATATTGACCTAAGGTGCCAACTATGATGATGTCTTTGTCTCTGATATGTTGAAATTGATTGAGCCAAGCCATCATCTCTTGAGCAAGTAATCCATAGGCAGCTCTTTTATCTTCTCTTCCTGATCTATCTGAAAAAGCTTCAGGTTGCATTCTGGCCCATGAAAAACATAAACGTGATGCAACAGTTATGCTATCAATAAAAATAGAGCGGTATTTAGAAACCTCAGAAAGAAGATCTTTGTGCTTGCTACAGACATGCTCATAGTGTTTTTGACTATACGCCTGATCAGACCTTAATGCAGGATTAGGACCACCAATTAGGCAAGCAATGTCTCTGGCCTCATTCCAAGTGCGAATCTCAGTTGAATCTCCTTTCCAGTCTTGTACAGCTAGAAGTCCTGCTTCAAAATCAAGACAGAGTGTTGTTGATTCATCGATGGTTTTGAGCAGACTGGTCTTGCCAATTCCATAAGGTCCGAAGATTACTACCTTCACACCTGTGACCATTTTTGCTCTTTCTTCACTATTTACTATTTTCATATTTTTACCTGTATGCACTTATATATAAATTCACCAAATTTCAAAAAACTGTTCACTTTTTTTTGTATTTTTTTTCATAAAGAGATGCAAATTTAGATCGCATTTTCTTGAGAATGTTGTACAAAGTAGTCCGTGATATATTGTTCATATCTGCAACTTCAGCAATGCTGTGGTGTTTTAATTGTTCACATAAAACTTGCCATTTCTTTGGTAATTTTGAAATAATTTGCTCAACATCAATACGTAGTATCGCTTCATCTTCAAAACAGTAACTTTCCTGTTGCACATTATTTTCAAGTTTAGGAGTAGTACGTGAGTGTTTACGGACTAGATTATTAATACGATTTTTAACAACTTGCTTAGCGAAAGTGGAAAGACTGCCCTTAGTTTTATCATACTGATCTATGCATGAAAGAAACTCACAGAAGAGGTCTTGTTCTATGTCTTCAATATCTTGATCAGTAAGCGACTTATAATGTTTTGCGTAAAATTTTATTAAATTAACAACTTTAGGATCAATACCTGAATAAGAGTTTCGAGATTTCATAAGATGTATCCTTAAATGAAAGACTTAAGGATGAAACTTTCTTAGTAAATATTGTAGGACATGAAAAAAATACCTCAGACAATCGTGAGTTTTTTACCCTCTGAAAACCTGGAATCTTTTTTCAAACCTCAGACACTCAAAACTTTGATCAGACAATACACCTACGAACTGAACAGTTTTTGTAAATCCGGTGAATATATAGAACAAGACTCCGAATTTATAGTTTAAAGGTTAATTATGAGTGTTTCATACAATGTTCCAGAGATTAAAGCACAACTATTGTTGAATTTAAGATCTTGTCTTTCTTACCTTTTCCCCAATGGGACCTTTCATGGTGATGAATTTCGAATAGGTGATGTGCATGGTAACAAAGGACAAAGTTTAAGAGTAGAACTAAGTGGCAGTAGAGCAGGATTATGGAATGATTTTGCAACTGGAGAAGGTGGTGACATTATCGACCTTTGGGCAGCTGTGCATAGAAAGAATGCAAGGACAGAGTTTCCTGAGGTAATAGCTTCAATAAGTGAATGGCTCGGAAATAATAAAAAATACAGAGAGAAACAATATGTTGATGAAGACTTTGAGAAATTCATTACCCAAAGTTGGAATTATTATGATGAAAATGGTCAGGTGATTGTAAAAGTTTATCGTTCTGATCCTCCTGGAAAGAAAAAAGTATACAAGCCTTTTGATATCAAACAATCTAAGTTTGCATCACCAGAAATAAGGCCTCTATATAATATTCCAGAAATCTTAAAGTCTGATAAAATTGTTCTGGTGGAAGGGGAAAAATGTGCAGAAGCGCTGATAGAGAAGGGAATAACTGCAACAACAGCGATGTCTGGAGCAAATGCACCTATTGAGAAAACTGATTGGACTCCGCTAAAAGGTAAACACATTATTATATGGCCAGATAATGATGAAGCAGGTAAGAAATATGCTAAAAATGCTGAAAAAAAGCTTTTAGAAATCGGAGTTGAATCACTTGTTGTTCTTAATATTCCACAAAATAAAACAAAAGGCTGGGATGCTGCAGATTGTGTAGAGGAAGGAATAAATGTTAAAGAATTTTTAGCTTCAACTGCACTTACTACTAATACTCTAAGTACAAAAAGTTTGATTTCATTTTCTGCAAGGCAATACTTTAACGATAAATCACCGATGCCAGAAGATATAGTTGCTCCTCGAATTTTAACTCCAAGTGGACTTTTAGTGTTTGCTGGAGCACCTAAAGTAGGAAAAAGTGACTTTTTAATTTCTTGGCTAATTTACATGGCAGCAGGAGCTCAATTTCTTGATATGGTACCTAAAAGGCCTTTAAGAATCTTTTATCTTCAAACTGAAATTGGCTACCACTATATGCGTGAACGTCTACAGCAACTAAAAATCAATGAAGAACTGCTTGAGATTGCTTTGGATAACTTAGTCATTACACCTCAAACAAAGCTACTCTTAAATGATAATAGTATAGATGAAGTTCTTGGTGAAATAAAAAAATCATTTGGTTCAAATACAGTTGATATTATAGCTATTGATCCACTACTTAACGTTTTTGATGCTGGCGAGAACAGTAGTGAAAATGATAATAATGCTATGCTATTTTTCCTGCAAGAAAGAGTTGAAAAATTGAGAGAGTTAGTTAATCCGAATGCAGGAGTCATTTTAGTACATCACACGAAGAAGATGCAAAAGAAATCATTAGAAGAAGATCCTTTTCAGAGTTTCAGTGGTGCTGGTTCATTAAGAAGCTTTTATACTACGGGAATGATAATGTTTAAGCCAGATGAACGGCAGAGTAGTCGTCAACTGATGTTTGAATTACGTAATGGTCATGCTATTCCATCAAAATGTGTTGATAAAATCGATAACTGCTGGCAAATACTTGATTATGAGTCACAGAGACTGATACATAAAGATTATGGACAAAAATTAGATGCAGAGCGTTCTCGTAGATATGATATTATACTGCAATTAATTTACGACGAGGCGAGAAATAGAGGGAAAGTATATACAATCAATACATTCTGTGAGGTATTTGAAAATAAAGCAGGTCTTGGTAGTAAAAACTCCATTCGTGAACGCATTGATGTTCTTGCTGCAAAAGGTTACATTAAGTTTAACAGGAATGATAAAAATGCTGAAAGAAGTAAATATGGGATACTTTGTGTTGAAGATATGGAAAAGAAAGTTACAAACCAACTAAATAAGGATATTACAGTATATGAGAAGATTTTACCAACCGATTATAAATCGCCAGAATATGGCAGTATTATGCCAGTTGAAGATTCAAACATTTGGCTTTACTATAATTAGATCTCTTCTATATCATCTACAGTAATAAGGTTACTTACGAAGTATATTGATTATTTCAGACTCCAGAACTCTTCAGTCTTGGCAGAATCTGGTGCAGTTTATGAGATCTGGTACTTTCTGGTAGTAAAAAAATGCCAGATTTTCAATGGTTTAATGGTTGACAGATTTCTGAGCTGTAATCTGGTTTAGGTGGCAAAAAGCTTAGGAGTATTGCGGGGTTTTGACCAGTCTCCAGTTTCCAAAATTTCCTATTATTATATAATAATAATATAGTAGTATGACTTTAAAACATACTACTCTGTTCGGTTACTAACCAGTCTACAATAATAAGCTATGGATACGTGTAAAGCTCTCTTTCAAAATTATCTGATAAAAGAAATGAAAGACAATGCTCAGAAAAAACAAATGAACCGTAATTGGGTTTTAAAGCGATTCTACAACCTCAGGGTATAATTCCACCAAGACCTAAGTTACTCACCTAGGGTAGCTTAAAACTTGATTATGAGGCATCTCTAAATTATCTCTTGCTTTAAAGTTTTACTTGTTATAAAAAAAAACCATTGTACCCTATCACGCTTTTTATTCGTTGTAAAACATTTTTTTCAAAAAAGTGAAAAGTTTTTGTAATTTAGGTGAAACAAGAGCTGGTTTTGGAGGTCTTATTGAGATATAACGACTTTTATCTAAAATTCTTAAGTTGAGTCTTTAGGTAATCTCTATAAATAATTTGTAGATGAAGCTAAAGGAAAAAAGTTGCTGCCATAAACATAAGCTACTGAGCTCGTAAACTGCTTAAAATGGAGACAAAGATCTAAATTTATTTATTTACGTCTCCAATTTTATCGCGTATAATGGAGACAAAGATTTGTGTTTTCACTATTTATTGGTAGATAGGGCTTTCTAAAGGGTGGGGACAATTTTTCACCCCCCTTGAAATTAAAATAAAAGCAAGATGTCAAACACAGATAGCTCAACTACAAGCTGGTTTTTATTGTAGTTATTTTCTCACTTTCTTTACTTGCTTTAATTAATTCATCAAAATCAGATTCATGTAATTTGTCCTGTACAACTCTGTACTTTTCGTATTCTCCTTCAGCTAGAGCTTTTGCAACTTCAGCACTAACTTTACCAGCATCTTTAAGCACTTCATAATCATTGAACAATAAAAATGCATCCAATTTTTCAACCCAATTCTGCATTTTCATTAGCCGATGCTTTCTTGCTTGAAGTTCCGCATAATCTAGATACATCGAAACAATATGATTTAGTTCACTCAACTCTTTTTCAGTCAAGTAGTTTTTTGCAGTACTCACATCACTCTTATGAATTTTGTTGCCAGGACCATCTTTCCATGTAGTTAGCCCCATATTTGGTTTTTTGTGGTCAACTCGAGAATATATTAGCTCTGCTGCAGTCAGGCCATAAATCGCCCAATATAATTTATTCTGTACTTTTGCATAAAATTGTTTTGTTATTTCTGAATTTGGATCATAGTCTGCAGAGCATTCAGCATAAATGTCGGTAATCTTCTGGTAAAACCTACGTTCGGATGCTCGTATTTCCCTGATTTTTTCAAGTAATTCATTGAAGTAGTCTTTACCAAACTTTGGGCCGTTTTTTAGCCGTTCGCTATCTAATGCAAATCCTTTGATGATGAAATCTCTCAAAATTTTTGTAGCCCATACTCTGAAAGATGTAGCCTTTTTAGAATTAACTCGATAACCAATAGCTATAATTGCATCCAAATTATAAAATTGTGTAGGGTACTGTTTACCATCTTCAGCAGTATTCCGGAAAATCCGGATAACTGAATCTTTATCTAACTCTTGACTAGCAAATATGTTCTGTAAATGCTCACTAATTGTTCTAATATTAACATCAAACAACTCCGCCATTCTTTTTTGTGTAAGCCAAATGTTTTCATCTCGATACAAAACATCAATTCTCACGTCTCCATCTGGAGTTGTATATAATAAAATTTCGTTTTCATTTATTATCATATCTACTCTACCTTACTTCAAGTAGCATATAGGTTATTTGTAAAAAAGACAAGCAACTGTAAAACTCTAAAAATAGAGAACTATCTACTTTATTCTTTAGCTGATAAGCAGTTTTGAAATTATTTAAACTTTTTTGAAAAATTTCCGGAAAAAGTAGTAAGAAATCCGGTATATATATAATAGAAGGGCATTGTTTCAACGAGGTAGATGCGCTTTAAGTACGAGAGCTTCAAGAAAATGTCAATCCTACCACTAACAAACAGACATTTAGTAGAAAGGAAATTTGGTAAGCTTGAGAATTTATATTTTTTTAGATGAGATAAAAACTTCGTTTTAAAGCTAGATGTGATTCTATGGATAGTATAAAACAGCACTTCACCAAAGAACGCATATAACACCCTTTAAAACTTAATTAAATGGCATTGTCAATAACCTTACTACTATAGAACAAACCTTTATATAAGTCTAATACGATTTTTGTACTTTGCAAATAAAAAAAAATTGAACAGTTTTCGTAATTTTGGTGAATATATATAACAAGAAAACAACTTTCTGCAGTAGCACATAATTCTCGAATTTCCGTTGTTGGCCTACAAAAACCTATGAATTGCTAGTGTATTTTGCAGGAACCAAACGATATTTTGGAATCAGTGCTACTTATAGTCAATGTTTTAGTGGTTTTATGATAAAAGCAATAGATTTTTCAACTTTAAAGAACTCATTTTCATATAAAGAATTTATACCACAAAAGACTTTATTTGTCTGCAAGCTATAGATAAGTCCTTTTAATTTTAGAAAGTAGTATGTCAATCCTAACACTGGACCTCGGCAAGCAAATGGGCTGGGCAATTCTAACAGATGGAGTAATTGAAAGTGGAAGCAAAAGTTTTCATGGTAGTCGTTTCAGTGGAGGCGGTATGTGCTTCTTAAACTTTCGTAATTGGCTTAATTCTTTGAAAGACATTTCTGTAGTGTACTTTGAGGAAGTAAGAAGACATTTAGGAACAGATGCAGCTCATTGCTATGGTGGTTTTCTTGCAGTGCTGTCTGCTTGGTGTGAAGAGAACAATATTCCCTACCAAGGTGTTAATGTTAAAACTATAAAACGCTTTATAACAGGCAAAGGTAATGCAAGTAAGAGTGAAGTTATTGAAGCGATACGTGAAAAAGGGTTTTTTCCTAAAGATGATAATGAGGCGGATGCTTTGGCATTAATGTTCTACGTTATGAATCTTAGTAAAGATTTTAACACATTAAAAATACCGTAAAAGTGGGTCCTTTTGGCCATACTGGCGGGTTTGGTGGGTCAGACCCCAGGCCTTCTTTAGCGTCAGAGATATTTTGAATATTAACTTTTTAATTATTAAGGATTTAAATTATATGAATTTAGCAATCCACTATTATCCTACTCAAAATCTGGTCGAATATGAGCGTAATCCACGTAAAAATGATGACGTAGTAAATAGAATGTGTGCTTCAATCAGGGAATTTGGCTTTCGTATACCAATAGTTGCAAAAAGCGATGGAACTGTGGTTGATGGTCATTTAAGACTTAAAGCAGCAAGAAAACTTGGTATGGAAAGTATTCCAGTGGTCTTAAGTGATAATCTAAATGAACCACAAACTAAAGCTTTTCGATTACTGGCAAATCAATCAGCTAATTGGGCAAAGTGGGATGATGAGCTTTTGAAAGTAGAAATTCAAGAGTTAGAAGATTTACAGTTTGATCTTAAAATGACTGGATTTGAATTAGAAAAAGTTCAACATTTCCTTGATGATTTAGATAGTGAAAAAGAAGATCTTTCTGACTTAGCTATTGATGACAAAAAAGTAACAAAACCAGGTGATCTTTGGATTTTAGGTGATCATAGAATCTATTGTGGTGATAGCTCTGTAGTTGAATCATATAAAGCGCTGTTAGATGATAAAATGGCAGACATTACTGTTTGTGATCCTCCGTATAACGTTGATTATGGTAGCAGTCAAGACAAAAAGATACTAAACGATAATCAAGGTGAAAAGTACGAACTTTTTCTCTACGATATCTGTTCCCATATTTTAGCATATACGAAAGGTGCAATTTACATTTGCATATCATCATCAGAGTTTTCAACGTTGCAAAAAGCATTTGAGGAGGCAGGAGGAAAATGGTCAACATTTATCATTTGGGCAAAGAATCATTTTACACTAGGCAGATCTGATTATCAGAGACAATATGAAGCAATGCTCTATGGATGGAAAAGCGGTAATAAACGTGAGTGGCATGGAGGTAGAAATCAAAGTGATCTATGGTTTTATGATAAGCCAACGCACAATACACTACATCCAACGATGAAGCCAGTAGAGCTAATGGAAAAAGCAATAGTTAATAGCAGCAGACCTGGGGATACTGTACTTGATCCATTTAGTGGCTCTGGAAGTACGCTGATTGCATGTGAGAGAACAGGAAGAATTTGCAGAACAATAGAGCTAGATTCAAAATTTGTAGATGTAACCATAAAACGTTGGCAAATATACACAGGTAGGAAGGCAATTCTTTCTGGTACTGACAAAACTTTTGCACAAATTCAAGAAGAAAAACAGCAATAAAGGGGCAAAAAAAGTGGAAAAGATCACACAAACGGAATGGGCAAAAGAACTAGGAGTATCAAAGCAATATGTCTGTTATTTAGTAAAAAAAGGAATAGTTGAGTTGGAGGATGATTTGATCAATAGAGAGCAAGCAAATGAAGCGGTAGCAGCAATAAGAGATCCAAGTCAGCCACTGAGGAGGAAAAATCCAGAAAACGAAAATACAAGTAACCTTTCCACGATGTTGCTAAAAACTCGAATAAAAAATGAAATGGAACGAGGTAAACTGCTTGAGGCAAAGGCAAAAGCTGAGATTGGTGAACTTGTAGCATTAGAGGAAGTAAAGCGCGAAGCATTTAATGTAGCAAGAGTTGTACGTAATAATTTGCTTAATATTCCGAATAGAGTTTCAGCACTGCTTGCATCACTGAGTGACACTGAAAAGATTCATATGGCGCTAACCGAAGAGATTACAAACTCATTACAAGAATTATCTAATACTAAATTTCAAATATAAAAAAGATTTTGAATATAAAATGGCTGATAACTTAAGTTTGGAGTTAATAAAGTGCCTCATCAATCAACCTGGATTAGATGTTAATGTCAGAGGGTTAAACGGAAAAACTCCACTGCATTGCGCTATAGAGTTTGATGAATTAAGCATGGTGGATCTGCTACTCACAAAAAAGAATATCAATCCTTTTGTAGAAGATAATGATGGCAAAACATCTCTTGATTACGCCAAAGAAGAGAAAAAAGCAGAAATATTACAAGCGCTAATTAATAACAAATACGGGTCAGAACAAGATAGCTTACTTCATTTAGCTGCAATGATAGGTGAAGTTAATGCAGTTAGATATTTGATAGGAAAAGGTATTGACGTTAATGTACGAAATGCTTTGCATCATACTCCATTACATCTAGCAGCAGGCATAGGACATGAAAATGTTGTCAAAGTTTTAGTGGAAGAAGGAAACGCTGAAATAGATGTCTTTGATGCACGAAATCAGACACCAATGCACTATGCAGTTAATAACAAAAAGTTGGAGATAGTAAAGTTACTGCTAAAGCTTGGAGCAGATGTAAATAGCGCGCGCATGGGACAAAACTCAATGAAATTGTCACCTGTTCATATAGCTGTAAGTAATACTAATTACGATGAAAGAGACTTATGTCTTGATATCCTCAAATGCTTAATAAAGGAGCCTAATGCTCAAGTCAATTTGCAAGACTACGAAAGTAAAACACCACTACATTACGCTGAAAGACTTAAAACAATAGAAGTTTTACTAACGCGAGAAGATATAGATCCATTGGTAAAAGACGATAGCGGCAAGACACCATTTGATTACGCTAAACCTGAGATAAAGAAGGCTTTGGTGAGTAATAAATACGGTTCTGAAAAGAATAGTCTACTCCATTTAGCTGCACAAATGGGAGAAATTGAGATTGTAGATGCAATTTTAAAAGAAGAAATCAATATTGATATTGTAAATAATAAAGGTCTATCACCGATTTATCTTGCTGCAGAAAAAGGGCATTTACATGTAGTAAAGTTATTGCTGAAAAAAGGAGCAAATTATACACCTGTTTTGCACTTAGCAATCAAATCAAACAATTTAGAGTTACTTAAAGTTTTGTTTACTGAAAAAAATGGGTCTTTGCTCTGCAGAGATACCGTTGTTAATTTTCCAACCCTTCATAATAAATATATAGCACAGAGAGAAATAGCAGATAAAAGGACGAAAAAACATAATAATATTATCTGCATCTATACTACAGTCAGCGCAATAGCAGTAGCAGTATATATAGGGTTGATAACAACAACAATAAGCAGTGCAATCATTTTTGTAACAATAACAGGGGTATTTGCGCTTGTTATAGCAATAATGATAAGTGAGATGAGTAAAAGATATATAGAAAAGGAATTTCAGAAAAAGATGTTTATGGAATTGGAGGAGTGTGGAGGAATAAACTCTACTGTTAACAATATTGAGATAGAACCAATTATGAGTAGATGCAGACAATGATATACGCTAGAGCTTTTTCTGAAGGTTTAAAACCAGATCCACTACTTAAAGTATCAGAGTGGGCGAATGAGTATCGAGTTTTATCAGCAACTGCAGCATCAGAACCTGGTAAATGGAGAACGGAAAGAACTCCTTATTTAAAAGAAATCATGGATTCACTATCTCCGTCTTCACCTGCAGAAAAAGTAGTATTCATGAAAGGAGCGCAGATTGGAGGAACAGAAGCAGGAAATAATTGGATTGGCTATATTATAGATCAAACACCAGGTCCAATGTTAGTAGTACAGCCAACAGTTGAAATGGGAAAGCGTTGGTCAAAAGGAAGATTTGCGCCACTGATTGAAAGTACACCATGTTTAAAAAGTAAAGTAAAAGACCCAAGATCAAGAGATTCAGGCAATACTGTACAAAGTAAGGAATTTCCAGGTGGAATAGTAGTAATAACCGGAGCAAATAGCAGTGTAGCACTGAGATCTATGCCAGTAAAATATCTCTTTCTTGATGAAATAGATGCCTACCCAGGAGATTCAGGAGGAGAAGGAGATCCAGTTTTACTCAGCATAGCCCGAACTAATACATTTGCACGGAGAAAGATTTTTTTAGTATCAACACCAACGATTCATGGAATAAGCAGAATTGAGAAGGAATTTGAAGCAACAGATAAGAGATACTTTTTTGTACCATGTCCACATTGTAATTACTATCAAGTTCTGAAATGGTCACAAATAAAATGGGAAAACAACGACTCAAGAACAGCACATTATGTCTGCACTGAATGTAGCGGCAAAATAGAAAATCATCAAAAGACAGAGATGCTAGAACGTGGAGAATGGAGAGCTACAGAGGCAAAAGAAGGGGAGAAAAAAGGATTTCATCTTTCAAGTCTTTATAGTCCAGTTGGGTGGTATAGTTGGCAACAAGCAGTAGAGGATTTTCTGCATGCAAAGGAAAGTGAACAATTACTGAAAGTTTGGATCAACACAACGCTTGGAGAAACCTGGGTAGATAAGGGAGAAGTACCAGACTGGAAGCAATTATTTAACAGGAGAGAATTTTTTCCCGTAGGCACAGTGCCTAGGAGAGAAGTGGTACTTACTGCAGGTGTTGATGTCCAAAAAGATCGGTTAGAAGTAGAAGTTGTAGCATGGGGAAAAAGCCGCGAAAGTTGGTCAATAGACTACCGAGTATTTGAAGGTGATACTGGAGGCGGAGAAGTATGGGGAAAACTCTCTGAGCTCTTAAATCATCATTTTATCGGTCAAAATGGGCTTGAATATATGATAAGTATGATGGCAGTTGATGCAGGGTATGCAACGCAAGAAGTATACAACTGGGTAAGAGGTCATCAAGGAGCTGGAAGAGTAATGGCAGTTAAAGGTGTAAATAAAGCCCTAGTACCACTTAGCAGTCCAAGTAGAGTAGATATAACAGTTGGTGGTCAAAAGCTAAAAAGAGGAATAAAGCTCTGGCCAGTGGGAGTATCGATTTTAAAGTCAGAACTTTTTCAATTACTTAATGTTTTAAAGGACGGTGAAGAAGCTCCAGCAGGATACTGTCATTTTCCCGAGTATGCACCTGAGTATTTTAAGCAGCTAACGGCAGAGCAATTAGTCAGCAAGGTAGTAAAAGGATACACCAAACAAGAGTGGCAAAAAGTAAGAGAAAGAAATGAAGTACTAGATTGCCGAATTTATGCGAGAGCAGCATCTATTGCGCTTGGAATTGATCGTTGGCCAGAGAGTAAATGGAATAGTTTGAGTGGAAAAATAGAAAGTAAAAAACCTAAGAAAGTAAGACAGAGTAAGTGGCTGGAAAATGTATAACGAAGAGTATTTAGTTCAAGTCGAAGAAGCGATAAAGAAACTGCAAAATGGAGAGAGAGTAGTATCAATTGCATATGGTGACCATGTTGTAAGATATGCTGAAGTAGATATAAATGATTTACTAAGCTTAAGACAACGAATTAAGGCTGAATTGAAAATTGCAGGTATGAAGCCAAAGAGGAAAATTGTTTTTTCAACGAGTAAGGGGATCATATAATAATAAAAGTTGTTGAAAGGAACTTTATGACAAAAGTTATAGCAAAAGAATATACAGAATTTTTAGAGCAGCTCAAAGAACAGATTGCTACTAGTCGTTATAAAGCAGCACTAGCAGTAAATAGCAAGCTTATTGTGCTTTACCACCATATTGGTACAGAGATCTTAAAACGCCAAAAAGAGCATGGCTGGGGTGCTAAAATCATAGATCAGCTAAGTAAGGATTTGAGAAGCGCATTTCCAGAAATGAAGGGATTTAGTGCTAGGAATCTTACTTATATGCGTCAATTTGCTGCAGAATATCAAGATACTGAATTTACGCAGCAGGTTGCTGCACAATTGCCTTGGTTTCATATTGTAGTTATTTTAGATAAAGTAAAAGATCCAAAAGAAAGACTATTCTATTTTCAAAGGGCTATAGAGCACGGTTGGTCACGTAGTATAATGGTGATGCAAATCGAACGTGAATTGCACAAACGTCAAGGAAAAGCTGTTACTAACTTCAAAGATAAGTTACCTTCTCCCCAGTCAGATTTAGCACATTATACATTAAAAGATCCATATATTTTTGATTTTTTGAGTATAGGAGATGACGCTCATGAAAGAGAAGTAGAAAAAGGTCTTGTAGGCCATGTAGAGAAGTTTTTGCTTGAGCTAGGGGAAGGATTTGCATTTGTAGGTAGGCAATTTCACTTAGATGTTGGAAATAAAGACTTCTATATTGATTTGTTGTTTTACCATTTAAAGTTACGTTGCTTTGTAGTAATTGAGCTAAAAGACAAAGATTTCAAGCCAGAATATGCAGGTAAAATGAATTTTTATCTTTCAGCCGTTGATGATTTACTAAAGCACGAGACAGATCAACCATCTATAGGATTAATTTTATGCAAGTCAAAGGATAACGTGCTAGCTAAGTATACACTGAAAGACATAAATAAACCGATAGGGTTGGCAGAATATAAAATTACTGAAAATCTACCAGAGAATGTAAAGACAGCCTTGCCAACAATAGAAGAGCTAGAGGCTGAGTTATCCAAAGTTTCAGATAAGGAAAAGTAATGCTATTAAAATCGTTCAAACAACTATTTAGTAAGCCAAAAATCAAAAGTTCAGCATGGGATGCAGCAGGCTCAGGAAGAAGATTTTTTCACTTTCAACCAGAGTTAGGAAGTATAAACAATTTGTTGTCTCAAAACCTTGAAACTTTACGTAGTCGATCACGTGACATGGTGAGAAAAAATCCATATGCAGCAAATATCATTGATACAATAGTAAGTAACTCTATTGGAACAGGAATAAAACCACAATCAAAAGCAAGAGATGGAGAATTTCGAAAGAAAGTGCAAGAATTATGGCTAAAATGGACAGATGAAGCAGATAGCTGTGGAATAAGTGATTTTTATGGATTACAAGCTCTGGTATGTAGGAGCATGATAGAAGGTGGAGAATGTTTTGTACGTTTAAGAACGAGAAAGCTGGAAGATAGATTTTCTGTGCCATTACAACTGCAAGTACTTGAGTCTGAACATTTAGACAATAAAACAAATCAAACTTTAGCAAATGGTAATGTAATAAGAAACGGGATTGAGTTTAACAAGCTTGGGCAAAGAGAAGCTTATTACTTATTTAAAGAACACCCTGGTGAAAATACCTTTGGAGAGTCAGTAAGAGTGCCAGCAAACGATGTTTTACATATTTACAGACCATTAAGACCTGGGCAAATTAGGGGAGAGCCATGGCTTTCTAATATACTGCTAAAGCTTTATGAGCTTGATCAATATGATGATGCAGAGCTGGTGAGAAAGAAAACTGCAGCAATGTTTGCTGGATTTATTACAAGACTCGATCCAGAAGCAAATATCATGGGAGAAGGTGAAGCAAGTGAGCAAGGAGTAGCATTATCAGGTTTAGAGCCTGGAACAATGCAGCTTTTAGACCCAGGAGAAGACATAAAATTTTCAGAGCCGTCAGATGTTGGAGGAAGTTATGAAGCGTTTATAAGACAGCAACTGAGGGCAATAGCAATAGGTACAGGAATAACATATGAGCAGCTAACAGGGGATTTAACAGGTGTTAATTATTCATCAATCAGAGCTGGATTAATAGAGTTTCGTCGTCGATGCGCTATGCTGCAACATAACATTATGGTATTTCAATTTTGCAGACCAGTATGGAGTAGATGGCTAGAACTTGCCACTTTATCTGGAGAGCTTCCTACAACAGATAATCAAATATTTAAAGATGTAAAATGGATACCGCAGGGATTTGATTGGGTGGATCCACTAAAAGATCAGCAAGCACAGCAAATGGCAGTAAGGAATGGATTTAAGAGTCGATCGGAAGTAGTATCAGAAATGGGTTACGATGTTGAAGAAATTGACCAAGAAATAGCAGAAGATCAAAAGCGTGCTGATTCTCTCAACCTTTTCTTTGATTCTGATGTCAGGACACAAACAAAATAAATCTCGTTTACTTTATGGAAATTTTACAAACCAACTGGCTATGTAGGCCGATGATGATAGAGCAAAAAAGCTTTGACCTGTTGTCACTATATAACGGAAAACAACCTATCTTTAAAAATATAAAACATGCAGTAAATCAGAATATAGAAAAAACAGCAGTAATAGCAATACATGGAATTTTGACCAAAAAACCAGGAGCTTTTGACGTCTTTCTGGGAATGACATCATATGAGCAAATAGAAGAGCAAATTACACAAGCATTAGCAGATAGTAGCATAGAGACAATTATACTGGAAATAGACAGCCCCGGAGGAGAGGTAAACGGTATATTTGACCTGGCTGATTTTATTTATGAATCAAGAGCAAAAAAGAGAATTGTGGCATTAGCAAATGATGATGCATATTCTGCTGCGTACGCTATAGCCTCTAGCGCTGAGAAGATTTTTCTCACCCGCACTTCTGGTGTTGGCAGTATTGGAGTAATAGCAAGTCGTATAGATCAAAGTGGGTTTGATGAAAAACAGGGAATAAAATATACCACAGTATTTGCAGGAAGTAGAAAAAATGATTTAAATCCACATGAGCCAATGACGTCTGAAAGTCTGGAAAGCTTACAAAAAGAAGTAGACCGACTATATGAAATGTTTGTGCAGCTAATAGCAAGAAACAGAGGTCTTTCAATTGAAAAGATTCGATCAACAGAAGCAGGGCTATATTTTGGGGAGAAAGCAGTAGAAATAGGTCTTGCAGATGGAGTTACAACATTTTTTGAATTTATCAATAATCATAGGAGTGTTAGTATGATAACTAATGAGTTAACTGAGGAAGGCTACGAGAACTGTCGTAGAGAAATTTTAGAGATAATACGATTATGTAATATATCAAAGATGCCAGAAAAGATAGGAGAATTTATAGAGCAAGGCGCAAGTGTTGAGCAAGCTCGGGATGTATTAATGAAACTACTAGCAGAGAGAACAAAGAAGACAGAGATTTTGAGTACAATACCACAAAATTCAGGAGAAGAGTTGATGATACAGGTAGCTAAAGCTAGAGCACAATCAAGTATTTAAAGTATTTTTATAACCGCCGGGTACAACAACTACAAACATGGCAGTAAACTAAAGGGAAAAAAAGGAGAAAAGAAAATATGACATGTATAACTGAACAAAATAATCTAGGTGACTTATTAAAGTATGAGGTATCAAGTCTATATTCAAGAGACCAAATAACTGTAGCGAAAGGTCAAAATATTAAACTTGGTACAGTAGTTGCCAAGAAGACAGATGATGGTTTTATTAGAGTGCTGAACCCCACTGGAACAGACGGCACACAAACAGCAGTAGGAGTAATTACAACCGATATACATAGCAAAAATTCTGATATGAAAGGAGTAATTATTACTCGCAGTGCAATGCTAGCAGATCATGCAGTTGTGTGGCCAGCAAATATCACTGAAGAGCAGAAAAATGCAGCAATAAAGCAACTTGAAGGACGAGGGATCATCATCCGTAAAGCGGCCTAAAGCTATATTAAATAATAAAAAACACAAAGGGGGAAAATAAAAAATGCAAAATCCATTTACAAATACAGCATTTAGCATGACGGCACTAACAAATGCGATGAATATATTGCCGATAAATTATGGACGAGTTGAAAATTTAAATTTATTTCCAAGTAGGTCAGTAAGATTTAGACATATTACCATAGAAGAGCGAAACGGAGTATTAAGTTTACTACCAACACAAGTTCCAGGAGCACCAGCAACAGTAGGAAAAAGAGGAAAAAGAAAAGTAAGAACATTTACGATTCCACATATTCCACACGATGATGTAGTATTACCAGAGGAAGTACAAGGAATAAGAGCATTTGGATCAGAGAGTGAACTTAAAGCGCTGGCAGATGTAATAACTGATCATTTGCAGCTAATGAGAAACAAACATGCAATAACATTAGAGCATTTGCGAATGGGAGCGCTAAAAGGAATAATTTTAGATGCTGATGGGTCAGAATTATTAAATCTGTACAACGAATTTGAAATCACACCAAAAGTAGTAAATTTTGCACTAGGAACTGCAACAACTGATGTAAAGCGTAAGTGTATGGAAGTACTCCGGCATATAGAAGATAATCTAAGTGGTGAATATATGACCGGAATTCATGCCTTGGTAAGCCCTGAGTTTTTTGATGCACTAACTTCACATACTAAAGTGAAAGAAGCATACGAGAGATGGCAAGAAGGAGCAGCGCTTCGAAATGATATGAGGTCAGGATTTACGTTTTGTGGTATAACATTTGAGGAATATAGAGGGCAAGCAACTGACCCTGAAGGAACCGTGAGAAGATTTATTGAGAAAGATACAGGGCACTGTTTTCCAGTAGGAACAGCAAGCACATTTACGACATATTTTGCACCAGCAGATTTTAATGAAACGGTAAACACACTAGGACAACCACTTTATGCAAAACAAGAGCCAAGAAGATTTGATAGAGGAACTGATTTACATACGCAGTCAAATCCTCTGCCAATGTGCCATCGTCCGGCAGTTTTGGTAAAAATTAGTTCTAGTTGATGAATATAGGAAAATTATTGGAAGATTGTTTTGAGCATCTAGGAGTGGAAGCCATATATTGTAATAAAAATAAGGAGGGCATTCGTAGAATAAAAGTGCTAATTAAACGTCCTGAGACTACGTACTCTCTAGGTTCAGATGGAGCATTAACTCAGCAAATTGCTTCTATAGAAATACGTGATCAGGACGTTACTTCCTTTAGCATAGGTGATTATATCAAGATTGAAAAAAGGTTCTACAAGATTTTTGAACCACCATTGAAAGATTCTTCAGGTAAAATATGGAAAATTGAGGCAATAGAAAGTGTTTAATATTAAAACTAGTAACAATATTAATGAAATAATCTCCAATATTGACGGAAAAGAGCAGAAAGTAAAACTGGCAGCTATAAAAGCACTAAATAGAACAGCACTATGGTTAAAAGCAAAAGCAGCTAAGGAAATCAGTGAGGAAAAGAAGGTAAAATTAAGTTTGATAAGAAAGAGATTAAGAATTTTTAAGGCGAAAACTAGCAGATTAGAAGTGTTAATTAGAGCAAATCTCTATGACATTAGAGCATCGGCAATTGGCAAAATACAAAAAACAAGAAGAGGATCGAAAGTAGGAAAGCATGAGTTTATAGGAGGATTTGCAGCAGTTATGCCAAAAGGAAATAGCGGTATTTTTAAACGTGAAGGAAGAGCATCATTGCCAATAAAGGAAGTAAAACTACCGCTGGAACCAGAGGCTTCAAGGATAATAGGAAATCTTGTTAATTATGAGGTTGAGAAAGTATTTACAAAATTTTTTGAACGTGAATTAAGTTATATTACAGAAAGTGTATGAATTTTAAAGATTTGCATAACGCAATCTGCACTACGCTGAAGAGAGAAATACCAGCAATACAGACATGTGAAATTTATCCATCGATAAGAAAAAAATTATTAGCGCCAGCGTTATTTGTAGAGCTTGTGAGTTTAGAATCGGGAAAAGATCCTGGAACAGAGGAATTAGCGCTGAAAGCAAGATTTGAAGCACGAATTGTGATTGATAGCACAATAGAAAATGCAGCTATTATTGTCAGAACATTAGCTGCTGAGGTTGCGAAAGTAGTAAATAAAAATACTTGGAACGTGGAAAATATTTTTCCTGCTGAATTTCTCTCTGCAGAGCCTGATGGATTTAGACCCGAATTAGATGCATATTTGGTGTGGATGGTTGATTGGAGTCATCAGCTTCATTTAGGTAAATCGATATGGACAGAAAATAAGATTAAGCCACATACGATTATAATAGAAGAAAATGTTAGAGAGTAATTTTGCTATTTCAGAGCTGCAAAGAAAGTTAGCAAACATTGTACGAATAGGAGTGGTAAAAGAAGTAGATTATGAGAAAGCAAAAGTAAGAGTGAAGATAGGAGAACTTTTAACAGATTTTCTTCCATGGATAACTTCTAGAGCAGGAGAGGAAAGAAGCTGGCTACCACCAAGCATAAATGAACAGGTAGTAATATTGTCACCATTGGGAGAGTTATCATTAGGAGTAGTACTAGCTGGAATATATCAACAGAAGTATGCTGCACCAGAGAATAAAAAAGAAATAAATAGTGTGAAGTTTCAGGATGGAACAAGATTGTTATATGATAAAGAGAAGCATCATTTAGAGATTGAAGTAGTAGACAAAATAACACTGAAAGCTGGGGAATCGAGCATAGAGATGACGAAGAGCGAAATAAAACTGAAAGCAGATAGAATAAACCTTAATTAAATGAATAAATCGGTTGTACGAGTAGGAGATTATTGTGTAGAAGTATAGCCTTTCTTATAATAGTCCGAATGCGATAAGATATGTGTTTATGGCTATAGCAGGCCAGTAGCATATTACGGTCTGTTCGGATTATTGTAAAAAGAGCTATAACACCGCATTTCTGCATTATCGGAAGTAATAATGTTTTTGTAAACGGTAAGTCAATATGTAGACAAGGAGACAGTTTTAGTGAAGGAAAAGTAATGATTCAAGGATCAAAAATAGTGTTTGCAAATGGCTATAGTATAGGAAGAGTAGGAGATATAGTTTCATGTGGTTTTAAAGTAATAAAAGGCAGTGAAAGCGTTTTTGCAAAATAGAAATGAAGGGTATGGATGCTAAAACAGGAAAAGCGTTAGAAGGAATAGAGCACTTAAAGCAATCTGTCGTAGATATTTTAACTACCCCTATTAATAGCAGAGTAATGAGGAGAGATTATGGGTCAAGATTATTTGAATTGGTGGATAAGCCAATAAATAGAGATTTAACACTTGAGATATATGCAGCAACAGGAGAAGCTTTGGAAAAATGGGACAAGAGGTTTAAGTTAGAAAAAGTAAAAGTTGAAGGAGTAAAAGAAGGAAAAGTGACGCTTGATCTAGAAGGATTGTATCTGCCAATGGGAAGAAAGATTCGCTTCGATGGGGTTGTAGTATAAAGATGCAGCAGCCAAATATTATTGAATCACTGAGCTTTGAGGAAATCTTTTCGAGAATGAAGGAAGAGTTAGTAAAGCGAGATGCAAGTTTTACAGGATTGGTGGAAAGTGATCCAGCAATGAAGGTATTAGAAGTAGCAGCATGGCGAGAACTTTTGCTTAGAGAAAGAATAAATGAAGCAGTAAAGAGTAACTTACTTAAATTTGCGACAGGAGAAGATCTTGATAATTTGGCTGAGTTTTATGGAGTAGAGAGAGAAAAAGAAGAAGAGGATGAAAGATTTAGAAAGAGGGTAAAAGCAAAAATAGCAGGTTGGTCAACAGGAGGAAGCAAAGAATATTATCGTTATAATGCACTTTCGGCAGATAGAAGAGTAAAGGATGCGCTAGTAGAATCACCTATACCAGGGAAAGTACAGATCTCGATTTTATCAACACAATTATCCACAACTGGCATAGTGTCAGAAGAACTACTAGAAATTGTAAAAAAGCAGGTTACTAGAGATGATATAAGGGTTTTAACAGATACAGTAACAGTAATTGGTTGCAATATTACGGAAATAGATATTCACAGCAGAATCAGCACGAATTACATAACATCAGAGGAAGAAATCAAGAAGCAATTTATTAAGAAGTTTGAAGCAAGCAAAAGGTTGGGATGGAACGTAACAAGATCATGGATAATAGCAAATTTGTTTGTAGAGGGTGTAGAAAACGTAGAATTAATCGAGCCAAGAGAGGATGTTGTGGTTCTGGGGAATGAGTGTGCAGTGCTTGGCTACGTCAAGTTAGATAGGATTTAAAACGTATTTTTTTTGTTTTGTGCCAGTGAGGGGATTGCGTGCAATAAGTGGTTTAAGGTTTACTGGATCCAATGTTAGGGAGACGAAAGTATTGATTTTCTTCCAGAAGTTGTAACTTATTTTTTAAAGTATGGATAATATGGTCAAATATTATGGAGAGTGTTTTCGATATTAAGAACATCTTTATTTTTCTGCAATGATCTCTTGCTTACTCATAAGCTACCTAAATAAAGGAAGTTAAAGCAACTTGAAAGAAAAGACAAATGAAAAGTTTATTACCGCCAAACGCAACAAAGCAAGAGCAAGCACTGGTTGATGCAATAGATTATAAGGTTGATCCAAGCTGTATCAGAGGGTTTAAGTTCAACCTGAAAGAAGAAACATTACCATGGATAATAGAAGAATATGGTTTAGAAGAGATATTGCGCTGGGTAAAAAATAAAAGAAGGGCGATAGTAGAAGGAGTAAAATTTCAAAGACTGAGAGGAACACCTGCATCACTTAAAATAGCACTAAAATGGGCAAATATAGAAGATATTACAATTATCGAAGAACCACCAGGTAAACATTTTTTTGAGCTGCAGATAGGGATAAGGAATGTTCCAAATAACTTTTTTGTAGATGCAGTTGTGGAACTTGCGAAACTATCGTTACCCGTAAGATCGCGGCTAATGAGGATTTTTAACGATTATTACAACGTTGATAGGTTTATTTTAGATGAAAGTTTATTTGGAAGTTTGTTATCAGACTACTCTGGTATAAAAGTTGAAAAAAATGGGCCAGTGTTATCGTTTGGAAGAGTAAATTTTTTCAGGTCTAGTGGTCCAGTTATTAGGATTATAGAAAATTATCTACGCGATCATTATGAACGAGCTTTAAGCAATGATATATATCGCCTAGATGTAGCAATCCTTGGAGAAACAGAGCCTCACACAAGGGATTATAAAGGCATCTATGAAAGAGATCATTTGTGGTACAACTTAAAAGCACTATATCCATTACCACAGAGTTTATTACCATCGATTAAATTTGCAAAAGCGCAGATAGTATTATCAGACAGTTGGGATTTAGGAGACATAAATACGTGCTTTTCAGTTAGTAGTGTAGAAGAAAGAGGAAATAAATTTGTATTGGGAAGTGATAAACTTTCAGGGCAACATTGGAATTTAAAACACAAGCCAATTTTAGAAAGATTCAGCATTATCCATCTTTACAAAGTAGAAAATTATGCAGATCAGAAGGTCACAAAATATGTTTTAGCAGAACACAACGTTTACTATAAAAAAATGACTCAGATTCAGAGCAAAAAGACTCAATACACGAATTAGAAAATTACATTTTAGTATTTTATCCAGGAGTACTGAAGTGGCACGAACATCGACATTTGTACAGAAGTTGGAAAAATAGTCAAGTAATATCTATAATAAGTTAAGTACTTATATTTAGATCCTTATATATTATATTAATAATAGGTTAAAGTGTATGAAATAAAAAGAAAAGGACTTGCTTTCTTATGCTAAAAAGGACATGACTTGAATAGCAGCAGGTAAATATAAGAAATTTGTCTGGCGCTAGAAAAGCTAATTTTGTGAGGTATGAAATGAGTTTTAGCAAGAGTAAGTTTTTTAAAGAAGTATCAAGTAACGGGTTTAAAAACATTAATAAAAGAAATGAAGAAGGAGAGACGATATTACATCAAGCAGTAGAAATCTCCAATTACAAAACAATAAGGTTATTAATAAAAAAAGGGGCAGAGGTTAATGCAAGAGATAAAAATGGTTATACACCTCTGCACTGCGCAGTATTCGCAAAAAGTTTAGAAAATGTAAAAGTACTGCTAAGGGAAGGAGCGGAAGTAAATGCTACTCAATATGTCAGTGGATGTACTCCACTCCACTCTGCGTGCAAAATAGGAGGAGCAGGAGTTGAAATAATAAAAGAGCTAGTAAAAGCAGGAGCTGAGGTTAATCAACTGAATAAATATGGTGCAACACCAATGTATTACATTTGGGAAAGTGAAAAGTATTCTCTGTGTGATAGTAAAGAAAGTGAAAAGGCAAGTAAATTTCTGAGAGAAAAGGGTGGAATAACAAAAAGTAGAGAACTGACGTGCTATGGAATAGAGGGGCTAGTGGGAGAAATAGCAGACATGTTGAATGGGAGCTATATGCCGGAGCTAAAAATAATAGAGATAAAAGAAATCAGAAAGAAAGACAAATCGCTAATAAAGAAAGAATGTCAAAATTTAGCAAGCAAGATAATGAGCCAAGTAAATGAAATGATAGATGAGGTGGTGAAAAGGAGGGCTTAGGAATTTAAATTCAAAAAAAAGGTGAGGTAGGTTATGAGTAAAAAAGGAAAAGAGGAGTCACTATTAGAGTACTCATACAAAAATATTTACGCAAGAGACGAAAAGGGAAGAACAGCTCTACATTATGCAGTAGACGCAAAAACAGTGAAGTTATTAATTGAAAAAGGAGCGAATGTGAATGCAGCAGATGTAGAAGGATATACAGCACTGCACCTAGCGGTAACGGAAAAACGCCTAGAAACCGTGAGAGAATTAATAAAATCAGGAGGGAATGTAAATGCTGAGGAATATGGAAGTAAATGCACTCCATTGCACCTTGCATGTATGGTGGAAAAAAAAGAAATAGTGGAGGAGCTAGTAGAAGCAGGAGCAGAAATAGAGCAAGCAGATAAATTTGGAATGACAGCGATGGATTATAGCAAAGAGATCACTGAAATATTGAGGAAAGAAATAGACAGAATTGAAAAGTTATTTATGAGAGGATAGAAAATATGGAGGAAGAAACAGAAAAGAAAGTAATGAATTTAGAGAGAAAACCTTTGGGTGAGCTGAGAAAAACGTGGAAGAAGGTATTTGGGGAAGAGGCACCTAAACATTCAAAGAAATATCTGATACCAAGATTAGCTTATAGAATGCAGGAAAAAGTGTATGGAGAAATGTCAAGAAAAGGGTCAAAAAGACTAGATTATTTAGCAGATCGGCTGGAGAAGGGAAAAAGAATAAGTAGTGACAAACTGCCAGTAGAAGGAACAGAGCTAATATTAGAGAGAGGGGAAGAGACGCATGCAGTAATGGTAACAGATAAGGGTTTAATCTACAGAGAAGAATTTTTCACGTCATTGTCAGCAGTAGCCGGAAAAATAATGGGAATGAGTTACAATGGGCCGCTCCTATTTGGTTTGCGTGATCAAAAGGGAAAGGAAAATGTGTAAAGGGATAAGATGTGGAATATATACGAGAAAGTCAAATGAAGACGGTCTAGAACAAAAGTTTAACAGTTTAGATGCGCAGCGAGTAGCATGTGAAAAATATATAAAGAGCAAAGAAGGCTGGGTAGTATCGGCCAAAAGGTACGACGATGGAGGCTTCTCAGGGAAAAATTTAGAAAGACCAGCGATAAAGGAATTGTTTGAAGATGTAAAAAAAGGAGAAGTAGATTGTGTAGTGGTGTATACTCTGGATAGGCTATCAAGGGAAACAAAAGACAGCATTGAAGTAACATCATTTTTTAGAAGACATCGAGTAAATTTTATAGCAGTAACGCAGATATTTGACAATAATACGCCAATGGGAAAATTTGTACAAACAGTGTTATCAGGAGCAGCACAACTAGAAAGAGAAATGATAGTGGAGAGAGTAAAAAATAAAATAGCAACATCAAAAGAACAAGGTTTATGGATGGGTGGAACTTTACCGCTAGGGTATGATATAAAAGATAAAGAATTAATAATAAATGAGAAAGAAGCGAAAATAGTAGGGCACATATTTGAAAGATATTTGGAGCTGAAGTCAATGGCAGAATTGGCAAGGGAGTTAAATAGAGAAGGTTACAGAACAAAATCAGATATCTTTAAAAAAGCAACAGTGAGAAGGATAGTGACAAACCCAATATATATGGGAAAGATAAGACATTATGAGAAAAAGTATGAAGGAAAGCATGAAGCAATAATAGAGGAAGAAAAATGGCAAAAAGCGCAAGAGTTAATAAAGAATCAGCCATATAGAAAAGCAAAATATGAGGAAGCGCTGCTTAAGGGAATAATTAAGTGTAAGAGCTGTGAAGTAAACATGATACTGACCTATGCAAAAAAGGAGAATAAGAGATATAGATATTACGTATGCAATAATCATTTAAGGGGAAAAGGTTGTGAATCAGAAAAAAGAAATGTAATAGCCGGAGAAGTCGAAAAAGAAGTAATGAGGAAAACAGAGCAGCTATATGAAAATTGGAAAGACAAGACCGAAGAAAAATGGGAAAATTTAAATTTTGGAAAGCAGAAAGAAATAGTGAAAAAGTTAATAAAGGGAGTAATGGTGAAAGAGGATGGAATGGAGGTGCATTCTGAATCAGAGAAAAAATTTATACCAATAAAAAAGAAAGGAAACAAATGCACAGTAGTAGAACCTGAAGGAAAAACAAATAATGCACTACTGAAAGCAGTGGTGAGAGCCCATTCCTGGAAACGTCAACTAGAAGAGGGAAAATATAGAAGTGTGAAAGAGCTGAGTGCCAAAATTAATATAGGTACAAGACGAATACAGCAAATTTTAAGGCTGAATTATTTAGCGCCGAAGATTAAGGAAGACATAGTAAATGGGAGGCAGCCAAGGGGTTTGAAGTTAGCTGACTTGAGGGAAATACCGATGTTATGGAGTAACCAACTGGAGAAATTTTATGGATTAGCAACCTAATTGAACAATTAATAAGTTGTTAATATAACTAATTTATAAAATTAAATATTGTAGAGCAAGGAAAGTAATGCCAAAGTTTAAAAAGATTAAGAACGCAAAAAATATAATCTATGAGCTGGCAGGTGATCAGGATAATTTTACCAATGAAGATAAAAAAAAGCTTTTCAAGTTGTTAAAGAAGATAGAAAACGGTGAAAATATTAGTGGAAAATTTAATAAATCTAATTACAACACGCAGAAACTTCTTACAAAAAAAATAATTTACAAGGATGAGAAAAAGGAAGGGACTCTGACGCTACTGTGCCACTCTGTGTTCTATAAAAATAATCAAGCTTTTGAGGAGCTTTTACAAGAAGCAATAAATCAAGGAACCTTAAAGGATGTTCTTAGTGAGGAATTGATCCAAAAATTGCCAAATGGTCTAACAATAACTTACACGGCACTGGTATCCTGCATATTAGAGGAAGATAGTAAAGCTATTAGAGCAGTTTTAGAAGCTTCTAAAAAGAATGGTTTTTTAAAAGAAATTCTCAACCAGAAAGTGAAAGTAGAGAAAGCAGAAGGTCAAGAGATAAGCTATACTACACTACTTGACTATGCTAATAAACACAATTGCAAAGAAAGTGCAAAGATTCTCAAGGGATTTGAAGAAATTCTGAATATAGAAGTTAAAAATGATATACCTGTAAGTGATAATGCTGAAACTAGATGTGAAGATATCAATAAAGACCATGAAATACATGAATCTAGAATTGTAAACAGTGAAGAAGCTCGAAATATTTTAATAGAAAGTGAAAATCCTCAACTCATGTGTGAAAGCAACAAAGAAGCTAAGAACTCTTTAGATGAGCAAGGGCTAAACGCTTCTGACAGCCCATCTTCCGCTGAACCATGTTTTGATGCTACAAACGAAAAAGACAAACCATTAACGCAGCAAAGGCAAGCAATTCTAGCTAGTGTTGTTAGTACAGCGTTACTGGTAAGCAGCATTGCACTGTATATCATGAAAATGCCTGTAGTAGCAGTGGTTGTGGGAATAGTTGGATTAGCATGTATAGGTCTTGTGCTATATAAGCCAAATACTAAGCTCGAGAAAATTAGAGATATAAAACAGTCTATTATTGCTTCTCCTGCTTTAAACTCAGTATAAAAGAATATGTCCAATAATTTTTTTTAATAAGATAATTTATTTAGAATACTATCTAAATTATTAACACAACATTTATCTTGTACCCCTGCTGTTTCTCATTACCTTGAGCTATTTTAAACCTTCACAGCAGGATCAACACCATTTTTAACTTCAACATTACTAAGTGCTGTATTTGCCTTATGTGAACAGTAACACCCTACTGCGAGAAAAGTTAATGCAGCTACAGCAAGTGTAATACAGATTGCTAAATGAAACATTGTTAAACTTGCACCAACAGCAAATGCTCCAGATAATACAAAAGAAATAGAAGCATAGGTTATTTGCTTTCTATCCTGGGCGCTTGCTGCTGAGAGTTTTTTGTTTCCATTGTCTGGACTTGGACCTTTTAGGCTTTGCCGTATTTCATTTAAATTCTCTTCAAATTGAACTTTTGCTTCATCAAGTTCTCTAGTTTTTGCAGCTAAATCTTGCCTTATACTATCTTGCTCACGTTCTAACTGTGCAACCTTCTGATTTGTGCTACTCAGCTCTCGATTTCTGTTGCCAAGTTGTGCTTTTAGACTTTCAATTTGACCCTTCAACTGCTTACCTTGACTTTCAAGTGCTTCTAGCTGCTGGCTTTTATTTTCACTTTCATCTTTAAGCTTCTCCAGCTCCTTATTTTGATCCCCCAGTGCTACATTTTGTGTGCTCAGCTCTTTATTTTTGCTTTCAGCTTTTTCTAGCTTTTGAAGTACAGTATTTAACTGCCCCTTTAGTTGTTTTTTTTTCTCAGTGAGTTGAACTACTTCATTAGTTTTTCTAGCCAAATCTTGCTTTGCATCACCGAGGTTGTTTTGCAAGTCTACAAGCTGAGCCTTTGCCTCTTTAAGTTCTTTAGTACGGTTATCTACTTGATCATTGAGTTGACTAGCCTTCTGTTGCTCTTGCATTAACTTTTTATTCGCTTGTCTCAACAAAACTTCCATGCCCTCAAGCTTCTTTTGCAATTGCGAAACCTTTTCATTTACAATATTTAGCTCTTCCACCTTTCCTGCAAGTTGAGTTTTTGTTTCCTCAAGTTCTTCAGTAAGTGTAGTCACTTTACTAATTTTTTCATTTAAGCTTTGCTTTGCACTCTCCAGCTCTTGTTCTAATTGAACTTGTACATCCTTTAGCTGCTTATTTTCCTTTGTAAGTTCCGCATGCTCTTGTTTTAATCGAGTTTGTGTATTACTCAGTATATTTCTTTCGTTATTAAGTTGAGCTGTTTTACCAGTCAGATTATTAATATTTTGTTCTAGCTCGATTTTTGTTCTCTCAAGTTTAGCTACTTCACTAGTTCTGCTATCCAAGTTTTGTTTTGCGTCATCCAACTCTTTCGTCTGCTTTTTGAGCTGATCTTCTAATTTCCATACATTTCTGTTCAGTACTCTCTCCTTCTCTGCAAATTGGCAATCAAGTACATTTTTTTCTTTATTCAAATCATCTATCTGACTAGTTAGGTCACTATTCTTTCTTTCTAGTCCAGCATTTGTCTCCTTAAGCTCCTTTATAGTATTATCAAGCTTAGTTACTTTTCCAATTTTGCTTTCCATCTCTTCTTTTTTCTTTGCAAGTTCAGCTTCTGTTTTCTTAAGTCTCTCTTTAAGGTTAGATATCAGAAGACAAGCTATTTTTTTTGTTTGAACACTATCTGGCATTGCTAAGTGCAAATATCCAATATTAAAGTTAGCATCACAATTAAGTAAAAGCTTAATAGCTTCTAGTTTACTATTTTGAATAGCAAGGTCTAGAGGCGTACGATTATCAATACCTTTAGCATCAACATCATAGCATCTTTTTTTGAGAAGAAGATTAAGTGTTTCATTGTTATCATTTAAAACAGCGTAATGTAAAGGTGTACGCTTCTTTTCTATTTCTACTTCCTCCTTAAAGAATTTTATCACTTCTTCTCTTTTCTCTGTTTTGGATGATTTTGCTAAATTCAAAACAGTGCTATTTCTATATGTAATGTTGAAGTTAGCACCGTTCTTCACAAGAAGCTTTACTATTTCCAAATTGCCATTGCAAACCGCAAAGTATAAAGGTGTTATACCATTATTATCTTTGACGTCAACATCAGCACCTTTACTAAGGAGAAACTTTGCACCTTCTAGAAAGAGTGCTACATCATCGTTATCTTTGCTGCTATTAGGAAAAAAAGACCAAATGTACTCCATCCACCCGTTATTGGTATCTTTTTGAGCTGTCTGACGTGCATCACGAGCTATAAAGTGTAAAGCTGTCATATCACTAACGTCTTTAATGTCAACATAAACTTCACCATTCAAAAGAGCTTGTGCTACTTCTTTACTGTAGAGGGCAGCAAGATACAAAAGACTAGCACCACTAACTTTAGCCTCTAGGGATGGAGATAGCACCGTTTTGATGCACTCTTCATTTTTAACAGATAACGCCGAATTAAGTATATTACGTATCTTATCAACAACATTCTCATCTTCTAATGTTTTCAAGTATTCAGTAACGTGGTCAGTAAAGAGTTGGTTAAATTCTTTTCTTAATGCTATGGTTGGAAAGAATGCATGGCTTACAGTTCTTATACCGTTATCTTTTTCTTTTAATCTGCCGGATAAAATATCAATGTATTTTTGTTGACCTACAAGCAGTAATAGAGATTCCAGTTCCTTTTGATCAAACAATTTACTCTGATACTTTTCTGTAAGCTTATCATTAGCTGCAATTGCTAGAAGCACTAATTCTTCTACTAAAAAGCTGCAATTATTACTTTCTGTATCAAGTTTATACTTTGACAACATATTGTCATATATATACTTATGATCGTCCCTTTTTTGCAAATCCAAGTTAAGGTATCGTGAACAAAAGGCTTTAAAATTATCACTATTCAGGCCACTCATGAACACATCATCTTTATCTATGTTATTTATAACTTCGTCTAACTGCTCATAGTCATTATGCTTGACTGCTTCGTTCAAAATATTTATCACTTCATCAAGGGTTTTAATGTTCAAAACATCGAATTTTTCATGCGACCCTTCTGAAACTTTATCGTTTTCCTGCTGTGTTAAATTAAATAGCTCTATAAGCTTACTATTACCTTTATCAGTAGCAATTTTCATTGCATTAAATTCTCCAAGAAAAGGATTAGCTCCTTTATTTAAAAGCAACTTTACAATTTCAATACCTTCACTTTGTAAGATAGAATTATTTGAAAAATGCTTTAGTATTTCAGTATTTTGTTCAGGGGAAGTATATTTCAACAGAATCCTTATCGTTTCTTTTGTATATTTACAGCTATTAGCGATAACTGCTTTTTCTAACTCAGCAGTAACATTAATCTTTGCTCCATGCTGAAAAAGCAAATTTGCTAAATTATGGTCATTATCTTCCAGAGCGTAATAAATAGGTGCTTTATCTTTTGACTGACTAACTTTATTAACATCAGCTCTGTATTCTAATAGTGATTTTATAACCTCATCCCTTAATGAAAATCTTTTAGCCTTTATCATGCCTGAGCAGTTTTTGCATATATGGCTTAAAGCTTTATCTTTAAAAGAGATATTAGCATCAACTTTTTTACTGTCTCGTAATAAAAAGTCTTTATAAAAATTAAGCCAATTGCTATGTTCACAGGCATTCATAGCAAAACAAGTCAATATCACTTTTTGATTGCGAAACATACTAAAGTTCTTCACTCTCTGTATTAGGTCTTTTGCTTTTTCTAAATTTTTAGAAGAAATGGCTCCGAACAATTCATTTCCAAGACGTTCATTGGATATCCTTTCTTCATCATACTCCGCTCTTTGTTTTGAATCTTTCAAGATGCTATATGCTTCTTCAAGTTTTTGAAAATTTTTTTTTGCTGTTTCTTTGTTACTATTTTTATCTGGATGATGTTTTCTTGCCAAATTTCTATATGCATTTTTTATCTCATCCAGGCTGGCATTTACCTTTACTCCCAATATTTCATAATAGTCAATATCAAAGTTAATAACACGTTTAGGTGTGTTAATACTTGTATAATCATTAACTGGCGGCATAAATTTCCTGATAATTTTCTCTTTGTTATGTTATCATTAACCCTAACTTTTGTCAATATATATTGCTGATTTCTAAATTGGATTGGAAACGTAATTTACATCAAAATTCTCCAATGTAAAGAGTATACTAAAGCGCTATTAAACTATATTGCAAAGTCCGTTCTGATTTAACAAAACACTACACTTTTTAGTATCAACGAGAATTTAATTATTTACTTCCTCCAAAAAACATAAAAATGATCGTATATTTGTGAGAATGCGTTGCGTAAAATAGAATCGTGGAAATAGAAGCTTCAAATTGTTGCAACAAGGTTTAGACAAATTGGTTCATATGTAAATATGGCTAAAGTGAGCCAATGTAGATGATTTTAGCGCATAATCAAATTACCATATAAAAAAGTTCGTATGGTACAATTGGTAGACCAACACATCCCAAAACAAACTCTTCTCTCACTAGCTGATTTTGAGTGCTAGAAATAGTTATTTTGCTTGAGATCTTAATAATATATTTTGCTAAATTAATATTGATTTACTTGCGGAAGAATAATGAAGACAAGCTCATGACGAAACAAAATTCAAAATAAATAAAATGTCATGTATTGAGTCTATTAAGGGTCTTTTGCCTAAAACTACTTTGGGTTAGAAAATTTTTCTATACATAATGGTAATTGACAAAGTTTTAAAGGTAGAGCAACATGTCTAAAATATATTAAATCTTGTTAGGAGGTAAGTATGGGTTACGAAAATGTACAAAAGGTATTACTAACTTCCATTAAAGAGGACGATCCTCATAAAGGGCTTAAAGAGTTAGAGATTAAAAGATGGTGTATTGCATATCAGACATTGCTGAATAAATGGGATAGCACAATAATACCACCCCTTTTTAAGAAAGTTTTAGAAGATGAAACTTGTTGGAAGATAGAAGATGCTTCAGGACAAATTAGACTCAATAGGTATACTTTCGGGGAAAAATTGTTAGCCTTGAAAACTTTGGATGGGCAAAGAAGTCTTATTAGACCCTTTGATCGCTACAGAATTGCCTGCTGGTGTTGTTTTGAAGACGAGATAAGAGCTATTTTTGAAGAATTTAAATTAACATTAGGTAGTAAACCAGTAGAGAGTTTAGTTAAGGGATGTGATAAAGGGGCTTTAATGATTTACTGGTCACATGCTATAAATAACCAAGAACATCAGTTAGAATTAAATAATGAGCATCCATACGTTTACGCTTTTAAATGTGCAATGATAGAAAAGCATGTTGAAGCCTTAGAGTTTTTTTGGAATAAGTTACAGTCGATTGATTCTGTATCTCCAAAAAGAAAAGAAGATTTATTAATGGAAGTAGCATATAATAAAGGACGTTTTTCTACTGATGATGTTGGAATGGTTGATTTTTGTCTACGTAACCTTCATGAAGATAAGTATCATGAGTTATTGAAAAGGGATTTTAAGCAAAATAAGTATCATTATACGTTAAGCACGCTAACAGCAGGTTATTTCTTTGAAAGTGCCAAAAAGCTATTTGAACATTTAAAGTCAGAAGATTTATCTCCTGAAGGTTATAGTACATCAATGTTTGGAGCATTGGACTCACTTGTTTCTGTACCAGATGATAGTTTTATTAAATCTGGTAGTGACATGCTCACCTCCATGTGGAATCGTTCTGGCTTTGAAACTCATAAGCAACACTTTTTAGATAAGTTGGGTATAGGATATGCATCTAGGAATAGAATTGCTTGTCTGATCAAAAAGAATGCGGATATTAAGGTATTGCCGGAAATTATAAAATCTCTTAATCAAGAGCAAATGCAATCTATTATGGAAGAAGATAAATCAATACATGAGATATTCACTAGAATTAGAAACAGGCAATTAGATAGCGGAGCAGGTGATAGTCAGTTACCAAGTGCATCATTAGATGTAGAATCTGTAAAACAGGAAGTTACTGATATTAGAAGCAAAGTGTAGAGTTTCTCTTTTTGAAAATTCAGTTACTTAGACTTAAACGAAAGCATACAAAGAATTTTAGTGAGAGTAAAGATTGTAAAAGGTTAAAATAAGGTTAAAATCAGGAGGTAGTTATGGTTGATAACAATCAACAACAAGAGAAATCACAAGATTTTGAACTAATAGAGTTACTTTTTGGGAAAGTAGACCCTTCAACCTCTGCAGATCTACTGGATAAGTCCTTTGAAGCAAGATTTCAATCATTGGTTGATCAAATACAATCTTATTTGCACTCTAGTGAAAAGGCTGGTTTTTTTCCTCATCGATTTCTAGGTTGGTTTTCCAGTGTGTTAGATACTAAGCTTAACGATAAGCTAGGTATAAAAAAGTTACATTTTCATTTTGAAGGAGCAAGAACTTTAAAAGTTGTAGCAGAAACAGAATCCAAAACACATGTTTTTATTTTCACTGAAGATATAGAAGCTCAACATTCTAACTCCCCACAAACACGCACTAGGAATTTTGAATTCACCACAGGTGAGTGGAAGAATGTGATGGGTAGAGATTACACTCCATTAGACGAACGTAAGCTTCAAATTGATGTGATAAAAATTTTGAAAGATAAGTATGAGTTAGTAAAAAGCAGACCAAAGTCAGACAAGGATGTTAAGTCGAAGAAGTTACATTTATATCTGAAGAATAACGTATTGGAGTATAAAGCTAAGGATATATATGGAAATATTCAAACAATGCAAATTGATTCTGGTGAGTTAAAGGGTAATGATGCGTTTAAAAATAAATTTTTTGATGAAATCAAGCAGTTTCTAGGTAAATCAGGTAAGGATCTTAGTGATGATGTTAGAAAAGAGTTATCAAGACTTACGTCAGTAAAGGGATATACCTTAAAGAGTGATGGAGAAGATGAAAAAATAAACATTAAGGTAGAAAGTAAAAAGAAGATTATAGATCAACCTATTTAGCCTACAGTAAAGTTTCAAGAAGTGACAAAAAAGCTGGGTAAATCTATTTACCTAGAGGATTATATAGAAAAGCTTGTCAGTTCAGATACACGTCAAGCTAAGGAAAATCTCGAAGACATTCTAAATTATATTAAAAAAATTCACACCAATTTAGACTTGCAAGCTAATGTTTATGGCATTAAAGCTCGCGAAGCTGATCAACATGGCTTTGTAGCAGGAGTATTTGATAACTTTCGATATCGTGATAATACCAAACTCTATCTGGAGCAATTTGCTGGTGGAGGTTATGCTGATATTGTTTTGCTCGTTCGTGGGCCTAATCGCGCTGTTGATTCAGTTCCAATTCTTATTGAACTCAAGGCTGGCACTAAAGGGCAAGTTACTCCAAGTGATGCACTAAAGCAAGCTGAAGACTATATTAAAGGTTTTAGACCAAATAAGATGAGGATTTTAACCAATACAGATAATGCCATTGCTGTTGGGTTAAATTTAGATAATGTGGAACCGTTTAAAACTGAAGTAAAACCTATTAAACAACCTTCTTCTCCCTTGATGGAGGAATTTATCGAACTAGTTGGTGAGTGGGATAATCAATCAATTTCTGAGGAAGTTTTTAAGCGAAAGGTAACAGATTTATTATCAAGCGAATACAATACTTTTCCAGCAAATAAAGAAACAAAAGATCATTACTATTTCAGTCGAGACATATTAGGTCAATCAATTTTAATCAACAAGATTGGTCAAGATCAAAGTAACATTAAAAAATATATATACTCATATGATGAGTACCCGCTGAACTGGCCTCAGGGAACAGAATACACTTTATCTAAAAGCCCAGTTATGACATTAATACTTGTTCAAGGTAATGAAGGACAAGAAAAAACAGCATTCATTTTTCATATACGAGAGTCCAATACAAAGGAATTCTATGCTGATAAAAAAATTCCAGTACTGAACATACCTGAAATAGGAAAAGTAGGAAATGCCGTAGAAATTAAAATGAGTCTAAAAAAATATGAAACAGGATTATCTTTTGAAGACCTTTTTAAAATAGAACAGATAAGTAAATATAAACCAAGTGGTGCCGATCAACAATTTACAGGTAGTTTTCTTAAGATACCTAATTCTGATGAATTAAAGGTAAAATTTGATCAGGCAATCACTTCTCAGCATGCTACTTCTTCTGATGGTAAAGATTTATTACCAGATTATAAAAGGCTACTTGCTGAGGTAGCAGATGCAATTTATCCTATTAAAGATTTGATTACTAATGAAGCAAGATTACAAGCCATTCTTAATGGTTTATTTAGTAGTTACAGCGATTTAAAGCTACAGGAAACTTCTTCTAAGACTGTAATCATACCTGAATTTCAAGTAGGAGCAGGTGGTCGTGTTGATATGGTAATTCAAGGTATTGGTCCTTCGCCTCAGGGTACTAAAGAATATACTCCTATAGCGCTGGAATTTAAGCTTATAGATAAAAACTTAAATCAAGATCAGCTAAAACAGGAAGTTGATAAATTAACAAAAGAACAAAATGTTAGATATGCTAAAGGGGCAGCACTGAAAACAATAACAGATAGTGACAAAATGCTTTTCATGGGCGTAGTTGTTAATGTGAAAGCTAAAGATAAAAATTCTTTAATATTAACGAGTGATGAGTTTGTTCCTGCTATAGTAGTTCATAGTTCTATTGATATAGCTAAGAAAAAACATTTAGAAGGAATACAAGAGATAACTCAGAGACTTAAAAATATTGGTATACAAGAAGAGAATTTACGTACATTAGAATCTGCAACAGCAGAAAAAGATTATCATTATTGGCTGCAACAACATGATATAGCTGATATTGCAAGAATAGAATACGGTTATGGAGCTGATACATTATTTGAAGTAGTGGGATCATCAGAACACATAGTTAATCAATTGCAACAGTTTCAAGATAGCGTAACAACAAGAGGTGAAAGAAGGCCATTAACTTTAATTGTTAATTTAGATAATAATCACTGGGTTACGTTGGTCGTTGCCTATCAAAATGGGCAGTATAATGGATACTATGTAGACTCGTTGGGTAATAGTGTTCCAGATAATATTCGTCAAGTTTTACAACAGGCTCAAATTAACGTTCATGATGTTCCTGTTACTCAACAAAGAGATGGTTATAATTGTGGCTTATGGGCGTTAGAAAACGCTAGAGGTATTAATGCTGTGTTGCAAGGAAGTAGAAGTAATATTCCTGATGAAATACGTAACCGTTTGCAAGTTCAAGGAAGAGATGAAGCTTATTTTATACGCACGAGAGAAAATGTTTCAGACAAATTAAGTATAGATCCACAACGTATAGCTAATCTAGAGGCTGTACTTGCTGAAACACAAGCACCTAGAAAGAAATTTGACCTAAATAATTGTGTAAAACAAGGTAGTAGAAAAAGAAGAAGTATTAATCCTTGTTTATTTTCATTGGATGATGTAAAAAAGTTTATTAAGGGAAGGGTAGATGAAAATAATATAGATAAGATTATAGTTGATAGTGAAAAGTTCCTAACTTATGTTAAAAGTAGTCAAAATGAAGGGAAAAATGCTCAGCTAATAGAGTTCGTTGGAGATAAAAATATCGAAGGTAATCATAAGTACTTATTTGATAAGGTAGTTGAAGATCAAGGGTACGGACGTTATATTGAAAATGAACGTATTAAGAATTTGCACGGTGACATTTCACAGCAAACTGGTAGTACAACAAAAAGCTCAAAGTTGAAAAGCAGGTTAATGAACGCTGCAGGTGGAATACAATTAATAAGAGGAATTCATGGAGCTATTGTATCTTGTAAAGATGGAACAGCAATAGATTGTGGATTAAATTTAGGTGGGATAGGATGGTCTTTTGCATCTCAACCAATTGAGAATGTAATGGTTAAAATTACTCCAAAAGTTGTAGCATCAGCTGAAAAGGTTGCAGGAAAAATTGTATCAGGCACTCTGGGTAAACAGACAAAATTTGCTATTCGGATTGCAGGTGTAAAGTTTGGAAGTACAATAGCAAAAGGTACGGCAGGAGCTATAGCTGGTGTTTTTGATATTGTTGATATAGGTATGTCAGCAAGTAATCTTGTTGATTGTAAAAAAAGAGAGGATAGTGATAATCCATGTGGAGAAAAGGAGATAAGAGATAATATAGCATCTATATCCTTTTCTAGTGTATCATTTGTTTCTGGTGTTGCTCTTACAGCAGCAAGTATGCCGGTAGTTGGTATTGCAGTTGGGTTTGGGCTCATGGTAGGTTATGGAATTTATAGTGGTGTCAGCAATATCGTGGAGTACGAGAAAAAGTATGATACGACCCATGATGAAAATTGGCGTATTTTTTGGCATACATTTGCTTTTCAACCTGTACCACTAGATGTGCAACATCTTGCAGCAAGAAAGGAAATGGTTAATAGTCTCACTAAAGGAGCGTGGCAAGCTTTAAATAATAGCCCTAATAGTACTGTTGCTTATGGTATTGGTCTTGGAAAAGTAAGCGGTAATACCCTTCGTCCAGATTATGCAAAAATTCTGATGGATAAGGAAGACACTAATACCGAAGATCTTTCACGTGTTATACCTGATCGTATACCGGGTGCTAGCAGGATTTGTTTGCCAAAGATTACTGGGCAAGATTATGAAAAAGGTATTACAAATTCAGTTCAACCGCCTTTATACTACTGTGATAATGCAATGGTTATTAGTCACGATGGTAGAGTAGGTGTAAAGCAAAATGGCAAAACAATTGTCTATGATCTACAGAATGTAGATAATGGTGTCATTATTGGAAGCAACGAATGGAACAATAATTTTCTAATTTATCCAGGTGCAACAAGAATAACTGGTGGTAATAATGTAGTAAATAGGTTTATTGTAAATAACATTGGCTTTTCAGGTAAAATTATTGGTGGAGGTAACTCTGTTAATATAATTGATTTAAGTCAATTGAAAGATCCAGTTATAGGAATGAACGTTAACTATCGTTTTAAGCCTAATGCCTCTGGGTCATTAAAGGCAAGAGTAAATGGTCGTTGGTTAATCAATGATCAAATTGATAATAATGGCATCTTTAATTATTACTATGTTGGAAGAAAGAACAAGGTGGATGAGATTTTGTGCATGGGTTACTCTGAGCACTTTATAGGAACCGATGATCGTGAGGTTATAATAGATAGTGGCGGTGGTCTTGATAAAAATAGGAAAGATGTAGTTGAAAATTGTAAAAAAGTAATTATTTCGCCGTATACTACAGTCAAGGGTGGAAAGAGCAATTATACTTTTTACGTAAAAGCTGCAGACTACAAAGGTAAGGGTTTATATTCAGAAATTGATGTAGATGGAACAGGAACTATAATTTTTCCGGAAATCGATTTATTAGGTGATTGTGATCAAATCACTTATTCCACAGACAGTAATACTTTATCTTTAAAAATAAATTTTGGTCAAAACAATCAATTTACTCTTGATGTAAAAAATTATGTTGAGCAAAGCAGTAATAAACCTCGCTTTGCACTAATAGATAAAAATGGTAGTAATATTGTTCCTAAGATTGAAAGATCAGACTCATCAACTATAAAAATTACTTCATTTGAATTACATTCAGAACATTCCCTAGATAATTTTGACAATGTTGAAAATCATTACAAAAAAATTCTAAATAATCATAAGAGTTATAAAGTCTTTGGTGTTATTAGAGATAAAGTACAAAATCAGGATAATAGTACAGTTCCACATATGTTTTTTGGTTCTTCAGAAGATGATATAATAAATTTTGATCAAGGAGCCATAGTTGCTAGAGGTGGAGATGGAAGTGATGTGTATTTTATTAGCAATGATATAAATAGTAGAGAAGTTAAAATTGATAATAATTCAAATGATAAAAAACTGGATATACTATTTATGCCAATGGTTGAAAAAGATTTTTCAATCCAGCAATGTGACCTCTATTTAAAGCACAATAATAGTAACATTCGAGTAAAAAATTACCTTCAAGATTCTAATTATAGGCATCTTATAATTATGAATAAAAAAGGAGAAACTTTTATCCCTAATATACAGTCAATATCATGTTCTCCCTCTTCTTCGAGAAATGGTAAATTAGTTCCTTTTTTCCACGCTACACAAGCTCAAAACATGTTTGTGTTACCTAAAGATTTTCAAGATGATCATGTAGTGATAGATTCCCGTCTTGAAGATATTGAGCGATATAGAAACAAAGATCATCTTTTACTGATAAGGAATAACGAGGTTCCTTTTATAATAAAAGTAGAAAATTTTTATGATAATCAAAGTAAATGGAGAAACGTTAATTTTTTTCTGTGGAATGATGGTAATTTTTCCTCATATCTTGGTTTACAGCAAGAAGTTAATGGAATAATGGACTATCAAGATAAACTTAAGAGTGATTATGAGAAAACTGTAAAAGAATACACTATAGACTTCACTGAGTCTGTCGATATTACACATAATCAAAATGGTACTTTAAATTCGATAGAGGAAGATGAAAAGCGTATAGGAGTAATGATACTAAAGAATATTACTCCAGATCGGATTAGAGTTTCTAGTAGTAACACAGATTTGGTGTTTTCTGATGAAGTATCCAATCACACAATCAATATAAAGAATTGGAATAATTCTGAGTCTCATAGAATTTCTACGTTGGAGTTTGATCTAGGTTTAGAACCAATAACGCTCGGTAGATTAGATAGGTTTAGCTTATATGAAGTAGGGAAAGTACAAGACCTAATTGAAAAAGCTTCAGAGAATTATAAAAATAAAAGTAAATATGCTCCTAAAGTAGAAAATGACTTTAAATGTTTAGTATCGATTGATAATTTTATAATGGAAAACAAGAACCCAATATACCAATGTTTAAGTTTTTCTTCACTTCAGGACCATGTAAGCTTTACAGAAAATTCCTGTAGTTTAGAACAAATTGAGGAATTAAAAAATAAAACGCCAAGTAGTAATCAGATTTTAACATTGCTTGAAAAGTTAGAAAACAACCTTTTGCTGAATGGCTATGATTCAAACATAATAGATCAGTGCAATAATTGGATGATCTCTTCAGGGTTGGGAGTATTGAAACCTTTGGTAAGTACAGCAGTTTATGAAGGTAAATGGGATGAAGTTAAAACCCTTCTTGATAAAACTGCTAAAAAAAGTAATGTTGATATTGAATATAAAAATCAGTGTTCACAGAACTGGACGCCTTTGCATTATGCTACTTACAACGGTAATGTAGAATTAAGCAAGAGTGTATTCAAAGCATTTTTAGAGAAGAAAGGTAATATTAATGCTTTAGAGAGTACTAGTTGCAACAGTGATAATTGGGCGCTTTTGCACTATGCTGTTCATTATGGTAATCCTGATATGGTTAGCTTTCTTATAGATAAAGGTGCTAGTATTGAAATTAGAAGTAAGGAGGGTAAGACACCCCTGCATTTGGCTGTTGAAGAAGCAAAGCAAAACGTAATTAATCTTCTTCTTGATAGAGGTGCTGATATCGAGGCTAAAAACAACGATGGTAGAACACCTCTATATTTAGCCGCTTACAATAATGACTCAGGTGTAATTGAACTTCTTTGTAACAGGATCAAGACTAAAAGTAATGACGCATTTAAAATGATAAAACAGGTTGAATTTTTAAAGAAGGAAGTTGTTAACCAAGCAAATATTCCATCTAACGCAAAAAGATTGGTAGAGTTTTGTATAAGTAGTTTAAAAGGTTCGATAAAAAGTACAGCAAAAAAGGTGCTAAAGGATGGTATGCTGCATAATCGTAGTGCTTCGACTATTGAACTTTTGGATGAGATTTATAATTTTGATGAAAAGTTGTTTGATAGAGCAATTAAGGAAGCTGTAAGTGACGTATACTGGCAAGTAGATAAAAAAGAAATATTAAGGTTTATATACAGTCATAATAACCCTGGTCAGAGTATCTCAGGTTATATGGCTGTGTTTGATAAAATTCCGAAGAACGATGGTGCAGTATTTGAGTTAGCTCACCGTATTAAAAGTACAGTGAACTCTAATAAATATTCCGGGGTCAGTTCAGAAAAAAGATCTGATCTTGAAAGGCTAAAAAGTAAATTACCAGAGTCAGTGAGAAATGCGGTATTTTCATCAGAGGTATGTATTAAAAATGTTGAGTATGGAAGGTACTTGTACTCACCTAATAATGATTGTATGTACCACTTAAACAATTGTGATAGGGATAGGCGGTATGTGTTCACTTGGCCTTCAAATGGAAATAGTGATCAATTTAAGTGGAAGGTTGAGCTCAATGGCGATAATGTGTATCTAAAGAATGTTGAGTATGGAAGGTACTTGTACTCACCTAATAATGATTGTATGTACCACTTAAACAATTGTGATAGGGATAGGCGGTATGTGTTCACTTGGCCTTCAAATGGAAATAGTGATCAATTTAAGTGGAAGGTTGAGCTCAATGGCGATAATGTGTATCTAAAGAATGTTGAGTATGGAAGGTACTTGTACTCACCTAATAATGATTGTATGTACCACTTAAACAATTGTGACAAGGATAGGCGGTATGTGTTCACTTGGAAATCAGGGGAAAGTGTTATCAATGGTGTTTGGAAGATTGAAGATTGTGGATCTACTCGCAAGAGACGTAGTATACAAGGGTCAAATGGTTATAATCAAAGTGTAGTAGACTATCAGTCAATATTGACTGAAGAAAATAGTCAGCAAATAGCAAGTAGAACATCTGCTATGGTTGAAGATGTTGAAAGGCACACCTTTTTAAATCAGTCAAAAAATAAGTTAGATTTAGATAGTTGTTTAAATAATAGAGGGAGAAGCAACGCTGCGGATTCTATGAGGAGAGATGTTTGTAGTGAACTCAATGCAAGTGGGAGAAAAAATATTGTTCTAAGCGGAAACGATGTATGTACAATTACTTCAGGTCATGAAACACTTGATATTGAAAACTTCCCTATTCAAGAGGTAATCATTAATGAGGATGTCAATGGAAAGAAAAGTTTAAGAAGTATATTAGATTTACATCAGCTGGTACAGCAAGTAGATAGGGATTTGAGTATAAAACCGACACCAACGATTATTAAAGACAAAAATGATTTATTAATTAAGTTATCTATATCAGCTACCGGCTTGCAGCAAGATGTAATAACAGTTAGGCTGAAGGATGCACTTATAAATAAGTGGTATAAAAAACTACAAATTATTTTTGATAATGCACCGGTGGAAATCGATGATAGTTTAGGTTTAAAGTCTTCGTTCTTTATTTCTGATGAGAAAATTATTGTAGTAACACCTCAAGACGTGGAAGAAAAGAATAAACTAATCATATCTAAAAAAGCAGGGCAGTATACCTATCTTCATGATAAATATGATCTGATAGTTACCAATGCCTTTAATGCTGATATAGAAGCAAGTGAGTTGTGTATTATACATTTTAAAGATTTTTATAAAGAACTTAAAATGGAAACATTATCTATAAAATTTGCTGACAAAGAAATATTATTAAGTAACGAAATAGATAAAATACGTAATTCAGATAGTATTGATGAATTAAATAATGTGAGTTCTATTATTAATTCACAAAAGAATTCTATACCTTTAGAGGCTCCAAACAGTGGAGACATAAATGCTCAAGGTAAACTTGGTAGGACATCTTTGCATCTTGCTTCTGGAGCTGGTGAATGGGATAAGGCCAAACTTCTTCTTGACAGAGGTGCTAATACCGAAATTCAAGACGAGTTTGGTTACACACCAATATTTCTTGCTACTCAATCAGGTAAATGGAGCGTGGTAGAACTTCTTCTTGATAGAGGAGCTAATATTGATGCTCAAGACAAGGAAGGTAAAACACTTTTACACTTTGCTGCATCAGGAAATAATTTGGATATGGTTCAATTCCTTCTTGACAGAGGTGCAAGTATCGAAGTTCAAGACGGGCGTGATTGGACACCGATACTTTATGCTGCTCAGTCAGGTAAATGGGGTGTGGTCAAACTTCTTATTAGTAACGGTGCAAAATTTAATAATGAGATAACGTATCAGGGAACGCCTTTACATTTTGCTGCTCAAGGGGGTAATTTGGATATAGCTCAATTTCTTCTTGATGAAGGTGCTGTCATCGAATCTCAAGACAAAGATGATAAAAAGCCTTTAGATCTTGCTGTTGAAGCAGGAAGGTTGAACGTAGCAAAACTTCTTCTTGATAGAGGTGCTAGTGTCAATGCTAAAGATAAGAATGATAGAACACCTTTAGACTTAGCTACTAAAGGAGATATGATAGAGCTTTTGAAGAGAGCGCAGATGGATCAAGGATTGTCAATCAATGCACGAGAGGGCACTTTTGATAAAGTGGAAGATCTTATTGCTCAAGGTGCTAATTTAGAAGCTAAAGATAATAATGATAATACTCCTCTACATAATGCTTGTAATAATGGTCACTTTAACGTAGCAAAATATCTTATCGAAAAGGGAGCTAGTTTAAAGGCTAAAAATAAAGACAATAAAACACCTTTAGAGTTGGCTGATCACAAGGGTTACATAAATATAGTAGAAATGATAAAGCAGATACAATCAGGATTAGATGAAGAATTGTTGTCTGCGGTGAAAAATGGTGATCCTAATAAAGTTGATGATCTTGTTAGCCATGGTGCTAGCTTGGAGGTGAAAGATAGCAATGGTAACACTCTTTTACATTATGCTTCTCAAAATGGTCATTTAAAAGTAGTAGAATATCTTATCGAAAAGGGAGCTAGCTTAAAGGCTAAAAATAAAGATGGTAACACACCTTTAGACTTGGCTGTTAAAGAAAATATAAAAGAATTTTTGAAAAAAGCACAGTCAGGTTTAAATAAAGAATTGTTGGCTGTAGTAAACGGTGATGATCTTAATAGAGTCAAGGCTCTTGTTAGCCAAGGTGCTAGTTTAGAAGCGAAAGATAATAGTGATAATACTCCTTTACATAACGCTTGTAATAATGGTCATGTGAAAGTAGTAGAATATCTTGTCGAAGAGGGAGCTAGCTTAAAGGTTAAAAATAAAGATGGTGAAACACCTTTGCATGTAGCTGCTCAACATGATAGTACACTTGAAGTAATTGAATTTATTTTGAACAGAGATCTTAGTGGTATTAATGATGTAAATAATAACGGTTCAACACCTTTACATTTAGCTATACAAGGAAATAAACCAAGTACAGTCAAACTTCTTCTCAATAAAGGTGCTAATATTAACGCTAAAGACAAGGATGGTAAAACACCTTTGGATTTGGCTGTGCAAGAAGGTTATACAGATATAATACAAATAATAGAACAAGTACAGTCAGATTTAGATAAAGAATTGCTGACTGCAGTACAAAATGGCGATCTCAATAAAGTGAAGAGTCTTATTAGTCGAAATGCTAATGTTAATACTAGAGATAAGTACAGCTGGACACCACTACATTGGGCTGCATACAAAGGTCATTTAGAAGTTGCAGAGTTTTTGGTAAAGAAAGGCGCTGATATTAATGCTGCAGATAAAGGCCCTTATGGTAAAAAGCCTGTGCATGTTGCTATTGAGAACAATAGTAAAGATATCATAGGGTTTCTTCTCAGCAAAGGAGTGAGTATTAATGATACTGACAAGCAAGGTTATACACCACTGCACTATGCTGCATGGAGAGGACGTTTAGAGATTGCTGAGCTTCTCGTTGATAAGGGAGCTAGTATCAATACTGCAGACGCCTCTACTGCTGGTAAAAAACCTATACATGTTGCTGCTGAAAATAATAGTAAAAGTATTATAGAGTTTCTTATCAGCAAGGGGGTAAACGTTGATGAGGCTGATAAAAATGGTTGGGCACCTTTACACTATGCTGCTAAGTTTGATCAATTAGAGGTTGCAAAATTCTTGATAGAAAAAGGAGCTAATATCAATGCTGCAGATACTTCTACTATTGGTGAAAAACCTATACATGTTGCCGCTGAGAATAATAGTAAAAACATTATAGAGTTTCTTATTAGTAAGGGAGTGAGTGTTAATGATACTGACAAAGATGGCAGGACACCGCTGTACTGGGCTTCTTGGAATGGTCGTCTGGATGTAGTAGAGTATCTTATAGGTAAAGGAGCTGATATCAGTGCTAAAGATAAGGATGGTAGAAACCCGCTAGATGTGGCTAAAGGTCACCAATATGATAATGTTGTAGAGTATTTACAACAAGCAGAATTACGGCTAAATAAACAATTGTTGACTGCAGTACAAGATGGTGATTTTGAAAAAGTTAAAGATCTTGTAAGCCGAGGTGCTAGCTTGGACGCTGCTAACATTGATGCTCAAGATAAGGATGGTAAAACACCTTTGCATTTTGCTGCTCAAGAAGGTAATCTGGACATGGTCCAGTTTTTTCTTAATAGAGGTGCTAACATTAAGGCTAAAGACATGTATGGTTGGACCCCTTTACACTTTGCTTCTGCTTACGGTAAGTTTGATGTAGTTAAATTTTTTCTTGATAGCAATATTAACATTAGAGCTAAAGATAGATATGGTGATACACCTTTACATTTGGCTGCCCAAAATAATGATAAATCTGAAATAGTTGAGTCTTTTTTAGATAGTGATGCTAATAACATTAACGATAGAACTAATAATGGTTGGACACCTTTACATGTAGCTGTACAAGGAAATAAGCCAAGTACAGTTAAACTTCTTCTTGGTAGAGGTGCTGACATTGAGGTTAAAGATACTTACGGCCAAACACCTTTAGACTTAGCTACTCAAAAAGGTTACACAGATATAGTCAAGATTTTAGAACAAGAACAATTAGGCAAAGAGTTGTTTACTGCTGTAAGAGAATATGATTTTTCTAGAGTTGAAAAGCTTATCAGTCGAGGAGCTAATATTGATACTAAAAACAAGAATGGTAAGACGCCGCTAGATATTGCTATTAATACAAAGAACACTCTTGAAGAGAATCAAGGATCTCTCAATAATGCATTATTGCTTGGCCAACAAGGTCGTATAGTGAGAATTTTAGAACATGAACAATTAAACAGGAAGTTATTTACTGCTGTAAGAGAAGAAAATCTCCCTAAAGTTAGAGAGCTTATCAGTCGAGGGGCTAATATCGATACTGAAAGGGATGGTAAAACACCACTAGATATTGCTAAAGAAAAACTTAGAGAACATAGTAAAAATGAAGAATGTAGTGATGTTGTGCAGTGCTTAGAAAAACTTAATCAAGAAAGAGAAAAGCCTGTACAACGTAAACGCCGTCATCACCATGGAGATCACAATCATCATCATATGTCAAGAAAACCTCTTGCTATAGATTCAAGTGATCAACCTGAGATAACAGCAAGTAGTGGTACAAGACCATCTTCATGGATAAATGATTTGTTTAGTTGGGTGAAAAGTTCTGTAGGTGGGTTTAGAGCTGCTTTATCTGAGGAAGCATCAAATACTGCAAGTTCAATACCACAAGTTGATGAGCAATTTGCCAAAGCTTCGGTAAGTAATAGTAGTTCAACAAGTACCACACTACCATCTGATGGTACAGATAAAAAACAAGAAAATGGAGGTTTCTTTCGAGACAACATTGATTATGTAAATGCAAATATAAAACAAATGCGTGAAAGGCAAACACCTGTTAAATTTAAACCTAGTAGCGGAAATATAATACTAGAAATGGGAGATCACTATCTATCACATGTTGATTTTAATGGTACAATAATGTTACTTGATTTATTAATTAGAAAAGTTACAGGTCAGAAGTATATTTCTACAGTAGATCAGTCTATATCCCCACTAGAAGCACAGGGCTATGCACTCAATATTACAAAGGAATTTGAGAAAGTAGTAGAGCAAGCTGGATTAAAAAGTGGTGTATCAATGCATCGATTAAATATTGATTATATGGAAATGCAGAAAGAAATTACTAGAAAAGTCATGAGTGGTAAATTCAATGAAATTTCAGGGATTTTAAAATCGTATGTAGAGAAAGCATGTCCTGATGAAGAAGCTGGTAAATTAAGTCCGAAGAAATTTGAAAAGTTTATGGCTACATTTAATAACAAGCTAGATGTATCACTAAATCAATCAATACACCAAATGCTACATAATGAAAATAACGTACTAAAAATGGATAATATAAAAGAACCGCAAAGCTTAGGTTTATCTGGACCTAGAACTAGGTTAGATGATGTATTAATTGCGGGCAATGCCAGAGAATTAGTCGCTGGAAGAAGGTAGTAGACTAAAAAGTTTCTTCCTTAAGTTGTGTAATGTCAGCCTGAGGAAGGCCAGTTGTCTGGGAAATAACATCAATAGAAATGCCAGCATTAAGTAGGTTTTTTGCAACTTCGATTTTTTCTTCTTGTCTACCTTTTTCGTGACCAACTTTAAGACCCTCATCAAATTTTTGAGCAAAAGCAGCAATCTCATCCATTATGCGTTTTTTCATTTGTTCATATGCTAGTAACTCTTCTTCTGACCAATTAAACTTATTCATCTCTTCATAAGCTCGTTTTATTATTACGTCACTACCAACTATCTTATCTAGATCCTCTTCCCTTGTTTCTGCTGCATATCGGAAAAAATAACACCATTTTTCTACTATATTTTCTAGTTGGTCTTCTTTTGTCTTTGTAAATTTAGGTAGTTCTATGAATACGAAGTAAAAATCCTTTAAGTCATGTTCAAAGCTATTTTGATCTAAAATGACATGATTAGATTTGTACTCAGTCTTATCTGGAAAAATAATACAATCAGCAACAGCTATGAAGATAATTTCCTTGAGATTATGATAATTATCACCTTGATCAGCTTGACTTGAGTAGGCTTTAGCAGCATAATATTGAGCACGTTTTTCGAAGCCTTTGGTCTTAGTGAACTGCATTTCTATAATATATCTTGAACCTTGAGAGTCTTTACAAAGAACATCGACAATACTTTGCTTTTTAGCGGCAATCTCAGGGTCCAAAATGGTAGCTAAGAATTCAACATCGTGAATAGCAGCTAAGCCAGTAAAGCCTAAAATATCGTTCAAGAAATGAATGAGGATATCTTTATTCTTCTCGGTGCCAAATATTCTTTTGAACGAGTAAGAGTTTAGTGGACTAAGATATCTTCCACTAAACCCTCCTCTAGGAACCGTACTTGAAAGTTTCCCTTCATACGGCTCGAGCCATCTTAAGTCCTTTTCTTGAGAACCGGCAACATTTTCCTTCAATATTCTGGCATTTCAAATTCCTTACTAGGATTAACGTTAATCATATCTTATCATCCTCATGAAGAGAAGGATTATTTGATCTACGTTTTTCAAAGTAGGCATACCATTCTTTATCATAGGGATTTGCCTCAGCTTGAATTTTCTTATGGCGACGAATTGGTACGCTTGTTGCTTGAAAGAGTTCCTTCCACTCAACTGTACCTTCCTTATTAGTTAATGTTGCAAAGCACCATCTTCTGGCTTCTTTGGTTTTAAAGTATTTCTCTTTAATCCAACGTAAGCCTTTGTTAGGGTGTCTGCGTTTTGACCATTGCCATAAGGCTTTAAAAATCTCAGAATCCACTTTCTCATAAGCTTTTCTTGCGCATATTCCCCTGTGGTAATATACCCAACCTCGAATTTGAGGTGTGAGCAGTTCTATTACTTTTTCTTGGGTTGCTGCGCAGTTCTTACGAATCAAGCACCGGATGCGCTTCAGAAGTCGGTTTGTACTTTCTGCTGAAGGTTTGATGATTATCTTCTTTTTGTACTTACGTACTGTCTGACCTAGAAAATCAAATCCCTGTTCTACGTGTGTGATCTTGGTTTTTCCTGTGGATAGAGTTAACCCTCTGTCGCTGAGGAAATCCTCTACTAGCTGCTTGACTTTAGTCTCTAGGATTTCTTTTGATTTTCCAGTTACTATAAGGTCGTCCGCGTAGCGGATCACGTGCACACCATATTTCTTGCGTTTTCTTGTACCCTTCTTCCCGAAATGTTTACTGATAACATTTTCGAGACCATCAAGGGTCAAGTTGGCAAGTACAGGAGAGATAATTCCCCCTTGTGGAGTTCCTGCTATTGTAGAACGGAACATTTGCTTTTCTACGAATCCAGATTTTAACCACTTGCTGAGAATACTCTTTTCCATTGGGATTGAGTTTTCTAACCAGCAGTGGTCTATTTCATCAAAACACTTCTTAATATCCGCTTCTAGGATCCATTGCGGTCTGCTACGTCCTGCCAAAGTTGTGTGTATTTGACTTACTGCATCAGCCGCTGAGCGATACTTTCTGAATCCATATGAGTGAATGTCTCCCATTGTTTCTGCAATAGGGTCAAGTCCCATAAGATATAATGCTTGCATCGCTCGATCTTTCATAGTGGGAATACTAAGAGGTCGCTTGCTGCCTGTAGGTTTAGGAATATAGATTCGCCTCAAAGGTTGAGAGCGGTATCCTCGTTGCCTCAGGCTTGCAATTCCTTGAGATTTTGCTGAAGGGCTTTGCCACAACTGGTTATCAACACCTGCTGTGCATTTTCCTTTATTTGAAGTTACGCGTTTGACTGCTAATGCTTTAGCACTAAAACTACGTGTTAGGAGGCGTTGTAAAGTTTTCACTTTATTCCATCTCCTAGCTTTTGTTGCCTGAACAATACGAGCTTGTAGCCTTCTAGTATTTTTTCTGCACTGAAACCAGCTAATTTGATTCCAGTGTTCTGCCGTACCGGAAGGTGCACTTACAATTTTACCTGTAACCATCTGCTTTCCTCACTTAAAAGGTTTTACAAACAATCTTGTTCAAGATGACCGTAGTGGACGTCAGTTCTCTTTCGAGCCAGGTAACGTTTAAACCTGTATCTCATCCGTTACAGATGAGCGTTCACTTTTTCCACACTCCCAAACCCACATATCCATCGGTCTTTCTCACGATCAACCTTACTGAATTCCTAGGGATATATGGGATTTCCGTGTTCCACCTATCAAACAACGAGCGGGTTAGGATTGATCTATACACCGGTGGTGTTTATGTTTGCGTATCAGATGCGTTCACTCCGATAACCTACCACATACCTTTTGGTCCAAGCCTGTCAGTGTCTTTGGCTTGTTCGACTTAACGATGCTTACGATCATTCACTTCTGTTATCCATACCGTTCACCCTAGCCCCCGTGCCAACTTGACACTAATAGCATCGTTCCTTCTTCACAGACCGAACTTCTCCTTTTCAGGCGGGTTCATTGTCCTAAACGCTTTGCATAAGACATTACTGTACTTATACAGTTTAGTAGGGTACGAGTGGCAAAACACTCGGTTTAGTCAGAGCTAAACAGTTCAATAGACGACTTTCACGTCGCACAAAGGCATAATCATTGCGAGCATCAAGAAACTTCGAAAGAGCCATAAGAAAGTAAGATAAAAAGCATTAATAATTATACACAATTGTGAAGAAATATTCAACCCTTTTGTTTTTCTAAGCTTTGAATGTGTTGATGAAAAAAAACATCTGTCAAAGATCACCTGAGAATTACATTTTAGGCTTTAGATGTAGTGTTAGTCATCGTTTTATAACTGCCTTAAAACCCTAGCAAATGAACTGATAAGCTATAAAAAGTTTCAAAAACACTTTGGTGTAGGCTCCAAAAAAATGCGAGTACAAAGACTCAAATATGATTACCTAACATCGAGAGGACGGGCTCCCTACACCTTGTATATGATAAAGATCTTGAAACTTCATGTCAACATTTTCAGTAGCAAATTTACGTTGAATCTATATCCTGTAAGTATGGGCGAAAAAAAGAAGGTTACAATATATACAGATGGAGCATGTTCCGGAAATCCTGGGCCTGGTGGATGGGCAGCCGTGGTGATGTATGAAAATAAAAGTGTCTTTATCAAGAAACGTATCTCTGGAGGTGAAGAAGACACAACGAATAACAAAATGGAGTTAAAGGCTGTGATTAACGGGCTAAAGATGTTGAAAGTTTCTTGCGAAGTTGTTTTACACACTGATAGTCAGTATATTAAACAAGGTATAACAGAGTGGATCAATAAATGGAAGGTAAATGGTTGGAAGACAGCCGATAAAAAGCCAGTGAAGAACAGAGAATTATGGCAGGAACTAGATGAAGTTGCTTTGCAGCATGATATTAATTGGAAGTGGGTTAGAGCTCACAACGGTAATATGTACAATGAGGAGGCAGATAGACTTGCTAGAAAGGAATCTAAAAAGCTAAAATATAGAGATTGTGAGGTCAAGAAATCACCAAAAAATAGAGGGAACTCTAAGTTTCATAGATTGGGTGGAGTATTATGGCAATAATTCTTTTAGACACAAAAACTATAAATCGTATAGCAGCGGGAGAGGTAATAGAGAGGCCAGCAAGTGTAGTAAAGGAATTAGTTGAAAATGCAATAGATGCTGGAAGTTCAGAGATAGAGATCAAAATAGAAAGTGGTGGGCGTAATCTTATAACTGTGACAGATAATGGAAATGGAATAGAAAAGGAAGATTTGGAACTTGCGTTTATGCGCTACGCTACTTCAAAATTAAGCGATAGTGAGTTAATAGAGATCAAGCACCTTGGGTTTAGAGGAGAAGCTTTACCTTCAATTGCAGCAGTAAGCAGAATGAAATTATCGTCTAAGGCAAGTGGAGCAAAGGAAGCATGGTCTATAAGGTATGAGGGAGGAGAAAAAATAAGAGAGATTACACCTTGTTCTTTGCTACAGGGTACATATATTGAAGTTCGTGACTTATTTTTTGCCACTCCAAATAGATTAAAATTTCTAAAAACCGAGAGGGCAGAAACACAAAGCATTGTTGACATTGTAAATAACTTAGCAATGATTAACTATAGTATTGGGTTTACTCTCACTTCCGGTAATAAAAAGCTCTTAAAATATGTTAAGCAAACTTCATTATTTAACAGATTATGTGAAACAGAAGAAGAATTTCAGAGCAATTCGCTGGAAGTTAAAGAGGAAGAAGACGGCATCAAACTTACGGGACACATCTGTAAACCAACTATTAGTCGTGGCAATTCAACTCAGATCTATACGTTTGTTAATGGAAGGCCAATAAAAGATAATCTACTTATTGGTGCAATTAGATATGCGTATCAAGATTTTATTCTAAGTGGGAGGTATCCTTTTGCAGTGCTGCACTTAGAGATACCATACGATCAAGTAGATGTAAATGTGCATCCAAATAAATCGGAAGTAAGATTTCAGAATAAAAGGCTAATATATGAAATAGTGAGAAGAGGGATAATAAAAGCATTATCAACGAGGTTTGCAGCAAGTGGTCAAGGTATTGAAGAGGAGCTAATTTTTAATGATAGTAAAAGCCAAGAGCAGGTTGATAGTAAAGAGAAAAAGAATCAAAAAGAGTTTTATGAAAAGAGACCAAGTCTTTTAGAAAATCGTCTAATGAAAGAATTCAATGCACCAGATGAAAGAAGGCAAAGCTTACCAGAAACGTTTAAGTATGGAGAATCTCCACCCCAAAAGGGAGCGATGGTTCTAGAAAGGGAGCAAATTGATTTAATAGAGGATCATCCTCTAGGGTATGCACGCTGTCAGGTCCACAGTACTTACATTATTGCTGAGGCTAAAGGCAAATTAATTATAGTAGATCAGCACGCAGCTCATGAAAGATTGATATACGAGTGCTTAAAGCAAAAATCAAGCATAAAAAGACAGAAACTTCTTCTTCCTGAAACAGTTAAAATCAAAAACCAAGCTGAAATGGGGATGATTGAAACTTATAAAGATGAGCTTTTTGAAATGGGTTTTGGTATTGAAATAGAATCAGAAGATAAAGTAAGGGTGAAAGAAATACCTGCAATCTTAGGAACAATAGATATAAAAGAGATGCTAGTTGATATAGTAGATAAGTTAACGGAAATGGAAGATACGTTGCCAATAGAGGATAAGGTGAATAAAATATCAGCTACAATCGCTTGCCATGGAGCAGGAAGAAAAATGAAATTGGAAGAGATGAATGAGATACTAAGACAAATTGAGAAAACTCCATCAACTATGTTTTTTAAATTTTTTATTTGTATAATTTTGCAACTTTACCCAACCATATAGATAATAAAAACCCGTTTGTCATAGAAACAGAATTCTATATCAAACAGCTGCTGCAACAATTTCCGTTTAAGCTATTGTGAATAAGCACGTCCGCACAAACTTAAAGTGCTTATTCACAATATTCATTTCAATTACTGCTATGTAAATTTTAAATATTCAAATTAATTGCTTCTTTAAGCCTTGCGTTAGCAATTACTATAATTTTACGCATTAGAGCTGTTATAGCTACCATCTTCTTCTTACCACTTTCAACAAGCTTAGAATAAAAGGCACCAAGTGCAGATTTGGACTTTGCAGCAGCCATGGCAGATGTAAAAAGTTTTGCACGAACATTGCTTCTACCACCTGTTATTCTTCGGTATCCAATAGTTTTACCACTTTCTTTTGGATAAGGTGCAACCCCAGCAAGGCTTGCAACTTCTCTCCTGCTTAAGTAACCAAGCTCTGGCATTAAACAGAGAAAATCTTGAGATAACTTTGGACCTATTCCAGGAACTGTTTTTAGGATTTTTTGACGTTGTTGTAACTCACGGCTTTCATCAATAATTTTTTGTATAGTATTATTGAGTTCATCTATTTGAATATTAAAGAATTCGATAGTTTTTTGACAACTTTCTTTTATATGGTCATTTTCAGGTGCTGCCAGTCTACATTTTTCCTGAGCTCTCATTTGCGTAATGTCATCACGACGTTGACAAAGTGCAACCAAGGTTGATTGATTTTCAAAAGTGGGTACAAATAGAGAGATAGTGCTGTGACGTTCAAATCCATATTGAGCAAGAGCTCTTGCATCTGATTTATCAGACTTTGCTAAAGTTCCGTGAGACAAGATAAAGCTTTTTACTTTACGGGTATTAGCTCGATGTGTGGCAATATTTTTGTCAACAAGAAAATGTAATAAACCAAGCTCATACTTTCCTGTATTTTCTAAAGTTACTAAAGAATTAGGTAGGATATCTGAAAACTTTTGAAACAATTGTTGCCAGCCAGAAGTATTATTGTCAAATCCTACAGTATTCTTCTGTTCGTGAACTGCAACAACATTTTTAAATTTCCCGATATCAATGCCAATAAAATTTTGATAAGATGTAATCATTATAACCTCGATAGTTTAATTAATTTAAGATTGTAAACGGGTGCATATACATGTCCCACACAACTATTCAAACGTATCGAGAGATGGGCTAGTGTACCTTGATGGACACGGTTGTAATACCAATATTCTGCCGGTCGCACACGCCCGTGATAACCCTATCCCTATAGTGAGTAGGGTTATCTTTCCCTCTTATTTCCTTTATATCATATTTTTGACTTACAATATTCTTCATCCTCTAGTTCTTCAAAAATTTCTGGATGTTGGTCACCTAGACGAACAATTATTGAAATGAGCTCTTTGTTTGTTTTTTTAAGTAAAAACCTTTCAAGGAGAGTTTGTTCATCAACATATCCCGGGCACATAGATGATCGATACTCCTTTCTGTCAAGATCAATCAAAGCAAAACCCGTTGCAGCCATATGCTTACATGGACCAAAGTAACAGAATGCAGGGCAGGAACATGTTCCACTGAAAAGAGGACCATCGTGCTTTAGTGTTACTCGATATACATTTGATCCAACTACCTTTGATTTAGCTTGAGATTCATTAACAGATATAATCTGTACCTTTCCTTTGTTAAAATAATCTCTTCCGCTAGAGAGGTAGGGTTCTTTGATAAGACCTGTGATATCTTTATAATACAGTCTCATTTTTGCCTCCTTATTTCATATATAAAGCCCTCAATTTTCTAATATATCCTTTCTTCTATAAAAATTTATTAAACCACCACAACTTTTATATGGCCCTGCGGACAACTTTATAGTGCTATAGCTAACTCAAGAAAGGTTTCCCTACGTCATACCGCGATTCATTCCACAACTGTACGAACGTTGTAGTTTGGGCCACCAGTGGGGTGTCATCCCAGTGCCCAGAAACTGGGATCCAGCTTCTATGCAACTTAATTAAAAACGTTTGTTTTAGCGTAAGACAACTACCTTTAGCTCATCAGCTCAGTTATAAGCAAAATTCCTGGATTCCAGTGTCAAGCACTGGAATGACACCATTTGCTGTGCAATTTACCTTCAAAAATGAATGTTCGTACAGCTATGGATTCATTCGCGGTATCTCAGCATAGATTCCGCTAACGAGTAGCGGAATGACGAATTTGTTGTTTTTCAAATTGTAGGTAAACCTAAGCCACTTTAGCTATATATAATAGAATTTCGCTTTCTACTATCTTTCCAATCGCTTTATACATAATTCTCGAATTTTGAAAATTTGCTCCATGTTATACGGTATGGTTGGGTTACTGATCAGCCAGCTCTCAATAAATTGTTTATGCTTTTCTATTTTATAGCTTCCAAGGTGTTCTGGCTCAATTTTTTCTTCCTCTGTCAGTTTTAATAACATGTTATTTCCTGGAAAAGTTATGTCAATAATTCGGCTTTCGTAACGAAGATAGCAATGCATTTCTGGAATGTGTAGTAAGTTATACTCATTTAGAATTGCAGAAGCTTTCGGAGTGTTCACTTTATTCATCATAAAGACAGCTATGTGTAGCGTTATGTCGATTTCACATTCGCAACCTAACTTATAAATCAGAGCATGTTTTGTACTACACGTTCCTCGTCTTTCATTGAATACTGATATACAATCTGTGCGGTCAAAATTGCGTCCATAAGGCAGCTCATGTACATATTCTAATGCTTCACGTAACGTAATAATATCCAAATTTAAAAAGAGATTCGATATAGGGTTATGATTAGATAAATATATTTGATTTAAGTCATTCATATCATCATTATCTAATTTCTCACTTGTATAAAATTTGTTTTCTTACTTCGAGACCTAATCTACCACAACTTTAATATGGCGCTTCTTTCCTGCAGATAATTTTATAAATGGCTGACCTTTAAAGCTCTCGAAATTTATTATATAGTTAACGTCATTTATAATATTATCATTAACTTTGCACCCGTTGCCCTGTATTAAACGCTTTGCTGCGCCTTTTGAAGGTTCAAAACCGGTGTCACGCAGTAGGTTTACTAAGGATATGCCGCTTGCAACTTGTGCTTTTTTTATGATGTAATCAGGAAGTAGTGAGCTATCTTCATTCTCAAAAGCAGAGACTGCAGCAGATAGTGCAAGTTCCGCTTCTTTGTCACCATGACATATTTTTGTCACCTCTGTTGCTAAAACTTTTTTTGCTTCATTTATTTCCTGATCTTTTAAGGATTCTAACTTTTTGATCTCATCAATTGACACATCAGTGAGCAATCTCAAAAAACGTCCAACATCTTGATCATCAACGTTGCGAAAATATTGCCAGTAGTCGTAAGGCTTTAGCATATTATCATCAAGCCACACTGCTCCACTTTCAGTTTTGCCCATTTTTACCCCTTGAGCATTCAATAAAAGAGGGGCAGTAAGGCCAAACAGCTCAGGTAAATTCAACTTTTTTCCAAGCTCAATTCCGTTTACTATATTTCCCCACTGGTCTGACCCTCCAATCTGCAGACGACAGCCATGCTTTTTATTCAACTCAACAAAATCATAAGCCTGCAATAGCATGTAATTAAATTCCAGAAAGCTTAAGGTTTGCTCTCTATCCAGCCTGGTTTTCACACTATCAAAACTTAGCATACGATTTACAGAAAAATAAGCTCCTATATCACGCAAAAAATCTATGTATTTTATGTTATCCAACCAATCTGCGTTATTTACTATCATTGCACCAGTCTTGCTGTCATTAAAAGACACCATTTTCTCTAATATTCTCCTTATGCTGGATGTATTTTGATTGATGTTCTCTACGGGCAAGATGCTTCTTGCTTTATCTTTGAAGGATGGGTCACCAATTTTTGTTGTGCCACCTCCAAGTAAGACTATCGGCTTATAACCAAATTTCTGCAGGTGACGGAGCATCATAATCTGAATTAGGTGACCAGCATGAAGACTTGGTGCTGTGCAATCAAACCCAATGTATGCGACTATATGATTATTTTCGGATAATAGCTGATCTAACCCTTCAATATTTGTACATTGGTATAGGTACCCTCTTTCTTGGATAAAATTTAAAAACTCGGACTTGTGTTTCATTTTATAAACCCCAGTCTATCCTGTCATTAATGCCGAAGGTAACCCTAATAGGGAAAGATGTCATCCAAGTAGCCAACACTGGGATCCAGAAAACTTAATTATAAACAAGCACACTATACAACGTTTTCGATGAAATTGCATGAAAAACTGGATTCCAGTGTCAGCTACTTTCATGACACCACCTGTGCAGGAGTTGCCTTCAAAATTACAACGTTTGTGCAGTTGTGCACCAGCTATCCAGGCAATCAGTTCCATAACTCTTCTATTTTATAATACTCCCTTACTTCTGACCTGAATATGTGAACCATTATGCCTTGAAAATTCAAAATCACCCAATTGCCTTCATCCATACCTTCTACATCTATTTTATCATGTCGCTCGAGACTTTTTATTACGTGTTCAGCTAACGCTTTCACATGGCGACTTGAATCACCAGATGCAATAATCATATATTTTGCAATAATGGTTCTATTCTGCACATCGAGAGTAACTATATCGTGACCTTTATTTTGATCTATTATACTTACAATCATGCTTTTTATTGATTCTGTATCACTGGATACATTAGTCATCATCTTAAATTATTTAATTTACTTATAATTATACACTCAAAATCTCTAAATATGAACTATTTTCAACGCGACTGTTCGTTAAAAAGGTATTACCTGCATCTATTTTATCATCATGTTTTTAGCATGTACAATGATATACTTTTATATATAATTGAAAATAGCTTTCTACTAGTATTCATTATGGACAAGACTCTCATCTACTTAATCGGCTTTCCAGGCAGTGGTAAGTTTACTACTGCAAAGGAACTGTGTAAAATCATTGATGCAGTAATAGTAAGCAATAATCTATTCAATAATATTATATTTGATATTGTTAAATTGCAGGATGCTGAAGTTCCAGATGAACTATGGGAAAAAATTTTTGCAGTTAGGGAAAATGTATTAGCAATACTAGAAAAACACTACATAAAATCAAAACATTATATATTTACAAATGAATTGATAGAGGGTGACCCCTATGATCAGAGAATATACAACTCTGTGGTAAATTTAAGTAAAAAAATGGATATGGAAATTCTTCCTGTAGTGTTACATTGTAATGACGAAGAACTAGCAAGGCGTATTCACTCAAAGGAGAGATGCCGGAAAAATAAAATTATTGATTCGGATTTTGTTATGAAAAGAATTGAAGGGAAAAGGCTATTTATACCGGAAGGTACACTTGAAATTGATAACTCAAACTTAAGTGCAAAGGAAGTTGCAAAGAAAATTGTTGAAGAGATGAAGGAAGAAAAAAATGGAAAATTAATTAAAACTTCTGTAACAAATCATTTAAAAACAGAGCGTACTCGTGGTTGAGCAGAAAGATAAGTATCGTCCTTGTGTTGGCATAATGCTATTTAACAGACAAGGACATGCCTTTATTGGAAAACGCTTTGATAGCGACTCTTACTGGCAGATGCCACAAGGAGGTGTTGATGATGGTGAGGAACTGGAACAAGCAGCGTTACGTGAGTTGCTAGAGGAAGTTGGTACTAATAAAGTAAAGGTTATAACTAAAAGCAAGGATTGGATATACTACAACTTGCCTGAAGAAGTTATACCAAAGTGCTGGAATGGGAAATATTCTGGTCAAAAGCAAAGGTGGTTCTTAATGAAATTTTATGGAGAGGATAAGGATATTGATATTAATTATACTGATCATCCAGAGTTCAAAGAGTGGCGTTGGCAAAGTATAGATGATTTAGTAGCCAATGCTATATCATTTAAAAAAGAAGTTTATAAGACAGTGATAGAAGAGTTTTCTTCTATAATAAAAACCTCTATTATTGAGTAAAATTTACAATAAGCTCATGATAGTAGATTCTCATTGCCACTTGATTTATTTTTCCGATGATGAAATACCAAAAGTAATTTCAAGGGCAGAGCAAAATGGTGTAAAAATTTTGCATAACATATGCGTAAGCATTGATGATATCCCTAAATTATTAAAAATTTCTTCATCCTACGATCAAGTCTACTTCTCTGTTGGTATACATCCACTTGATGCTGCTATAGAAAACGGTGAGTGTATACATGCTGATGAATTAGTTGAATTTACTAAGAATCAAAAGGTAATTAGTATCGGTGAAACCGGGTTAGATTTTTATAAATCTGACAACAAAGACAATCAGAAAAAAAGTTTTGCATCACACATAGAAGCAGCAAGAATAACAGGGTTACCTTTAGTTATTCACACTAGGAGTGCTGATAGTGAGATGATCGATATGTTAAAGTCAGAAATGAAAACCTGTGCTTTTAGTGGAGTGATGCACTGTTTTGCTTCCTCTAAAGAGCTTGCTTATCAATCTATAGATTTAGGGTTATATATTTCATTTTCTGGAATCATTACTTTTAAAAATGCGAGCTTACTCAGAGGAATTGCACAAGTTGTACCACGCGAACGTGTTTTGGTTGAAACTGATGCACCGTATCTATCACCTGAGCCTTACAGAGGAAAAAAGAACGAACCAGCAATGGTAAAATATGTTGTGGATTGTTTGGCAGAGTTATGGAATGAGTCACCCGACAAAGTAGCAGAAATAACCACAAGCAACTTTTTTAGGCTGTTTACGAAACTTGAGCTACAAGGAAATTCTATAAAACCATTGATTTGCTTATGAGCCTAAATAGTTCTTTCACTGCATTCACAGATTTATCGAACATTTCTCGTTCACTATTATCCATCTTAACTTCTAGGACCTTTTCAACTCCATTTTTTCCAATAATTACAGGAACACCAATAAACAAATCTTTTACACCATATTCACCATTAAGGTAAGCAGCACATGGTAATATACGCCTTTTATCTTTTAAATATGACTCTAACATGCATATAGCTGAAGATGCAGGAGCGTAGTATGCAGATCCAGACTTAAGCAGATCAACTATTTCTTTACCGCCATTGCGAGTGCGTTCAACTATTTCATCAACTTTTTTCTGCGTAATGAGACCCATATCGATAACTTGGGTAAGTGGAATGCCAGCGATAGAAGTGCAATTAATGAGTGGTACCATAGTGTCACCATGTCCTCCAAGCACAAAAGCAGATATATCTTCAACTGAAATATTTAATTCACTTGCAAGAAAATAACGGAAACGGGAAGAATCAAGCACTCCTGCCATTCCAACAACCATATTAGCTGGAAGGTTTGAAAATTTATGCACCACTGAAACCATGGCATCCAAAGGGTTGGTAACCACTATTACAAACGCATTTGGAGAATACTTCTTAATATTTTCACCAACCTCCTTCATTACTTTAGCATTGGTTTGCAGGAGGTCATCCCTGCTCATTCCAGGTTTTCTAGCAATGCCTGCTGTTATGATGATTGCATCAGAATTTTCTATATCTTTGTATTGATTAGTTCCAGTTAAACCAGAATTAAATCCATCAATAGGGGATGATTCTGCTATGTCGAGTGCTTTACCTTGCGGTATTCCATCACTAATATCAAGTAAAACAACATTGCCGAGTTCCCTTAGTGCAATCATATGGGCAAGAGTTCCACCGATATTTCCTGCACCGATTAAAGATATTTTTTTTCTTTGTACTGTCATTTTCTACTCCTTTGTATTTACTTTTATGGTTTTACCTTCCCAAGGCGATAGGCTATCAAGCATACGAAAATCTTGCGATAAATCTATAGGATTATATACAACCTTTTTTGCCTCTATATCGTATCTTACTTCCTCATAACCAGTGAGAGGGAAATCTTTTAACATTGGATGACCTTTGAATCCATAGTCTGTTAGAATCCTACGCAAATCAGGGTGATCAGAGAATTCTATTCCATACATATCAAACACTTCACGCTCAAACCACGAAGCTGTGCTAAATACCTTTGCTATGCTTGGAGGCATATCGCCCTCACATAATTGAAGTTTTATGTGTACTCTAATATTATGCACAATGCTGAGTAAATTGTACACTAACTCAAAGCGCTTTTCTCGATCTGGATAGTCAACCCCAAAAATATCAACTAATAGTTCAAACCTACACTTTTCATCATCACGTAGAAAGGATAGGTGCTTTTCAATTTCATCTAAAGTTGAATATATTACAATAATGCCATCATCTTTTTGAATGCACTCACACTTGGTCTTTTTTTGTATATGCCTTGCAGTTTTATCCATGCTTTATATTCTGAGTTCGTTTTATTTTGTTTTGTAGGCATAGCATTCCATATAGCAACGCCTCAGCGGTTGGTGGGCATCCAGGGACATACACGTCAACTGGCACAATTCTATCACAGCCTCGGACTACTGAATAAGAGTAATGGTAATAACCACCACCATTTGCACAACTTCCCATAGAAATAACATACTTCGGGTCTGCCATTTGATCATAAACCTTGCGCAATGCTGCTGCCATTTTATTAGTTAGTGTGCCAGCAACAATCATCACATCTGATTGACGTGGGCTTGCACGAAACATTATGCCATATCTATCAAGATCATAACGGCTGGATGCAGTATGCATCATCTCAACTGCGCAACATGCAAGACCAAATGTCATTGGCCACAATGAACCAGACCTTGCCCAATTCATTACATAATCTATTAAATCACCAAATTTAGTAACAAGAAACCCTTCTTTTTTATAACGACCCCAGTCATCATTAGATAGAATTTGATTTGTCATAAACTACTCCCACTCTAATGCACCTTTACACCATTCATAGATAAAACCTATAGTGAGTATTGCAAGAAATACCATCATAGACCAAAATCCACCATAGCTTATCTTAGATAAAGAAACAGCCCAAGGAAAAAGAAAAGCGATTTCTAAGTCAAATATTATAAATAATATTGAAACTAGGTAAAATTTAATGTCAAAATTTTTTCTTGCACTGGATAGTGGATTGAAGCCACACTCATATGTGGAAAGTTTTTCACCATCTGGCTTACTCACTGCAAGAAACATAGGCAATATACCTAAAGCAAAAGATACTACAATTGATACGCAGATAAAGATTACTATGGTTAGATATTCGCTCATTTAACAAAACATATAACACTATGAGTTTACATGCTTTCCTAACTTTTTACCACCTAAAATATGCACGTGAAAGTGTGGTACAACCTGCTCTCCATTTTCACCGTAGTTAGTGACTAATCTATATCCTGTTTTTTCTAAATTATATTTATGTGCTATTTCTCTGACAATTTTGAAAAAACTTACTATCTCCTCTTCAGAAGCTTTTAGAATAAAATCATCGTATGAAATATATTGATTTTTTGGTATAACTAAAATGTGAACTGGTGCGTCAGGGTACTTATCACGAAAAGCTAGTACATTTTCATTTTCATGTACCTTCTCACAAGGTAACTCACCTCTTAATATTTGAGCAAAGATGTTATTGCTATCATAAACTTCATTGCTCATATTTTAAGAGCGACCTTTCCCTCTTCCTTTATTTCTTTCTACATCAGGCGTAGATAGTGGTTTTATTACTTCACCAGAGGCATCTTCAAAATTCAAAAAAGTACTTCCCAATCCTTCTGCTTGCTTTTTGATATCTCGTTCTGATAACTGCATATTTTTTATAGGAGAAATAGCTTCTTTACTTTTACCAAAAGGAAACTCGTTAGGATTAGTAATGTTAAAAGATTTTACTAATTCATCTGTACTTGTAACAGTTTCTGAAGACTGCCCTGGTGACTTTCCAGTTTGTGCTGGCCTTAGAGTTTTTGATGGTTTGTTCTGGTTATCACATTCTCGATACAATTTTTCTGCAATACCATTCAGCAATTTTAAGTCTGTATGAATTTTAAATTCTCCACCAGTAATTCCTGCAAGCTTCTTAAGGTCTTCGTCAACTTTATTAGCAATTCCTTTAAGAACAAGCTCTTCTATTTCTTTCTTGCTCTTGCCTTTATTATCAGGATTAGTTTTAATAGTGTTAGCTATTTCCTCAACGTTAATTTCAATTACAATTTTGTTTTCTTCTCTAAAAATAGTTACATTTGGCAGGTTTTTCTTTATTTGACCTAATTGTTCATCGTTCAAATAAGGTATATCTCCCGTCAGAGTCCTTGACGCTAAAAAAGCTACCTTTCCTTTCCCTTTCTTTTGCTCTGTTATTTCTACACCAAGATTCTCACTAGCTTGTGTGGTTTTTATGGGTGGATCATATTTTTCAAGCTCGCTGCCAATAACATAGCGCCCGCCATTTTTTATGTCGTGCCACATTTCGCCCCGAGACTTAAACCAGTTTTTTGGCTGTATAGGATATATTATACCCCCAAATAGAGCTCCTACACCTCTACCCAGAAAATTTCCTACTCCCGAAGCTGCATTACCAACTTTAGCTAGTATAGAAGTAGGTTTTTCATTTCCTGTTAACATACATACCTCCAAGGTACTTTCTACAACATACCTAATTATAGACGAAAAAATTTAAACTTCTACATCCATTATAAGATAGAATTATAGGGATTGCAACCATTATTTATACATTGTCTAAAACATGTGGTATTTGCTACTTTATTCAATTTACTTTAAAGAGTACTCTCTAAATTATGTTTAAATGGAATACAAATAATATCATTGATGCAACTAGCGGAAGAGGCGTAAATGGTTGTAATTGGACACATAGCTCAAATATTTCAACGGACACAAGAAGCATAAAAAAAGGTGATTTATTTATTGCACTCAAGGGAAAGAATTTTGATGGCCATAATTTTTTGCATGAAGCGTTTTTAAAAGGGGCTGCCGCTGCAATAGTAAGTGAGGGTAAATATAAAAATTTCCCTCTCATTATTGTACAAGATACCCTGAAAGCTTTGCACGATATGGCATCATACTATATTAGAAATATTCTTGTTGATGCTAAAGTTATTGCAATTACAGGCAGTGTCGGGAAAACCACTACAAAGGATATGCTGCACACTGTTTTATCGCAATATGGAGTGTCCCATGCAAACAAAGGTAACTTAAATAATAATATAGGATTGCCTTTGACAATTCTAAAAGCTCCAAAAAACTGCCAGTACTTAATCCTTGAAATGGGAATGAATAAAGCTGGTGAAATAAAAGAATTATCAAAGATTAGTAATCCAAATATTGCAGTTATTACCAACATCGAACCTGCACATACTGAAAATTTTTCATCACTATTTGACGTTGCACAAGCGAAGTTAGAAATTCTATATGGTATGAAAAGTAATGGTACTTTGGTCTTAAACAGAGATAATAAATATTATGATTATCTCTCATCACATGCCAATAGAAATGTAATAAGCTTCGGTAAAGATAAAAATGCTGAAGTTTGCTTACTAGACATAATAAGAAACGATGACGGGTTAAATTTAAAAATAAGACTAAATAATAATCAAACTATAAACTGTAATTTACGTGTGCAAGGTGAGCATTTTGCTTATTCGCTACTTGTTGTTGCAGCAGTTGTGCAGAGCCTCGGACTTGATTTATCAAAATTACCACTTGCACTTAAGAATTTTAGTGTAACGAAAGGTAGAGGCAATATTCATAAGGTCAAATACAATAAAAAATATATACATTTAATTGATGACTCCTATAACGCCAGCCCTGCTTCGATGAAAACTGCAATAAAAACTTTGAGTACATATTCTAATCAGAGAAAAGTAGCTTTGCTTGGTGATATGTTGGAACTTGGTGATAAAAGCATAGAATTTCATACAGATTTGGTTAAGATTGTCACAGAAAATAATATAGATAAAATTTATACAGTTGGTAAATTTATGTTAGAATTGCATGAGCTTTTGCCAGATAATATAAGAGGCGCGCATTTTAATGATTCTAATCAATTGAAAAGTGATTTAGCTAACATTATTCAGAATAATGACGCAATTCTAGTTAAAGGCTCACGAAGAATGAAAATGGATCTTATTGTACGGGAATTCATAATAGAATATTAAGCAAAATCATTGTATTAATTTACAGTAACAAATTATTAGGAACTTTAATCGTGACAAAACGTGTAATTATTTTTGGTGGAACGGGGTTTATAGGCAAACACATCGTAAGACGCTTGGCAGCAGAAGGATATTTAATAAAGATATTCACTCGTAATCAGGAAAAAGCTGCTTGTTTAAAATTGTGTGGCAATTTGGGACAAATATCAATATTTAAAGGCGATTTTTTTGATGAAAAATCAGTTCTAGAGGGTATGGAAGAATGTGATGTAGCCATAAACTTAGTGGGAATATTATATGAAGCAAAAAAGCACGATTTTTACGCTGTTCACGTTAAAATAGCTGAAAGGATAGCAAAAGCTGCAAAAATGAAAAATGTACCTATGATGATACATTTTTCCGCTATGGGAATAGAAAATAGCAAGTTGTCAAAATATGCCAAAAGTAAATTGGAAGGTGAAAAAGCTGTAACTTCAGCATTTCAAGAAGCAATAATAATTAGGCCAAGCCTTGTATTTGGTAAAGAAGATAACTTCTTTAATAAATTTGCAAGATTAGCAACTGTTCTTCCTTTTTTGCCGCTAATTGGCAATGGAACGACTAAATTTCAGCCAATATGTGTAACAGACTTAGCTGAAGTGGTATATCGTATTATCAGTTTTAATAAGCAAGACAAGAAAATTTATAACATGGGTGGACCAAAGGTTTACTCTTTCAAAAGCTTATTGAAGTTTATTCTGAATGTTACTAACAGAAAGTGTTTGTTGATCAATGTATCTTTTCCAATGGCAAAGTTAATAGCTTTCTTTTTAGAAAATAAAATTATTTCTATGCTGCTAAAACCAATAACCGGAGATACGAACCCTGTGCTTACTCAAGATCAGGTGAAAGTTATGATGAATAGCTCAATCGAAAAGTCAGCTGACCTTGAAACAATGAAGGTTCGACCATTAGCAATTGAAAATGTGGTGCCAGAATACTTGAAGATTTATAGAAAGTATTGATAGAAGAGTGTGCCCGGTAGGATTCGAACCTACGACCCACAGCTTAGAAGGCTGTTGCTCTATCCAGCTGAGCTACGGGCACACAATATATATAAAATGCTTCTTAGTACAAGTGAAGTCAAGTATTTCGTGTGAATATGATGTTTGTGGTAATATCTTACAACACCTTGTCATTGCAGTTGTGTTTCATGCGCTGCCGAAATTGGATGCGAGAAGTCCATTTATTTTAGAAAATATTATATAGAAACTTGCTTGACAAACTCCGCCAGCCCCCTTATTATGACAATAAGGGTATTTATGACTCAAAACTTATTTTTGACCTGCAGGCTCAATGACAAAATTCAGTAAAAAACTTAGGGTATTTTTTGGCGGATTACATAAAATTATAGCGGCTGCATGTCTTTTTTATTTTTTCTACATTCAGCCAAATCGCGCTTATTTTAAGCGTTAGCACATTATTACAGCGCCACTTACAGTAATATAGAGTCAAAACTCGCACCACGGGGCTTCTTTTGCCTTTTTTTTCGTTTGGTAAATTTCTTAACGTTTGTAGCTAAACGACAATCGTCGTCCCGCTGCTTGTTAGCGGCTAAGAGATACCGTGAATGAATCACGGTATGACGGTTCGCGATGGTATGACGTAGGACTGCTGTCATTCCAGTCTGGAATCTAGTTCTTATTGTACATTTACTTGGTGTAGAGTTAAGTTTCCTGGATCCCAGTGTTGGCTACTTGGATGACATCATAGGGGCGCTGGAATGACACCCTGACAATCGTCGTCCCGCTGCTTGTTAGCGGCTAAGAGATACCGTGAATGAATCACGGTATGACGGTTCGTGGTGGTATGACGGTTCGCGGTGGTATAGTAATTCGTCATCCCGCAGCGGGATCTATGTCAAGAGATACCGTGACGGTATGACGGTTAATTCACGGCGGTATGACGGTTCGCGGCGATATGATGATAAGCTCGTCATCCCGCTACTTGTTAGCGGGATCTAGAGATACCGCGGCGGTATGAAGGTTCGCGGTGGTATGACGTAGGACTGCTGTCATTCCAGTGCTTGACACTGGAATCCAGCTTCTATGCAACCTCATCAAAAACATTCATTTAGTATAAGATCAGCTACTTTCCATGCTAGTTTGCTTATAAACAAGCAAACTTTTCTGGATCCCAGTGACCTTTGTTGTATTGCCAAAGAGATGGGTCGTTGAGCGCTCTTTTGCTTGGTTGGAAAAGTGTAGGCGGTTGTGGAAAAATTGCGAACGTAAACTCAATACCAGCTTGCAAATGATTGTCCTTTCCTTCATTTCTCTCCTATTACGAAGATTTTAAACAGGTTCTTAAGAAAGTTTTAAATTTTTGCAGACCATACCTAACAATAAGCAACTTTAGGTTTAAGTTTATGAAATTAGTTGTTATATACATCAGCAAATACGAATTTAACTGGTGTTATGGACTTAAATAAATTTACCGAAAAAGCAAAAAGTCTAATTCAAAGTGCTCAGATGAAAGCGTTGGGAGCTGGGCATCAGATTTTTATGCCTGAGCATTTACTCAAAGTGATGCTTGAGGATGAATTAGGTTTAGTTCAGGATTTGATAAACGCTTGTGGTGGAAATGTGCAAAGTATTTCTGATGCTGTGGATAGCGCAATAAAAAAGTTTCCAGTAGTTGAAGGTCCAGGAAGTGGTGGACTTCAACTTTCAAGAGAAATAGCAAAAGTTTTTGAAGATTCAATTGGTATTGCAAAGAGAAATAAAGATTCATTTGTTGCTGTTGAGCGTTTACTGCAGGGCCTCACTGCACAAAAAGATGATACTGTAGGCAAAATTCTGGCAGAGAATGGTGTGACTCCACAAAAACTGAACTCAGTTATTGCAGAAATGAGAAAAGGCAGCAGTGCAGACTCGCCAAATAGTGATGAAAAATTGAACGCTGCTAAGAGATATACAAAGGATATTACAGAGCTTGCTATGCAAGGCAAGCTTGATCCTGTAATTGGTCGTGATGAAGAGATCAGAAGAACTATGCAGGTATCACTGAGGCGGACAAAAAATAATCCAGTGCTGATAGGTGAACCTGGTGTTGGAAAAACTGCAATAGTCGAGGGGCTTGCAAACAGAATTGTTGCAAACGATGTGCCACTTGGTTTGCGTGATGCAAAGGTTTTAGCTTTGGATCTTGGTGCATTAATCGCTGGAACGAAGTTTAGAGGAGAATTTGAAGAAAGGTTAAAAGCAGTTATTAATGAGCTTTCGAAAGCGGAGGGAAAAGTTATCTTGTTTATAGATGAGCTTCATACTTTAGTTGGAGCAGGAGCAACAAGTGGTGCAATGGATGCTTCAAATTTGCTAAAGCCTGCTCTTGCGCGTGGAGAAATTCGCTGTATAGGAGCCACAACTTTAGATGAATATCGTCAGCATATAGAAAAAGATCCTGCACTTGCAAGGCGTTTTCAGCCTGTGTTTATCTCTCAACCAACTGAAACTGATACCATTTCAATACTCAGGGGTTTGAAGGAAAGATATGAAGTGCATCATGGTATAAGAATTACAGACGGTGCAATAATTGCTGCTGCAACGTTGTCCAATAGATATATAACAGATAGGTTTTTACCTGATAAAGCAATTGATTTGATTGATGAAGCAGCAAGTAGGGTGAGAATTGAAATGGATAGCAAGCCTGAAGTTATTGATGAACTTGAGAGAAAGGTTATACAGCTAAAGATTGAAGCAGAAGCTCTAAAAAAAGAAAGTGATGAAAATTCTAAACAGCGTTTAAAAAAGATAAATGAAGAGATCGAAAATCTAAACAGTAAATTTGCTGACTTGAACAGCAAATGGCAGATGGAAAAGAATAAAATAGCTAGAATACAAGAAACAGCCGAAAAATTAGATAACGCTAGAAAAGAGCTGGAATTGGCTCAGCGGAGTGGAAATTTAGGAAAAGCAGGAGAGCTGATGTATGGTGTGATCCCTCAGCTTGAGAATGAATTAAAAAATCAGGAAAAGGTTACTGATAGTTTCTTAAAGAAAGAAGTGACTGGAGATGATATTGCAAACATTGTTTCAAAGTGGACAGGAATTCCAGTTGATAACATGATGCACAGCGAAAAGGAAAAACTTCTTAACATGGAGAATGAAATAGGAAGAAGAGTAATAGGGCAAAAAGGCGCGATAGAAGCAATAAGTAATGCAGTTAGGCGCTCTCGCTCTGGTGTGCAAGATACTAATCGACCTTTCGGTTCATTTTTATTCTTAGGCCCAACCGGGGTTGGAAAAACAGAACTGGCAAAAGCCCTTGCTGAATTTCTGTTTGACGATCAATCAGCGCTTTTGCGTTTTGATATGTCAGAATATATGGAAAAACATTCTGTTTCAAAGCTAATTGGCGCGCCTCCAGGGTATGTTGGCTATGAGCAAGGTGGCAGATTAACCGAAGCAGTAAGAAGAAGGCCATATCAGGTTATTCTGTTTGATGAAATAGAGAAGGCAAATCCAGATATATTTAATCTATTGCTGCAAATCTTGGATGAGGGTAGACTCACTGATAGTCATGGCAAATTAGTTGATTTTCGCAACACCATACTGATCTTAACTTCTAACCTTGGTGCAGAGATAATGCTTAAGGGAGTTACAGAAAATGAGACTCTACCTCCTGTCATCCAAGTAGCTGACACTGGGATCCAGATGCAGATTCCAGCGTCACGCGCTGGAATGACATCGGAAGGAGGAGTTGCTAACTCTGTAAAAAGCGAAGTGATGCAAATAGTTAAATCAGCATTTCGTCCAGAATTTTTAAACAGGCTGGATGAAATTATTATATTCCACAGTTTAACCAGAGATGACATCTATAAAATTATAGATGTTCAATTTTCTTATTTACAAAAAACACTTGCTAAGCGTAAACTGAGTATAAGTTTGTCGCAGGAAGCTAAAGAACTAATAGCACAAACTGGCTATGACCCTGAATATGGAGCAAGGCCCCTAAAAAGGGTTATACAAGAGTGTATTCAAAATAATTTAGCTAAATTAGTTTTATCAGGGGAAGTAGTAGAAAATGATGAGCTAATAGTGTACGCTCTTGATAATGAAATCTTAGTTAAAAAGGTTTAAGTTCACTGTGTATTTTTGTTAAAAAAATGTGTATAGATCATAATGTTGACACTGAGTCTTTATTTGAGTTAGTTGATCAAGAAAATCAGCAAGATAAAGAAAAAATTAAAAAATTTATTAAGTATTTTTATAGTTTTGTTTATAAAAGCGACCTAAAAGTCAACGATAAGTTTTTGCTATATATTGTAAACGATGCTTACAATTTTGTTTCTCAAAAAGAGAAAGATGAAAGTAAGTTAGTAGTAAGCAATATAGATGATATACCAGGAATAGAAGGCGATTTTACCACGATTAAGATAACAAACGATGATATGCCATTTTTGGTTGATTCTGTTATTGCAACTATTAAATCGCACAATTTAACCATATGCTATTACAGCAACAGCATAATTAACATTAAAAGAAAAGATGGCCTAATAGATGATATTTACTCCTTGGAAGAAAGCAATGGAGTCAAAGAATCAGTTATATATGTAATTATCAAAGGTATAAGTGACAGTTTTGTTGATACATTAAAAGAATCTCTACAGAAAACGCTGAAAGCGGTCAATTGCGTTGTGAAAGATTGGCACTTAATGCTCAAGAAACTTGATGAAGCAAAAAGTCTTCTTTTTGCCATCGAGCAGCCAGCGTCGAACGCTGGAGTGACACCAGGAAAAGATTTCTTAGATTGGCTAAAAAACAATAATTTTGTATTTCTAGGTTATCAAGAATATATTGCTGGTAAAGATGAAAAACTCGTCTGTGATAGCAAAAAGGACCTTGGCCTGATAAGAGTAGGTCAAAGTACGTTGATTCCTTCTGCAAACCTTGATTCCCTATACATATTGAGATCAGATCTAATCTCAATAGTCCATCGGCGTACATACATGAATTGTATAGGAGTAAAAGAATTTGATGACCAGGGTAATGTAGTAAAGGAACGGCGTTTTTTCGGGCTATTTACTTCTGTAGCGGAGGTCCAAGATATTCGAACTATTCCAATAATAAGAGATAAAGTTAAAGTTATAGAAAAAAATGCAGGGTTTGTAACCGGGGGCCACAATAACAAAGCTTTAATTTCTATTTTACAAGCATTCTCTTGTGATGAATTATTCCAATCAGATGAAGACGAATTATTTAAAATTTGCATTTCGATCATGTCTCTTGCGATTAGGCCAAGGGTCAGATTATTTTTAAGAAGAGTAAGGGATTTTATTAGTTGCATAGTGCTGATACCAATGCGTTATGCTAGCGCTAGGCTAATGTTCAAGATACGTGACATATTGAAGGATGAGACAAGTGCAGAAAGTTCAGATATTTATAACAATCACATTATCAATGAATATGATTTGATGAAATTGCATGTAGTGCTAAAGACCAAAAATGCTAGTGTTCCTGATGACGAAGTTTTGCGTATCGAAAACAAATTGAGGAACATTACGGAAAAGTGGGAAGATCGTTTTATAGACAATTTATATAATACTTTTAGTACTGTTGAGGATATATTCATCCGTTATTGCAAGGCATTTCCAATAAGCTATCAAGAGAGTTTCGAACCTTATGACGCATATTACGATATGAAAAAATTGGAGATAGTGAGGAAAAAAGGAGTTAGCGAGGTCGATTTAAGACTTACTTGTGATAATCTTAATTATCAATTAAAGGTTTACACTTCGAGCAATGGAGGTCTTGAATTATCGAAGATATTAAGAATTACTAAGAATTTGGGAGCTAAGATTCTATCTCATAATGGCTATTACATAGAAATTAACGGCGGAATATGGATACACCATTTTGTGTTGTCAAGAGTCGATGAATTAATAGACAACATTACTCTAAAAGAGCAATTTGAAATAACACTTGCGAAAGTGTTTAGAAAGGAAATTAAAAATGATTATTTCAATAGTTTGGTCATTATTGCTGGACTGGAGTGGAAAGAAGTGCTTCTGGTTAGAGCGCTCAGTGCTTACCTAAAGCAGACGTCATTTAACTACAATCCAGAATATATCCAAAAGGTAGTCTCAGAGTATCCAAAAATAGTAAAGTATTTGATACAACTATTTCATGCAAGATTTGATCCTAGCATAGACATTGATAGAGCAGAAACCACGGACATTTTCATAGAAAAAATTGAAGAACTTCTAAAAGAGATCAGCAATGTTTCACATGATTACGTTTTGCGCTCGATATTTAACTTGATAATGGCTATTTTAAGGACCAGTTATTATCAAGACGATAAACCATATTTATCTACAAAATTTGACTCAAATAAAATAAATGGTTTGCCTGATCCTCGTCCATATCGTGAATTGTATATTTATTCAAATCTTTTTGAGGGAATACATCTAAGAGGAGGGAAATTGGCCCGTGGTGGCTTAAGGTGGTCGGATAGGACGGAAGATTTTCGCACTGAAGTTTTGGGGCTCATGAAAGCTCAGATGACAAAAAATGCGGTTATTGTACCTGTTGGCGCAAAGGGTGGGTTTGTAATTAAGCAAGTTTATAAAGACAAAGATATTTTAAGAGAGAAAGGTGTTGAATGCTATAAGAGTTTTATCAGGGGAATGCTTGACATTACTGATAATGTAGTTAATGGCAAAATAATTCCACCAGAGAATGTGATTAGGTATGATGAGGATGATCCATACTTGGTAGTTGCAGCAGATAAAGGCACTGCTTCTTTTTCTGACTATGCAAACCAAATAGCCTCTGAATACAATTTTTGGCTTGGCGATGCATTTGCATCTGGTGGATCAGCAGGTTATGATCACAAAAAAATGGGTATTACAGCCAGAGGTGCATGGATTGCAGCGCAGAGGCATTTTTGGAAAATGAATAAGGATATTTACCAAGATGCAACTGTTATTGGAATTGGAGATATGGCTGGCGATCTATTTGGAAACGGTATGCTGCTTTCAAAAAATATACATTTAATCGGCGCATTTAACCATATGCATATTTTTATTGATCCAAATCCTAGTGCAGAAAAGAGTTTCACAGAGCGTAAACGTCTCTTTGAGTTACCATTTTCAACTTGGATGGATTATAACAAAGATTTGATTTCTAAGGGTGGAGGAGTATTTGAGCGTAGCAGCAAGCAAGTAAACATTTCTCAAGAAATAAAAAAATGCTTTGATATAACAGAAGATATGCTACCTCCAAGTGATTTGATTAGATATCTACTCAAAGCAGAAGTGGACTTCATATGGAATGGAGGAATTGGCACGTTTGTTAAGGCAAAGAGTGAAAATCATAGCATGGTCGGTGACAAAGCAAACGATGAGTTAAGAGTAAATGGTAAAGATATTAGAGCTTCTATGTTTATAGAAGGCGGAAATTTGGGATGCACACAACTTGGAAGAATAGAATATGCTGAAAGAGGTGGATATATAAATGCAGATTTTGTTGATAATTCAGCCGGAGTGATATGTTCGGACCTTGAAGTTAACATCAAGATTGCATTTGTTTCAGCTATGAAAGCAGGGGGTGTTTCTTTAGAAAAAAGGAATGAAATACTGGCAAGTATGGTGGACGAAGTTGCATCCAAAGTGCTTGAGAACCACAACAGAATTGAAACAAAAGCATTACTTCTTGAGTGTTTGCAAGCTAAAGAGAGATTGGAGCAGCACCACAGGTTACTGCTCAGTTTAGAAAAATCTGGGCTGTTAAACCGAAGCGTAGAATTTCTTCCAACTGAAGAAGAGATAGCAAGGATGTTAACTGGTGCAGAAGGTTTCAGTTCTCCTCAGCTTTCTATTCTAATGTCTTATGCTAGAACGGCAATAAAAAATGACATTATACATTCCGATCTGCCTGAAAAAGATCTTATATCTAATGACTACTTGCTAGGTTATTTTCCTAAAAAGATGATAACAAAGTTTAAGGATTTCATATTAAAACACCAACTTCGTAGAGAAATTATCTCTACTTGCATTGCAAATGATGTAGTGAATAGAATGGGCTGTATATTCATCAATAATTTGGCTGAGAACACTGGAATTAAGGTACAAGAAGCGGTTAACATATATATTGTTGTTAACCACCTGTATGATTTAAACAGCCTGTGGCAGAAAATTGATGAATTGGATGGAAAAATTGATGTTAACTCATACTTACAAATAGTGAGGAACGTGCAGAAATTTATTGGCAGAGTATCGTTTTGGTTAGTGAAAAATCTTGGCAAGCTTAGCTTTGTAGAGTTGGATGATGTTACAAAATTTAAAGATGCAATTGAAACTTTAGGCCAGAACTTAACTGATGTTTTAGATGAACACCTATTAAAGGTCTGTAGCCATGGATCAACTTCTTTAGTAGAACTTAATATAAATAAAGATCTAGCAAAAAAAGTTGCTGATCTATACGTTCTTGCTTATGCACTGGACATTATATCTGTTGCTGAACAGACATCTTTGTCCATTCTTGATGCTGGTAAAATATACTTTGAGTTAAAGTCGCTGTTAAGATTCGATCTGATTAGAACAATTGCCATCAAGATGAAAAGCCGCTCTTCTTATTGGGATCGCAGCTTAGTTAATGATTTATTGGACGATTTAAGCAATTACCATCACAAGCTAGCTGTTAAAGTCATAAAAGCTACTGATAACCCCGAAGATAAGGTTCAAACCTGGGCTTGTAATGATAAGGACTACATAGAACGTTATAATAGTTTTTTAGATGAGATAGTTGCTTCTAAACTTGATTTAAGCAAATTAATATTTATAATCAGGAGGATTAAAGTACTTGCTTCATAGGAAAAATGTTTAATATAGGTCTTTCAGAAATTTTGGTCGTTGCTTTAGTGAGCATAATTGTTCTTGATAGAAATAAGGTGCCTGTATTTATTGATCTTATTAGGAATACATATAGGTATCTTATGATTATAAAATCAAAAGCTAGGAGGTTATTGAAAGACGCAGGAATTGAAGACTTATATAAAGAGTGTAATACTGAGAAAGTAAATTACATAGTTGGTAAAAATGGTAAGCTTTATCCTACTTACGATATAGATAATACATCTAAAGATAATGACAGCGAAGATTCTAGTAGTAGATGATGTACTATCTAATGTCAAGCTTTTAGAAGCTCGACTAAAAGCAGAGTACTATACGGTTATCGTAGCTCATGATGGTGAAGAAGCTATAGATTTAGTAGCAAAGCAGCAGCCTGATATTATATTACTTGATATCATGATGCCAAAGATGAATGGCTTTCAAGTTTGTAAGGAGCTAAAGAGTGATCCCTTGACAACCCATATTCCAATAATTATGGTAACTGCACTGCATGATACTCACAATAGAGTACAAGGCATTAATGCTGGTGCAGATGACTTTCTGACTAAACCAATAAACGAAACTGCTTTATCTGCGAGAATTAAGTCTCTCACACGCTTAAAGATGATTATCGACGAATTGCGTTTGAGAGGAGAAACCAACGCTGAGATTGGCGGAGTAGCAGGAAACAGTATTATGGATTATTCTAATCAGATTTTTGATGCTAACATACTTGTTGTAGATGAAGATGTCTTTCAAGCAGAGCAGATATATAATGTACTAAAGCACCGCTTTAGGTCAATTAAAATACTGAGTGATCCAGTGGAGGCATTAAAGGTTGGTATTAAGAATAATTACGACCTGATCATTTCTGATATGCAGTTTTCAAAAACTGACGGCCTGCGTTTGTGTTCTGAGTTTCGTAGTAAAGTAGAAACACGCTATACACCAATTCTGATTCTTTCTGAGGATTATGATAAAAACAATTTAGTAAAAGCACTTGATGTAGGTGCTAATGATTATTTAACAGTACCTTTGGATGAGGGTGAGTTAATAGCAAGGGTTAATTCGCAAGTAAAACGCAAAAGATATCAAGATGCCTTGAGAATGAATTTATTTAATAATGCGGAAATGTCTATAAAGGACCCATTAACTAACTGTTATAATAGAAGATATTTTGATGCACACTTAAGAAACATTGTTAAGGACTCTGTGGAAAAGGATAGAAGGTTGTCTCTTATGATACTTGATATAGACTATTTTAAGATGGTGAATGACAGTTTTGGGCATAGTGCTGGAGATGAACTTTTAAAGCAAGTACAGAAAAGAATTTCTGAAAATATCAGAGTGACAGATTTACTAGCTAGGTTTGGTGGTGAGGAGTTTGTTGTTGTAATGCCAGATACCAATGTATCAGATGCGTACACTATTGCGGAGAGAATACGAAAAATTATTGCTAAAGAACCTTTTATACTTGCGGACAAAAATACAACCCATAACATAACTGTGAGCATTGGAATTGCAGAAATGCAAGGATCTGACCTTGACGATATTAAAAAATTTATAGTACGTGCTGACAAATATTTATATAAGGCAAAAAACAGTGGTAGAAATAGAGTGGTTACTGGCTATAGCTAAAGTGGCTTAAGTTTACCGACAACCGTCATTCCGCTACTCGTTAGCGGAATCTATGCTGAGATACCGCGAATGAATCGCGGTATGACGTGTTGCTTGGTTTAGCTATAGATTTCTGAAATGATTTCAAAAAAATGATAACTAAGGTTAAAGCGACAACATGAGGTTTCTCAGCTCTGGAAATTTCATGTTTAACTGCAAAAATAGATACTTATTTAAAAAATATCCTGTGACTTTCAGTCCTAACTGAAATTCTTGGAATGAGTAGCTGTTTTGTAGGTTATTATTGTATACATCATGCAACATTTGTGGAAAAGGTAGGAGTTTATCTGCATAATAATCTCCTGCTTTTTTTGACACTGCTCTACCAGTTTTTGGAGAAATAAATTGTAAGTTTTCCTTAACACCTGTTACAGCACATTTGGATAAGTCTAACTTGAATCCCAATTGCGTAAGAAGCAGAAGCTCTAAGTTAAGATAATGGCTTTGCCAAGACTGATTGTTGTGTTTAATTACATCGATGAAATATCGAAAATTGTCATACAGCATGGCACAGGGTTCACTTTCTGGAAGCACTTTTTCTAAAATAGAGGAGAAAGAGACAATAGTAATGCTTTTTAACCTATCTTGAAAGAAATGATGGAATGGAGATTCGATTAATTCGCACTTTAAAAAACCCAGATTTTCAGGTAACTTAGCACTCCATTCTGCATGTAATAGATTACTTATCTGAAACTTATAATTGCTATTGTTTGTTAGCTTAGTTAATCCCCTGCGCTTTCCATGATTTTTTGTAAACAGAGAAAGAATTAAGTTTTTATCGCCGTATTTTTTAGCAGCTATAATGATGCCTTCATCTTTCCATCTCATTTAGAGTATATTGACCGTATTGACCGTATGATATTATAGAAATAGTAAAATTAGTACAGCAAAAACTACGTCTTTGAGCTTAAATCAACTAAAATATATTGACTTTACGTGCAATATTAGCTTTAAACCAGTAAAACAAACTGCTTAACATATGCGTTTTTTCTATTCTAATTACATTCTTTTTTTATCTTTATGTTGTTTTCTGCTTTTTTCGTTACCTTCAACAAAAGCCCAAACGAATGATACGTCAGTTGTTCCTATACCACAAAGGAAAAAAGAAACAGTTGAGCACACTGTTGTAGCACAACCGAGGCAAATTATCGAAATGCAAGAAGAAGTCATTATTAACGAGGGTAAAGAATTCATTCCAGTTCCAAAAAGAAAAAAAAGTGTAGGGAAGAAACTAAGAAGGGATGTTAGAGAGGCAAAAAATGAAATAGGAAACGAAAAAAGCGTTGAGAATAAAAAGGATGAATTAGTTGTAACAGAAATTATTAACTCTATAAGAGACAAACTTACAAAATGCTGGAGCATTCCTGAAAGCATAGCTTACAAAGAAAATTTTAATATAAAAATTAACTTATTATTATCCAGTCAAGGCGAGATAATTATGGCCGATGTAGCAGACAGTGATTCCTATCGAAATAATCCACTTTTCAGGTCGATAGCAGATAATGCAATGCGTGCAGTATATAAATGTAGCCCATTGACTGGCTTGCCTACTCAGCACCACCACATTTGGCGTGAAGTAACACTAGACTTTATTCTAAATGGGTAAAATCTTACAATAGACCTCTTATATTACCTTCTGTCATCCCAGTAGTCAGGCTACTTGGATGACAGAAGTAGACACTTCACATTATCATTCCAGCGCTCCTTTCTTGTCATGCCAGTGCGTGACACTGGCATCCAGAAAAAAAATAGATCCCAGTGTCTGGGCACTGGGATGACGTAATACGGTTCTTGGATGACAAAGAAGGGCGGGAAAAACTCTGTAGTCAGCAGATTTTCAATCAGGAACAGCCAAAGATCTCTCTAAGATGTCAGTTTCTTTTGTATCTGCAACTTTACCGTTCTGATCAAATGAAATTTGCAGGGACTTACTGCTATACTTCCTTTTTCCTAAGAAGTTAGCTTGTTTAATTTTATATGAGACATAGTACCAAACATTGTCATCGAACTTTGATACTAATATTGGTGATCCTAAAGTGTGAACCACTTTTTCTTTATCGTCACCTGCTTTTATCTTGCTCCACAATTCAACACTAATGCCAGGAGCTCCGTGGTTGTGAATAGTGTGTGTGCAGCTCACTGTAAATAATAAAATAAAAGATATTAATACTCGCATTTCTGTTGATAAATTACTTGAAGCTATAATACACTAATAAATTACCTGCCGTCAAATTTCAAAAAGTTAAATTGACTGATTCTCAATATCACTTAATATAATATTTACTTTAGAAAATAATAGGTGTCTTATGTCATTGTTAGAAGCAGATCCAATATACAAACCTTTTAATTACCCTTGGGCGTATGATGCGTGGCTGCAGCAACAAAGAATCCATTGGATACCTGAGGAAGTTCCGCTTGCTGATGACGTGAAGGATTGGAAAACTAAACTTTCAAACGTAGAGAAAAATCTACTAACTCAGATTTTTAGATTCTTTACTCAAGCGGACATTGAAGTAAATAACTGCTACATGAGGCATTATTCAAATATATTTAAGCCAACAGAAATATGCATGATGCTTGCAAGTTTTTCCAATATGGAAACCATACACATTGCAGCTTATTCTTATCTTTTAGACACAATTGGCATGCCAGAAAGCGAGTATCAAGCATTTTTAAAGTATGATGCTATGAGAAAGAAATATGAATACATGCTGGAATTTGAGGAAAGCAAAAAACACGATAAAAAACATGTAGCTAAAACTCTAGCAGTGTTTGGTGCATTTACCGAGGGGTTGCAGTTATTCGCATCGTTTGCAATTTTGCTCAATTTCCAACGCTTTGGAAAAATGAAAGGCATGGGGCAGATAATCGCCTGGTCAGCCCGTGATGAAACTTTGCACACCAATTCAATTATTATGTTATTTAATACATTTATTAAAGAGAATAATGAAATTTGGGACAACGAGTTTAAAGAGGAATTATATTCTGCATGCCGCACTATTGTTGAGCTTGAGGACGAATTCATAAAGCTTGCCTTTGATTTAGGAGATGTTGAAGAACTATCCGCAGAAGAAGTGCGCAATTACATACGCTACGTAGCAAACAGACGGTTAATGCAATTAGGTCTTGAGTCCATATATGATGTCAATGATAATCCTATTCCATGGCTCGATGAAATACTAAATGGCGTTGAACATACGAATTTCTTTGAAAATAGAGTAACAGAGTATAGTCGTGCAGCAACTCAAGGCACATGGGAGGAGGCTTTTACTGAAAACGACACGAATAATAGGTGAGTGCTAATTTCACTCTTCTTTGTCATGCAAGTAGCTGACACTGGAATCAGTTTTTTGATCGAGAATGTTGTATAGTGCATAATCAATTTTCCTGGATCGAAGTAGTCAAGGCACTGGGATCTAATAGATAATATTCGTGCAGTACGCGCGGGAGTAACAAAAGCTGCTTGTCTTTCATAATGTTTCGTAGCAATAGGCAGTTTTGCTTTACTTAACAACCAACTTACCATATATATGTCCATAGGACATTGGTATATAAGAACGTGCTACAACTATTAATCTTACTCACGGTCATCACTTCAGTTGCATTCTTTGGTCATTTAGTTCCAATGGAAGCAAAAACCTTCTTGTACTCAACGAGCCTGAGTATAAAAGAGGTTTTGCTATTTATAATGCCTTTTATTATTTTTGCGTTAATCTTTAGCAGTGTTAACAATCTTAAGCAGTCAGCTATAAAGTTTATATTGTTACTTATTATAATGATCTTCTTATCGAATCTGGCTTCAAGCTTAATAGCTTATTCTGTTGGGCATTTTATCATACAAAACACTTATTCAATACAAGATATAACGTATGAAGAAACAATTGTTCCTTTATGGTCGTTTAGGCTTCCGCTACTCCTTTCTAACTTTCATGCTCTTGCTTGTGGATTTGTGTCCAGCATAGTAGTGTCTATACTGCTACCTAAGAAAAGCAAAGAGCTTTCGAACAAAATGTTAGATTTAACTCTCTTTATTTTGAAGACGTTTTTGACGCCGATTATTCCAATATTTGTACTTGGGCTTGCTTTAAAAATGCAGCATGATCAAGTTTTATCTATAATATTTAAGGATTACTCAATAATTTTCATTATTATAGCATCTGCAACCTACCTTTATGTTTTCCTCTTATATGGAGCAGCAAATTCATTCAAGATCACAAGCTGGATAGCTAGTATAAGCAATATGATACCGGCATTTATTACTGCGATGAGCACAATGTCTAGTAATGCAACTATGCCGCTTACTCTTGAAGGAAGCAAAAAAAATGTAAAGCAATCTGATATAGCATCGTCTGTTATACCAATAACTGCTAGCTTCCATTTAGTAGGTGATTGCTTTTTTGTTATAATATTATCAATGGTAATTACTTCTGGTTATTTATTGTCCACAACGGACTATGTAACTTTTCTTCTCTATTTTTTGTTATTTAAGTTTGCTATCGTTGCAGTGCCGGCAGGAGGAATTATGGTAATGCTACCTATTCTTGAGAAATACCTCAAATTTTCTCCAGAAATGCTTTCGTTAATCACAGCCTTGTATATAGTGTTTGATCCAATAATCACTTCAGCAAATGTTATGGGTAATGGTGCCTTTACTATGATGTTTACAAAACTCTATGATAAGCTTAAGTAATGTCTATTTTAGCGATTGATACTGTAGGTACTGGTAGTTCAATAGCAATAGTTGATTATGATGGTAATTGTTTTGTAGAGCGCAATTCCGCCAGCAACAATCATGTAGAATCATTTTTTCAAATTCTGAATACTTTGTTTGATAAGCACAATTATAATTATGATAAAATAGATCATTTAGCGGTAGTAGTTGGACCAGGAAGTTTCACTGGAATTAGAGTTGGTATATCAGCAGCACAAGGTATAAATCTTGCTACAAATAAGCCATTATACGGAGTTAATGCGCTGGAAGTTCAAGCTTACACAATATCTTTGCTTTGTACGAATAGCAAAAAAAATATCAGAGCTATAATCAAAAATACTCAAGGGTTTTATACGCAGTTATTTGATTTCAATTTATTGCCGCTATCTGGTCCAACTGCAGCACGTGACCATGGATCCAAGTGTCACGCTACAAGCAGTGACTGCATTACACATATGGATTGCAATTTAAATGCTAGCCATGCAGGACTATTGGTTCATTATAGACTGAAGAACAAGCAAAAATTAAATGAAGTTGAGGCTCTATATTTAAATGAGCCTCAGTATATGAAATCATTATAGACTATTCTTTCGCGTACATACAATGTGGCTAAGCCTGTGCATCTGGTTTACTATCTCTTGAGCTACTTCTTTTATACTCATATCTGAATTTTCTATCTCTATGGCACTCGGTGGTATAAATAAATTGTTAATCCTAAATTGCTCTATCATGCTATTTACATTAGTCACCTTCCTATTTTTTCTTTGCCTTTTTAATGCAATACGCTTTTGTAATGTCGGTAGATCACACCTAAGTACCACAGGAAGGATTTCTGTGTTCATTTTTTTACTAAGCCTTACTATTGAATCATACATCCTCATGTTCTGGTCATTATTTTCCATCAACCCATCAATAAATATGTAATTTTTTGAGTGAATCGGATAATTTTCTATTACCTGAAGCATAATTTGCATAATGTCATATATTCTATCTTGAACTTCTTTAGGTATTTGATCACGTTCAAAGACACCATTGTATATAGAGCAAACTTGAACACTGTTATAGAACTTACTATTTACAATTAATGCGTCTATCATATTGGACAATTCTATTGCTGTGGAAAGTTTACCACTTCCTGAAAGACCAGAGAGATATATGAAAAATCCTGCTGGCTGTTTTTTTGTGTTAATACTTACCATGTTATTTTCAATCTTGAAACTTACATTTATAATAACATAAAAACAAAGCTTTAAAACATATGACATATTACATAGAAAATTATTTTTATAGTTAAGATATTATGTAATTTAGAAACATAAATTCTGTATATAAACTCTATAATAACGATAACTATTTTTAAGCAAGCTACAACACAAAAGTGTTTGGTATTCAGAAAGCAAGACAGAGTGGCATAGACTTATTAGTTTACTACAAGCCTTTTTTCGTGTATAAATCTTCAGAAGATTCTAACAGAGGATTGTGTTGTTAACAAAGAGCAGAGTAAAAAGGGATCTAGTCTATGCCTATCAGATTTTGTCTTACCTTAAACTGGATGATCATACATATACTCACCTCTCGGTATGTTCTGAAGATCAAAAGTCGTTTTATATTTACCCATTTGGTATACGCTTTGACGAAGTGAATGAAAATTCATTGATGAGAGTATCACTAGATGGAAATGTGATTGAGGGTACAGAATATCAATATAATAAAACTGGCTATATAATTCATGGTTTTGTTTATCAAGCAAGGAAAGACATTCAAGCAATTTTTCACCTGCATACACCTTCTATTGTAGCAGTTTCTTCTCTAAAAGATGGACTACTTCCAATAAGTCAATGGGCACTGCACTTTTACAATAAAATCTCTTACCATAATTATAATTCCCTAGCACTTAGCAATACAGAAGGAAAGAGGTTAATAGCTGATCTGAAAGAAAATTTTGTCATGTTAATGCGCAATCATGGATCTATAACGTGTGGTCGGACTATACAAGAAGCAATGTTTTACACGTATCATTTAGAACGAGCGTGCAAAACTCAATGTTTAACGTTAGCAATGAATAGGGAGTTATCAATTCCAAGTGAAGAAATTTGCTCAAAAGCTGTAAAGGATCTCCTATCTTTTGAAAGCAATCTTGGTGAGAGGGATTGGCACGCATGGGTTAGACTAATTAAAAGTAAGTTGTAAGAGGCCTTCGCACTACTATCTGTCATCCAAGTAGGGAGTCATACGCGTCAAGTTAAGAGGTTATGAGCAAATTTAGAGAGGTTAAAGTGGATACTCTGACCTTACCCAGAAAAAGTAGAGAGAAAGTTAAGACGTTTTTGGAGTAAAATAAAACGTTTTTTCAAAATATGGCAAATAGAAGCAGCAGGATTCGAATTAGAAGCTGTTAAGCTGGTTAAAGAAACAGAAGTAAAAAAATAGCAAAAGATCTAGGCATAGATGGCAGTATGTTAAGTAAATGGGTAAGAAAATATGATGGAAAAATGTCAGAAGCATACGCATTTCCAGACAAAGGCTCCTTATGACAAAGAAAGATTTGATCTAAAAAAAGAACTAGCAAGAGTAACAAGAGAAAGAGACATTAAAAAAAAAGCCCTGACCAAACAAAAAGAGTAAAGTATTCTTTTATATAGAAATTGCTATAAAATACAGGAACTATGTAGGGTTTTAGACATATCTGCTGGTGGTTATTATAAATGGGTTGCTAAGGGAAAAAGCAGTAAGGAATTAGCAAGAGATGGGCTTCTAGCAGATATTCAAAAAAAGCATCCAAATGCAGATCCCTAAAATTCACGCTGAATTAAAAGCTTTAGGCAAAAATTAAAACAGTACAAAGTGTTATGCAGAAAAATGGTATTCGGGCTATATTGAGAAGAAAATTTAAAACTAAGAAGCAACAAACGGACAATAGAGTCGTAGCTCTCAATATATTAGACCAAAACTTTATTGTCGATCAACCAAATAAAATATGGGATTACTTATATAAAAACCAAAGAAGGATGGCTATATTTGGCAGGATCTATATTCACGCATGGTAGTTAATGAGCAGTTCAATAAATAAACAATTGGTTGTTGACTCTTTATTGATGGCCGTTAATAAGCGCAAACCCGATAAAAATCTGCTGTTACATAGCGATCAAGGGTCACAGTATACCTCTCAAAATTACCAATTTCTATTGAATACAAAAAACATCATTTCCAGCATGAGCCATAAGGGATGTTGTTACGATAACTCTGTTGCAGAAAAGTTCACTCAAAAGGGAGCTCTTATTGATACTTCTCGCTCAACAAACCAGAACTGCCATATTTGAATACATAGAAATCTTTTATAACAAACAACGTAGGCATTCTACTATTAATTATTGCATTCCTGAACAATTTGATGCATCATTCTCATGACAAAAACGTCTTAACTTTCTCTCTACTTTTTCTGGGTAAGGTCAGATAAAGTAGAACCACCAAGTGAAAAATATATGCTAATTAGTACAACATCAGAGCTGGAAGATACGTGTGAAGAATTAATAGCAAAAAAGCCGAAATTTATAGCAGTTGACACGGAGTTCATTAGAAATAATTTAACCTACTACCCAAAATTATCGTTAATTCAAATTTCTTACGGAGAGAAGAGTTTTATTGTAGACGCATTAGTGCCAGAAATTGATTTATCATTCATTAAGAAAATAATGCTAAATCAGGGGATAACCAAAGTGTTTCATAGCTGCAGGCAGGATATAGAATCCTTACTCACTGTGTTTAAATGTATTCCCACTCCCATTTTTGATACCCAAGTTGCCGCTATGTTTTGTCATTATTATCATGACTTTATTGGTTACTCAAAAGTAGTAGAGCAATATCAAGGAGTAGTGCTGGATAAAATTAAAGCTAAAAATTCAGATTGGTTAAGGCGTCCGTTGTCCGAGGATCAGTTAGACTATGCAATAAACGACGTGGTACACCTATATGACTTATACCAAATATTGTGCAATAAACTTGAAGAAAATAATAGGATGTGTTGGTTTCAAGAAGAGATGGAATCAATAGTTAATATAAATAAGTATTTACATAGTCCAAAAGATGCATGGAAGAGAATTAAATTTAATTATGAAGCAAATCCAAGATTGGTATTAACTGTTAAAGCAGTTAGTGAATGGCAAGAGACCTTAGCACAGCGCTATAATATGAATCGTAATAAAGTAATTAATAATGCTGTAATAGCTGGTTTTATTGAAAAAAATGTAGAGCATGTTGATGAGATTTTAGATGATCTCAAGAGGAATGCAAAAAATATAAAAGATGCAGATTTACTAGAGTTTGTGAATATTTTTAATGAAAATGAAAAAAATTGGATGCAGCAAAACAACATCTTACCGAATAATTATGACAAATCTGTATTCGATATACTCTCAATTATTTTAGATAGTAAATGTAAAGAAAGTAACATATCAAGGAAATTAGTTTCTTCAAAAGATGAGTTAACCGGGTCAATATCTGGGCAGATAGATAAACTATTCAAGGGGTGGAGATACGATTTTTTTGGCAGGTCAGTTGAATCATTTTTGAACACAAGCTCAAAATTTGAGATTTCAGCAGTGAAATCCGCAAATAATACAACTAAAATTCGGAGTAATTTGGTGGAGAATAACTGTTGCTAAAGTAACTTAGATTTATCGACAATCGTCATTCCGCTGCTTGTTAGCGGGATCTAGAGATACCGCGGCGGTATGGCGGTTCGCGGCAGTATGAAGATAACTTCGTCATCCCGCTGCTTGTTAGCGGGATCTATGCTAATACCAATTCTCAATAATAATGAGACAAATGAAAAAGAGTGCTTTCCGCCTATAACTGGAGGTTTAAGTGAATTTATCGTATATTCTATTTGTCTTCCAAATAACGAAGTTTGGTATAAGAGATACCGTGACGGTATGACGTAGAGCTACGTGTTGAGGTTTAATGAATCCACTATTTTTTTTATTTGAGAAAAAACATACTCTTTGCTTACACTGGTGTCGATAATAAAGTCACTCATCTTCCTTTTCTCCTCAATAGATAACTGAACATTGAAGATTAAATTTAGCTTTTCTTTATCTATGTTGCGTTCGTTAAGTCTTTGAGCTTGCACAACGCTATCTGCATAGATAAAAATAATAATGTCACAGTATGAATGAAATTTTGTTTCTAATAGAAGTGGCACATCTAAAACTAAAAGCTTTCTATCGATCTTTTTTTCCTTGGCAATAAAAAATTCTAATTCACGCAGCACAGCAGAGTGAACCAAAGATTGAAATTGTTTCCAATTTTCATCGTAGGCTAAGAAATATTTAGACAGTACTGTTCTACCTATTTCACCATTTACTACCACTCCAGGAAAATTTTTTTCTGCATAACTTATTATGCTTTTATCCACTTTATAAAGTTGGTGTACAACAGAATCAGCATCAAACACAGCAGCACCAAACTCTTGAAAGCAATTAGCTACAAAGCTCTTTCCTACCCCAATTCCGCCTGTTAGACCTATGATCATATAGCAAAATACATTAGACTTCTTTCGAAACTATATTACAGTAGCTGCTGTGTCTACTCAAAACCCAAATTTGGCTATGCAGAGGCTCTGATGATAAAAGAAAAAATAAACAGCTATTATTTTTTTAGTAATTAAGTAAAATAGAGTGAAAGATTGCGAGGAAGTTTTGAAAAATAAGATAAAAAAGATAGTAATTTCAGGAAAGGAAGTGTGGCCAATCATTGAGGGCGGCAAAGGCATCGCAATCAGTGATGGAAGGTCAAGTGGAGCATTTGCTGCAGCAGATGCTGTGGGTACGTTTTCTGGTGCAAATGCTAAGCTTATTGATGATAATGGTGAGTTAGTGCCGCTGATTTACAAAGGCAAAACAAGAAATGAAAAACACAGTGAATTGATTGAGTATAGTATTAAAGCTGGAATCAGTCAGGCAAAAATAGCGAATGAAATATCAAAAGGTCATGGAAGAATACATATGAATGTGCTTTGGGAGATGGGAGCAGCAGAACGCGTGCTTCATGGCATATTAGAAAAAGCAAAAGGCTTAGTTCATGGTATTACCTGCGGTGCTGGTATGCCTTATAGGCTTGGAGAAATTGCAGCTAAATATCAGGTTTATTATTACCCTATTGTCTCATCGGTGCGTGCTTTTAAAGCATTATGGAAGCGCACTTACCAAAGAATATCTTCCTGTTTGCTTGGTGGAGTAGTGTATGAAGATCCATGGCTTGCTGGAGGGCACAATGGACTCAGTAACAGTGAAGACCCAGAGCTACCACAGGCTCCATTTGAAAGAGTTGCAGAGCTTAGATCTTTCATGAACGAGATCGGTCTTTCAGAAACACCAATTGTTATGGCAGGAGGAGTGTGGCATTTGAAAGATTGGGAACATTGGTTTGACAATCTGCAAATTGGACCAATAGCTTTTCAGTTTGGCACTCGTCCACTTTTGACGAAAGAAAGCCCAATTTCTGCAGAGTGGAAAAAGAAGCTACTCACTTTAGAAGAAGGTGATGTATTTTTAAATAAATTCAGTCCAACAGGGTTTTACTCATCTGCAGTAAAAAATAACTTCATACGTGAGTTGCAGAAACGGAATTCACGTCAAATAAAGTTTTCAGAAAATGCCAGCGAAGAATTTAGTAGTGAATTTGCAATGGGTAGCAGAGGTAGGAAGATCTACCTTACTTCAAAAGACAAAGAGCTGGCAAATACATGGACTAAAGCAGGGTATACAGAAGCAATGAAAACTCCAGATACAACTGTTATTTTTGTGACGCCAGGCAAATTTGCAGAGATAAGACAAGATCAAATCAATTGTATGGGATGCTTAAGTCATTGTTTGTTTAGCAATTGGAAGGATCACGGCGACCATTCAACAGGACGAAAGCCAGATCCACGGAGTTTTTGTATACAAAAAACACTGCAAAACATTATACATGACGGCGATATTGAAAATGAACTCATGTTTTCCGGGCACAATGTGTACAAATTTAAGCAAGATCCGTTTTATGAGAATGGCTACGTACCGACAGTAAAAGAGCTGGTGGAAAGGATATTAACTGGGTATTAAGTTATGGTTGATTTGACAAGAAGACGTTACTTTGTTATAATAAGTATTTATTAATTTAGTCTTAACTTAAGAGGGTATTTATAGTAGCAAGTGATAGTGTTTTAAAAAGGTATGCGTTAGCCTATATAAAAAAATCTGGTAGTAACAGTAATGTTAAAGAGTTTTTACAATTTTGTAATACGCAAAACACCACAAATTGGAGTGAGGAGAATTTTAAAAATGCGTATGAAAAATTTACACATCCAAATTCAAGCAATAGGCACGATACAGGAAGCAGAAATTATCAATATAACGCAGGGAATGACGCGCAACCTACAAGCCCTAAGACTACACATATACATGTACACAATAATAGAGGTTTAGATTTTTGGGATTATTTTCTACTTCGTAGCTTGTTTAGTGGTAATACTGGTCATACTACAGTTATAAATAACCCTGGTTTCAGTAGTGGTAGCAATCAAAGCAGAGAAGATAAGAAAAAAGACTCGGAAGACAGTAGAAAGCTATTAGTTTTAGGTATGGTAGCTGCAGTTGTGTGTGTTGCTTTCCATGCTGGTATGTGTTTTTGGTATAACAGCAGCAGAAAAGCGGCTAGAAAAGAAGAAAAAATAGATTATCTTGATAATAAGCTTAAGATGCTTAGGAATATAGAATTTGCGGTTGGCGCTGTTTCTTTAGCGGCTTTGGTAGCTTGTGCTGTTTATCCAGTGTTACCAGTGTGGGGTTTAGTTATCCTTGGCGTTAATTCTCTCGTATGTTTTGCTGGTGGTTTAGCTTTTCATATGAAGCATGAGAAAGAATCAGATAATATTGAGAAGGCTAAAGAAGCAGTTAGGAATTATGGACCACCTCCTCCTTACTCTCCTCCAAGCGCTCCTCCTTATAGTGAATTTAATGATTCTAATGTGAGAGGGGTGTTTGGGAATTGTAAGGCGTGCTAAACCCATAACTGTACGAACATTTTGATTTGGGCCCATCAGGAGGGTGTCATTCCAGTGCTCCTTTCTCGTCATCCCAGTGCCCAGACACTGGGATCCAGCTAAGTTAGTGAGTGTAAAAGTAGCCAACCTTACGTTAAAACACAACGTTCTTGATGAGATTGCATAAAAACTGGATTCCTTACATCATAGAGGCACTGCCATTATAGAGTAAAATGAGATCCCAGTGTCTGGGCACTGGGATGACAGCTAGCCTGACAACCGTCATCCCGCTGCTTGTTAGCGGGATCTAGAGATACCGCGGCGGTATGACGGTTTGCGGTAGTATGACGTAGTACTGCTGTCGTCCCGCTGCTTGTTAGCTGATGAGATACCGCGAATGAATCGCGGTATGACGGTCTGCGGTGGCATGACGATAACCTCGTCATCCCGCTACTTGTTAGCGGGATCTAGAGATACCGCGGCGGTATGACGAGGGAGAACAGTCAATGGCGTCAACTTAAGAGCATACATTAGCAAACTCTCCTAAAGACATGATGGCGTTTAGGCTTATCTACTTTATCGCGGCTATACAATCTTCCCGGTCGGATCTTAACTTTAGCGCGTATACTTAAAAAGGGCTTGAAAGTTTTTTGGCGCAATAAGTACCTGATAGAGTTTCTGCCTCATTACACCAAATAAAACTGAAAAATTTAAACGATACTCAGCAATTTGATCTGGGTTCCAAGGCCCTTGTGCATCACACATATGAAGCGATAATATATTGCATATGACCAAGTTTGCCCAAAATTCTTGTAATACAGCCTCTCCAGAAAAATTCTCTAACTCTGCTCCTACTTTGAGTCGTTTATAGCACTCCTCTATGTGCCACCTTAATACATAAGCTTTACTCCAAAGTCTCGATCAAAAACTCTGTTTCTCCGTTGGCTAATGTCAGCTCTTACTTTCTGTCCTTTCATTTTATTTTTTAGCTTTTCATTTTCCAATATAAAATCAAAATCTAATTCGCCAGCGTTCCCATAGCTTGCTATAATTTCTTTTTTGCAAGCGAAAAATAAAATCTACTTCCAAATCATCATGCTGCTGAATGAATTTTACTGAAGACGATCATAGATAAATAATAATTTCTCTTGATTTAATGAACGCATTTGAGTGATAACTTCGGGTAATTGCTCTTCCGCCAACGTTTGTTCACCTATATTCCAAGCCGCAAGACGAGCACTACAAATCAGCGAAGTACACAAATCAACAAACAAATTGCCAATGGTGGCATTGTGCCTGTTGTTCCATTTGGTTTAAAGCGGCCAAACTCGGATACAATTTCCTCAGAGCTGAATACCAGAACCATCTGCTGCAATAAGTCTATAGCCTCTCCAAGTTCCATACTCAGGTTCATCCTGATAGGCTGTTTGGATGCTTAAATTCTTGAAAGCCTGTATGGCAAATCTTATACCTTGCTTTAGAAAAAGCTTGCTTTGAGGGTACATGTCAATGGCTCCATAAGTTCACATTCTATTCCCAAACTTTTTTTAACTAACTATAGAAAATACTGTCGAAAAAAGAAGTTTTCTTGTTCGTGTAAAACTCAACACAATGGATTTTCTGAAAAGTTTTCGAGTATATTGCATTTTTAATTTGTAAGATAAGATCTTTTCCTTTTTGCATGCCTCACCTAAAAATGACACATTTTAAACTTTTTTGTTGCAATAAAATAGAAACAAAAGTGCTGTCTCTTGTAGTATTTTACTCCTTAACATCCCTTAAGTTGATGCCATTGCCTGAACGGATACAATTATTCAACCATATTTTTGAAGATAGCTAGTTTCTGTATTTATTTTAAATTGAAGAAAGCTCAAATGAAAGATCGTGTTTTGCTAAAATCACAGAATGCAGTCTGGTTACATTACTCTAGCTATACGCAACAACTTTACTTTCAACAATTTTATTAGCAATAATACGACTTTCACAATCAATATTTATTATATCAGATAGTGAATTAATATCAGTGTAACTATCAAAACTTTCCATTGTTGATTCCACTACCTCTACTATTTTTAAAAAGCCAATTCGTGACTTCAAAAATTCATTAACAGCTATTTCATTTGCAGCATTGAGCACAATACTGTTTGTTTGTGGAGCAGAAGAGTTTAACACTGCCATGCTAAGCTTGAGCGCAGGAAAACGCTTATGGTCTGGTTCTTGAAAGGTCAATTTTCCTTGCTTTGTTAAATCTAATTTACGATTTAAAGCTGATCTTTCCGGCCAAGACAAAGCATATGAAATAGGAATTGCCATGTCAGTTTCTGCAAGCACAGCAAAGTTGAACCCATCCTTATAAGTTACAATTCCATGTACTATTGACTCAGGATGCACTATTGCTTCAATTTTATCCGGGCTGATGTTAAACAAGTTATGTGCTTCTATTATCTCTAGTGCCTTATTCATCATTGTTGCACTATCAACTGAGATTTTCCTTCCCATATTCCAAGTGGGGTGACTAAGCGCCTGATCTACCGTGACATTTCTTAATTGCTCAGAACTATAGTTTAAGAATGGTCCACCAGAAACAGTAAGTATGATCTTTTCTACGCATTTGTCGTCATTTTGCAAAACTTGAAAAATTGCGTTGTGTTCAGAGTCGATAGGGATTATTTGTACGTTTTTTTCTTTAGCTTTTTTGAGTAATAACTTTCCACCGCAAACAATGCTTTCTTTGTTTGCTAGTGCAATGACTTTAGTACCGCTTTCTATGATGTGCATAACTGGTTCAAGGCCTGCAATGCCAATTATTGCAACAACTGAGAGATCAACAGGTATGGTAGCAATATTTGTAGCGCCAATTGCTATTTTTACATCTGTACCAAGTAGGTTTTCTCTTAAATCTTTGTAAAACCTTTCATCGGAGATAGCAACGTATTTTGCATTCAGCAGTTTTGCTTGGTGTGCCAGTAGAGCAAAGTCTGAATGGGCACTTAGTGCTTCCACTTGGTATTCTTCTTTTCTCCTTGAGAGCAAATCTACAGTCTTTTTTCCAACACTTCCTGTTGATCCTAAAACTGAAACCTTTTTCACTAAGACAAACTCACAACAATAGCAACTTTTCTTATTAGGTCTTCTCGCATACTATTCAGCAGTTTTTAAGCGTTTAACCAAGTTCATGTCCGTGGTCATCGCCAACAGATGGTGAAGGACCAGGTGAAAAAGATTGACCATGGTGATCACCTGCATCATGCATGTCTTGCAAACCATCAGCATTATGAGCCATTTCATTATTGGCATGAGGGTAATCATCTGAGTGAGGTCCCTCATCACCATGAGCCATATCCATTCCTTCTGATGGCATATCTTCCCCACCTCCACCTGAAAAATGTTCTGCAATGCTTTCAAGAAATTTTATGCCAAACATATTACCTGATTTTCCAAACAGTGTTACTAAACTACTGCCACTTACCAAACTTTCAAACACGTTACTATAAGCAGCAATTGCTCCTTCATGAAAGTTGAACAACCATTTCATTCCATCCACGACTGTTGAAACAGAGTCACTATGACCAAGACCAAAACCACTTTTCTCACCAGCGGCTTCTTGGTGTTGCTGCTGCGCTTGCCATTCTGCAATATTTGGACCTTGAGCTTCACTCATAAATTTTTACTCTCAACCTTAAGCTATTATTTTATCACAAATATTGCAAAATATCAATAGAGCTTTTGAATATAGCTAATACAAACAATTTCTGTCATCCTATATATAGCTAAACTGACTTACGACAATTTGAAAAACGACAAATTCGTCATTCCGCTACTAGTTAGCGGAATCTATGCAGAGATACCGCGAATGAATCGCGGTATGACGTGTTGCTTGGGTCAGCTATAGGATCCAGTTTGAAAAAAATCTGAATTCCAATGTCCGCTACCTTTTACAGAGTGAAAACTCAAAAATATGATTGTTAGCAATAGTGTACATATCTTTAGCTATATATAACGAATGAATTTCTTTATATATTCGTTATTAGTATTTTGTATTTCCTGAACAGTTCCATGGGAAATGATCTCCCCTTCATGTAATACTGCTATTTTATCAGCTATTTTAAATGCGCTATGAATATCATGTGTAATCGTGATAATTGTAGTGTTAAGATCTTTAGATAATTTTATTATTATCTCGTTTACTATATCTGACATAATTGGGTCCAATCCTGAAGTTGGCTCATCTAATACGATGATTTCTGGATTGTGTGCAATCGCCCTTGCAAGTGCTACTCTTTTTTTCATTCCACCTGATAGCTCTATTGGAAACATATCTGCTATGCTTTCCTCCAGTCCAACATCATTTAACTTCTCGATTGCTAGCTGTTTTGCCTCCTTTTTGCTGATATTAAAGCGCTTTTTATAATTAAAAGATATATTTTCCCACACTGTAACGTAGTCAAATAAAGCGGAATTTTGAAATAAAACCCCAAATTTATTTTTGCTTTTACTATTTATTTTAACAGACCCTGAGTCTGGAGCAAGCAAGCCGATAATTGTTTTTGTTAGTACAGATTTGCCGCTTCCTGAGCCGCCAAGTATGACTAATGATTCCCCTTTTAATATATCGAAACTTAGATCTTTTAGTACTGTCCTATCATCAAAAGATAAGCTTAAGTTCAATATTGATATTATGGGGTTACGCATGTATCAAAGTAATCATGTAGTTTGCTAAAATGATCAGTATGGACGATAAAACAACAGTTGATGTTGTAGCAACACCTACTCCTCGTGCACCTTCTTTGCAATGGTAACCGTAATAGCAACTTGAGACAGAAATTATGGCGCCAAAAGCAATTGCTTTTATTAGCCCAACAATAAAATCGTACATATTAAAGAATTGAGCTGTGTATTTAATGTATATATTTAGATTGTGGTTAAATTCGAAGACTGCAGTGATACATCCTCCAAATATTCCTATTAGATCTGCACATACTGTAAGTATGGGAAATACTATGATTGACGCTAAAATCCTTGGTGCAATTAAATACTTGAAAGGGTTGATGTTCAAAGTTGTAAGGGCATCTATTTGCTCGGTGATGCGCATTGTACCAATTTCTGCTGCAATTGATGATCCAACCTTCCCTACCATTATTAAGCTGATCAAAACTGGTCCTAACTCTTTAATGATAGTGATCGTAACAAGTTTGGGTATTATCTGCTCTTGGTTAATTAATGAGTCACTCAAGCTGCTTTGTAAAACTATCGCCGCTCCTATAAAAACTCCAGTGAGCCCAACAATTGGCAGAGAGAAAAAGCCTATCTCTATAATTTGTTTTGCTACGTTGCTAAAATAATATGGTGGCACAAAGCAGTGGTATAGAGATTGAATAAAAAATATGAATGCACTACCAAGCCTTAACAAAAAATTGATAAAGTACCTACCAATTATTCTAACACTATTTATATCAAAAAAGCTCACTTTGTATTCATTTTAGCTAGAGGTTAGTCTTACTGATTTTATTAAAATTTTTATTAACTTTATCGCAAAGTATAGCTGAGATATGTTTTAAGTTCAACATACTTGATGTTTTAATTTAAAGCTTAACCCAAGAAAGGTTTCCCTACGTCATACCGCCGCGGCGCTAACTAGTAGCGGAATGACGGTTTTTCAAATTGTAGGTAAACCTAAGCCACTTTAGCTATAGGACTCAATTACATAAGCAAACCTTACTTATTTTATTATCCCTGTTTACTTCTTGTAAAAAACATGTTATTAATGAATTGAATTTTGTAGTAGAATGGAGGAAGTTTTGGCAGTTCCAAAAAGAAAAAAGTCGAAGTCAAGGCGTAATATGCATCGTTCTCATCATGCTATTGAGCCTAAGAATGTTGTGGTATGTTCAACAACTGGAGAATTCATGTTGCCTCACAATGTAGCAGTAGATGGCAGTTACAAAGGAAAACGAGTTTTCATTAAGCAACAGGCAGAATGACTATTATGGTATGTTACCTACGGTCAATAATTACATAGTTATTGCACTTGACGCTATGGGGGGCGATTTTGCGCCTCTTTCCGTAATTCAGGGTGCTGGTTTTTTTTTGGATAATCTTGTTGACCCAGGCATTAAAGTTCTTTTTCATATTTATGGAGATAAGGAAAAAGTATCTCCTTTGCTTTTGAAATATAAAAAAGTAAGTAACAATTCTGAGTTTACTCATTGTTCTGACAATGTCCTTGCAAATGATAAGCCATCTTTTGCGCTGAGACATCGTAAAGACTCAAGTATGAAAGCTGCAATTGTTGCAGTGAAAGAAGGTAAAGCTTTCGGAGTGGTATCTTCAGGCAACACCGGGGCGTTGATGGCAATTTCCAGATTTATTTTAGGAACATTACCAAATATTTATCGTCCTGCTATTGTCTCTATCTGTCCAACTAAGACAAAAAGCTTCGCTTTGCTTGACCTTGGTGCAAATGTCGATTGTAATGCCGATTCGTTATTCCAATTTGCATTAATGGGAAGTATATTTGCAAAAGTAGCGCTAAAAATTGACAATCCTGAGGTTGCTTTGCTAAATATCGGTACAGAAGAAGTTAAAGGTAATGACTCAGTGCGCGGCGCTTTTGAGTTGCTTAAAAATGCTCCAGGCATTAATTTCAAAGGGTATATAGAGGCAAGTGAATTTTTAGAGGGTAATATAGATGTGATTGTTGCTGATGGTTTTGTTGGCAATGTAATGCTCAAAACAGCTGAGGCAACCGCTAGTACTTTTATCAATCTAATAAAGCAGGAAGTATTCAACTCGTGGATAGCGAAAATGCTTATTGGTATATTGTTAAAATCTAAACTAAATAAAGCATTAACGCGTTTTAATCCCAAAATTAGAAGTGGAGCTATGTTTTTAGGGCTGAATGGTATCATCATTAAAAGTCATGGAAATTCTGATGCTATTTCTTTTGCCCATGCTATAAAATTTGCAGTAAATGCAATTAGTGAAAATTTAAATCAAAAGATAATTAACGGGGTAAGTCATATTGAATAAAAGTTTCATATTAAGCACTGGATCTTATCTACCAAGAAAAACGTTGAGTAACAACGAAATTGCATCGATAGTTGAGACAAGCGATAAATGGATAAGGCAGAGAACAGGAATAGTTCAAAGGCATATAGCAGATGAAGGAGAATTAACGTCAGATCTAGCTGTAAATGCAGCAAAAAGTGCTATAGAAAAAGCTAAAATTTCAGTAGATGAAATTGACTTGATTATAGTTGCAACAACAACGCCTGATAAAACTTTGCCTAGCTGTGCAACGATTGTACAAAGTAAGTTAAAATGTAAAAACGCATTTTCTTTTGATGTACAAGCAGCATGCTCTGGTTTTATATATGCAGTTACAGTTGCTGATTCGCTCATAAAATCTAACAATAGAATTAAATATGCGCTCGTTATTGGTGCTGAAATAATGTCTAGGATTGTTGACTGGGAAGATAGGTCAACTTGTGTACTCTTTGGTGATGGTGCTGGTGCAGTGATAATAAAATCGGAAATGGGTAGCAGCGTCATCATATCAACAAACTTACACTCTGATGGCAATGTGGACATATTATGTACGAACGGAGGGGTATCCTCTACTGATGATTCTGGAAAAATATGCATGAATGGAAGAGAAGTGTTTAAACATGCAGTGGATAAGTTAACAGCCTCAGTAGAGGAAACACTAAGATGCAATAATTTGAAAATCACTGATATTGACTGGTTAATTCCCCATCAAGCAAACATTCGTATTATTGAAGCAGTAGTAAAGAAATTAGATTTTCCTATAGAGAAAGTGATTAATACCGTTGATAAGCATGCAAACACCTCAGCAGCGTCAATTCCACTGGCCTTAGACTATGCAATACAAGAATCAAAAATAAAATCAGGAAATCTGGTACTGCTGATTGCAATAGGTGCAGGTCTCACATGGGGTTCCGTGTTGCTGCGCTATTAGACTTCTTGCATTACCTCCTGTTACCCAACTCGTAGAACATCACACCCATAGGGCACAGCATAACTGTATGAACATTGTGATTTGAGTCCACCAGATCTAAGTAGCTTGACTACTTGATTGGATGCTGAGTTGGTGAGTATAAAAGTATAGCTAACGCTGTAATACCGCCCACAACTGTACGAACATTGTGATTTGGGCCCATCAGGAGGGTGTCATCCGAGTAGCTTGACTACTTGGATCCAGAAAACTTAACTTTAAATAAGTGGCTGCATAATAAAGACTAGATTCCAGCGTCACGCGCTGGAATGACACCATTTTCGGTCTCTTAAATTGCTTTAGCTACAAACATTAAGAAATTTACCAAGCAGAAAAAAAAGGCAAAAGAAGCCCCGTGGTGCGAGTTTTGACTCTATATTACTGTAAGTGGCGCTGTAATAATGTGCTAACGCTTAAAATAAGCGCGATTTGGCTGAATGTAGAAAAAATAAAAAAGACATGCAGCCGCTATAATTTTATGTAATCCGCCAATAAATACCCTGAGTTTTTTACTGAATTTTGTCATTGAGCCTGCAGGTCAAAAATAAGTTTTGAGTCATAAATACCCTTACTACTACAATAAGGGGGCTGGCGGAGTTTGTCAAGGAAGTTTTTTCGTTTCTGCGGGCTACTTGAATAACGGCTACAATGTTTGTACAATTGTGCGTAACGCGCTGCCGAACACTGGTTTTTATATGGCTATATAAGAAAAATTAAGGCTTAAAAGGAAACTTAAGCAGCTAATAGGGCCTAAGCCTTCTTAATAAAACATAAAAAGCCCCTTTACCACCATGTTTTTTCGTAGCTTGCTGGTAGTATAGAACCATATGCTGGATTTTAGTATCATTTAACCACTTATTTAAGTTATTCTTTATAGTGTCTGTTTTATTTGTTGCACTGCCGTATCCCGTAATTACCAATAAACATCTATTTCCTGCTCGATAATTTTTGATAATAAAATCTATCAATTTACAGTAAGCATCCTCTATACTATAGCCGTGCAAATTGAGCTTATCGCTTATAAAATATTTACCCCTATCAACTTTTGATTTTGTGTTTTGGTCAAGACAAAATGATGAGTTACCATTATTAGTATTAAGAAAATTCCTTTGTAAGTCGGAGGTACCTTTATCAACCATAGACTTTATATTTACTTTATGATTAACTTTCAAAGTAACTTTTCCACATTCTATTGGCTTAACATTTTTTTGCCAATCCAACTCATCGTCCGACATAAACGCATTAATCGAATTGTATAATTTTACAACAATATCCAAACATAGTAAAATGTTGCTTATTCTATAAAAACCCGATTTTCGATAATACGATGAAATCGTCAAAAACTAATGAGAATTTTTGGCTGTATGGAAAGCACACCTGCATGTCAGCACTGAAGAATAAAAATAGGCGGTGTATAGAACTGTTAGTAACAGAAAATTTCTATAGAGAACATGAAAAAGAAATTAGGCAATGTGTAAATAGTAAGGGCATTAAAGTTCGATTAGTAGAAAACAAAATACTTAATGACGTTTTATCTAAAGGTGCTAACCATCAAGGAATTGCTTTAAATGTTGCCCCTATTCTTTGTAACTTAAGCATCGAAGAAGTAGCTGAAAGCTCAAACGACAGCTCTACTATAGTCATTTTAGATCAAGTCACTGACACGCACAATATTGGATCAATTTTAAGAACTTCAGCTTGTTTTAATGTCAACGCATTGGTTTTACCACATAATCATTCACCTGGCGAAAATGCATCTATTGCAAAAGCAGCAAGTGGAGCATTGGATATTGTTCCGCTAATATACGTTACAAATATAGTAAAAACTATGCAGTATTTAAAAAAGGTCGGCTACTGGTGTTACGGGTTTGATTGCAATGCTAAAGAAAATATAGATGAAATAAAGAGCTTTGAGAAAAAAAGAGTAATTATTTTTGGTTCTGAAGAGAAAGGAATGCGGAGGTTAGTTAAAGAAAATTGTGATTATCTTTTAAAAATACCAATGTCAAATGCAATTAACAGTTTAAATGTTTCAAATGCAGCAGCAATAGGCCTATATTCTATTTATATTAAAACAAATGCCAGCGCATAACTGTTTATAATAAAAATACTTGATAAAAATGTGGTTTTATATTATAATGTGTTAAATAATGGACAAAAGGAGTTACATTTATGTCTTACATGAGAAATGAACAGGATATCCGCTCTCAGGGCGTTTATTATAGCGCTGGGCTCAGAAGTTACCTAACTAAAGTATATAATTACATGGCTTTAGCTTTAGGCGTTACAGGGCTTGTTGCGTTTCTAACGGTATTTTCTGGTCTTTTTCAGGTAATTCATTCTAATCCTGTTCTGTCGCTTGTGATAATATTCTCTCCAGCTGCATTGGTGATCTATATGCGGTATAGAATTCAACACCTAAGTGCTCAGTCTGCCGTTACTATATTTTTCTCGTTCTCAGTGTTAATGGGGCTTTCCTTATCTTATATTTTTATAGTTTATACTGCAGAAAATATAGCAAGAGCGTTTTTCATTACATCAATTATGTTTGGCTCTATGGCTTTATATGGTAATACCACAAAAAGAGATCTTACAAGTATGGGCTCTTTCTTGATTATGGGAGTCTTGGGGATAATTATAGCATCCATAGTAAATTTATTCCTTGGAAGTAGTCCTCTCTACTTTGCAATATCGTTCATATCAGTAATAGTCTTTACCTTAATGACTGCGTATGATGCTCAAAGAATCAAGGACGTTTATTATAAATATAACGACGGATCAGAAGTCGCTACTACTAAATTGGCAACACTGGGTGCAACTGATCTTTATTTTAACTTTATTAACATATTTCTCAATCTACTCAGGTTACTTAACTTGTTCAATAATAGGGACTAGATGTTTTCCTTTTTAAGGAAAGGTAGTAAGAATTCTATAGTTTTCTTTTTAATATCTTTAGTCGTGTTGATGCTATGTCTTGCATATGCATCGGTGCCACTATATAGCATTTTCTGTAAAGCTACTGGGTATGGTGGCACAACAAGAAAAGTAACTAATGCAACAATAAGTGCAACTGACCAAAAAATCAGGGTCCACTTCAATGCTGATATAATGTCCGATCTACCTTGGGAATTTAAATCAGAAACTAACTACGTTGACGTAAACATAGGAGAACAAAGTTTAGCGTTTTATTACGCAAAAAATCTATCTGATCATCTTTCATTTGGTATGGCAGTATATAACGTTACGCCTTTCAAAGCAGGTAAGTATTTTAATAAAGTTGCATGCTTTTGTTTTGAAGAACAAATGTTGCTACCAAAACAAAAAGCAGCTATGCCCGTATCTTTCTATATAGATCCTGAGATAATGCTTGATAGTAATACAAAAGATTTAAGTGAAATAACGCTATCATACACGTTTTTTAAGCTTAAGTAACAAACTTTTTCTATTGTCCACCCAAGCAGCGTGAGCTATAGCTAAACTGACTTAGATTTACCGACAATTTGAAAAACTGTCATTCCGCTACCCGTTAGCGGGATCTATACTTTGAGATACCGCGGCGGTATGACGTGTTGAAACAATCCGATAAGGTAAACCTCGTCATCCCGCTACTTGTTAGCGGGATCTATGGGATACCGCGGCGGTATGACGTGTTAGCTATAGAAGGAGTGCGTTGTTATTCAAATAATAGTTATGCAACAGATCTATTGAATTGAGCAGGAGCTCTTGTTTTCTTTTTGCACACTGACTACTTGTGTTTCAGTGCTTGGTGTTGCTGAATCAACCAATACCCATCTTTTATTATTTGCTTCACAAGCATTCCAATACTTAGCCAACTCCTTATTATTTTTTACAGAATCTGACATTTCTATGTTGGGATTTTTTTCTAATATGTAATCAATTAGCATCTTGACACATTTTATCTGACTTTCAGCTCTTTCAGCATTCTCTTTATTTGGTGAAAATTGGTCGAGGGAAAAGTTAGTAAAACCTTCTAAAATGGTACATGCTTGCTCATTAGAGGTAATGATTATTTTTCTCTCCATGAGAGTCTTAAAAAGGTTTGGAGATGGTATAAAAAAAGCTGTATGTAGATAGGTAAATCCATTTTTTTTTGGCTTAATGTCCGCTCCAGCTCTTACTAAAGCTTCTGCCACGTTAAGGTATTTAGAGTTGATAGCTATATCTAAGAGTTTTCTGGCATCTGGATCTTTGCCATCATTTTGCACACGAAATTCATGGTCAATTGCAAAATTTCCAGCTTTCCATAACTCAAATAAATCACTGCAGCTTTGACTATACTCTTTGCCTTCTTCTAACTTGCTTTTTATTAACTCTATTACATTATATGTTTTTATATTATTGCTTATTCTCTTAAATATCTCACAAAGAGCAATATACCTATTAATATATCTATCTCTTCTACCTAACATAATTTATACTCTCTAATTGCTTAAATAGCTTATTTAAAATATAGAGATATTTGATAAAAAAGTCAAGCTTGTTAATTGTGGAAACAATGACTTTGCAAAATATTAATTATTAGATAACATAATCAAAGTTTTTATCTTACATTCATCATGGTTAGGGCTATACAAATTAAAAAAACTGGGGGACCAGAAGTATTAGAATTTGTAGATAAGAATATAGGTGAGCCAAAAGGCGAGGAAGTTTTAGTACGTCATACAACTATCGGCTTAAATCGTTATGATTTAGAGCACAGAAAAGGTACACGCAAAATTAAAAATTTACCATCAGTGCTTGGAGTGGAAGCAGTTGGGGTTATTGAAAAACTTGGTAAAAAAATCAGTGATGGATTCAAAGTTGGAGACAGAGTTGGATATTGCACAGCTCCTCCAGGGGCATATTGTGAAAAGCGCATTATACACCAGAAATATCTGATAAAAATTCCAGATGACATATCTGATGAAGTTGCTGCTGCAGTGCTGTTTAAAGGTATGACAGCTCACTATTTAGTTAATCAATCTTATAAAGTTAGGCCTGGTGCTTTCGTGCTAGTTCATGGGGCTAATGGTGGCTTAGGACAAATAATATGCCAATGGGCAAAGGATAAAAAAGGTGTAGTGATAGGTTCTGTAAGCTCTGATGAAAAAATGAAGATAGCTTTACAAAGTGGCTGCACATACGCAATAAACTACAATGATAAAGACTTCGTTTCTAAAGTTATGGAAATTACGCAAAACAGAGGAGTAGGTGCAGTGTATGACCCTATAGGTTACGCTACAAGCAAGCTTTCTTTTGAATCTTTAGGCAGGTTCGGCATATACGTTTCCTATGGGCAGATATCAGGTAACGCTCCTATTAGTTTTTCTTTACTTAGTTCACGTTCGTTATTTGCAACTGGAACCTCAATATACCATTATAAGCATGATAGATTCACATTAGTGCTTACCACAATGGAAATCTTCGAGATAATAAGAAAAAAACTTTTAACTGTACGGATCAATAAAAAATATAAATTTGGTGAAATAATTCAAGCTCATCGCGATATGGAAAATAGAAAAGCGAGTGGGTTAAATATTATCAAAATCTCTTAAATAAATTAGTAATTTAAACTAACCATTCATTAAATCATATCAACTAGAACTTCACATATTTAATTCTCCTTTTGGGGGAATTAAAAGCATATAGCTAAACTGACTTAGGCTTACCGACGATTTGAAAAACCATCATTCCGCTACTCGTTAGCGGGATCCAGGATTTTGATTGGGTTATAAAAGTATAGCTTAGGTTTTCCTACGTCATACCACTGCGGTATCTCCAGATCCCGCTAACAAGTAGCGGGATGACGAGCTTATCGTCATGCCACCGCGAACCGTCATGCCGCCGCGAACCGTCATACTACCACGAACCGTCATACCGCCGCGGTATCTCTTAGCATAGATCCCGCTAACAAGTAGCGGAATGACGGTTGTCAGGCTAGTACCTTCTCCTGTCATCCCAGTGCCCAGATACTGGGATCCAGTTTCACCTTATGATGGTGTCATGAAAGTAGCTGACACTGGTTTCCATCCAAGACGGTGTCATTCCAGTCTGGAATCCAGAAAAAAGAATGGTGTCATCCCAGTGCCCAGACACTGGGATCCAGAAAACTTAATTTTAACCAAGTGGCTGCATAATAAAGACTGGATCCCAGACTGGAATGACACCCTACTTAACCGTCATACCGCGATTCATTCGCGGTATCTCAGCCGCTAACACGTAGCGGGATGACGGTTGTCGTTTAGCCATAAATATTTAAGAAATTTACCAAACGGAAAAAAAGGCAAAAGAAGCCCCGGTTAATATCTATTTTCAGTATTGGCGTTTTTTAAGCCTTAAACACTGCAATTTAGCTGCTTTTAAATGCAACTCACCTTATCTCAAATGTTTAAGAAATTTACTAAACAGAAAAAAAGGCAAAAGAAACCCCGTGTTAGCTAGTTGTCACTCTCTAATCCTGCAAATTGGCGTACTATACTGTCTTAAACGACTTATAAGCGCGTTTCAGCTTATATAGGTAAAAACCTAGAAATATTGTGAAGACATGAGGTGCACATAGTGCAAAAAATTAAAAATAAGACGCCAACTACGTTGTTTTCTTGCTGTTTAATCTGCACAGATGAAGATAACTGAATACCTTCAGTTTCATGATAAGGGGGCTGGCGGAGTTTGTCAAGTAAGTTTTTTGTTTCTATTCCCAATAAAAGTTCGTTATATGGTTATGCAAGAAGTCTAATGAATCGCGGTATGACGTCTTAGCTATAGATGCTGATTTGTGTGATTTCAAGAGAAGCTTAGTAGATAAGTTGTGTTTTAAACCAGATTCGGTATTTTAAACTGAACATTTTCAATAATACCACCTGGCATAACTGAAATTTTTACACTCAGGTTTACTTTTAGGTAGTCCATTAATTCATCAACCAATATGTCAGGAGCAGAAGCACCTGCAGTGATTCCTATCTTTTCTACGCCATGAAACCAGCTTTTATTCACACAGCTGTAATTATCAATTAAGTAGGCTCTTTTTCCTCTGGCAGTGCACAGATCTAATAAGCGGTTTGAATTTGAGCTATTTTTACTTCCTACAACTAACACCATGTCTACAATTTCAGCTAGCTTTTTAACAGCATTTTGTCTGTTTTGCGTTGCATAGCATATGTCCTTTAAATCTGGACCTGTTATGCTTGGAAACCTGAGCTTCAGGGCAACAATAATTTCACGGGTATCGTCGATGCTTAACGTGGTTTGTGTAACATAAGATAAATTATCTGGATCTTTAACTTTTAAATTGCGTACGTCCTGCACAGTTTGCACTAAAATGATAGGATTATTTACTCTTCCTCTAATTCCCTTAACTTCTGGATGGTTTTCATGCCCAATGAGAATTAATTCTTTAACACTGTTTTCATACCTTTTTGCCTCTTTATGCACTTTGCTGACTAAAGGACATGTTGCATCAATCACTTGAATACCCTTTCTTTTTGCCTTATCTTCTATATTTCTTGATACTCCGTGCGCGCTGAAGATCAGTATTCCTCCATTATCTTCAATTTCCTCGATACTGTTCACAAAAACCACTCCTTGTCTCTTAAAGTCCTCTACTATATATTTATTGTGAACAATTTCGTGTAGCACATAAACTTGGCACTTGTTTTTGTATTTTTCTAAAGTAATAGCTAATATGTCCACAGCTCTTTTTACCCCGGCACAAAAACCTCGCGGCTCAGCTAAGATGATTTCCATTTTTGTCAAATCAAGTAAATATGCAAGCATTACTTAAAAATAAACTCCGCTCACTGTGTTTTATAGTACCATTATTTATATTTTATATAATAATTATTTTTCGCATATTCTCTTTAACATTTGATCAACCTACTACTTCAGAAAATTTTAGAAAAGATAATACAGTATATAAACAACCTGATATTTTAGATAGAAATGGAGTGGTAATAGCAACAAATGTGCCCACAACATCACTATATAAAGATGCAACCAAAGTAAAGAATCCGGAAAGTATAGCAGCACAACTGTGTTCTATTTTGAATGATCTTGAATACGAGAATTCATATAGAGTACTTACTTCAAAAAAGAAATTTGCTTGGGTAAAGCGGCACTTGACTCCAAAAGAACTGTTAGCAATAAAAAATGCCGGCGTGCCAGGAATAAACTTCTATAACGATGTAAAACGTATATATCCTCACAGTAATTTATTTTCACACGTGCTTGGTTACACTGACGTAGATGGCAACGGTATTGCAGGAGTTGAGGCATATATAAGTAAAAACAAACAACATTCTGTTATCCAAGTAGCTGACACTGGGGTCCAGAAAAAAAATACGTGGATTCCAGCATTACGCGCTGGAATAACACCTTACCAGGGTATTCAACTATCCTTAGATACACGAGTGCAAAGCATAGTGCATGAAGAGCTAACTAAAGCTGTAAGCAGATATCAGGCACTCGGCGGAGTAGGAATTGTTTTAAATGTGAAAAATAGTGAAGTCATCTCAATGGTCAGTCTGCCTGATTTTAACCCCAACCTACAGAATAAGGCAGAAGACGTACAAAAGTTTAATCGCGCCAGTCTTGGGGTGTATGAGATGGGGTCGGTATTAAAATTCTTTACAATAGCCGCAGCTCTTGATGCAAACGTTGTAAAAATTGATGATTTATATGACGTGTCAAAGCCAATCACTATTGGGAAATATAAAATTTATGATCTTCATGAATTTAAGATTCCGGAAATCACTGTGCGAGATATATTTGTGAAATCATCCAACATTGGTGCAGCAAAAATTGCAGTTAAATTAGGTATTGAAAAACAAGTAGAATACTTTAAAGCTATGAAGCTATTTTCTCCTTTGAAAATAGAAATACCAGAAAAATCTACACCGATAATCCCGGATAAATGGAGTGAAAACACTTTAATAACAGCATCTTATGGTTATGGCATAGCTGTAACTCCTATACATCTTGCACAAACTGCAGCAGCATTAATCAACAATGGGGTATTTCATAACGCAACCTTGATGTTGAATAAAAGAAGTATAGGAGAGCAAATTATCTCAAGAAGAACTTCCAGGAAAATGAGAAAATTATTACGCGCAGCAGTAACAGATGGCACTGGCAGAAAAGCAAAAATAAAGGCATATTCAATAGGGGGAAAGACTGGATCGGCGGAAAAAGTTGTAGATGGTAAATATAGCAAAGATGCAAACATAGCGTCATTTATAGGAGTGCTAACCATGCTTGACCCAAGGTATATAGTGCTAATTGCTATTGATGAACCTCAAGGGATACACCATACCGGGGGAATAATTGCTGCGCCTATAGTAAAGAACATTATAAATAGAATAGCACCTATACTAAATGTTACACCTGAGATGTAAAATTATGATTGCTTTACTATAACTTCAAATCTATCATTACCAAAATTCTTATTAATATACCAAGAACCATCATCTTTAGTTACAAATTCAAGACCTTTAAGGTCTCTTTCTATTGTCTTTCCATTTTGACCATCAATAGCGATATTAATATCGAATGTAATAACGTCTAGATTTATCATAGCTTCTTTCCCGCTGCACGAATTTAGACTGAACTTGCCTAACATGACATCATTAAAACTCACTTCCCCTGTATAGACATCACACTGACCGTCCAGACAACACGTAGTTTCAATATAGAAAAGGTCTGACATATAAAACACCTTGCGTTTATAAAAAAAGAGCTAAATATATATAGCTAGTGCAGCCCTACGCCACGCCGCTAACAAGTAATAGTCGTAAACCTAGAGCACTTTAGCTATATAACCATAATACAGCTAGGAATGTAAAATTCAACAGTTAATTGTGTAAGGAAGTCTAAATTACTACATCTTAGAGGAATGGCTGTTTAGTTTTTTTGTTAATCTTTTTTACCATGCTGTCAATCATATGCTTTATCCCTTGATATACAGAGTATATACTTTTGTCGCTACGCATATAAGCAGAACAGGAAAATACATTATGTTCTTCGTCTTCTATTGATAACCCTGTATCACACTTTATGTGTTCACCACCAAGCTTCTCTATCAACTGTTCTCTGTCATCTCCTATAGTTACCTTAACCTTACTTTCTTCTTTACCTATCTTGCTACTTAAAATTGAAACAATGATGGCTGGAGATATGCATATCGCTCCTATCGGCTTTTTTGTAACAAAAAATTCTGAAACTAATCTTTCAAATTCAGGCATTACTGTCACCATGTCTTTATTCTCAGCTAAATCAGATAAATTTTTTGCAACCCCGTATCCACCAGGTACAACTAGCATGTCAAAATTTTCAGCTTTGGCTTCTTTTAAGTCATATATTTCACCTCTTGCGATTCTTGCAGCTTCTGCAAGTACATTCCTTTTTTCTTTTGTTGCCTCTTTTGTTTTATGATTCATAACTTGTGTGATATTGATATCAGGTGCAAAGCATTTAACATTCACTTCCTGCTGATCAAGCACAAGCAAACTTAAAACCGCTTCTCTTACCTCTGCACCGTCAAGGTGACCACACCCTGATAAAACCACAGCAGCTTTTAATTTTTTTCCGCCCATAAAGTACCTTAATTTCATGTAATCTAGATATTTTAATACAAATTCTATATTTGGAAAGAGGTTATTATATTAATTATCTCATATTTATTATAATATAATTAATAATTAGTATGTATAATTAGGCATATTTATAGTTGATGAAGTTGAATATGGCACCTACAAACAGTACGTTTTTTGACACTGACTATTCAGAACTAAGAAAAGCTATTTCAGATATAATAGAAAGCATTGCACAATCTCCATCAGAGGGAAAAGAGGAGTTACTTAAAGCCCTATCAGAACAAGTTAGAGGGATGAATCTCGAAGGTTTAAGTTTAGCAATTAATGACCAAGGCTTGCAAAAGGAGGTAAATAAAGAATTATTTATAAAACTCATTGAAGAAGCACTTAAAGGGTTAACTTCTGAAAACGTTGACTCAAAAATAATAGAAGAGGCGTTAAAATCTGTTAATCAGCAAGCAATAAGTAATGTTATAAATAATAATAAAGGTCCGCTGGACAATCTAGTCAATTATTTTAAATCAGCATCTGCAAATAAAAAAATTGGAATAGCTTCTACAGGAATAGTATTGGGAGTAGCATTTTCTCCGCTTATTGTGCTTGCTACATTAATAGCGCTTGTGGCTATTGGAGCACGTTATGTAGGAATAGGTATAGGAAAGGCAGGGGAAAAAATAAAAGAAGGTGCGATTGAAGCAGGGAAAGCAGTAAAAAGTTCATATAAGGATTTAATAGATAAATTACCTAAAGTTCAAGCAAGAGAGAATAACTTTAGTAGATTAAGAACAAACATCCTTGAAACTATTGCAAACATTAGTCTTAAAGATAACGAAGGCGTTGACGCTAAAAAAGGTCTTGATGATGGGAAAAAAATATTAGAAATGCTTCAAAATGAAGGGCAGCGATCTGCTATACAAGAGTTAGTAAAGAATGGAACCATTGAAAATTTTTCAGAAGATGACATGAGCAGACTTATGAACAAAGGTCTTAGTACTCATCTAGCAGATATGGAAAGATCTAAAGACACGGAAGAATCTAAAAAGAAAGGATTTCACATTCTTATGGGTGAATTTCAATCTGCAATTATGGCCATTGGTGACGGTAAAATAGAAGATGTAGAACAAAAGATTAATGATAAAGTTAATCAAATGAAGCCAGATTCTCACTTAGGTATTTCAAGTGCTGCACGAGTGAGTGAAGGAGGAATTACAGGACCAAATATTTGATGTATTTGAGGAGCGTTTTGACGCAAAAATTACTATCAGAAAGTGGGGTTACGCTACTCCTTTCTATCCACTTTTTTGAGCAATTCACCTCCACATCTAACACACATCTCAGTGATTATAATATCCAATTTTTGATCATGTTTTTCTACAGGTAAATCTTTACAATATTGTTTCTCATAGGCTACACCTATAAATATTTTTCCAAGCGGCCGTAATTTTTTTATCATTGTATCATACCAACCACCGCCAAAACCTAATCTATTAAAATGATCATCAAAAGCAACAACAGGAGTAATGATTGTGTCGGGAATTACATCTTCATTTGTTTCGTTCCATCCCTCAAATCTTAGCAACTGATTTTTATCAGGAATTGCTACTTTATAACCTAAATAGAGCAAACAACACATCAAAGGGACAACATTTATTTCCCCATCCATTGGAATGTAAGCCGCAATTGTTTTGCCTTTAACGTAACTTAAGTTCTGATTAAAGAGATTAATAAGGGAACTTGCCGCATAACTGGAATAACTTTCATCAATATCTTTTCTTATAGCTCTATATTGCTCTCTTATTTCCTTTTTGTGCTGTTTAATATCTTTGAACATGATCTATCCATTTCGCAGTGAGTTTTTCTTGTAAACTATTTTGCTTTAAGCGCTCACTTAAAAAATCAAAGTCAATAAATTCCATATCCTGGTCTTGATTACTGCAACTATAGACAAAACTCCTTTCTCCTGTTTCCGTATTTATATGTTGCTGAACACACTGAGCGCAGATTTCTTTCATCATACACTGCATAGGAGAATTAACTGACGATATTGCTATGTGACTTGACTTCAGATATGGCTTTAAAATTGTTTTTCTAGCTTCATTCATAGCTTTCATCATTTTATCAGAACCAATAGTGATAATTTTATCTATAGTGTTTAAATTAATACCTAATCTTCCTTGTTGATAAGAGACTATTGCATCAACTATATTACCATGAAAGGATTTATCTTGATCTCTGCTTGTTTCTATCAATCCTTCTTCACATGCCCAAACTACTGCATTTGATGCACGCTCTATCAGTGCTCGTTTAAATACATCACTTAATTTCTTATAGCCAGCAAAGTACAAAACCTTATTATTATTTTCAAGACACGCCTTCCCTATCGAAAATAATACTGCATTTCCAACTCCACCACCAATTAGCATTATATTCTTCATGTGCTATTTTAACTATATTTGTTCAAATTTTTTGAAATTTTATAGAACAAAGTAATTTTCGTACACAAAGACAGAGACAAGGACACTCTCTGACTTCAACTATACCGATAACTGACAGCTGAATTTTTACGCATATTATCTAATAACAAGTTGCTTTGTATCATAATCTTTTGTTGGTACATCTGCTGTTTAATTGCTTCTATATCCGCTGCATTACTCTTGATATCACACAACATCATTAACTTTGCAGTGCCATTTTCTCTTAATTCTACTATTTCATTCACACTTGTTTTACTAAATAAAATCTGTAAATCAGGATTTAAATCTCGCATTTTTATTTCAAACTCTTTTGCGTTTGGCAACTTAAAATCATCTGCTAATTTGTCAAAATTTAAACAATTGACCTTTTGCTCTTTAAAATTATCCAATAAACTTTCTGAACCCTCAGCCACAATCTGTTTTAATTTTAAAGTGCTTTCCAGCAGTGCATAATTAAGTTGTACCTTGTCTATGACTTTTATAATAGAGTAACCTTCACTGAAACTGAATGGACCTTCTATATCGCCGGTTTCTAGTCTTTCTAAAACGCTCTTAAGTTTATCTTTGAGCTGACTTAAATTAACTGTTGCTTTACGCATCTTTATTGGAGATTCCGGGTTATTACTATTACGTAATTTTTTTACTAAATCTTCAGCTATGCCATAAACATCCTTGTCTTTTTGATCAGGAATTATAAACTCTTGGAACGTGATAAGATAATCCGGCTTTTCTGTTTGCCTTTTTACATCATCTACTTCTTTATCGCTTATATTAATAAATGGCACAATTCTTACTTCAATAATTTTGCTCCATAGTAACTGACATTTTATTTGTTTTCTTAAAATACTAAGATCTATATTATGCTTTTTTATGTATTGATCAACTTCATTAGCCTTAAGTTTAAAACTTTGGGTTAAAAATAATATGATAGCATTATCTAACTCCTCATTGCTCAATTTTATATTCAGCCTCTGCGCTTCATTGATAATGATAATTTCGTCTATTAGCTCCCTAAGAATTTGAGGTTTTGCTTCTTTTTGATTAACACTTTGGGTGCCAAACAATGAATTTATAAAGTTGATGCGTTTTTCGATATCTAAATTTGAAATTGGCTCACCATTTACATCTGCAACAATTTCAATCTCGGTTGCAAGCAACCTAAGTGGCAACACTATCAACAGTAAAATTAGTATTTTATGCATATAAGTAAGGTTAACAACCAATTCTATAATAAATACTGAGTCAACGCTAGCCAACTTTTTAATAGCTATCTAAGCAAAGACGGAAATAAAAACCATTGCAACAAGATCAGGTAAACAGGCTAAAAATATGCTAATATAGCGAATTCAGACCGTGCTAAAACAGTATACGGAAGGAGAGGGATTCGAACCCTCGATACGACTTTTCAATCGTATAGCGGTTTAGCAAACCGCCGCCTTCAGCCGCTCGGCCACCCTTCCAAATTTAGAACCTAAAGATTATATAATACCAAGACCTCTACCGCCTGTCTAATGCTTTTAATTGCAATATTTACCCATTAAAAACAACAACATTTTTCCGAATAACTGTAATTCCAGGCTAAATCAACGTAAACTAATTTCTGCTTTTTTCAATGATTTTCTTTGCTTCTTCTACACCAACCCATTCTCCAACTGCTACCGTTTTTCCCTTTTCTAGATCTTTATAATGAGAAAAGAAATGAGCAATTTTATCTAATAGGTTTTTAGATAAGTCAGAATAGTCCTTTATATTGTCATAATAGCTATCAACACTGGAAACAGGCACAGCTAATATCTTTTCATCTTCTCCTTTTTCATCTTTAGTGAGTAATGCGCCTATTGGACGCACCGATATTAAAACACTAGATGCTAAGGGAAATTGAGTTAGCACCAAAACATCCACAGGATCACCATCACCTGCGCAGGTATTTGGTATAAACCCATAATTGCAAGGATAAGTCATTGAGGTAGACAAAAATCTGTCAACTTGTAACAATCCAAGCTCTTTATTAAACTCATACTTTACAGGCTCAGCATTTGCACTTATTTCAATTACCACATTCACCGCATTTGGTCCCGCTGTTATTTTACTTAAATCCATAAATCACCTCTTAACTTAAGAATAAGCATTATACAATATGTGCTTTTAAGTTGCTACATTTATGTAGTTCTAAGCTTGTTTTGCATGGGGCTGTTCTAAATTTTCATTCGTCATTCCATTGACTGTTGAAAGTGGTGGTTTCTGTGATAATTGAAATAAAGCATATACTATTACAATAGTAAGCACCGCACCAACTATCAAGTTAGTAAGGTTGTCTTGTGGCAAAACATTTTTTATTGAGTTGAACAATTTTTGCTCCATAAGGAAATAATCAGCAACATATAACCCAACAGATAATACAAACATACCCAAAATAAGTTTACAGACTGTGTTTTTATGGTCTTTTTCTTTTTTCTTGCTGACAATGAAATTTGGCCTACATTTATTCTCTTCTTGTGGCACTGAGTAGTATATATTTTTAGGGCTCGTTACTAATTGTTCAAATTCATCACTATTTTGGTTTTTTAACAGTTGCTCTAGGGTGTTTTTTGTATTTATACGATATAATTCGAATTTACAATGCTCTTTCAAGCCTTCCTCTTGCCGATCCACATGCTCATGGTCGATTGTATATTTATCTCTACTTGATAATCCGATCATGTGTAGTTTGCCAGCTAAGAACATTATATAGCTCTCTATTAACTGATTCTCACATATCTCTAATACTTCTCTTTTTACTATTTTGTCAGGTGACAAAGGTTCTTTATAACTACCGCTCAAAGAATATAATAGAGAAAACAATAAAGCCACATCTTTATCTACCTTTATATCTTGATGAATAGAATAGTAACAGTCGATAACAAATTTATTAAAAAAAAATTTTTTATCAGATTTTTCATTTAATAATTTTTTAACGTCAGTAAGCACTTTATTTTCAAAATCTTCTTCTGTTTTAAATATTGGTTTTCTCTTTGGACTTGCTAAGATGTTAAGTAAATCTAATTTACTTCCATCTACTTCTACTACTTCATTTATATCTCTATTTAACTCAAACCCTTTAATAACTTCATATATTTTATCTATGACATCTTTAGTATTCAGGTTATTGTTTTCACTAAGTATCTTATAAGCTTGAGCATAAATTAAAAACAGCCCTTGTAGACTAAACTTTAAGTTAAAATATTCATCTAATGGCTCCCCCTCTTTTTTAATGAATGCAGACAAGCCAAAATGATTTCTGCGGTCCATACTACGATCTAAGTCAGCATGTTGAAAGCCACCTAAAAAAATAAACAAAGTCTCTAATAAATTACCCTTACCAACAATTTTTATTATTTCTTCAACTTCCTTAACCATTGCTAAAACCTATAATGTTCTACTTTATAGTATAAGCGATATAGGGTAAAATAGCAATAAATGTTATTGTACGTTTACATTCTGCATAAAAAAATTAAGCCACCCAGTTAAGAGCATATCCATCCTCCACCGATAACTTGTTCACCTTTATATGCCACACAGGCTTGACCTGGACTGATGCCAAAGTAATCGTCGTTTAAAATGACACAGGCTTTATTTTTTTCGTCAGTTGAATGTATTGTTGCTAAACTTCCCGCATGTGATGATCTCAGCTTCACAGTTACTTCCATACCTTCCTTTGGTTGTTCTAACCAATTTAACTCCTTGATCAATATTTTTTTTTGCATTAATGCGTTGATCGGACCTACTATAACCTCATTATTTTCTGTATTAATTTTTATCACATAAAGAGGTTCATTGTGTGCGATACCCAAGCCCTTTCTTTGCCCCACTGTAAAATTTACTATGCCACTGTGCTCGCCTAGCACTTTTCCATTAACATCCACTATTTTACCTTTCTGTACAGATTGTGGAACTAATTTAGCTATTGTTTTACTATAGCTTTCGGAAACAAAGCATATATCTTGACTGTCCGGCTTTTCAGAAATTTGTAAGCTGAAATACTTTGCTAATTTTCTTATATCACTTTTATAGAACCCACCTAGTGGAAATCGCAAAAGCTTCAACTGCTCCTTTGTTGTAGCAAATAGAAAATAGCTTTGATCTTTACTTTTATCAATGCTTCTGCACAACTTTACCTCACCATTTTTTTCTAATCTTCTCACGTAATGTCCTGTTACAAGCACATCCGCACCAAGATTTTTTGTAACTTGCAATAGATCACGAAATTTTACCGTTTGGTTACATCTTACGCATGGTATGGGAGTTTCCCCACGCATATAGGTACTTGCAAAATCCTCTATTACTTCCTTTTTGAATATTTCCTCGTAGTTTAAAATATAGTGAGGAAAGCCAACACTTTCAGCCACGCGCTTAGCGTCGTAAATATCCTGTCCAGCACAACATGCACCTTTTCTTGCGTTAGCATTACCGTCGGTGCCATAGAGTTGAAGAGTCACACCTATCACCTGGTACCCAAAGTTATATAGCAGTGCTGCAGCAACGGAGCTATCAACTCCCCCGGACATTGCAACAATAGCCTTGGTCTGGTGCGGAGCTCTATCTTTTAGCAGAGGTTCAATTTTAAATTCTTTTAGCATAATCGCCTTAATTTATAAACGCAAATCTTGTGTCATTCCAACATACAACTGTGCAAACGTTTTGATTTGGGGGCAATTTACATAGTAGATGATGTCATGAAAGTAGCTGACACTGGAATCTAGTGTCTATTTATGCAAATTCATTAAAACAGCATATTTATTTGTAATCAAGTTTCCTGGATCCCAGTGTCAGCTACTCGGATGACACCCTTTCCTGCTGGAAGTTGCCTTCAAATTACTTGGTGCGTGACACTGGGATCTCATTTATATTACATAATTCCATCAAAACAATTCGATAAACTACCTTCAAAAACAATTTAATCTTGCTTGAATAAAACATGGCCAAAATAATCCATGTTTTCAAGCACTTTTCCACTACCCAAGGCAACACAACAAAGTGGGTCATCTGCAACACGAACTGGTAATTTTGTTGTTTCACTGATAACTTTGCCCAAGTTACGCAATAATCCACCACCACCAGATAAAATTATTCCTCTATCGACTATATCAGAAGAAAGTTCAGGTGGAGTGCTCTCCAGTGCAGTCCTAATAGCAGAAATTATCTGATGTACAGGCTCTATTAAACTTTCTGCAACTTGATATTCTGATAAAAGCATTTCTTTTGGCATGCCACTCACTAAATCCCTGCCTTTAATTATCATTCCCTCTTTGTTATTTTCACCTGGCAGACTGGCTGAACCTACGTTTTTCTTAATTTTTTCAGCAGTTGTTTCACCGATTAATAACTTATGATTTTCACGAATATACGATTTTATTGCTTCATCCATAATATCGCCACCTACTCTGGCAGAACGTGAATAAACAATTCCGCCTAAAGAAATAATTGCAACTTCAGTTGTACCGCCTCCTATATCAACGATCATAGAACCCTCAGGTTCAGTAACTGGGAGCCCAGCTCCGATTGCTGCAGCCATTGGTTCTTCAATCAAAAATACTTCATTTGCACCAGCACTTTCTGCTGCATCTTGTATAGCACGCCTTTCAACTGGCGTGGATCCAGATGGAACGCATATGATAATATTAGGTTTATTAACAGTGAATTTTGTGTTTGCACTGCGTATGAAATATTTTAGCATTTCTTCCGCACTTTTAAAATCAGCAATAACTCCATCCTTTAAGGGCCTTATCGCCTCTATTTCTCCAGGCGTTTTTCCAAGCATCATTTTAGCTTTTTTACCAAAAGCATAAGGAACGTAGCTTCCTTTTTCTTTTACTCTTGCTACAACTGAAGGCTCATCAAGCACTATTCCCTGATTTTTCTGATAAACTAAAGTGTTTGCAGTACCAAGGTCTATGGCAATATCGCTAGCAAACAAACCTTTGAAAGTAAAAAGGCTATAAAACTTTCCGGTCAATTTTCGAACAAAATTCATACATAACTCAAGAAAACCATTTATTGAGACAAATTATACTTTTCAGATAGGTAGTAAGTAACACACTCAACGTCTAAACCCTTGCCTGTTAATTTTTTTAGCAGTTCCAGGCCACACTTTGCACTGTATATATTTTGAGATAACCAACTGATAAGTAAACTAAAATCTCCTTTTATTATAGCACTTAATGATTCGTAATGATTCTTTTTAACGAAAGAGAAAATCTGCACAGCAGCAATTAAAGCAATAATTTTTATAGGAAAGTAGCCCATAACACCGCTTGCCCAATATTCATCTTGAAAATAAGTGTCCAGCTCATTTTTAGCTTTTACTGGAATTTTATAGTGCTTCATACCTTCCAGCCACGCATCGTGCAGATCCTTAACTTCCAGTGTACCATTTATTATATCCTGTTCTAACCTAGTTCTCAACATAATATGAGCTAAAAGACTAAATTCATCTGCGTTCTTTAAAGAAGAGGAAAGGTTTATTTCATTGAAAACCAAGTGCAAATTTTCAACACTGCTATTAGTTTTGCCTTTTATAGCAAATTTCTCTTTTATGTGTGGTTGAATGAACTCAATAAATTCTCTGGATGTTCCAATCATCCTTTCCATGAATAACCCTTGAGTTTCATACATAACATGTCTCGTAATTGGGCTACTTATAGAATTTTGCGCTAAACATTTTTGATAAATCGCATAACCACTATGCCGTAAAAGTGAAAATAAACCATAACAAAAATCAGATTCATCATAATCTATAGGGTAGTAATAAGAAGTACGAATCTCATTTAGTGCAATACCCATTTGCTGTAAACATAACGAGCCAAGTTCAATCTGCTTCTGAGTAGCAACTCTTTGTATATTAGTAACCTTATCCTTTTTCTGCTTTTCAATTATTTCATCCACATTTTCGCTAAAAAATTTGCCTACCTTGGGGAATACTTCCCTTATATTCTTTTCTGTGATATCAGAGTCATAGTCAGCAAGCAGTAAGTCGTATTTTGAGCATTTTAATTGCTGCGATTTTATAGAAGCTACTTCGCGAATGAGTGTGATTAAATCAGTAAAACGTTCTTTTAGTTTTTCTAAGTTACTGGTTTCAGAATGAGATAGTTTCCATAAATTTTGGCATTCAACCTTAGCTTTGGATAAAGACTTTACTAAATCAATAGGAACAGCACTGTTGCTTTTATTTATTCTCTCTATTAACTTTAGCTGCTGAGTATTTGCACTTTTTTTGTTACCAAGAGCATCTGCTAATGATTCCTCTATTGCATCATGAGAGATAATTTCATGTCTGATTTCTTCTAGAAGACTCATTTGTTCAACTTTGTCCTCTATATTCAATTGGCTTTGGTTTAGTACTTTTAGCGTATTTTCGATATTCTTTACCCTATATAATACTTCCTCTAAAAACTTATAAGATTTCATAATTTGTTCATTGTTTTAGAAAACATCTCTTTAATATCGTAATAGATTAATAATAAAGTTAAAAGTATATTTGCTTAAAGTACAATAAAAAATTGTACTTTTTATTCCTTTATTGGATTTTTCTACTCAGAGTCCAGCATATTATAAGAAAATTAATTGTAAGGGTGTAGAAAAAGTATTTAGTATTTTATTTCTCTTGACTATATTACAATATGGAGAGATTATTAGCTACTGAAATTAAAGTTACGCACTATTTTAAAATTTATGGAGGTTTAGTAATGTGGAGTAGACTGGTTATAATGTGCTGTTTTTGTTTGCTACTTACTGGTGTAAGTTCTTGCCCAAAAAAAGGAGCAAATACAACAAATAAAATGAATTCTGTTGTTAAGCAGATAGGTGATAAAAGAGTTTTCTTTGGTTATGATGAATCTAGTATTACTGAAGTAAGCGCAGATGCATTACTTAACGTAATGGAGGTGTTACAAGATAACCCTGACGCGAAGGTTACTTTAACTGGTCATACTGACAACCGTGGTTCTCATGAATATAATCTTGCGCTAGGCGCTAGAAGGGCAGATGCAGCTAAAAAATTTATGGTTAGTTGTGCACCCTACATAGAAAACAGAATAAAAACTGCTTCTAAGGGTGAAACTGAGCCTTTGGTTAATGTAAAAGATGATTCTAGAAATTCTAAATATGAAAAAGAGCATGCTAAAAATCGTAGAGTGGAATTTTCATTTTCTGGAATAAAGAAATAGTTTCTTGCATTAAAACCTGGATCCCAGTGTCAAGCACTGGGATGACAAAAGAGAGCAATTCCGCTGCTTGTTAGTGGGATCTATATATACCACAAATAAGTCGCTGTATGACGTAGAGACTATCTTGCCATCAAGAAACATAATGAAATTAGAGTTATTATTTCAAAATATAGCTAATAGCTTTGCTTTCTATAACCAAATCGCAGTTGCAGTATCAGGTGGTGTAGATAGTATAGTCTTACTGCACTTAATGACTAACTGGGCAAAAAAAAACAAGCTTTCACTTCCTATAGCATTAACAGTAAATCATGGGTTACGTTCAGAGTCTCAAAAAGAAGCTGATTTTGTTACAAGTTATGCAAAAGAACTTGGAGCAAAGGAATCGTTCATATTAAATTGGGAGAAGCAAAATATTAAAGGTAATATTCAATTACAGGCACGAAAAGCACGATATAAGTTACTAGCAGAGTGTTGTAAAAACAATAATGTTAAATGTTTGCTCGTTGCTCATCACAAAGATGATCAAGCAGAAACGTTCTTATTAAGATTGGAGCGAGGTAGTGGCGTAGATGGATTATCATCAATGGATTACAAATCTTTCTTAAATGGTATTTATATATTTAGGCCATTGTTAAATTTTAGTCGTAGTGAAATAGAAAAGTACGCTAAGCTTCACCGGTTAAAATGGATCGAAGATAGAAGCAACTATAACTTAAAATACAGGCGAACTTTATACCGTAGCTTACTTAAAGCAAGTGACAATCAAGAGATTTTAACAGAGCGAATATGCCTCACAGCCCTTCATATGAAAAGAGCTGCAAAAGCGTTGATGCACTACACACGCCTTGCATTTAATGACTGTGTTAATGTTCATGATCTTGGTTATATTGAAATTAAACTAAGTGAATTTTATCAATTGCCAGAGGAAATAGCCTTGAGGCTTCTTCTTTACTCTATAATGGCAATTGCCAGTAAACATTATAAACCAAGGTACAATAGCCTTATTGCGATATTTAATAAAATATTGCAAAAGGATAGTAATGTTAACTGTACACTTTCTGGGTGCAAAATAAGAAAATATGGAGAAAATATCTTAATAATTAGAGAATCGTCAAAGATACAAGAAATTACCGTAAACCTACCTTTAAATGAACCTACTCAATGGGATAACAGATTTAGCTGCACAATACTCGGAAATCAAGAGTGTTCAGTTATCATCGCTCCATTAAAAAAAACACAAAAAGTTCCTGAATTTCTGAAGGATTACAACTGCTGCCCTGAAGTTTTCTATTCTTTGCCTACAGTACAAAAAGATGGAAAGGTGCTTGCTTATCCTAGTACATGTCAAAGTAATCAGAAAATCGATAATAATGGAGTTAAGTGTATTATTACTAACATATTGTACGAAAATCTGATAAGCTCAATTCTTTCAGGTGAAAATTAAATGACTCGGTGGAAATTCCTTAAAATTGCTCTCTTATGTCTGGCAATTGCTGCTACCATTTTTGCAATTTATATGCTGTTTTTTCAAGGTGAAGGTCTAACTACTATATCTTTTTCAGAATTTTCAGACAGATTAGAAAGTAACGATATAAAAAGTGTTGTTATAGATATAAATGAAAATAGTATTGTAGGTAAGCTTAAGGATGGATCAAGTTTTAAGTTAGTCAGTATTATATCTAATGATCTCATAAAAATTTTACGCGACAAAAGGGTTCACATCCTCTTTTCAACAGAAGCCATAAATGAAGATGTCATTTTAGGTAGCATTTCCATTATAATATTTCTAGGTGTGCTAGTATTTGGCTGGGTGATATACAAAAAAAATTTTAGCATTAGCTTAGACGATAAATTAATTACAGAAGAAGAGAAATTAAAATTTAGTGATGTTGCAATCTCCGATGAGGTGAAGAAATCATTAGAAATGATTTGCAATTTCATAAAAAATAGAAAAATTTTTGAACAATTCAATTGTGATATACCAACAGGCTACATTTTATAAGGTCCCCCCGGAAATGGTAAAACCCTCCTTGTTCGTGCAATTGCAGGCGAAGTTAATATTCCGTGTTATAGTGTTTTAGCGTCTGAGTTTTCTAAATCATTAATGGGTGCTGGTCCAGCTTACATTCGTGATCTTTTCGAAAAATTAAGAAAAAATTCTCCTTGCATACTCTTTATAGATGAAATAGATGCCGTTAGTAGACGAAATAATTCAGAAACTTCTGCTAGTAATAATGAAGAGAGGCGGATGATCACTCAGTTATTGAGTGAACTGGATGGGATAAAATCTAGAAAAGATGTAATAGTAATTGTTGCAACAAATCATTTGCCTCATATAGATGAAGCACTCTTGAGACCTGGGCGCCTAGGTGAGCGCATTTATATTCCTCTACCTGAAGAAAAGGAGCGTGAGAAAATATTGAATATCAACTTAAAGAATATACAAATAGCACCAGACGTAAATCTGGAAAAAATTGCAAGCCGCACTTCTGATTATTCAGGAGCTTATTTATCTAATTTGGCAAAAAAAGTAAAATATAATGCTATAAACAGAAGCCATGAAGGCACTACTCCTACTATTACTATGGATGATTTTGATCATGAATTGAAAAAAATAAGTAGTGCAAGAGTAAAACATGTAGCTCGCCAGTGTAGTATAGAAGTGTAATATAGAATAGTGTGCGGTAATGTACATAAAGTCATCTTATTAACAAATTACTTTGTCCCACAAGGTTTTCCTACATATTAGACCTTGCAACTATTTTCCCATAAAAGAAAGCACATGGAGCAGTAGCTACCCACTTTTCAAGTTTACAACTGCTGCCCTGAAGTCTTTTATTCTTTGCCTACAGTACAAAAAGATGGAAAGGTGCTTGCTTATCCTGATGTAAATTATAACGAAAAAAATACCAATGACGATAAGGTTCAATGCATTATTAATAGCACGATAAAACAAAATTTGGTAAGCTTGATTAGTACTTAGTTAGAAATAGAAATGAAAAAATTTTTAGAAGGCTTATTGATCTGGTTAGTAATTATTGTTCTTATTTCAGTTGTTTATATTCAGTTCAGCGGAAATGTAGGTAGAAGTAAAACAACCATACCTTTTTCGGAATTTTTAACTAGACTAGAAGACAATGATGTAGAAAATATTGTCATAAAAAACCAGAGCATTGAGGGCAAGTTTAGGGATGGTTCAAGTTTCAACTCAAGCGGTGTTATATATAGCGACCTAATAAAAAATTTACATGATAGAAAAGTGAGATTCTCCTTTTCAACTGGAGATTCTGCCATGAGCGTAATTGGTGGATTACTTATCTCATGGGTCCCAACATTTATCTTTATTGGCTTTTTGCTATTCTTTCTTAAACAAACACAAGCGGGGGGCAACAGAACTATAAGCTTTGGCAAGTCAAGGGCTAGACTCATGACTAGTGGGAAAAAAGTAACATTTGATGATGTTGCCGGAATTGATGAAGCAAAAGAAGAGCTAGTAGAAATCGTTGATTTCCTTAAACAAAGGCAAAAATTTCAAATATTAGGTGGAAAAATACCAAAAGGGTGCCTTTTAATTGGCTCTCCTGGAACTGGTAAAACTTTACTTGCTCGTGCAATTGCAGGAGAAGCTAATGTGCCATTCTTTAGCATTTCTGGATCTGATTTTGTTGAGATGTTTGTTGGTGTTGGTGCGAGCCGTGTTCGTGATATGTTTGATCAAGGCAAGAAAAATGCTCCTTGTATAATTTTTATAGATGAGATAGATGCGGTGGGTAGACATCGTGGCATTGGTCTTGGTGGTGGTAATGACGAAAGAGAACAAACATTAAATCAGTTATTAGTTGAGATGGATGGCTTTGAGTCTAATGAGGGCGTAATAATAATTGCTGCGACTAACCGTCCGGATGTCTTAGATCCAGCACTGCTTAGGCCTGGTCGTTTTGACCGGCAGATTACTATTTCTTTACCCGATATAAATGGGCGCGAGAAAATATTAAATACGCATATAAAGAAAATATCAATGGCCCCTGATGTAAATGTGAAAACAGTTGCAAGAGGAACACCTGGTTTTTCAGGGGCTGATTTAGCAAATTTAGTGAACGAATCTGCGCTTATTGCTGCAAGAAGAAACAAGAAGATTGTTACCATGGATGATTTCGAATATGCACGTGATAAAGTGATGATGGGTGTGGAAAGGCGATCTCTCATTATGACAGAAGAGGAAAAGAGACTGACTGCATACCATGAAGCTGGCCATGCGATGATTGCTGTTAATATGCCTGCTTCTGATCCTATACACAAAGCAACAATTATTCCACGCGGTAGGGCACTCGGTTTAGTTATGAGACTACCAGAAACAGATAGAGTGTCCCTCACAAGAGAAAAGATTCTAGCAGATATAACTGTTGCAATGGGTGGACGTGTGGCAGAAGAGCTAATTTTTGGCTATGATAAAGTCACAAGCGGCGCATCTTCAGATATAAAACTAGCATCAGATTTATCACGTTCTATGGTAACAAAATGGGGAATGAGCGACAAAATAGGTCCGATCTATCACAATCGCGAACAAACTATGCATGGTTCTGAGATAATTTCTGAAGATACATTAAAACTTATAGATGAAGAAGTGAAGAAAGTTGTGTCTTCTTGCTATGAAAAAGCGAAAGACATTTTGACCAAGCATAAGAAAGGCTTAGATCTCATTGCCGAAAATCTACTGGAGTTTGAAACTTTAACAGGAGATGAAATAAAGGACATATTAAGCGGAAAAAAAATTGTTAGAGAGGAAAATGAGAAGAATGAGAAAATAAAAAAATCCTCTCTCTATTAGATCTGACCCTAGCTTAAAATGCTAATCAGCTAACGCTGCAATAAAACATTCAGAATTGTAACTGTCAATATAAATTGTATTAGAATATTCATAATGTTGCATTTTCATCACGATAATGCTATCATTCAGTTAGTATTACTGTTTAATGAGGTATGAGTAATGGTTGACGTAGCTTCTATTGGTGTAAATGCAGTCATTGATCATAAGTATAAAAAAAGAGCGCAATTAACTTTATTAGGGCTATTTCTTGTTGTATCAGCAGCAACTGCTGTCTGGTTTATCTTTCCTGTATCACAAAATGTACTAGTGCCATTTTTGCTCCCAGCCTTATTCTTGTTCTTTACTCTATCTATGGGTTATTACATGTTCATATTTAGTTGTGAAAAAAAATCTTTGGTAAAGAATGTTCTTGGTATGGTTGAACCAGCTGAATCAGTAAAGAGAGTGCATTGCCAAGAAAATATTAAATCCTTATTAGCAGAAGTGAGAAGTACTACGAGAGATAGGTTTTGCAACGCGCTTGTTAATCTTTGTTTTGAAGATCGTATTAAAGCACACACACTTGCATTATCTGTGAAAGAAATTGACGATATTGTGTCTTCAATAAAAAATAAAGACCTCTTAGACCATTTTGATCAATTTTTTACTATTACTGAAGTAAGTAATAAAAAAAATAGAAGTGAATTAATGAACCTCACAAGGGCATATAAGATAATAAGTGAAGAAGATCCAGACAAAATACAGGATTTTTTAGCTACTCAAACAAAAAGTTATTCATGTGAAATAATGTTAACTAAAATTAATAATTTTCTATCACAAGTTAAAGGTTCGGTTTAAATTAGTAGAGGTTAAATAAATATAGTTAAGTCTTTGCAATAGTGATTTTATCAATAATCTTAGTGTGTACTTGATTATCATTTTTTGTTTCAATTTCAGTGATGACATGGCACCTAACGGGCTCTTTTATGGCGATTTCTTTAAACCCTTTTCCAACTTTATTATAAAAATTAACATCCATTTCTTCATATTTATTCTTGTCTTTCGCTCTACTTAACCCAACTTTAACATCAATATCTAGAATAAATGTAATATCTGGATATCTAACTCCAGCCAACCTGTGCAAATCTTCTATTAGTTTTAAATCAACTCCAAACCCATATCCTTGGTATGCAATGGTTGAATCAATAAACCGATCACAAATCACTATTTTCCCTTCTGCAAGAGCTGGTAATATTAATTTTTTCATATGTTCGTGCCTCATCGAGATAAGTAGCAAGAGTTCAGAAATAGGATCAATATTATTTGTTAACAACACTCCTCTTATCTTTTCTGCAAAATCAGTGCCACCTGGTTCTCGAGTCGACACTACATTATTTTCGCCGTGAATTTGCTTAAAATGATTTGCAAGTAGCTTAGATTGTGTTGTTTTACCAGAGCCGTCTATTCCTTCGAAAGTTATGAACATAAGTTTTATAATTATAATACTAAAAAAGAATATGCAAACAGTATACATAGAAACCGTTTGACATTTAAATAATAAGACCGTAAATTACATATGGTATAATAATAGTCTATGGTTGCTCTGAATACTCCTAAAGTCGATTTTAGTTTTACTGCAAAAGATTTTAATCTTTTGGGAGTAGACAATAAATACTATACATTAAGTGACTGTTGTGGAAAAAACGGTCTTATTGTAATGTTTATATGCAATCACTGTCCTTACGTTCAGTCAATTATTAGCAATCTGGTAAGCGATGTTGATCAATTGAAAAAAGATTATCAGGTAAACACCGTTGCAATAATGTCAAATGATGTAAATGAATATCCAGAAGATTCCTTTGAAAATATGATTAATTTTGCCAAGGAAAATAAGTTTACATTTCCATATTTAATTGATAGTACACAGAAAATAGCTAAAGAATACGGGGCTGTTTGCACTCCTGACTTTTTTGGCTTTAATTCCAATTTAAACCTTTGCTATCGTGGACGTTTTAATGACACAAAAAAAGAAAAGGTTCAAAGCTATGAAGTAGGAAGTAGTGACTTATTTCAAGCTATGAAATTTATTGCAGAAACTGGTAATTCTCCAATTGACCAAAAATCAAGTATTGGCTGCTCAATTAAATGGTCTAATTCTACAGGTTAAATATCATGCACAGTGGCTCTCAGCATTTGTTTGATATTATAATTTTACTTTCTGCTGCTGTGTTTATAGTCATAGCGTTCTGGAAAATGAATATTAGTCCAGTGCTCGGTTACTTCGTTGCAGGTGCAGTTATTGGTTCTCATGGATTTAATCTGATACACTCAGCTGAAGCAATGGATAATCTTGCAGAATTTGGTGTAGTTTTCCTATTATTCATTATAGGCCTTGAATTGACATTTGAACGCCTGATCGCTATGCGTATTCATGTATTTGGGTTCGGTTCTCTTCAAGTTATAGTTACCATGGTAGCAATATGGTGCATCGCTCTTGCTTTCGGAGTGAATACGAATATAGCAACAGTTATTGGTGGTGGGCTTGCGCTATCCTCAACAGCAATAGTGTTGCAGGTTCTGCAAGAAAAAGGTTCTCAAGCAAGTCAGGTTGGTAGGTTGTCAATAGCAGTACTATTAATGCAAGATTTTGCAGTGGTACCATTAATAGTATTGGTACCTTTACTTGCTGGCAATTCTGAGCACAGCCTGATAAGCTCATTGGCAGGTTCATTGGTGCAAGCAGCTATTGCATTAGTGCTGATATTTATAACTGGTAGATTATTGCTTAGACCTTTATTTTCGGTTATTGCTAAAATGGAAAGTAATGAGGTCTTTATATCAACAACGCTTTTAATAGTATTAGGAGCAGCATTTATTACTGAGCAATTCCATTTATCGTTGGCATTAGGTGCATTTGTCGCTGGATTGTTAGTTGCAGAAACAGAATACAGACACTCAGTAGAACACGCAGTATTGCCATTTAAAGATTTGTTTCTTGGCTTATTTTTCATGACTGTTGGTATGTCTATCAATACCGAACTTTTACTCAATAAGTTACCACTAATTACTTTATTATCGATTATCCTTATCGTTTTAAAAACATCTATCATATATATATTGTGTAGATTTTTTGGGTTTAAGAGTGCACCTGCTATACAAGCTGGGTTACTACTTTCACAAGGCGGTGAATTTGCGTTTATTTTATTTCGCTTAGCAAATGAACTAAATGTGCTACCAAGTGAAATCGCTCAAGTACTTATGATGGTAACTACAGTAACCATGGCTTTCACTCCTCTTTTATCGGGGCTTGGAGATTGGATAGCAAACTCATTTAGCACTGAGAAAATAATATTAGATGATGAAGCTGTTGAAACAGATACACAAGATCTTTATAACCATGTAATAGTTGCTGGATTTGGTAGAGTGGGATATATGGTAACAAAAATGCTTACTGCAGAGCATTTAAGTTACGTTGTTGTAGATATTCAATCAAAAATAGTCAAAGAAGGAAAAAGTGATAGTTTTCCTATATATCTTGGAGATGTTACAAGATGTGAAATTTTAAAATCAGTCGGAATAGAAAGAGCTCAAGCTCTCGTTATTTCAATAAAGAATGAAGTTACTATAAAAAAAGTTGTTTCCTTAGTTGCTGCAAATTTTCCGCATGTAAATATTGTAATACGCTTACCAGATCTGAGTAATGTGGAGGTTTATAGAGATCTAGGAGCTAGTAAAATTATTCCTGAAACATCTGAGATAGGATTGCAGCTAGGTGGAGCTGCACTGAGCCTCAGTGGTATTAGCGAAAGTGGAGTTACGTCTTTAAAAAGTAGATTCAGAAAAGGCAATTACAGTATGTTAAAAGACCTTGGTAGTGATAAAGATGAATAACTACTTTTCTAATTTTATGTACAGAAAGCTTCAAGCTTTATTGAGGTTTTGCCTATAGTAAATTACGCACATAATCAACCAAGTTAAGGAAAGTGCAAACCAAGTGATTGCATATTCCAAATGCTTCATTGGCTGTATAGCTACTTTGCTGCCAAAATTGTTCGGCCACAATACACACTTCTCTAGCTTAATACCTAACTCATTGGAAATTTCCTCTGTACTCAGGGTAAACCATGTATTCGAAGCAGTATCGTTTTTGATGAACCAATTTTTGCTTTTATTGCTATCGCAATATAAAGTTCCATCTGCAACTACTTTTTCAATTTTTACTTTTTTCTCCTTTTTTTCTCTGACTATTCCTTTATTCACCAACATGTAACGTCCAGTGGTGAGCAACATAGGAGACAGCACGTGATAGCCGTGTTGCCCTGCAAAAACATATAGTTCTATGTCACTTAGAATCCCATCGATCTTGACATGCCTATAGTTAAATTTTTCAAGGTCGTTATTGGGCAATAGATGAACAACTGGAAGACTCATACTTTTAATAATATTATTCTTCCAGTTCAATCTGAATATTTGCCATAACCCTAATAAAAAAAGAAGTGAGCAAGGTATAATTAAAATAAATACTGTTTTTTTTAACACTCTATATTTGTGTTCTTAAATAGTTTTCAACACCCATTAGTTCAATAAGGTCTATCTGTTTCTCAATCCAATGGAAATGCTCTTCTTCATTCTTTAACATCTCTTCTAATAACATTACACTAACAAAATCTTTTTCTTTCTCAGCGATAGAAATTGTTTCTTTGATATCCTTAATACCTTTTCCCTCTAATTTTAAATTAGCCTCTAAGATTTTCTGTATTGTGTCTTTTGTAAACTTTCCATCATGCTTTGATATTTCGTTTGTATCCTGAAAATTTGGAACTCCTTTGAATAACAAAATTCTTTCTGCCAACTTGTTTGCATGTTCAAGTTCTTCGTTAAGCTCATTTTTTACCTTTTCTGCAAGTCTATTAATTCCATTGTTTTTGAGAACCGCAAAATGCAAAAGATACTGACGTACAGAAGTCAGCTCATTGGTCAATAATTTGTTCAAATGTTTTACTATCTCTTCATTCATAATCTTCCCTTAGTTCAATTTATCAGCATAATTTATATGATAACGATGATTATAGCAACTCATTTAATAGTTCCTTTGATAACAACCGTATTAAATAGCATGTCGTGGTATGTCTGTTTCTTTTTAGAAAAACAAGCAACTAGATACCAGCAGAGAGTGAGCAGCATTATAATTACTTTCAATGCACTCAAGACATTCACTAATACCTCCTGATCTTGCAAAAATTCAGTAAGGACAACTACTACACTGTTTAACAAAGGAAGAAAAAACTGGGAAGTGCTTCTGTCAAACGCTAAATTCAAGTCTATTTTAGAATTATCTAAATTGATAGTACATATATTCATTAACTGTTGACCTGGAGTTGCTTGGGCCTTTGAAGATATAAAATATGTGAAGTAACTACAATTTACACACATGTATGATAGATGTAAGATCAACGGAGAATCCTCTAATAGCAGTATAATTAATAAAGTTGGAATTAATAAAATTGCTACATCTATTAAATATGCGCAAAAGCGCCTTTATATACTGGCAATCTCTGTAACAGCGGTCATTACCTATCTTCTAAATACTTTATTATAAAATCTGTAAGTTTATCAAAATGTTGAAAACATGACAAATCTTCATAACCGCTTATTGATTGACCGTATATAATAGGTAAACAATTGGCATTTTGTGCACACAGAACATCTGTGATGCTATCACCAACGAAAAACACATTTTCTCTATTTATAGGCAACGTACTCTCTTCTAGTGCAAATAGCAGTGGGGTTGCAGATGGTTTATCTTCCGCGGTATCGCATGACCCAACCACTCTTTCAAAGTAAGAATCCAGTTTAAAATAGGTAACTTCTTCACGTAAATTAGTATTTTTCTTATTACTTACTATTGCTAGATAAATATTGTGGCTTTTTAGTGTCTGCAACATTTTCTCTACTCCTTGATTCAGAGCAATGTTTTGCAATAGTGCATCGTCTAAATATTGTTGATATATCTGGTTCGCTTTTTTCCACTGATCGCCAAATAAATTGACCATATAGCTCTTTCTCGACTCATGGGAATTTCTATCAGCAGCTTTATTACTATACCCCATTGAGTTTATGGTATGCTTAATAGCATTAAAAATGTTATCTTGAGTGTCAACTAAGGTATTATCCCAATCGAATACTACTGCTAATTGACTATCCTTCATCTCTTATATGGTTATACATTTCAACTTAATAAGTAAATAGCATTTTAATAAAAAAAATATAAATAGGACGCTCTTACTCTTTACCACAAGTTATGTTAACTGTTTTTTATATAATTAGCTAATATACTGGTTATATGATATGTTTTAATAGGTAACAGGTATGGCCCAGACATCTAAAGAAAGTGTTGAAAAAAAGTTTAAAGGTGTCTTTGAACGTTCTCCAGGTGCTTTTCCAGAAGGTACTCCGTTAGAAGAGAAGGTTAATTATATTGCAAAAGGAACAAAGGCTCTAAAGGCTATGAAAAGTAAAGAGCTCGAAAACAAAATGAAAAGCGTTGCAGAATTGAATCAGAAATTTGAAAGTCAAAAAAGGCGTACAGATGAAAAAGTACATCAAGATTTTGAAAGAATTGCTGAGCTTGACCAACAATATAAAGGGAAGGGCATCCTTAGAGAAACTACAGCAGAAGGTAAAAGCGTTGAACAGAGTGGACAAAAAAAGACTTTTGAGGCTTCTGTACGAACAGATACACAGCCATCAGAGCACATCGTTAGTCCCTCAGTGAGCAAGAGTTCTGTAAAAGAGAAGCCCAACACTGAGCCAGGCAAAAAAGATACCACACCTCAACCACAAGAAAATCAAAAAGAAGAAGGGTTTTTGAGTCTTCTGAAGCGCTTTGTTAAGAAAATATTAGAAAAACTTTTAGGTGAGGATGAAAAGAGTGTGGAAAATGCTCGTGGCATAAAAGAAGATGCTCAAAGAGATACGTCAAATAACGAAGAGCAACAAAAGAGTAAGCACTTTGATAAAATTTTAAATCAGGACCAAAGTATAAGCAAGGGCTTAGAGCAAGCAACACAACTTGAAAACCCAACGATAACACCTGTTAATACTCCTGAAGTAAATATAGGTCGTGAAAGGTGATCCGCTTTCAAGCTTCATTATACCGCCACGAACCATCATACCGCCGCGGTATCTCTAGATCCCGCTAACAAGCAGCGGGATGACGATTGTCAGGGTGTCATCCCAGCGCCTCTATGATGTCATCCCAGTGCCTCCTTCTTGTATCTTGTCAAAAGCATCTAATGTTTTAAGCTTAAGCATTAGGTGGAGAAGGGAGGAACTCTGTGCTTCTTCTTAGATATAAAATCTGTAGAGGAGATAAGAATTCCCTTCTCAAAAGTATAGGCTGGACGGTATCGTAGAAAGACCTGAATGGTTCTAATTCTGTATTCACAAGACTAGCCTTACTTTTCATTTTTAATGGTAACGTATGGGGTTATATATGATCAACAACTTTTTGGGCATAGATATATCAAAAGATCGCTTTGATGTTTTTCTCTCATTTATAAGCAAAAAAGGAAAGCGTGAAATTAGAAAAAGAAGCTTTAAGAACGATGATCATGGGTTTCAAAGTCTACTGAATTTTCTACACAAACATAATGTAGAAAAAGTAAAAACCTGCATGGAATCTACTGGTTGTTATAGCGAAGCACTGGCTGAATTTCTACACAATGCTGGACATTTTGTAAGTGTTGTAAATCCTTATTGCATAAAATCTTATGCAAGGAGTAAGCTGATACGACAAAAGAATGATCAGACCGATGCAGAAGTTATTGCTGATTATTGCCAAAGACAGGAACCTTCTAGTTGGACACCACCTTCTCCTGAAATGAAAAAATTAAAACATCTTTATCGTTGCTCAGTTGCGTTAAAAGATGAGTTAACATTAGTAAATAACCACTTAGAAAAAAAAGAGAGACTGCCTAAAGAAGTTGCAAATGCTTGGGAAGACCTTGCAATGAATATAGCTCAAAAAATAGAAACAATAAAAAACTCCGTACGTGAACTATTAAATCAACACAAAGAATTGTTGGAAAATTTTCAACTTCTATTGACTATTCCAGGCATAGGAGAAGAATCAGCAATAGCTATTTTAGCTGAAGTTTCTGATATAGAGGTTTTTAGAGATGCCAGGCAATTGGCAGCATATACAGGAGTTATACCACGAAATATGACGTCAGGTTCCTCTGTATATGCCAAACCCAGATTAAGTAAATCCGGTTCACAAACATTACGTAAGGCACTTTTCTTTCCTGCCATAGTAGCTAAGAATCACAATCCTATCATTATGAGCTTTTGCCAAAGATTAAAGGAAAAGGGTAAGCATAATATGGCCATCGTTGGTGCTGCAATGCGTAAGCTACTCCATATCATTTTCGGTATTCTGACATCCAAAAGTGCTTTTGATCCTAACCATATCAAAAACTACAGGGCTAGGAGGTTGACTGAAGGTTTAGTACTTTAAAATCAAAAATGCTTCCTATCTATCTTATGTAAAGTGGTATCTTACACAAATTTATTGAATGTTGTTGGTTAGTGGATATGTTGATAAGTAAACTTCATCTGTTTTGTGCGTATAAAACTAATTTACTTATCAACATATCCACTAACTATAATCTGTGTACTGTTACACAATTGGAAGTATTTTTTGATTTTATGATGCAACTTGGGAAATTTTTATAATTTTTTTGTTGACTAACAAGACGGTATCTCCTGTCATCCCAGCACCTTCTTCCTGTTATCTGAGTAGCTGACACTGTACGAACATTGTCTATCAGGAAGGTGTCATGCAAGTAGCTGACACTGGTTCTTTTATGACGGTGTCATTCTAGTCTGGAATCCAGGAAACTTAATTGCAAGTAATGCATTGGGTTTGGTGAGTATAAAAGTGTTGTGTTATGGCTAACGCTGGCTAGGTTTTCCTGCATCATACCGCCGCGGTATCTCTAGATCCCGCTAACAAGCAGCGGGATGACGGTTGTCAGGGTGTCATTCCAGCGCCCCTATAATGTCATCCCAGTACTCCTATAATGTCATCCCAGTGCTCCTATAATGTCATCCCAGTGCTCCTATAATGTCATCCCAGTGCGTGACACTGGGATCTCATTTCACTCTATAATAGCAGTGCTCCTTTCTTGTCATCCCAGTACTGATTAGCTATAAAATTTAAGAAGATATTTAAGAAATTTACCAAGCGGAAAAAAAGGCAAAAGAAGCCCCGTGGTGCGAGTTTTGACTCTATATTACTGTAAGTGGCGCTGTAATAATGTGCTAACGCTTAAAATAAGCGCGATTTGGCTGAATGTAGAAAAAATTTAAAAGACATGCAGCCGCTATAATTTTATGTAATCCGCCAAAAAATACCCTAAGTTTTTTACTGAATTTTGTCATTGAGCCTGCAGGTCAAAAACAAGTTTTGAGTCAGAAAGACCCTTAATACTACAATAAGGGGGCTGGCGGAGTTTGTCAAGCAAGTTTTTTTTCTACTGAATGACAGTTGTGGCTTGGGAGGTAGTGCAAGAAGTCTATTTCCACAAAAATGCTTCAATTTATCTTAACATTTTGTCAACTACCTTTATAGGAATGACAATTTAAAAGGGCATTTTTACATATTCCATATGGCTGCCAATTGCATCCCTCACATGCGTAATCAAATTTCTTTAAAGACATTTTCTCTCTAATCTTTTTTACCGCCTCATTCCAAGTTAAAGTCTCGCCAATTTTTATTCCTAAAATTCCCATATGCCTTCTATCTAGCTCTAAAACTTTAGCTTGTGTGGTGCATTTACCTTGTTTAATCTGGTTTGGGCAAGCACTACAAATACTATCAAGATTGCCAACTACTTTGATTTGAGTGTTAGGATCACTCATTACTTTGCTTGCTATCTTTTTATAATTTTCTATAAAATCCCGAGAATATCGATACCCTTGAAATGCAAGGGTGCACATGAAATGATGAGGACGAAACCTTATCACTTTTTCAAATACTGCAAAGCCGCTACGAGTAGAAAAATTTTTACCAAACCAGGAAGGATAAATGGTAAAACACCCACCATTATTGCTTGTCCCAGACCCAAGTAAACAGCAAGCCAACTAACACCACAAATAAAGATTACAACTGTACCAGCCAGACAACTTAAAGAATTACACACAAATGATTTATATTTAGAGTTCAGTAATTCATTTACTTTGCTCATTACCATAACAGCAGCTAAACAGCCAATTAAATATCCACCTGTTGGTCCGAGAAAAATGTGATAACCACTAGAAAAATTTGCAAAAACAAGAAATCCTGCTGCACCAAGTGATAGATATGTAAGCACAGAATAGAATGCTGTTCTGCGGTTAAATTTAAGCCCAATAAGCATTACTCCTAAAGTTTGCAATGTGATAGGCACAGGCTGCAATGGTAAGCTTATTTGAGCCATCAAGAATAAAAGTAAAACGCAAGACAATATTTCAGCCAGTGTTGATCTGCTGCTAGATTGTGTTATAAACATACCTTCCCAATAAAAATAACTTATTAAATGTAATATATGTGTATAAGAGGTTTTGCAATTTAAATTTTGCTCATATTGTGCTACAATGAATTATTTATGCACTATTAAATTAAAAATGATGAGTAAACAAGATCTATTATCGTTGATGAAAGCAAGACACAGCGGACGTTCATACGATACTACAAGAGCAATATCTCAGGAAGACATGGATATTTTAATAGAAGCTGTAAGGCTGACTCCCTCATGTTTTGGTGATGAACCTTGGAGATATGTGATATGCAACAAACAGAACAATCAAAGCGCATGGGAAAAGCTGCTAAATTGTCTTGATGAATCTAATCAAAAATGGGCAAAAGATGCACAAGTGTTAATCATATCTTTAAGTGCTAAAAACTTCCGTAAACGAGGTAAAGGAGAAAATCTTTGGGCTAGTCATGATACTGGTGCAGCAAATTATGCACTTATGCTACAGGCTGCATCTGTGAACTTAATGGCTCATCAAATGGGTGGATTTGATAGAGATAAAATAGTAGAAAGATTCAACATATCCGATGATTTTAATGTAATGTCAGTGATAGCGGTTGGTTACGAAGAAGAGGGCGCTGAAACAAGTAAGAAAAAAAGAAGACCAATAGAAGAAATATTTTTTTATGATGAGTGGCCAAGGTCCTAAAAATTTTATCAAGATGCACGGTACTGGCAATAATTTTGTTATCATAGACTCACGTTCAACAAACAATTTAGACTGGAACTATAGACAAATTGCTGATCAAAGCAGTTGTGATCAAGTGATAATTATAACAATGTCTAATGCTGCAGACTGCTTTATACATATCTATAATGCTGATGGTAGTCGAGCTGAAATGTGCGGAAACGCAGCACGCTGTGTTGGATATTTGATAATGTCAGAAAAAGGTACTGAGTATATCACTGTTGAGCTGGTAAACAAACGCATTTTAGAGTGTTTTAAAGTTGGTGATAAATCCATAAAGGTTAACATGGGTAAACCTTTGCTAAAATGGCATGAAATTCCCTTGTCTACTGAGTGTGACACTCTTCACTTACCTATAGAGCTTGAAATGCTAAAAGATCCTGTTGCAGTAAATATTGGTAACCCTCATATAGTTTTTTTTGTTGATAACATAAGTGAAATACCATTACGAAATTTAGGACCAAAGCTAGAAAATCACGTACTATTTCCTCAGAAAATTAATATTAGTATTGCACAAGTTGAAAAGTCTGGAGAAATAGCTTTAAGAGTTTGGGAAAGAGGTACAGGCATTACTGCATCATGCGGTAGTGCAGCCTCTGCAGCACTTGTTGCATCCACACTACGTGGATATCTGACTGCCCAACAGACTTCAGTAGATTTACCAGGAGGTAAGTTATTAATCGAATGGGCAAATAACGTATTCATGACCGGTGATATAGGATTTTTGTGATAATTGTTTTCACAATGCAAAACTACTTGACAAACTCCGCCAGCCCCCTTATCATGATAGTGAAGGTATTCAGTTATCTTCATCTGTGCAGATTAAACAGCAAGAAAACAACGTAGTTGGCGTCTTATTTTTAATTTTTTGCACTATGTGCACCTTATGTCTTCACAACATTTCTAGGTTTTTACCTATATAAGCTGAAACGCGCTTATAAGTCGTTTAAGACAGTATAGTACGCCAATTTGCAGGATTAGAGAGTGACAACTAGCTAACACGGGGTTTCTTTTGCCTTTTTTTCTGCTTAGTAAATTTCTTAAACATTTAAACTAAGGTGAGTTGCATTTAAAAGCAGCTAAATTGCGGTGTTTAAGACTTAAAAAACGCCAATACTGAAAATAGACAATGACTAGGGCTTCTTTTGCCTTTTTTTTCGTTTGGTAAATTTCTTAACGTTTGTAGCTAAAAGAGCCCAAGAGAGGTGTCATCCCGCTGCTTGTTAGCGGGATCTATGTTAAGAGATACCGCGAATGAATCGCGGTATGACGTAGGACTGCTGTCATCCCAGTGCCCTGACACTGGGATCCAGCTAAGTTAGTGAGTGTAAACAGTAGCCAACCTTACGTTAAAACACAACGTTCTTGATGAGATTGCATAAAAACTGGATTCCTTACATCATAGAGGCACTGCCATTATAGAGTGAACCAGTGTCTGGGCACTGGGATGACAAAAAAAGGGGCTACTTGGATGACAAAAAAGAGGCACTGGGATGACATCATAGGGGCGCTGGGATGACACCCTGACAATCGTCATCCCGCTGCTTGTTAGCGGGATCTGCTGAGATACCGTGGCGGCATGACGCAGAGCTCATGTTAGCTATACTTTTATACTCACCAACTCAGTATCCAATCTGGATCCCAGTGGGCTTTGTTGCATAGCAGCAGAAAAACTAGTGATTACTGACTAAATTCATTATAAAATGACGATTTAAGGATAAATATGCCACAAAAAATGAGAGTCAGTAACCATAGAGAATATAACAAATTTCTAGAAAAAAGAGGAAATATTTTTCATTATATCAACGAAGCTATAGAAAATTGGTATGAAATTGGGCCAAAAATGTAGGGTGGCAACAATATTTACAGCAACAAAGTGGTAATTTTGATACATATAATAACCCATCTATTCAGAATAGGTTTGAGTGGGATTTTTAGAGGGATACATTGAACAAATAGGAAAAAATTTGCAGCTATTCACAAGCATCAAAAGAAACTTGATATTAAGATCAATGATTGCAGAGTTGATAAAAATAAGATGGAAGATATCGAAATTGCTATAGACAGTACAGGAATTAGTATATACAACAACACACAGCAAAGAAAATAGCAAAGATAGAGAGTACCGCAGCTATAAACAAGTAAGAAAATTGCACATAATGTTGAGCAAACAAGTCATAGCTACAAAATACAGTAATGGCGTTTACTCTGATCACTATGGAGCATTGGGGAAATTTGATGTTAAATATGCTATAAAAGCACTATATGCAGATAGGGCATATGGTAGAAAAAAGCTCTATAAGCTGTGTAATCAATATGGCATAAAAACGAAAATTCCTCCGAAAAACAACGCAGCAGAGCATCCAAAATTGGATTATATGCTTGATAGAAATGCCGCTATTCAGTTAATGAAATTACATGGTGAGAATGGTATAAAAAGATGGAAAGAAGAAGTAAATTACGGAAAAAGATCGTATATTGAAGGATTTTTCTCAAGGTTGAAGCGAATATTTGGGTTTAGTTTTAAGAATAAATCTGAGACAAATAGAGAGAAGAAACTGCTTATTAAATGCTACTTAATGAACAAATTTACTGCAATTGGTATGCCTAAATTTGAAATAGTCGCATAAAATTATTTACTCTGGAAAAAACTTACGTTGCTATGCAACAAAGCCCACTGGGATCTAGAAAAAAGAAATGTGGATTCCAGTGTCAAGGCACTGGAATAACACCACTTACTACGTATTTAAACTATAATGTTCATCATTACACGCTGGCAGGATGTCATATATAGTGTTACCCAGGTAGCTGTGTTGGGGCTTATCGTCTTTAAGATCCCAATTAGATAGAAGGTTTGTACTTTTTTCAAATCAAAGCTTGAATTTTTGCTCGAAAATCAATATATTATATATATGAAGTTTTAATTTAAGTTGTTATGTTGACCCCAATGGCAAGCTTATGTGTTGATAGCAGAACCAATCTCATGCAATATATTGCTAGAGTGCAAAAATTCCCTATGCTGTCTCAAGAGGAAGAGGTACGATTAGCAAAAAATTGGAACCAATATAAGGATATTTCTTCTGCTCATAAATTGATTACCAGCCATTTGAATTTGGTAGTGAAAATTGCAATGAAATTCAAAAATTATGGACTATTGTTGATGGACCTGGTCATGGAAGGGAATATGGGTTTAATGCATGCAGTAAAAAAGTTTAATCCTGATTTAGGGTTTCGTTTTTCAACTTATGCAGTGTGGTGGATTGAAGCTTCAATAAAAGACTTTATATTGAAATCTTGGTCGTTCGTGAAAATAGGCACAACGCAAGCACAAAGAAGATTATTTTTTAGTTTACGTAAAATAAAAAAAAGAATTTTACAGTATACAAACAGAGAGACTTTAAGCAATGAAGAAATAAAAGCAATATCTAATGAGCTTTCTGTATCCGAAGGAGATGTTCTGCAGATGAATTACCGTTTGGCTTGTAAGGATCAGTCGCTAAACGATTGCATAAAAATAGGTGATGACTCTAAAAGGGAGTTGCAAGATATGATCCCATGTAACTTGGTCAGTCAAGAAGTAACCTATCAGAATCATGAAGAAAAAGAATTAAAAGAAACAATTTTAAACAATGCACTAGCAAGCCTTAACGAAAGGGCAAGAGACATTTTTATCAGTAGATATTTGTCTGAAAACACTCAAACTCTAGATGAACTTAGTAAAAAATATTGTGTTTCAAGAGAAAGAATAAGACAGTTGGCTGAGCAGGCGATGGCTAAGGTAAAACAATATATACAATCAGAAAGTTTGAAATTTGGTTTGCATGCTTAGTTTTTTTATATTTCTAATATTTTTTTCAATAGGCGCTTTTGCATCGGTTAGTGATGTGCAATTGAAGGAAAAATACAAAGACTGGCTTGTATATACTGCATCAGAAGATGGAGAGAAAGTGTGTTACATTGTATCTTACCCTAAGACAAAAAGCGAGCATTATACAACCAATCGCAAGCCGTATGTAATGGTCAGTTATGTTGATAAAAAAGCAGATGAGGTAAGCGTTACCTCTGGTTTTCAGTATGATAAGGAGCCTGTAGCTCTCAATATCGACAAAAAAATTAAATATACACTGCCTATAATACAGGGAAGTTTTGCGTGGGCAGAGCATACAAAAATAGATCAAGATCTCATTCTAAAAATGAAGCAGGGATTATCAATGGTAGTTAATGGAAAAACAAAAACAGTGACCATTGATGATACTTATTCCCTACTTGGTTTTCAAAAAGCGTATCAAAAAATGCATGATTTATGTCATACAAAGTAAATCATTGTAACAAAATACCCAGCTATAGTATAAACTGGACTACTCTTTCAATGGAAATATAAATAGCACTTTACTTTATATAGGATGTGGATATCATTTAAAATATATTTTTGAGAGTTAGCAATGTCAGAGGTTGCAGGTGTAGATACAGAAATCAAAAAGCAAAATTCTGTGTGCGAGCAGATGCGTTTTAGCGTGAGCCGTACAAGTCTTTTAAATACATTATCCAGAGTAAGTGGAGTGGTTGAAAGGCGTAATGCAATAGATGTTTTGGCATGTATAAATATCAAAGCACAACACGGCAGCATAAAATTAATGGCAACTGATCTTGACATTTCAATGTTTGCCTCACTTGCTTCAACCGTATTAACAGAAGGAGAAGTAAAAATTTCAGCGCATACTTTACATGACATAGTGAAGAAGTTACCCGCTGATTTGGATGTCAATTTTGAAGTAAACAACCAAAGAAAATTATTGATGTCTTGCGGAAATGCAAACTTTTCTTTACCGAATGTAGTTTCAAGCAGCTTTCCTGCTCTTGAAGAAGACAATTATAAACATGATTTTATTCTACTAAATACGGACCTGATAGACTTATTAACTAAAACAAAATTTGCTGTATCACTAGATGATACAAGGTATAATTTAAATGGAATATATCTACATACAGACGAGCAGTTTCTGTACTGCGTTGCAACTGATGGTCACCGTTTATCATGTATAAAGAGACCAAAGCCTGGGAACATCAATGGCGAATTTGGTGTGATCATTCCACGTAAAACTGTTATGGAGCTGTTAAAAATATTGGACGACTGTAATGAAATTAATGTAAAACTCTCAGACAGAAAAATCAAGTTTACATGCGGTGAATATATTCTAATATCAAAATTAATAGATGGGACTTTTCCAAATTATAAAGCAGTTATTCCAGCATCTCAAGATAAGCATATGATTATTGAAAGTAAAAAACTTTCAGATGTTATAGATCGAGTTTCCGTTGTTGTATCTGATAAAGTAAAATCCATTAAATTCTCACTACAAGAAAAGCTGCTGACTCTGCATTCAAACTCTCAAGAGTGCAATGATGCAACTGAATCCATAGAAGTGGACTACAATGAAGCCCCTATAGAAATAGGGTTTAACTCGCGTTATTTACTTGATGTTCTATCCTGCATAAAAAATAAATGTAAGTTTAGCTTAGCCGATGGTAATAGTGCTACAATTATCACTGATGAAGACGATTCAAGTGTATTATATGTAGTGATGCCAATGAGAACTTAAACTTGTCATCCCGCTTCTTGTTAGCAGGATCTGGAGATACCGTGGCGGTATGACACTTATTTCACTAAGAACGTTACTTTTTATTAAATTAGTAATCTATCTTTACCAAATATAAGCCAAAAGGTGGTGCAGTAACTCCAGCTGCATTTCTTTTGCATTGGTTTAATATATTTAGCATTTCTTGTGGATTAGTTCTATTTTTTCCAAATTCAACTAAAGTACCCACAATGATCCTCACTTGGTTATGTAAAAAGGAAATAGCAGATATTTTGATGTGTATATGATTCCCATTTTGTATTATATCGATATCATCAATTGTTCTCATCGGATTTGCGGCTTGACAATCTTTTGAACGAAAACTTGAAAAGTCATGTTTTCCAAGTAGATGTTTAGCAGCTTCACGCATAATATTTACATCAAGTGGGTTAAACACTTGCCATACATAACCTGTCTCCAGAGCGGCAGGAGCATAGCGATTAACTATTCTGTATTCGTAATATCTTTTTTTTGCTGAAAACCGTGCGTGAAACGCATCATCTACAACTTCTGCATTCAGTACAACTATGGGAATTGATTTTAAATGATAATTTATTGCGTTTCTTATTCTATAAAGCTCAAATTCCTTTTCCATATCAAAATGAGCAATTTATCCTAAAGCATGAACCCCTGCATCAGTCCTGCCACCGCAGTACAAAGTAACTTTCTCACCACTAAAATTAAATATAGCATTTTCTATGGCTTCCTGGATTGAATTAGCAGAATGTTGCTGCTTCTGCCAGCCAGAGAAACTACTACCATTGTATTCTATCGTTATTTTGTATCGCACTGCAGAGTCTATCTAACTTTCTATCTTAATATAATTTAGGTAGCTAATTTTTCTACGATAACGTTCTTCGTTATTAAAAAACCCTTGGCAGGTTGTTCACGTTCGATTATCATGGAAGTTATACAAGTTAATAAATGATCCATGGCAAACAACTCAGAAGAAAGAAATAATGATAAGCAAAAAGCATTAGATAACGCAATAAGCCAGATTGAAAAAGCATTTGGTAAAGGTGCAATAATGAAGTTGAAGCAAAACCCTGTAGAGAAAATAGACACAATATCCACAGGATCAATTGCGCTTGATTCGGCTCTAGGTCTTGGAGGTCTGCCAAAAGGACGTATAATTGAAATATTTGGTCCCGAGAGTTCTGGTAAAACCACTCTTGCCTTGCACGTGATTGCTGAAGCACAAAAAAAAGGAGGATCATGCGCATTTATCGATGCAGAACATGCATTGGATGTCTTATATGCTCGTAAACTTGGGGTAAGCACTGATGATTTAGTAATTTCGCAACCAGACACTGGGGAACAAGCATTACACATTGTTGAGTACTTAGTGTGTTCTGGTGCGGTTGATGTGATAGTTATTGACTCTGTTGCAGCGTTAACTCCAAGAGCTGAAATTGAAGGTGATATGGGTGATCAACATATGGGGCTGCAAGCAAGGCTTCTAAGTCACGGGCTACGAAAGCTAACCTCTGCCGTTTCAAAAGCGAACTGTATATTGATATTTATTAATCAAATTCGTATGAAAATAGGAGTAGTGTATGGAAATCCTGAAACTACCACGGGTGGAAATGCATTAAAATTCTATACTTCTGTAAGGCTTGACATAAGAAAAGTTGGTGTAATAAAAGACAAAGAAAATATTACAGGCAATGAAACAAGAGTTAAAGTTGTAAAAAATAAAGTTGCTCCTCCATTTAGAGAAGCGAAATTTGATATAATGTACAATGAAGGTATATCAAAACTCGGAGAAATAATAGATATGGGAGCAAAGCTTGGTGTGCTTGAAAAAGCAGGTGCTTACTATTCATATAACAATACACGTCTTGGACAAGGAAGAGAGAATGTAAAAACTTACCTAAAAACAAACAAAGAAGTCGCAAATGAAATAGAAATGAAAATCAGAGATTTACTCAGAAATCATGATAATTCTATTATAATAGACGAGGATAGTGAGCAACTTTTAGAAGAATCAGTGTTCTGATCTAAACTTAGTTTGTGTTGGATGGGTTGTTACAGTATGACGGTGTGTGCTAATCTGTAATGTTACCTTGTATCAAGAGGACTTTGCTGAAGCAGTTAAAAAAAGCTTTTCATGAGAAATTATAAATGATAAATTGTTAACAATAGGTTATTGTGAATAAGATTATGTGTTTTAGTTTACCTAATATAAACAGGGAAGGTTATTTATTTATAGTCGTTGCCTTTATAGTAACGTGTATAGCATTCTCTATATCTTGGGGGTTTGGTGTTACGTGCTTGTTTCCGACATTATTGTGTACTTATTTCTTTCGCGATCCAACAAGAGCTGTGCCAAACAATAAGGATCTTATATTAAGTCCTGCTGATGGTGTGATTTCAAAAATTGAAGAAGTTAATTATCCTTTATCGGCAGAAAATGGAGAAGAGAAGAAGTTCACGCTTGTTAGCATATTTTTAAGTGTTTTGAACGTCCATGTGAACCGTATACCAATATCTGGTACGATAAAGGAAATGAATTATAAAAAAGGCAAGTTTGTATCCGCAATGAGCAATAGGTCTAGTAATGAAAATGAAAAGCAGGTTATTGTGATTGAATACGAAAAGGGAAAAGAAATTATTGTGGAGCAAATAGCTGGATTAATTGCACGTCGTATCGTTTGTAATTTAGGAGTATCCCAGAATGTGAAAGCAGGTGAAAGGTTTGGAATTATAAGATTTGGTAGTAGAGTGAATATTTATGTTCCTGCTGATATAGAAGTCAGAGTTTCAGAAGGGCAAACTGTTATTGGTGGTGAAACAATTATAGCAAACTTAAATAAGGAAAACGTTCAAGAGAAGCTTACTTTTGACGTTATATGAATAACGATGGAAGTAACAGTAGATTCTTACCTATTACTAAATTATTCCCAAACTTTATAACTTTATTGGGTTTATGTTCTGGTCTCACTTCACTTAAATTTACATTTAATGAACAATGGGAATTCTCAGTAATTTTTATCATCATTGCAGCAATAATAGATGGAATGGATGGCAGAATAGCTAGAATTCTAAAATCAACTAGCGATTTTGGAGCCCAGCTTGATTCTTTTGCAGATTTTCTAAATTTTGGTGCAGCGCCTGCATTTCTTTTGTATTTTTGGAAGCTAAACGAAATCAAAGTCATAGGTTGGATTTTAGTAATGATATACGTAATCTGCATATCAATAAGACTTGCAAGATTTAATGTTTCGCTACACTCAGAACAATCACACTGGGAAAAATTTTTCTTTTCTGGTGTTCCAGCTCCAGTGTGTGCTTTACTTTCTTTGTTACCAATAATTATTACCTTTCAATCTCATGAGAGTGAATACTTACTTCTCATAGAGCGATTTTTTAACACAAGAAACGTAGCTTGTTACTTTCTGGCCATTTCATTTTTTTCGATAAGTCACATTCCAACTTTCTCTGCAAAATATATTTATGTTCCCAAAAGCCTATCCTATATATTTGTGTCATTTTTTGGAGTACTTATTATATTTTTCATCAGTAAGCCCTGGATGACGCTACCAATTTTAGGTGTAGTGTATGTACTTACTATTCCAGTAAGCACTGGGCTTTATATATATTACTCGTATAAAGCTCGTTAGCTATAAGTTGTAATAAAAAGTAGTGAGCAGCATGATTGTAAAAATAAGTGAACTGTTAAATTCATTTCTGTACATAAAGATATTTAACATTCCATTTATAATTATTTGGGTAATTGCAACTGGGTTTTTTGTACCATCCAATTCAAATTCACTAACTTTAGATTGTTCAAGCATGGAATACAGACGCTATTCAATCTAAAGTGTAATAACAATAACAATGGCATAATCACTCATATTCAAGCGTTTGCAACAGTAATTTCAGGAACAGTTGGTCTTGGAACAATATCAGGAGTTGCAATAGCTATCACAATAGGGGGCCCAAGTGCAGTTTTTTGGATGGTAATTACCGGAATACTTGGTATGTCGATAAAGTTTGCCGAGGTGGTGCTTGCATTCACCTATCGCTCTGAAAATGCAACTGGCGGGGCTTTTTATTACATGAAGTACGGGCTTGCAAAAACTGGTAGATTTCTTGCCTTTACTTATGCGATTATGCTACTTATTGCAATGATTTTGGGCGGTATACCATTTCAAGCGAATCAGATAGCAGCATTGTCAAATAACCTCTTCGAATACAACGCATCTATTATTATATCCCTGCTTGTCTTTATTGTAATATTGGGAGGAATAAAGCGCATTGCTTTCGTTTCAACGAGCTTAGCACCAATTATGATAGTGCTATATATGGGTATGTGTATATATTTAATTTATGTAAACAGAAGTAATTTGCTGAATGCTCTATCCATAATATTCCAAGACATCTTCAATAAATCAGCTATAGGAGGCGGAGTATTGAGCGGATTAATAGCAGGAGTGAGAAGATCAGTGTTTGCTAACGAAGCAGGTACCGGAACAGCAGCTATAGCACATTCAGCTGTAAAAGAAGAAGATCCAATTAAAGTTGGATGCGTTGCAATGATTGCACCACTTATAGACACAATACTAATCTCATTTTTGACTGGTATCGTGATAATTATTACTGGTATGCATAGCACTGATAACGTGGGTGATATTACACTAATTAGTTCGGTATTTTCAACAGTTTTGCCCTTGTTCAGCAAGTTAGTTTTTCCGCTAATGATGTTTTCCTTTGCATTTTCTACAATAATAGCTTATTGTTACTACTGTGAAGTTGCTCTGCTGTATTTATTTGGTAATAAAAAAATACTGATACCGTTCCAAATTCTTATAGTGGTTTCAGTGTATATTAGTTGTATGTCAAAAAATATAGAATTTATATCTTACCTAGGCGACAGTTTGTTCATGTGCCTTATGATTCCAAATGCTGTTGCAATATATCTACTAAGAAGGGAAGTTTTGAATACAATAGATTCTTATTACAATTCTAAAGGGTATTAACATGATTTATAGATTACTTTGTATGGTGTTATTTTGCCTATTGTTTAATGATGTGTACGCTGCTTCAGGTTTTTATGAAAGTTATGATGCTGTGTTGAATGGAATAAATAACTTCATGAATGAAGTGCTGTTTTTCAAAATCCTTTACGTGCCATTTATAATCTTTCTACTAGCTTTTGGTTATGTGTTTCTAACATTACGTTTTGGATTTCTCAACATAAGAATGTTTAAGCATGCGTTTGCTATTTTATGTGGAAAATATGACACGAATCACCATGATGGTCATATTACGCATTTTCAGGCATTTGTGACTGCACTTTCAAGCACAGTAGGCCTTGGAACTGTTGCTGGAGTCGCAATTGCAGTTTCAATGGGAGGGCCAGGAGTGGTGCCTTGGATGATGATTACAGGTTTTTTTGGTATGTCAGCAAAATTTGCCGAAGTGACTTTAGCATTTAGACATAGAACAGAAGATCAGGAGCAATTGTTTAGTGGTCCCTTTCATTATATAAGGAATGGTCTGGAGGAATTTGGATTTAAAAAACTTGGTATTGTTTTAGCTGCAATATATGCAGTATTCTTTGTATTATCAGGTCTTGGTGGAAGTGTAGCGTTTCAAACCAACCAAATGGTTTCAATATTATCTGGCTATTCAAGTTGGGTAGATGGTCACTCTTGGTTTCTTTCTTCCATAATCTCTGCGCTGCTTGCTCTAGTGATTATTGGCGGAATTAAAAGGATAGCTAGAGTATCTTCTGCACTAGTGCCTATTATGTCACTCATATATATATGTAGCTGCCTTATTATTATTGGATTTAATATCCACAATCTTGGTCACACATTTAAGATATTATTTTCCAGCATGATAGATTTTAATGCTGTTGGCGGAGGGATGGTAGGAGCATTTGTTGCTGGAATTCAAAGAGCAATTTTTGCCAGCGAAGCTGGTGTCGGCTCTGCTGCAATTACTCATGCAACAACTAAAGATGAAGAACCAGTAAGAACTGGGCTTGTTGCTATGATAGAACCGTGTTTTGATACAATGCTCACTTGCTGTTTAACTGGAATAACGATAGTAATAACAGGTGCATACCAGACTAGTGTTGGTGAAGGGATATTAATCACTCAAAAGGCATTTGAAACTGTTTCTTCATGGTTTCCTATACTTTTAACCATAGCTGCACCTTTGTTTGCATTTTCTTCAGTAATTTCGTTTGTATATTGTTGTGAAATGGGGTGGCTATATTTATTCGGTGCAAAAAGTATAGTGATATATCGCATAGCAGTAATAATTGTAGCGTTTTTTTCTGCTCTTTCTAAAGATATAATGGCTATTGCCAATATCGGTGGAACTTTGTTCTCTTGTTTAGCTCTCATCAACATGACAGCGCTTATACTGTTTAGTAATCAGATTAACGATGAAGTTCAGTGCTACCTAAAGAGGCTGAGGAATAATAAAATTAATTAGGTTCTTGGTATAATGGAAAAGCATGTAGTCCTTATACTATCCTGCATATTAGGTTCAATACCGTTTAGCTTAATCATTACAAAAATAAAAGGGATAAACTTAAGAGAAGTAGGTTCAGGAAACATTGGCGCTACAAACGTTGCAAGAACAGGAAATAAATGTCTTGCTGCTCTGGCATTACTTCTGGATTCCTTAAAAGGATTCATCGCCGTTTATATAGCACAACAATTTTGTGATAATAACGATTTTTATATATATGTATCTGCAATTTTAGCAGTTTTAGGGCACATGTTTCCTATTTGGCTAAAATTTAAAGGAGGTAAAGGAGTTGCAACAACTCTGGGAGTGTTGATAGCGTTTAACATACCTGTGGCATTAGTGTTTATATTTGTTTGGCTAGCAGTGTTTTTTACCTTTCGATATTCTTCCCTTGCTTCCTTGACGGCTACTATAGTGGCTGTAGCATGGTCCTTTTTTTTTCAGAGGAATTTGTTTTTAACATTACTAGTTATAGGAACACTAGTTTTCCTAAAACACCATAGAAATATTGCGAATCTTTTACAAGGTAAAGAGTATAAATTTTATAGATAATGTGCTGCCAAATTATTGACACTTAAACTACGAGACAAATTGCTTGACGGTATGATTTTGTCCTTTTCGTTTAAGTCTATGATTTTTGCTTTTGTTATATTCTCTACTTCTTGAGGTGTTAAAAGTCCGTCTTCAATAAATCCTTGCTTCGCTTCCTTTATTTTTTCATAAAGTTGAGTAACATGATCTTTATTTCCTTCATATACACTTTCAATTTCTAACTCTAGCTTATGTGAAGCTTCTTTTTTTAACATTTCATCCATTGCTGCTTTTGTTACTTCTAACCTTTCTTGCAAAATTTTCTTTATTTTTTCCTTATCATTTTCGTTATTTTTACTGAGTTCTACATATACTCTATAGCATCTTTTACTTTGTGGCAGCATCTTTAACTTATCTAACATTCTAACCACTTGACCTTCAATAGTCCTCTCAGCTTTTAATTTAAATTCCTTTACTTCTTTCACTATTATCGTGTCAGCTACTCTCTTAGCTTCATCCAAAGATGAACCCTTGAGAGAAAAATCTGTCCTAAGTAAATCTCGATTTAATAGTCCCAAGAATACTTTTTCTTTAATACTTTCAAGTAAACTTTCTTGGTCATCTAAATCATGCTCCTGCAGTTTATTTCTCATGTGCTGAACCAGCTCACAACATTGTAATTTATTTAACTTTATAGGGCTAATATTTTTCATTAACGTCAGCACAATTTGTTCACTATATTGAGAAGTAAAACTCAGTAATTTTCTCATTAAGGGAATACTTACTTCTGAAATGAAATCATCAACTATTTTTTGACTTTCATTGTCACCAGGATTGTTCTGAACCTTATACCAAGCATTAAAGATTTCTTTATTGTTTTTCTTGTTTTTTAACTTGTCTAATATAAACTCACGTGCTTTATTTTGTGCTTCTGAGAGCAACATTTCCCTTGGGGGAGTAAATCTAATTTCTGGATCAGGATGAATACCCTCTAGCGTACTTAACATCCTGTAGACAATACCGGTAAAACAGGTGTTAGGGATTCGCTCTTTTCTAGAGAAAGTTTGGCTATCAAGCAAATTTGTAATTAACGCGTCTTTTTTATTTTTTACAGCTTCTCTGTCTCCATCATTGCAGGCTTTCAGAACTAAAAGTAAAATCTGTCCACCTGTAAAGCCAGAGCTATGCTTTTGATCATCTTTGCAAAAGTCATTTAAAAATGTAATTACTCTTCCTTTATTTTCATCACTAAACTCATATGAACTATCTATATGTCCAATGAATTGAATATATTCATCATTTTTGATTACGTCTTCAGGTACTTGTTCACTATACTTATGTCTTAATTTGTGAACGTTATTATTGATATCATCATTTAATTTATGAGGAAGCAAATGTTCGAGCTTAACATCAAAACTATTAACCATACCACGTAAATTCTCTTTTATACCTTCCAAAAAGAAATTTATAGAAGCTTTAAGCAGCGTAAATGGGTTAAAATCTTTTGGCCTTAGTTCACTCTGCAATAAAATTAATAGCATTGTAAGTGGTATAGTTCCCAGTAACGAAATTAGTAAGAAAGTGGAGGTGAAAGTGAGATATGTTATGAAAGCAGAAAACAAGAGGAAGGCTGCTACCTTGATTGCATTGTTCTTAAAAAATATTTCCCAATATTCCCTTTTGCTCATTTTTTGCTGTTTTGCCGCTTTTATTTCTTTGTAGATATAAAGAGTTTTAATTTCAGACCTGAAGAATATAGTACCAAGAGAAAAAAGAACATTAACAGGGCTAGTGATAATGCTTAAAGAAACAAAAGTTGCAAAGTAACTAACAAACTTTAGCCTGCTAGATTCCTTTGAAGGAAATTGTAATTGAGAAATACCTATCATAGCTTATCTTCAACATCATTACACTCTAGTAATAGCATAGTAATTTAAAACGTCAATGTTTAAGTATCTTATTATCCGCACACTCATCGTATTCGATCTCGACTGTAGAGTGTGCTATCTCGAACCTATTTAGTAGTATTTTTTTTATCTCATACAAAATATCAGTGTGTTGTGCATCTTGCTTTACTTTGGCATGCATGGTAATTATAAAATAATTATCAGACAGTGACCATGCATGTATGTGGTGCACATCTATCACTTCAGATAATTCTGATGTGATCTTACTTTTTATTTCCTCAGTAGATATCCCTTCAGGTGTGCCTTCAAGAAGTATGTGGCAAGAATTCTTTAGAATTTTGTAGCCACTATTCAAAATGATTACACTGACAAATACCGATAAAATCGGATCCACCATTTGCCATCCAGTAAACATGATAATTATGGATGCAAGTATAGCAGCTACAGAACCTAAAATATCTCCTATAACGTGTAGTACAGCACTTTTTATGTTTATATTGCTCTCGCATTTACTATGTAATATAAAAAAGACTATAATATTAGAGATCAGGCCAAGTGTAGCAATTACTAACATTACTTTCCACTCAACATTTACCGGAAAAATAAATCTTTTTATTGACTCAATTATAATGATTACTGCAATGAAGAATAAAGTTAAACCATTAACAAATGCTGCAATTATCTGCAACCGATGATACCCGTATGATCTTTGCAAATCAGATTTCTTAGCTGAAAATTTGTGTGCCAACCAGCTTAAAACTAAGGCAAAGAGGTCAGTGAGCATATGCCCTGCATCTGATAGTAGAGCAAGCGAATGTGAAATTATTCCACCTACTATTTCCATAAACATTGTTATCGCAACTATTATTATGGAATAGATTAAGCGCTTGGACTGTGCTGCTGAGTGTTTGCCGTTATGCACTGCTGTCATATAAAATCTTTTCATGAACAAAAACGTGGGTAACACTGGGTTCGAACCAGCGACCGCTTGCACGTCAAGCAAGTGCTCTACCAACTGAGCTAATTACCCATCGTGGTTTTAGTATAGTGCTTTGGTGGAATGAAAGTCAATTTGCTTTTAAATTCTTACCCTATCCTAATGTAACGTTAGAATTTAGATTTTTTTTGTGGTCAAGCTATAGAGCCTATAGCTAGTGCAGGTCAGGTTTTCCTACGTCATACCGCGATTCATTCGCGGCATCTCAGCATAGATTCCGCTAACACGTAGCGGAATGACGAGTTCATAGCTTACCAAATTATCGGTAAATCTAAATTGCTTTAGTTATAGCTATATCTTATATTGTTCATATTAAATTAATTACTTATATTTCTTCACTAAGATATAGATTATACCAATATGAAAATTCACACTTTTTTAGTAGAGATCACCTTATATTTGAAGAGTTAATAAATTAGAGGTTAGAATTATGACAATCAATCAACAAATAAATAAAAATATAACTAAAGAAGAATACTTTAACAATAACGGCAAAGGGTTTAATTCGCCACATGTTGTAGAAGTTAAAGATTTAAATATTAAAGTAGAAGTTTATTCTCATAATTTAAGAGCAAGTAAAATTGCAACAATTGAAAGTGAGATAAAAGAAACAGCTACTAGTTTTAAAGATACATTCAAGTTAGAACACAGCAACTCAGAACAAACATTTAAAATTTATATGTTTGATGACAAGGATGATTACACTCACCTTGGCGGAAGCGAGCGTTTTGGTTCTTACCTTGGAGATGAAGGTGGTAAATGTTACTACAAAGGAGAAGCTGATGTTTTTGCTGAAATGTATGTCTATCAGCAAGGTGGCGTTCATAACCTTCAGCATGAATTTGCACATGGTTTAACTTACTTGGCTACAGGAGGTAAGCACCTACCTACAGTATTAATGGAAGGAATTGCAGATTACTTTGAGCATCATTCAGATCATAAATTCAATTCTCAAGGATCAAGTATCGACAAAACTGAAGCTGAAAATTTGGATTTAGATAAAATTTTAAGTTTAGAATATTCAAAGGACAGCGAAGCAAATAGCCTGGTTTATAAAACAGGTCATGCGTTGATAATGTACTTACAGGAAAAAGATCCTAGTTTATTAAGAGACTACCTAGATGCTTTACGTCAAGGTAACTCAGATGAGTCAAAAAGTTTCTTGAAAGACATAAAAGGACATGATGCTGACTTCAAAAGTTGGCTTGCTGAGAATGATACAGAAACTGCTATGGAAGAAATTAATGCCCTACAAGTTACAAAAGGAGATTTTATAGCAACTGGTCAAGAAATAGTGGGTGGAGAAATTAAAAACATATCCTACTATAAAGCAAATATAGAAAAAATAGATGGAGAAAACGTTGGAAGTTTTTCTCCTGTAGAACATGTGTCGTTTTATGATTATGCTCGTGCTGTTAATAGGGCAACAAATGATAACCTCGATATATCAAAGGAATATCATTTCTTAAAGGCAGTAAAAACTGCTGATGGGCAGGTTAAGCTGACTTACTCTGACCAACAAGGTAATGAGTACCAAAACAGTCAAGAGTATAAAAATCAGGCTTTAAGGATATTATCAAAATATGATACAGAAATTAAGAATCAGGTAGATGAGTTTGATAATTTGAATAAAGAACGTGGTGAAATGTATCAAAAATATCATAAAGGAGAGATTACTATTGAAGAGTTACGTAATGAGGAAAATACAAAATACAGACCAGCATTTTTAGAGTTTGATCAACTAAAAAACAAAGCTGTTGATAAGATTGAAAATAATTCCCAAGCAGCAAAAATATTAGATGGGCTGGTCAATATCGATCCAAACTTAATCAGAGGTACTCATATTGATCTACAAGAAGGTAAGATTTTTTCTATGCAAGCTCATGGTCAAGGAAATATGGGTGCACTGTCTATATATGACGGAAATGCAAAGCTTGGAGAGTTATTGAGCGAATCAGGATTTTTTAAGCAAGTTGAAGGCCAAACTAAAGAAACTTTTGTTTTTGAGGATATATTGCACAACTTAAATGTTCAATATGATGGTGGTGCTTATATGGCGGTTACAAAAGAAAATGGTCATTATAAAGCTTCTCTGATAGATGGCAGAACAGTTGAACGCGATGAATACTTTGATGAAGCACATTTACATGAAAATGAATTGTTGCATCCTAGCACTGGACACATCCAAAAAGATTTAGATTCTCTGCTCCTTAGAGGTACCAAAATTTTGAATCATCAGGATTCAGAGCATGCCCAATATTCTGATGAGCAAAAGGCAAATGGAGTAATCGTAGAAAAAGGAAAACTACTAGATAATAAGGGAACCGACAGGACAGAAGACGATGTATACGAAGCGGTTGTAAAGCAAGGAGACGAGCGCTTACATGAATTCAAAAATATGGGCTTTTATATTACCGAAGAGGTGAAAAATGAAAGAGGTGAAATTACAAATGGAAGTAACTTGTTCATTCATGATCACGGAAAAAATGTGCGCTATGAGTTACCTGAAAAAGTTACTCATCTAAAGTTAGTGCAAAAGGATGGACAATATAAGTTAGCACCATCTGATTCTGAAGGGAGAGAGTATAATGGCATACCAGATGAATATAGATATATAGATCCAATATTTGCACATGAATATGAGAAGAGAGATTATTCCCATAAACATGTAAATGTGGGCCTTATAAACTTAGAGAAATATGGCTCTGGCAAACTTTTTGCTATAAAGTACGACCCAAATGATTACCAAATACAAAGAAACTCTAGCGGTGAAATAGTTAGAATAAAAGATCAAGCATATTTCACTAAAGTAAAACTATTTGATGGTGATACTGATGAAGAAATTGGAATGTTATCTAATAATTTCCATAACTTCAAAGGGAAAATATTCTTTTCTGCTGACTACAACTACAGTTATAACGATTTCCTCGCATCTGTTTCTCCTCAAGTTGAAATTGAGGACATGGGGAATGGAAGTAAAAAAATAACTTTCGATCAAGGTGATGGTGATATCGGTGACACTAATAGAGGCTACACGGACTATCAGAGAATATTCACAAAAGAGAAACAAACCGAAAGTCCAAAAGGGCAAGTAAGTGAAACTAAGACAGAAGTTGATACATCACACATAAGTCACAATACTACTAATGTTGTTGCACAAGCTGCTGAAGAGAGAACTGTATCAAACGACAATAGTGAAATGCAGTCTGATCAGCCACAAATTCCAACAAGGGCAAAAAGGTCATCTTCAGTGGAAGAGAAAGAGCAGGTATTGAAAGATACAATCTTGAAAATAGAAAAGAGCTACGAGCAGGACTCAGAAGGGAAGCACAAGGCAAATGTAACCATAGATTATCATGACCTAAAAGCTTTGTACAATAGGGCAGAAGGGGAAGATAAAAACTCTGTGTTAAAGTTCTTGCACAAATTGGCTGAATCGGGATATAAGGTTGGTGCTTTGCCCGAAGACAAATATTACTTTAAAGATGGCAAATTTGTAATTCGCGATAGTGATGCGGGAAAATGTATATTATTACCTGCGGATAAGGTATCTATTAAGATAGTGAAGGATGGCAATCATTATGATCTAGCTATATCTAATAATGATAATGGTAAAGTGATAAGTAGCATTAGTAAGATAGGTGACTTAAACTATGGGTTGCTGTCAGGTACAAATGAGGTCAGCCTAGAAACACAAGATAGCACTATATTTTTAGGTCAACATAATGAATATAACTCTTATCTGGAAAATGGCTTTGTGAAAATGTTCGATTGCGCAAGCGACCACATTTATCACGACCACAACTCGGCCTACATCTAATACAGGGAAGCAAGTATAGCTGACCCAAGCAACACGTCATATAACCAACAACATTCAATAAATTTGTGTAAGATACCACTTTACATAAGATAGATAGGAAGCATTTTTGATTTTAAAGTACTAAACCTTCAGTCAACCTCCTAGCCCTGTAGTTTTTGATATGGTTAGGATCAAAAGCACTTTTGGATGTCAGAATACCGAAAATGATATGGAGTAGCTTACGCATTGCAGCACCAACGATGGCCATATTATGCTTACCCTTTTCCTTTAATCTTTGGCAAAAGCTCATAATGATAGGATTGTGATTCTTAGCTACTATGGCAGGAAAGAAAAGTGCCTTACGTAATGTTTGTGAACCGGATTTACTTAATCTGGGTTTGGCATATACAGAGGAACCTGACGTCATATTTCGTGGTATAACTCCTGTATATGCTGCCAATTGCCTGGCATCTCTAAAAACCTCTATATCAGAAACTTCAGCTAAAATAGCTATTGCTGATTCTTCTCCTATGCCTGGAATAGTCAATAGAAGTTGAAAATTTTCCAACAATTCTTTGTGTTGATTTAATAGTTCACGTACGGAGTTTTTTATTGTTTCTATTTTTTGAGCTATATTCATTGCAAGGTCTTCCCAAGCATTTGCAACTTCTTTAGGCAGTCTCTCTTTTTTTTCTAAGTGGTTATTTACTAATGTTAACTCATCTTTTAACGCAACTGAGCAACGATAAAGATGTTTTAATTTTTTCATTTCAGGAGAAGGTGGTGTCCAACTAGAAGGTTCCTGTCTTTGGCAATAATCAGCAATAACTTCTGCATCGGTCTGATCATTCTTTTGTCGTATCAGCTTACTCCTTGCATAAGATTTTATGCAATAAGGATTTACAACACTTACAAAATGTCCAGCATTGTGTAGAAATTCAGCCAGTGCTTCGCTATAACAACCAGTAGATTCCATGCAGGTTTTTACTTTTTCTACATTATGTTTGTGTAGAAAATTCAGTAGACTTTGAAACCCATGATCATCGTTCTTAAAGCTTCTTTTTCTAATTTCACGCTTTCCTTTTTTGCTTATAAATGAGAGAAAAACATCAAAGCGATCTTTTGATATATCTATGCCCAAAAAGTTGTTGATCATATATAACCCCATACGTTACCATTAAAAATGAAAAGTAAGGCTAGTCTTGTGAATACAGAATTAGAACCATTCAGGTCTTTCTACGATACCGTCCAGCCTATACTTTTGAGAAGGGAATTCTTATCTCCTCTACAGATTTTATATCTAAGAAGAAGCACAGAGTTCCTCCCTTCTCCACCTAATGCTTAAGCTTAAAACATTAGATGCTTTTGACAAGATACAAGAAGGGGCTACTCGGATGATACTATTATAGAGTGAACCAGTGTCAGCTACTCGGATGACAAAAAAAGGAGCTACTCGGATGACATCATAGGGGCGCTGGAATGACACCATCACAGAGTGAACCAGCGTCATACACACATCCCTTTGGTGACAATGTTTGTTGATGCAAGATTATACCTTGAAAAAATTAAGTTTTAGTGCTATTAAATAGTTGTAAATTTTGTCCCTGTGGTAGCTTTATGAATGTTGAAAGTAAGAAAATATATGATACTAAAATAAAATTACCAATATTTCTTGATTATCAATCTACTACTAAAGTGGATCCCCGTGTTTTGGAGGTAATGATACCTTATTTTGGTGAGTTCAGTAATGCACACTCTCGCAGCCATTCATTTGGTTGGACTGCTGAAGAAGCAGTGGAAAAAGCAAGGAAACACATCGCTGATCTGGTGAACGCAGATAGCAAAGAAATTATCTTTACCTCAGGTGCAACTGAGTCAAATAATACAGCAATCAAGGGCATTGCTCACTTTTACAAAAATAAAGGAAATCATATAATAACTGTCTGCACGGAGCATAAGTGTGTTCTGGATTCTTGTCGGCATCTGGAAAATGAAGGCTTTAAAGTTACATATTTGCCTGTTAAGCAAAACGGAATTATAGATTTATCAAAGCTTGAGGAAGCAATTACTGATAAAACAATCCTGGTTTCAGTGATGATGGTAAATAATGAAATCGGAGTAATTCAGCCTGTAAAGGAGATTGGTAAAATATGCAGGAAGCATAATATATTTTTCCATACAGATGCAGCTCAAAGCTTTGGAAAAGTTCCAATTGATGTTAATGAGATGTGCATTGATCTTATGAGTCTCTCTAGCCACAAAATTTATGGACCTATGGGAATAGGCGCATTATATGTCCGTAGAAAGAATCCTCGTGTTAGGCTAATACCATTGATTAGTGGTGGTGGACAAGAAAGAGGTATGCGTTCTGGAACAGTTCCAACACCTCTTGCAGTTGGTTTTGGTGAAGCGGCACGTATCGCTAAAGAAGAAATGGAAACAGAAGCAAGCAAATTGGAAGGACTGAGAGATATTTTGTACAGTAAGATAAAAGAAGCATTTCCTGATATCGTTTTAAATGGTGATTATGAAAATAGAATTCCTGGCAACCTAAACTTGAGCTTTCCCTATGTTGAGGGTGAGTCTCTCATCATGGCAATCAAGGATTTAGCAGTAAGTTCTGGTTCTGCGTGCACGTCTGCGTCTCTTGAGCCTTCCTATGTCATACGGTCGCTAAATAATGGCCACGACCTTGAGCATTCATCAATTAGATTTGGCCTAGGCCGATTTACAACTAAAGAAGAAGTTTTGTACGCAGCAGATCTTGTTGCTAAAAATATTGGCCGACTGAGAGAAATGAGCCCACTTTGGGAGATGGTACAAGAAGGAGTAGATTTGAACACCGTGAAATGGGACTTTCATTAAGTATATCCATTCAGCCAGTCCAACTGCAAATGCACTTTGAAATTACTCTGTAACCATTCACACTTAATTCTGCAATTCTTTGATCTCACTCATAGCTGTACGAAAATTCGTTTTTGAAGGTAAATTGCACAGCAAATGGTGTCATCCCAGTGCCCAGACACTGGGATCCAGAAATTTTGCTTATAACTGAGCTGATGAGCTAAAGGTAGTTGTCTTACGCTAAAACAAACGTTTTTAATTAAGTTGCATAGAAGCTGGATCCCAGTGTCTGGGCACTGGGATGACACCCATAAGTGTTGAAAGTGCAATCACACAAGGTGATTAATGGTATGTAAATCTCCTCTTGATATCAACCTTCGTTGTTGGGAAAGCAGATAAACCACGTCGAAAATTCGCTTAAACCTTCTAACCACAGGCAAAAAGGCGCTTTTTTAATTTATTTTATTACCATTGAAATTTATGCCGTTAACCACCTTATATAATGCCACTTATAGCACTTTCAACACTTATGGATGACACCCCACTGGTGGCCCAAACTACAACGTTCGTACAGTTGTTAGCGCCGCGGCAGTATGACGGTTAAGTACGTGTTAGCGGGATCTAGAGATACCGCGAATGAATCGCGGTATGACGGTTAAGTATCCCGCTACGTGTTAGCGGCTAAGAGATACCGCGGCGGCATGACGGTTCGCGGCGGTATAATAACTCGTCATCCCGCTACGTGTTAGCGGGATCTAGAGATACCGCGAATGAATCGCGGTATGACGGTTAAGTACGTGTTAGCGGCTAAGAGATACCGTGGCGGCATGACGTAGAGCTCGCATTAGCTATAAGATTAGCTAACATTCTGCACATCCATAAAAAACAAACCTTCTTTTTCGTCTTGAACGCTAATAATAGCGTGAGTGTTAAGAGGTAAAGGGTCATTTGTATGTCCATGGCCTACCCCTTTCATTGTAAATACAGGAAAGTTAACACTTTTTGCAAGCCTTTCTTTTACAACTTCAACAAGATTATCATTATAACAGTTAACGAAATCCCCAAAGATTACTGCATGCACTCCATCAAAAATGTGAGCTTGTTTTAGGTGATCTAAACTGCGCTCTATTGCGTATGGGTAAACTCTTATGTCCTCTAAAAATAGAATTTTACCTTTCGCATTTATTTGCCAAGCGGTTCCTATACTATTTTCAACTAAAGTCATATTACCACCGATGACTTTAGACTCTAATCTGTCATCTTTTAGTCTAATGCCATTGTTTATCATCTTTAGGTTATCAAATCTGATAGAATCCCGCTTGTTAAGAATTAACTCTTTCAATTTTTCAACAGAGCTTTCAGAAACGGAGCTATTTACTATCATTTCCAACATGGTGCCGTGAAGAGTTTGCCAATCATATTTAGCTTGTAGATAGATGTGCAAGGCAGTTATATCGCTATAGCCTATGAGGATTTTTTTGTTTTGAGCAATCCTTTCTTTTTTATCATTGGGTAACTTTTCTAGATAGGGAATTAACCGAGAAGCCCCTTCTCCTCCTCTGATACACCAAATTATTTTACTATCATTAGTTAGTGCACTAACCAAATCATTTGCTCTGAATTCATCAGAGTTGGAATAAAATGGATTGTCATTACTATATATTTTTTCCGAAATATGGGGATTAAAATCCGAAGCTTCTACATATTCTTTTATAGTAGTCAGATCTGATTCTTTTCCCTTGGAAGAAGGAGCAATAATATCAACTCGGTCGATTGCATGAATACCTGTGTTAGCACATAAAGTGAAAATAAAATATAAAAGGTAAATGATCATTAAAATATCTTATAAAACTCTTTTTTTAGTATATCATCCAATTCAGAGAGTGGAACTTTCACTCCTAGTTCTTCCATTGATGTGACGCCATAACCTTGCAGTCCACAAGGAATAATACCCTTATAGTGAGAGAGATCTGGAAAGACGTTAAGCGCTATGCCATGATAAGTTACCCATTTTCTTAAGCGAATACCAAAAGCTGCAATTTTTTTTTCTACTCCATTGTTATTCACCCAAACACCTATTCTATCCTCTTTAAATTCTCCAAGTATATTAAATTGCTTTAAAACATTTATTATCCACTTACTTAGGTCTCTAATATATAGCTTTATGTCGCATTTATTTCTTTTTTTAAGGTTTAACATTAAATATATGATGCGCTGTCCTGGACCATGATATGTGTGTTTACCACCCCTTCCTGTTTTATATATAGGAAATAGTTTTTCAACAATATCATCATCTGTTGCACTGATTCCTGCAGTATAAAGTGGAGGATGCTGGAGTAGCCATACCAATTCGTCTGCTGAATTATTGTAAATTTGTTGAATTTTTTCTTCCATAGATTTTACGGCACAGTTATAATCAATAAGCTGATTAGATATTAGCCATTCTGTCATATTCTATTTCTTTTTTTTTAGTATAGCAGTTCGTTTTTTCCTGTTATTCCAGTGTGTAACACTGAGCGCAGCCTTTCTTATTCCTAATATACTTAATACTAACTTCTGTGCTATTTCTCCTTAACAAACATAGTACATGACAAATGTTTAATTGTTTGTCAACACAGGTCCTCTTTACGTATAGGCAACTTTTTTTATTGAAAAATTCAGAAAAATGTTGTATAATTATTAGTAGATTTTAGGTAAAATATATGGCAAACTCAAAATTTAGCATAACTTTCAACAACGAAATTTCAGAGTGTCTTGCTGGACTAGCTAAAATAAGAAATAAGTCCATTAAAGAACTAACAGAGAAGCTAATACAAGAAGCAATTGAAAATGAGGAAGATAAAATACTAATTGAGCGTGCTGCTAAACGTAATGTTTCAGGTGTAAAGAAAATTAGAAGTGAGGATGTAGACTGGAATACAATATTATCTTCATAGAAAGCGTTCTTGAGAAAGACCTTCCAGCTCTTCCAAAAACAATAAGATTAAGGATCATAAATGCGATAAATAAGCGCCTTACAATTGATCCCATTAACCTTGGTGAGCCATTATATTACAGATTTAAAGGACAAAGAAGATTAAGGGTAGGTGATTATCGCGTTATCTATTCCGTAAATATTATAAAATATGAAGTGGTTATCACAGAGATAGGACACAGAAAAGATATTTATAAGTAAGTACATCATATAAACATTAAATATATTTTTACTCCTTCCTGATTCATTTTCTACCTTAGGTGGCTTCACTCAGCTCAAAAAAAAAGCTCATTCTTTTTGCTACCCCTTATTGTGCCTGCCATTTAACTACTGTGTAGAGATTGCTCTCAAACATAATGTTCGTACGTTAGTATATCCTTCCTGTGACACCAATTGATATAATTCTACCACAAATTCAATTTTTTAGGAGGCACATATGAATTTCAACATCTTTCAAAGAAAAAAAAGCGCAGTATTTACTAAATATTCTGCTTTGCAACTAATGATGGAGCCAAGTTGGAGTAAGCGTGATTATGTAAGTTTTGCTGAGGAAGGTTACATAAAAAATGTTATTGCCTTTCGAGCAATTAATATGATTGCAAGTGCTGCATCTTCGGTACCTTTTACTCTCTGCCAGCTTACTGAACAGGGAAAATCGCAACTAAAAGCCCATCCATTACTGAAATTACTTTATTCTCCTAATCCAATGACATCAAAATCGGAATTTATTGAGGGGATTGTAACTTATCGGTTAGTTAACGGCAATTCTTATATATTGATGGTTGAGTCGCAGAACAATAGAAAACCACCAACAGAGCTTTATCTTCTGCGCCCTGATAGGGTTGAAATTGTTCCAGGGAGAAATAACGTTCCTTATATCTATCGTTATACCATAAATAACAACGGTTATGACTTTAAAGTTGATAAACTAACCGGACGTTCAGCAGTGTTGCACCTAAAGACCTTTAACCCTTTGAATGATTGGTATGGATTATCACCAATTGAGGCAGCTGCATACAGTATAGATCAGCATAATCAGGCGGGTGCTTGGAATCAAGCGATGTTGCAAAATGGGGCAAGACCAAGTGGTGCAATAGTTGTGAAATCAGCGAAGGACGGGAGTGGTGGAAGTTTAAGTCAAGAGCAGTACCAACGCTTAAAAGAGCAAATAAATGATCATTATTCAGGTTCTGTCAATGCTGGAAGACCGATATTGCTTGAAGGAGGCTTGGAGTGGAAAGAAATGAGCTTATCACCAAGGGATATGGATTTTATTGAGTCCAAACACAGTTCAGCCCGCGATATTGCCCTGGCTTTTGGTGTCCCGCCGCAGTTGCTTGGCATACCAGGTGATAACACTTATAGCAATTTAGTCGAAGCACGCTTATCCCTCTGGGAACAGACGGTTTTACCAACGCTAGAAAATATTATCTGTCACCTGAATTCTTGGCTAACACCAAAATTTGGCGAGGATCTGTGCTTGTCGTACGACAAAGATGCAATAGAAATTCTCATGGAAAAGAGGCAAAAGTTGTGGAAATACGTAGAAAACGCAAGCTTTATGACACTCAATGAAAAAAGGGAAGCATTTGGCTTGCCACCACTGCCAGGTGGTGATGAGTTAGGTTAAGTTTGATCCGTTCAGTTGTGCGGCTAAAAGACAACTTAAAAGAGTTTAAGTTTTTGCTTTGTACTTTGTAAAATATTAAAAAAATCAGCCAAATTACACCATATTTAGTCTATTTTATCCTATAGTTTTGGGTTTACCGAGGGTTCGTCATTCTGCTACATGTTAGCGCCGCGGCGGTGTGACGTAGGGTTGCACTAGCTATAGCAACTTTGTCTGCGCAACCATTTTCTACCGCACCATTGAACAGATATGCTTGAAGATATCCGTTCAGATGAGTTTATTGTCTCCTAAACCGTACACGCCTAACAAGCTACCGCTAGAGCTTGTGAAAAATTCTCTATTTTTATTCCCTTTAATTTACTGGATAAGTTGTCTACAAACAAATCTGATTTAGTGCAGATCTGCTCTATTTTTTCAGGAGATAAAGAGGAATCTAATTGATTCGCTATACCAGACACTCCATTTAAAACTACTCCAGCACCATATGGTACTATGACACAGTATATATAGCACCTGACGTAAAATCTAGTAAGTTCTGAGAAGAAGTGGTAATTTTATACCCTACTGTGTTTTTATCTTCTCCTTTGCATTTTTTAAGCACTTTTGATGCACCATGAGGAATATAAGATATACCAGCTATACCATATGAAGCCCCATTTAAGGCGTACGATACAACTACCGTTGTTGCTGATAGCGCTTTAGCTCCATATTTTGCAGTATAAAGCAATGGCTTAAGGGCATAAGAAATAGTTTTACCTTGTGATTCAGATTCAAGCAACGAATTTAGTTCTTCTTGTGTTGCTGCACATTCAAAAAATTCTTTCTCATCAATTTCTGCAAGATCAATCTCTTCAAAACCCTCATCAATATCTACAGGAGTCACTGTTTCTTTTATAGGGCTAACTTCTACATCACTTCCAATAACACTTGAATTATTAGAATTTTTGCCAAAAAGATTCGAAAACATACTAAACATTTTTTTTTACCTACAACTTAACGCTCATATCAATATATTAACCTAATATTAACCAGGTGTCAAGCACATATGACTCTTATAAACAGATGTTAGTAAATTAACTATTCCTCTTGCCAACCAGAGCGATGAAGATTTGGTCTACATCAAAACTCATCTTAGGACGCCAAATAGGGCCATCCAAATGCATATCGATATAGATTGGATTACTATAGTTTGGTGGTATGAAAAAGAACCTGAATATAGAAGCTAAAGCGAAGTTAGATAAGGTTAAATTAGAAGAGATCGACCCTGATGCTTGATCAATCCCGAATTGTAAACTAGTTGAACATATACCACTCTTAATACTTGCTTTTCCGCTAATATTTTCAAAAAATGTACTGCCATTATATATATCAACATAAGCAAATGTGGAAATTTCAGACTTATTCTTACTGCTTAACAAATTAGCGATAAATGAATTGAAATCTACATTAGTAACTTCTATTCCCTGCGCTTGTAAGTTTACATCTCCTGATAAGCTATTAGCCCAATCATGAAAACTTTTTCCTTGAGTTTTGATTGCACCACTTAAGCTTATCTGACCATTTACATTGTCAATTCCTATAACCTTACCAATCTTTTTAGTGTCCAAATTTACAATAGAAAATCTTGTATTCATTGAGTCTGATCTTAAATAACCCTGAAAAAACACTTGCCCGTGTTCTAATACGTAACTTGCCTGCCTGATAGTGATAACGTTGTTTCTCATTACCGCATCCAAATTAAAATCTTTCAAAACATTCTGCTCGGTTTTAAATTCTGCAGTATTGATTTGCACATTTGCATCAAAGCCTTCTTTGTCATCCAAAAAATCAAGCTGCTTTGTTGACCATTGAATTTGATCTATCTCATTTCTTGAATTTCTTTTTACCTCTACTAAATTTGGTAATTTAAAGATATTTCCATTAAATTTATTGCCCGTAAGGTTCACATCTAATAAAGGTTTGGCGTATTTTTGATCTACTAATATTTTTGCATTACCGGTAATATCGAAATCTTCTCCAGATAGTTTTATTTTATCTGCAACTAGCTTACCTTTTTCCATTTTCAGCAAAAAATCCAAATTTTTAATTTTCGTATCATTCAATGTAAGGTTATTAACACTGGCCTTTATATTTGCATCATACTGAAAATTTTTCAGCCGTTGCATTTTAGATAAACTGCTAAATAATGAATGATCATATTTATCTGCATCAAGATTATGCATGCTAAATTTACCATCAATCACACTGCGTTTTTTTGTGTGGCTTACTCTAATTGACCCTTGCAAGGATTCCTTATTATTTAGCAGTCTAATGTCTGAGATAGATAATATTCTTGGTGCAAGGTGCAGTTTAGAACTTAGTGTAAATTGATTTTTCTGGTTTTCTTTCATCTTTATAGAAGGAAAAAAACATGAAATGAATGACTCAAAATCATTTCCTTCTACTAACAAATCACCGTTGAATTCAGATAGGGCATTATTGTTTGAGATCTCTCCTGATAAATAAGATATATTATTGATTCCAGGAAATTTGAGAAGCGTATTAACTTTTACTTTGCCATCAGTGGATTTTAGTACAGCACGGAAATTGTCCAATATTTTGTTTTGATATTGAATGTTAGAAGCTTCCATATTAAAATTTAAGCTCAAGTTCTTTGGCACAACTGCTCTAAAAAATTCCAGAAGGTCTTTTATATTCGTTGTTTTTTGTGAATTGTCTTGTATGGAATCTAAGTCAACTTTACTGAAGCTAATATTGAAATTAGTGTGATCGCTTTTTCTATCATTTTGTATTGTACCGCTGGCTTGCATGCTTTTGGAATCAATTTTCAAGTCAGTTACCGTAAACTCATTTTCATCGAGGTTGATATTAGATGATATCTCAATATTTTCACTAGGAATAACACAAGAGAGAAAGCTAAGATTAATGATTTTTGCTAAATCACTCACAGAACCGGAACTATTATTAATCGTTAGTGTTAAATTACCCTGGAGTTCTTCTTGATTTCTATTACCTGTAAATAGCAAATTTACAAAATTTGATTCAACACTAATGTATGCATTCTTTTTTGTGATATTAACCTTTCCTGAAAAATCGTAATTATTATCACCTACCTTTACTTTACCAGAGAATTGCCTATTTTTTTTTACAGCAACTTCCTTTATATTAACAATGCTGCTATAATTAGCGAAATCATTCTTAAAACTTACTTGGCTGTCTTTTATTACTATATCGACTGTGTTACCACTGGCTTTTGTATTTATAATATTAATTAAATTTTCTTTATTGCTTTTCATGCCAAACAATGTGATTGACTTTGGTTGCAACGAGAATAAAAGCAACGATAGGAACGATGGCCTTATTTCAATTTTTCTTACACTAATTAAATCTGATAGCTTTTGCTCTTTATTTTCGTTGTATTGTATATATACATTATGAATAGTGAGCTTTGGAGTAATGAGTGAAACTTCAACTTTCCCTCCAATATGCACTTTAGCATCATACGTTCTCTCCAACTCTTTTATGATATATTCCCTGTAGTCACTCCAATCCTTAAAAACTGCGGCAACATGAAGAAGGACTAATACTAAAGAAATTGATAATATGGCGTATAAAGAAAGTTTCATAGTAGACCTCTCATTCCGGCATCTCTTCGTCTTGTCATCCCAGTGCGTGACAATGGGATCCATCTTATTTTCATCATGAGCATTATTTCAGCGTATGCTCCTAGAATCTGTTGTCTATTGCATAATTTGCAAATATTTTTATATCTGGATCCCAGTGTCAAGCACTGGGATGACACCGTTTGCTGTTCCTTTAGCAAAAGATCTAGTTTATACATATTTCAAATTATTCAAATTTCCTCTAAACATTAAATAGAGAATACCAAAATAAACAATAACACTCAAAGCTATTAAAGTCGTTAAATAAACAATACGAGCCAATATTTTATCAAAAAATAATCCTGCCAACAAAGAATTAAAAATATAAAGGGCTATTGACATGACTACCGTTGCTACAAAAATTTTCATGATATTTAACAATAACGCTTGGCTAACCTTATACATTTTATTTATTGTTAAATAACTAATTAATAGAATGGAGTTTATCCAAGTGGAAACGGAAGTAGCGATAGCAATCCCCGTGTGCTGATACTCGTTCATTAACAAAAGGTTTAGCACTACATTAATTCCAAGGCACATTAGTGAGAACATAGTTGGTATTTTTAGATTGCCTTTAGCAAAAAACGTGGGTAGCAATACTTTATTTATAATAAATGCAGGTAAAGAAAGAGAAAATGCTATTAACGTGGGAGCAGTTTGCTGCACTGCATAATGATCAAACCGGCCGTAAGAAAAAAGCGTAAGTAAAATTATGTCGGGAATAATAATAAAGGCAGCAGTTGTTGGCATAATTAACATTAATCCTATGTTGAGAGCCTTGTTCTGTATTTTGACTATATTTTCAGTATTATTTACCTGTTTTGAAATTAAAGGAAGAAGCACTGTACCGATTGCAGTACCGATTATTCCCTGCGGTAGTTGATTTAGTCTATCGGCATAATATATATAGGACACCGCATTTGGTATAAAACTCGCCATGATTGTGTCAATCCATACACTTATTTGAGTTACACAATTGTTGATAATTGCAGGTATCACACGCTTAAAAAACAACCTTACTTCATTGCTTAATTCAAGGCTAAAAGAAAAAGCTGCCTTTAACTTGTATGCACTAAATAGTATCAAAAGTAGCTGGAAAATTCCTCCTATAAGGACAGCTATAGAAAGGTTGTGCGCTGGAGTTTTTACGTAAGGCACAAACAAACTGATGATTAAACAGAGATTCAAAACGATTGGTGCAATAGCTGTTGAAGCAAAATGCTGCTTTACTTGCAGCATTCCACCAATAAGTGATGCAATTGAAACAAAGATTATGTAGGGCATCATAATTCTTGATAAAGTAACAGTAAGGGTAAACTTACTTTGGTCAAATCCAGGAGCAAAAATTTGAATCATATAAGGGGAGAAAGTTTGCATGATAAGGCAAAAAATTACTAAGATAATAAACGTAATGGATATTACACTACTTGCAAAATTAAATGCCTTTTTATCATCGTGTGATTCTGTTGAATATAACGGTATAAAGGACGTGGTAAATGCTCCCTCTGCAAAAAATGCGCGAAATAGATTGGCAAAACGAAACGAAGAAAAAAATATGTCTGCAAGAGAGTTTGCACCAATAACCGTAGCAATTAATACATCTCTTATTAACCCTGAGATCCTTGAAATAGCCGTAAAAAAACTAAATGTGAAAATACTTTTAAACATACCACTACTTCATTAGTATCAATACAATTAACTATAATAGTAAAAGTATCAATGAAAATATTTATTGGCTAAACTTAAAACCCTCTACAAAAGGAGAGTTAAATAATCAATTGACTATTTGCGCTCGTATGTTAGATATTTTATATCTTGGCGGGCGTAGCTCAGTTGGTAGAGCGTCAGTTTGTGGTACTGAATGTCGCCAGTTCGATCCTGGTCGCTCGCCCCACTAAAATTTTCTGCTTGACGGAGATGTGAACAAATGGTAATATTATTATTTATTGATTAATTAGGGAGGTTGTATGGATAAAGGAGGTTTAATACTTTTAGTTGTAGCATCAGTAATAGGAGCACTTACAGGTTTGGGATTGAGTTTCACAGCTTTGTCACCTTTGGTTATAGGTGGAATTGTTGCTGCCGTTTCTGTAATATTATTGGCTGCATGTAGTATATGCAAAGGAGGATGCTCCAAGAAAGATCTTTTCAGTATGGCCGTTTCATGCGTTGCAAGCGCTGCAATTGGAGTTGGCCTTGCTGCAGCCGCAACTGCTATTTTTCCTGGTGCAATGCTTGGAATGGGCTCTGCAGCTTTAGCAGATGCAACAATAGGAGTCATAGCGCCGATTGCAGGGTTGTTTGTAGTTGAGAAAGTGGACGATTATATTATATCACCTATAATTGAGCACTTTTCTTCAAAAGGGAATGGGTGCGAATCACCTTAAACCAATTAAGTAAGGTTTCTGCTTTCTGTTATTCTAGTGTGCAGCATATAGCTGTACGAACATTTGTTTGCAAAGGCAGTGTGTTAAGTGTTATAGCCGGTTTTGCCTCAAACACAAAGGCAGTGCCTGGACTCTTGCTTCAATGTTAAACAAAATACTATAGAATTCAAAATGCAAAAAGAAATGTTCAACATTGTATCAGAATGGTGCTATATTGGGCCTTAACTTGACGCGTATGCTTTTTTGAACATTCCCTAACCTCAATTTATATTGAAATACCTTTATTGGTATCTTTTTCTTGTTGTGACTCAGCAATACGTTTAGTCCAATCCAGTGGCCTTTTATTTCTGTTACCTAATGCAATTCTATTGCGATCATAACTATCAGTGTGTTCCGTTAAAGTATCTTTTCTTTCTTCTTCTATTACTCCAATTTTCAGTTGTGCTTCATCTTTCTCTAGTAATTTATATAGATTACTATTTTTATCTACAATTGAATTAGTGTCATTGTTTTCTTGTTCTGCCACTGTTTTTATGTCTGTTGAACTGTCTTTTAACAATCCTGCTGCTAATAAATGTTCTTTGGTTTGTTCACTAATTCCTTTTTGATCCACCGGTTTTAGTGGGAACTTCTGAGTTTCTTTATCCAACTTACTGGTAAATTCCGTAAGTAGAGTGTCATCTCTTTGTTCAACATTCATTAGGCTCGCTTTTAACTGTCCAGGATTTACTTGAGATTGTCCATGATTGGCATGAGTTGGAGATGAATAGCCCGAATCGTTTGTTTTTACATCTGTTGAACTGTCTTTTAGCAATCCTGCTGCTAATAAATGTTCTTTGGTTTGTTCACTAATTCCTTTTTGATCCACCGGTTTTAGTGGGAACTTCTGAGTTTCTTTATCCAACTTACTGGTAAATTCCGTAAGTAGAGTGTCATCTCTTTGTTCAACATTCATTAGGCTCGCTTTTAACTGTCCAGGATTTACTTGAGATTGTCCATGATTGGCATGAGTTGGAGATGAATAGCCCGAATCGTTTGTTTTTACATCTGTTGAACTGTCTTTTAGCAATCCTGCTGCTAATAAATGTTCTTTGGTTTGTTCACTAATTCCTTTTTGATCCACCGGTTTTAGTGGGAACTTCTGAGTTTCTTTATCCAACTTACTGGTAAATTCCGTAAGTAGAGTGTCATCTCTTTGTTCAACATTCATTAGGCTCGCTTTTAACTGTCCAGGATTTACTTGAGATTGTCCATGATTGGCATGAGTTGGAGATGAATAGCCCGAATCGTTTGTTTTTACATCTGTTGAACTGTCTTTTAGCAACCCATCTTCTTTATCTTGTGAAAGTTTATCAGTAGGATCAACTTGCCTTAATCCTCTATTATCTTGCTGTGATCTATCTCTGATTTCTTTAAGAAGATTTTCAGGTGGAGTTTGGTCACTTTGTTCAATGTTCTCTAAGCTCCTCTTTGGCTGCTCAGGATCTACTTGAGGTTGAGCATGAATTTGAGGTGAATAGCCCGAGTCACTTTTGCTATTGGGTTTTGGAACAGAAAGTGGCTGTTTACTTTCTTCCCACTCAGCATCACTAGCACCACGGTTATCACTGTCATGTTCATGTATATTTGAATAAGGCAAGTAAGGAACTTTGTCCTTTAATGTTTCTAATATAGAAGACGTTGATTCATTTTTCCTGCCTCCTTCCATTGATGCTCCGCTACCATCAACAACACCAGTGCGCCGTAAGCTGTTTCTCTTGAAATTTCTGATGTCTTGTAATAGATCGCCTTTGCTATTTCCTTCTTGTTGCTGGGTTTTAGGTTGTTGCTGATTATTAGGTGTTTGCTCACTTCTATCTGGTTTTTGGCTTCCAGGTACAGCATGTCCAAATGTAGGATTGTCATACCGTTCATCTTTTTGCCTATTATCTTGATTGTGGCTTACAGACTTGGTGAAAGTAGAACTGTCCGAAGGATCAGAAGTTGCACCTTTTTGCTGATTATTAGGTGTTTGCTCATTTCCGCGCAAGCCATCTGGTTTTTGGCTTCCACTCCCTTGCTCATTGAAAACATCTTTTTCAGGTGTAGTTCTAAGTGGTGGCAGCGAAGGGGTCTGAGACCCAATTTCTCGATTCATATGAGTAGCTTGGTGTTTTTGAACAGGTTTTTTGACCTCTTGCTCAATATCTCTACTGTTACTTTTTATTGCGATTTCAGATGATTTGTTAAGGACTTGATTGTCTTTTCCGTCATGTTGCACCTCATTCACTTTTCCTTTTTCCCTGAATTTTATTTCATGCAAGAATAAACCACCTATTTTTACATCTTGATTCGCTTCTAACCGTTCTAGAGAAAAATCATCACCTTTAACAAGGTCTACAACGTTAGCATCAATCTTAATTTTGATCTTGCATTCTTCCCCTTTCGCGTACCATTTCAGAGTCATCTCATATGAACCATCGGTTACGACATAATGTCTTATTTTTTTCCCTCCTTCCTCGGCAACAAAACCATGCATTCCGCTCTTTCCATCACTATGCAACGTTGAAAATCCTGAGATTCCATTCTTCTGACAAAAATCACTGTTTAAAAATTCGCTGATTTTGAACTCTTTCTTGTTATCCTCCAGTGTAATACTGGCATGATTACCGTATATTGAAACTTTTTTATCTTCAACATCATCATTAATGTTATTAGCACTAGTAATATATTTATTCAACTCTTCTTTAGCTTTATCTTCAAGCTCTTGTCTAGCTGTCTTGTTGCATTCCTGAAGAATAACTCCACATGCTTTATTTTTGTTTTCATCTTCGTCCCAATTCCAGTCGGCGTGTTCTGTTAAAAACTTTACTATGTTAAAATCAACTCTAACATTATAAATTAGGTCGTCTTCCTTTTTTATTTCATCAAATAAAGGAAAAAATTCTTGAACGCGCTCATTATAAATGTGTTTTTGTTGTATATTGTTAGTGTTCATATACCCCTCACTAATAACCCTCTGCCTTTAGTTCTAGCTAATACTAGCTAATGTAATTATCACGAGCATTGGTTGAATTTTTATTAAGGAAGGTTGTGTTGTTACTCAGATGGCAACTTTTAGTTGGCGCCTAATTTTAAATATCTGTTGCTCACAGTAAACACTTCTGGATCTTTAGAAGTTAGCTTGAGTATAGCGAGTATGTTGATAAATAACAAAGCAGCAATCGAGATATCAGCGACATCCCATAGCAACCGGACTTTACCCATCGCACCAAGCGGAATGATCATGGTAAAAATTACAATCCAGATTTTAGTGTATTTATTATCCATAGACACATAGCGTATTGTCTGTTTTGAGCAAAAAAACCAAGTAAAAATAGTAGTAAAGGCAAAACAAAACATTATGGCCATAATTAAATAGTCAATATAGGGCCAATTCATAGCTTTTCTAAAAGCAAATATGCACATGTTAGTACTCTCTAAATCAGTGACCCAAGAATCTGTGACAAGCAGTACCATTGTTGTAATAAACACTATAAATGCAACTATAAAAGGCGATATTATTGTAATTAGACTCTGCTCAATAATAAATTTATTATTATTTTTCTTAGGAACAATTGAAGAATGTACGATTCCTTCGAGGCCAAGCCCTATATCTGTTGCAAAAATACCTCGCAAAGTTCCGACTTGAATAATAGTCAACATTTCTAAAATCAAACCTAGAGATAAACCAGAGTTAAAGCTACTAGTTGTAAAAAAACTGCTTGTTATTAATTTTAGAGAAGGAAGGATATTTTCACTAAACTTAAATAATATGATACCGCAAAGTGTGAGGTAACTTACCGTCATTATCGGTATCATAGCCGATATAAAAATTTTAATTTTTTTTAAGCTGAGAACTGCAACAACAAAAAATATTATGGCCATTACAATGCCACCAATGACTACAGGCACATCTATCATGTTAAGTGGTATTGATAGAGAATTTACCTGAACAAGGTTACCAACTGTTATTGAAACCATCATCATAACAACCAGAAACACAATTGTAGCTTTTCTAGAATTAAATGCATCAGCCATGTAGACTACAGGGCCACCTATAAACCGTCCGTTCTTTTCCTTTCTGGTTTTTATACTTAGATAACAAGTGACATATTTTATCACAGAAGTGATAACAATAATTATTGCCATCCATAAAATAGAGCCCGGTCCTCCGGTTTTTAGAGCAACAGCAGTTCCTGAAATGTTTCCTACTCCTAAATTTCCCCCTAAGATTGTAAACAGGGCGGCTATAGAAGAAAATTTATTTTCCCCTCTTTTAACTCCAATGAGTGAAAGGGCGTACGGCAATCTAAATATCTGTAGCCATTTTAGTTTAACCGATAGGTAAACACCAGCAACTAGCATGAGTAATATTGTTGGCAGTAATAAAACAAACTTTACTGTATCCATCTGTAAAAGTGAGATTTTTATTTAAGTATACAACAAAAATTGAGAATACCTAACCTATTTTCTATTAGAGTTCGTATGACTTCGTTCCTGTCATCCTAGCGCTCCTTTCTTGTCATCCCAGTGCGTGACACTGCGATCTAAATTTTTTATGCGAAACCATTATGTTTATATACTTGTAGGCCCAAGTTCCTCACATAGTGAACAAAAAAGTAAATGAGATTCCAGTGTCACGCACTGGAATGACACCTACCCCATGAGAACTCTATTTTTCATACCACTCATTTATAAGTTTATTGATATCAGAATCTATGAAATCCTTTAGTGGTTGCCTGGTTTTTATCTCAACATTTTTAGGGATGCATCTATCTTTACATATCGCATAATTTATATGGAAGTTAAGGTCAATATACCCTTGATTTGAAAACACATTCATCTTAAAGGGAAATAATACCATATCCTTATATACGTTACTGATAAATATCTCTCTTCCTACTTTATCTCTATGTTCCTTTGGAGTAGGCCAGTAAATATCTATGTTTAATGTGTTACCCTTACAATCAAAAGAAGTGGGAAGACCGAAATCTCCAGGATCTTTATAATTATGTGCCAGCCTGGTTCTACTGTAACCTTTATTGCACCTTTAAGAGTGAGGTTTGCTTCATTTATCTCGCCAATAAGTAAATCAAATTTTGCAATTTCCTCGTCAGCATATAGTTGAGCGCAAGAAAAAAATAAAAACAATATTAAATATATATATATTTTCATTAAGTTAAATTTCTCCTTTTATAGAGAAAGTGATTTAGATTTTAATTATTATATTTAATAGCATTATATAGATTATTTATTAATATAGCATTATGCTATAGCTAAACTGACTTACAACAATCTAAAAAACGACAAATTCGTCATTCCGCTACTTGTTAGCGGAATCTATGCCGAGATACCGCGAATGAATCACGGTATGACGTAGGATTGCTGTCGTCCTGCTATGTGTTAGCGGATGAGATACCGCGAATGAATCGCGGTATGACGGTTCGCGGCAGCATGACAATAAGCTCGTCATCCCGCTACGTGTTAGCGGGATCTATGCCAAGAGATACCGTGAATGAATCGCGGTATGACGTGTTGCTTGGGTCAGCTATAGTATAAATATACTAGGGATTATAGTTTTCTTATGCTGCCTTTTTGTTATTAGACAACCACAATATAAAAGAGTGAAACGGATGCAAACAGTAGTGCCTTTCTGCACCAAACGTATTACCTTTAACGAATAGTAAAATGTGAGATTTTTTGGAACTACCGTGGAGCAATTGCTCCACGGCTTCACTCTACTCAGAATCCACCCATGCCACCCATTTCTCCTGCGCCCATAGGAGATGAAGCATTTTCTTTGCTTGGTACATCAACTATCATAGATTCAGTAGTAATCAGCACACTCGCAACAGATATCGCTGTTTCAAAAGCAATACGCACCACTTTTGCTGGATCAATCACACCAGCTGTAAATGCATTAGCGTAATTCATAGCCTCAACGTTGTATATAAGCTCTTTATCATTCTGCTTAATCAAATAGTCAATGATAACAGCAGATTCAAGACCAGCATTTTTAACTAACCTTCTAATTGGAGCACTGAGAACTTTCTTGATAATGTTTATGCCTATTTGCTCTTCGTCACTTGCACCTTTTAATTTGTCGAGAACAGATGAAGCATAAAGAAGTGCAACTCCACCACCTGGAACTATGCCTTCTTCAATTGCAGCTCTTGTTGCATGCAGCGCATCTTCAACTCTATCTCTACGTTCTTTAACTTCCACTTCAGTTGCTCCACCAACTTTTAGCACAGCAACACCACCTGATAATTTCGCTAAACGTTCTCTTAGCTTTTCTTTATCATAATCAGAAGTTGAAGTTTCAATTTGAGATTTGATCTGCTCGATTCTAGCTTTCACACTGTCAGAATCGCTATTTTCGCTGACAACTGTGGTATTATCTTTAGTAATTTTAACATTTTTAGCAGTACCAAGATCATCAAGTGTCAGATCTTCCATCTTGATTCCAAGTTCATCTTTTATGACGTACTTAGCACCAGTCAAAGTTGCTATATCTTCGAGCATTTCCTTTCTTCTGTCACCAAAACCTGGAGCTTTTACTGCAGCAACTTTTAAACCACCACGCAATTTATTGATAACTAAAGTGCTTAATGCTTCACCTTCGATATCCTCTGCAATAATAACCAAAGGTTTACCAGATTTAACAACAGCTTCAAGAATAGGAAGTAAAGGTTGAATAATATTTAATTTTTTCTCTGTAATTAATAGATAAGGATTATCAAGCTCCACGATCATTTTTTCATTATTTGTAATAAAATACGGAGAGAGATAACCGCGATCAAATTGCATGCCAGTAGTCAGCTCAACTTCTAACTCTTTTGAACCTTTACTTTCTTCAACAGTGATTACACCCTCTTTTCCAACTTTTTTCACGGAATCAGCGATACTGTTACCTATATCCTTATCACCATTTGCAGAGATTATCGCAACTTGCGCTACTTCATCCATTTTCTCTAGAGAAATTGTACGAGACATTGATGCAATTTCCTTTAACATTACATCTTTTGCCTTCTGTATTCCGTTTTTAATACCAACACGATCGTTTCCAGCAGCAATTGATTTTGAAGCTTCCATGATCATGCTGCTAGTTAATATTGAGCACGTTGTTGTACCATCACCAACTTTGTCGTTACATTGAGAACAACTTTGGGCAAAGATGCTTGCTATTGCAGCATTTAGTGGTTTTTCAGGCTTGATACCCTTCATCACCTTATAACCATCTTTTGTAATTTCTGGTGCTCCATAGGGCTTATTAATCCCTACTGTTTTTCCTCTAGGTCCCGCAGTTATTGCTACCGTTGAATCCACTATTGCTGCGACTTCACGAAAGGCTTCTTGTAACTGCTCACCTGATACTACTACATTAGTCATTTTTATCACCTCTTGTTAATAAAAAATTTAGAAAACTATAATAAAACCATTTACAATGCGCCATGTTGCGCTTTGTTTCAATTTAGTAAAATAAAGACTGCTATTTAATGACAGCAAGTATATCGGACTCTTTCATCACGATAAGCTTTTCATCATTATGTTCTATTTCTGTACCAGCCCATTGACGATAGAACACTTTATCACCAGCCTTTACAGTTAAAGCTATGCGTTCGCCATTTGAGTTGCGTGAACCTTCACCAGTTGCTACAATTTCACCTTTAGTAGGTTTCTTTTCAGCACTTGATGGAAGCATAATTCCACCCTGCTTTTCCTCGCTAATAGGCTTGATCAGCACGCTATCATCCAATACATTTAAACTTATACTTGACATTTGCTTTTCCTCTCAACAAATTAACCTATAACTTTATATATATACTCGTAAGTTAGATTTCAAGGGCTGGAGCTTGTAAAATATGCACACCATATAAAATATGCACGCCAAAAGCAGTTTCTAAAAGAGCCTAATGTTATATAATAAAATTTAGGTTTATTTATAGAGATTTCATGAGTTATATACCATTCTTAAGTCGTGGTGTGATAGTGCTATATGGGCCTGACACTAGAGATTTTCTGCAGGGCATTATAACCAATGATATTAATAAGCTAGATAGCCAAAAAGCTATTTACTCTTTATTGCTTAGCCCTCAGGGAAAATACCTATATGATTTTTTTCTTATTGAATATGGTAGATATATTTTCTTAGAGTGCGAAAATGTGCACTTACAGCAAATAATCGAGAAACTAGATTTACTTAAAACTTATTTGAGAGTGAAAATTAAAGACATTAGTGCACTATATAAGGTTGGAGTTTTGTTTGATACTAAGTTGGCGGAGTGTAGTAGTAAGTCACGAGTTATTTTTCAAGATCCAAGGCACAAGCTGCTAGGAATGAGGATCATACATAAAGATGAAATAAAAGAACCGGTTGGAGATTTTATTCAGTATGAAAAAGTTAGAATTAAAAACCTTGTCCCAGATGGAGCAAAAGATATGGTACAAAATTCATCGTTCCCATTGCAATATTTAATCGATAAGGCAAACGGTATAAGCTTTAATAAGGGGTGTTACGTAGGTCAGGAAGTCGTAAATCGAATGAGCAGACAAGAAATATTCAGAAGAAAACTTTATCTTGTTGAGGGGGATAACGCACTTCCAGATATTGGCACTAAAGTGACAAATGAAAATAATGAGGAAATAGGGGAACTGCGCTCTAGTGTAGACAACATTGGACTTGCATTGCTTAATACTCAAAAAAGTCATGCAAATTTATATGTCGATGGGGTTAAGTGCGTTAAGACGTTGTATAATTAAAGTCTTAAGGTAGCGCATATAGAAACGAAAAACTTATTTTATGGCCTAGCGTCACGCACTAGAATGACATCATTTACGATGTAACATTTATTACTTTTGCAGATACAATTTACATGCTATAATTGAATCTTCATAGTTGGTAAATTGGAGTGCAAAGAAGTAAAATTAAAGTAGAAATAAAGAGATTATCACACGGAGAAGACTTGTCTCTTCCATGTTATGCAACTACGCAGAGTGCTGGTATGGATCTTTATGCTGCATTGAATGACTCTGCTGTTTTAAATCCACTTGAGAGATTACTTGTTCCAACTGGAATTGTGATTGCAATACCAAACGGTTTTGAGGGGCAAATCCGCCCACGTTCTGGTCTTGCTGCAAAACATGGAATTACTGTCTTAAATTCTCCGGGCACTATAGACTCTGATTATCGAGGTGAGGTGAAGATTTGCCTAATTAATCTAAGTAATCAGTCGTATGAGATAAAAAGAGGAGATAGAATTGCACAAATCCTTATTTCTCCTGTATCTCAGGTAATTTGGGATGACAGAGAAGAATTCTGCACAGAAGAAACCGGTCGCAATGCAGGGGGCTTTGGCTCAAGTGGCAGGTAACTTACGAAAAAGCTTGACTATGTTGTCATCCCAGTCTGGGATCCAGCTAAGTTGGTAAGCATAAAAGCAGCCGTTTTATGTTAAAATACAACGTTTTGATGATTATGAAAAGGCTGGATTCCAGACTGGAATGACACCACCTGCCACGCAAATTGCAATGTTCATACAGCTATGTGTCAGCTACTCGGATGACACCCTGTGTTTGCTGGCTATAATTGCTAAGGATTTTTATTTAATTTAACTGCATCTTTTGCCTTATCCAATAACCCATTAATAAAACCAATTTCGCTTGGTTTATCAAGTAAATCAGATGCAATGTTAGTATATTCATTAATGACAACTGGAACTGGCGTATCACAATTAGCTAACTCACATATTGCAACACGCAAAATAGATAAGCTTATAAGATTTAACCGTGAAAGGGACCAGCTTGGGTGTAAGTAAGACTCTATTATTTTATCATATTCTTCACTGCTTTTTATAACCTTATATAACAAGTTTTCTAAGAACTGATGTTCAAATTCTTCACATTCAAATATATCTTTCAACTTACTTATGTAGTTCTTAAGTTCACAATTTTCCAATTTAAAAGTGCTTTTGTTGTAACCTACAAAAATATTTGAATAAGCAACTTGTACAGCAAGAAATCTTGCCGTACTTCTTTTTATGCGCCACTTTTTATCTACTGGTTTTTCCTCCATTATTTTAATTTATTGTGTAAATCTATCATATGCAAAACAGTTGAGGCTGCATGGCCACCAACGTTCTTTTTGTTTTTGTCAGCTCTAACTAGTGCTTTATCTTTGCTGTCAGCGGTAATTACGCCCATACCAAAGGGTATTGCATAATGCATAACAACCTCATTTAAACCTTCGATTACCCCTTTACAAACGTATTGATAATGATCAGTTTCACCGCGAATCACGCACCCAAGAGCTAAATAACCGTCATAATTAGCATTCTTGCTTTTTACTGCAAAGAGAATTGTAGCTGGTATCTCAAATGCACCAGGAACTTCAATTATGTCATAGCTTGCATGACTTTCTTTTAATCTATCGACTGCACCTTCAAGCAAAAGGTTTGCTATTTCAGCATAATAAATTGAATTAACTATTAGTATTTTCGACATTTACTACCACTTTTTTCGTTAAAAACAACTTTATTAATGATTGTTGAATTAAAGTTATAATATTACTAAATATCCAATATATTACCAGGCCGGCAGGAAAAGAAGAAAAAATAAAGACAGAAATGTAAGGTAAAAACTTCATAACATTTACTTGAATATCATCTTTATTGGTTTGATCTTTCTCACTTAGCTTCTGCTGAATTATCATGGTGGCACCGAAAATTATAGGTAAAATGCCTATAGAAATAGGAAAGTTATAATTAAACAACCCAAATAATGTAAAGATGTTCGTTGGGTCAGGAGCTGAAAGATCCTTAATCCATAAAAAAAAAGGAGCATGTCTCATCTCTATAGTAACAAATAATACTTTATATAGAGCAAAAAATACCGGTATTTGTATTAGCATGGGAAAAATGCTCGACATTGGGTTTACATTGTTTCTCTTGAACAACGCAATTGTCTCTTTGTGCTGCTTTAAGCTGTCATTTTTATACAACTCTTTTATACGAGTTAATTCAGGCTGCAGGCTTTTCACCTTGAACATCGAAATATATGATCTATTAGATAAGGGAAGCATCAAAAGTTTGATTACTAAAGTCAGCAATAATATTGCTAAGCCAAAATTTTTTAAAACGAAGTTAAAATATTCAAGCAGTAAAAACACTGGCTTGGTTATAAAATAAAGAACACCAAAATCTACAGCTTTATCAAACAAAGGTATATTGAGAGTATCCTTATAAGAATCCAGTAAATTCAACTTTTTTGCTCCAGCAAAAAAATAATTCACATTAGAAACACTTGCGCCAGGAAGTATGCTCTTATAAGGCTTGACAAAATCTACTTGAAATTTATCAATATCATTAGCGTTAGTATGCTTAATGCTTACATTTATTTTATCGGATTTCTCAGGTATGATGGCTGTAAGCCAGTATTTATCAGCAAAACCAAACCAATTTTTTTCACTCGTGCTTGCTTTTATTAAATGTTTTTTGGAAATATCCTTATATGTCCACTCCTCTAGTTTATTATCAAATGCACCCAGTACTCCTTCATGGGATATCCAATAAGATTCGTTGATATTGTCACGTTTACGGTTAATTCTACCATAAGGAACCAAAACTACATTATCTTTTGTATTGTTTTCAATAATTTGCTCAACTTTAAACATGTAGTTATCGTCAAGGCTAATTTTCATTCTAAATAAAATGCCATTTTCATTATCCCAAAATAAATTGACCTCTTTTTGATTGAGTTTATCTGCTTGCCAGACTGTTTTAGAATCTGGAACTTTAATCTTTTCATTCGGATCGAGCCACCCAAATTCTGCGAAATATACATCTTTTGATTCTGCAGGTGACAGTAACACCACTTGTGGAGAAGAAGAACTCGGTTCTAAGTGGTAGTTAGTTAAGATTAAGTCATCAAACCTTGCACCTTTCAAAGAAATTGATCCTTTAATCATGTTATTGGTTAAACTAACCCTCTGTTCTCGAGTGGAATTAATAATTTCAGAACGATTTTGGTGTATTATAGGAGCAAGGTCGTTAAAAGATTCGATATGTTCAATATTTTCAATCAATGGCTGGTTTTGGTTTGCACTAAAAAAATTATCATAAATAATGCGCCAAGATACCATGATCAACATGGAAAGGATAGCTGCTAAAATTAAACTTTTTGCTTCTGACATGAAATTAAATCAAACATATCTTCTTAAAGTGTATATTAAATATTGTACTAAAACAATAAAATTTACTTATTTTTAATAATAACTTTTAACGCTAATCTTTAAAATTTATTTTAATAGCTTCAAATTTTAACAATATGAACGCGGTGAAAAATCTAGTTATTTGGTTACTAATAATAGCTGCCACTTCAATGCTTATTGATTCACAAAGGGACAAACTAAGCGACAGATTTCTCAGTACTTTTTTACCATATAAAGGGAGAATTCAGAATAGTGGTCAGAATAGTGGAAGTATCGAATTTACGAAATCATACGATGGACACTTTTATATTCAGGCTCAGGTCAATGATCGCAATATAACGTTTTTGCTTGATACCGGAGCAACCGATATTGTTCTATCACAAAAAGACGCATTACATGTTGGTATTAACTTACAAAACGTTCAGGATTTTAAAATATATGAAACTGCTAAAGGTCAAATAAAAGCTGGTGTTGTTCACATCCCTCAGGTTAAAATAGGGAATTTTTTAGTTAATGATGTACAGGCGAGCGTTAACACTCATTCTATGTCTCATTCACTACTTGGAATGAGCTTTTTAAGGTATTTTCATTTCACTATAAGAGATAATAAGTTGATATTATACCGCGACTAAACACTTCTACAATCTACTTATCAAAGCTCTGTAGGTTAATATAGGAGCAGAAATAAATATTGCAGAACAAGTGCCAATCAAAATACCAAAAAAAATGATCAAGCTGAAGTCTCTCACTGCATCTGTGCAGATTAATGTCAAAGGAAGAGCAGCAAGAAGGGTTGTACCCGAGGTTAATATAGTGCGAAATAATGTAGCGTTGATACTTGCATCTACTATCTCACTCATCCGCCCACTTTTACCACTCTTGCAATACTCTCGAATCCGATCGTATATAATTACTGAGTTATTGATTGAATAACCAATGACAGTGAGGAGAGCTGCAACTGATGAAATATTAAACTCAATGCCAGTTAGGCTAATAAAACCAACAGTTAAAATCACGTCATGAATCAGTGCTGTTATTCCACTGAATCCACATTGCCAATTAAATCTAAACCAAACGTAAAAAAATATTCCAACAATCGCGATCAACATGGATAACATTCCTTCAAATATTTGTGTTGAGCTTATTTGTGGGCCAACATAGTCTATTTTACGATAGCTTATTGAGCTACCTAGCTTTTCTTCTAGTATGCTTTTTATCTTTTTGATTTTATCTTCATCTCCTTCATCTTTAAAACGCATGACTAAATTATCACCCGCTTTTGAACTCTGCACTGTAAAACCATTTTCTTTTAATGCATCGAGAATAGAGTGATTCTCATCTGAAGATTTTATCTCTATCAAAATTCCGCCTGCAAAGTCTATGCCTAAGTTCACTCCACGCAGCACAACAGTGAGCATTGAAAAGATGATAAGAATAATGCTAACGAGTGCAGTCAAATCCCTATATTTACTAAACTTGATATCGAGATTATCTGGAATGAGTCTAAGTGCCATGCTATTTACTTAAAATAATCACTTGAATTTTATATACTTTTCAAAAAATTCACTAGTTTATTCTGTGATTGGACTTCTCTGTCATCCGAGTAGCTGACACACAACTATACGAACATTAGACTTCTTGCATAACCCAAACTAAGCAGAAAAAAGATACAAGGTGTCATCAAAGTAGCTTGACACTGGTTCCTTTATGACGGCAGTGTCCCTATGATGTCATGCAAGTAACCTCTATGATGTCATTCAAGTAGCTGACACTGGTTTCCATCCAAAAGGGTGTCGTCCCAGTGCCCAGACTACTTGGATCCAGGAAACTTAACTCTACACTAAGTAAATGTACAATAAGAACTAGATTCCAGACTGGAATGACAGCGGTCCTACGTCATACCGCCGCGGATAGATCCCGCTAACAAGTAGCGGGATGACGAATTACTATACCGCCGCGAACCGTCATACCGCCACGAACCGTCATACCGCGATTCATTCGCGGTATCTCTTAGCCGCTAACACATAGCGGAATGACGAAGTTATCGTCATGCCACCGCGAACCGTCATACCGCCGCGAATCGTCATACCGCCGTGGTATCTCATCCGCTAACAAGAGATCCCGCTAACACGTAGCGGGATGACGAGATGCCACCGCGAACCGTCATACCGCCGCAGACCGTCATACCGCCGCGGTATCTCTAGATCCCGCTAACAAGCAGCGGGATGACGGTTGTCAAGGTAGTACCTTCCCCCGTCATCCCAGTGCCCTTATAATGTCATCCCAGTGCGTGACACTGGGATCTCATTTTACTTTATGACGGTGTCATCCTAATACCTTCCCCTTTCATCCCAGTACTGGGATGACACCCTACTTAACCGTCATATTGCCGCGGTATCTCTTAGCCGCTAACACATAGCGGAATGACGAAGTTATCGTCATGCCACCGCGAACCGTCATACCGCCGCGAATCGTCATACCGCCGCGGTATCTCATCCGCTAACAAGAGATCCCGCTAACACGTAGCGGGATGACGGTTGTCGTTTAGCTATAAATATTAAGGAATTTACCAAACAAAAAAAAGGCAAAAGAAGCCCTAGTCATTGTCTATTTTCAGTATTTGGCGTTTTTTAAGTCTTAAACACTGCAATTTAGCTGCTTTTAAGTGCAACTAACTTAAGCTATAAATGTTTAAGAAATTCACTAAGCAGAAAAAAAGGCAAAAGAAACCCCGCGTTAGCTAGTTGTCACTCTCTAATCCTGCAAATTGGCGTACTATACTGTCTTAAACGACTTATAAGCGCGTTTCAGCTTGTGTAGGTAAAAACCTAGAAATATTGTGAAGACATAAGGTGCACATAGTGCAAAAAATTAAAAATAAGACGCCAACTACGTTGTTTTCTTGCTGTTTAATCTGCACAGATGAAGATAACTGAATACCTTCAATACCATGATAAGGGCGCTGGCGGAGTTTGTCAAGGAAGTTTTTTCGTTATAGTATAAAGGAGTCCTATTAAAATCTTCTCAATAAAGGAAAAGCAGCAAGGAGCGAACCAAAAGCGATGAGGAAGGATCCAAGCCAGATTATAGACATTCCAGGTTTATAGTGCACTTTAGCTGCGATTTTGCTCTTACTCTTATCAATCTCTCCAATTACAACATAAATATCAGAAAGCAAATTGTGGTAGATACTGCTTTCAACATTTTTCTGACCTTCCACAAGGTAAAATCTATATTCAGGGGTTATCTCACCCAATATCTTATTATTCAGCAAATTCCTAATGTCCATTTTACCTCTCACTGCATGGAAATTTTTTTCTTTTATTAGCTCAATATTTCGTAAAGTAACTTTAAATTTATTGACTGTTATGCTATCCCCTATTTTTAAGTAATTTTCTTTTTTCTCCTGCCAACCAACTGAATAAGCTATACCAAGCACTAAAATTGCCACTCCAGCATGAGCTGCCATCATTGCATAGTAGGATTTAGAAACTTTTCTTGCTAATAAAATTGATTCACCAAATGCTACCTTAAATAAACAAATTCTTTTACTATATGCTTCTAAAACAAAGATTAATAATGCTATGGAGATAGTAATTGATAGCACAATTATTAGCTCCATGTGAAAGATAAACGGCAAAATAGCTGCAGCACTACAGAATGAAAATCTGTATTCACGAAATATTGTCAATAGACTATTTCCCTGCCAACGGCAGTATTGCCCGATCATGGTGAGCACTAGAATAGCCAGTGCAATAGGATTAAATAAAGAATTGTAATATGGTGCTCCAACTGAAATTAATTCACCGGTTAAATACTCAAGCACTGTAGGGTATAAAGTGCCAACGAACACGATGAAAAAGGCAGTAATAAATAATAAATTGTTCATCAGCATCATCGTAAGGCGTGAAAAGAATCTTCTACCCTCTGTCACTTGAGTAGCAGATTTCTTTCTGGATTCCAATGTCGAGCACTGGAAAGATGTGCGATTTTTTCTCGTAAACATTACAAATATTACTAAGCTACTGACTGTAATTACACCAAGTAGAGCTAATATATACAGTCCATACCTTGAGTCATCTGCAAACGTGTGCACTGAGGTGAGTATTCCTGAGCGGACTAGAAATGTTCCAGTTACACTCAATATAAAAGTTGTAAGCGTAAGTAAAATAGCGAAATTCCTTAAAGTATTGAAATTTCGTACAATGAGCAACAAATGTGTCAGCGCCACTGCAATTAGCCACGGCATCAAAGAAACGTTTTCCACTGGATCCCAAAACCAAAATCCACCCCACCCAAGTTCGCGATATGCCCACCAGCTACCCAAGCTGATGCCCAAAGTGAGCAGCGACCAAGAAATAAGTACCCAAGGCCTGACAATTTTAGCCCAAACATTTCCTTCAGTATTTGCAATTAATCCAGCTATAGAGAGCGAAAAAGGAACGCTAAATCCAAGGTACCCCAAATATAATATCGGTGGATGAATAGCAAGGCCTATATCTTGCAATATCGGATTAAAACCCAATCCATCTTTTTCAACGCTTGGCATTTTAGTGAAGGGGCTGGATTCAAGTAAAGTGAACAGTAAAAAACAAAAGCAAATCAAGCCTTGGGTGATCAAGGATACTTTCTTCAATTTACTGTCGTTATCAGTAAAAATACCCATCAGAAATAGGTAAAAGGTAAGCACTAATGTCCAAAGCAACATAGACCCTTCTTTATTTCCCCAAACTCCACAAATCTTATAGATCAAAGGTTTTGTTGTGTGTGAGTGGTAATATACGTTTTCGAGTGAGAAATCATTTGTAATGTGGCAGTAGATCAAAATAGCCATTGATGTTGATACACAAAAAAATATGGCAGTGGTAATAAAACGACAAGAACTAAGCGGTAAAAACAAATATGTCAAAGACAATAAGCAGGCTATGAGTAGCAATATATTCCCAAGTTCAGGCATAAAAAATTATAGTTTTTATATAAACAATATTACTGATGACAAGTTAGAAGTTAAAGTGTTAATTGACGCTTGCTATTGATGCTAGCATAATGCCCCCGTAGTTAGCTGTGCTAGTATTAATTAAAAATTAAATATTAAATCTTTATACTTTTATAGATAGCGTTAATATTGAGGTAACATTGTGGGTACAACTAAGATTAGTAAATTTCCATTCAATATAAAAGGTAAAGTGGCAAAACAACATGCCGAACCAATAGTTGAAAAAAATCTCTATACTATTTTAGGATTCAAAAGTAGAGAAGATTTTGAAAATAAGACAAGTAAGCTTGTTAATAAAAAAGTTTGGCAATCATTTGTTGACTGCTTTGCAAAAGAAATAGATTATGCAGCAACTGAAAAAGTTGTAAAAAACATCGTTTGTAACATTGCAAAGAGTGATCAAGGTAATGCTTTTACCAAAACTGAACATCTGATATTAAATGAAAAGCAAGATAATAAAAAGAGAGAAAAAGCGATTAGAAAAACTGTTGGTATTTTGAGAAAAATCAATCCAGAAAAAGCCTTCAATGAACTTTCAGTAATAAAAAAACAAGCTGAAGATTTTTTACAAACCGATTTTTATAAAGCTCAGAGTAAACCACTTCAAGGATTTGCTCCATCTGGTGGACAGCTCTTTGCGGAAGTTCTGAAATATATAGAAACACTAGAAAAATTAGCTGAAGTTAAAAAGGAAGAGCTAGTTAAAGATTTCTTGTTAAATCATGTTAGTTCATTGAATAAAAAGTATCCTAAATCACAAGGCAAAAGGGAAGATGCTATAACAATACTATCAAGTGATGAGTTGAAGAATTTTTACAATAAAGGTGTAGAAGAAGGAATATTACAACCAATGGTATCTTACAAAGAATGCAGAAACCTGTATGACAAAATGAACCAAATGAAAAATGAATCCAAAAGTATAATTAAAAGAGAAGGACGGGAAGAAAATTTGAAGAAAATAGATAAGTCGATAGTCAGTGCAATTAATGACATAAAAAAACATAGAGAAGCAATCCTTAACTGTAAAGACTTTCAAAGTTCTTACATAAAAGAGAAAAAAGAACATCCATTTAGAGGCAACGCATGTCAAAAAATAATTGATATATATCAATAGAGAATTGCTGGATATCAGGAGAAAATTCGTCAAAATTTAAACCAAATAAAAGCGATATTAAAAAGTGCGCCGCAAGAAATGGATGATGTGGAAGAATTAGAGGAAATAATCGATGGTATGCATGAAGCGAAGCAGTGTGATGAAAATTTTGACTCAGCTTTGATTTGTTTATCGAACATACAGAATGAGCTAGATATTCAACTGGAAAATCCTTCAACAGAGCTAAGAGTTTTTCATATTAACGTTAAAACTGAAGTAACTCGGTTATAAGAGCCAAATTTTTGGGACAATTTTAATTCAAGACAGCTCTCGCAACTTTAGTCTGCGTTTTTATTTGGTTGTGTTTTGTTAAAAAAACTTTAGATTTATTTTATAATCGATACTCAAATATAATGACTCAAACTTGGAATTTGTTGCAAACAGGGCAAAAAGAAGGCTATAAAATTGCGTATACTAATGCTCGTATTATCGACCCGGAAACTAAACTTGATATAAAAGGTTCATTATTGACTGAAGGGGATAAAATTGTTGACTTTGGTGAATCATTATTTTCAACAAGTGGGGTCGATGAAACAATAGACTGTAAAGGGCTTGTTCTAATGCCAGGCCTTATTGACATTCACGTACATTTTCGTGAACCAGGCCAAGAACATAAAGAAACTATATATACAGGCAGCAAATCTGCAGCTGCGGGAGGCGTTACAACTGTAGTTTGTCAGCCGAACACTGTTCCAGCAATTGATAGCGTTGTTTTGGCTAAATATTTGAAATATAGAGCACTTGAAACTTCACATGTAAACGTTGAATTTTACGCTAAAATCACCACTTCGGAAGAAAAGTTGACTGAAATGGCACTTTTAAAGGAAGCAGGTGCGGTTGGGTTCACTGATGATGGCATGCCAGTTATGAACCCAATGATTATGAGACAGGCGCTGCTTTATTCAAGTATGCTGGGTGTTCCTATTGCTCAACATGCAGAAGATTTAAATTTATCAGCAGGTGGTGCAATCAACGAAGGTAAAATTTCTGAAGAATTGGGAGTAAAGGGAATCTTGAGTGCGTCAGAATCGGTTATGGTAAATCGTGATATACTGCTCATGAAAGATATGGAAAATGTGCACTACCATATTCTACATGTCTCTTCAAAAGATTCACTTGATGCTATTAAACGTGCGAAAGATTTGGGATTAAATGTTACATGTGAAGTAACCCCTCATCACTTCACTTTGACTGAAAATATAGTAAAACAACATGGAGCAATTGCAAAAATGAACCCGCCGCTTCGCACTGAAGAAGATCGTTTAGCTATGGTTGAAGGTTTAAAGACAGGTGTGATTGATTGCATTGCAACCGATCACGCTCCGCATGATCGTAATTCTAAAGATCTTCCACTTGAAAATGCTGCATTTGGTATTGTTGGCCTTGAAACAATGCTGCCCCTTTCACTTGAACTTTACCACAGTGGGCAAATGGGTCTACTTGATGTGCTTGCAAAATTGACATATAAGCCTGCAGATATAATACACGTATCACGTGGTCGTATACAAAAAAACCTTGCTGCAGACTTAATTTTAGTTGACCTCAATCATGAATGGGAAATTAAAACTGACAACTTTGCTAGTAAATCAAAGAATTCCCCTTTCGATGGGCGCAAAGTAAAAGGGCACGTGGTACGTACTGTTGTGTCTGGCAAAACTATATACTCACAGAAAAGTTAGTTATCATACCTTATCTGTTCCAATTTGTTATCACCAGAATGGGCTAAGTGCACCTGAATTTAAATTAAGAAATATTAGCCAATTCCACTAGACTTCTTGCATAACCATATAATAAACTTTTATTGGGAATAGAAACGAAAAACTTCCTTGACAAACTCCGCCAGCTCCCTTATCATGAAACTGAAGCTAATTATTTATCTTCGCAATCTCTGCAGTGGATTAATAACAAAAAAACTTAATGTATTTGGCGTAAATCATGCTTAATTTTTTGCACTATGTGCACCTCATGTTTTTATAAAACTTTTAGGTTTCTACCTATATAAGCCGAAACGCGCTTATAAAGCGTTTAAGACAGCAAAAGACGTCAAATAGACAAGGGAGAATTTGAATACTAGCTACCTTAGGGTTTCTTTGCCTTTTTTTCCACTTAGTAAATTTCTTAATGTTTGTAATTTAGGTTAGTCGCATTTAAAAGCGGCTGAATCGCGGTTATTAAGCGTTTAGAAAAAAAACGCCAATATTTTGAAGTACATATAAATAACTAGTTAACCATGGGGCTTCTTTTGCCTTTTTTTTCATTCGGTAAATTTCTTAATATTTATGGCTAAACGACAATCGTCATCCCGCTGCTTGTTAGCGGGATCTATGTTAAAAGATACCGCGAATGAATCGCGGTATGACGGTTAAGTAGGGTGTCATCCCAGTGCCCAGACATTGGGATCCAGGAAAGTTTGCTTGCTCACAAGCAAACTAGCATAGAAAAACGTTTTCGATGAGATTGCAGAAAGGCTGGATTCCAGTATCTGGGCACTGCCGTCATAAAGGAACCAGTGTCAACTACTCGGATGATACCTTTTTCTACTTAGTTTGGGTTATGCAAGAAGTCTACTGTCTCCGAATAAACGCATCCTCTTATCTTTTCCTAATTTGTAAAGTTATTTTGTCTATCAATCTGATTCCAAAACAGCAAAATTGTTGTATAATGTTACTTTGAAGTTTTATTTTCAATGCACAAGTTTGCAATACTCTTTTCTATACTGTTTGCAATAGTTGCTTACTATTTAAACAGTGAGATTATATTTGAAATAGCAAAGCTGTTTAGTGACATATTTGTTAGTTTGTTGAAATTAATAAGTTTACCTTTAGTTTTTCTATCAATAGTTTCCACAATTTCAGGACTTAAAGACTCAATCGAAATTAAAACCTTAGTTAAGAAAACACTATTTTATACGCTGCTTACAACTATTATAGCTGCGTTTGTTGCATTATTGTTTTACCTGCTAATAGACCCAGTGAAAAAAAATTTCATATGTAACACGATAGGAAGTTTGGATAATAACAATTACAGTTACTTTTCATACTTAAAATCACTCATTCCTTCGAATTTTGTGCAAGTTTTTCTTGAAAATAACGTTATTGGTAGCATATTGATCGCTTTTTTGATGGGTGGAGCTATTGTTTCACTTTCAAAAGAAAAGCAGGACATATTACATCAAATATTCTCTGCACTTTTCGATACGTTACTTAAAATTGCTCAGGGGTTACTAAAGCTTGTTCCACTTGCTGTGTGGTCTTTTATTACATGTTTTTTGCACGAATTAAAAGGTGGTAGCGAGTTCTACAGTCTTTTATGGTATTTTGTTTGCATAATGTCTGCAAATTTTGTGCAGGCATTTCTGATTTTACCGCTACTTATGTGGTATAAAGGCATATCACCAATTCAAACGCTGAAAGGGGTTATGCCGGCACTCACACTTGCGTTTTTTTCTAAATCATCCAGTGCAACATTGCCAACAACTATAGACTGTGTGCAAAATAAGCTAAAGGTGCCAAAGAAATTGTCGTCCTTTATTTTACCAATATGCACAACAATTAATATGAATGCATGTGCTGCATTTATACTAATCACTGTAATGTTTGTTGCAGAGATGAATGGATGCGCATTTTCCTTAAGCGAAATGTTTATATGGATTTTTTTAGCAACTAGTGCAGCAATTGGTAACGCTGGAGTGCCGATGGGGTGCTATTTTATGGCAACCAGTTATCTCATGTCGATGAATGTTCCTCTGCATATTATGGGACTGATTTTGCCTATTTATACAATCATCGATATGTTTGAAACTGCAATAAACGTGTGGTCTGATATTTGTATCACTCAGATAATTAATAAAGAATGTAATAGTGAAACTTAAAAAATGATATTAGACGAAAACAACCTAATAATAAAAGAATTTAAAGAAGCAGAAGCAATTTTGCATGGGCATTTTGTTTTATCTTCTGGATTGCATAGCAATACATATATACAATGCGCTAAAATTTTTGAAAATCCAAGCAGAGCCATGAAAGTTTGCGCATTACTGGCAGATAAAATAAAAAAAGAATTAAATAGCTCCATAGATTTAATATTATCTCCTGCAATTGGCGGAATAGTTGTAGGTTATGAGATTGGCAGGCAGCTTGGAATAAAGACAATGTTTTGCGAGCGCGTTAATGGCAAGTTTGAATTACGCCGTGGATTTAAGATCAAAAAGGGTGAGAAAATATTACTTATCGAGGATGTGATAACCACAGGCAAATCTTCACTTGAAGCAGTGAAATGTGCAGAAGGGGAGGGAGGTAAAGTCATTGCTGAAGCTTCTCTAATAAAGAGGAATAGTGAAACGAAACTGCCTTTTCCTGTCATATCTTTGATTGAACTGAACATCCAAAACTACAGCGAGGAAGAACTTCCAAGTGAATTAAAACAACTACCCATAACAAAACCTGGGAGTAGAGAATATTCAACAAAGTAATCCTATAATATCTTGGAAACACAGCACTTATACACAGCTTTAGTTATTTACTCCAAGTGTATTTTATGTATACTTATTACTAAATTAATTTTGAAATGATAGAAAATGAACGAATTTAAATCGATCCGTAATATAGCAATAATCGCACACGTTGACCACGGTAAAACTACTTTGCTTGATAACATGTTAAAACAAAGTGGCACGTTCCGTGAGAATCAAGAAGTTCAAGAGCGAGTTATGGATAGTGGCGACCAAGAACGTGAGCGCGGAATTACAATACTTGCAAAATGCACATCAATAATGTGGGGTGATGAAAAAATCAATATTATTGATACGCCAGGGCACGCAGACTTTGGTGGAGAAGTAGAAAGGGTATTGTGCATGGCAGATGGTGTGTTGCTGCTGGTTGACGCTGCGGAAGGTCCCATGCCACAAACTAAATTTGTGTTGTCAAAAGCACTAAAAGCAAATTTGAAGCCAATTGTGATAATCAATAAGGTCGACCGACCAGACAGCAGAATTGATGAAGTATTAAATGAAATATATGAGTTATTTTTTAACCTTGATGCAACCAACGAGCAGCTAGATTTTCCAGTGTTGTATGCTTCAGGTAGAAATGGTTGGTGTGCTAAGGAGCTTTCTGATGAAAGAAAAGATTTAAGCCCATTATTTTCAACGGTTATAGATTATATAAAACCTTCTGTTTATGATCAAAATGCCCCTTTTGCTATGTTGGTCACTCTACTTGAGTCTGATAAGTTTCTTGGCAGAATATTGACAGGAAAGGTTTATCAGGGCGTTGCAAAAGTCAATTCAGATCTTAAGGTACTTGATCTGGACGGTAAAGTAATTGAACGAGGGAGATTAACTAAGTTGCTCTCATTTTCTGGCTTGAAACGTATTCCAGTAGAACAAGCTGTGGCGGGAGACATAATTGCAATTGCAGGACTTGAGAAAGCTTCAGTTTCTGACACTATAGCAGTACCAGAGGTTACAACTGCAGTAAGCTCAACTCCAGTTGATCCGCCGACGATGGCGATTACTCTGAGTGTTAATGATTCACCTTTTGCCGGACAAGAGGGAACAAAGCTTACCTCAACCGTTATAAAGGATCGTTTATATGCAGAAGCAGAAACAAATGTTGCAATTACCGTAACTTTGGCATCAAGTGGTGAAGCGTTTGAAGTAGGTGGACGTGGTGAGCTACAGCTTGGAGTGTTAATTGAAAATATGAGGAGAGAAGGTTTTGAGCTTTCAGTATCACGCCCTCGCGTGCTATTTAAGGAAGAAGATGGCAAAAAACTTGAACCTATAGAGGAAGTAGTAATTGATGTAGATGATGAATATAGTGGAATCATCATGGAAAAACTCAGCTTCCGAAAAGGTGAAGTGACTGACATGAGACCTTCTGGTAATGGTAGGACAAGATTAACGTTTTTAGTGCCATCAAGAGGATTAATTGGTTATCAAGGAGAGTTTTTCACTGATTCTCGGGGCACAGGCATAATTAACCGTTTATTTCATAGTTATGCTCCACATAAAGGTCCAATTTCTGGAAGGCGCAATGGAGTTTTAATTTCTACAGATAAGGGTGAGGCTGTGGCGTATGCAATTTTCAATTTGCAAGACAGGGGAATTATGTTTATCAAGCCACAGGATAAGGTATATTGTGGCATGATTGTCGGCCAGCATAGCCGTGACAATGATTTGGAGATAAACGTGCTAAAAGGTAAGCAATTAACAAACGTAAGAGCTTCAGGTAGTGATGAAGCCATAAAACTCACTCCTCCAAAGATAATGACACTGGAGGATATGATAGCGTATATAGATGATGATGAATTGGTGGAAGTAACTCCAAAATCTATACGTTTACGCAAGAAATTCCTTGATCCAAATGAACGTAAGCGTGCAGGAAGGGCAAAGAATAAGGAGTAGAGGTTTCTTTTTGCAGGTAATTTTCGTAGCAGCGTACTATCTCGCTTGTCAAGCGTTTAAAACATAAAAAACGCCAATATTTTAAAGCGGATAATAACCACGGGGCTTCTTTTGCCTTTTTTTTATTTGGTAAATTTCTTAATGTTTGTAGCTAAAGTAACTTAGGTTCACCGACAACCGTCATCCCACTACGTGTTAGCGGGATCTATGTTAAGAGATACCGCGAATGAATCGCGGTATGACGGTTCGTGGCGGTATGACGGTTCGTGGCGGTATGACGGTTCGTGGCGGTATATTCGTCATCCCGCTACGTGTTAGCGGGATCTATGTTAAGAGATACCGCGAATGAATCGCGGTATGACGTGGGACTGCTGTCATTCCAGTGCTCCTTTTTTTGTCATCCCAGTGCGTGACACTGGGATCTAGAAAAAAAGAACCAGTGTCAGCTACTTTCATGACATCATCATAAAGTAAACCAGTGTCAAGCTACTTGGATGACAGGAGATACCGTCTTGTTAGTCAACAAAAAAATTATAAAAATTTCCCAAGTTGCATCATAAAATCAAAAAATACTTCCAATTGTGTAACAGTACACAGATTATAGTTAGTGGATATGTTGATAAGTAAATTAGTTTTATACGCACAAAACAGATGAAGTTTACTTATCAACATATCCACCCGCGATTCATTCGCGGTATCTCTTAGCCGCTAACAAGTAGCGGGATACTTAACCGTCATACCGCGATTCATTCGCGGTATCTCAGCCGCTAACAAGTAGCGGGATACTTAACCGTCATACCGCGATTCATTCGCTGTATCTCTTAGCCGCTAACAAGTAGCGGGATGACATCAGTCCTACGTCATACCACCGCGAACCGTCATACCGCAGCGGTATCTCTAGATCCCGCTAACACGTAGCGGGATGACGGTTGTCAGGCTAGCTGTCATGCGAGTAGCCCCTTCGGTGTCATCCAAGTAGCCCCTTCGGTGTCATCACAGCGCCTCTCTATAATGTCATCCCAGTAGCCCCTATAATGTCATCCCAGTGCGTGACACTGGGATGGCTTTGTTGCATCGCTCAAGTGAAAAGAACTGGCAGTTACTGACAAAATTCATTATAAATAGCCATTTAACTGTTGAAGAAAAAATATGCCACAAAAAATGAGAGTCAGTAACTGCCATGAATATAACAAATTTCTCCAAGAAAGAGGAAGCATTTTTTGTTATATCAATGACGCCATAGAAAATTGGTACGAGAATTGTCCAAAAATGCAGGGCGGCAACTATATTTATAGTGATAAAGTTGTGATTTTGGTGCATATAATCGTCAGTTTCTTTAGAATTGGTTTAAGACAAACAGTCGGGTTTATAAAAGGGTATTTGCAACAAATAGGAAGAGATTTGGCAGTTATCAGCTATTCACAAGCATCAAAAGAAACTTAATATTAAGATAAATGATTGCAGAATTGATAAAAATAATATGGAAGATATCGAAATTGCTATAGACAGTACAGGAATTAGTATATACAACAACACACAGCAAGGAAAATAGCACTGACAGAAAATATCGTGGCTATGAGCAAACGAGAAAATTGCACGTAATGTTGAATATAAACAACAAAAAAGCCATAGCTGTAAAATACAGTAACGGTGTCTACTCTGATCACTATGGAGCTTGTGATTTGCTAAAAGAAGTTGATTTTCAGCATGCCATAAAAGTACTATATGCAGATAGGGCATGTGATAGGCACAAGTTTTATAAGTTGTGTAACGAATATGATATAAAGACAAAAATTCCACCAATAAACAATGCGGCAGAACATCCAGAAATAGATTATATGTCTGACAGGAATGCTGCTATTAGGTTAATAAAATTATACGGTTAAGATGGCATGAAAGAATGGAAAAAAGAAGTAAATTATGGGAAAAGATCTTATATTGAAGGGTTTTTCTCAAGATTAAAGCAAATATTCGGATTTAGTTTTAGGAATAAATCTGAGATAAATCGAGAAAAAGAACTGCTAATCAAATGCTATTTGCTTAATAAATTCACTGATATTGGTATGGCTAAATTTGAGATAGTTACATGAATTTACCATAAATCACCATCTCATAAAGTGTGATGCAACAAAGCCCACTGGGATCTCATTTTACTTTATGATGATGTTATGAAAGTAGCTGACACTGGGATCCAGAAGACTTAATTTCAACCAAATAATAAAGGCTAGATCCCAGTGTCACGCACTGGGATGACAGAAGAAGGTGCTGAGATGACAAAAAAAGGAGCACTGGTTCACCTTATGACGGTGTCATCCTAATACCTTCTCCTGTCATCCAAGTAGCTAACACTGGGATCTCATTTTACTTTATGACGGTGTCATCCTAATACCTTCCCCTGTCATCCAAGTAGCTAACACTGGGATCTCATTTTACTTTATGACGGTGTCATCCTAATACCTTCCCCTGTCATCCAAGTAGCTAACACTGGGATCTCATTTTACTTTATGATGATGTCATGCAAGTAGCCTCCTTCTTGTATCTTGTCAAAAGCATCTAATGTTTTAAGCTTAAGCATTAGGTGGAGAAGGGAGGAACTCTGTGCTTCTTCTTAGATATAAAATCTGTAGAGGAGATAAGAATTCCCTTCTCAAAAGTATAGGCTGGACGGTATCGTAGAAAGACCTGAATGGTTCTAATTCTGTATTCACAAGACTAGCCTTACTTTTCATTTTTAATGGTAACGTATGGGGTTATATATGATCAACAACTTTTTGGGCATAGATATATCAAAAGATCGCTTTGATGTTTTTCTCTCATTTATAAGCAAAAAAGGAAAGCGTGAAATTAGAAAAAGAAGCTTTAAGAACGATGATCATGGGTTTCAAAGTCTACTGAATTTTCTACACAAACATAATGTAGAAAAAGTAAAAACCTGCATGGAATCTACTGGTTGTTATAGCGAAGCACTGGCTGAATTTCTACACAATGCTGGACATTTTGTAAGTGTTGTAAATCCTTATTGCATAAAATCTTATGCAAGGAGTAAGCTGATACGACAAAAGAATGATCAGACCGATGCAGAAGTTATTGCTGATTATTGCCAAAGACAGGAACCTTCTAGTTGGACACCACCTTCTCCTGAAATGAAAAAATTAAAACATCTTTATCGTTGCTCAGTTGCGTTAAAAGATGAGTTAACATTAGTAAATAACCACTTAGAAAAAAAAGAGAGACTGCCTAAAGAAGTTGCAAATGCTTGGGAAGACCTTGCAATGAATATAGCTCAAAAAATAGAAACAATAAAAAACTCCGTACGTGAACTATTAAATCAACACAAAGAATTGTTGGAAAATTTTCAACTTCTATTGACTATTCCAGGCATAGGAGAAGAATCAGCAATAGCTATTTTAGCTGAAGTTTCTGATATAGAGGTTTTTAGAGATGCCAGGCAATTGGCAGCATATACAGGAGTTATACCACGAAATATGACGTCAGGTTCCTCTGTATATGCCAAACCCAGATTAAGTAAATCCGGTTCACAAACATTACGTAAGGCACTTTTCTTTCCTGCCATAGTAGCTAAGAATCACAATCCTATCATTATGAGCTTTTGCCAAAGATTAAAGGAAAAGGGTAAGCATAATATGGCCATCGTTGGTGCTGCAATGCGTAAGCTACTCCATATCATTTTCGGTATTCTGACATCCAAAAGTGCTTTTGATCCTAACCATATCAAAAACTACAGGGCTAGGAGGTTGACTGAAGGTTTAGTACTTTAAAATCAAAAATGCTTCCTATCTATCTTATGTAAAGTGGTATCTTACACAAATTTATTGAATGTTGTTGGTTAGTGGATATGTTGATAAGTAAACTTCATCTGTTTTGTGCGTATAAAACTAATTTACTTATCAACATATCCACTAACTATAATCTGTGTACTGTTACACAATTGGAAGTATTTTTTGATTTTATGATGCAACTTGGGAAATTTTTATAATTTTTTTGTTGACTAACAAGACGGTATCTCCTGTCATCCCAGTGCTCTTTTTTTGTCATCCGAGTAGTCCCTTTTTTGTCATCCCAGTGCCCCGACACTGGGATCCAGGAATTTTATTAAGTTGGTAAGCATAAAAATAGATGTTTTACGTTAAAATACAACATTTTCGATGAGATTATATGGAAAACTGGATCCCAGTGTCAAGCACTGGGATGACAAAAAAAGGAGCACTGGCATGACACCTCTCTTGGGCTCTTTTAGCTACAAACATTAAGAAATTTACCAAACGAAAAAAAAGGCAAAAGAAGCCCTAGTCATTGTCTATTTTCAGTATTGGCGTTTTTTAAGTCTTAAACACCGCAATTTAGCTGCTTTTAAATGCAACTCACCTTAGTTTAAATGTTTAAGAAATTTACTAAGCAGAAAAAAAGGCAAAAGAAACCCCGTGTTAGCTAGTTGTCACTCTCTAATCCTGCAAATTGGCGTACTATACTGTCTTAAACGACTTATAAGCGCGTTTCAGCTTATATAGCTAAAAACCTAGAAATATTGTGAAGACATAAGGTGCACATAGTGCAAAAAATTAAAAATAAGACGCCAACTACGTTGTTTTCTTGCTGTTTAATCTGCACAGATGAAGATAACTGAATACCTTCAGTTTCATGATAAGGGGGCTGGCGGAGGGTGTCAAGCAAGTTTTTGTTTCTATTCTCTTCTATTTGCCATATTTTGAAAAAACGTTTTATTTTACTCCAAAAACGTCTTAACTTTCTCTCTACTTTTTTTGAATAAGGTCACTATTGGCATGACAAACATTCATCGTAGTCAATATCTGTTTTGTGTTGCAATATTTCACTTTTTTTGAATATGTCATGCGAAACCTTGTCAGCTCTCTGCATTGATTGTGATCTGCAGTAATATAAGCTCTTCAATCCTTTTTTCCAGGGAAGCATGTGTATTTTATGCAAGTAACGTTTGTGTATGTTGGCAGGCAAGAACAGATTGACTGATTGAGACTGACAAACATACGGAGTTCTATCACTTGCATGTTCTATAATCCATCTTTGATCAAGCTCGTACGCTGTTTTAAATGTCAATTTTTCATGCTCACTAAGAAAATCTAAATGCTGAACGGAACCCTCGTTTGTCGAAATTGAAGACCATATTTTATCATTGTCTTGATTTTTTTCTGCTAATAGTTTTTGCAAGAATTTATTTCGCACTACAAATGAGCCTGTCAGTGTCTTTTGTATGAATACGTTTGCTGCATATGGCTCTATTCCAGGAGAGGTATTGCCTGCAATAATGGAGATTGAGGCAGTTGGAGCAATAGCGAGCTTGTGTGTAAACCTTTCCATTAGATCGACTTCTTTGGCATCAAGACATGCCCCCTTTTCCTCTGCTAATTTTTTAGAAACTATATCTGCTTGCTCACGTAAATACTTAAATATTTTTTTATTCCATTGTTGTGCTATTACTGATTCAAAAGGAACCATTTTGCTTTGTAAAAATGAATGAAAACCCATCACACCAAGACCAATACTGCGTTCTCTGGCTGCAGAATATTTTGCTCGCTGCATTTCATTCGGTGCTTTATTTATGAAATCTTCCAATACATTATCAAGAAAGCGCATTATATCTTCTATGAAGAGTTTATTGTCTTTCCATTCTTCGTAGTACTCAAGGTTTACGGATGATAGACAACACACAGCAGTGCGTGACTTATTCAGGTGATCATAACCTGTAGTTAAAGTTATTTCACTGCATAGATTTGACATCTTGATGTCTAAGTTGAGCTTTTTGTAAGATTCTGGCTTATTGTTATTTGTTGCATCAAGGAAAATAATGTAAGGTTCTCCAGTTTCAACTCTTGCTGTTAATATTTTGATCCATATATCCCGCGCTTTTACAGTTGAAATAACCTTATTATTGTGAGGGCTTATTAAATTCCATTCTTGATCATTCTCAACAGCCTGCATAAATTTATCTGTTACTATTACAGCATGATGTATATTTAACGCTTTGCGATTTGGGTCACCGCCTGTTGGCTTGCGCAAATCCAGAAACTCTTCTATCTCCGGATGAGATACAGGAAGATAGACTGCTGAACTTCCTCGCCTTAAGGATCCCTGACTAATTGCGAGCGTTAGAGCATTTTGCACCACAATAAATGGTACAATTCCTGATGTTTTACCACTACCTTTTACACTTTCACCAATTGAACGTAAATTTCCCCAATAACTACCTATGCCTCCTCCACGTGCAGCAAGCCAAACATTTTCATTCCATAAGTCAACTATTCCCTGCAAGCTGTCTTCGGTTTCATTAAGAAAGCAAGAGATAGGCAACCCTCTCTTGGTGCCACCATTGCTGAGTATTGGTGTTGAAGGCATGAACCACAAGTTGCTCATGTAGTCATAAAGACGCTGCGCATGTTCTTTGTTATCAGAATAGTAATTAGCAATACGTGCAAAGAGGTCTTGGTAACTTTCATTTTCTATTAAATACCTGTCTGATAGAACTGCTTTTCCAAAATCGGTTAATTTGCTATCCTTTGCGTAATTAATAGTAATGTTATTCATAAAATTCCTTTTATTCTTTTATTATATATAGATACTTAAAAGCCACTTTGAGCGATTTTTAAGTTAGGTTTTTCGGATTTTCTTGTTGATGCTGTAATGCAAACAAGATACCGTCAACCTGACTGCCATATATTTTACAGTAACTCATATAACTTATCTGCATATTTATTTTTTTTGCAACATGTTGAACATAACTTTCTGAGTGACGAAAATAGTCTCCTTTGTTTACAAAGTCAATACCTTCACCTTCCTTTCTTCTTATTAAACATATAATAACCCCTTTTTTGCTCGTAGATCTTTTTGCTAATTCCAATTCTTCTTGAAAGTCATGTAGATAATGTAGCACTTCAGCAAAGATAATTACATCATACAGCTGGTTTTTCTTTTGTTTAAGAAACTCTTTCATTTCCATATGTATTAATTCATTGTAAACAGGCTTACCTTTTATAAAGCATCCTCTTGCGATATTTAGCATTCTACTTGAAATGTCAATTCCTGTTATGTGGCTTCCAGTACTATTTATTTTCAAGAAATGACCAAATATTCCAGTCCCACAACCAAGGTCAAGTATATTGAGCTCAGAAGTGGAGTTGTTGAAGATTTTTGTAATTATCATGTGTACAAGTTCATGCCCTCTATACTGTTTAGCAATCAACCAATGCTCAACAAAATATTCACCTGTGTAATCAAAATATTGTCTTATGAGGTTTTTTGGCAATTCTGTAATAGGCGCTGAGTTTGTCATTTTTTTTATATAGTAAGATGCCTCCTCGTGATCACTATCTAATTTTAGTGTCTGTGTTAAATAATTATAAGCTTTATTAGTATTCCCTACCGCAAAATGACACCTTCCGATGTTATACCAGACTATGGGTAAATGGGGGTAAAATATGCTAATTAACCAAAATCGTAACTTTGCATCTGATATGCTACCTTTATAAAAGTGATATAAACCGATTTCAATGTTGGTATTTAACAGGTTCTTAGATTTTTTAAGAAGCACTGTCATTTCTTTATGAAGAGTATTATATTTATTCACAATGAGGTGTTTTACTTTCTTAATATTTAATACACCAATGAGCTTAGACATACAATTTAAAGCAACGTTTTTTATAAAAGAGAGATTACTTTTCATACATGAGAAATACTCCGAATGTTCATTATCATTTTTAGGCAATTGATTTTAACACATTTTATCTTACAAAATATCTTTTTTATTAATTTTTACTGTATATATAAGTTTACCGCATATTTCTCAGATTGTACTGTTTAGGATTGCTAGTATATTGTTGTTGATAATATAAGTAAATGTTTTGTGCAAAAAGGCGTTGACATATTATTTATTAGGTTATAATATATAAAAGATTAATTTAGTTTTTAGATGTTTGACAAGTTTTATGGTAGAGATTAATTTAATCTCAATTCAATTTTAATAATATTTAACTCTGCATATTCTGCATATAGTCGGATAAATAAATTATTAAGAGCACTTGATGGATGCCTTGGCGTTAAGAGGCGATGAAGGACGTGGCAGGCTGCGATAAGCTGTGGGGAATTGTCAACAAATTTTGATCCGCAGATTTCCGAATGGGGAAACCCAACTAGCTTAGCTAGTTATTACATACTAAGTATGTAAGGCAAACTTGGTGAACTGAAATATCTAAGTAGCCAAAGGAAAAGAAATCAACCGAGATTCTGTTAGTAGTGACGAGCGAAAGCGGAAAAGGCTAGTGATTTAAGAATAAGAATTAGAATACTCTGGAAATAGTAACCATAGAAGGTGATAGTCCTGTATAAGTAGAAAGTTTTTAAATCCTTGAGTAGAGCGGGGCACGTGAAATCCTGTTTGAATATGGGGGGACCATCCTCCAAGCCTAAATACTCCTTAACGACCGATAGCGAACAAGTACCGTGAGGGAAAGGTGAAAAGAACCCCGGGAGGGGAGTGAAATAGAATCTGAAATCAAGTGCTTACAAACAGTTGGAGCTCTATATCAATTTATTGATATTTAGAGTGACAGCGTACCTTTTGCATAATGGGTCAGCGAGTTAATCTATGAAGCAAGCTTAAGCCGTTAGGTGTAGGCGTAGCGAAAGCAAGTCTGAATAGGGCGTTTTAGTTTTATGGATCAGACCCGAAACCAAGTGATCTAGTCATGACCAGATTGAAGGTGTGGTAAAACACACTGGAGGATCGAACCAGTTAATGTTGCAACATTATTGGATGAGTTGTGATTAGGGGTGAAAGGCCAATCAAACTTGGAAATAGCTGGTTCTCCGCGAAATCTATTTAGGTAGAGCGTTGTATGTATGTTGTTGGGGGTAGAGCACTGGATAGACTAGGGGGATTCAACGTCTTACCAAATCTAACTAAACTCCGAATACCAACAATTAATTATACAGCAGGCACACTACGGGTGCTAAGTCCGTGGTGGAAAGGGAAACAACCCAGATCACTATCTAAGGTCCCAAAATTACAGCTAAGTGGGGAAGGAAGTAGAAAAACCATTACAGCTAGGAGGTTGGCTTGGAAGCAGCCATCCTTTAAAGAAAGCGTAACAGCTCACTTGTCTAAATAAGTTTTTCTGCGCCGAAAATGTACCGGGGCTAAAGCTGTATACCGAAGATGTGAGTGCTTGTTGATTTCGATCAATAGGCGCGGTAGCGGAGCGTTCCGTAAGTCTGTGAAGGTGGTTTGTGAAAACTGCTGGAGATATCGGAAGTGAGAATGCTGACATAAGTAGCGTAAAAGAGTGTGAAAAACACTCTCACCAAAAATCTAAGGGTTCCTACGTTAAGTTAATCTGCGTAGGGTTAGTCGGTTCCTAAGGCGAGTCCGTAAAGGAGTAGTCGATGGCAATTAGGTTAATATTCCTAAACCTCTTAAGTGTGACGGGTTTCGTATTTGTATAGATCTTATTGGATTGATCTATGCTTAAAAGAAGCTCCAGGAAATAGCACTTATATTTATGAGGCCGTACCGCAAACCGACACTGGTGGATGAGTAGAGTATACTAAGGTGTTGAAAGAATGATGTTGAAGGAACTCGGCAAATTATACCTGTAACTTCGGAAGAAGGGTAACCTGCTTTTAGGCAACTATGAGCAGGTGGCACAAAATAGGGAGTAGCGACTGTTTACTAAAAACACAGGACTCTGCAAACACGTAAGTGGAAGTATAGGGTCTGACGCCTGCCCGGTGCTGGAAGGTTAATAGGAGGGGTGCAAGCTCTAAATTGAAGCCCCAGTAAACGGCGGCCGTAACACTGACGGTCCTAAGGTAGCGAAATTCCTTGTCGGGTAAGTTCCGACCCGCACGAATGGCGTAACGATTTCTCCACTGTCTCCAACATCACTTCAGCGAAATTGAATTCCCCGTGCAGATGCGGGGTACCCGCGGTTAGACGAAGAGACCCCGTGCACCTTTACTATAGCTTTACATTGCTATTAAAAGTGTGATGTGCAGGATAGGTGGGAGACTTTGAAGTTATGGCGCTAGCTATAATGGAGTCAACCTTGAGATACCACCCTTTACACTTTTGATATCTAACTATGTTTCATTATCTGGAACTAGGACATTGTATGGTGGGTAGTTTGACTGGGGCGGTCGCCTCCTAAAAAGTAACGGAGGCGTGCGAAGGTAAGCTAGAGCTGGTCGGAAATCAGCTTGATAGTATAATGGCATAAGCTTGCCTGACTGCGAGGCTGACAAGCCAAGCAGAGACGAAAGTCGGTCATAGTGATCCGGTGATTCTGTATGGAAGGGTCATCGCTCAACGGATAAAAGGTACGCCGGGGATAACAGGCTGATGGTGTTCGAGCGTTCATAGCGACGACACCGTTTGGCACCTCGATGTCGACTCATCACATCCTGGGGCTGAAGAAGGTCCCAAGGGTTCGGCTGTTCGCCGATTAAAGTGATACGTGAGTTGGGTTTAGAACGTCGTGAGACAGTTCGGTTTCTATCTGCCGTGGGTGAAGGAAATTTGAGAAGGTCTGACTCTAGTACGAGAGGACCGAGATGGATATACCTCTGGTGTACCAGCTGTTATGCCAATAGCATCGCTGGGTGGCTATGTATAGATGGGATAATTGCTGAAAGCATATAAGCAAGAAACCCTCTTCAAAAAGATTTCCCAATTAAGGCCGTGGAAGACTACCACGTTGATAGGCTAGGTGTGGAAGCATGGTAACATGTGAAGCTAACTAGTACTAATAGCCTGATTGATTTATTTGCTTTCTATATGTGTGTATGCAGTGTTAAATATTAAGTTAAAATTGTTAAGTTAGAAATTTTTATTGACTTGGTGGCTATAGCAAAAATGAACCACCCGATCTCATCTCGAACTCGGAAGTGAAACTTTTTAGCGCTGATGATACTTGAAAAGGGAGAGTAGGTCGCCGCCAAGTTTATAAAAATTTCTTTTTATTGCCTTTTAATAATTCTTTTATTACGAGAAGTCGCTTCTATATTCAAATCTAATAATTGTGGTCTAGGCTTATTCTTATTCTGCTCTAAGTATTGACTTTGCTCAAATGCTAATTCCCATTGTGTACGATAACTAGATTTTTTATATTCATAAAAATCTTCTTTAACATTATTTGTATTTATATTGAGATTTTTATCTTGTTCTTTTCTACTCTCTACCATTAAACATCCACACCCGTTAATTTATTTTAAAAATTTTACTTATGTTATCATAAAAAATATAGTTGTAAATACCTTAATTGAGATTTTTTTTTATTTTATCTTTTTTAAGCAAATAGTTAGATCTTTTTGTAAGTTTTTATAATTTGCTTGCATAATGTTTCTATGAGTTAGTATTATGTAGTAGTGCCCTATATTGCTTATATTTAAAATGCTAATTTTAGCAAGCATTCGTAACTGCCTTTTTATTTTATTTCTTTTTGCTGCTTTTCCGGCTTTTTTACTGATAGCCAGACCTACTCTAATAGTATGAGTGTACTTTTCAGGTTCTCTTTCTTTTATGGCGTACAGTGATATACAAAGCCCACGATAAAAAAGACTGCTGAGTGCTAACTTATTTTTGAAAGCAAAGGAAAAATCTTTTTTTTTATACTTACTATGCGCATAATTTGTTACACCCTAATGAACGGCGCCTATTAAGGATTTTTCTTCCAGCTCTTGTTGCCATACGTGAACGAAATCCATGTCTGCGCTTTCTTATCAAATTTTTTGGTTGAAATGTTCTCTTCATTGTTTTTATATTAATATAATTATTTATTTTAAATTGTTTTACTTTATTGTCAAATGATGGTGAACTTGTATGACATTTTCGTAGAATAAAATTTGATGCATGGGAAAATGAATTCGGTGATAGTCATACCTGTCCTACTAATCCTTTTATTTTGTTTTAGTAGGTTTCAAGAAGTAAATAAGGTTAAATCTTATCTATATCTTAGTTGTGTATGGATGCTAACTTGGTTGTTAGTACTCTATAATAATTGTTTTGTAACTTTTATTTCTATAGCGTTACTTTTTTTCATGCTTGCTTTTATCTTTAAAAATAAAAGAAATAAGATAATAAAACTTTCGTTATTTGTGGCTTTGGCCATATCATTTTTTATCACTTTATTTATAATGCTATCTATTTTTATTCAATCCATTAATTTTTTTAATAAAGTAGCTATTTCAGAATTCTTGTTTTGCTTGAAATGGGGCCACAATGTAGTCACTGTCAATGAAGAGAAGATAGGATATTTTGGTATAGCGCCGCTTTTAGTAGGTACATTACTTATAACTATTATAGCAATGTTAGTTGTCATTCCGCTTGGTTTATTTTCTGCAATATATATTAGTGAATATGCGAGTGAGAAAGTGCGTTATATTGTTAATACAACTTTGCAAGTTTTATCTGCTATTCCTACGGTTGTATATGGATATTTTGCGGTTGTGTTCTTGTCTTTCTTTATAAAGCAGGTAGCAAATTTTTTTGGTTTAAGTATACACTCAGAAAGTGCCTTAGTTGCCGGTTTATCGATTGGGATAATGATTCTTCCTTTTATTATTTCTTTACTCGAAGATGCCATAAGATCTGTTCCAAAAAGCTTGCGTTATGGCTTCATGGCACTTGGCGCAACTCCAGCGGAAACTATATGGCATATAACAATACCTTATGCAATGCCTACAATTTTAAGTGCAATTTTATTGTCAATTTCAAGAGTGATAGGTGAAACAATGATTGTGCTAATGGCTGTGGGAATCAACGCAAATTTGACTTTTAACCCTCTTAATTCAGTTACTACCATTACCGTGCAGATCGCTACATTACTTACCGGAGATCAGGATTTCAATAGTGTACAAACTCTTGCTGCTTATGCGCTTAGTTTAGTATTGTTTATTATTACTTGGCTATTAAATGCATTTGCATTGTTTGTAATGAAGCGTAACTAGTAAGCGTTTTAATGTTGCAAAATTTCTATTAATAATATAAGATTTATTTTCTTTAGAAGTTCTTTTATGGAATTATAGTGTTGGGTGATAAAAATAAAGAGATGAATATAGGTAGAGCGATTAAGGTAACTCAAGCAGTTGTTGATATAAAATTTGAAGGTGAATTGCCTAAAATATTTAATGCTTTAAAAAGCAAACTAAAATATAAGGATAAGGAGCTGGTTTTAGAAGTTTCGCAGCATATAGGTGACAATATAGTTCGTTGTATTGCTATGGATAGCACAGATGGCATGTCAAGGGGGGATGAATTTGTTGATACAGGCGCACCAATATCAGTTCCGGTTGGGCGTTCAACTTTAGGAAGGATTTTTAATGTTGTTGGAGAGCTTATAGATGAGTGTGGTCCACTGAAGGGAAAATATAACTTAGAGCCTATACATAGAGCACCTCCAAGTTTTACTGAACAGAGAATACAGGAAGAAGTTTTAGTTACGGGAATAAAAGTTATAGATCTTCTTGCACCTTATCTTAAAGGAGGAAAAATTGGCTTATTTGGTGGAGCCGGTGTTGGTAAAACAGTCCTGATAATGGAATTAATTAATAATATAGCAAAAGCTCATAAAGGATTTTCTGTGTTTGCCGGGGTAGGGGAGAGAACGCGTGAAGGTAACGATCTTTATCACGAGATGATCACTTCAAATGTAATAAATATAAATGAGCATGAAAAATCTCAAGCTGTTTTGGTTTATGGTCAGATGAATGAGCCTCCTGGAGCAAGGGCTAGAGTTGCTTTAACAGCACTTACTATGGCAGAGTATTTTCGTGACCGTGAAAACCAAGATGTTCTATTTTTCGTGGATAATATCTTCCGTTTTACACAAGCTGGTTCTGAAATTTCTGCTTTACTTGGAAGAATACCGTCAGCTGTTGGTTATCAGCCAACCCTTGCAACTGATATGGGTGCAATGCAAGAAAGAATAGCTTCAACAACTTCTGGCTCTATTACTTCTGTGCAAGCTATATATGTTCCTGCGGACGATTTAACCGATCCAGCCCCAGCAACTACATTCTCTCATCTTGATGCCACCACAGTGTTGTCAAGGCAAATAGCTGAAATGGGAATATACCCTGCTGTTGATCCACTTGATTCAACTTCTCAGTCTTTATCTGCTGAAATCATTGGTGAAGAACATTATAAGGTAGCTTCTGAGGTGAAACGTATATTGCAAACTTATAAATCACTGCAAGATATTATCGCAATACTTGGTATGGATGAGCTATCTGATGAAGATAAAACTATTGTTGATAGGGCTCGTAAGATTCAGAAATTTCTTTCTCAACCTTTTCACGTTGCAGAAATATTTACTGGTATGCCTGGTAAATTTGTTTCACTTTCTGATACTGTTTCCAGTTTTAAAGAGATTGTTGAAGGTAAATATGATCACTTACCAGAGGCTGCTTTTTATATGGTGGGGAATATAGATGAAGCAATAAAAAAGGCTGAATTAATACAAGCTGAAGCTAAATAAAAGTTAAAGATTATGAATACTTTTAAAGTGCAATTTTTCTCTCCTGATGATCAAATTTCATTCAGTGGAGTGGTTTCTCTTTCAGTAACTGGGCTCGAAGGGGAGCTTATGATTTTAGCTCACCATGCTCCTTACTTAATTTATTTATTGCCTGGTATGATTACTGTTAAAATGAGTAACCAAACAGAAAAGAAGGTTGTAATTGATAGTGGCGTATTAGAAGTTGCAAATAATAATTGTAGCATTATAACAAGTCAAATTCAGGTTTTTGATCATGCAATTCATGATGAGAAATCGTTTAAAAATAAGAGAATTAGTATATATTTAAGTTATCTTGATGAGAAATTTCTTTCTTAGTTATTTTAGGCAAAAAGTCGTTTATCACTTTCTTGTCATCCAAGTAGCCCAACTTTTGTCATCCAAGTGCTTTTTTTTCTGTCATTCAGTATTCTCTTCCCTGTCATCCCAGTATTCATCTTTGTCATCCCAGTGCGTGACACTGGGATCTAGGTGTAAAAATATTTGTAAATTATGCAATGGGTAATAGATTCTAGGAGCATATAATGTTCATAATAAAAAAAAGATGGATCCCAGTGTCAGCTACTTGGATGACAAAGGAGGGCGTTTGGATGACAAGATTTTGCAAGGGTATTTTTTTTATGGGAGATTAATATGGAAATTTTTCTTGATAGCGTTGATTTAAATGAAATTAAAGAACTAAAGGAGTTCATTGACGGCATAACAACTAATCCTTCTTTAATAGCAAAGTCCGGGCGTAAAGATAAATACGAGGATTTAGTGCGTGAAATATGCTCTATTATCAAGGGGCCTGTTAGTGTTGAAGTTGTTGCAAATAACCATGCAGATATGGTTAAAGAAGGCCTTAAGTTAGCGAAAATCGCTGATAATGTTGTGGTAAAATTGCCCCTTACATATGAAGGATTAATTTCTTGTAAAAAGTTGTGGACAGAGCATAAAATACCTGTTAACATCACATTATGTTTTTCTCCTGGACAAGCACTGCTTGCCGCTAAGGCCGGTGCTTGTTTTATTTCTCCCTTTGTTGGTCGCCTTGATGATATAAGCTATGATGGCTTATCGCTAATAGAAGATATATGTACTATATATTCTAATTACGGTTTTGATACTAAAGTTCTTGTTGCATCAGTGAGAAGCCCAGCACATGTAATAGAAGCTGCAAGGCTTGGTGCTGATTCAATTACTGTGCCAGCAAAAGTACTTAGACAATTAATTAATCACCCACTTACTGACCAAGGGCTAGCAATATTTGAAAAAGACTGGGGTGCAAAATAATAAACGGTCACTACTCTGAATCGGTTGACAAATTGGACGCTTGATAAGCGTAATTTGGAGCTTCTTGTGTAATGACTACATCATGAGCATGACTCTCTCTTAATCCTGATGCAGTAATAGTAACAAATTTACAATTTTTTTTCATCTCTTCTATATTCCTATTACCAGTATACCCCATTGCAGCTTGCAATCCGCCAATCAACTGATGGATTACTCCTGAAGCTGGACCTTTGAATGGAACTCTTCCTTCCACTCCTTGTGGAACTAATTTTAGTTTTGAATCTTTATCTTGAAAATAACGGCTAGCTGAACCTCGTTTCATTGCACTAATAGATCCCATTCCTCGATAGCCTTTATATGCTCTGCCCTTATACATGATAATCTCACCTGGGCTTTCGTCAGTGCCAGCAAAAATCGAACCAATCATCACAGAGTCAGCACCAGCTGCAATAGCTTTTGCAACATCTCCTGAGTATTTTACCCCACCATCAGCAATTAGTCTGACGTTTCTTGCTCTACACGTCTCTGCAACATTCTTGATTGCAGAGAATTGTGGCACACCAACACCTGTAACTATTCTGGTTGTACAGATTGATCCTGGTCCTATTCCGACCTTCACTGCATCAACACCCGCATCAATCAACGCTTCAGCAGCCTCCTTTGTTGCAATGTTTCCGCCAATTAATTGCGTATTAGGATACATCTTTTTTATTTCCCTAATGGTATTGATAACGTTTTCGGAATGACCGTGAGCAGTATCCACAACAACTACATCAACTTCTTCTCCGATCAAAGCTTCACATCTTTCTATACCATCTTTTTTACCAGTGCCAATTGCAGCGGCAACTCTGAGCCGCCCTTTACTGTCTTTACATGAATTTGGGTATCTATTGTATTTTTCAATGTCTTTAACCGTAATTAAACCTATACAACAAGAATTTTCATCTACGACCAAAAGCTTTTCTATTCTATTTTCATGCAACAATTTCATTGCTGAGGCACTATTCACTCCCTGCTCCCGCACTGTCACTAACTTATCTTTTGTCATCACTTCGGAAACTTTTACATTCATGTTCTGGTCTTCAATAAACCTCACATCTCGGTTAGTTAAAATTCCAACTAACTTGAGTTGATCGACTACAGGAATGCCAGAATAATTGTGCTCTCTCATTAATGAAATTGCTTCCGCAACTGTTTTATCCGGTGAAATCGTAATTGGGTTATACACGATCCAACTTTCATATTTTTTCACCCTTCTTACTTCTAAAACTTGTTCATCTATTGATAAATTCTTATGTATGCAACCTATCCCTCCATGTTGGGCAATAGCTATTGCAAAGCCCGATTCAGTAACAGTATCCATTGCAGAGGATATGAGAGGGATATTTAGTTCTATATTATTTGTTAAATAAGTTTTTGTATCTGCATCGCAAGGCAATATATTAGAATAGGCTGGCAAAAGAAGTATATCGTCAAACGAATAACAAGCTTCCATTTTTTTCATAGGCTTTATTTAAAGCTTATACGCCAATTAATTAAATTGCAATAGGGCTTTTGCAAAATAAGCATTCTACATTATTTGCCAGCAAACAAAACTGCTCAATAGTTAAGTTTTCTGGACGTTCGTTTCCACTCAATTTAGCGTTTTCAAGGACAGTTTCAGCGTGGTTCGTTATATTTTGCAAGCTATTTCTCAGCATCTTTCTTCTTTGAGCAAAAACGGCACGTGTTAATCTTGTTAAGGTTTCCAAATTTACTGCAAACTTTGGGGTAGGCAAAGGATTTACTGTAATTACTGAAGAATGTATTTTTGGTCTTGGAAAAAACTCTTTAGGTTCAATATCAAATTCCTTTTTTATATCACATAGTAACTGGCTTAGCACTGATAAGGAACCATAATCTTTAGAATTGGGTCTTGCCGTAATGCGATCTGCTACCTCTTTTTGAAACATTAATGTCAAGTTCGTAAAAAATTTTATATTATTTAACCACTTTAAAAATAACACTACCGAGATATTGTAAGGCAAGTTAGCAATAACTTTGACTGGGCGCTCTATCAGCTCTTCTTCTATAACATGCAGTGCATCCGCTTCTATAATTCTATACTTTCCTTGATGCTCATTTAGCAGTTGGTCATGGTGTTTTACTAAATCTCTATCTTTTTCTATAGAAAGTAGAGACTTTGGATTATGCACCAATATTTCTCTTGTTAATGCACCATATCCAGGACCAATTTCAATGACATTAAAATTCTCTAGACTACCGGCTAAAGCGACGATTTTTTTTGTTATCTCACTCGATAAAATAAAATTTTGCCCTAGACTCTTTTTTGGCTTCAGTAAAAATTTTCTCATATTATTTTCATTATACAGTATTTTAAAAATCAGTTGACTAAAATCCATTGATAATTGTATATTATTAATGTGTTTAACGCCGGCTTAGCTCAATTGGTAGAGCAACTGACTTGTAATCAGTAGGTTGTCAGTTCAAGTCCGACAGCCGGCACTCTCGCCCATATAAGTAAAGTTGATGTCCTTTTTAATAGTAGCAAATTGGAAGATGAATGGAACACGGTCTTCATTTGTTGACTTTATAGGCAAACTTAGTAACAAGAACAATGAGATTACTTCTAGACTAGTGATTTGTCCACCATTTACCGCATTTTCAGACAGTATAGAGTTGAGCGATAATATTAATATAGGAGCACAGAATTGCCATTATAAAAAATCTGGTTCTTACACAGGTGAAATTAGCGCAGAAATGTTAAAGGAATTAGGGTGTACTTACGTAATACTTGGGCATTCTGAAAGGGCTAACGAAACAGATAGTGAAATAAAACTTAAGTCGGAAATAGCAATAGAATCAGGCTTACACCCAATTATCTGTGTAGGTGAAAATTCAGAAGATTATAAGAATGAAAAAACAAAAGAAGTAATAGAATATCAATGCAAAAACCGTTTGCCAACACACGGTGAATATACCGTAGCATATGAGCCAATATGGGCAATAGGCACAGGTCATGTGCCAAATAATGATGCAATTGCTGAGGTGATAGAGGTAATAAAATTGTGTACTGGTAAAAAACACATTACATATGGTGGTTCAGTCAATTCAGAAAATATAGAAAATTTGTTAAATATTTCAAATTTATCAGGAGTTTTAATTGGCAGTGCAAGCTTAGATTTCGATCACTTTGATAAAATCATACAACAAGTTGAAAAAAAGTTTTCTCTTATCAATTCTAAAATCAGCAACTAAGAATCCTATAGCAAATGGCATCATTCCAGTGTCAAGCATATATCTGTACGAACATCTAGTAAAACGACATACTGACCTATAGCTAAAGTGACTTAGGTTTACCGATAATTTGAAAAACAAAAATTCGTCATTCCGCTACTTGTTAGCGGAATCTATGCCAAGATACCGCGGCGGTATGACGTAGGAAAACCTTTCTTGGGTTAGCTATAGCTAAAGTAATCTAGAAAATTAACGATATTTTATTCCCCGGTGAACGCTCTATTTTGTTTTCCAACTCTAGTTCTAAAAGAGCCATTAGAGCTATGTTGGCAGAAAGTCCGCTTGCTAATATAAGTTCATCTATATCAACAGGTACAGAGTTAATATGATCAACTATAACAGATTTTGCCTGTTGTAATTTTTCTTGTTTTTGGTTAACAGAATGGTGCTCAACATCAAATAGGTTTTTTTGCTGCGGAGGTAAACTAAACCTAACACTTTCTATTATGTCATCAGCGGACTCGATAAGCTTAGCACCGTTTTTAATTAAATAATTACTACCACTACAGCGTGAATCTAAAGGGAAACCAGAAACTGCAAATACCTCTCTCCCTTGATTTAAAGCAAAATCTGCTGTTATTAGAGAGCCAGAACGTTTCGATGTTTCAATCACTACAACACCCAGCGATAGACCAGATATAATTCGATTCCTTTGAGGAAAATACTGAGGCTTTGGTTTAGTAGCAAATGGAAGCTCAGTAATTACTAAACCACCGTTCCCAGTGATTTTTTTGTATAGATCAAAATTCTCTTTTGGATACACCACATCAATTCCGCTTGCTGTAACAGCAATAGTGGGATGATTTTTGTATATTACACTGTTTGCTGCGGTATCGATTCCTTTTGCAAGTCCAGAAACGATAACAAAACCAGCTTCGCTTAAATCAAGTGCTAGTTTACTGGCAAAATTTCTTCCATTCATCGAAGAGTTGCGCCCACCGATTATTGCAATTATCTCACGGCTTAATAATGATATATCACCAAGTGCAGTTATTATAGGAGGACAACTAGAGATATTTCTTAAAAGATCAGGGTAATCTGGGTCACATGCGGGTATAATTTTAGCTCCAATTCTTTCTGCATTATTGATTTCTTCTCGTGCATCTTGAATGCCATACACCTTATTATTAGCCACCCTATTGAGATATTTTAGCACCTCATCTAGCGATCCATGTGTTCTTAGTATACTAAAAAACTTTATTGGTCCTATAGTTCTAGCCAAGCTTAACCATACTTCTAATTCTTTGTTGTTCAATTTATTTATCTTCATAAAAGGCTTGAATTTCTTATCAATTTAGTGTACCCAAGATAATGCAAATATACATTGTTTTATGACGCATTTTGTTACAGATAAATGCATAAAATGTAAATATACGGACTGTGTGGAAGTATGTCCCGTTGACTGCTTCTATGAAGGTAAAAACATGCTCGTGATTAACCCAGATGAATGTATTGATTGTGGAGTGTGTATACCTGAGTGTCCAGTAGATGCAATTGTAACTGATGATTCCATAAAAGGTATTTTAGAACTAGATGAAGAGTTACTGAACAGTGAACAAAAAATCTTCAAATCATTTTACAACATAAACATAGAATACTCACAAAAGTGGCCAAATATCACAGCTAAAAAGCAACCTCTCCATACTGCAGAAGAGTATAAGGAAAAAAAGGATAAAACAACTTATTTTGATGAAAATTTAGAGTAATACTGTTGAAGAGGAAGAAACTTCTTTTATATCTTATCCTGTTTGTCTTTGGTTATTGAAAATGGTCGCATTATTTAGGTTTTTAGTAATATTTAATAGTAGATTAATAATAATCTACTTGGAAACAACGAAAGATTATGTTAAATATAGAATTAACGAATTATTATATAACTTTTAGTAGGATGACAGTATTATAAAATTTAGAGGCATCAAAATGGAAAATCACGCTAAAGAGAGTATAAAGCATAAAGTAGTATTACCAAACTCAAAAACAATCAATATTGAAGGAACAAACTTCAAGTATGAAATACATTACGATCAATTAGATGATAAAGATCTTCTTATGATTGAAAAATACGCTAATCATATTTTTCATGCCTACCAAGAGAGATATGGTTTAGATATGAACACAGATCATACTGTTAAAGGTTTTATATATAACAACTTAACAGATTTTCGTAGTGCAACAAATCTGGGGGATGGAATAACAGTTCATGCAACCTCGAATAATCACCGCTACCCTCATAACAGTGGATCTGTAGCTCATCATGACTTGACAACAGCGATTTACTTTACTCTAAGTTTGTATAATAAGGAAAAGTACGGTATTCCTCCCAACGAAAACCGCTTTATAAGAAATGTAGCAGAAGAATTAAAAGCCATTGGATTAGACGATAATCAAGGAGAGTTAAATACAGAGCAGAAACCTGAAACAACAATTTATCAGGAGAAACAGGAAAAAGAATTAAAGGAATCTGATCAACAAGATGTTATAACAACTACTGATCACCCGCTAGATGATTATAATTATGACTATCACTTAATAGACTGGTGAGTAACGCTGCCAAAAATTAATCAGGAAAAACAGGAAGAAGAGTTAGAGGAATCTAATCAACAACACGATGTTATAACAATTATTGATCACCTGCCAGATGATTATAGTCATGAGAACCTGTTCATAATCTTTTGAGGATAGGTATACAGATTCCAAAATGAACGGTTCTCACAACCTTTAGTTTTTATTGCTGAAAATAATCATATTATCAAGTTTTTAACATTATTTAATACTAAGTTAATATTAATTCATTGATAAATTTTTAGCTATAGAAGCAGGTTTTTATTGAAGATAAAAGTATCTTCTATATGCTATATAGCAAAACATAGAATGCTCATGATTCCAACTATAGCAATTTTAAGTGGTGGATTTTCTTGCGAGAGAGAAGTGTCGCTTATGAGCGGAAAAGCCGTAAAGAAGGCACTTGATAGCCTTTCATATAATGCAATAGAAATAGATGTTGACAGCAACATTGCTGAAAAGCTTAAAAAAATTAATCCGGGCCTTACTTTTATCGCTCTGCATGGACCTTATGGTGAAGATGGTTGCATTCAAGGTTTATTGGAAATCTTAGGTATAAAATATACACACTCAGGAGTTATGGCTTCTGCTGTTGCTATGAATAAAGTGATGTCAAAGCATATATTTCGATCCCTTAGTATCGACACTCCAAAAGGTTATGTAATTAGCCAAGAAGATCTACTAAAAAATAATATTAAAATCGATTATCCGTACGTCTTAAAACCAATTAACGAAGGTTCTAGCATCGGAGTGCATATTGTTTCCTCATATGAAGACCATTTAAAATTTAAAAATGACGCTATCATACTTGATGTCATTCAAGTAGCTGACACTGGAATCCAGAAAAAAGAACCAGTGTCAGCTACCTCTATGACAAGAGACTTGATGATCATAGAAGAATATGTCCCAGGAATAGAGTTACATACTGCTGTATTGCTAGATGAAGCAATTGGCACTATGGAAATACGACCAAAAAATAAATTCTATGATTATGAAGCAAAGTATACAGATGGATTTGCAGAACATATATTTCCTGCTGAAATTCCTGACAATATATATAAAATGACCTTGGAACACGCACTGAAAATTCATCAATTTTTAGGCTGTAAAACTATTTCCCGCTCAGATTTCCGTTATAATCCCAAAAATAACACTTTAAAAATGCTTGAGATTAATACACATCCTGGCTTTACTGAGTTATCGTTAGTGCCAGAAATTGCAAAATTGGCAAAAGGAATCAATTTTAATGAATTAGTTAAAATTATTATTGAAGATAGTTTGCAGCACAAAAATATTAGGGATTTAAGTCATGTTGAGCAGTATTACTAGAAGCCAAAGGAGTTTTTTGCGCAAGTGCGCTTTCGTTATTATAACTGCGCTTTTTTTTACATTAGTACTTTATAGTTCACTTGATAAAATAATAAATCGATTTAATTACTACTTTACTTGGTGTAATGAGTGCCTATCCAGTTTATTACTCAGCAATGGATTTTCAATCGATGAAGTAGTCGTGAGCGGCAACAAATTTACAAACAAAAAGGATATTCTAAGTTTGACAGATAGAACGCAACCTATCCTGTATATATCACTTTCAAAACTTGCCGGTAGCATACAATCCGTAAGCAGATGGATAAAATACGTAGGAGTTCACAGAATTTTGCCCAATACCCTACATATTAATATAGATGAGCATAAACCTTTTGCTCTCTGGAAAGATAATAACAAAACCTCGGTAATTGATTTCGAAGGCAAAGTGATCGTAGATGACTATCCAGTAGATGATCTTGTTGCAATTACAGGACAAAACTCGTTATCAAACCTAGAATTTGTTAGAGATGTGTTAGAGAGTAAAACTCAATTAAGTGACCACATTTCTTCTTTTGCTTATATAGGGAATAGAAGATGGAATATCATACTTGATAACGATTCCACAGTGAAACTGCCTGAAGATAACCCTTCTAGTGCATGGGACTATTTAAACCACTTACACAATACAACTGATTTTACTTTCAGCGATTGGAGTATTATTGATATGCGTATTACTGATAAAATTTTTGTGAAGAGGTGATCTGCTGTCATCCAAGTAGCGGGATGACGAGCTTATCGTCATGCTGCCGCGAACCTTCATACCGCCGCGGTATCTCTTAGCCGCTAACACGTAGCGGGATGACGGTTGTCGTTTAGCTACAAACATTAAGAAACTTACCAAATGGAAAAAAAGGCAAAAGAAGCCCCGGTTAATATCTATTTTAAAACATTGGCGTTTTTTTTATGTTTTAAACACTTAATAACCGCGACTCAGCTTATATAGGTAAAAACCTAGAAATGTTGTGAAGACATAAGGTGCACATAGTGCAAAAAATTAAAAATAAGACGCCAACTACGTTGTTTTCTTGCTGTTTAATCTGCACAGATGAAGATAACTGAATACCTTCATTATCATAATAAGGGGGCCGGCGAAACTTGTCAAGCAAGTTTTTTCGTTTCTATAAATCTGGATTTCAGCGTTATGCGCTGGAATAACAACGTAAGGTAAATTTTTCAACATCCCAAAATTACAGAATTTAGTCTGTTTAATTAAGTGTGAAAGGTTACGATCATGCTGAGTCATTAGGAAAGATTAGAATATACAGCAGCTATAAAAACTGTTTAATAGCCACCCAAAACCCTTATTTCCCACTCAAGTTCAACATTAAATTTATCCTTCACTGCATCTTTTACTCTGTTGCCAAGGTTTTCCAAGTCAGATGCAGTTGCATTATCGTAATTGAGCAAGAAGTTACAATGTTTCTTAGAGATTCTAGCTCCACCAATATTTAACCCTAGGCAGCCAGATTTATCAATTAACTCCCATGCTCGGTAGTTTTTTGGATTTTTGAATATGCACCCAGCAGTTTTTCCTCTTATTGGCTGGCTTTTATTTTTTTTCTCAACAATTTCTTTTAACCTTTGCAATATAAGCTCATGCTCTGAGTTTACTCCTTTAAACTCAGCTTCAACAAAAATCCAATTTCCTTTTAAGCTATGTCCACGATAAAAATATCCCATTTCTTTGCTGGAGAACTCATATAGGTTTCCATCCTCTAGGTTCACTGCTTTTATGGATTGTACAACGCTTGCGATGTCACTACCATACGCACCTGCATTCATTTCTATTCCGCCACCAACTGTTCCTGGAATTCCAACTAGAAACTCGAGTCCACTAATTTGTTGCTCTCCTGCAAAGTAAGCAAGGTTCCTGAGCAGCGCAGCACCACCTGCAACAATGGAGTTGTTACCCTTACTTTTAATATATGCAAACTCCTTACCTAATTTTATTGTTATTCCTCGAATGCCACTATCTCGTACTATTATGTTGGATGTTGCACCAATAACGCTAACTGGCAGTTCAGTATTTTTAATCAAGTATGTTAAATCTTCAATATCACATGGTTTAAATAACACATCAGCTCGTCCACCGACGTTTAACCACGTCGCTTTAGACATTAAGATGTCATAACGATAGATTCCACGTACTTTAGGTAAGCTTATAAGCATTTTGATTTCAACTCTAGTCCTGCATCCATACCCATTTTCTCCGCATCTTCTATAAATGAAGTGCGCTCAGTGAAGTATATATTTTTTCCACTTGCTAACATACAACAAAGGTGTAGCATATTTTCGTTCACATATTCAGCCAAAGCTGCAAGTGGTGTAAAACATGAACCATTCACTGTCTTCATAAAACTGCGCTCTGATTTCACTCTTATAAAAGACATATTATTATTAATTTTCTCTACAAGATCGATAATTTTTACATCATTCCTTCTACATTGAATACAAATCGCTCCCTGTCCCACTGCACTTAACATAACTTTTGGTGGCAATACCTCTGTAATTAAGTGATTCTTTTCTAATCTTATGAGTCCTGCTTCAGCTAGAATTATTCCATCAAAACTTTGATTTTGCAATCTAGTTGTTACATTTCCACGTAGCGATATTATATTTAGATCTGGTCTAACATTTAACAACTGAACTTTTCTTCTTATTGAAGAAGTGGCAATAGTAGCCTGCTGTGGCAAAGACTCAAGGCTATTGTGTTTATGAGAAATAAACGCATCGCATGGACTTAGCCTTTCTAAAACACAAGGAATTGTTAAACCCCCTGAGAAAAACGCAGGCACATCCTTTAGCGAATGAACTGCCATATCTATATTATTTTCGAGCAATTCAGCCTCAATTTCTTTAATGAATAATCCTTTACCTCCTATTTCAGCAAGATTTGCGTTTGCATACTTATCTCCAGAAGTTTTTATCTTAACAATTTCAATAGATAAGTTAGGAAAAGAGTCCAGCAACTTTTGTTTTGCTTCCAAAGCCTGGGCAACTGCAAGCTTGCTTCCTCTGGTACCTATTTTGACTAGCATATGTATGACTGTTTGAATACCAAACCTTAACCTAATTAATTATTTAAACACTTTGGTAGCGTGTATTGCATGAACTTCGGTTACCATCTCTCTGATGTCATCCGAGTAGCTGACTACTTGGATCGAGTTTAATTCATCATATGAGCCTTTGCATTTATTGTACTTTAACTTAAAACCAAAAGCAACTTTGCCTTTACAAAATAATAACCTTTTATATGCATAAATAAGCTTACTGGATTCTAGTACTTGCATGACAGCAGTCCTACGTCATACCGCCGCGGTATCTCACATAGATCCCGCTAACAAGCAGCGGGATGACGGTTGTCAGGGTGTCATCCAAGTAGCCTCTTTCTTGTCATCCCAGTGCCCAGACACTGGGATCCAGAAAACTTAATTTTAACCAAGTGGCTGCATAATAAAGACTGGATCCCAGACTGGAATGACACCCTACTTAACCGTCATACCGCGATTCATTCGCGGTATCTCAGCCGCTAACAAGAGATCCCGCTAACACGTAGCGGGATGACGAATTACTATCTACACCGTCATACCGCCGCGGTATCTCTTAGCCGCTAACACGCAGCGGGATACTTAACCGTCATACCGCGATTCATTCGCGGTATCTCAGCCGCTAACAAGAGATCCCGCTAACACGTAGCGGGATGACGAATTACTATCTACACCGTCATACCGCTGCGGTATCTCTTAGCCGCTAACACGTAGCGGGATACTTAACCGTCATACCGCGATTCATTCGCGGTATCTCAGCCGCTAACAAGAGATCCCGCTAACACGTAGCGGGATGACGGTTGTCGTTTAGCCATAAATATTTAAGAAATTTACCAAACGAAAAAAAAGGCAAAAGAAGCCCTAGTCATTGTCTACTTTCAGTATTGGCCTTTTTTAAGTCTTAAACACTGCAATTTAGCTGCTTTTAAGTGCAGCTTACCTTAGTTCAAATGTTTAAGAAATTTACTAAGCAGAAAAAAAGGCAAAAGAAATCCCGTGTTAGCTAGTTGTCACTCTCTAATCCTGCAAATTGGCGTACTATACTGTCTTAAATGACTTATAAGCGCGTTTCAGCTTGTGTGGGTAAAAACCCAGAAATGTTGTGAAGACATAAGGTGCACATAGTGCAAAAAATTAAAAATAAGACGCCAACTACGTTGTTTTCTTGCTGTTTAATCTGCATAGATGAAGATAACTGAATACCTTCAGTTTCGTGATAAGGGGTCTGGCGGAGTTTGTCAAGGAAGTTTTTTTGTTTCTATAGCTACTTGGATAGGTTATTTGGGCAATAGAGAATTTTACAAAAATCTATTTTTAACTTACACTGCAATTTTAAACCTACAACTTATGTACAATAAGCTTATAGTCAAATCTTTTTCAGTGTTATGCATCTGTTTACTTGCTTTATACATAACACTGCCAAATTTCTTTGATAATAAGCTTTTTATTTCGAAAAAAAGAATAAACTTAGGCCTTGACCTGAAAGGAGGGGCATCTTTGCTTCTAAACATAGACTTAGACTTCTATTTTAAGGAAAAGCTAGGCATGCTAGCAGGTGAGATAAAAGAGACATTGCTAACAAAAAATATTGAATCTAACGTACAAAATAGCGAACAAGTAATTGTAACTTTAAATAATATTGATGATTATAAAAAAGCATCTGTGTTGATTAATGCGATAAATCCAAATTTAGAGCTAAATAGAAAAGATTCTTCAATTCTCATTTCGTATAAACCCCATTATAAAAATTCTTTGATCAGTGAAGTAGCTGCAGAATCAATAAACAATGTCCAGCGCCGTTTGGACAAACTTGGCACAAAGGAAGTCAGCGTTCAAAAACAAGGGCAGAATAAAATATTAGTGCAGGTGCCTGGAGTAGAAGACACCGAGCAGATAAAATCTCTGCTTGGCAAAACTGCTAAGCTAGCTTTTCATTTGGCAAACACTAACATAGCCAAGGTGCAGGATATAGATCACGAAACTACTGTCATGCTCAAGGATTCTTTAGGTAATTCTTATCCAATATTCCGCAAAACTGAAATAGGTGGCGATTCGCTGGTTAACGCATCAGTTAGATTTGGTCACTTAGGTAAACCAACAGTGCATTTTAAATTTGACAGCATAGCGAGTAAAAGATTCGCGAAAATCACTAAAGAAAATGTGGGAAAACCTTTTGCAATTGTTCTGGATAACACAGTCTTAACAGTACCTACAATACGTGAGCCAATTTTAAATGGAGAGGGAGAAATTAGCGGTAATTTCACTGAAAAACAAGCAAGCGAACTTGCAATACTTTTAAAATCTGGAGCACTGCCAGCACCACTTAAAATAATTGAAGAAAAAAACATTGGCCCAAGCCTTGGAGAAGAATCAATAAAGGCAGGGGAAATGGCAGCAACAATCTCTATTATAGCCGTGGCTTTATTTATAATTATCACTTACGGCAAATTAGGTATATTAGCTTCTGTTGCGCTTTTTTCTAATGTAATTCTTATATTATCAATTCTCACTCTGCTTGAAGCAACTCTAACTTTACCTGGAATTGCAGGTATTGCACTCACTGTCGGTATGGCGGTGGATGCAAATGTTTTAATATTTGAGCGAATTCGCGAGGAAATCAAATCTGGCAAGAGAGTGGAACGTGCTATTGAAGAAGGGTTTAAAAACGCTATAAAGACAATACTGGATTCAAATATCACAACACTCATTGCTGCAGGAATAATGTTCATTATTGGCAGCGGAGCAATTAGAGGCTTTTCTGTCACTTTATCAATAGGAATTTTATGTTCGATGTTTTCTGCAATCACATTCACAAAACTCCTGATAGAGTTGTGTATGAACCCGAAGGAACTAGTGCTTTGTTAGTCAACCACCTTCATTCCCACAACGTTATATCCTGAATCGACGTGCAAAATTTCTCCAGTAGTGCCACTACTTAAGTCGCTTAATAAGTATAACGCTGCCTTGCCAACATCCTCTATTGTAACATTGCGTCTAAGCGGAGAATTATTTCTATTCCATTCTGATATGAAGTGAAAATCGCTTATTCCAGAAGATGCTAAAGTTCTGATTGGACCAGCGGAAATTGCATTTACTCTGATATTTTGTGGCCCGAGATCACATGCTATATATTTTACACTTGCTTCAAGTGCTGCTTTACATAAACCCATAACGTTATAATTTGGCATAACTTTTTCAGCGCCATAATAAGATAAAGTAAGTAAACTACCACCACCTGACATCATTTTTTCAGCTCTTTGCGCTAAAGCAGTGAAAGAATAGCACGATATATGCATTGCATTGAGGAAGTTATTCAGTGAAGTATTGACATATTTACCATCTAACTCATTTTTATCGGAGAATGCTATTGCATGTACCAAAAAGTCAAGAGTACCCCATTTTTTCTCTATTATTTCAAAAGCGTTATCTATGATTTTTTCATTTGAAACGTCACAGTGTAATATTAGCTCCACATTTAATTCATCTACTATCGGTAATAATTTTTCTTTTACTATTTCGTTCTGGTAGGTGATTGCAAGTTCTGCCCCGTGCTCTGAGAGAGCTTTTGCTATACCGCATGCTATTGATCTCTTATTTATTATTCCAGTTATTAACCCCTTTTTGCCTTGTAATAGACTTGTCATCATAGAACTATCTGTTTTTTTATAATTTGGAGTATTAACTAGATAAAGTCAAGATATCAACTATGTTTTAAAACATTTTTTGCAGTAACTTGAAGTCTAATACCACTGTTAACAAAAAGGCAGCGATGAGAGTTTCTTAGATTGCTTTTTATTAAAAAAACAAAGCTTTATTAATTAAATATTATAGTTAATAATTACACTTTCTTGACAAGTAATTAAAATAGTGTTAAACTGCGTGCATAAAATAATTAATGAGGTTACGATGTTAAATGATATTATAAAACAAGCTAGTGGCTGGGATACGAAAGCACTAGCTAAGATATTTAGTAACAAAGAATTTCTTAAGTCAGTTGATGGTGATAAAGAAAAGTACCTAGCAGATCTGATTTCAGGATACGCTGTAACTCTGCCAAGAGAAATAATACCTGATATTGTTACTCTGGATGCTTTGTGTTTTACTTATAAAAAAGATCCTTCAATTTTACCGATTTTATTAAAATACCTTACTCATAAAAATTTACTTCAAGAAGCCAAAGATGATTTGGATAAACTAAATCAAAAGTTGCAAGGTGTAATGGATGAGGAGCTAAAAAAGCTACAGGACGAGCGGAAGCTATTGTGTGAAGAGACAGCTGAGTTATCTGGTAAGAAGTGGATGTTGAACAGGGTGAAGTGCTTGTTAAAAAGAGTGAAAAAATAACTGAAACTGCATCTAAGATCGAGGAAATTAAGTTATATAAAGAAGACATCAAAAACCTTTTTAACGGTAGTAAAACAAAATCAAATTCTTATCCATCCAAATATTTCTCTATACTAAATAGTGGGCTTATAGAGATAATGGAAAAAAAGCTAACAGCTTATGTTAAGGATAATACTGATATTGGAGAAACATATTCAAGTCTGAATAGTAAAGCGAAAAAAATTGAAATGTTAAACAATGTAAAAATTGTATTACTGTGTTCTTCCGCTATGGTTTGTGGAATGGCATGCATGCCATTTATTGCAGTTTTTTGTCAATCATGTGCAGGGCCTAGTGAATTCCACTACTCTATGCTTTATTTCTTCATTCATTACTCATTACCAATTCTATTTCCAATCGCTGCTACACTACTTGCACTGGCAGGTGCGGTTTACCTAGTGCAGAGGCACTATGAGCAAAGTTTTGAAAAGGAAATGCAAGACTTCATGGAAGGACCAAAGCGTGCAGAGAAAGCAACTAATGAAGATGTGAAGAAATTAGAACAAGAAGGAACAAAAGTAGGCGATGTAATAGATCTTTCTGGCAATTGTGAGATGAATGATAAGGTAGAACCTTCGGCACCACCTAAGCGGTCAGGATTGTACCCAGATCTTTCAGAAGAACTTTTAGCATCGTCATGCAATAAGAAAGATTCACAACCAAACAGTAATCTTGATTCTCCTCTACTTCCATCCAATACAATGCAGCAAGTGGTATAACTCAAAGCCAGAGGTTGCGATTGTAATAAAGACATAAAAAAAACGGACAAGTCAAGTAAAGTTACAAATGTAATTTTGCTTGACTATCCATTTATCACCACCTAAAGCAGCTAACAAAGCCATCTCATATGACATTTTGTCTATACCTAATTAAGCATATCAATAAGTAAGTAAATTTTAATATAATCTTATTATACTTATAAATATGCTGTATATAGGGAGAGTAGACCAGCGGACCTTCCCCACCAGCCTCTCACAGAACTGTGCATGAACCTCTCGACTCACACAGCTCCCATTATTCGGCCCTTGCTACTAATTATAGCATAATCAAGGACTCTGTTTTAATCAATTGCTCATCCCATTTCTGGTTGACAAATAATTAAAACTGAATAACTCAGCCCCTTCGCTCCATTTCCATTACAGAAACTTCTTCACTACTACGAGCTGATCCGCCCCTGTTTCTCGCGTCGGTACTCTCATCCTTAGAGATCAGCTCTTTGGACTTCTCCCTTATCATCGAAACGACAGGTTCCCGCAGTTCCACGCAATAGCCCAAAATAGATTCACGCCACCTCTATGCCGTACGCCACCTATCCGGTAAACAAGCTCCCGATAGATTTATCCCAGGTTACAAACAACCCCCTGGTTTTGAAGTCATTTAAAAGGTTTCGACACTTCATCAGTGGTTCACTTTCGTTCATCTCTCCATTCCTTACATGACATATAATTATGCCTTTTCCATAACGCTCACTACCTTGCCAAAGCAGCTTATAGTTGTTTGAAGCCTGCTCTTGTAAACCGGCTCCGAGGGGCCCACCCTCATCTATTGCGTAGCTTTTGCACTTAGTTTGCTCTTACTTGAACATTCTTTGTGTCTCTACGGCACACCTAACCCAAGAAAGGTTTTCCCACGTCATACCGCCGCGGTATCTCAACATAGATTCCGCTAACGAGTAGCGGAATGACGAATTTGTTGTTTTTCAAATCGTTGGTAAACCTAAGTCACTTTAGCTATAGCAGCCGTCTATCTTAGATTGCTTCTTATTAAAAAAACAAAGCCTTATTAATTAAATATTATAGTTAATAATTACACTCTTTTGACAAGTAATTAAAATAGTGTTAAACTGTGTGCATAAAATAATTAGTGAGGTTGCAATGTTAAGCAGTATTATAAAAGTAAAATTAGAGAAAAACTGTTGTCCTTTTGAGAAATTAGAAAACTTCTTTGCTAAAAGGGTATTTCATATAGATGATCGAAAAGGATTCAAAGATTCTTCAGTAAAGTTAGTTATCGAGTATCCCTACGATTCAACTTTAACTTTAACTCTACCAAGAGAAGCAATACCTAATTCTTTCGCTTTGCAGCTTTTATCTTCACTTTATAGAGGAAATGCACTAGCTTTACCTATTATATTAAAATACCTTGTTCACAGGAATTTATCTAAAGATTTTGATGAGATCAGTAAAAAATTACAGGCCAAAATGGATCAAGATATACAAGAAGCTCAGCTACAACACAATTCTGAAATTTCTAAAGAAATTGAGTTATGCAAAAAAGATATTTTAAATGTTCTGGATGGTGGTAAATCAGTATTGAGTGTTCAATTGAAGCAAAAATACTATTCTATACTAAAAAATGATGTTAAAGAATTAGAGGCTGAGATTTCAGAAGAACTAGAAGAGTATGTTAACAACACTAACATTCACGAAATATATCAAAGCCTTAACAGTAAAATAAAGAAAATAAAGCATTATAATAAAATAGTATATCGTACACTTTGTACTTCTGGTTTTGTCGCAATGTCTTTATTGATTGCTCCATTGATAGCATTTGATGTAACGACTAAAGGTGGTGGTTTTTTAGAGGCTCTTATGTATACAGCAACTCCATTTTTGGTTGTTGCAACGTTAGCACTTATAATAGCAGGTGTAGCTTACTTAGCAAGTTGTTATCTAGAGCATAGTTTTGCAAAAGAAATGCAAGACTTTATAGAAGGACCAAAATATGTAGATAAAGCAACTAATACTGAAGATGTGAAGAAATTAGAACAAGAAGAAACAGAAGTAGGCGATTATGGTAAAAAACCTTCGGCACCACCATACGATGGACCTAAGCAGCCAAGATTGTACCCAAATCTTTCAGAAGTACAACAACCACCATCATACGAAGAAGCTTGCTCTACCGTGCAACCGAAAGATTCACAACCAAGCAGTAATCTTGATTCTGCTGAGCCTGAGCAGCCAAAACTAGTTATGGATCTTTTAGAAAGTCTTCCAGAACAACTAAACGCAAAATTGGGTCCTGTTCTACGTCCATCTAATACAGCAAGAGGTGTAATTTAGGGCTAGAGGTTATGATTGTAATAAAGATATAAAAAAACGGACAAGTCAAGTAAAGTTACAAATGTAATTTTGCTTGACTATCCATTTATCACCACCTAAAGCAGCTAACAAAGCCATCCCATATGACATTTTACTTATATCTAATCAAGCATATTAATAAGTAAGTAAATTTTAATATAATCTTATTATACTTATAAATATGCTGTATATAGCTAACCTAAGTAAGGTTTCCCCGAGTGCTGAAAAACAAAATCAATAGCCGAATTGATATCGGGCCAAAAGCTTGGCAGCGCTTTTTTTTATGGCATGCTTGATGGCAAACCAGAACTTCTCAATTGGATTTAAATCAGGCGAGTATGGCGGCAAAAATAAAACTTTACATCCAACACTTTCTATTAATTTTCTCGTTCTTTCAGACTGACCTTACCCAGAAAAAGTAGAGAGAAAGTTAAGACGTTTTTGTCATGAGAATAAATTGTGCAGGAATGCAATAATTAATAGTAGAATGCCTACGTTGTTTGTTATAAAAGATTTCTATGTATTCAAATATGGCAGTTCTGTTTTGTTGAGCGAAAAGTATCAATAAGCAGCTCCCTTTTGAGTGAACTTTTCTGCAACAGAGTTATCGTAACAACAGCTCTTATGGCTCATGCTGGAAATGATGTTTTTTGTATTCAATAGAAATTGGTAATTTTGAGAGGTATACTGTGACCCTTGATCGCTATGTAACAGCAGATTTTTATCGGGTTTGCGCTTATTAACGGCCATCAATAAAGAGTCAATAACCAATTGTTTATTTATTGAGCTACTCATTAACTACCATACGTGAATATAGGTCAATTATTGCTGCCAACAACCTTCCTTAGTTTTTATATAAGTAATATCGTTTACCCAAACTTTATTTGGCTGATCAGTGGTGAATTTTTGATCCAATGTGTTCGGAGCCACAACTCGGTTGCTTATTTGCTGTTTTTTATTTTTGAACCTTCGTCTAAGTTTGGCTTTAATGCCATTTTCTTGCATAACACTTTGTACTGTTTTAATTTTTGCCTAAAGCTTTTAATTCAGCGTGAATTTTAGGGATCTGCATTTGGATGCTTTTTTTGAATATCTGCTAGAAGCCCATCTCTTGCTAATTCCTTACTGCTTTTTCCCTTAGCAACCCATTTATAATAACCACCAGCAGATATGTCTAAAACCCTACATAGTTCCTGTATTTTATAGCAATTTCTATATAAAAGAATACTTTACTCTTTTTGTTTGGTCAGGGCTTTTTTTTTAATGTCTCTTTCTCTTGTTACTCTTGCTAGTTCTTTTTTTAGATCAAATCTTTCTTTGTCATAAGGAGCCTTTGTCTGGAAATGCGTATGCTTCTGACATTTTTCCATCATATTTTCTTACCCATTTACTTAACATACTGCCATCTATGCCTAGATCTTTTGCTATTTTTTTACTTCTGTTTCTTTAACCAGCTTAACAGCTTCTAATTCGAATCCTGCTGCTTCTATTTGCCATATTTTGAAAAAACGTTTTATTTTACTCCAAAAACGTCTTAACTTTCTCTCTACTTTTTCTGGGTAAGGTCACTAGACACTTATGCAGCTGTGCATAGAATGACAGAAGAGACTTGCGTTAGATATTGTTTATTTACTTTCGATCTTTTCTATCAATTTTTTAACTAAGCCTCTTAGCTTTTTACTGGATTCATCAAGCTCTTGAATCTGCGAGCTATGCTCTTTCATTAGTTCCTTATAGTTACCTCTTATGTAGTCAATCATTTCCTTCATCTGAGCAATCATCTTGTTAACATCCATACTACCCAAATCAGGTACCATGCCAGGCATAGCCCCTTCTAACATACCGCCAGACATAAGCTGCTGGGACATTTGCATAAATGGTTTTAAAGTCTGATTAAGCAATTCAGGATCCTTGGCTAATTTTTCTATTTGCTCTTTGCAAGTATCCATATACTGCTTCATAAATTCATCTTCTTGTCCTTTGTCTATCATAATATGTCTACCTAAAAACACGTATTCTTTATTATATATCGTTTTTAAATTAAAAACAATACAAAATACCTATCACAATTGCATTAATACTTTTTAAACAATAAAAAATGCTCCTTTGCTTACAAATGGTCACATACCTTCTTTAACCATTCCTTATCTTTTACGCTATTTTCTAAGTTTTCATAGACAAATTGATGATAGCTATTTATCCATTCAATTTCATCTTTAGTAAGCATTTGCACATCTATTAGCCTTCTATCATATGGAATGAAGGTCAGTTGTTTGAAATGTAAAAAGCTATTTTCTTGTCTGTCGACATACATCAGATTTTCAATTCTTATTCCATACTCTCCCGGAATGTAATAACCAGGTTCGTTGGAAAGTATCATTCCTGGCGTGAGTTTCACTTTATTGCCCTTTGATATTGCTTGTGGTCCTTCGTGTACTGATAGGTAACTTCCTACTCCATGCCCTGTACCATGCATATAGTCCATTCCAAATTTCCATAAATGCGTACGTGCCAATATATCCAATTCTCCACCAGTAGTGCCAGAAGGAAAGATGACACTTGCTATAGCAATGTGAGCTTTCAATACTATTGTATAGTGGGTTATTTGCTCACTAGTCGGATTACCAACCACTACAGTTCTTGTCACATCAGTTGTGCCATTAAGGTATTGGCCACCAGAGTCAATCAAATATAGTCCACTTTTCTGAATTACCTTATTCGTCTTACTGCTTGCACGATAGTGAATTATTGCACCATTTTCATTAAATGCGGAAATTGTCGGAAAACTTGATTGCTTAAACAAATTCTGTTCTTTTCTGTATTCTAAAATCTTTTCTTCAGCTTCAAGTTCTGTACCAACATTACTTTCAAGCCAATGTAGAAAGTTTGTAACTGCCACTCCATCTCTGATATGCGCATTTATAGCCCCAGCTATTTCAGTTTGGTTTTTTACTGCTTTATAAATTAGACAAGGATCTTCTCTTTCAGCTACCTGTTTATCTTTTGTTACAGCCATGATACTCATTGGAGTTGTGTTTGGATCTATAACTATTGAATTTAGCTTGTGCAGCGAATTTTCTAGCTTACTAATATCAAAAATATTTATATGATTGCCTAAATTTGCTTCTATAGTTGAATGTTCTTTATCTTGAATAAACAAATCAACATTACCGCTTTTATACAATATAGCACGGCCCAATATACATGGAGTATATTTGGCATTTTCATTTCTTAAATTTAATAGCCATGAAATTGAATTTGGATCAGTTAAAAGCACTGCTTCAGCTTCTTTATCTATGCTTTTAGCGACTTTTTCACATTTATTCTTGCTACTTTCACCAGCATATTTAATAGAATGTAAAACCACTGCTTGTTTTCGATAGTCACTTTTTTTTCCAGCTAAACAGGGTATTAATTTACAGATATTCTCATACTTTCTTATATCTTCTATGGTAAAATATTGCAAATAGTAACCTAGTGAGGTGGTCAATGTTAAGTTTGCTTTTACCCATTCGCGTGGATCCTCTTCTTGTATATTATATACTTGAAAATTGCCCCGATCGAGCTGATTGCGAGCTTGTGTGATATAGCGTCCATCCGTAAAAAATGGGCACTTGTTGTCTTTTGTAACGATAAGTAGCCCATTTGTTCCTGTAAAGCCACACAGCTTTGTTAGCTCCTCTGAATACTCATTTAAATATTCATCTTTAGTATGCAACATAAATGCGTCAACATTTGTTTCACACATAAAAGAACGAAATTCTTCGATTTTTGACATATACCTCACGCAAAACTAGCAGCTACTTTCGTTTTCTTATTCCTAAGGTACACTAATATGCTCACTATCGCTGCGGGAGTGATGCCTTGTATTTGCTTTGCAATGCCAATCGTCGCTGGTTTTATCGTCTGCAACTTTTCTATTACTTCACTTGACAGGCCTTTAACTTGTGAATAGTTAAAATCAATTGGAATTTGAGTGTTAATTTCCTCTCGTAAAAACTTCATATCTGCTTCTTGTCTTATTAGATAAGGTTTGTATTTTGCTTCAATTTCAACTGCTTCGCATATTTCATTCTTAGTTATGCTACCCATTGCGGCGTCATTCCAGCGCGTAACGCTGCTTTTTTCCTGGATCCTAGTGTCAGCTACTCGGATGATATGAGAGTGTCCTGAGATGACGGAAGAGGATCCAGTATCCGTTGTGCAGCGCGTGATGCTGCTTAACTCCGGCCATATTTCTTGTAATTTATTCCAGTCGATGTTTGGATAGCTGAGTAAATCTAGTGCCGTTTTTCTTATCCCATCATAAGATATTTTAATACCATAAGACCTAAGCTGCTCAGGAGTAATCGTCAGACTCCCTAACTTCTCTTCAAGCTGCTTAATGGATTTAAGTTTATTCTGTAAAACAGAGTATCTCTCATGCGAAACAAGGGAAATATCATAACCTTTTTGTGTTAATCTTCTATCCGCATTGTCTGACCTGATAGCTAGCCTATATTCTGCACGTGAGGTAAATAATCTATAAGGCTCGATCACCCCTTTGGTGACCAAATCATCTATCATTACACCGATATATGAATCTGTGCGGTGAAGAACAAAGCTTTCTTTTTTTTCAGATGCAGAGAGTGCTGCATTAATTCCGGCGATAATTCCTTGCCCTGCTGCTTCTTCATATCCAGTGGTGCCATTAATTTGGCCAGCAAAATATAGACCTTTAATTTTCTTAGTTTCAAGAGTATGGCTTAGTTCTCGTGGATCAATATAGTCATACTCAACTGCATATCCAGACCTCAATATTTCTGCGTTTTCAAGTCCTTTGATACTCTTTATCATTTCATTTTGCACTTCAACAGGCAATGAATTTGAAATTCCGTTTGGGTATACAGTATCATCATCCAGCCCTTCTGGTTCTAAAAATATTTGGTGACTACTTTTTTCTGCAAATTTATTAACTTTAACTTCAATGGATGGGCAGTATCTTGGTGCAACAATGTCATCCAAATACGAAGAAGCTGACCTATGAAGATTTTCTCTAATTATTTTATGCGTATTTTCATTAGTATGGGTAATAAAGCATGATACCTGAGGTTGGTTAATTTTTTCTGTGAGATAAGAAAACGGCACAGGTGGGTTATCACCCACTTGTTCTTGCAATATTGACCAGTTTATAGTATTACGATCAAGCCTTGGTGGAGTTCCGGTACGCAGTCTACCTAATCTAAAATCATACTTCTTCAACGTATTTGCAAGTTCTACTGCAGACTTATCTCCCATTCTTCCTGAAGGAGTTGTTTGCTCTCCTATATGAATCACACCCCGCAGAAAAGTCCCTGTAGTTAGAACGACTTTACTTGTTGATATACGTTCACCTGAGCTTATCATTACAGCTTTAATGCACGGTTCTCCATTGCCATTACTTTCTATAAGAAAATTGTCAACTGACTCTTCTTTTACCGTCAAATTGTTATAATTTAGAATAATTTCCTGTATTGCCTGCTTATATAATTTTCGGTCTGCCTGTGCACGTGGTCCCCATACTGCTGCACCTCTGCTGCTATTTAAAATGACTGAGTGTATGCTTGCTTGATCGATTGCTCTTCCCATTATTCCATCAAGAGCGTCAACTTCCCTGACTACAACACCCTTTGCAACTCCTCCAATTGCTGGATTGCAGGACATTTCTCCTATAGTTGAAATTTTATGAGTTATAAGCAGCGTGTTTGCACCAAGGCGAGCTGCCGCAGCAGCAGCTTCGCACCCTGCATGACCACCACCTACTACTACTACGTCATATTTATGCATGCTTTTTTGAGTAATTCTACTCTACTAATATTCCGATTATCAACGGTTAATGTCAAATCTTGTTATTCCAATGTTACACACTGGAATAACAGAAACCTTACTTGATTAGCTTAAACTTTCTTCCTTCCCTTTTGAAGAAAAGTGCTCAAATTTATTAGCAGAATGGGGTGGATGCTATTGAAATTAAGCACGCTTCAGAGTGATTTTTTTTAAAATGTACAGTATTTCTGTGAACTCTCTCAAACAGCTAAGGGGTTATACAGGTCAGCAGACACGCAAAAGTTAAACTTGTGCCAATAAATGAAATAGATCAACTATCCAGAAAGTAATCTACAGTATTTAGATTTGCAAATGTTGCATTATCTGCATTTTATCAGCATAATATAGAAGTAATGTAATGCAGATATTATGCCGATAAAATTTACACCAAATTATACAATTACCTCCAAAATCGCTGGTTGTCTTATGAGGATTGAAGCAGCAAAGGAAAAAGTGTTACATTTACCACTCACTGTATCAATGCTTTCATCTCTTCGTGAAACTGCAAGGCTCTATACAACACACTACTCTACTATGATTGAAGGAAATCGACTTGAACCTAAACAGATTGAAGAGATTTTAAAGCATAAAGGTCACTTCCCAAGGTATAAGAGAGATGAAAATGAGGTTAAAGGATATTATGCAGCCTTAACTCGAATTGAACAATGGGCAGCAAGGAGAATACCCATTACTGAGAAAGCTGTTCAAACACTACATGCTCTAGTAATAGCAAGTGGAAAATCTAAAATAAAACCAACACCTTATCGTGATGGTCAAAACGTTATTCGTGATAGCCGTACACGTGCAATAATTTATATGCCACCTGAAGCAAAGGATGTACCAAAGCTCATGAGCAGTATGATTGATTGGATTCGTGACAGTGAGCAAGTGCCTTGCCCAATTATTGCAGGTATTGCGCATTATCAATTTGTAACAATTCACCCTTACTATGACGGTAATGGTCGTACTGCAAGATTGTTGACTACATTAATTTTACACCTTGGTGGATATGACCTAAAAGGACTTTATTCATTGGAAGAATATTATGCCAAGAATCTAGGAGCGTATTATGAAGCAATCAGTATAGGTCCATCGCACAACTATTACATGGGAAGAGCTGAAGCAGATATTACCAAGTGGATAGATTATTTTGTGGAAGGTGTGGCAATTGCATTTGAGAATGTTTTACAGCGTATAAACGAGGAAGGGCACAGAACTGACCAGACTGATCTTATACGTAAACTTGATCCTAAACAGCGTAGGGCTCTTGAGCTCTTTGGGGAATTTTCCATGATTACAGCTAGTCAAGTAGGCAAATTATTTAATTTTAAGCCTCGCACCAGTGCTCAGCTTTGTAAAAAGTGGGTAGAAATGGGATTTATTGAGGTTGTAGACTTTTCCAACAGAGGAAGAAAATACAAGCTTAGCAAGCAATATGAGGATCTGATTTCAAACTAAAAACTGTTTCTAATCTAGAATTCGGGTTAAAAGCACGCACTCAAGGCAAGTAGGTCATCGTAGGACATGAGTACTAGCAGAATGGGGTGGATGCTATTGAAATTAAGCACGCTTCAGAGTGATTTCTTTAAAAATATACGATATTTCTGTGAACTCTCTCAAACAGCTAAGCATACACGCAAAAGTTAAACTTATGCCAATAAATGACCTTACCCAGGTTGCTCGGTTGTAAGCAAGAGAAGACAAGGAAAGGAGCAGGTTAATCCAAACAATTTTACTATTATTTAATTGCTAGTCTGATATGTTAGGCAATCATGTTGGATACAAAAATGGATAACTATGCGGGAATTAATAAACGTGTTATAGCGTTTATAGTTGATCAAATAATATTTCCAGTCTTTTTTCTATTCATTTTGTCCATATCATCAGGTGAGCCCTTTACTGAACTTGTTAATGTTGTCTTCAGTTATACTGATACAGACTTTTCAGTGCAAGAAGGAGTATTAGGAATATTACTGCTTATAGTATTGGAAACATTAATGATAGCAAAACTTGGCTGGACTCCAGGAAAGTTATTATGTGGCATATACATAAAAGATGCAAATACACTTGAAAATATTGCTTTAATGCAAGTAGTGATAAGAAGCTCTCTTAAGATGCTTGTGTTCGCACCTTTCTGTATTTCTGAGTGGTTTTTAATATTACCAGTCTTGGTTTTAATATTCGCAGTATTTGATAAACGCAAGCAGTTCTTCCACGATAAAGTTGCAAAAACAGTAGTAATAGATTACAGACCTGAAAAATGCCACTTAAATTTAAACTGCGTGGGAATAACTAGGCGTGTTATAGCATATATTATTGATCGTTTTATTATTATTGGAGCCTCTTTGTTTTGTGTTTCTCTTGTAAAAACAACTTTCCACCCTGATAAATCTCAAATATTAATCATATACTTTTATTTATTTTTTTTCCTACCAATAGTGTTAGGAATATTTATAACAAGAAGACTTAGTGGCACTTTAGGGCAATTGTTGTGCTATATTTGCATTAAAGATATAAATACACTTAAAAATCCTACTCTAATACAAACAATAATTAGGTGTGTTTTGTTTGAAGTTATTAACTTCATATTGATTTCTATATTAATTATGAATACATTTTTTGATGCTCTTGATAAGTATACTTCTGAGTGGTGGTTTGACCCTTTATCAAGCTTAACCTTTATAGCTATAATACTAATTTTTACATCTGCAATATTCGATAGACGTAAGCAGTTTTTTCATGATAAAATTGCAAAGACAGTGGCAATAGATTATAAGCCTTCAAGCTGATTTCTTCTCCAGTTGTGGGTTTATACTTACTTTTTTTCTATTCAAATTCTAATCTGCATAAAATTTATTAAAAAGACTATTGACACTAAAAATATTCGTGTTATAGGTAAGGTCATATTTGGTATTTACATAAATTGTCTACGACCATTTAGTTTTACAGTGAGGGTAATTTTTTAGTTACACTTAAGGGAGGGTGAAATGGGTATAGGTCAACAACAACCAATTCGTGATACAGTTGATGAAGTTTGCACAGCGGCAAATAGCTTCATATATGATATTATCGCCGCAAATCAGAAGGATGATGCATGTAAACTTCTTAGTTTAGCGCTAAAAGTAAGGAAATTTTTGTTAAATGCTATTTAGGTGGGTTTGTAAATGCTCTTCGCAAGTATATTACTGGGGAACTTATAGATAAGTTTATAGAGCAGCTTATTGAGGAATATACAACTGAAGAACAACGCAAGGCTTTTATAAAAGAGGTTTGTGAGATTGTTTTAGATTCTCTTCCCACGTTCAATATTGAAGAGAGGTTTTTTCGGATATTAAATAAAAAGTATGACACAGAGGAGCATAGAAATAAATTTTTACACTTAGCCGCTGAGCAAGGTAATTTAGATGCAGCGAAATATTTTGTAGAAAAAGGGGCTGATATTAGTGCTAAGACCAATGGTGATGATACTCCTCTCTACAAGGCTGCATTTGTGGTCGAAATGCAGCTCGCTCGCGACAAGGGCTTTGAAAAACGCGCACAAGCATATGCTGGTAAAGTTTACTCAAGACAGTCTGGCAGATACACTAATTTAAAGAAGGTCTTCTTTATTGCGATTTCAAATTGTATTTTGTTTCCTAAGAAATCCAATTATATATCTAGCCATACTATAAGAGATGAGGAAACTAATGAGCATGACTTACAATGCTTAAGCTTAAAGCATTAGATGCTTTTTACAAGATACAAGGCAGAAACTTATCAATAAGCCCCCATCAAGAATCTTATCTGTTAGCTATATATAAAATTTGATACTCTGACTACAATATACTACTATAGATAAAAGTGTTATCAATGGAGCAAAGTATGGAATTAACAGTAGGAAATAATGTACCATACTACTATAATACCACGGAAGTGGTATTAATGGAGAGAGGTATGGAATTAGCAGTAGAAAATAATGCACCATATTACTATAATACCATAAAAGTGTTATTAATGGAGCAAGGTATGGAATTAGCAGTAGGAAATAATGCACCTGATTTTAGCTTACCAACAGATTCTGGTGAAAATTTATCATTGAGTGAATTTTTTGATAAAAAAAATGTAGTTCTTTATTTTTATCCTAAAGACGATACTCCGGGTTGTAGGATGGAGGCAAAAGGCTTTAGAGATAAAATAGATGATTTTTCTTCCCTTGACACAGTGATAATTGGTGTATCAAAAGATAGTGTTAAGCGCCACGCTAACTTCAAAGCAAAATATTCTCTGCCATTTTCCTTAGTTTCTGATGAGAATGCTGAAATGTTGGAAAAATATGGTGTTTGGGTAGAGAAAAGTATGTTTGGCAAAAAGTATATGGGAATAGAGCGCACTACTTTTTTAATAGATAAAAAAGGTAAAGTAGTGAAGATCTGGAAAAATGTAAAAGTTAGTGGGCATGTTGATGAGGTTCTGGAAGAAGTAAGGAGAATGTAAACTAAAGAATAGGTTAATGGCTACCCATTGCTACATAAAAAAGCTGAAATTACATAATTTTCGTAGCCACTCAAACTTTGAACTGGATTCAGATGATAGCTCAGTTGTAATAACTGGCGAAAATGGTATTGGTAAAACTAATATACTTGAAGCAATCTCGTTGCTTGCTAAAAGCAATGGAATGAAAAAAGCAAAAGCCAGTGAGATACAAAATAGATTCAGTAATGAAGATTGGGTAGTGCACTATGATTTTTTTAATGGAACGGATTTTAATTCAATTGGTATCGCAAAGAGTTTTGATAAGAAACTAATACAAATTGATGGAAAAACGCAATCAAGTTATTCATCTCTGTATAAGATATCCAATGTAATATGGCTGATTCCACAAATGGACTATGTTCTTCTTAATTCTCCAAGTGACAGATTAAAATTTTTAGACCGTATAGTTTCACTGTTTGAAGAAAAGTACACTTGCTGCTACATGAAATATAGAAAAGCTAAACATGAGCGAAGTAAACTATTGAGGGAGAACATTTTGAACAAAAACTGGTTCTCTAGTCTTGAAAACATAATGGCCGTTAATGCAGTTAGTATTTTACATATGCGATCGTCTGTTTTAAAAATATTACAAGATACAATTGATAACCATTCCAGTAAGCTTTTTCCGAAGGCAAGTTTGAAATTCAGCAGCCAGCTAACTTTGGACGATACTGCAGAATATTTTCAGAATCGTCTAAAGGAAAACAGAGAAAAAGATTCATTGACTGGTAGAGTAACCCTTGGTGTGCATAACGATAATTTTCGGGTTTTTTGTCAAAAAAGAAACGTACCAATAAATCTGTGCTCCACTGGAGAACAAAAGTTATTACTGCTTTCTATTATTTTATCCAGTGTAAAAGCAAGGTGTATTCATTACAATAAGGCACCACTTCTTCTACTTGATGATATAATGTCTCATCTGGATAAACATTACAGAAAGGCGTTAATAGAGGAAGTGTTAAGTATTCAATGTCAAACTTGGATAACTGATGTAAATCAAGATAATTTCAATAGCTATCTTTATTCTTTCAAGTTTTTTGAATTGTTAAGTAAATAAGTGACAATATTCTTCTGCAAAAGGAAAGAAATACTTACGTCCTTGGTCTTTTATTATATGACTGTGACCTTACCCAGATGATATGAATAAGTATTGCTTGGTTGAAAGCAAGAGAAGATAATAACTTTTCAGAGTGGATAGGTGGCAGGTTGGTACTTCTTTTGAGGCACTTTCTGCTCTTACATGGAGTGTAGGAAGAAGACCTCGTGACCCAGATTCTGCCACCGGCGAGGCTCACAAAATGTGATGACCTCGTATAGGAGTTTGGAACAACCGGTACTCTGATATATTGAAATATGCAATTGGAGGAAAAAATGCGTCACATTGGAGTTATACTAATAGCTTTACTGCTTGTTATCTGCAAGAAGGGAAGCCAGAGTATATTCAAACGTTTTGCTTAAAAGACTTGGATAATTTTATCGAAAATCTTCAAGAAACAGATAAAGTGGCTATAGAAGCAACAGGCAATAGCTGTTTCTTTTATGATGCAGTTTCACCTTACGTTAAGCGTGTGGTAATAGTCGCTCCCGGACAGTTTGAAGTTGTGCGCCGCTCTATACACAAAACAGACAAGCATGATGCAAGAGCTATTGCTTTCTTTCTAAGCAAAGATATGTTGCCTGAGGCAAGGCATAAAAGCAAACAATGTTAGCAGTTATAGTATTTTCTAAAACGAATGATAAACGTCTAAAATGGTATTACCAACTAAAAGGTGTAAGTCTGTACATTGATGCATTAGAGGTCTGAGGCGACTTTTGATGGTGTGCCAACAATGCTCTATCGGATTTAGATCAGGTGAATATGTTGGAAGATAAAGCAAATGACAGCCAAAAGACTCTATTAATGACTTTGTTTTGGGAGTTTTATGGAATGTAGCATTATCCATAACTATGGTTGTATTACGCTGCAATTGTGGTTCGCTCTAACCATACATTAAATACATCTTTATTACACCCTCCTGTGAAGGTCATTGGTGCAATAAACTTCTTTTCAATCCATCCACCTATTATACTCACTCTTTCCCGCTTTTTTCCTGGAACATCAGCATATATTTTTTCTCCTCTTGGAGCTCGTGCATATTCTCAGTATAGAATATATTATACCTTTATCATTCGCTTTTGAAAATACTATAAAACAGAAACAAAAGTGCTGTTTATTGCAGCTTTTGGGTAATTTAATGGTAAAAATTTTAGAGAGAAATTTTATACACTATCACTGATATTTTCCCTTAAGTTGACGCCATTGCCTGAACAGATACACTCGGATTTTTTATATAACTATATTTACTATCTTATTTGGTACAGCATATACAGTGCGAACTTTGCTTTGACCGATCTTACTGGACACAGAGTCTATCGCTATTTTCTTCAATTCTTCTTGAGGTAAGTTAATTGCTACCTTTATTGTTGTGCGTAATTTTCCATTGATTTGCACTGCTATAGTTACCGTATCGTCAACTAATAATGATTCATCAGCTTTTGGCCAAGGTTGACCTCCTATTTCTTGCCATAGGCTTTCAGCTAGATGTGGTATGAATGGTTCGATTACTCTGATTAATATACATATACCTTCATCAATAAGAGATTTTCCAGTTTTTACATCTATTTCAGCTATTAAATTCGTCATCTCACGAAATTTTGCCACTACACAGTTTAATCTGCAGTTTTCCAAGTCATCTGTAAGTCCGTGTAAGAGTTTATGAATTTTTTTTCTGTACTCTAGAAGTCCACCCGTAATACTTTCATTATCATAGTGTATATTTACAGGTCTCAGCTGCATGACCATACGCCACAATTTATTTACATAACGAGAACAACCTTCCACGCCATCATCGGACCATTCCATATCTTTTTCTGGAGGAGTGTCGGACAACACAAACAAGCGAGCAGTATCAGCACCATACTTTTCTATGATAAAATTTGGATCAACTGTGTTCTTTTTCGACTTGCTCATTTTTTCAACTTTGCCCACTTGAACCTTAGCTCCTTGTGCAATCAACTCTTTTGCTTCTGCGGGAAATAGCCACTTACCATTTTCGTCTTTATAAGTTGCATGGCAGACCATTCCTTGAGTGATTAAAGTAGAGAAAGGCTCTTTAATAGCAAAATAGCCACATTTGGTTAAAGCACGGCAGAAAAATCGTGAGTAAAGCAAATGCAGAATTGCATGTTCTATCCCACCTATATAATAATCAACAGGCATAAAACGATTACATGCATCTTTGTCTATTGATTTATCTTCACTACAGAATGCAGCAAAATACCAGGAAGACTCAAAAAAGGTGTCGAATGTATCAGTTTCACGCTCTGCTTGCTTTCCACATTTTGGGCAATCAACGAACTTCCAAGTTGGGTGCTTATCCAGCGGATTGCCACCACTTGTAAATTCTACATCTGCAGGTAGAACCACAGGAAGGTCTTTTTCTGGCACTTGCACAGTTCCACAATCTTTACAATATATTATAGGTATAGGGCATCCCCAATAACGTTGTCTCGAAATTCCCCAATCATGTAAACGATAGTTTGTTGTTTTCTCACCTATCCCTTTTTCTTTGAGCTTTTTAATGATTACTTCCTTTGCTCTACTTACCGTTAATCCGTTTAAGAATTCAGAATTGAACATTACCCCATCGCCAGTATACGCCTCCTTTGTCATCCCAGTGCTTCGACACTGGGATCCATTGTAAGAATTCTGGATTCCAGCGTCACGCGCTGGAATGACACCTAAGTGGGCTGAAGAAATAACGGGAATAATCGGCAAATTATATTTCTGTGCAAATTCAAAATCACGCTGATCATGTGCAGGGCAACCAAAAATCGCGCCTTCCCCATATTCCATCAACACAAAATTCGCTATGTAAAGCGGCAATTCCTTATCAAGAAATGGATGCTTGACGTTTAATCCGGTGTAAACTCCTATTTTTTCATCATTCTCCCCATTTGTTTTTATGTTATCGATAAAGTCCTGTATTTCTTTATTTTTTAAATCCTGCACAATAGGGTGCTCTGCTGCCACTGCACAAAAAGAAGCCCCAAATAAAGTATGAGGATAAGTTGTAAAAACCTTCAATTTCTTATTTAAGCCAACTACTTCAAACTCTATAGTTGCTCCTTCAGATTTTCCTATCCAACGCTCCTGCATTGTTTTGACTTTTTCTGGCCAATTTTTCAAACTTTGCAGGCACTTGAGTAAGTCTTCAGCGAAATCAGTAATCTTTAAAAACCATTGGGACAACTTACGTTTTTCAACAACTGCACCTGATCGCCACCCTTTTCCATCAACCACCTGTTCATTTGCAAGCACTGTTTGGTCCACTGGATCCCAGTTAACCCATGACTCTTTTCGATAGGCAAGCCCATGCTTTAAAAAATCCAGGAAAAATTTTTGTTCGTGTTTGTAGTAATCAGGCTCACATGTGGAGAGTTCACGCTCCCAATTATAAGAAAGACCTATAGATTTCAACTGTGTACGCATATTATCTATATTCTCTTTTGTCCATGTTTCAGGGCTAATATTATTGTCCCTTGCTGCATTTTCAGCTGGTAATCCAAACGCATCCCAGCCAATTGGATGCAAAACCTCAAATCCACGAGCTCTCTTGTAACGCGCTATCACATCCCCTATTGCATAGTTACGTAAGTGCCCCATATGAATTTTACCGGATGGATATGGAAACATCTCCAATACGTAACATTTCTCTTGTTCACTATTCTTGCTTACAGAAAAATCCCATTTATCTTGATAAAATTTTTCAACACTTTTAAAATCATATTTCATATAAATCCAAATTCAATTACAGTTCACATGCATCAAAGGATCAACCGCTTGGCCATTATGCCGTATTGTGAAACACATCTGTGGATCTTTATCTTGTGTGCTTGATTTACCTGCAGATCCAATCACTTGACCTTGCTTTACTTTATCACCAATTTCAACATGTATGTTTTTTAAATAGGAGTACACAGTCATGTAATTATCTTTGTGTTCTACTATAATTAAATTTCCATACCATCTCAGCCCTTTGCCTACATATACCACTTTGCCGGGTGCAGAGGCAACTACATTCGTTCCATTTTGAGCAGCAATTTTTATGCCATCCTTACACATTTCATCAGAAGAGGTAGCTGAAATAACTGTACCTTTAACTGGCATTACAAATTTGCAATTTACCCCCACGTTTTGTGCATTATTGTTATCTTTGTATATCCTGTTTATGATGGCTTTTCTATTTTCTTTTTTTATTAAAGGCTCCCTAATTAAATGGTACTCTCTTGTATATTCCAGCTCTCTTTTTCCGTAAAATTCTTCGCCTTTAAGCAGCACAGGTGCAGGTTTTTGCAGGCCACAGCCTATTAATATTGCTAATAATATAAGAAATGAAGCTATATGCCACATTTTAGATATATCAACTCTCACAAAACTCCAAAATTTTAGCGAGACGTAGTGTTTCACGCCTGTTCGTTACTTTCCTCGTTATTTATTTTACTAGTTAAATAATCCCTCAAATCGGTAAGTTCTTGCAACAAATTCTTTGGATCACGATTGACTTTTATATCATTACCAAATTCTTTTTGCACTCCTTTTATTGTATATCCTTTATCATATAGCATGTATTTTACTTTCTTTATGGCCTCTATACACTTAAGATCATATAGCCTTCTTCCTTTACGCTTTGTAGGCTTAATTTGATGAAATTGACCTTCCCAAAATCTTAAAACATGCTGTTCCAAATGTAGCTCTTCAGCTACTTCCCCAATCGTATAAAATAATTTTTCCTTATTCATTAATTATTGATTAATTTTTTTATAATTTTTGAAGGCCTAAAAGAAATTGAATTTCTTGCCTGAATCATCACTTTCTCTGATGTATTTGGTATATTTCCTGGTCTTTCCTTCTTTTTCTTAACCAAGAATGTTCCAAATGACGATATTTTTACTATTCCATCCTTTACCAAGCTTGTCTTTATTTCGTTCAATATATCATCTATTATCGAAGCAGAGTCTTCCTTTGATAATCCTATTTCTTGGTTTATATTTTCAGCTATCGTTGCCTTAGTTACTGTTGTGTCTTTTGTTGTAACGTGATCCATTATTGATAAATATTACAATACGTAAATATAATATAGCAATCGACTCGAGATTCAGCTACTTTATTTTTTAGGGTATGTCTCTTCTGTAGCATAATTTAAAATACTAGCAACTGCCAACATTACAAATATTGCAAAAAGCGCCATTTGATGATCTGTAAAAAGTGCTAGCATTGACACTATAATTCCTCTGACAATAAACATAAACCCATTGATAATGGATGATGATGTGCTAATGTATTTTCGTTTCACAATCTCGCTGCCGACAGTAAAATTAAGCATATGTCCTCCCGCAAAAAACCCGAACATTAACATACAAAAGTACACAACGTGGACTGTTAAGTGGCTGCACAACAAAATAATCATTGAAATACCTTGTAACAGAGCAAAAGCAGAGATTACATGCCTTCTATTTTTAAATAGATTTGAGATTCGATCTGCAATTGGAGCACCAACTGCAAGACCAAGCCATAGTATTGCGGTTGCTACACCTGACTCCACTGCATCAAGTTCTGAGTTGCTCAGTAACCTTGGAGCCCACAAGGTATTCAGTGCTAAAAATGTTCCAAAAGTAATAGCACCCACCACTGAAGTTATCCAGATATCTCTTAATTTTAGCACTGTGAGTACAGAGCACATTACTGTTCTTATAGAGCTTTTTATTGTGCATTCTTCTGAACTGCTTTCTAGAAGTGTGTTTGGACAAAAAAGCGTAAGTACAAATATCAACACACCAAATAGTATTATGCATACAATCAGATTCTTCCAATCTGCACCTTCGGCAAGCAAGCTAGAGAACAACATTTGAATCACCAAAGCGGAAAGACTTGAAATTGTCTGCACTAGTGAAAACATTAATCCAAATTGGGCAACGGAAAAACATATGCTACTTGTATGAGCAGCACCAATAAAACCAAATGATGCTCCAGTTGCAATCAATACTTGAGATAAAATCAAATGGGAAAAATTATCACTATTAATAAGGACAAAAAACCCCAAGATCATAGTTGATAACGAGAAAAAATAAATTTTTTTACTGGAAAAAACATTAAACGTTGCCCCACTAAAAAATTGTAAGATAGCAAAAGTCCAAGTATATACTGAGTTAGCTAGCGCAACTTGCGCGATTGTAAGTCCAAGTTCTTTTTCAAGATTCACACTTATAAAAGTATAAACTATCTGAATATTGCTGAATATAACAACCAAGTTACTAATCAGCCAAATGAACCAAGCTCTACTTTCCATAAGATTTATTTTTATAAGTAATCTATTAGAAATTTAACACTAAGTCTCTTTTTAAGCTATTGTTTCCTGAATAAGTGCTGGACTTGACTTTCTTTAGCTTTATTGTACAATTAAATAATTTTATTCTAGAGGTTGGTAATATGGCACCACAAGATAAATCTCAATTCAAAAAGTTTGACAATATATTAGCAAGAATAAGTGACACCATTGATTCTGGTAAGGGTGATTCTATTGAGATTTATGATGAAATAAAAAATTAGCTGAGAGAAGAACTTAATAATGTATATGAAGAATGGAAAAGTAGTGAATTTAATCCAAACTTCAGATTCAAATTAGATGATAGTTATGAAGTAGAAACAACGCTACTGCACATTGCCATTCAATGCAGGAAAAGTGCTGCGTGTGTACCACTAGTCCAATGCTTGTTAGATCAGGGAGCTGATCCCAACGTACAAGATAGTCCTTATAGTAGTCTTACCTTAACCTGTGTCCTAATGCCTTTTTTAAACCACCCGTGTCCAATCTTTGAATGTGTGCCAAACCGCGATTCATCGAAGAAAAACAGCTCTTTTTCAGGATACATGACAATAGTTTCATTAAGATTTTTTTTTAAACTCCTCTTGTTTACTTTTATCTTGTCCGTTATGCACTGGTCTTGGTGTGATATATGAGAATTTCATTCTTTGCATATTAAGGTGTACTGTAGACTTGCTAAACCAAACTTTTCCTGAATTCTTGTTCTCGTTTCTTTAATGGTAATGTTGGGATTTTCTTGTATCCATGCTTCAACTTGTTCAAGTTGGCTTTGGTTCAATATAGTTTTTCTACGGCGTTGAGGTGGAGCAAATAATTTTTCTTCTGTGCCAAACTTTAGGTCATGCAGTAAGTGCCTTTCTTGAAATGCAACATATTTTTGCTACGGCTGTTATACTATGCTTTTTTGCTGCAATTACAGCATTTAGTTTTTTTGCAACATATGCATTATTTCTTACTTTCTTCAGCATTTCTTTTGCTCACTTTTTCATCCAATAATTTTGATCTTAATGCCATTTAAACCTCGCTATTTTACTTACTCCAGTATGGCTTTTTTTCCATTATTGTCTATCCGTTAATTGTATAGCGGGAATTGGTATAACTAATTTACTTATCAACATATCCACTAACTATAATCTGTATACCGCTACACAGTTAGAAGTATTTTTTGATTTTACAATACAGCTTGAGATTCAATTTTTATAATTTTCTTGTTGACTAGCCAGACGGTACCTACCTTCTCGGCTTGCTGCTTTTGATAAAGTGTGGTTTTCAAGACCATATCAAATAGATCCTATTAAAAATCAATCGAATCTTCACATGTTTGTTCTTCATAAAAGAAGTTCAATGTTATCGTAGTACCAAGTTTTGCTTCACTTTTAATGTCGAAAGTCCCACCCATTAACTCTACTAATTTCTTGCTTAGCGGTAATCCGATGCCCGTACCTTCATTTCTATATCCCGAATCTGCTTGGCCAAAAACAGACATAACTTTATATATATCCTGCTGCATTATTCCTATTCCATTGTCATGAAACTCAATAGTTAATAAGTTTTTTTCTATATTTTCTTTTATCACCATTCTTATTAAACCATCTTTGGGAGTAAACTTGATTGAGTTTGATAATAAATTTATTATAACTTGTTTCATTCTCTTAGGATCTGCAATGACTAATAATTGTTTATTAGTCGTCTCTTTTTTTAAATTAATCCCGGCTTCTTTTAATTTAGGTAATAGCATATTTACGCATGAATCTATTATTTTGTTCAGGTTAAACTTCACTTTTTCTACTGTTAAACTACTTGATTCAGCTTTTGAAAAATCTAACACATCATTAATTAAGGTAAGTAAGTGTGTTCCTGCATTATATATATCGTCTGCATACTCCTTGTATTGAGAGTTATCCATTGAACCTAAAGTTTCATTTTTGATCAACTCCGCAAATCCAATAATAGCATTAAGAGGTGTGCGTAATTCATGTGTAACGCTTGCAAAAAATTTTAGCTTATTTGCATTTTCTTGCTCTAATGCCTCTTTTATCTGCTGTAATTCAATGTTAGTTTTATGTTGCTTGGCTAGCATTTGGGTATTAGAAAATTGCAAATAGAACATTATTAATATTAAAATTATTAATAATAAGCCCAAAAATGTTAAAAATAGGCCATATGCTATAACATAAGAATTATTGTAGTTTCGAAGAATCTTCAAAAAAAACGAAGGTTTAACGCTATTTTCATGGAATATAGGAAAAATAGAAGTTAATGTATTTCCTGTAGTATAAAATATTTCTTGGTTACTTAATAGTTCATCAATTTCATCGTTTGTAAGTAACTGTTCATAATCATAATCTTGAGTGTTAAAATTACTGAATATTATTCTGCTGTTTTGATCATACAGTATTAAGCTGAAATCCTTTACTTTGCTCACTGATTGTAATAATTCAGCACGAAGTTTTACCAGTTGGTTTATGTAGTCAAAATTTTTGTATTTAATGTGATGCTTTTCTATTAGTAAATAATGGTATTTTTTTATTATGCCATTTTCCAGTATACTTTTTAAGTTTACACTTGAATCACGGTAAGAAGAAAGGAAATTACTCCTTAGTAAATAATTACAATATATCACACTGAATAAAATCATAAAGATCGATGAGAGTAATGCAATAACTTTTGTGTATTTGTTTTTCTCCAGTGCAGAAAACATTGATTTACCTAGCTTATACATATTCTTCTTATTGTGAAACAACGGTTTTTATGTTATTAATAATAAAATCTAGCATATAATATTTTATGACAATTTCTCCTATTTTGCCAGTTTATTCTCCTGTTAACATAAATTTTTCTTATGGTAAAGGTATTTACTTGTATGATATTGACGGTAAGCGCTACGTAGATTTTCACTCTGGAATAGCCGTTAGTAGCTTAGGTCACACCAATTCGCGATTAATTAGTGCTCTAAAATTGCAAGGAGAAGAATTATGGCATATATCAAATACCTATAATATACCTGCTGCCAATAATTTTGCAGAAAAATTAATAAACAACAGTTTCGCTGACACTGTATTTTTCTCAAATTCTGGATCAGAGGCAGTAGAATGTGGGCTTAAGATTGCTAGGGTCTATCAAAACGGAAAAGGCAATAAAAACCGTCACAGAATTTTAACATTCCATGGTGCATTTCATGGAAGAACCTTCCTAACTTGTGCTGCAAACGATAAACAGAAATTTTCTGAATTACTGAGTCCCTGTATTGATTGGTGTGATAATATCGAGCCCAATATTGAGAGTGTAAAGAAAGCAATTTCAAGTGGTATAGGCGTTATATTAATAGAACCAATACAAGGGCAAGGTGGTATCAAAGTAATGAATGAAGTCTTTATGAAAGAACTAAGAAAGCTGTGTGATGAAAATGACATATTGTTATTTTTTGATTGCGTACAATGCGGTGCTGGTAGGACAGGAAAATTATTCGCATACGAACATATAGGAGTGGAACCTGATATATGTGCTCTTGCAAAGGGAATAGGAGGAGGCTTTCCGCTAGGGGCTTGTCTTGCAACTGAAAGGGCTGCTAAGTATATGGCGGTCGGTATGCACGGTTCCACTTTTGGTGGCAATCCGCTTGCAACCTCAGTAGGTAATGCTGTGCTCGAAGAATTGCTCAGTCCTGGCTTTTTGAAAAATGTTGAAATTAGAGGTAAGTATTTAAAAAATAAATTAGAAGACTTAGCAAGTAAATTTCCAATAATAGAAGAAGTGAGAGGGAAAGGGTTAATGCTTGGAATAAAGGTGAAAGCAAACAATAAAAAGTTTGCAGAAGAGCTAAGTTATCGCGGCTTGCTTACTGTTGGGGTAACATCAGATAACGTTGTGAGAATTTTACCTCCACTAATTATCACTGAAAAAGAGATTGATGAAGGAATTGAGATTCTTAGACAATACTTATCTGAAAAATCTTCTGATTAAGTGCTACGTATCAAGCAGATGCAGACACATAAGGAGATTTCTCTTCATGAGGTATTGGCTGTATCAGGACTGAAGATAGGTCAGTATCTATAGCATCAGCCATCTCGTTCATGTATTTTACCTTATCCTGCTCTCTTATCAGTGTAAGCTCATTCATATCACTTAGTGAGTCAAACTTTGTTGCATCCTCAAATATAAATGATTGTATGATGCTTGTCGGAGTACAGAAAAAAGCGTTATTACCAAGCGACAATGTTATGTCTAATAAATCCTGTACTAAATCGTTTCTAAAAACGCATTTTGACAACTCCCCTAACAGGATTGGTATTCCAAAAAGAAAAAATGTTCCTTTCACTAAATAGGTCGTTACTCCACATAATAATGCACCACACAAAAATGCTAGCGTTCCAAATGCTATGGAACCGCAAAGTGATGGCAATAGCATAGTATAGCCTAATGATATTTCATATATAAGCTTCACTGAAACTATAAGTCCGATGAATAGCATAGCTGTACCCAAAACCATCCTTTGTCCAGAACGTTCTGTCAAGTTCTTGCGCCACAATTCAGAAAAGTCATTGTTAACTTTTACTTTAAAAATATTATGGTTAGTTTTTAATTTAAGTCCTAAATCAAAATTTTCTCTAAGCTCTGGGTCAAGAAAATTTTCCCACTCTGAAATTACTTCATGACGCCATTTATGGCAACTTACAATCTCATCAATTACCATACTAATTTGATTATTGATCTTGTATAAATTGCTCATTTTATATGAACATCCACAATAATGCTTTTTTCTAAAGTCTGTGCAGCTTAAATTCTTTAAATCACACAAAAAGTCTTTAATTTCTTGTGCTGTTTTATTAGCATCATCTCCGTAACCTACGGCTTTCAAAACTGTTGCTAAGTGCTCATTTTCAATGCAAGCAACTGTTTTATCTAATGCGTGTATATATTGTTTGGATTGAAAATATGAGATGATTTTTTCTTTACACCTATCTCCATTGCCTTCGTACAAACTATTTTGTGTAAAACTATCATCATTTTCTCCGGCAATTTTTAATACATGACTTAACATATTTTGAGCCTTCACACTACTTTCAAAGTAGCAGTTTCTGATTATATGTACATATGCCTTTGCATTAGCATCTTCGGACTTGCCTACATTATACGCTTTAGCTAAAAAGACTAAATAATCAAACCCTGCCCATAGATAATACATGGACTTTACAATAGCACTTCCCACAGAAAATAGAACTGAGCGCGTGCAAGATAATTTACCGTTGTTTTTAATTCTGTCTTCATATGAACAAAGATATTTTTCTGTGCTTTTTAAAATCTTACGTAAATCTTCTTCTGTCTTTCCTACGTCAAAATCATTTATATCATGTACTTTTTCATACACCTCTTTCATCGAATCATCTGAAAATTTTTTCAGAGCTGCGTCATCGATATTTCCTAGTGCATCCATGTTTTCGCTAATATAGATCTCTATTTTTTCTCCAAGCTCTATTCCCATTCTATTTTTTATTAGTTTATTGTACCTATCAGTGGCTGGAAATAAAACCTTTTGACAAAAATCCTGCGGTGCACTTTTTAATTTTGCTAAAACTTTATCTACAAATAACTCAATTTTTTCACCTCCAGCAGCAAAAAACCAAGGTTGCCTGTTAGGATTGCGTTCTCTATTTCTTCCCAAATTCTGCAAAGCTTCTGCTGGATTGTTGAACTGACTAGTTGAATCTCTAAATATTGATGCAACGTGATTATACTCACTATCGAAACCACGGCCTTTTGACTCGTCTATAATTGTTATCAACGCATATTTAGCCAATGTACTTAAATCACCTTGGTCATAATTACAATAGTCAACTTCATATTCACCTTCGTCATTACGTGTTATTTTAAAAAAAGGTTTATTTGTCTCAATACCAAGATCATTTTTTCCAAGTCCTGCAAAAATACATTTATTTTTTTCACAGAAATCGCTGAGATTGTGTAGTGCACCTTCTATAAGATCATGTAGCTTTTGACTTAAGTGCCAATTGTCTACTATTAATCTACTTTGATCATCGTTGCTTGTTTTCAGTGCACTAATAACTGTATTTACCTGTGGTAAAAGCTTGTCCCTAGCGAATTGCTCACTAAAACCTTTTTCCTTTAAGAAAGCTATAATGCTGCCATCATTAGCAGTATTAATCTTATTTTTAACACCTTCTATTAATCTACCTAAATCTTCTCTTCTTTGTTTATCCAAAGCGGTGTTATCGCATCCCATTAAATACGAGAGTGTAAGATCGATCATTGAATGCATTACTCTGTATTCTAGATACTTAACAGTATCGCTAAAATCTACCTTGTCTTTCAATTTAGATATCTGTTCTTCCGTTAGACCGGGGTGTTGCTTTTTAATGCAGTTTATAAAGTTTGATTGACGTAATTTGAGTCTGTAATCTTTGTACAACATCCCTTCAGGCTGAAATTTATCATAAACTTTATAACGCGTACCATCTTCATATACCAAATTATCCTTACCTTGCAATGCAAAGCTAAGGTTAATTATGCTATTCACATCATCAACTAGAATAAGAGCATTTTCCCCAATTGGGCTTTGTACGTTCCACCTTACAGATTCCAGCAGATTATCAGAGTCAACAAGTTTATCGTAATTAAAAACTTCTTCACTCTCTTCAACGTATTCATGAGCTGGACTAGACTTTTCCCTAGTAAATAAGCTGCGCACGTTAGCAGCTAACCTAGAGAACAGTTCTTTTGACTCTACTCCAGTTATTTTGGTCAACACCCACCAAATTGGCAACATTACTATAGAAAATATAACGAAAGAAATTGTAAAGTATAGATTATTAATTAAAGCGGAATATAACCAATAATCTGAAGTTAGACCAATTATTGCAGCAACATTACTATTTATAATAGGGAATAATGTAATTAAAGGTATTATGGTAGCAGCAACATTCACCACGAATGCCCGATTGAATTTTTCTCTTTCATTAGTTTTTGCAATAACATTTACTGTTTTGATAGTGTTTGAAATGCAGCGTCTACTTGATCTAGTAGGGCTAATAACTTTTCCACATCTATTTAGGATCCTTTTCTTTGGTGTTGCAGTTAGGTAAGTCGTAGGATATTCCGCATCAAGTTTGCACATATTTTCAAAGGCCTGCTGCTTGTTAATGCTATCTGCTTCATCAACACTAACCCACAATTTAGGCTTTTCACCGTTTTGCTCTTCAAATTTTCGATCATTCTCTTGCTGTAAAAGCAGATCATGTGTTACTATAATTGTTGTAGGTTCAGTGACTTTCAGCGCATCTTTAATTTCTTGCACAGTTTTAGGTGTTTTAACATCTACAGTAAATGCACCATCTATCATTTTCTTAGCCTGTTCAACTAAATTACCATTTGGCACTGCAACTAAATGGTGATATCCTGCTTGAGCTAGCGCATGACTCCACAATCCAATATCATAAGTCTTGCCAAACCCAGTTTCTGCATCAATCGTAGTATTACAGTTAGTGATGGAAGAACTTTCTAGATGCTTTAGCATCTCTTCAACAACAGGTTTACGACGTTCTACTATTATAGATTCTTTGTCACTGAAGAGCTTTATAGATTCACCTTGTAGCTTACTATTAACTTCCTTTAAATGAGGGATAAGCTCTTTTATTTGATTAGTAATACATTGACTCATATCTTCCCACTATCAATACAATGTATTCCATAATACATTGTATTGATAGAATTACAATAAACATTTTTAGGTATTTTATGCCTTATAGACAAAAAATCCAACATTAGTTATCATCTTAATATGAACGACAATCTGGTATGCCTCGGAATGATTACTTCTCCTCACGGAATTAAAGGAGCTGTTAAATTAAAAACTTTTACCGAAAAACCTGAAAATATCTCCTTATATGGTGAGCTAATAAGTGGTGATGAGAATTATAAAATAGACTTAGTATCCGTCATAGGTGATAATCTAGTAATAGCTACAATCAGCGGAGTAAATTCCCGTAATGAAGCAGAGCTTTTAAGGAATAAGAAGCTGTATATAGAAAGAAGCAAGCTACCGAAGCTAAATGATGAGAATGAATTTTATCAAAGTGACCTTGTAGATATGGAAGTAAGGCTGGAAAGTAATGAATTATATGGCAATGTAAAATCTATATATAATTTCGGCTCAGGGGATATATTAGAAATTTTAGTTATCAGCACAAAAAAACGCATTATGCTGTCTTTTACCAAAGAAATGTTTCCGCACATAAACATGAAGGAGAGGTATATGGTGCTCAATATGCCAGAATTTATTGACTAATAAAGACTTTGATATTTATATAAAGCTATTTATAATTGTAAGATCGAACTGAAAATGTAATTATGGCAGAAAGAGCTAACGATATCAGACCAGGTCAGGTGTTGGAACATAACGGCGGATTATTTTTGGTTGTAGGTATTATGCATACTCAACCTGGTAAAGGTGGTGCATACATACAAGCCGAAATGAAAAACATTAAAACAGGAGCAAAACACTATGAAAGATTTCGCTCTGATGCAACAATCAGAAGGGCAATTTTAGATGAAGAGGAGTATGTTTACCTTTTCACTGAAGGAAACATTGTAAATCTTATGCATCCAAGTAATTACGAGCAAATCACTATAAATTTGGACTTATTGGGAGAAAAAAAGATTTATCTACAGGATAATATGAAAGTTAAAATAGTAACTTATCAAGACAAAATAATTTCTGCGCATGTACCTGATTATGTTACACTTGCTGTGAAAGAAACAGAGTCTGTTATTAAAGTACAAACTGCTACTGCTTCTTATAAGCCTGCAATTTTAGAAAATGGAATGCGCGTTAACGTGCCTCAGTTTATAAAAGAAGAGGATAAAATTGTAGTATATACTCCAGATGACAGCTATTATGAAAGAGTGAAAGAGTAAAAGGAAGAATGTCCATCTCATCACCACGAATTAATGTGATGCTTGATTCTGTGCGTAGTGCTTCCAGGCAGCTTATGCGCGATTTTAATGAATTGCAAATTTCTAATGTTAAATCAGCAGACTTCATTAATAAAACTTATTCAAAATCCAAGCAAACCATATACGATTGCTTGCACGACTACAAACGAGACTATGGGTTTATTTCCGAAGATGATACTGACCAAGAAATAAAAGATAACGGTTACACTTGGTTTATTATGCCTATAGAGGGCAGGGAGAACTTTTCTAGTTGCATGGTTTATTTTGCAGTATCAGTCTGTCTCATTCATAAAAATAAAGTTGTGGCAGCTGTAATTGATGCTCCGGCTCTTAGAGAAACTTTTTGGGCAGAAGAAAAGAAAGGTGCTTTTCTTGAGGATTTTAGATCTCGTCATATAAAAATGCGGGTGAAAAGCCGTGAAGGGGGTCTAATAGATGTAAGTGGTAATTTATTAAATAAATTGCTGCCTGGCAATAGTAATGTACGCTCCATCGGTTCAACAATTTTAGGCTTTGCGTACCTTGCAGCAGGAAGGCACAGAGGAGCAGTTTACTCTGGAGTTAACAAATATAAAGCCTTGCTCGGTAGACTTTTTCTGCAAGAAAGCGGTGGAAGGCTAACGGAAGACAACGGGCTAATCATTGCTGGAGATATAAAACTATAGCTAAAGTAATTTATGTTTACCTACAATTTGATAAGCGTAAAACTCGTCATTCCGCTACTTGTTAGCGGAATCCATGCTGAGATACCGCGAATAAATCGCGGTATGACGTAGGGCTGTACTAGCTATAGCATAAACAGGCTACAGAGATAGACAACTTCTCAAAAACTTTTACAAGAGATTCTGTTAAATGTTCTATCATTTCATCAGTATGATAAGGTGTAGGGGTAATACGGAAACGCTCAGTTCCTCTTGGCACTGTTGGATAATTTATATGTTGAACGTATATTCCATGCTCATCAAATAATAATTTTGATACTCCTTTGGATAACTCTGGGTCGCCAATTATTATTGGAATTATATGAGTTTCTGTTGGAATGAAGTTAATTCCTGTATTTCTCAGTGAGTTTTTTACTTTTTCAACGACTTGCTTTTGCTTTTCCCTTTCAATGTTGCTCGATTTTAGGTGTTCAACGCTTGCCTTTGCTGCCGCTGCTAAAACAGGCGACATAGCAGTGGTGAAAATAAATCCTGGAGCGGAACTTCTTATTACATCTACCAAGCTCTTTGAAGACGCTATATACCCACCCATCACTCCAAAAGCCTTCGATAGTGTACCTTGAATGACGGTTATTCTATCCATCAGGCCTTCTCTTTCTGCAATTCCGCCACCATGTGAACCATACATGCCAACTGCGTGCACCTCGTCCAAATAGGTGATTGCATTATGTTGATCTGCAAGATCGCATATCGCTTCAAGCGGCGCTATATCGCCATCCATTGAATATACGGATTCAAGTGCTATTATCTTTGGTGTTTTTGTGTCTACGGACTTTAACAACTGCTCTAAGTGATCAACATCATTGTGTTTAAATATATGTTTTGGTCTTTTTCCTGATTTTATGCCTTCTATCATTGAAGAATGGTTCTTCTCGTCTGAAAAAATTACTACATTTGGAATAATAGACGATAAAGTGCTAAGTGTTGTCTGGTTAGCAAGGTAGCCACAAGCAAAAGTTAAAGCAGCCTCTTTTTTATGCAAACAAGCTAAGGATTTTTCCAGTTCGACAACCTCTTTTGTTGTACCAGATATATTTCTTGTTCCCCCCGCACCAATTGATGAATTTTGAATAGCGGCAATAACTTTCTCATTTTGTGACATTCCTAAATAGTTATTACTGCACCAGACTATTACTTCCCTATTTCTTTCATAGTCCATAATGTGGGGGAGCCTACCTGGCAATGACGCAAAGTGCGTAAATTCACGGTAGCGCCCCTCATCTTTTATATCTTTGATTTTATTTAAGAATATTTCTTCGTAGTTTACCAAGTTTTTATTCACTAATAATTAATACAATTATAATAAATTATTAAACGATAGACTACTATATTTATTCATCGTCAGCTACAGCAAGGTGTACTTTTTTGCATATCATCATCAACCTTTTCGACCTTATCGTTTTCAATTAAGGTTTTAGGCCTATAGCAGTAGGTAACTATAGCTACAATAAGACAACAAGCTGCAACACCTGCTATTATTCCTGTTGTCAGTAAGCTAACACTAAAAGCAAAATATGCAGCAGGTGCAGCAGCCCCTGCAAGTATTCCAGCTACTGCGAACGTCCATGTAGCTACGGTAGGACACTTACTCTTTTGCGTATTTTGTGTTGCAGTAATACTTCCATTTCCTGGATTATTAGGCAGCTTGCCATTGGTTTTAGTATCATTCACCTGCTTAAATTTGTTGTTAGCTACTGAAGGTATTAGTGTTGGCTTCAGTGCCGGTGTTGGTTGTGGTGTTGGCGCCGGCGTAGGTATTGGAATTGGATTCGGTGTTGGTGTTAGGTTCGGCGTTGGCACCGGCGTAGGTGTTGGAATTGGATTCGGTGTTGGGTTCGGTGTTAGCACTGCTACATCTTCCCCGGTGCCAATAGCATTGCGAGTTCTATCATTAAGTGCACCATTCTTATACAAATCTGTAAGTACTTTTACTATATTTTGCAATCCTTCTGGACTTTCTTCGTTGATCACATTCAAATTAAAGGTAATGAAACCATTAGGGGCAGGAAGTTGGATTTCCGATATTCCATTGTTAAGAAACTCCTGTACCGTAAGCTTAAGTGTAAGCGGAGTAAAATCCTCTCTACCATGCTTGTTGAAAATTCCAATGGTATTGCGGGAAGCAAGCTGTTGACTACTTAAAACTGCAGATTGCAAATTCTGTGCATTTCTTGTTTTGAAAGTAATATTTCTTTCATGCGCAACTTTCAATGGAGTATAGCAAAAACTACCTTGTACCCTAATAGATTGAGGAGAATGCGTGTTATCTTCTGGCTGCTTGGTGGTAGTTTGAGTACCACCTTCTTGTTCAGGGATTTCGTTAGTTGATGTAGGTACTGGATCTCCTAGAAGACTATTGTCATCATTACTTGAAAAATCTATTAAATCTTTTTCTAGCGCATCATCTTGGTGCTCTTCAGGCACGGCTTTATCATGTTCACCATCATTTTGACTGCCTTGTGTAATTACTACAGACTCTTCTTCATCACTTCTAGATGTCAAAACATCCTCACTAACAGGAGTTACTTGATTACTTGCAGTAGCGCTAACATCATTTACTGATGATGCAGCAGCCTTAGCATCAATTCCAATGCTTTTGATCCTTTCTGTAAGCAAATCTCTAGTTTTTAAGAGTTTTTCTTTCTGAGCAATGCTTTTTTCCTTCTTAACAGAACCTAGACTGTTAGTCTTCTCCTTCTCTTGAATTTTAGTATTTACTCTCTCTAGGATACTCTTCAAAGTAAGTTCATCTTTTATACCATTCTTTTCTAGGTAATTCTCCATATCCTCAGGATTGTGGATAGCATCCAACAATCGCTGATCTAATTTCTGCTTTCCATCTTTTTTACTTTTAGGCATTTTACTCCTCCTATAATCATTACCTATAGTTTCTTCTATTGAAGCCTTTTCATTATTCATAATATTTTCTCGTTTGTCCACAATATTTTCTTGTGGTTGTTGACTCAATTCACTATTACTGCAGGTAGATCTCATTGCTAAACTACCACCTGCTACTAGATTATCACCAATTGAACTAAGAAATCTAACAGACATATTTTCAGTTCCACACAACTGCCTTAACTCCATACTGTTTCCATTATTGTTAATATAAAGAGGCACTTCGCCTCTTCCATTAATGTTACACTCTATATGAGACATTATTAAAGGATCTTCACTGACCATAGCATTTTTATGGCTTATTAAATCAGCAAACTCCATTTCTCTTTCAAAATAGCGTTGTTCCGTGTTTGAAATAGCATTGCGAAAAAGATAATAAGGTGTAGTTAAAGCTGTAGTGATTATATAATAAGGAACTGCAGCTACATAAGAAAAGTAATAGTATCTAGATCTATTACTATCTGATTGAAAATCTTCTGGTTTCATATCTTGAATGCAACCATAATAGGTGTCTGTTTCATGATAATACTTTCCTACTATATGGAGGTCTGTCACAAGGCAGTTTACTATCAAGTTACCTGTTTTTGTTTTTAATGGTTCACCTACATGTTTAAAGCCCATAGAGCCGGTTGGGAACATGGGTATTGGATCTGATAAATTAGTTACTCTAATGGTATTTTCTCCAAGAAGCCTTTCATAAATTTCAGCACCACGGGAGTCAAAAACCCTCGGAGAACCAAAAGTTGCAACACGAACATGTTCAGCACTCTTTACTTTCTTAAGATATAAAGCAGTTATAGTAGCAAGAGCGGCTCCCATACTATGGCCCGTACTATTAATTCTAAAGTCTTTGATTTCTGATTCTTGCTTTTCAATGTAATCGCTTAATACTTTATCAAGACTAGGCAACAAATCATAAAATGCATTATAAAAACCACTATGCATTTTCCCACCTTCAGGTAAAAATTCTTGAGTAAATGCTGCGCTTACATCAGTCATCACATCATCAAGGCCTTTAGTACCACGATAGGCTATGGTTATTTCTTTATCTTTTGTAAAAACAAAACCAACAGGCGTTCCATTTTTCTTATAATAAAATGGAATAATACCATAACCTTCGTTAATGAGTTCAGCTTTAGTTTTATATCTGCTATCTAACTTTTCGTCGTTATTACCATAGCTGATCTTACAGAAATTACACACCTCTAATAATTCCTGTTTACTAAACCCTGCAATTTGTATTTTGTCTAGATCACTAACCTCGATAATTTCATAACCATTCTCAAAGCTACTACATTGAAGTTTATCCTCGGGTTGACTTCTATCACCTGAAATTTCAGACTCTTCTTCTCCTTCAATACCTGAATCTCCAGAATGGCGGCGCTCCTTTTCTTCTGTATGATTTGCTGTTGGTGGCATAAGCCCACCAAATAAATTCCATCCCATGTTTTACCCCTAATTAATAGCTAAGCCAAGTATAGCATTAAACAGAAATCTTGCCAAGCAAATTATTAACTCTCTTAGCAAACAGACTTACATCATCCATCTCTTCACCTTCCACGATGCAAGCTTGGTAAAATAATAAATGAATCATGTCTTCCAATGTTGGGTTTTCACCATTTTCAGCGTGAGATTTCATTATGCTTTTTATTACAGGATGCTTAGTGTTAATTTCCAGTACCTTTGGCGTGCGGTAATTTAGCTGCTTTTGTTCACGCAAAAAACGCTCCATGCGAAGATCCATAGCTCCTTCATCAACCGCTAAACACACAGGACTGTCAGTCAGTTTTTTTGAGATTTTTACGCTTTTCACTGAATTGCCAAGAACCTTGGTGAAATATTGCAGTATAGAGTCCATATTTTCTTCAGTCTTTTCTTCATCTTGCTTATTTTCCTCATCTTTTTTATCTTCTTCTGAAGAGAATTTTTCCAAATCAACATCAGCGCGGGTCACAGACTTAAATTTTTGATCTTTATATTCATGAATCACGCTAGTCCAGAAATCATCAACTGGATCAACAAATAGGAGCACTTCTAGTCCTTTACTGACGAATCCCTCAAGTTGCGGACTGTTTTTCACTGAATCGAGGCTATTTCCGGTGAGATAATAGATATGCTCCTGCTCAGGCTTCATTCTGCTTATATAGTCATCAATGCTGACTAATTTCTCATCACCAGTGCTATGAAATCTGCAAATCGAGAGCAGTGCCTCTCTCTCATCAGTTGGCATAGCTTCACAAAGACCCTCTTTTAATACTGCACCAAAATTGGTCCAGAATTTTGTATATTCCTCTAAATTCTCTTTTGCCTTTTTACCAAGCTCTGATATCGCGCGTTTAGTTAAGGATTTTCTGATTTGCTCAACAACACGATTATTCTGCAGCGTTTCTCTGCTGATGTTAAGAGGCAAGTCCGGTGAATCAACAATACCTTTCAGAAAACGCAAGTATTGTGGTATGATCTGTACGTTATCTTCAGTAATAAATACCTTGTTTACATATAACTTCACAGAGCAACGTCTATCTGGATGGAATAAATCAAAAGGTTTAATGGAAGGAACATAAAGCAAATTTGTATATTCTATTGCACCTTCATTTTTATTATGCAATATCATCCAAGGCTCCCCTCCAACGTGAGCAACACTGCGGAAAAAATCATTGTGTTCCTCTTGAGTAACATCATTTTTTGGCTTAGTCCAAATTGCAGCCTTACTGTTTAACTTTTCACTTTTTCCTTCTTCATTTATGAATTCAACAGGAAAATTTATGTGATCAGAGTAAGTAGTGACAATGTTTTCAACACGAAATTTATCTAAAAACTCATTCTCTTCAGGACGCATAATGAGTGTAATTTTAGTTCCACGAGAAATTTGATTATCTAGTTTACTTATCGAATACTCTCCATCTCCCTTGGATTTCCAGACCCAAGACTCCTCCTCTCCAGCTTTTCTTGATTCTACTATTACTTCTGATGCAACCATAAAGCTTGAGTAAAAACCAACACCAAACTTCCCAATCAGCTCCACAGCTTGGCTTGAATCCTTGCTATTTTTAATCGCATCTAAGAACTTTTGCGTACCAGAGCTTGCAATTGTACCAAGGTTATCTATTAAATCTTGTCTGTTCATTCCGATGCCATTATCAGTGATATATAGCTCGTTCTTATCTTTATTGGAGCTAATAGTGATTTTTAACTCATCACTTGAATCTAGCAAATTTGAATTAGATTGAGATTCATAGCGCAATTTATCACATGCATCCGATGCATTTGATATTAACTCACGCAGAAAAATGTCCTTATTAGTATAAAGTGAATGAATCACTATATTCAGTACTTTCCCTACTTCAGCGTCAAATTTTAAATTTTCAGTTTCTTGTACGTTATGCATTTTGAGCTCCATTATTTGCCTACTACCCTAATAATCTAAGTATTGCACTGCAATCTTTCAAGGTCACGCACGCCAAAATTAATGTAGCCGCCATATTATGACACCCAATTTATGGGATCTCTTGCATAAAAATTCCTTGACACCCTTCGCCAGCCCCCTTATCATGGTACTGAAGGTATTCAGTTATCTTCATCTGTGCAGATTAAACAGCAAAAAAAACAACGTACTTGGCGTCTTATTTTTAATTTTTCGCACTATGTGCACCTTATGTCTTCACAACATTTCTGGGTTTTTACCTACACAAGCTGAAACGCGCTTATAAGTCGTTTAAGACAGTATAGTACGCCAATTTGCAGGATTAGAGAGTGACAACTAGCTAACACGGGGTTTCTTTTGCCTTTTTTTCTGCTTAGTAAATTTCTTAATGTTTATAATTTAGATTAGTTGCGGCTAAAAAGCAACTGAATCGCGGTTATTAAACGTTTAGAATAAAAAAACGCCATACTTGAAAGTATAATGTAAGTAATTAGCCAACCATGGGGCTTCTTTTGCCTTTTTTTTCACTTGGTAAATTTCTTAATATTTATAGCAACATGAACAAACATTTGAGAGTAACTTCTGCTAGTAGGGTGTCATCCCAGTGCGTGACACTGGGATGGCTTTGTTGCATCGCTCAAGTGAAAAGAACTGGCAGTTACTGACAAAATTCATTATAAATAGCCATTTAACTGTTGAAGAAAAAATATGCCACAAAAAATGAGAGTCAGTAACTGCCATGAATATAACAAATTTCTCCAAGAAAGAGGAAGCATTTTTTGTTATATCAATGACGCCATAGAAAATTGGTACGAGAATTGTCCAAAAATGCAGGGCGGCAACTATATTTATAGTGATAAAGTTGTGATTTTGGTGCATATAATCGTCAGTTTCTTTAGAATTGGTTTAAGACAAACAGTCGGGTTTATAAAAGGGTATTTGCAACAAATAGGAAGAGATTTGGCAGTTATCAGCTATTCACAAGCATCAAAAGAAACTTAATATTAAGATAAATGATTGCAGAATTGATAAAAATAATATGGAAGATATCGAAATTGCTATAGACAGTACAGGAATTAGTATATACAACAACACACAGCAAGGAAAATAGCACTGACAGAAAATATCGTGGCTATGAGCAAACGAGAAAATTGCACGTAATGTTGAATATAAACAACAAAAAAGCCATAGCTGTAAAATACAGTAACGGTGTCTACTCTGATCACTATGGAGCTTGTGATTTGCTAAAAGAAGTTGATTTTCAGCATGCCATAAAAGTACTATATGCAGATAGGGCATGTGATAGGCACAAGTTTTATAAGTTGTGTAACGAATATGATATAAAGACAAAAATTCCACCAATAAACAATGCGGCAGAACATCCAGAAATAGATTATATGTCTGACAGGAATGCTGCTATTAGGTTAATAAAATTATACGGTTAAGATGGCATGAAAGAATGGAAAAAAGAAGTAAATTATGGGAAAAGATCTTATATTGAAGGGTTTTTCTCAAGATTAAAGCAAATATTCGGATTTAGTTTTAGGAATAAATCTGAGATAAATCGAGAAAAAGAACTGCTAATCAAATGCTATTTGCTTAATAAATTCACTGATATTGGTATGGCTAAATTTGAGATAGTTACATGAATTTACCATAAATCACCATCTCATAAAGTGTGATGCAACAAAGCCATCCCAGTGTCACGCACTGGGATGACAGGAGATACCGTCTTGTTAGTCAACAAAAAAATTATAAAAATTTCCCAAGTTGCATCATAAAATCAAAAAATACTTCCAATTGTGTAACAGTACACAGATTATAGTTAGTGGATATGTTGATAAGTAAATTAGTTTTATACGCACAAAACAGATGAAGTTTACTTATCAACATATCCACTAACCAACAACATTCAATAAATTTGTGTAAGATACCACTTTACATAAGATAGATAGGAAGCATTTTTGATTTTAAAGTACTAAACCTTCAGTCAACCTCCTAGCCCTGTAGTTTTTGATATGGTTAGGATCAAAAGCACTTTTGGATGTCAGAATACCGAAAATGATATGGAGTAGCTTACGCATTGCAGCACCAACGATGGCCATATTATGCTTACCCTTTTCCTTTAATCTTTGGCAAAAGCTCATAATGATAGGATTGTGATTCTTAGCTACTATGGCAGGAAAGAAAAGTGCCTTACGTAATGTTTGTGAACCGGATTTACTTAATCTGGGTTTGGCATATACAGAGGAACCTGACGTCATATTTCGTGGTATAACTCCTGTATATGCTGCCAATTGCCTGGCATCTCTAAAAACCTCTATATCAGAAACTTCAGCTAAAATAGCTATTGCTGATTCTTCTCCTATGCCTGGAATAGTCAATAGAAGTTGAAAATTTTCCAACAATTCTTTGTGTTGATTTAATAGTTCACGTACGGAGTTTTTTATTGTTTCTATTTTTTGAGCTATATTCATTGCAAGGTCTTCCCAAGCATTTGCAACTTCTTTAGGCAGTCTCTCTTTTTTTTCTAAGTGGTTATTTACTAATGTTAACTCATCTTTTAACGCAACTGAGCAACGATAAAGATGTTTTAATTTTTTCATTTCAGGAGAAGGTGGTGTCCAACTAGAAGGTTCCTGTCTTTGGCAATAATCAGCAATAACTTCTGCATCGGTCTGATCATTCTTTTGTCGTATCAGCTTACTCCTTGCATAAGATTTTATGCAATAAGGATTTACAACACTTACAAAATGTCCAGCATTGTGTAGAAATTCAGCCAGTGCTTCGCTATAACAACCAGTAGATTCCATGCAGGTTTTTACTTTTTCTACATTATGTTTGTGTAGAAAATTCAGTAGACTTTGAAACCCATGATCATCGTTCTTAAAGCTTCTTTTTCTAATTTCACGCTTTCCTTTTTTGCTTATAAATGAGAGAAAAACATCAAAGCGATCTTTTGATATATCTATGCCCAAAAAGTTGTTGATCATATATAACCCCATACGTTACCATTAAAAATGAAAAGTAAGGCTAGTCTTGTGAATACAGAATTAGAACCATTCAGGTCTTTCTACGATACCGTCCAGCCTATACTTTTGAGAAGGGAATTCTTATCTCCTCTACAGATTTTATATCTAAGAAGAAGCACAGAGTTCCTCCCTTCTCCACCTAATGCTTAAGCTTAAAACATTAGATGCTTTTGACAAGATACAAGAAGGGGCTACTTGGATGACAAGAAAGAGGCTACTTTCATGATACTGTCATAAAGTGAACCAGTACTTGGCTTGTGTTCTAGGCAAAACCTGCTATAACATTTAACATACTGTTTCCGAAACAAATGTTCCGCACTGGGATCTGCTATGTAAGAGGTCTAATGATCAACGAAGAAATTGTAAGAGAGAACTTAAAAAAAGTCATAGAGCAAAAAAGCGGTAAAGATGTGATCGCTCTTGGCATAATATCCTCAATCATTATTAAAGGCGGGGACATTGGTTTTGCGCTTGAAGTTGCCGGTAACACGCAAGCAAACGAAGAATTAAGAAGAAATTGTGAGCAAGCTGTTAAAGCTATACTGGGGGTGACAAAAGTGATCGTGGTTGCTACTTGTCAAAAACAAACTGGGCAACAAAAAGCTAAATTACATATCGAAGGAGTGAAAAATATAATCGTTGTGGCCTCTGGTAAAGGCGGTGTGGGCAAGTCCACAGTTGCGCTAAATCTTGCTCTCTCATTAGCAAAGTTGAAACATAGAGTTGCGCTGGTTGATGCAGATATATATGGTCCTTCAATTCCTAAAATGCTTAGCACTGAAAAATTAAAGCCAGAAATACAGGGTGGAAAAGCAATACCTATAGAAAGGTATGGACTGCATACTATTTCAATCGGCTATTTTGTTGACAAGGATCGTGCAGCAATATGGCGCGGACCTATGATCACAAAAGCACTTTATAATCTGCTCATGGGAACAAAATGGTCCGATATAGAGTATTTGATAGTTGATACACCACCTGGAACTGGCGATGTGCATTTAAGTCTTATGGAAAATTTTAACTTAACCGGGGCGATAATAGTTTCAACTCCACAGGAGCTCTCTTTAATCGATGCTCGCAAAATTTACGATATGCTTAAAAAGCTCAGCGTACCGGTTATTGGAATTGTGGAAAATATGAGTTATTTCATTCAAAATGACTCAGAAATATACATATTTGGAAAAGACGGCGCAAAAAGAATGTCTGAGGAGCTGAGCATCAAACTCCTAGGCAGGATTCCTCTGGATCCACAAATATGTCATGCTTCTGATTGTGGAAATCCTTTAATGCTAAGTGAAGATTTGGCAGAGATTTATGAAGACATTGCTAAAGATGTTATAGCTAAAGTGGCTTAGGTTTACCTACAATTTGAAAAACCGTCATTCCGCTACTATTTAGCGGAATTTATACCGCGAATGAATCCACAACTGTACGAACATTGTCTACCAGAAGGGTGTCATCCCAGTGCTTGACACTGGGATCCAGGAATTTTATTAAGTATAAAAATAGCTGTTTTATGTTAAAATACAACGTTTTGATGATTATGGAAAGGCTGGATTCCAGACTGGAATGACATCATCCTTTTTTCTGAATTCCAGTGTCAGCTACTTCCATGACATCATTATAAAGTAAAATGAGATCCCAGTGTCACGCACTGGGATGACAAGAAAGGGCTACTGGGATTACAAGAAGAGGGCTACTGGGATGACAGGGGAGTTGCCTTTTTTCTACTTAGTTTGGGTTATGCAAGAAATCTAATATGATTACTTCTATGCTTAGCCATTTTCAAGACAGGTTCTAAGAGACTTAATTTGTATATAGGAAAACCTTAAAGTCTTTTACTCATAGTATACAAAGTTTGTTTAAACTATTTTCAAAATAGATAAAATATAATTTTACAATTAGCGTGAATAAAATGAATTACGATGTAATCATTTCAGGTGGTGGGTTGCTTGGTCTTATTACTGCAATTGGCCTCAGTTGTGACTCTGTGTCTGTAGCTGTGATTGAAAAAAATAGTCTACCACGTGTAGTAGATGACAACCGAGCATTTGCTATTTCTCAAGGCTCGAAAAAAATATTGGAAAAATTAGGGATTTGGCAGTTTATAGAAAGCGAAGCTGAGCCAATACTTGATATATGCATATTAGATGCGGTTACTGTGCATTACAATCATAAAATGGTTGGTGAAGAACCAATGGGTTATGTTATTAACAATGCTACTATATGGAATGCAATCAACAATAATTTTCTGAATAAACTAAATATATACTCTCCACATTCCTATAAAACAATTGCTTGTGATTCAGGATATGTGGAAGTTATTCTTGATAATAACCAGGAATTAATATCATCGCTACTTATCTGCGCTGAAGGCAAAAACTCTAAACTACCAGAGTTATTTTCTATACCGACAGTGAAATTTGATTATAAACAAAGTAGCATAGTATTTAATGTAAAGCATGAACTGCATCACCAAAACTTAGCTGTAGAGCGTTTTTTTCCTGGCGGTCCATTTGCAATTCTACCGATGAAGGGTGGCTATACTTCTTCGATAGTTTGGACAGAAAAATCTGGAATTTCAAAAATGCTAATGGATCTGTCTGAAGAAGAATTTATTATAGAGCTCAAAAAAAGATTTGGTTCTTATTTAGGAGAGATAAAATTAGAGGGTGAAAGAAAACTTTATCCTTTAAGTTTTGTTTTCGCAAAAAAGTTATATAAGGGTAGAGTTTTGCTTATCGGCGATGCAGCACATTCAATTCATCCAGTTGCAGGTCAAGGGCTTAATCTTGGAATTAGAGATGTAGAAAGTGTTATAAAGCACATAGTTGCTGCAAAAGCATCTGGTATTGATGTTGGCAGTAGTTATTTATTAAAGAAAATTTCACGTAACAGATACTTTGATAATTTTACAATGGCGCTTGCAACTGATGGATTAAATAGGATGTTCTCCAACAGAATATTCTGCGCTAAAGCACTAAGAAATCTTGGCTTGATTGCAGTTGAAAATTCAAAATTTCTCAAAAAAAGCTTCATTCGGCATGCTATGGGATTTATATAAACTACTATTTTATAGCTAATGCAAGTCATACCGCCGCGGTATCTCTAGATCCCGCTAACAAGCAGCGGGATGACGAATTTGTCGTTTATCAAATCGTTGGTAAATCTAAAGCTATAGCCATTAAGCACGATAAAGAAAATCATTTATAATCGCTATAGCAACTAGTGTAGACACTTGACGTTCCTTGTGATTTGATAAATAGAGGTTTTTATATGATTTTACAACAAGGGCTTCTGGATGACATTGAAAGTAAATATTACCGTGCTTATCTTCAATAGCCTCTATTACCCCATCACTGGAAAATGCTGCAACTTTATATCCAAGTAACTCCAATTTTCTTCTATTTTCTGGTGTATTACTTACTGCCCCTGAATGAGCATCTGGAAAATATGTTGAAAACCAGCCATTTTCATTAGGTATTAAGAATTTAGCTACTAATTCCGCTAAACGACTGTTTGGAACGATCTTTATCTGCTGGAGAGGTGCATCCTCTTTATGTGGATTAGGTGCTGATTTTAAATGAGATCTTCGCTTCTCTTCATCACTCACAACACTCACTACTTCAATTCCCTTTGCATTCATTATGCCTTCACATATGCCAAGTAAATGAATTGCAGGGTTATCATCCACTATTTTTGCAATTGCTTCAGTAACAAGCTGGCGACAAGGAGTGGGTGCTGAGTGTAAATTATCCGGAATAAATATTCTATTTATTTTGTGCTCTTTAATAAACTTTGCAACTTCAATTTTTATTCGGTCTAATGTCAGCTTCTTTGCCAATGTTTCATCTTGTTTTGCGAGATTAAGTGACTCTGTCTGAATTTTTTTAAGGCTAATTATCTTATTATAATCAATCAGTACAGTCTTAACCCCAAAGTTATTAAACATCTCGTAGATATTTTGAGATAGCCCAAGCTCATGTGCTTCTTCCGTTTTCAACAAACCAACAACTATGTCATTATTTACTGTATTTTCTGCCGTCAAGGCAGTTGACGCTGGTTCTTCTTTTCTGGTTACATGTTGAGATGCCGGTTTTTCACTAACGCCAGCATAAGTAATATTGCTTAATAATAGAACTATAATTAATAAGATGTTAAATATTCTACTATAACATTTATACATATAGTTTACCTTCTCAACACTTATATTAATACCATAACATATTATAGAACGTTTTATAACAAAAAGGCAAATTTGCCAAGAAAGAGAAGGTGGCCTGAGCAGGAATCGAACCAGCGACACAAGGATTTTCAGTCCTTTGCTCTACCAACTGAGCTATCAGGCCAACTGTATACTTTCATTTTTAGATAAAAAATGTTATTATGTCTATCAAAAGTTTTTAAAGTAGTTTATAAAAATAAAGGATGAACATTAATGACAAAATAGGAATCTACCCTGGCACATTTGACCCTATAACTTTTGGGCATATTGACATAATCAAAAGAGCGTGTAAACTAGTCGATAAATTAATAATAGGAGTTGCAGAAAACGTTAATAAGCATGTTGCCTTTGACACAAAGCTACGCACAAGCATGGCTGAAAGTGAAATCAAAGGGCTAGGAATTGATGCAGATGTTATATCTTTTAATGGGTTGCTAGTGAAGTTTGCCAAAGAGCAGAATGCTTCTGTTATTATTAGAGGATTAAGAGCAGTATCGGATTTTGATTACGAGTTTCAAATGAGTTGGGTAAATTATAAACTTCTTCCTGAAATCGAAACCATATTTCTTCCTGCTTCTGAAGATACTCAATTTATCTCATCAAGTTTTGTAAAGGAAATAGCAAGATTAGGAGAAGATGTTAGCAAATTTGTATCAAAAGGCGTTCAAAACGAATTGATTAACCTGAATAGGATAAAAAATGGAGAATAGTGCTTGTTGTTTTTTATTTCTGAATGGGTATATTCAATATGTAAAATGTTATAAGCTAAAGGAGTAGCATGTCAAAAGTGAGGGTTAATAATAGAAAAGTTTGTTGTCATGGTGATGAGAATGATGAGGGTTCTGGCCATCCATTAATATATTTAGATATGGGAGAAGAAGAGGAAATAGCCTGCCCTTATTGTGAAAAGACGTTTGTCCATGACTGTACTGTAGAAGCGGTTGGGGAGCTGACTAGGGATGAACTCTAATGGCACTTTATTTCTTCTGCAGACTTAGCTTATGTAAATAGCAAGAAGAGGGGCAGTAAAAATGAAACTATCCATACGATCGAGCACTCCTCCATGGCCAGGTATCATACTTCCACTATCTTTAACACCGTAAGCTCTTTTAACAAGCGACTCAGTGAAATCGCCAAGTTGCGCTAGAATAGCGATTGCAAGGCCAATGATTGGAGAATAAAAAATTGAAAATAGACCAAAAAATATTGATCCAAAAATTGTGCACACTACTCCAGCTAAAATCGCACCAAGAAGTCCTGTCCAAGTTTTTCCAGGGCTAAGAATTGGGCAAATTTTAGCTCCACCAAAATTCTTACCAAATAGGTAGGCAGTAATGTCAATTCCCCAAATGGTTAAGACGAACCATACTAATGCGTATTTTCCCTGTGGTAGGTTATATAAATATATTAATGAGGCGCTTGGTAGTGCAATCAATAATAATGCGAAAACGTATAAAATTTTGTTTCCTTGGGTTAGATTATACCATTCAAAAGAAGATAAAACTGCTATTGAAAAAATCAATAGGTAAAACGATAAATCACTGAAATATGTAGCAAAAGAAAATATGAATAATATTACTATTGAGGACAATATTCTAATTATAAAATTATTATCTACCATATTTTTTCTCTCTTTTTGTATAATCTTCTAATGCTTTGCTCAAATCTTGACAAGAAAAATCAGGCCATAAAGTATCACAAAAATATAATTCAGCATAAGCTGCTTGCCATAATAAAAAGTTGCTTAACCTTTTTTCGCCGCCAGTGCGAATTAATAAATCCAATTTTGGCAGATCTTTAGTATATAGAAATTTTTCAAATTCCTCTTCTGATACATAAGCAATATTTTCTTTTATAATATTGCTTATAGCTTGTGTAATTTCTTGCTTTGCTCCGTAACTGACTGCCACAGTGAGTAATAAACCATCGTTCTTATGTGTCATTTCTTCTGCTTTTTTAATTTGATCCAATATTTTACTGGATAACAGACTTAAATTGCCAATAAAATTCAACTTAATGTTACAGTTGCAAATGAAATTGACTTTATCTTCATTAGTTAAAACGGAGTAAAATAAATCAAATAGACAGTCAGTTTCGTTTTTGGGTCTAAGCCAATTCTCCATAGAGAATGCATACAAAGTTAAGTAGGGTATGGTTAGGTCCGTACAATACTTGGCAATATCGTATGCAACTTCACTGCCCTTTTTATAACCATCAATTTTTACCTTTCCTTGATTGTTCGCCCATCTACCATTACCATCCATAATAATTGCTAAATGTTTCGGTAAAGATTCTTGATTCAACATTTAAAGTTTACCTAAACCACCCGATATCATCTGAGTGCTTAACATATCACTGTACAAAAATAGTGATTTAGTAGCAATCTCTACTTGAAAGGTGTCATCCCAGTAGCCCTTTTTCCTGTCATCCCAGTGCGTGACACTGGGATCTAAGTATAAAAATATTTGCAAATTATGCAATGAACAACAGATTCTTGGGGCATATAATGTCCATGATGAAAATAAGATGTATCCCAGTGTCACGCACTGGGATGACAGGAAAGAGGGAAATGGATAACAGATTCTTAGAGCATATAATGTCCATGATGAAAATAAGATGTATCCCAGTGTTACGCACTGGGATGACAGGGAAAAAAGGCACTGGGATGACAAAAAAGAGGACACTGGAATGACATCATTTACTGTATAATACTGTGCAATATTGCAACGTTCATACAGTTGTGTGTCGACTACCTCCATGACACCTTTGCATATAATTTTTTCTTTTTCACTACTGAAGGTTTCTTTCATATTGCCTTAGTGATGCAATATATCCTTTTCTTTGATGGACAATTCACCATCAATCTTTTTTATATTATCATCAGTAATATTTTGTATTTCCTTCTTAGCACCATGAAAATCATCTTCTGAGATCTCCTTATTTCCCTTCATTTTCTCTATTTCTTCCATAACATCTCTGCGTATATTTCTGATGGCAATCCGCGCATTTTCAGAAAACTGATGCAATAATTTTACTAATTTTTCACGGGTTTCTTGTGTTAAATCCGGAAGAGCTATACGTATGGTATTGCCCTCAACAACAGGATTTAAATTCAAGTTGGTATTTAATATAGCATTTTTCACTTCACCTACAACATTAATATCCCAAACTTTAATTGATAGGGTTTTGTTATCTATAACTGAAACGCCTGCAACCTGATTTAACTTTTGATGTCCACCATAGATATTTACAACTATACCATCAAGCAACGATGCGCTAGCTCTACCAGTGCGTACGCCTTTAATATCATCATGAAAGGACTGAATAGTTTTTAGCATTCTTTCTTTTGTTTTAGCTTTTATTTCATTTAACATAAACTACCTACTGTTTACAATCTGAAACTATAGTATAAGTACCTTGACCCTTAATAATATTGACTATTTTTTCTCCCTTCAAAGAAAAAACTATAATTGGAATAGAATTCTCACGAGCAAGTGAAATTGCTGATGCATCCATAACTTTTAAATCACGAGTCAATAAATCCGTGTAAGAAAGCCTATCATACATTACAGCATCCTCATTTTTTTTCGGATCAGCGGAGTATACACCATTTACTTGTGTACCCTTTAGAATAACATCACAATTCATTTCAACAGCACGTAAGGCTGCAGCTGTATCTGTAGTAAAAAATGGGTTGCCTGTGCCTGCTGCAAAAATTACCACTCTACCTTTTTCTAAATGACGAATAGCTTTCCTTCTTATGTAAGGTTCACATACAGTGGCCATGGGTATTGCAGATAATACCCTAGAAGCTACTAAATTTTTTTCTAAAAAGTTTTGTAAAATTAAAGCATTGATTATAGTTGCAAGCATTCCAATATAATCACTGCTTGCTCTTTCACAGCCACTTAAAGACGCAGATGCGCCACGAAAGATATTACCACCACCAACAACAATACATACCTGAACTCCAAGCCTGTTAACATCAGCTATATCTTTGCATAATTGGCTTATTATTCCCATATCATGGCCAAAAGACTGTGACCCCATCAAAGCTTCACCAGAGATCTTCAATAACACTCTAGAGTATTTTACTTTATCTGCTAAGGAAGACATTTCTTGCCATTTAGTTTGCACTGCCCAAAACAAGTAACTTGTAATCAGATAATTTAATAGCACTCACCTCGCTTGATTTTATAAAATCAGAAACCTTCATTTTATCATCTTTTATGAACTTTTGTTCTAGTAAAACAACTTCTTCATAGTACTTAGCCATTCGTCCATCTACTATTTTTTTTGCTACTTCTTCAGGTTTATTTAAGCTCCTTACTTGCTCTTCAATTATAGAACGTTCATTTTTCAACTTCATTTGATCTAAATCATCTATAGACAAAGCTTCAGGCTTCATAGCAACTATGTGCATCGCTATTTGTTTTCCAATTTCCTGTAACTTTGCCTTATCACCGGGTGATTGCAATGCAACTAAAGCGCCAGTTTTACCTAAACCACGTACATCACCGTGTACATAACCAGCAACAACTCCATCCTTAGTCTCTAGGTAACAAAGCTTGCTCAACTCTAACTTTTCACCAAGAACTGACGTACCATTCATAATAGCTTCCTGCACTGTGCCAATGCTTTCATACTTGGCATTTTTTAACTCATCAACGCTGATACAGCGTTCTTGATGAGCAATTGATGCTAAATTTGAAACTAACTCTATAAATTTCTCATTCCTTGCAACAAAATCGGTTTCGCAATTGAGTTCAACCAATGCACCATAATTTTCAGTCAAACACATAGCAACGAGCCCATCTGAAGCTACTCTATCAGATTTTTTGTCAGCTTTAGCAAGACCTATTGTACGCAACTTATCAACGGCTTTCTTGATGTCACCATCACATTCTTCTAATGCTTTTTTACAGTCACTTAAGCCAAGCCCTGTCCTATCACGTAATTCCCTTATATTATCTGGATTCATCTTCATTTGTTACTACCTCCCTTTCTTCTTCTTTGTAAACTTTACTACGTTTCCTTTTAGTTTGCACAATACTATCTTCTTTTTCTTGAATAAACTCATCACCTTTTATATTATCAATCTTAACTCCAGATCTTGCTAGACTAGACTCTATTCCAGCTAATATAGAGTCGGTAGCTAATTTACAATAGAGCTCTATTGATTTTCTTGAGTCATCATTTCCAGGTATTAGATAAGTAATATCATCTGGATCAGAATTAGTATCAAGTATTGCAACTATTGGAATTCCTAACTTTTTAGCCTCCTTAACCGCAATATGCTCTTTATTAGTATCAATGATGAATAAGATATCAGGAATTGCTCCCATTTCTCTAATACCACCAAGCGCCTTATCAAGCTTTTGCTTTTTCTTTTCAATGTTCCCCAATTCTTTCTTTGTTAAAATGCTATCCTCGTCATTTAATATTTTCTCATATTGCATCAAGGTTTTTATCGAAGAAGAAACAGTGCCCCAATTAGTAAGCATACCACCAAGCCATCGATGATTCACATAATATTGACCACAACGAATCGCTTCACTTGCAATAATATCAAAAGCTTGAAACTTTGTACCAACAAATAGAATGCGACCACCTTGAGATGCAACGTTATATAAAGCCTTCATGGCCACCTGTAGCAATGGTAATGTTTTTCGCAAGTCAATTATATGTATACGATTTTCTTGATGCACTCCATATATGTATGGAGCCATTTTTGCGTTCCAGCGACTAATTTTGTGACCAAAGTGTACACCAGATTCGGCTAAATCACGCACAGTGACTTCAGGCAAATTTGTCATATATCATTCCTCCAAATAGTTTATCTTCCATGGCATAACCCTAATGGGACTACTTGTACAAGCCATGTGTGAAATTAAATTATTTACATAGTAATAGAAAAGACAGCAAAGCGCAAACAAAAAATATTGACAAAGGGCAACATGTTTATTAGCTTTAAAGTCGAAGCCCGAAAACGCTAAAAAGAAATTAGGGGGGGTGTAGCTCAGTTGGTTAGAGCGCATGCCTGTCACGCATGAGGTCGTGAGTTCAAGTCTCATCACTCCCGCCATAGTGGTTTTAGCATAATCTAAAATCCGCAATATTATTGCCGTTATTTAGAAACGTTTTCACCAGACTTGACATGGCATGGTATTGTAATTAATACTTAAATAGGTTTGTTTTTATCATTAACAATTAGGATTAAATATGCTCATTTCTGAAGTTTTTGCAGCAGATGCAACTAGCAATGCATCAAGTATCGGCGCATCTTTTGCTAGTTTTATTCCATTGATTTTAATATTTGTGGTATTTTATTTTCTCATTATTCGCCCAAACCACAAAAAACTAAAAGAACATAGAAAAATTATAGATCAAATAAAACGTGGTGATACAGTCATTACTTCTGGCGGGATAATAGGTGAAGTTAATAAAGTTGATGAGGCAAATGCACAATTTATAATAGAAATAGCACCAAAAGTTGAGGTGAAAGTCCTAAAGTCCGCTATATCTGAAGTTTTAAACAAAGAAACTCAAAAAGTGGAAGCTAAACCAATTGAAAAAGGCAAAATCGAAAAGAGTGATAAAAAGAATAAAAATCAACCACCAGAGGAAAGTAAAAAGGGAAAAGATGATAAAGGCAAAAATGCTGCATAACTTTAAAAGAAAGTTCATTTGGTGATCCATTTGTGTGCGGAATATTTGGTGTAATAAGTAGCGGTGATTCAGTAATACCAACTTTACTAACTGGGTTGCAAAAATTGGAATATAGGGGATATGATTCCTCAGGTATAGCAATCATAAATAACGAAGGCGAGATAGAAGTCAAAAAATCAGAAGGTAAAGTTAAAAGATTGTATGAAGTTGTTGATGAAAGCAAGATGTCTCACAGTACAGTTGGTATAGCACATACTCGCTGGGCTACACATGGAGTTCCAGGCCTTAAAAATGCTCATCCCATTCATACAAATAATGTTGTTGTTGCTCATAACGGCATAATTGAGAATTACAATCTGCTAAAAAAGGGTCTAGAAGAAAGGGGAATGTTATTCCATACTGATACTGACACAGAGATCATACCAAATATGCTAACCTTATATCTGGATGAAGGATTGTCGCCAGTTGATTCTCTATTTAAGTGTTTAAACAACTTACATGGCTCATTTGCCTTGGTCTTATTATTTGCAGAATATCCAGATGCCTTATTTGTTGCGAAGAGAAATTTGCCTTTAGCAATAGGCTATAACTGTAACACAGTGTTTGCTGCATCTGACTCTAATGCTTTAAGTGCATTTGTGGAAAGAATATCGTATTTGGAAGATGGTGACATTGCAGTGATAAAATCTAGTGGAGTTAGTATATACAACAATGGTACACAAGTTAAACGTAGTATAGAAAATAGTAGTCCAAGTGATTTTCTAATTAGCAAAAATGGGTATCCTAGCTTCATGTTAAAAGAGATTTTTGAGCAACCGCGTGCATTAAACAAAACAATAAATCAATTTTACAAGCAATATAAAGAGGTCAACAAAAAATTGTTTTCTGAGCGGAGTTACATTACTATAGTTGGATGCGGGTCATCTTATTTTGCCGGGCTAATAGCAAAATATTGGCTGGAAAGTGTCGCTCAAGTTCGAGTATATCTAGAAATCTCATCAGAATTTAGGTATAGCAACGTCAAGCTAGAAGAAGGCAGCATTGGGTTATTCATCTCTCAATCTGGCGAAACTGCAGATACCATAGAAGCGCTGCGTTATGCGAAATCACAGAAGCAAACAATCATTAGTATAACTAACACATTTAACAGCAGCATTGAAAAGATCTCAGATATTGTGTTACATACTCTTGCTGGGCCAGAAATTGGTGTTGCTTCAACAAAAACCTTTTCTGCGCAACTTGCAACTTTAGCATGCTTTGCCGTGGAGCTTGGAAAAATAAAAGGTATACTGGGTGGAGAGAGAATAAAACAGCTAAGCAGTGCTATCAATTCTATTCCCGAGTATGTTGAGCACGTTTTGAATGTGATGCAAATACAACATATATCGGGCAGTATATTAGAACACAATAACGTTATTTTAATCGGCAGAGGAAGTTCATACGGAGTTGCAATGGAAGGCGCATTGAAGATAAAAGAGCTTTCATACATTAATACCATTGGCATTGCAGCGGGAGAAATGAAGCACGGTTCTATTGCTTTAATAGACTCTACTGTGCTTGTTATAGCAATTATCCCTTATGATAGTTTATTCTTTAAAACGCTATCTAATATACAAGAGATTATTGCAAGAAAAGGCAAAGTAATTGCCTTCAGTGATAAGCAAGGAGCGCCATTCCTAAGGGGAGTTTGCGCAGATGTGGTGCAACTTCCAGACACTGATAATTTTATCTCTCCTATCATCTATAGTGTTGCTATGCAATTCCTTGCTTACTATACTGCAGCAAAAAAAGGGTTAGATGCCGATTGTCCAAGAAATTTAGCTAAGTCTGTCACGGTTGAGTAGTCCATTTAAAGTTAAAGCTAGACTTCTAATTAAGGTAACCGTTCACTCAATGGCGTCAACTTAAGGAAAAATGTCTGCGATTGTGTGTAAAATTTCTCTCTAAAATTTTTACCATTAAATTACCCAAAAGCTGCAATAAACAGCACTTTTATTTCTGTTTTATTTCAACAAAGAAGTCTAAAATGTGTCCTTTTTAGGTGAAACATGCAAAAAGGGAAAAATCTTATTTTACAAATTAAAAATACAATATACTCGAAAACTTTTCAGAAGATCCATTGTGTTGGAAAAAAAGTTTCACACGCACAAGAAAACTTCCTTTTACGACAGTATTAGACTTCCTGCATAACCAATAACGAACTTTTATTGGGAATAGAGACGAAAAAACCTACTTGACAAACTCCGCCAGCCCCCCTTATCATGAGTATTGAAGGTATTCATTTATCTTCAATCTGTGCAGATTAAACGACAACAGTATTACGTAATTGGCGTCTTATTTTTAATTTTTTGTACTATGCGCACCTTATGTCTTCACAACATTTCTAGCTATATAAGCTGAAACGCGCTTATAAAGCGTTTAAGACAGTATAGAACGCCAATTTGCAGGATTAGAGAGTGACAACTAGCTAACACGGGATTTCTTTTGCCTTTTTTTCTGCTTAGTAAATTTCTTAAACATTTAAACTAAGGTGAGTTGCATTTAAAAGCAGCTGAGTCGCGGTTATTAGACGTTTAAAACATAAAAAAACGCCAATGTTTTTAAATAGATATTAACCGGGGTTTCTTTTGCCTTTTTTTTCATTTGGTAAATTTCTTAAATGTTTATGGCTAAAGTAATTTAGGCCTACCGACAACCGTCATCCCGCTACGTGTTAGCGGGATCTATGCTAAGATACCGTGAATGAATCGCGGTATGACGTAGGGCTGTGCTAGTATAGATCCCAGTTTTAGCTACTCGGATGACACCCTTCCTAGTGGAGATTTTTCTCAAATCACAATGTTTGTGCAGTTTTTGGACTCACGTGTTCAACTTTTGGACTCACGTGTTCAACTTTATTTTTTTCCATTTCTCTATAGCTTGGTAATGTAGAATTTTTTACATGTAATCCGATATATGTTGCAACCAAAGCAGCTATAACACCACAAACCACCGCACCAGCCGCAAATGGAACCATTACAGCAGCAGCAATGAATAATCCTGTAATAACAACTCCAACAACATCTTTTGTTAATGAGGTGTAAAAATTTTCCTTGCTTTCTTTATATTTAGCTTCTTTTTCATTTGGCACAGAAAATTGAGCATTTGTGAGGTTGCTAGACTTATCATTACCGCTTGACATAGCGGGTGTGCCGGCGTTTGTTGATACTACAGGAGATACTGGTTTATTACTAACACTCCTACCGTTACCACTATTTGGTACAGTAGTTGGATTTGTTTCCTTTGTTAATATAGGAGACACTGTTGCCGTAGGTTTATTACTAATATTTTTGTTAGGTTCTGTTCTATTTTCTTCTACGCTTGGCGTAGTAACAACCTGGTCAGTTCCTGTTACTACAGGTGTTTCATCCTTGTTTACTGCTGATGCGCGTGTTTCTTGATCGTTCTGTATTAGCACTGTCGCTGCTACAGAATTCTTTTCTGCAAAAGCAGTGCAGAATGCATCATCTTTTAATTGTTGGTATAATCTGTACAATTCATCTTCAGGATTTAACTTTGATTGCTCTGCATTAATATTTCGCAGTAGCGTGCCTAGAATCTCAGCATTACTGTTATCAGTATAATGAACAACAGAGCATAATATAGATTTGTCTTCTTCAATTTTGCTAACGTAATACCTTCCTTCTTGACCGATTGCATTGATGATGGTCATTCCATTTTGTAAGAGAAATTTTATAACGTTCAAATTTTGATCTTTAATTGCATATTCTAGTACAGCATTTTTTTCACATTTGCTCTGAAGATTAATTCCCTTCCTTTTTAACCTTTTTTGCAAATCTTCAAAACTAGTAACTGTGCTATCCTGTTTTGTAACCCTATCTATATCAAGACACAGATTCCTAATGTCATCATTATTTAGCGTGAGACCAGTGCTTGTATTACTGACATTGGACTCCGCTCCATCAGGTGTGTTTTGCTTCTCTTTTTTGTTTATTGCTGATCTAAGTAGTGCAATTATTACATAATTTGAGAGGTATTTACAGTGATCAGAATTGTTGAAGTCCACTTTAAATTCAGAATCTATCTCAAGTGATGATTTACTTTCTTTAATCATTTCTAAAAGACTCCTTATACCATTTGCTGGTATACCTGTCATATGCTTTAAAAGCAACCTAACCTTTGGTAGATCACCATCTATGGAAGCATTACTCAGAGCATCAACCTTTTCTCCTTCAGTAAATCTCTTATTATCTAAAAGCACCTTCATAATGTCAATGTTCTCATTACAAGAAGCTGTGTTGAGAGCCTCCAGTATTTTCGCATGATCTATGTAATCTAAAAACGGCTCAAACTCTTGAACATTGCCTTGAATAATAGCACTATTTAAAGCACTAATTTTTTCTTCTTCTTCAAACTTACCACTATTCAAAAGTATCCTTACAACGTCAGCTTGTTTATTTATTGCAGCTGTACCCAACACAGTTCTGGAAGCAGTATCTTTAAAATCGATTCCAATGTTTAAATTTGTGAACAACTCAACAATCTTTAGAAATATACTGCGATCGCCGATAATACTAGGCCCTTCTGAACGGACAGCATAATAAAGCAAAGTCCAACCATTTTGATCTATTATTTCTTTATCTATTTTCTCCTTTTTGAGTTCCTTATCAAACTCCTCAGCAGTTATATCAGGATTTTGAGTTACAATTTCCTTTATCTTTTCATAAGTCATGTCAAATTTTACCACTATTACTATCTAATTTATTATGCAACTTTCCCACAACCAGTCAAGACATATTGCAGTTTCAAGTAGCATGATATATATTGAATATAGTTCTTAAAGCAAATGATGGAAGATTTAGCCTATAAATTAGTTAAAGTGACCGAAGCTGCAGCACTTGCTGCATATAAATTAGCAGGCTTCGGCGATGAAAAAAGGGCTGATCAGGTTGCAGTTGATGCAATGCGTACAGTATTAAATTCAATGGAAATAAATGGTACTATCGTAATTGGTGAAGGTGAGAGAGATTCAGCACCAATGCTATATATTGGCGAGAAGGTTGGCACTGGAAATGGTCCTGAAATCGACATTGCTGTTGACCCACTTGAGGGTACCACAATTTGCGCTCACTACAAACAGGGGGCAATGTCCGTTCTTGCTGCAACGAAAAAAGGTGATTTTTTACACGCACCTGATGTTTATATGGAAAAGATAGCAGTAGGAAAAAATCTCCCAGAGGGTGTAGTCTCACTAAAAAATAGCATTGAAAAGAATCTAGACAATTTAGCCAAGGCAAAAGGATGTAAAGTAAATGATCTTACAGTAACTGTACTTAACCGTGAAAGGCATGATGAATTAATAGTGAAAATCAGGAAGTTAGGAGCAAAAGTTAAACTAATAGATGATGGTGATGTTGCGGCCGTAGTTTCACTAGTAAATGGCAATCATGATATGTATATCGGCATAGGAGGAGCACCAGAAGGGGTGCTTTCGGCTGCAGCGCTAAGTTCAATCGGTGGACAGATGGAGGGAAGATTAATATTTGACACGGATCAGTTAAGAGAAAGAGCAAAAAGTCTGAATATTGATGACCCAGAAAAAATCTACACCGTAAAAGACATGGCAAGAGGTGAATCAGTGTTCATTGCAACTGGAGTAACAAGCGGAGAACTTGTGGATGGAGTTGAATTTAGTCATAACGTCTGTTCAACTAGTTCTTTAATAATTCTACCTAACAAGCTGATAAAGGTGCAAGTTATAAGTTAGGTTAATTATTTTTCAATATATGATGTAAGAGTTAAAGGGAGTGTTAAAATGTTAGATTCATTTTCTCAAGAAAAACTAATTGTACAAGAAGTTCCTCAAGACCGACATAAAAAGAAGGCTGAACCCTTTTCAAAACCTCCTATCTATTGTTTCTTAAACCACTCTGCTGAACGGAGACAGTTTAGGCTGTTATGCCTGGCGGCTTTGTTGGAATAAGTTTTTCAACATTGCTAACAATAAAATTGATTGTATCGTCAGCTACCTTATCGAATTTATCATTTATCTCTTTTCCTATTTTTTCATTTTTAACATATTCGTGTAGAGCTAAAGCAGTTATAGCTGCACATGCTGCAATTAAGCCAGTTTTTGCTATAATGAGCATTGATAATCCTCCTGCAAATATAAATGTTAATCCAATAGCTAGGTTTATAATTTTACTTTGTGTTGTTTGTTGTGCTGCCTGATTCTGATCTACTTTTTCTTTTTCAAGAGCGTTTGATATTGTTTTTGAGAAAATTTTTACCGCGATTGTTGCAATTGCGATCATAGCTAATCCTATGGCTATTTTTGCTAAGAGAAAAAATGATGGGAACACCATCGCAAAGAATAGTAAGCCAGCTCCTACAATTAGTAACTTATTTTTAGGTTGGATTTCATTTGATATAATAAACCTCCATTTCATAACTGCAGGAGTATACCTAATATAAAATACGGAGATAGTCAACATATTTTATGAAAGGGCACGTTAAAAGTTTTTTTCATGTTGTTCTTCGCCGCCTCGTGGTTAAATTTGGAATTTTAGAAAGAGTTGCGTATTATTTGAAATTCTTGTATACTGTTTTGAATCAGTTAAATAGATAATGAAGTGCAGGACGCAGTTTTAATTTTACAAGATGGCAAGTGCTTTTGGGGAAAATCAGTAGGTAAAAAAGGCAAGTGCATAGGTGAGGTCTGTTTTACCACTGGTATGACCGGTTATCAGCATACTATAACTGATCCTTCTTTTGCTGATCAAATTATAACGTTCACTTTTCCTCATATTGGTAACATTGGAATAAACCATAAAGATAATGAAGGAGAGAAAATTTTTGCAAGTGGTGTGGTTATGCGTGAACTTTCTTCTATGTCCCACCCTTCTTCATATATCAGTTTAAATGATTGGTTAGAGAAAAATAACGTGGTTGGGATATCAGGAATTGATACTAGAGCTTTAACGAGACATTTGAGAAAACATGGATCTCAAAGTGGAATGATATGCCCGTCAAGCGAGACGCATGTGTTGGACAAATTGAAGGAATACAAATCTGTAAATGGGATAGAAATAACCAATAAAGTCAGCTTGCATAGTAATTTTAAAAGTGACCTTAATGCAAAATATAGGGTTGTAATCGTTGATTTTGGCGTAAAAATCAGTATAGTTTCACGCTTAATAGAACTTGGTTGTACAGTTGAATTAATCAGACCAAGCACAGGTTTTGCTCAAAAAGTGTTGAGTATGAATCCAGATGGTATAGTGCTTTCAAATGGTCCTGGTGATCCGCAAGAAATAGGAGAAAGTGTAGTTTCAGAGATAGACATTATTATAAAATCTAAAATACCAATTTTTGGCATATGCATGGGTCATCAATTACTTGCGATTACTTTGGGAGCAAAGACCATCAAGATGGATATTGGTCACCGAGGGAGTAACCATCCAGTTTATGATGTAATTAGTGGAAAAGTTGAGATCACTAGCCAAAATCATGGTTTTGTTGTTGATTCAGCTTCTCTTCCAAGTAATGTTGAAATTACTCACATTTCTCTATTTGATAATAGTGTAGAGGGGATAATGATGAAGGATTACTTAGTCTTTTCTGTGCAATATCATCCAGAAGAAGCGCCAGGTACGCATGATTCGCATTATTTATTTAGACGTTTTATTGGCAATATTGTGTTGTATAAAATGAAATCTGCATGATTTTAATCAGGGTAGGTTTTATTGCTTGATTTTTTAATTTTAGGCGTTTAGTATTAAATACAATAAAAGCTTGAGTTAAGGTACTAAAATAGCGTTCTCTTAACAAATTTTTGTGGAGGAGTGACCGAGTGGTTAAAGGTAACAGACTGTAAATCTGTCCGCATTGCGTACGTAGGTTCGAATCCTACCTCCTCCATTGTGCGGGTATAGCTCAATGGTAGAGCTCTAGCCTTCCAAGCTAGTGACGTGGGTTCGATTCCCACTATCCGCTCTTTTTTTTGTTGTATTTTTATAAAATCAACATATTATTTATTGATGTATTTGTATTTTAGGTAGAAAAGTTTAAATTATGACAGCAGTAGTGGAAGCATTTGGAAAGCCGCATGTAAATGTGGGAACAATAGGACATGTGGATCATGGGAAGACAACGTTAACAGCGGCGATAACAAAGCATTATGGAAATTTTGTAGCGTACGATCAGATAGATAAGGCGCCAGAAGAAAGGAAAAGGGGGATAACGATAGCAACAGCGCATGTTGAGTATCAGACGGAAAAAAGGCATTATGCACACGTTGATTGTCCTGGACATGCTGACTATGTAAAGAACATGATAGTAGGTGCAGCACAGATGGATGCGGCGATATTGGTAGTGTCGGGGGTTGATGGGCCAATGCCACAAACGAGAGAGCATATATTGCTAGCGAAGCAGGTAGGTGTTGGATATATCGTGGTGTATATAAATAAAGCTGATGTTGCTGATGCTGATATGATAGATTTGGTAGAAATGGAAGTGAGGGAATTGCTGAATAAATACGGATTTCCAGGGGATGAAGTGCCTGTGGTAGTGGGGTCTGCATTGAAAGCGCTGGAGGATGACAGTAGCGAATATGGAAAGAAATCAATAGATAAATTGATGGAAAAGTTAGATGAGTATGTGGCGGTTCCACCAAGGCCTGTGGATTTACCATTTTTATTGCCAATCGAGGATGTATTTTCGATATCGGGGCGAGGAACGGTGGTAACAGGAAGGATAGAGAAGGGAGAGATAAAGACGGGAGAAGAGATAGAGATAATAGGTCTGAAAGCGACGCAAAAGACGATATGCACAGGTGTAGAAATGTTTAAGAAGTTGCTGGATAAGGGGAGTGCAGGACTCAATGTAGGAATATTGTTAAGAGGAACAAAAAGAGAAGAAGTGGAGAGAGGGCAAGTATTAGCAAAACCGGGGACGATAACGCCGCATAGAAAGTTTAGGGCGGAGGTTTATATATTAAAGAAAGAGGAAGGAGGAAGGCATACACCATTTTTTGCGAATTACCAGCCACAGTTTTATTTAAGGACAACGGATGTAACCGGGAGCATAAAATTGCTAGATGGGAAGGAGATGGTAATGCCAGGAGATAATGTGAGTGTAGAAGTAGAATTGCAAGTACCGATAGCAATGGATAAGGGATTGCGTTTTGCGATAAGAGAAGGCGGTAGAACTGTTGGTTCTGGTGTTGTTTCTGAAATTTTGGAGTGAGAGTAGTAACTAAGATGAAGCAAGATATATATATTAACATTAAGGCTTTCGATTGTTCTTTATTGGAGGAGTGTGTTCGAAAATTTGTTGATGAATTAAAGCGGTCCAATGCAAAATTATCTGGTCCGATTGCGTTGCCAAGAAAAGATTCTAAATTTATTGTTAATAGATCTCCTCACGTTGATAAAAAATCTCGTGAACAGTTTGAAATGAGAACTTCTAGGCGTTTGATTGTTTTACATGATCTTACTCCTACTATGATGCAGATGCTTACAGGTTTATCTTTTTCTGCTGGCGTAGAAGTGGATTTAAAAGTCAAGGAAGTTAAGGTTTAGGAGAAGGAAATGAAGAGAATAAATTCACTGAGGAGAATTGGTTTACTAATGATGAATATTGGTCATACTGCTATGTATTCTGACAATAGTCGCATGGCTGTAACTTTATTGCATCTCAGCGAAACTCATATTGTTGATATAAAAGGACAAGATAAATGTGGCTATAATTCAGTCATTTTGGGCACAGGAGATTTTAAAAATATAGCAAAACCTCAGTTGGAATATTTAAAGAAAAAGGGTATAAATAATAAATGTAAGTTATACGAAAGTAGATTAAATGACCTGTCGGGAATAGAATGTGGTAAAAAAGTGGGAATCAATCATTTTGTGGTTGGTCAATATCTTGATATTACGGGTTATTCTATAGGTAAAGGATTTGCTGGTGTGATGAAGCGGCATAACTTCAGTGGGCTTAGGGCATCTCATGGTGTTTCTATTGCTCACAGATCACAAGGTTCCACTGGTCAATGTCAGGATCCTGGTAGAGTATTCAAAGGAAAGAAAATGGCTGGTCATTTAGGTAACAGCAGAATAACTGCACAAAATATGAAGATATTATCCATTGATCATGAAAATAGTATAATTGCTGTGAAGGGTAATAATGTTCCTGGGTTTAAAAATTCCTATGTTTTTGTAAGAGATGCAGTTAAAAAATCTTTACATAAAGATGTTCCTTTTCCGGTAGGTTTACTGTTAGATGTAAATGATGATGCTAGTAATTTGGTAAGTTAGTTATGGAATGTAATTTAGTTAATCTATCTAATAATAATGTAGGTACTGCTCAGCTCAATCCTTTGATATTTTCTGCTAAGCAAAAATTGAGTATTTTGCATGATATAGTGAGATGGCAATTAGCGAAGAGAAGAGCTGGTACTCATAAAACAAAAGGTATCAGTGATGTCTCTGGTACAACAGCTAAACCTTATGGTCAAAAACGTACCGGTAGGGCAAGACAAGGGAGCTTGCGATCTCCTCAATTTAGAGGTGGTGGGATTATTTTCGGCCCTGTTGTGAGGAGTCATACTTATTCTCTTAATAAGAAGGTACGCAAATTTGGTTTAAAAATTGCTTTATCTCTAAAGTATTTAAATAATCAAGTGATTATTCTGGATAATTTAAATATTGATGTGAAGAAAACGTCTGAAATGTGTAAATGTATTAAAAATTTTAAATTTTCTTCCTTTTTGATAGTTGGTGATTATGGAGATGATTTGTTGCGTGCTGTTAGAAACTTGCATTATGTAGACTTAATCAAACCTATTGGGTTAAATGTCTTTGATATATTGAATCACGAATGCGTGATGTTGACAAAGGATACTTTAAAGCATCTTGAAGGTAGATTGTTATGATCAAATATAATAATATAATAAAATCTCCTATAATTACAGAAAAGGCCTCTTTTTTGATGGAGAAGTTTAATAAATATTCTTTGTATGTTTTTGTAAATGTAAATAAGCGTCAAATAAAGTTGGCAATAGAGTCTCTATTTGATGTTAAAATTTCTTCTATAAATGTTGTTAGAATTAAGCCTAAATATAGGCGTTTCAGGGGTGTGATTGGTTGTGAAAAACAGAAAAAGAAAGTTTATTTTTCTTTGATAGATGGTCAAAAATTAGATATAATGAGCGTTTAATATGGGTATGAAATTTTTTAATCCTGTTACTCCGTCTTCTCGTGGGACTGTGTTAGTAAGTAAAGTTGGTTTATCAAAAGATGAGCCAGAAAAGTCTCTTACATCCGGTAAAAAGTCCAGTGGTGGAAGAAATAATTATGGTAGAATTACAACTCGTCATAGGGGTGGTGGTCACAAAAAGAAGTATAGAGTTATAGATTTTAAGCGTAATAGAAGTGGTCAGGGTATAGTTGAAAAAATAGAGTATGATCCAAATAGAAGTGGGTTTTTAGCGTTAATATCATATAAGGAAGATGATATTAAGTCTTATATATTAGCTCCTCAAGGTATGAAGCCTGGTGATATTGTTACAGCTGGAAATGATGCTGATATTTTGCCAGGTAATTGTTTGCTACTCAAGTATATACCTGTTGGTTCTTTCGTTCATAATGTTGAGCTGAAGCCAGGTAATGGTGCTGCGATTGCTAGAGCTGCTGGTTGTTATGCGCAAATCGTTGGTCGTGATGGCCAATATGTTTTATTACGACTCAGGTCTGGTCAAATTAGGTTGATTTTATCTTCTTGCAAGGCTACTATTGGTGTAGTATCTAACCCTGACCATAAGAATAGAAAGCTGGGTAAAGCTGGAAGAAGTAGGTGGCTTGGAATTAGACCTACTGTGCGTGGGGTTGCAATGAATCCGGTTGACCATCCTCATGGAGGTGGGGAAGGAAAAACCTCTGGTGGTCGTCATCCTGTTACTCCTTGGGGTGTTGCAACAAAAGGAAAGAAAACTCGGAGGAAAAATAAATCTAGTGATAAGTATATAAAACAATTGAAAGGTTAGTTTATGAGTAGATCTGCGTGGAAGCCTCCTTTTTGTCATCCTTCTATATTAAAGTCGGTGAATAATGCTTTAAACAAGGGGTTTGTTAACATGGCTATAAAAGTTCATTCCAGGGCTTCTGTAATTCTTCCTAATTGTTTAGGTTTAAAGTTTGCTGTTTATAATGGTAAGGATTACATTCCTGTTAATGTTAATGATCAGAATATGATAGGTCATAAGTTTGGTGAATTTTCGCCCACTCGTAAATTTACTGGGCATAGTGGTGATAAAAAGGCGACAAGAAGGTAATTGATATGAAAAACAGAGATGTAATAGTTAAAGCTGGTTCTAGGGTTTTAAAATCAACTCCTCGTAAATTGAATTTGGTTGCTGGTTTAGTACGTAATAAAAAAGTTTCTTTTGCCACTGTGCAATTAAGATTTTGTGAAAAGAAAGCTGCGGGTCTTATAAGGAAGGTATTAAATTCTGCGATTGCTAATGCTCAATATAATTATGGATTGGATATCGATAATTTATATATAAAAGAAATTTCAATAGGTAAGTCTCTTACTTTGCGTAGGGTATGTCCAAAAGCTATGGGTAGAGCTAATAGAGTTAGTAAACGTTATAGTAATATAACTGTAAAATTGGGAGAAATTATATGATTCATAAAAATAGAAAATTAATAAGGAAAGTGCAAAAGTATGGGAAACGTTAATCCTAAAGGATTTAGGTTAAAAATAATTAATACTTGGTCATCTGTTTGGTATGCTGAGAAGGGTTATAAACAAGGGTTGCATCAAGATTTATCTATTCGCAGTTATATAAATGAATCTTTTAAGCATGCTGGTGTTTCTAAAGTAATTATAGAGCGTACAATCGATTTGGTGTCTGTAATAATACATTCTTCTAGACCTGGAGTGATAATAGGTAAGAAAGGCTCAGATATTGAGAAGATAAAGCAAAAAATAGCTGAAAAAGTAAAAAATAATGTGGAAGTGAATGTAGTAGGAGTTAAAAGGTCTGAAATAGATGCAGTTTTAATATCAAGCAGCATTGCACAACAGTTAGAAAAAAGGGTTTCATTTAGAAGAGCGATGAAAAAAGCTATTCAAAGTTGTTTGAGGATGGGTGCTAGAGGTATTAAAGTAAGTTGTTCTGGGCGCCTTGGCGGAGCTGAGATAGCTCGTACTGAATGGTATAAAGAAGGTCGTTTGCCTTTACACACTTTACGTGCTAATATAGATTATGCTTTTTGTGAAGCAAAAACTATATATGGTATTATAGGAGTTAAGGTTTGGGTTTATATTGGTAATTAAGGTATATTGAGATGTTTGTTCCCAAAAAGAGTAAATATAAGAAGGTATTTAAGGGGCGAATTAAGGGTAATACAAAAGGTGGTAGCACATTATCTTTTGGAGATTATGGCTTAAAAGCTGTAGAAGCAGGTAGGATTCAGTCTAAGCATATTGAAACTGCAAGGCGTGTAATATCTAGAACATTAAAACGCTCTGGTAAAGTGTGGATAAGAATTTTTCCTGATACCCCTGTTAGTAAAAAGCCGGCAGATGTACGTATGGGTAAGGGAAAAGGTAGTGTTGAATTTTGGGTGTTTAAAGCTAAGCCCGGTAGAATGTTGTTTGAGATTAGCAGTGATGTTCCCATGCATTTAGCAAGATTGGCGCTTGAAAAGGCAACCGCTAAGCTTCCTATGAAGTGTAAATTTGTATCTAATCATAATTAAATGGAGTTGCAATGGATATAGCTGACATTGAATCGAGGTCTTCACAAGAATTGCATGAAATTCTTGTAAATTTGAGAAAAGAGTTTGTTAATTTGGTTTTTCAAAAGAAGTTGGGGCAGTGCAACAATATTTCGCGTTTTAGCTTAATAAGAAAGAGCATAGCTCGTATTCTAACTACATTAAATAAAAGAAGAAGAGAGGAAAAGAATGCCTAAAAAGGTTTTTTGTGGTACTGTAACTAAGGCTAAGTGTGATAAGACTGTAAAGGTTTCGGTATTACAAGTGTATAAGGATCAGCTGTATAAAAAGGTTATAAAAAAATACAAGAAGTATACAGCACATGATGAGAATAATAGTTGTAAAGAAGGGGACAAGGTTTTAATACAAGAACACAAGCCTATTTCTACTACTAAAAAATGGGTTGTTGTTAATAGCTCACATTGAATAGGATATTTATATGATTCAAAAAAATACATTGTTGGAAGTAGCTGATAATTCTGGTGCGCGTGCAGTGCTTTGTATTGGTTTATTGGGTGGTAGAAAGTCTGCATCTATAGGTGACACAGTTATTGTATCTACTAAATCTATTACTCCAAGAGGGAAGGTTGAGAAGGGAAAAGTATATAGAGCAGTTGTGGTGAGGGTGAAAAGCCCTATTAGAAAATCTGATGGTTCTGTAATTCGTTTTTCTAGCAATGCTGTAGTTTTGATTAACGATCAAGGTGAACCACTTGGCACTCGGGTATTTGGTCCGGTAAAAAAGTTATCATCTGGTTCTTTTATGAAGATAATGTCATTAGCTGTTGAGGTTTTATAATGAGTGCTAAAATAAAAAGTGGTGACGACGTTATAGTTTTAACTGGTAGAGATAAGGGAAAAATTGGTAAAGTGATTAAAGTTGTGGCATGTGATGCTAAAAAGAAAGTAATTGTTTCTGGGGTAAATGTACATAAGAGACACACTAAACCAAAAGCTGGTAGTAGTGGTGGTATATTAAATAAAGAGTTAGCTATTGATATATCCAACGTTGCAACATTGGACCCTAAATATAAAACTCCAACTAGAGTGGGGTTTAAGGTTATAGACGGTAGAAAAGTGCGTTTTGCAAAAGTTTCTGGAGAAGTGATAGATTAGGTTGATATGTTTAAAGAATTGTATAAAGATAGCATAGTAAAGTCCTTAAAGGATAAGTTTAATTACGGCAATATCATGCAAGTGCCTAAACTTGTCAAGGTGTGTATCAATATGGGCGTTGGAGATGCTGCTACAGATAGTAAAGCAATAAATGAACCACTTGATAGCCTATATTTGATTGCTGGGCAGAAGCCTTTATCAACTTTTGCAAAAAAATCTATTTCTGGCTTCAAGATCAGAAAAGGTGCTACAGTAGGTTGCAAAGTAACTTTGCGTAGAGATAAAATGTATGAGTTTTTAGAAAGATTGATATATATTGCTTTGCCAAGGGAAAAAGATTTTAGAGGATTTAGTGTGAAGCAATTTGACGGTAATGGTAATTTTTCCTTTGGTATAAAGGAACATATCTCGTTTTTAGAAATAGACTATGATAAAATAAGTAAAATTAGAGGTATGGATATTAATATTATAACAAGTGCAGTTAGTGATAAGGAAGCAAAGGAATTATTACTGGCTCTTAAATTTCCTTTTTTTGATTAATTGAGAGGAGAAATATATGGCAAAAAAATCTATGATAGAAAGAAATCTTCGCAGAATAAAGCTGTGCGATCAATATAAAGAAAAAAGAGAGAAATTGAAATCTATAATAAATAATAAGAATTTGTCTATTGTAGAAAGGTTTACAGCTCAAAATAAATTAATTAAAAAATTGCCTAGAAGTTCTTCTAAAACCAAAATTAGAAATAGGTGTGCTTTAACTGGGAGACCAAGAGGAGTATATAGAAAATTTGGTTTATGTAGAATTGTTTTGCGTGATTTATGTTCTTTTGGGCAAGTTCCAGGGGTTACAAAGTCTAGTTGGTAAATATAATATAAGGAGTATATTGTGGCGTTATCTGATAGTATTGGTGATTTTTTAACAAGGATACGTAATGCTCAATTGGCAATGCATAGAACAACAAGAGTGTTGTTTTCTAAAGTGAATTCTTCTATACTGAAGATTTTAAAAGATGAAGGGTATATCCTTGATTATGAAAAGCAAGTTGTAGATAATTTACCTTCTTTCATTGTAAAATTGAAGTATTATGAGAAGTCACCTGTAATTAGTGACATAGTTAGGGTGTCAAAGCCTGGTTGTCGTTGTTATTCTAAGTACAAGGACATTTCTAAAGCATATAATGGTCTTGGTATTTTTATTATATCGACACCCAAAGGAGTGATGACTGATTATAATGCACATAAGTTAAAGGTTGGTGGAGAAGTTTTGTGTCGTGTGTTTTAAATAATAGGAGAAATTCATGTCTCGTATAGGTGCTGCTCCTATCAATATTCCTGCTAGTATTTCAGTTGAATATAATAATGGTAGGATGTTAATAAAGAGTGCTAAGGCTGAAAAAGAGCTTAGCTTAATCAGTGATGTTGTGTGCCGGATTGTTGATAATCAGCTACTCCTTTCTGTGGATCAAGATAAAGATGATTATGATGAAATAAAGCCTATGTGGGGCACTTATAGGAGTAATATTAATAATATTATTAACGGCATGGTTGATGGTTTTTCTGTTAATCTTGAGATTAATGGTGTTGGATATAAGGCAGAGTGTGATGGTAAGTATTTGACTTTGTATCTTGGTTATAGCCATAATGTTAAATATAAAGTTCCTAAAGATGTTGAGATTAAGTGCATAAAGCCAACTCACTTAGTAGTTAGTGGTATGGATAAGCAAAAAGTTTATATGGTGGCATCTGATATATGCAGGATTAGGAAGTACGATCCTTATAAAGGTAAGGGTATTGTAATAAAGGGTAAATTTATGTTGCGTAAAGTTGTAAGTAAAAAGAAGTAATTAAGATGAGAAGGTTATATAATTTTTTAAGTAACTATGAAAAAAGGAAGTTGCGTAATAGAGCGAAGCTTGACAAGAGCGCTGAACCTTTGCGTATATCAATATTTAAATCTAATAGGCATTTTTATGTCCAGTTAATTAATGATGTAAAAGGAGTAACTCTCACTTCAGCTTCTACTTTGGATGCTAAAATTAAGGATGTATGTAAAGGAAAAGTCAATGCTGAAACTATAAAACAGGTTTCTTCTTTAATGATTGAGCGCTTATCTGTTCTGAAATTAGAACAAAAGCTAGTATTTGATCGTGGAGCGTATAAATATACAGGATTAGTTTCTCAATTTGCTGAGGCTTTAAGAAGTTCTGGATTTGAGTTTTAGAAGGTTTTGAATATGGCTATAAAGAATTTACAAAATAATAATGATTTATCAGAGCTTTTAGTTTCGGTACGAAGAGTAACAACGGTTACCAAAGGTGGCAGAAGATTTTCATTTTCAATTTTGGTTGTTGTTGGTGATGGGAAGGGTAGGGTAGGATGTGGAATAGGTAAGCACGCAGAAGTTGCTGAAGCAAGAGTCAAAGCTGTAAATGCTGCAAAGAAATCGATGATTAGAGTGTACTTGCGTGAAGGTAGAACTTTGCATCATGATATTAAAGCTAAATTTTGTTCTGGTGAGATAGTTTTAAGAACCGCAAGAGCCGGAACAGGTATTATTGCTGGTGGAGCGATTAGATCAGTTTTTGAGGTGTTAGGTATAAAGGATGTGGTAGCTAAATCCACTAGATCAAATAATCCTCATAATGTTATATGTGCGGTATTTAAGGCTTTTGATAGTATGTTATCTCCTCGTCAGGTAGCAAGCAAAAGAGGCAAAAAGATTAGCGAGATAGTTGGAAACAGGTAAAGTATGAATAATGCTGTAAAATTAAACTCTATATTTACTAAGTTATCTAAGAAAAAGAAGCCTAAGTTGCTGGGTAGAGGTATCGGTTGTGGTAAAGGTAAAACATCCGGTAGAGGGCATAAAGGGCAAAAGGCTAGAAGTGGAGTTTCCATAAATGGTTTTGAGGGTGGACAACAGTCTATATATACTCGTTTGCCTAAAAGAGGTTTTAAGCCTATACGTAGGAACATATATTCTATAATTAATGTTGGCGATATACAGCGCTTAATGGAAGCTAAAAAAATAGTGAAAGACTCTGTTATAGATAAGGAGAGGCTGTATAGATTAGGTTTTATAAAGTCTATTAAGGATAAAATTAAACTTCTTAATAAAGGTAAGTTGAGCGAAAAATTTGTGTTTCATGTTGATTTTGCGTCAGAAGCTGCAAAAAAATCTGTAGCTTCAGTCGGTGGTAGTGTGGAAATACTATCGTAAATCATGGGCAATAAATCCGCATTTAATAGCTTGGATCCTACGTTGTTATATAAAGGCGATTTATTAAAACGTATATTTTTTACGCTAATAGCTTTAATTTGCTATCGCTTGGGTACTTATGTGCCTATTCCTGGAATTAATCTTGATGTAATTAATGATATATTTCCCAAAGAGGGCTCAGGTGTTTTTGGAGTATTTAATTTATTTTCTGGTGGTGCATTGGCTAGAATGACAATTCTAGCATTGAACGTTATGCCATATATAATGGCTTCTATCATTATTCAGTTGCTTTCTTCTGCGATTAAAGGAATGAAGGAAGTTAAGAATGATGGAGAGTCAGGCCGTAGAAAGATGAATTCTTATATACGCTACCTGACCATAGTAATTTGTGTATTTCAATCAATTCCAATTTTGGTTGGATTGGAAGGGATGAATAGGGAAGGGGTATTGGTTGTAATCGAACCTGGTGTTATGTTTCGTACAATAGGTGTTTTCAGCCTTTTAGGTGGAACTATGCTTTTAATATGGCTTGGTGAACGAATCAGTGCTAGCGGTATAGGCAATGGTATCTCATTAATCATTTTCACGGGCATAATATCAGAGTTACACAGCGCTTTGTCATCTCTGTTAACGTTAAATAAAAACGGTAGCGTATCGTTATTTATTATCCTTTTTGTTTTGGTATTGTTTTTTTTGCTGCTAGTCTTAGTCATTTTTGTAGAGTCTTCTTATAGAAAAGTTATTGTTCAACATCCTAAAAAGCAATTTAAAAGATTACATAATGACGATTTTACTTATATTCCATTGAAGATTAATTTATCTGGTGTAGTACCAACCATTTTTGCTAATGCAATTTTATTGACACCTATTTCAATTGCAAATTTCTATAAGGGGCACGCTTTTTCTGATTTTATTTTAAATTACTTTATGGCAAATAAAGTAGTATATATTGTAGCCTATTTGGTGCTGATAGTATTTTTTAATTTTTTCTATACCAATTTTATATTTAATCCAGAGGAAAACGCAGATTTTCTTAAAAAAAATGGTGGTTTTATACCTGGTAGAAGGCCTGGGAAACATACTTCTGATTACCTTCAAGATATAGTTTTTAAGTTGACATTCATTGGCTCTGCGTATTTGGTAGTCATATGTACTGTACCTGAAGTTATGAGATATTATTATGATATACCATTTATTTTTGGTGGGACGAGTTTACTGATTATAGTGAACGTTATTACTGATACTATTATGCAAATACAATCTTATATTTTTTCGAATAGGTACGATAGCTGGATAAAGAAATATGAGTCTAAAACGAGGAAAGTAAGATGATCATTACGATTTTTGGTCCTCCAGGTTCTGGTAAAGGTACTCAGTCAAGCTTGTTAATAGCAAAATATAATTTAAAATTAATTTCAGTGGGGGATTTATTAAGGAATATTATATCTGATGGCAGTGAGTTAGGTAAAAAAATAAAGGGTACCGTGGAATCTGGTAATTTAATTCAAGATGAAATTATATGTGGATTATTGCATGACCAGCTTGCATTAATGGATGATAATTGCTTATTAGATGGTTTTCCGAGAAATTTAAACCAGGCTCATTTTTTGACTCAAGTTTTGCAAGAAAAATATAATAGGGATGTTGATATTGTAATTGAACTGCAGCTTGACGATAATATTGCAATCGATAGATTAAAAAATCGTCTCGCGTGTTTGGACTGTAAAAGCATATATAGTGTATCTTCTTTTAAGAGTACTACTTGTGCTAAATGTAAAAGTACGAGGTTAGAGAAAAGAATTGATGATGCTGATATGTCTGCAATTAATAAGAGAATAAGTGAATATCACCTTCAAATGAAAGGTTTACGCGAGTATTATAAAGGTAAATTATTAACAATTGACGCTAATTTGAGTGTTGATGAGGTAACGCAAGAGATTGAAAGTAAAATTTCTTGTAATTTGGTTTGACTCTGAGTTGTTTTATGGTATAAATTAAGAGTTGTTATTAATAAAGTATCGAGGTACCAGTGGCACGTATTGCAGGCATAAATATTCCAGTGAGGAAATGTGTTCCTTTTGCATTAACTTATATATATGGTATAGGTATTGCTACTGCGAATGTAATTTGTCACGCTTGTGAAGTTGATAAGCGCAAACGTGTTTCAGAATTACGAGATGAAGATATAGAAAAGATCAGCAGTTTCGTTAGACAAAATTATGTTATAGAAGGTGAGCTCAGAAAAGAAGTGGCTATGAACATAAAATCTTTAGTGGAAATGGGATGCTATAGAGGAGTGAGACATAGAAAAGGTTTACCTGTGAGAGGACAAAGGACTCATACTAATGCTAAGACTCGTAAAGGTAGATCTCGGTTGCCTATTGCTGGGAAAAAATAAAATTTATTATTATTGTGAGTTTTAATGAAAAAAGTCAAAACGGTTGGTAAGAGTACAAAGGAGTTTATTACTGGTGTTGTTCATATTCGTGCAACTTTTAATAATACTTTTGTAAATGTAACTGATGTTCATGGTAATACGCTATGTCAAACTTCTGTGGGTGCATGTGGTTTTTCAGGTTCGAGAAAATCCACACCTTATGCTGCAGGTAAGGCTGCGGAGGCTGCTGCGAAGAATGCAATGGAGAGATTTGGTATGAAGGTTGTCTCTGTAATAATTCGTGGTCCTGGCTTTGGTACCGAAGCTGCGGTTAAAGCACTTCAGAGCTGTGGGTTGACTGTGACTTCAATTGCAGATAAAACCGCAATTCCTCATAATGGGTGCAGGTTAAGAAAAAAAAGAAGAGTATAGGATATTTGAAAAGGTTGTTTTATGTATTATAATAATAATGTTTCTCTCTGTAGCAATTTAGATAAATTGATTAAACCTAGTTCAGTTAAGGTAATATCAGATGATTCAAGTGAAAAAGGTGATATAGTCCTAGAACCGTTGGAAAGTGGTTTTGCTTTAACATTAGGTAATGCATTAAGACGTGTAATGTTATCTTCTCTTAAAGGTAGTGCTGTTTATGGAATAAAAATTGAAGGTATAACTCATGAGTTTACTTCAATTCAAGGGGTAAGAGAAGACGTAACTGATATAGTATTAAATATGGGCATGTTGAGTTGTAAATTAAATGGTGCTTCTAATAAATGCTTAAATTTAAACGCTAAAGGGCCTTGCCAGGTATTAGCTGGGATGATAGAAACTGATGATCAATGCTCTATTGTTAATAAAGATTTGTTAATATGTACGCTGGGGCAAAATGTAGAGCTTAACATGACCATATATGTGGCTAGCGGAAAAGGTTATCTTCCTGTAACTAAGTATAAAGAAAATGAACTTTTGAAGCTTATGAGTGAACAGGATTTAATTGGTTTTATTCCAGTTAATGCTTTGTATAGCCCTGTCAACAGGGTTTCGTACAGGGTAGAGAATAGTCGTGTTGGCCAAGTGACTGATAAGGATAAGCTGATATTGTCAATTGAAACTGATGGTACAATCTCTCCAAGTCAAGCTGTTGACTCTGCTGCAAGAATATTACAGGAGCAACTTCAGCCCTTTATTAGTTCTGATGTAAGTTATAAAAAATCGCAGGTTTCTTCGTCTAGTGGTGCTAAAGATTTGGGTTATGACCCTGTCTTATTGCGTAAGGTAGATGAAATGGAATTATCTGTCAGGTCTCATAACTGTCTGAAAAACGAAAACATCACTTATATAGGTGATCTTGTGCAAAAGACAGAAGGTGAAATGTTAAGAACTGCTAATTTTGGCAGGAAGTCTTTGAATGAGATTAAGGCAGTTTTGGCTAATTTTGGCTTGTCTTTGGGTATGAATGTTCTAAACTGGCCGCCTAAGGATATAGATGAGTTGGCTAAACAACATACTGATGAAGATTAGGTGATATATGAAACATGGAATAAAAAAACGTAAACTATCTCGTTGCACTGAACATAGATTATCGACGTTAAAGAATCTATCTATCTCATTAATTAACCATGAGCAGATTGTAACTACTTTACCAAAAGCTAAGGAAATTCGTCCATATGTCGAAAAGTTTATTACAATTGCTAAGAATAAGAATACTTTACATGGTAGAAGACTTTTGCTTTCACGCCTTCATAATAGTAAGTTAGCAGTTGATAAGTTATTAAACGTCTTAGCCAGCCGTTATCAAGATCGTAAAGGTGGGTATTCTAGAATAATAAAATTTAGCACTCGAAAGGGTGATTGCGCTTCAATGGCAGTGATAGAACTGGTTAATAGGGATATTGCAGCAAGAGGTAAGGTTTATAGTAAAAATAGAGAAGGAGGCAAAGTAGTTACACAAAGTTAATTGTTATCATAATTGTTCTTCTTATGGTAAGTAGGTTACGCTACTTTGTAGGTTACTTTGGCGAATTGTTAGTTTTGGCATATTTAAAGCTGAAATGGTATAATGTTATAAAACGCCGTTACCGTTGTAAGTTCGGTGAAATTGACTTAATTGTATCTAAAAAAAAGGAGCTGATTTTTATAGAAGTTAAAACAAGTTTACTTGGAAAAGAAATACCGATATCTCATCTTCAATGTCAGTCTATTATAAATTCTTCTAAGTATTTCTTAATTACAAACCTTAGTTTTTTAGATTATTCAGTCAGATATGATTTATGTTTTCTTTCCTTAAAGAGAGGACCTGTTTATATAAAAAATGCTTGGATTGAAGAATGGAAGGTTTGTAGCTGAATTAATTTAGATTTACTGGATTTAATATGAAAAAGACCCAATACAATAATTTAGTTTCATCTTACGCTAGAGTGCTGTTTCATGTCTCAGGAAGCAGGTTAGGTATTATAAGGAAAGAAGTAGAATTTTTATTGGCTTTTTTTAAGGATCAACGTGATGTTTTTGTGTACCTATCTCATCCTATGATTTCTTTTGCACACAAAAAAGAAGTGATGCTTTCTATAAATGAGCACTTGAGTGAAAATTTAGTAAAATTTATTATGGTTATATTTGCAAACAAACGCTCTAGTTTATTGATCCTTATATTAGAAAAATTCTTAAGTCTTGCAAAAGAAAATGAAAATGAATTCGAAATTACTATAAAGTCAGCAGAAGCTTTAAAGGAATCTGATATAAAAATAATTACTGAATCTTTGAGCTTTCTTGGTAAAATAATAAAAGTAAGCAATGTGGTTGACCCTTCTATACTAGGTGGCTTCGTAGTTAGGTATGGTTTTAATTTGATCGATGCTTCGCTAAAAAGTTACTTAGATAGGTTAGTTGACTTAAGTAAAATGGAAATATTAAAAGTAAGGAATTTTGTATGAAGAACAGTATGAATGTTTCTGAGATAGCAAGTGTAATAAGGGAAAAAGTTGAGACGTTTGATAATCCTATAAAGCGGGAAAATATAGGTGAAGTAATTTCAGTAACAGATGGTATCGCATTGGTTTATGGGCTGGAAAAAGCAAAATTCGGTGAAAAGGTATTTTTTGCAAGCGGTGTAGAAGGAATAGTTCTTGATTTAGATCATGATACGGCTGGAATAGTTGTGCTTGGTAATGACCGTGATGTGAAAGAAGGGGACGTTGTAAAATGTAGTGGTGATGTTGTGCAGGTGCCTATAGGGCATGAATTGTTAGGGAGAGTTGTAAATGCGTTGGGCCATCCTATAGACGACGGTGGGGAAATTAGAGCCAAAAACAGAATGGATATAGAATCTAAAGCGCCAGGCATTATTGATCGTAAGTCTGTGCATGAGCCACTGCAAACAGGAATTAAAATTATAGATTTGCTAATTCCAATAGGTAGAGGGCAGCGTGAATTAATTATTGGCGATAGACAAATTGGTAAAACTACTATTGCGCTTGATACTATTATCAATCAGAAGAAGATTAACGATGAGGTAAACGAAAATCAAAAAATTTACTGTGTTTATGTTGCTATTGGACAAAAAATTTCAACAGTAGCAAAAGTGGTAAATAAGCTGAAAGAAAGCGGAGCATTAGATTATACAACTGTAGTTGTGGCTAGTGCATCTGACTGCGCGCCTATGCAATTTTTAGCACCTTATGCTGGTTGCACTATTGGGGAATTTTTCCGTGACAATGGAATGCATTGTTTGATTATATATGATGATTTATCTAAGCATGCTGTGGCATATAGGCAGATGTCTTTATTGCTCAGACGTCCTCCTGGTCGTGAAGCTTACCCTGGAGATATATTCTATGTACATTCTCGCTTGCTTGAAAGAGCTGCTAAAATGTCTGATAAAAAAGGGCAGGGGTCTTTAACTGCTTTGCCGATTGTCGAAACTCAAGCTGGTGATGTATCTGCATATGTGCCAACAAATGTTATTTCAATTACCGATGGGCAGATCTTTCTTGAGTCTGAATTATTTTATAAAGGATTTCGACCTGCAGTAAATATAGGTTTGTCAGTTTCACGGGTTGGTTCTGCTGCACAACTAAAGTCTGTGAAGAAAGTTGCTAGTTCTATAAAGCTAAGCTTAGCTCAGTATAGAGAATTAGAAGATTTTGCAAAATTTGGTTCTGATCTTGATGCTAGTGTTCAATTATCCTTGAATAAGGGTAAATATCTTGTCGAGTTATTAAAGCAAAAACAACATTTACCTATGTCAATAGAAGAGCAAGTAGTGCTGATGTATATTTTTTCTAACCTATATAATCAGTTAAGTAAAATACAAATAAGTTACATTAATAAATTTGAACATGATCTTATTAATTATTTTCATACTGTACACCCTGGGGTTTTAAAAAAGTTGTCAAATGACATGAGTGATGATATAAAAGGTGATATTTTTAACATTGTGAGTAATTTCGTTACTCAATTTAATTGCGTTTAGGTGGTGATTATGGCTTCATCCATTATTAATAAATTTCCTATGACGAGGGAAGGTTTTGAGAATATGCAAGCCGAACTTGAAAAATTAAAGGAAGAAAAACCTTCTGTGATACAGGATATTTCTGATGCTCGTGATCAAGGTGATTTGTCTGAAAATGCAGAGTATCATGCAGCACGGGAAAGGTTAGGTTTTATTGAAGGCCGTATAATGGAGATAGAAAGTAAGCTCTCACATGCGGAAGTAATAGAAGTAAAAAATTTGTCTGGTGATTCAGTAATGTTTGGTGCAACTGTGACATTAAGCATGTTAAGTGATAATAACGGTGAAGTGGAATATGTTTATAAGGTTGTAGGCGAATATGAAGCTGATGTTTCAAAGCAGTTAATATCTACTAGTTCACCACTCGGGAGTGCCTTAATCGGCAAAAAAGTCGGTGAGTATGTGGAAGTGACAGTGCCAAATGGAGAGAAATTGTATAAAATAGTTAAGATTGAATTTAAGTAAATTATTATGGTACAGGCCACTTATGCTTCAATGAGTCTACCCGGTATTTCTTCTGTGGAAGATGTATTAGAGGATGCTCGTTCCGGTAAATTATTCATTTTAGTTGATGATGAAAGTAGAGAGAATGAAGGTGATTTGGTTGTCTTAGCTGAAAAAGTAAAACCAGAACATATGGCTTTTATGGTTAGGTACGGTACAGGGGTTGTGTGCTTAGCAATGACTAAATTTCACATGAAGAGGTTGGGCCTTAATTTCATGGAAAAGAAAAATATTGGTGAAAATCATACCGCATTTACTACATCAATTGATGCACGTTATGGCATTACAACCGGTGTTTCAGCAGAGGATAGAACGAAAACTATACATGCTGCTATCAACAAGGATGGCACTCAGGATGACATCATAACTCCAGGTCATGTTTTTCCTGTAATTGCACATAAAGGTGGGGTGGCACAACGTGCTGGTCATACTGAAGCGAGTGTTGAAATGGCGAAGTTAGTAGGGTTTGATCATTCAGCAGTTATTTGTGAATTAGTGAATGATGATGGCTCTATGATGCGCTTACCTCAGTTACTTAAATTTGCTGAACAACATAAAATTAAGTTAACTACCATCGACAAACTTATCAGTTACGTTAAAAAATTAAACTAGCGTTTATAAATTTGTATAATTTAAGTGTTAAAATATAGAATTCCTATAAATTATACAAGCACAGAATTTCCATGTTTAGAATTGCTAAGTTTTTGACCTTATTGTTCTTTTTTGCATATTATAATAATGCTTACTCTATTAACATTATTAGAGATAGTGAAGTGGAAGCAATAGTGAAAGAGCTAGCGCAACCTTTATTTTTCGCTGCAAACATTGATAGTGACCGAATGAAAGTTTTTATAATTAATGATAATTCGATTAATGCTTTTGTAATTAACAACAACAGTATCTTCATTCATTTAGGACTTTTACAATACTCGGCTAAACCTTATGTCCTGCTTGGTATATTAGCACATGAGATTGCTCACATATCTGCTGGTCATATATTGCAAATGAGTAGTGCTATGGGTTATTTTCAATCGATAGCAATGATTAGTTATATGGTAGGATTAGTTTCTAGTATTATCATTAACCCTCAGGTTGCTGGTGCAATTTTGCTTAGTGGTGTAGCACTCAGTTCAGGGCTATTTTTTAACTATTCTCAAGAGCAAGAAAGTATAGCAGATAGCTATGCTTTAAGGTACCTTGATGAATCTGGCTATGATAATTCAGGTATGAAAGAGATTTTTGATTATTTTAAAAGTATTGAGCATGAGAACACCGAGGAATATTTCCGCACTCACCCACTTAGTGAGAAACGCATATTTGCTGTACAAAATTATAAGGTCAAAAACAACGTAAAACCAATTTTTGCGGATAAGTTACTAAAGTTTGAGCGTGTGGTTGCAAAGCTAGACTCTTTCTTTGCTCCTATTCATGTGTTATCTAATAAATATGAAAATAATTCTGAGTATGTAAATGCTATAGTTTGCTATAGGCAAGGAAAGATAGAAGAGGCTATTGCTAAAGTTAATTCATTGATTCAAGAGTCACGCAATGACCCATACCTATATGAATTAAAAGCAGAAATGCTATACAAGGCCGGAAATTTAAGTGAAGCAATAAAAATGTATGAGGAATCGCTTAGGTATTTATCTGAGAAAAACAGTTATTTAGTGAAACTTGCATTATCTCATACTTTATTATTACACGGTGATGCAAAAAAGGCGATTTTTTACCTGGAGCAGATTTTGAATGTAGAACCAAATAACGCTTTTGTCTGGAAATATTTAAGCATTGCATATAAATGTGAAGCTGATACGGCAATGCATTATTTTGCCTTGACAAAAAAGGCTTGTATTGAAGGTGATTTAAAGCAATTTACAAAATATGCTGAGCTAGCTGTTAAAACTCTACCAAAAGATAGTCCTTATTTGTTGCAAGTTGAAGATATGAAGCAATTTAATGGATAACAAAAAAGCATTTCTGCACTTTTATGGGTTATTTTCCACACTTTTCCAACATAGCTTTTGCTTCATTACTTACGTTGGGCATAATTTTCGTTATGATAGTTTTAGCGCCAAAAAATACACCACAGAACATGCCTAGAGCGAAGAGGGCTGGCCACGGCATCCTGCCAAATATTGCAAGCAAAGCTGCACCAATTATTACTACCGTCATAAGTGGACCGCCTATTCCCCAAACGTAACCAATAATATTGCATATTACTTTAGTTGTGTCATCCATATCAGGATCAGTGGTAGCTGCATAACCTGAGAAAGAGAAAAGTAATACTACACAAAAAACACTAAAAAATCTTTTTATTATAGAGCTCATTTTCTTGCCTTTAAATAACAAATTAACGCAAACGCAAACCTACACATATTTTTATTTTAAAGTAAAAATTATAATTTGTCTATACATAAGTGTTGCTACATAAATAACCCACCATTAATGTTAAGCACATGCCCTGTTATATATTTTGCTTCATCACTTGCTAAAAATAATACCCCTGCTGCTATTTCTTCCCCTGTTCCCATTCTTTTCATTGGAATATTATCTAATATTTTTCCCTTTTGTCCTTCATTTAAAACTTCAGTCATTTTAGTATCTATAAACCCAGGAGCAATACAATTTACTGTTATATTACGACTTGCAACTTCTTTTGCTATAGATTTGCTCATAGCTATTATTCCAGCTTTAGACGCTGCATAATTTGCTTGCCCGGCGTTTCCTGTCAGCCCTATTATTGAGGAAATATTTATAATTCTTCCCCAATTATTCTTAATTAGTCTCTTACATGCTTCTCTACTCAGCTTAAATGTAGAGCTCAAGTTAATATCAATTACTTTTTGCCATGCTTCATCTGTCATTCTCAATAATAAACTGTCTCGCGTAATGCCCGCATTGCATATAAGCCCGTCAAAGCCTTCCATCAACTCACTTGCTCTATTTACTAGTTGATTTACTTCCTCAGCATTTGATAAGTCACAAGGGAGTATGTGCATATTTTTTTCATATTGTTTAGCAACTTCTTCGAGCACTTCTTTTTTTGTGCCAGAAATACATAAAGTTGCTCCGGCTTTGTGCATAATTTTTACAATTGCTTGCCCTATTCCGCCTGATGCGCCAGTGATCAGGAACTTTCTACTTTCCAATCTAAACATAATAACTTTATATTATCTTAATTCCTAACAGAATATCGACTGGTTGGCAATAGATTTCTTACATAATATAAGTAACTCAGATATTCACAAAATAAAGGAAAAGTTATAATAAAGTTAAACGTCAAAAAATTTTAAAAACATAGTTGATGCAGGAATTGTTACTAAATAGTTTATTCTGGTGCTCTGCAGTCTAAATGGAATGCCTAAATTATAGATTCTTTGTTTTTGTGTGTTATCTTGAGTTAACACAAATTCACAGTAGTATTATGATAAGTAAGTTAAAAAAGCTTAGCGCTGGATTTTCTTTGACAGGCCTGATTGGCCATAGTGATAATATAAATATGCAAGGAGCAAAAAATAAAAAGAAGAAGTACCCAAAATTTTTGGATAAGACGTTTGCATTGATTGATGCAGTGATAAATTTTATTTTAAAACGCGAAAGTAATAACGTAAATGAAGTTCTGAGAGTAACATGGGGACCACTATTTTTTGGTCTGGTAGTAATACTCATCTTTTTTGGGATAGGTGGTATTTGGTCGGCTATAGCTCCAATTGACGGTGCGGTGCATGCAAGTGGAGAAGTTATTGTATCTTCAAATAGGAAAATAGTTCAATACTTGGGCGGAGGAATAATAAGCAAAATTTTAGTCAAAGAGAGCCAAGCAGTTAAAAAAGATGAGCCTCTAGTTTTGTTGAGTGATGTTAACGAGAAGGCGAATTTAAGTATTATCAAAGAGAAGCTCTTATCATTTTTAGCAACAGAAGCAAGGCTTATTGCAATCAGAGGAGATTTAGACACGCTCGAGTTTCCTGATGAGGTTAAAAAATTATCTCACGATGAACTTGTAAATAAAGCGATAAAGAATCAAGTAAAGTTGTTCAACTCTCAGAGAAAGAGCATATTGGGAAAAACAGACATACTGCAACAACGTATAAAGCAGTTAAATGATGTATTAGCTGGGCTAAACTTTCAACTAAATGCAGCTCATAAGCAATATGACTTGATAACTGAGGAGTTGGAAACAAAAAGACAATTACTTGATAGTGGCCATATAAGCAAACCACACATTTTAGCTTTAGAAAAACAGTTTGCTGAAATTGAAGGCAGAGTTGGACATTACCGTTCTGCAATATCTCAAGTGCAGCAAAAAATTGGAGAGAACGAATTAGAAATTATAAACGTGAGAAATGATTCTCAAGAAAGAGCAAACGCTGAACTTAAGGAAGTTAGTACGTCTATTGCAGACTTGAAAGAGAGGCTGATGGTTGCTGAAGATTCATTAGCACGTACAATAATTAAATCCCCTCAAGATGGGATAGTCACAGATATAAGATACCATACTGAAGGTGGTGTTATACAATCTGGAGTTCCAATCATGAGCGTAGTGCCATCGGATGATGACCTAATAATAGATGCTAAAATTCAGACCAGAAACATAGAAGAGGTACTGTCAGCACAAAAGAAAGATAGCAACATAGTCTCTATTGATGGGCTAGAAGGGCTAAAGGTTAAAGTCCGGCTGAGTGCTTACAGTGCACGTCGTTTAAGTTTAATTAGTGGTATAGTAAGCCATATTTCTCCTGATGCTCTTGATGATCCAAGACTAGGGCGTTATTATTCAGTGCGCGTGGTGATACCAAAGTCAGAGCTTGCTCAGTTTAAAAACGTATACCTATACCCTGGTATGCCAGCAGAAGTGTACATAGTTACTCAATCCCGTACTCTTTTATCATTCTTGTTTACACCTATAATTGCAACAGTCGATAGGTCTTTTATAGAAAGGTAGCTCTATTTGGCTTCTCTAAAGATTTCGTTTACAGAATCTAGTAACTCAGCTATGCAGAATGAAAAAAGTTTGTATGGTATACAAATATAGTGTGTTTTTTTATAATTATTTTCTATAATGCGTAAACCTTTGGTCCAAGCTGTAAATGCTACCATAGGCATTAAAAGTTAATTAACAAACTGCAATGTATAATAAAATAAAGGAACTTGTAAGATTTTGATCTTGCAAATTATAAACTTGTCATAAAGTTTAATAGTGTCTGTTACTGCTTTTAGGTGTGAGGCTAGAGGGTTATTAGCAGTAACAGACACTATAAACTTATTATAGAATTTACTTAAAGTAAATACTTAATTTAAAATATTATAATATTTTTCCTTACAATAGATTTATGTAAATGCTTTTTTCCTCAAATTAGTATTGTACTATTATACTTATTGAATGCTAAAAAATTATTAACCATCACTAATCTCTATTTGCATAGTAAGTTTATATATACTATTATACAGTATATCATTTAGTTTTATAGCAAACAAACAAAAGATATGGTGAAGTTATTTGCACTATTGATAATATTTTACTCAAATATATCTGTTGCCTCTGCTCCTACTTCCTGGCAATTTGGATTTCCTGCTCCTGCAACTGAAGTAATGGAGGCTGTAGTTAGGTCACATTCGTTTGTAATGGTTGTGATGGTTGCAATAATGCTTTTTGTGTGGGCGCTGCTTGCTTATGTAGTATTTCGCTTTCGTAAAAGCAAAGTGGCAAACGTAAGCCAAACTAACCACAATGTCCTTTTAGAAATTGTTTGGTTTGTTATACCAACGATTATTGCTGGTATATTAGCCTTTGAAAACGCTAAATTACTGAAGCTACAGGAAGAAATACCGAAAGCTGATATAACACTGAAAGTTATTGGCCATCAATGGTATTGGAGTTACCAATATCCAGAATATCAAGGTGTGTCATTTGATAGTTATATTAAGGGAAAAGAAGACTTTATCGAAGGAGATTTAAAGCTATTCTCTGTTGATAACAACATCGTTTTACCCATTAATACTAACGTTCGTTTACAAGTTACAGCAGGAGATGTGATACACAGCTGGGGAGTACCGGCTTTCGGTGTAAAAATTGATGCGATACCAGGTAGGCTGAATGAGGCGTGGTTTAATATCAAAAAGTCTGGTGTTTATTACGGGCAGTGCTATGAATTGTGTGGTCAAGGCCATGGATTTATGCCAATTGTTGTTGAAGCAGTAAGCAAAGAAGATTTTAATAAGTGGATTGAAAATAGAAAATTAGTGAGTTAAATTTGGAGTATAGATATGAGTGACGTACCAAAGGGCATAAAGCGTTGGTTGTTTTCCACTAATCATAAAGACATAGGGACACTATACATTATTTTTTCCATATTAGCTGGAATTATTGGTGGATTATTATCGGTGATTATTCGCACTCAGCTAATGCACATTAATATACTTAACAATAATTATCAATTATATAACGTAATGGTTACAGGGCATGCGTTGATAATGGTGTTTTTTATGATAATGCCAGCCCTCATGGGAGGATTTGGTAACTGGTTTGTACCTCTCATGATTGGCGCACCAGATATGGCATTTCCTCGTATGAATAATTTAAGTTTTTGGTTATTAGTGTCATCTTTTATTTTGCTCATTCTCTCAGTGTTTATTGGTGAAGGTCCAGGTACAGGTTGGACTTTATATCCACCTTTATCACAGGTAATGTCCCATCCAAGTGCAGGAGTTGACATTGCTATACTTGCACTTCATGTTGCTGGTATGTCGTCAATTGTTGGGGCGATCAACTTTATAGTTACTATATTTAACATGCGCACAAAAGGAATGTCATTAACTAAGATGCCACTGTTTGTTTGGTCTGTCTTGCTAACAGCATTTATGTTGATTGTTGCCTTACCAGTGCTTGCCGGTGCTATAACTATGCTTCTTACTGATCGCAATGTTGGTACTTCCTTTTTTGATCCTGCCGGTGGCGGAGATCCTGTGTTATTTCAACATCTATTTTGGTTTTTTGGTCATCCAGAAGTTTACGTAATTATTTTTCCTGCATTTGGCATCATAAGTCAGGTTGTATCAACTTTTTCTCACAGACCTGTATTTGGTTACATAGGGATGGTTTATGCTATGATAGGTATAGCAGTATTTGGCTTTATGGTGTGGGCTCATCATATGTTCACTGTTGGGCTTAGTGCTGACGCTGCTGCATTTTTTAGCACTACCACAATTTTTATCGGTGTTATAACTGGTGTAAAAGTCTTTAGCTGGATTGCAACTATGTGGGGTGGAGCAATTGAGTTTAAGACCCCTATGCTATTTGCACTAGGTTTTATTTTTATGTTTGTTGGCGGTGGCATAACGGGAATAATTCTTTCTCATGGTGGAATAGATAAGCTTCTGCATGATACCTACTATGTTGTTGCTCACTTCCATTATGTCATGTCACTTGCTGCATTATTTGGAGCTTTTGCTGGCTTTTATTATTGGATTGGTAAAATGTCGGGTAAACAATATAATGAGCGCTTAGGTCAAATCCACTTTTGGCTTACTTTTATTAGTACCAATATCACTTTTTTACCTCAACATTTCTTAGGATTAGCTGGCATGCCGAGGCGTATACCTGATTATCCTGATGCGTTTATCCCTTGGAATTATATATCCTCAATTGGCTCATATATGTCCTTTGTTTCAGTTATGTTTTTTGTGTTTATAGTTATACATCTCTTTAAATGGGGCAAAAAAGCTGGAGATAATCCTTGGGAAGGTGACACCTTGGAATGGACAGTATCTTCACCACCGCCTTTTCATACTTTCGAAAAGCCACCAGTGGTAAAATAGAATGTACACAAGTGTTTTGCTAAATGTTGAATCAACAATACTGGATTTTTGGCGTTTGCTGAAGCCAAGGATAATGTATCTTGTGGTATTTACTGCAGTTGCTGGTATGGTTACTGCACCAGGTAGTATGCACCCTTTTCTAGCACTAATATCTCTTATATGTGTTGCTCTTGGCTCAGGATCTGCAGGTGCTATAAATATGTGGTATGACAGAGACATAGATCTGCTCATGGAAAGGACAAAAAACCGCCCTATACCCTCAGAAAGAATTCTTGCAGAAAGTGCGCTTGAATTTGGTATAACTCTTGGAATATTGTCAGTATTTATCATGGCAATAGCAGTAAACTATATTTCTGCTGCTTTGCTTGCAGTTAGCATATTATTTTACGTTTTCGTATATACAATTTGGCTAAAAAGGCGTACTCCACAGAATATCGTTATCGGTGGTGCAGCAGGTGCTTTTCCTCCAATGATTGGCTGGGCAGCTGTGACTAATTCTGTCAGTTGGGAAAGTTTCATTTTATTTTTAGTAATTTTTATGTGGACTCCACCACACTTTTGGGCCCTATCTTTAAATAAGTCTGAAGACTATGCAAGAGCATCGATTCCTATGTTCAATATTGTTTATGGTCCGGAAAAAACAAGAAAATATATATTAATTTATAGTGTGTTGCTGGTATTAACCAGCTTGCTTCCAGCTCTATTTTTGAAAAAGGCTTTACTTTATCTAAGCATGGCAATTTTTGCAGGTTGCATCTTTATTTGGTACGCTATATCAATTCTCAGATTCAAGAACCACAACTCACAGAAACAAATGTTTTCTTATTCAATTTCTTATCTATTTTCCCTATTCGCCAGTATTATTTTTTGTTCTATTGATTTATTTTAGTTATGAAAGAACGGCAGAAGCATAAAAACTATTTTTTACTTTTCCTTTTGGTAATGCTCGTTGTCACACTTTTTTTTGTTTCTATAATAAAATTTAAAGGTGCAGCTTAAACTACCTTTAGAAATTGTGCTTTCATAAAAGCAACTATATACTTTGTTAACCGATATAAACAAAGATGAGTAAGAAAGAAGTGACAATATACACGGATGGGGCGTGTTCTGGTAATCCTGGAGCGGGAGGATGGGCAGCTATCATATTATTTCAAGATTATAGAAAAGACATTTATGGTAGAGAAGAAAATACCACAAACAATAAAATGGAGTTAACAGCGGTGATCAATGGGCTAAAAGTATTGAAATTTTCTTGTAATATTAATTTATATACGGATAGTCTTTATATTAAGCATGGCATAACAGAGTGGATAAATAAGTGGAAAATGAATGGCTGGAAAACAAGTAATAAAAAATCAGTAAAAAATATGGAATTGTGGAAAGAGCTAGACAACGTTGCTTCACAACACGAAATTGATTGGAAGTGGGTTAAAGCACACAGTGGCAATAAATATAATGAGGAGGCTGATATTTTAGCAAGAAAAGCAATAATCGATGCTTAAAAAAATTACTATATTATTTTCCGTAGCTTTATTGTTCATATTGTGCTTCTTTATTTTTTTAAAGCCTTTAGAAATCAATATTAATTATATTAATTTTTATGTTAAACATAAAATATCAAAAATATTTGTTGGCTCAAGCGTTAATATGGAGAATACCTCAGTTGTTTGGCAGAAAGATGGCAAAGATCCGTATTTAGTCATTACAGATTTGGCAATAGCAAACCCTAATTTTACTATAAAAGTTCCTGAGCTTTTTGTACATTTTAAGTTAAGTTCCTTATTTAAAGCTAGCACAAATCTCTCTCAGGTTTCAGCTGATAATGTGCATGTATGTATCAAGAGAGAAGAAACTAATGTTAATCCGCAAAACTCATTAGACCTTTTGGATAATCATTATTTAAATAGTAACCGCCTTCCTTCGGTGTCATTCCAGCGCGTGACGCTGGAATCTAGAAAAAAAGAAACAAGTAGTCAAGCTACTTGGATGACAAGGACGAGTGCTGGAATGACAGGGAAGAATTTTAAGATGACAGAAAGCAGTGCAAAAAATCTATTAAAAACAATAAGGGAATTTTTTTTTGACTTAAATGCGGATTCAAAAATTGAATTTACTAACATCGCTATTGATAAAAGCACAGAAGATGAATTTTTTATTGATAAATTATATATAGGGAAGGGGGAAGATTTTAATGTTTTAGATATTCATGTGAATACAAAAGATGGAAAGGGATTTTTGGATGATTTATCAATTACAATAAAAAATCGCAACAATTTGCTAAATGTATACGGGACATTTTATAATCTAAAATTGGGACTATTGAGCGAGTTTTCTACATTAGTTAAAAGCTACAATTTGGACAAAAATATAGGATTCAAAGGAAGCTTCTCCGTGAAAATTGATAAAAAGGATGAAATTGTAGATGGAAATATATACGTATTGAATACAGAAAATTATTTGAACAAAAATTTGGCCTTAACTAATGTAAATATAAATTTAACATATAGTGACGGAATTATTAGTGTAAGAAACTTCCATTTTAAGTTAAATGACACGTATCTCTCTTTAATAGGCAAGATGAACTTTAGTACAAGTCATGCTTTGCTTAGAATTAATATTAGCAAGTTTGCTGCAAAGGATTTATGTACTTATGTACCAGATGGTGTAGTGAATAGTAAATTTAGAAGCTGGTATTGTGATAATATTAATGGGGATGTTTTAAATACCATTGTAAGTTTCAATGGCAAAATTAACAATTTGGTTGATGACGATCTGTCAGACATTGTAATTGTTGCTGATATAGAAAATGGTAGCGTAAAATTTGATGAAGATTTTGAGCAAGTAAAGGAATTAAAGGGTGATTTGATCATCAAGAATAACGATCTCAAAATTACTGCAAATAGCGCTAAGTTTCAGAATTTCACTATTAATGGTGGTGATATTGAAATGAAATCTCTCAATAAGGAAAATTCAGTTCTAACCATTAATGGCCAAGCTGTAAGTGATGCGTATGGTTTATATGAGCCTATAAGATTTAAGCTGGATGATGTGGTGAAGGTTGAAAGGGATAAAGTAAGTGGAATGGCAAAATCTGTATTTAATTTTCGCATTTTTAATCTAAATGCTGATGACAAAAAAGTAGACTTCTCAGCAAATTTTCATTCTGAAATTGACAATTTGGCCGTCTATAATGCAAGTCTTGGTAAATATGACATTAAGCTTAGTTTTGGCAGTGACTTTATAGATTTAAATGGTAGTGGTATGGTGAATAACACACAGCTATTATTTGACCTGAAAAGTAGCAATAGGAATGAAAGTTTTGCCTGGAATTTGACCGGAGATTTACCCGCTCAAATACTTGATTTTGATGAAAATATAGGTGGCTATGTCAATACAAATATAGAATTGGTAATAAATCAAGATAAGACGGGACATGTTAATGGTAATATGGATTTATCAGAGCTTGAATCACGTTCAAGTTATTTTGGGTGGAAAAATCGTTTTGAAGATCACAATAAAGTTTTGTTCTCTGTAAAATTAAAAGGTGCCGATGAATTGTTAATAGACAAATTAGATGTTATAGGAAATGACCTAGATATAAAATTCAGCGGAAGAGTAGGAAATGGAAATTTATATTTAAATTCTAGTAGTTTTAAATTGCCTGATAATGATTTTAGTATAGAAATTGAATCAGATAAGGAAAAAAATGCCATAACTATTTATGGTGAGAAAATTAATTTGAGTGATATTTTAGGCTTGCTTGGCAAAAACAATAATGGATTAAACAAAGATATGGAAATTAGTATGAATGTTGACAATGTAATTATGAAAGAAGGCGTCGTTATCAAAAATGCTAAGCTGAATGTAACCTGTACTAAAGGTAATTGCAATGGAAGTCAATTTACAGGACAGTTTCTAGATGATAGCAGCAACATACTAGCGGAATACAGTGGAATAGGGCTCGAAATATATGCGGATAATGCAGGTATACTTTCGCGTTCCTTAGGCATTAGTAAATCAGTCAAAAATGGTAAACTTTCTCTTTATCTATCTCCTCAAAGAGAAAATGAAGAACATTATGGCATGTTATCTATTAGTAATTTTTATATCAAAGATGCTCCACTACTCACTACTTTATTATCGATGTCTTCGCTTCCTGGTATTGTAAATGCTATAAAGGATGAAGGTGTATACTTTTATAAATGTAATGTACCTTTCTCATACAAAGATGGCTCTGTCGAAATTGAAGAATCTTGGCTTGAAGGGGCGGAATTAGGCATTAGCACTAGCGGTAAGCTCGACATTAGAAATTATAAATTCCAAGTTGAAGGACAGGTAATACCAGCATATTCAATTAATAAATCTTTGTTAAAAATTCCTATAATTGGGAAACTTCTTACTGGCGGGAAAAGTAGGGGAATCGTTTCAACAGACTATAAAGCAAGTGGTGATGACAAAAACAATAACGTATCTGTTGATCTTATCTCTTCGCTAACTCCAAACCTATTAAAGAGGTTATTGGGAGTGTTTGATCGCATTATGACAAAAACTAACGAAGCTGTCATCGGTGGCTTAAAAGGTGGTGTGAAAAAGAAATTTGGTTCGACATGACCAAAAGGGAAGTTGTTTAACAAAATTATGGACAAAAATGCAAGAATTTCAGAATGATCCACCTGGTCTTTTATCCAGTTATTTAAGTACCCTTTATCGCCTCCCATATCTGCAAAGTTATAAATACAACTAGAAGGGTAGGGGATAAAAGTTCGTTATTTCACTATATTAGGTCATCATGTTGGTGATAATCTGAGTAATTGCCTACGTAATTTTCGTCAGCATCGTGATTAACATCAGGTTTAAGCAAAGAAAGATTATCATCGGATTGTTCTTCTGATAAGTTAAGCAAAGAAAGGTTGTTATCAGATTGTTCTTCCTCTTTAGACTCAAATAACCATGAAAAGAATGATGAGATAGAATCAATAACGGATTTAATTGCTGGAAAAATAATACTGGATAAGAAGTTACTGGGTTGCTGAGTGTCTTGCTGGTTACTTTTTTCCTCTTCTACATCTACATTACTTTGCTCTACTTCATTTGATTTTTCCACCTCTTGTTCAGGTTTACTTCTGCTTATATCCTCTTTGGGTTCTTTTCCTGATTCTGGTTCAGGCTCTTTTCCTGGTTTTGGATCTGTGTCATCCACATCTTCTTCAGACTTACTTCTGCTTATAAGTGTCTTATCTAACCATTCGGACATATTCTTGTCTGGATTATGAAAATACATTCGACTTATCTCCTTATTTTCATCAACGTAAATCGATAAAGCTGTATTCTCATTCCCCAATCCATCACATTCACTAACGAGCGATTCATGAGAGTTCTTTATATCTTGAATAAATTGAAATTTCTCTTCTTCTGAAAGGTCCTTGCGGTATATACTATAAGTTGTATCTTTATATTTAAATTTAAACATCGATCCACGATCTTCATATTCATCTAGTCCAGAATTCTTGACACGTTGTATAATTTGAAATTTCTCTTCTTCTGAAAGATCCTTGCGGTATATACTACCAGTTGTATCTTTATATTTAAATTTAAACATCGATCCACGATCTTCATATTCATCTAGTCCAGAATTCTTGACACGTTGTATAATTTGAAATTTCTCTTCTTCTGAAAGATCCTTGCGGTATATACTACCAGTTGTATCTTTATATTTAAATTGAAACATCGATCCATGGTCTTTATATTCATCTACACCCATCTGCTTGCAAATAGCTTTATAATTTTTTTCTTCTACTTCAAGTCCAATTGCATTTGCCATCAGCTGATTATTTATACGGTCTAACTCCTCTACTTTTGCTTCGGAAAGCTTAAATTGAAACACATGACCGAATTCATGAGCTAAAACGTTGTCCGTATAAACATCTTTATAGAGTAATACGCTTTCTCCATTTGTCATCCCACCAGAAGTATTGAGCGAAGATTGACTCCGTGAAAACCCAGGAACCAAAGTGCCATATCCCCTATAATCATCTCTATTATTAAAAACATAGGTATGCACAGTCACTTGAGTATCACTATCCATACAAAACTTTGCTTTATATGCCTCATAGGCATTTTGAATATCAAGCTTCATTTGCTCCTGCTCTTGTTGCGATACATTGTCATAATGTATTACGCAATTCAACTTTCCGTATTCAAAATTAAATTGATTAGGCAGCACATCTTGTACTCCTACGTATTTTGTATTCTCACTAAAGTTTTTTGATTGTGCAGTTTTATATAAATTATTACGGTATGTAATAGAGTTTCCATTAGGCAGCTTAGGTATCTGCGCAATCACTGTTCCATTACTATCATAGAAGAAAATATCAGAATCACCAATCCTAAAATCCGTTATAGCTTGCCCACAAGTGCCATCGTTTGCACAATCGTGATTATCTTTCTTATAAAACCATGCGTTAGTGTATTTTCCCATTTTGATACCTCACTACCAAACCTTACTATATTATTATCTTGGTAAAAATCATAATAATTCGTTAACTTGTATTTTAAATCTGTATATCAAATGTACTTTTCTCGTAAGGTGCCAATTGTGAAGCTAATGAACTTTATTTGTTTAAAATTTTGCTGAAATAGCTCTTTTTATACTATGTTTTATATAGCTAAACTGACTTAGATTTACCGACAATTTGAAAAACGACAAATTCGTCATCCCGCTACTAGTTAGCGGAATCTATGCCGAGATACCGCGAATGAATCGCGGTATGACGGTTCGCGGCGGGATGACGATAAGCTCGTCATCCCGCTACTTGTTAGCGGCTGAGAGATACCGCGGCGGTATGAAGTAGGAAAACCTTTCTTAGGTTAGCTATAGTTCGCTATATTATGTGATTTTATTTTTAGCATTGCTTTTTATATTATGTGATTTTATTTTCCATAATTTATATTATGTAATTTTCAATGCTAATAAAACTACTTCCTAACCTTTTAAACAGCAACTTGTCGAACCTCCAGATTAGTACTTAAGAGAAAGTGTTAAAGTATCTCTTTAAGTATTATATATTAGTATTTGGAGATCATACTTATTATAGATCTCCAAAGTACTCATAACGCGTAAACTATGTATTCCACTGGGTTATCAACCAAGTTATTCACAATGCCGTGAATAACCTCAATATATGCTTAAATAAGAAAATTGGTATTTCGGTAAAAGACAAGGAAGAAGGCTTCTTCCTTCTACTGTTTTTAACTTAACTATATGGCGAATTTCTAAGCAGGTACCTTTTCTTTTTCTTCTTGTTCTTGTGCGTGAGCTTCTTCTAGTCTACCACTAGGTTTTAATACTGCATACGTAATACCACCAGCAACAATTCCAACTGCCAGCGCAGCAGCTACAGCTATACCAGCTATAGCCAATATTGATAATTGAGCACCGGCAACACCACATCCACCACCGACTACCAATGCAGCTATAACACCACAAATGATACCAATTCCTATTGCTTTATTAGTTACTTGTTTAGTTTCTATCTCATGTTTCTCTTTCATTTTATCATTAAAACCTTTGGCAAAACCCTTGGCAAAACCCTTGGCAAAACCCTCGAAAAAATCCCAAAGTTCATCAAAAAGCATTTGCTCTTCTTCAGGCGGCGTCCCATCAAATTTTACAACGTTGGGGAATTCAATATTTATAATCTCAACATTTAATAGGTTTTTAGTATATCTTTCACCATTTTTGAACTCTATGGTTGTACCACGAGCACTAAGAACTGCTAGTAAATCATCTTTTGAAACTCCTTGTAGAATTTCAGCAACGTTACCATGATCTTTTATTGCGTTCTGTAACCGATCATATAATTTCCTTTGTTCTTCTGTTAAACCAAACATACAATTACTCCCATAAGTCTACTAAGTTTAATTATTGCATATTTTATGTAAAAAATCAAATACACAAAGTCTTATTAGTAATGATCACACACGCTTAAGCAAGAAAAAGGTGCTCGTGCTCGAAAAAGAACGTTACAAATACATATTTATTCAATCCTTTGCCTTCTTCTCAATATACCTACATATCAAAATGGACAATTCATATAGAATCAGCATTGGTATTGCAAGCCCTACTTGGCTTAATACATCAGGTGGAGTTAAGATTGCAGCGATAATAAAAATTACCACTATCGCGATTCTGCGTTTATTTGACAAACTTTGTGTAGTGAGTAACCCTACTCTCACCATCAATGTGAGTATTACTGGAATTTGAAATGCAGTGCCAAATGCAAACATAAATTGGAGAACGAGTTCTAAATATTCGCTAACTGATGGCATAAACTCTATCGGTATATCGAAGGATTTACCACTGTGTTCGAAGTTGATAAAAAACTTCCAGGCTAAAGGAAATATATAGTAATAGACTACAGTAGCTCCCGTTACAAATAAAACCGGGGTTGCAATTAAGTATGGCAACAACACTGCCCTTTCACTTTTATATAACCCAGGTGCTAAGAACATATAGAATTGCCATGCAAACACAGGAAAAGAAAACAAAAGTGCGCTCATTATTGCGACTCTAAGATACACAAAAAATGCCTCTGTTAAGTCTGTGTAAATTAAAGAAAAACCTTCGCTATCTTTTGTTGCTTCTATTAAAGGTGCAAGTAAAAAACGGTATATATTTTCCTTAAAGTAGTAACAAAAACCAAAAGTAACGCAAAAAAATAGAAAGCAAAAGATAACTCTTTTTCTGAGTTCCGCAAAGTGCTCACAAAATGAAGCATATTTGTTTGGGTTTCCATTCATACTTTACTATGGCTCAATAATGCTATGTCTAACATTCTCAGCGAAAAAGCCCACTCATTGTCATACCACGCTGCAACTCTACAGATGTCGCCTGTAACATATGTACCAGTTGAATCCACAATTGCGCTATAAGGGTTATGCACAAAGTCTATTGAAACTAAAGGTTCCGTGCATATAGAAAGTATATTTGACATTGGAGAACCCTCTGTCATCCTAGTACCCTCTGATGTCATCCGAGTAGCTGACACTGGGATCCAGAAATTAGATTCCAGCGTCACGCGCTGGAATGACGTAGAGGAGAGAGCTGCATCCTTAAATATTTCATTGATTTCTTCAACGGTCGCTTTCTTATCAGTCGTAAATTTAAAATCAACCATAGAAACATTGCTAACTGGAACTCTGACGGCAGTGCCATCTAGCTTTCCCTTTAATTCAGGAATTACAGAACTGATTGTTTTTGCTGCCCCGGTTGTAGTTGGCACCATAGATAATCCGCAAGCCCTTGCTCTGCATAAGTCTCTATGATTGCCATCAAGAACATTTTGATCATTCGTATAGGCGTGTATAGTAGTCATAAAGCCACTTTTTATACCTAGATTAGAGTGTAGGACTTTCACAATCGGAGCAAGGCAATTTGTAGTGCAAGAACCTGCTGATATTACTTTATGCTCTTTTTTGAGCATATCATTATTCACACCATAAACTATAGTTACATCAGCATCTGTAACTGGAGCAGAGACAATCACTTTCTCTGCATTGTGCCTTATTGCTTCTTCACGCTTGTTAAATGCACCAGTACATTCAAGTATTACATCAACATTCCAAGGAATATTTTCAGGGCTCCGTTCTCTATATAAAGAAAATTTTCTGCCATTTATAGATAGCCAATTTTGAGACTCATTAAAGTCAATATCACCACTGAATTTGCCATGAACAGAATCATATTTAATCAAATGTGCATGCTGCTTTGCACTGAGCGATCCATTGACAGCTACAACTTCTATTTGTTTGCTATATTCTTCTATTTCGAAAATAGCACGCAATACGCCTCTGCCTATTCTACCCAGACCATTAATTCCTACACGAATCGTCATCTCTTCATTCAAAAAATTTAATTATAGAGGATATCACTTGATATTTCATTCTATTCTTTTGCTTTTCTATCGATATGAACATTATAGCAAGGAGACAGGGCTAAAAAATTGCTTTACAAACTCCGCCAGCCTCCTTATTGTAGTATTAGGGGTATTTCTGACTCAAAACTTGTTTTTGACCTGCAGGCTCAATGACAAAATTCAGTAAAAAACTTAGGGTATTTTTTGGCGGATTACATAAAATTATAGCGGCTGCATGTCTTTTTTATTTTTTCTACATTCAGCCAAATCGCGCTTATTTTAAGCGTTAGCACATTATTACAGCGCCACTTACAGTAATATAGAGTCAAAACTCGCACCACGGGGCTTCTTTTGCCTTTTTTTCGTTTGGTAAATTTCTTAATGTTTGTAGCTAAAAGAGCCCAAGAGAGGTGTCATCCCGCTGCTTGTTAGCGGGATCTATGTTAAGAGATACCGCGAATGAATCGCGGTATGACGTAGGACTGCTGTCATCCCAGTGCCCCTATGATGTCATTCCAGTCTGGAATCTAGCCTTTATTATTTGGTTAAAATTAAGTCTTCTGGATCCCAGTGTCAGCTACTTTCATAACATCATCATAAAGTAAAATGAGATCCCAGTGTTAGCTACTTGGATGACAGGGGAAGGTATTAGGATGACACCGTCATAAGGTGAACCAGTGCTCCTTTTTTTGTCATCCCAGTGCGTGACACTGGGATCTAGCGAACTTTGCTCGTAAACGAACTTAATGGATAAATACCAAACTTTACACTAAAACATAATACTATAGCGGAATTACATGCAAAATGGATCCCAGTGTCTGGGCACTGGGATGACAGGAGATACCGTCTTGTTAGTCAACAAAAAAATTATAAAAATTTCCCAAGTTGCATCATAAAATCAAAAAATACTTCCAATTGTGTAACAGTACACAGATTATAGTTAGTGGATATGTTGATAAGTAAATTAGTTTTATACGCACAAAACAGATGAAGTTTACTTATCAACATATCCACTAACCAACAACATTCAATAAATTTGTGTAAGATACCACTTTACATAAGATAGATAGGAAGCATTTTTGATTTTAAAGTACTAAACCTTCAGTCAACCTCCTAGCCCTGTAGTTTTTGATATGGTTAGGATCAAAAGCACTTTTGGATGTCAGAATACCGAAAATGATATGGAGTAGCTTACGCATTGCAGCACCAACGATGGCCATATTATGCTTACCCTTTTCCTTTAATCTTTGGCAAAAGCTCATAATGATAGGATTGTGATTCTTAGCTACTATGGCAGGAAAGAAAAGTGCCTTACGTAATGTTTGTGAACCGGATTTACTTAATCTGGGTTTGGCATATACAGAGGAACCTGACGTCATATTTCGTGGTATAACTCCTGTATATGCTGCCAATTGCCTGGCATCTCTAAAAACCTCTATATCAGAAACTTCAGCTAAAATAGCTATTGCTGATTCTTCTCCTATGCCTGGAATAGTCAATAGAAGTTGAAAATTTTCCAACAATTCTTTGTGTTGATTTAATAGTTCACGTACGGAGTTTTTTATTGTTTCTATTTTTTGAGCTATATTCATTGCAAGGTCTTCCCAAGCATTTGCAACTTCTTTAGGCAGTCTCTCTTTTTTTTCTAAGTGGTTATTTACTAATGTTAACTCATCTTTTAACGCAACTGAGCAACGATAAAGATGTTTTAATTTTTTCATTTCAGGAGAAGGTGGTGTCCAACTAGAAGGTTCCTGTCTTTGGCAATAATCAGCAATAACTTCTGCATCGGTCTGATCATTCTTTTGTCGTATCAGCTTACTCCTTGCATAAGATTTTATGCAATAAGGATTTACAACACTTACAAAATGTCCAGCATTGTGTAGAAATTCAGCCAGTGCTTCGCTATAACAACCAGTAGATTCCATGCAGGTTTTTACTTTTTCTACATTATGTTTGTGTAGAAAATTCAGTAGACTTTGAAACCCATGATCATCGTTCTTAAAGCTTCTTTTTCTAATTTCACGCTTTCCTTTTTTGCTTATAAATGAGAGAAAAACATCAAAGCGATCTTTTGATATATCTATGCCCAAAAAGTTGTTGATCATATATAACCCCATACGTTACCATTAAAAATGAAAAGTAAGGCTAGTCTTGTGAATACAGAATTAGAACCATTCAGGTCTTTCTACGATACCGTCCAGCCTATACTTTTGAGAAGGGAATTCTTATCTCCTCTACAGATTTTATATCTAAGAAGAAGCACAGAGTTCCTCCCTTCTCCACCTAATGCTTAAGCTTAAAACATTAGATGCTTTTGACAAGATACAAGAAGGAGGCTACTTGCATGACATCATCATAAAGTAAAATGAGATCCCAGTGTCACGCACTGGGATGACATTATAGGGGCTACTGGGATGACATTATAGAGAGGCACTGGGATGACACCCTGACAATCGTCATCCCGCTGCTTGTTAGCGGGATCTAGAGGTACCGCGGCGGTATGACGGTTCGCGGTGGCATCTCGTTATCCCGCTGCTTGTTAGCGGGATCTAGAGGTACCGCGGCGGTATGATGTAGAAGCTATACTTTTATAACCCAGTGTCCAATCTGGATTCCAGTTAGCGTTTTTAGTAACTAAGAAAAGTGCTTCCCCTTTTTAGAGAACTGCATATAATAGATTTGACATTGCAGTGCATTGTGCAAACAAAATTCCCAATACTACAGGAGGCTTTATGAATAAGAAATTTCTCTATTCACCATTGTCAATAAAAAGCATAGGAGAAAACGTTGTATTTTCTGGTTATGCTAGCGTTTTTAATATAGTTGATAAACAAAATGACCTGATCTTACCCGGAGCATTTAAGGAAAATTTAAACAGAAATAAAATAAAACTCCTTTGGCAGCACAATCCAGGTGAACCTATAGGTAATATTATAGATATTTGCGAAAATGATGTTGGCCTGTATATAACCGCACACTTACTTTTGGGCATCCAAAAAGCAAAGGAAGCGTACTTAATGCTCAAAACTGGAGTAATCAATGGACTTTCCATCGGCTATATACCTATAGAGTATGATGTTGATCATAAAAGCGGAGCTAGAGTGTTAAAACAAGTGGAATTATGGGAAGTCAGTTTGGTCACTTTTCCTGCAAACTTAGCTGCTCAGGTAATCAATGTGAAAGATCAGAACAATGAACAGGAAATGTTAGCAAGAGCGATAGAAAAAGCAAATGCTGTACTTACAGACATGTACATTTCTGCTTAAAGTGTATTAGGCGGGCAAAGACTTTACCATAATTTGATACCTGCGTTAGTATTTATTTAACATTTATACTAATATATATAACTTTACTACTGTTAAAATTTTCTGTAAATCGAAGTTAAAAAATAAGGTAATTTTATGCTAAATACTAACAATAAGGTTAATTATGAAATTAATGTTAAACGAAAGGAAAAAAAATACAGTTGGTCTACTGTATTTGCTTGGTGAACGCAAAATGCATGAGGAAAGTCAGCGTGAGTTAGAACGCAAATTAGAGAGCTTGGGAAGTCAATTAAGAACTGCTGAAGTAGAGAAAAAGAGCTCAGAAAATGAGGTTGCTAGGTTGCAAGAACAAGTGCAGATCTTAGAAGGAAGTAAAGAATGGGAGTTAGCTGGAATAGGTGATACCTTAAATAAAACTTCTTTGAGCGTGATGGAATTGTTAGCGCAGCAACTACCACTAAATAATCAAGAGCAACAACTACAGGGAAAAAAAGTTGACTTAGAAGATAAATTAAAAATTTTAATCAGTCAGCTAAACGCTACTGAAGAAGAAAAGCAGATCTTAGAAGGAAATAAAGCTGAAGAAATAGAAAGACTAAAGGCAGAATTAAAGAAAGAATCAGATGAAGCGTTACAAGAAAAGCTTGCAGAACAAGAGAAGTTGATTAAGCAGTTACAAAAGGAGCAGCAGCAAGTAGAAGATCAATTGAAAGCTGATATTAAGAAACTACAGGGAGAAAAAGAAAACATGGAAGAACAATTAAAAATAATGCAACAACAACTGTTAAATAATCAAGAACAACAAAAGTTGGAAGAAAAGTTAAAGGATGTTGATAAAAGGTTAGAAGATATTGATGAAGAAACTCAAAAATCACAAGGACAAACAAAAACTAAAGCGTCAGATACAGTGAGTTTGGTAAGCGCAGCATCTACTGCAAAATCAACTACTGAATCAACTCTTTCAAAATTACGAAACTTGCCCAATAAGCTTTTTGGGGATAAGAATCTCAATAACTTTTTATCTAGGAAAAACGAGGAGTTAAAAAAAGGTTTTCCTGAATTTAAAGAAAAGCACTTTTGCCATAACGTGCTTGATGAAACCATAAAATCTCTATCAAATAAAAATAGTGGAAAATTTGAAAGTAAAGAATTACTTAAATTATTAGAAAGTAATTTAAAACAATCCGCAAGGGAGATCATAGAAGCCAAGGTTAAAGAAGTTGTCAACAAACATTGCATTGAAAAAAATATAGGTAAAGAACTACGAGATGACACGTTAAAAGCCAAGTTGTTAACTTCTGTTAAGCAATGCATGAAAAAATTAAATTTTAACGAAAAAGATGCAGTTGCAACTAGAGATTCTATCTTGCACAGCTTTAATAGCAAAAATAATAATAATAACGACTTAGGAAAATTACTTAAAGAAATTGTTGTGAAAGAGCTAGTAGAAGCTAGAATGAGATTTTTTTCAGATAAGATTCAAGAGTTACAACTGACATCAAGCATAAGAGATAAATTTTTATCTCCAGATCAGAAAATGTGTAATCAAACTCAAGGAGGAGTAAACGAATACCAATTAACAGAAAAAGCTAAAAAAGAATACACACCTAATTCCTCGATGAGTCACACTAATATTGCAAGCATACATTCATTGAACAGTCGGAAAGCAGTTAGAGTAGGCTCTTAGCATAAAGCACCAGCTCCTCTTTTGTTAAAGTGTAGGAGCTGTCTTCCCAATGTTGTTTTAGCAATTCCAAGCTCCTACCTAAACTTTTTCCTGGCTGGTGACCTATACTTATTAAATCATCGCCAGATAAAGGAAATTTTGGAATATTGAATGTATTAGCAAACGAAATGTATTTATCAACATTTTCTCCAGACTCAACACCACAAATTTTTACTAAATCACAATATAATTCTCTACCAAATAAAGATATGTATTTTTTTTGCTCTTTTTCTGAAAGTTCTGTTTTGATATCGTTGGATAGTAAAAATAGCAGCTTTTTCTTTTGCTTGTTTGAAAGACGTAAAAATTTGCTTACATATTCTCCAAGACTTAGCCTGTCATTTTTGGTGGTCCTAAGGAGTAACGCTAATTTTACTAGTGCATCAGTGCCGAAAAGAAGTGACGAAGACAGAATTTCGCATTTTACTTCTTTTGGGATAATCTTTTGCAAAACATCAGATTCTTGGATGCTCTTAAGTGTTGGAAAAGGATCATTGCACTCCAGCAATTTAAGTATTTCATCTCTTATTCTCTCTCCAGAGAGGTTTTGGATCATATGCGAATGCTTTTTGCATACGCTTAGTATTTCATCACTCAAATCTCCGACACATATTTTTGCATGAAAACGAAATGCTCTTAAAATACGTAGATAGTCTTCTTTAATTCTATCTTCAGCGTTGCCTATAAAGTTTAACCTTCGCGCCTTTAAATCCTCGATACCACCAAAGTAATCATATATATGGCCATGCTTATCTGCATATAGAGCGTTAAATGTAAAGTCACGCCTTGAAGCATCAGCTTGCCAATTATTAGTAAATTCTACTTTCGCATGCCTGCCATCACATTTCACATCATGCCTTAGTGTTGTGATCTCAAAAGATCTTTGATTTAGAACCGCAGTTATAGTCCCATGTTTTAAGCCAGTTGGAATAGTTTTTATATTACGGAGCTTTAGCGCTTTCATCACCTGATCAGGAAGCAAATTGGTAGCGAGATCAATATCATGGACATCACGCTGCAAAATTGAGTCTCTCACACACCCGCCGACAAGCCTAGCCTCACCACCAAATTTCTCTATGGCATCGATGATTAAACTAGTTTCATGGTCAACTTGCATTTAGGTTAGTATGTACTGCAAGTTCATATTATATGAAATGCTTGCAAAAGCCCTATATAAAAATATACAGGGCTATGAAGATTTACTTTACAAGTATTGGTTGCTGCTGATGAAATGGTTGTTCTGCCATCGATTCCGTACCACATCTTGAACTTAGTAAACTTGAAGGGTTTTGCTCTTCATAGCGCTCTATGCGCTGCTTTATATCACTAACGCACTGCTCTACAACATCACAAATTTTTCCATTAGCATTTTCTGCCAATAACTCATCAAATCTCTTTTCAACCTCTGCTCTCTCAGAGATATCCTTTGAAACGTTACAATATTCCAAGATCTCATCTACCTGAAGTTTTTTTGCTAATAGGAAATCTTTTTGTTCTTGCTCTTGTTTAAGTTTGGTTTCCTCTTGCAGTTGTTTTGCTAAACTTTTGTTTATATCAAGCAATGGTTCGAAATGAGCATAGCCTTTGTTTATTACATGCAAAACACTACTGTCGTCGTAATTAACTTTATTGTATTCACCTGCATTTTTTGAACCTGAATTGTCTATTAATTGATGCAAGAACGGGTCTTGTTGATTGTCAGCAACACGGAATGGGTTACTCTCTACAACATGCAATTTCACACCATACTTTCCACAAAGTATTCTGCCTTCAACTTCAGGATCACCCCATCTATTGTTGTCCATGATATTTGCTGTATAATCACTTGCAGTCTCATTACGGCGCTGGCCATCATTATCGTAACTGTTAGCAGTAGAATGTACAAACCATTCTGGCGGATTGTTTTGTGCAAATTCCTTGCAGTCCACCCGTAGCTGTTCAACAGTAACCTTTATCTCTTTCTGCTGCTCTAAACTTTGTCTAAATGAATCAAAAAAGCAGCTTCCATTACCAATTGCTTGCCCTACATAAAAATTGTCAGGGTGAGGATTACTATTTAAAGAAGCTATTTCTTGCCCGGAGCTCTTGAGCCTTTTCGGACTTTCAACACCGTGAAAATCACTTAGTAGCTTCTGTTCCCTAGATTGAAGCATAATTTTTACCTTAATTTAAGCTATATATTACTATACCAACAAAACTGTCAATAAGTAACTAATTAAGTATAGCAGAAATTCTTAAATTGTGCAATAATTATGGCTTTAAATAGCAAATATGAGCTTTAACTGTGGTATAGTTGGGTTACCAAACATAGGAAAATCAACTTTATTTAATGCACTTACAGAGTCAAGTGCAGCCGAAGCTGCAAATTATCCTTTTTGCACAATCGAGCGAAATATAGGCAAGATTTCGATAAAAGATCAGCGTTTGAAACAAATCGCAGCAATTGCCGGTTCAGAGAAGATAATTTATAATCAATTAGAAGTTGTGGATATTGCAGGTCTTGTAAAGGGCGCAAGCAAAGGTGAAGGACTCGGCAATAAATTTTTAAGCCATATCAGAGAAGTTGATGCCATCGTGCATCTGCTCAGGTGCTTTACGGATGACGATATCAGCCATGTACACAGTAAAATAGATCCAATATCAGATGCTGAAGTGGTGGAAATGGAATTAATCCTAGCTGATATTGACAGCATAGAAAAAAGGCTTCCTCAATTGGAAAAGAAAGCAAAACAAGGTGATAAAGAGCTAAAGAGACAACTTGAATTAATGCAAGAGGTATTAGCTACTTTAAAACTCGGTAAACCTGCAAGAAGTTTGGAAAACATGGACGAAGCCGAAATGAAGTCACTTCAATTGCTGACAACAAAGCCCGTTATGTACGTTTGCAATGTTGAAGATACAAATGTTATAACTGGCAATGAATTATCTCAAAAGGTAGAGAGAATGGCAGAGGAAAATAAAAGCAAATTTTATTGCATTTCAGCAAAACTTGAAGCAGATATTGCAAATCTTGATAGTGAAGAGGAAAAACAGAGTTTTTTATCAGAATTTGGCTTACAAGAATCAGGCCTTGATGGAGTAGCGCGTATTATGTATGAAGTGCTGAGTATGATAACTTTCTTTACTGTGGGCCCCAAAGAAGCACGGGCATGGCCAGTAAAAATAGGATCAACAGCTGATAAGGCAGCAGGTGTAATCCACACTGATTTTGAGAAAGGCTTCATAAAAGCAGAAACTATAAGCTTTGCAGACTACATAAAGTATGGAAGTGAATCAGCTTGCAAAGACGCAGGAAAAATTCGCTTTGAAGGCAGAGATTACGTCGTGCAAGATGGTGATATAATGCACTTTAGGTTTAATGTGTAGTTTATTATGCAGCCACTTATTTAAAGTTAAGTTTTCTGGATCCCAGTGTCTGGGCACTGGGATGACAAGAAAGGGAGCACTGGAATTTTTGTTTCAATATTTGTACATTAGCCATGCATCTGAACAGATACCTCCCCTAAACGGATACACTGTAGAAGGAGAGTTTCTTCTCCCCAGTAAAGACTAGATTCCAGACTGGAATGACAGCAGTCCTACGTCATACCGCGATTCATTCGCGGTATCTCTTAGCATAGATCCCGCTAACAAGTAGCGGGATGACGGTTGTCAGGGTGTCATGCAAGTAGCTGACACTGGTTCCTTTATGACGGCAGTGCTCGACACTGGAATCCAGCTTTTAATACAACCCCTCACCAAAAATATTGTGTTTTAACATAAGGTTAGCTACTTTTATACTCACCAACTTAATCTCTAATCAAAATTCCTGGATCCAAGTAGTCAGGGCACTGGGATGACATCCTCCCTAGCGGAGATTGCTCTCAAATCACAATGTTCGTACAGTAAGCACTGACCACTTTGCTTCAATATTTGCGATGCCCCTGAACAGATACAAAAAATCTATTGTTTTTTTATAAATTAAATCCTAAGGCATTTTTTACTGTAGATTAATCATTTGATTATAGTATCATCTTAATTAAGCTTATGCTTGGAATATTTATGAAGAGTATTTTATACTTTGTATTATTAGTTGTTGTATTTGGATCACTGAGTCTATTTGCTGTAAAGCAATTTGAAGAAAAGAAAATTGAATCAGTTCATAAAAACGAAAATGTAGGTGTAAGGAAGCAAGATAGCACAAATCAAAAAGATGAGTTGAAAAGCAACGTCGATGCTAAACAAACACAAGAGGCTGAGAGCAAAAGAGTAACCGATAAAGAGAAGCTGCAACACAACGAGAATAAAGCTTCTGTGGTTGAAAAAACTATAAGTGAAGGTGAAAGGATTGATAAAGATTTGCCAAATGGCCAGCTAGAAGAAAGTACAGGCGAATTTGCTCGAAATTTACCAAATGTGGCCAATAAAGAAGTGAATAAAGATTTGAAACCAGAGCCTTTGCCTTTAAGTGCTGATTTAAATGAGAATACAACTGACCCGCAAAAAAATCTACAAGCTGATCAGAAGATTGATATAAAAGATAATGAACTTTCAAAAAGTGATGCGAGTCAATTATTAGAGGGAAAAAAAGAAAAAGTAGAGAATCAGTTTGAAGAAAAAAAAGTGAAAGAAACAAACAATAATTCTAAGGACCGCAATAGAGTAAAACCTATAACTAAAAAAGATGAAGAAGAGCAAAGTGAAAAGAAAAATTTACAAAAATGGACAAAGCTAAACAGAGAACCAATAAAAGAATGGGGTCATAAAGATATACAAAGCAAGTCAATATATAAACGACAATATGATAGCCTTAATGAGCATCTTCCTACAACTGTATTTATTGATGATTACAGTAAGCAATTTTTTTACTGTATTAAGAAGAACAACTTAACTTGCTTAAGGGGAATAATAAGCAAGTTAGAAAAAATTGGATTAACAACTCAAGAGATACTAAGGTTTAGAAATAAATTGGGTGATACTCCTCTCATTTATTCAGTTAAACAAGGTGAGGTAGACATAGTGCGCTTTCTCTTATTACAAGGCGCTGATCTTAGAGTAGTTAATAATAATTTTCAATCCCCAATTGATATAGCAATCGAAAAAAAGCAGATCAATATAATAAATGCGATTGCCGAAATGATGCCACACCTTTTGGAGGATAGAAAAATAGACAATAAAGAAAGCTCAGCAATTTACGATTGGGCTGTGAAAACGAAAGAAAACAATGAGTCGCAGTGCGATAAGCAAGATGATTAGATTTTTGATATTAATTTTAGTTGGTCATTTATGTTATGGAAACGAAACAAATGATGAAAAAAATCAGATTAGTGATTTTTTAAACGCTCTACATGATGCAAAATACGTATCTTACAGTAAAAAAGACTTTGCTGAATTTTTGGTGCAGTGCCACAAAGAGGGCGTGCCAGAAGATTTTAAGAAAGGTTTTGGCTCTAACTTAAATGGAGCTAATTTTAGCCAATTGTACCTAAGTGGATCTGTTTTTGATGGAGTAAGTCTGATTGGTGCTGATTTTTCTAACACCGATTTATCCGACGTGTCTTTCATTGATGTTGATTTACGTGGTGCTAATTTCTCCAATGCTAATTTACGTGGCATTAAAATAAAAGGTACAAATTTGAGTTTTACAAAATTTGTTTCTGCAAACTTAACAGATATCGTATTTGATCAGTCTCATGTTAGTTATGCTGATTTTATCAGTTCCGATCTCAAAAAAGTAAGTATGCACAACGTAATTGGTTTGCATACTAATTTCTCGAATGTGCAAATGAATCTTTCCAACTTATCAAACTCGAATGTTAGCTACGTAAATTTTAATGATAGTGAAATAAACGATACTGTTATGCAGAAAAATAACCTTGATAATGCAAGTTTCTTTGGAGTGGATGCATATAAATTAAAGATACAATTTTCTTCATTAAAAAATGCTAACATATATGGTGCAGAGTTAAAAGAATCAGACTTTACAGGTAGCAATCTTTCCGATGCCTGCCTTAATTCTTCTATCATAATTAACAGTAACTTCGACGAAGCTAATTTAAGCAACACACAAATTTCCTATGTGAATGACGATAATTCAAGTTTTGTTCAATCTATACTAAATGGTTCCAAGATAAAACATGTATATGTTTCTGGAGCAAGTCTTCAGGATGCTGATTTATCCAATATTGATTTTAGTTTTAGTGAACTGCATCAAGTTAATGTCTCTAATGCTGACATTCGTCACGGAAAGTTTCATAATACTAAAGTTGCGAATTCTGACATGAATGGCTCATTTTTTGACCATTCACTATTCACCTCTGCGAAGATAGAAGATTCAGACCTTTCTACAACTTCAATGTATAAGATAAAAATCCAAGACTCTCAAGTTTATAACAGTACACTTTTTCACCATAATATTGATTCCAGTGAAATAGAAAATTCAACATTCTTTAATTTATTAGCTGATAATTCGAGCTGGTCCAATTTAAAAGTAACTAATTCAAATTTTATTGAAAGCGATTTCAGATCTTCTTTGCTTCACGCTAATGCCTTTAGGAAAACTAGCTTTTTTCTTAGCAATTTGAGCAATTCAACAATTAGTGATATGTCTTTTCACTCTTCAAGCATATATAAAAGTTCAGTTGCTGATGCTCATTTAACAGATTGCAAGTTTGATAATTCAATTTTGATTGACAATCAAGGGCAGAAAAAACTTGCAGGGTTAGAAAATGCTATAACTTCAATTGGAGATTTGCAAGAGAAAATATCACAGGGTGAAAAATTTAATGTAAATTATTCTTACTTTGAATTTAAGAATATGAATTTAGAAAATGCTGATTTTTCTAATTCAACATTGAGTAGAGCAAAGTTTGTAAACGTTAATTTGAATAAGGCAAATCTTGAAAAAACCGATTTGCGCTATACTGTCTTTGATAACTCTTCTCTCATTGGCACCAACTTATCAAATTCTAATTTAGAAGGTTCTAGCTTTTTAAACTCTGATCCAAAAAGCGCCATATTAAAAAATGCAAAGAAAAATGACCATAAAAAGTGAGGGCATATTATTGGTTCTATCCTCTCCTTCTGGAGCTGGAAAAACTACTATATCAGAAAAATTACTTGAGCGATCAACTAATTTAGTTAGGTCTGTTTCTACGACTACGCGCAAGCCTCGCTCTGGCGAAATAAATGGAAAAGACTATTTTTTCGTTACCGAAGAAAAATTTCACGAGTTATGCGAAGCTGGTCAGATGCTTGAATACGCCAAAGTTTTTGAGAATTTTTATGGTATACCAAGAGATTTTATAGAGCAAAACTTAAGCAGTGGAATAAGCGTTTTACTAAGCATAGACTGGCAAGGGGCATTTCACTTATTCAAGCTCATGAGAAAAAAAGTTGTAAGTGTTTTTATACTTCCCCCTTCAATGGAAGAGCTGAGGTTACGCCTGCAAAAGCGTAATAGCAACAGTGCGGATGAAATAGAGCGCAGATTAGCCGAAGCTCAAAAAGAGATAAGCAAACGTGATAAATATGATTATGTAATAATCAATGATGATATTGATAAAAGTGTAGAAGAGATAAGCTCCATACTAAATAAAGAAAGACTTAAAAAACTAAAAGAAAAACCAAGTCTGGAAGATTTATAAAAGCATCGATCTGCAGCTATAGTTTCTTATCCTATAGCTATACCGCCGCGAACCGTCATACCGCGATTCATTCGCGGTATCTCAGCATAGATTCCGCTAACACGTAGCGGACCGTCATACCGCCGCGGCGCTAACGAGTAGCGGAATGACGGTTTTTCAAATTGTCGTAAGTCAGTTTAGCTATATTTTAGCCAGTAGCACGTTTTGCAGTTACTCACTTTAGCTATATTTATTATTTTTTAAGATTAAATGGTTAAAATAGTAGACAACTGTTCAAGTGAGGATTTGACTATGATAACAGATTTTCTAATAGAAACTAGTTTTCTGCCTTTCCACCTATATTTTGATCACATATACAACGTTTAGCTCAATTTAAAAGTCAAACTTCTTGGTTGTTAGTTTAGTGCTGACAACTTAAATAGCTTTTAATACTGGGGTTTTAGTATGGGTATAGATCTAAGCGCACTAGCTACTAATGCAGATAAATTAGACGAATACATAGATAAAAATAAAAAGCGAGAGCAGGATAGAAAAGACGAGCAATTGTATGGCACTATAGAGAGAAAGGTAAAAAAAGAAAAACACAAGCGTGAAAAACCAAGAGGTCAAGATGGAACCCTCAAGAAGTGCAAAAGGTTATTTGAGGAAGGTGCTAGCTCTGAAGTATTAACTAAATTAGAAGAATCACTTAGAGAACAAGAAAAATATTATAGGTATTATGTCCAATGCTTCCTTCCAGTGCTAGATGAAGTAATAGAACGATCGAAAAAAACACCAAATGAAACAAAAGAGCGAGTAAAGCAAGCAATTTCAGAAATTACTTATAATAGCAAATATTGTTTTACCCACAACCAAAATGATCGTAGGGACAGTGAAACAGAGAGTCGCTACGGTAGCGATGTTGAAGATGATCATGAAGTAGAAATAAGCAACGGAATAACGAATAATAATGTTCAATTACTAAAAGCGATCAAAAATGGAAATAACAGGAAATTTAGAAAATATCTAAAAGATTGTACGGATATTAGCAGCATAAAAGATGAAAAAGGAAATAATATTTTACACCTTATTGCATCGCTCGAAAAGAAACAGAAATGCAAGTTTCTGGGTATCCTAATAAAAACGGTCACCAAGGAAGATTTAGCACAACTCATTAATAGTGAAAATCAGGACGCTCTTCAGGTGGCACTAATTAACAAGATAACAAAAGAAAAACATGAGTTTCATACAATCCAAGATAACGATAACACACTTAAGTTTCTTACAAAATTGTTAGAGCATGGAGCCAGCTCTGATAATTTAGGATTATCTACAAAAAAATTACAAGACTTAAAAGAAGAGCAAAAGACATACTATCGTAATTTCTTAGAAAAATTAGCAGAGCAAGGAAAGAACTCTAAATTAAAGCCAGAAATAAAAATCAATACAGAAGCAAAAATTAAAGAAATTATACCACGTACCATAAATACTCCAGATAGTAATGATAATTATCAATTACATTTAGCAATTAAAAATAATGATAAAGAACTTTTTAAAGAACTATTGCAAAAAGGGGCAGATATTAGCCTTAAAGACACAGATGATAATAATGCTTTACACTTGATTGTTAAACCTGAAACAAAACAAAAACTTAAACTTCTCCATATATTGCTAGAAGCAAGCCAAAAAGAACAATTTATAAAAGCTGTAAATGATAAAAAAGAAGGGCAAACACCGCTCCACCAGGTACTCCAGCGCATACAAGAGAAGAGTGAGAACCGATCACTTAAGAAATTTGAGAAAACTAAGAGATATAAAACCCTAGAGCTATTACTACAAAACGGTGCAGATATTACTGTGCAAGATAAAGATGAAAAAAATGCTCTGCACTATATTGCTTCATTCAAAGGAGAACAAAAAGTTGCATGTTTGAAGTTGATTTCAGATAAAGATAGATTTAGTAATGCTGTAAATACTACTAACAAGGAAGAACAAACACCTCTTCATCAGTTGCTTCAGCATATAAAAGAAAAGAATGAGGATCGATCATGTACAGATAGAAAATTTGAAAAAACAAATAGATATAAAGCCTTAGAGTTATTTTTACAAAATGGTGCAGATATTACTGTGCAAGATAAAGATGAAAAAAATGCTCTGCACTATATTGCTTCATTCAAAGGAGAACAAAAAGTTACATGTTTAGAGTTGATTTTAAATTCGGTGGAAAAAGAGAAATTTAGTAAAGCTGCAAACGCCACTAACGAAAAAGAACGCACACCACTACAAGTAGCGCTAATTACTAAGACGACAAAAGATAAACATAATTTGGTCAATCCTAAGAGCCGTGATAACACGATCAAGTTTTGTGTAAAATTAGTGCAAAATGGTGTTGACCCAAAGCAGTTAATACTACCCGAAAGATTATGGAGCAAAGAGTATTATAAAATTATAAAAGGAATAGAGAAATCAATGGGTAGAGCGCTTATTCCAGATTATATGAGAACTGAACTGAAGTGCAATTTTGGCAAGAAGTTAAAAGCACGCGATATTGTGAAGTATGTCAATAATGTTGTTTGTAAAGTAGTGACAACGCTTGTATTTACTGCTTTAGCCTGTGCGGTAATATTCAGCGCTTCTCAAGGAAGTATTACAATTGCAACTGCCTCATCTATTATAGCAGTTATTGGAGTTTGTTATCTTATTTACTTGAATTTAGAAAATATTTATGAAGGATTTGGAAAAATTAAAGGAAAGTTTACTGAAGAAAAGCAACTTACACTTCAAGATAACGCACCAAAAAATGATACACAATGCAATAACTCTGTTAAGGATATAGAAAATAAGTCCAACGATTTAGAAGAGCAAGAGGTACAAAAATCATCAAGTCAATCAGAATATACAGAAAACCCAGCTACTAAAATGAGCGATGTATCAATACTACGTCAATTCATGAATAAGCTAGTAGGGAACGTTCTATAGCTAGCTACAATTTGATATGCCGTCATTCCGCTACTCGTTAGCGCCGCGGTATAGCACATTTTGCACCTGTTCACTTTAGCTATATACCAATATTTATCCTTTCTTAAAACTAAACATTTAAAATAGTAGATAATCGTTGAAGTGAGGTTTAACTATGATACTAGCAGAAACGCTCTTCTGCCTGTATTTCAATTACATATACAACATTTTAAAATTTAAATCTAGCTTTTTAGTTGTTAGTTCTCAATCTCAAATTGTTGACACTTACAACTACAAAGATACACAAATAGTTAGTTTTTAGTGAGGCTTTGGTATGACAAAAGAAAATTCTACATCTAGTGAGTTAGTACACAACAATGAATTATTGAGCATTATAACGAAAAAAGTAACAAAAGGAAAGCACAAACACCTACACCCAGAAGTTGGGAAAGACAAGACTCTCAACAAATGCAAGGGATTGTTCAAGGAAGGGGCTAGTCCTAAGATATTAACCGAAGTATTAACCAAATTAGGAGAATCACCTGAAGAACAAGAAAAATATTATAAGTATTATACTCAACACTTCCTTCCAGCATTGAAAAAAGAAATCAAACAGTCAAAAAAACTAGACCCAACAAAAAAAGAGGAAATAGAACAAGTAATTTCAGAAGCTATTAACAAGAGCAGCAAAAAAGATCATCCTGATAACGTTGATCAAAATGAAATTGGTCGTAGAGGGAGTAGGGAGAGTGAAACCGAAAGCGGCAACAGTGGCGAAGCTGAAGATAATCATGACGCTAGTAAGAAGCATTCAATCAGTAGTGCTAACACAATAAGTGAAGATCAAGAAGTAGAGAACGGGATAACGGGTAAAAGTGAAGACAGTGGAATTGAAAGCGGCAACAGTAGCGAAGCTGAAGATGATCATGCTGACGAGAAAGACCACATTTCGGGTATACCAATTTTCCACACAGCAAATGAAAACCAAGAAGTGGAGAAAACCAACGGGATAACGAACAGCAATGTTCAATATACTGATGAGGAATAGCCAATATTCAAAGTAATCAAAAATGGAGATCAAGGGAAATTTAGAGAATATCTGAAAGGTTGCACGGATATTAGCAGTGTAAAAGATAAAAAGGAAAATAATATTTTACACCTAATAGTTACACAATTAGAGAAAAAACAAAAGTTTGATTTTTTAAATACAGTACTAGATGTGAGTAAGAAGGAAGGAAAAGAGCAACTTAAAGCACAACTTGAAAAAGCTGTAAACGATAAAAATGGCAACGGTCAAACACCACTGCAAGCATTGTTACTTAGTAAAGTAACAAAAGAAAAACATAGTTTTGAGACTACACCTAGAAAAACTTTAACACCTTTTAAAAAACTTATACCACACTACGACAATACAATAGTATCTGCTATACAATTGCTCAAATTAGGAGCAAATATTGATGATTTGCAGTTGTCTAAAGAAGAATTACAGGAGTTAAGCGAAAAACAAAAAATATATTATCTTAACTTCTTAGAAAAATTGGCAGAGTCAGTAAAGAAGTCTGAATTAGAACCAGAAATAAAAACCAATACAGAAACAAAAATTAAAGAAATTATAGGGTATACCATAAATACTCCAGATAGTAATCCATTACATTCAGCAATTGAAAATAATGATAAAAAACTTTTTGAGGAGTTACTACAGAAAGGGGCGGATATTAGCCTGAAAGACACAAATGGCAACAATGCTTTACATCATATTGCTTTACTTAAAGGAGAGCAAAAAGTTGCATATTTGGAGTTAATTTTGAATTTAGTAGAAAAAGAAGTGATATCTCAAGATAAATTGAGAGAAGCTGTAGATCCTACCAACCAGAAAGAAGACACGCCTCTACAAGCGGTGCTAAAAACAAAAGCAAGGAAAGAAAAAATTGAATATCTAAAGCAAGGAACAATTTTTGATTCAACAGTTAGTTGTAGCAATACAACAAAGTTTTGTGCAATGCTGCTAGAAATGGGCGCTGATCCCTGTTCTCTAGAGTTGGAAGGTCAAACATTTGATACTAAAAAGTATTATCTAACTTTACTTAATTTAAAAGAATATCCAAGAATTACACAAGAAGCACAAAAAAAGGTTAGAGAGCTAAAGGAGAAACTCGAGGAAAAATACCACTGTAAAACTGCTTCAAAAAAATGTCAGTCTGGCATTGAAAAAGCAGGTTCTTTTATAGAAAAAACAGCATCTACTACAGGAAAAGCAGTATCTGCTGCTGGAAAGTACATAGATCCAGCAAAGAGAACCCGTCAAACATTAATATCCATAACAACGGTTATTTTCATTTCAGCTGTAGCATATGGTGTCTCTCAGGGTTACATTGGTGCCCTTGCCGCTTTATTCCTCGCAGCTATTGCTATAGCTACATGTCTTGCTCTCACTTTAGGGTTTAGTGGTGTTAAGAAATGTTTTGAAAAACTAACTAATAAAACAAAGAACTCTACTGACAATGACCGACAGACAAAGCGTGCAAGAAATCCAAAAAGTGAAGTAAAAGATACATCTATTAAAGAGCAACGCACAAATGTGTTGAAGGTTTCCTAGTTATAAGCTAGTATACCCTCTTTTCCGGAGCGATGAAGTCAATTTCATCGCTCAGAGTTTTTTCAGCCACTTTTTTATAATCAATTTTTACGTTAATTTGACCTTTCTTTTCTTCAAGCCACGCTATGGTGTGTTTCATCCAGTTTTTATCATCACGCTCAGGAAAATCTTCACGAGCATGAGCACCTCTACTCTCCTCTCGATTGGCTGCGCATTCCATGGTAATAACCGCTTGTGGGATCATGTTAGCAAGCTCCAGTGCTTCAACTAAATCACTGTTCCATATCATACTGCGATCCTCAAGTGAAACATCAGGCATCATTTTTGCTACCTTTTTTATAGCTTTTTTACCTTCTTCTAAAACTTCAGCAACACGGAACACTGATGCGTACTTTTGCATAGTGTTCTGCATTTCGCTGCGTATTTTTGCTACTTTGAGCTTCCCAGAAGCAAATCGCATTTTATTAAACCTATCTATTATCCAATCTGTACAATCTGAGCTCAATTTTTTATGTGGTGTACCGGATTTTAGTTTCTCTTTTGCTCTGAGCGCTGCAGCTCTACCAAAAACCACAAGATCAAGAAGTGAGTTAGAACCAAGTCGATTTGCACCGTGCACAGAGACACATGCAGCTTCTCCAATTGCAAATAGTCCATCTACCACTTCTTCCTTACCTTGCTTCAGCGTGATCACTTCTCCATGATAATTGGTTGGAATGCCGCCCATGTTGTAGTGAACAGTTGGAATAACAGGTATTGGATCTTTAGTGACATCAACTCCAGCAAAAGTTCTTGCGGTTTCGCTGATGCCCGGCAATCTGAGTTTTATTACTTCCGGATCAAGATGCGCTATAGTTAAATACATGTGATCTTTTTTCGGTCCAACTCCCCTTCCCTCTCTAATTTCAATTGTTATTGCACGACTTACCACATCACGGGAAGCTAAATCTTTTGCTTTTGGTGCGTAACGTTCCATAAACTTTTCGCCCTGAGAATTAACGAGGTACCCCCCTTCTCCACGGCACCCTTCTGTCATCAAGCACCCTGAGCCATATATTCCTGTTGGATGAAATTGTACAAATTCCATATCTTCAAGTGGTAATCCAGCCCTTACTACCATGCCATTACCATCACCTGTGCAGGTATGCGCACTTGTTGCAGAGAAATAAACACGTCCATATCCACCTGTTGCTAGCACCACCGAATGTGCGCGAAATCTATGTAATGTACCGTCGCATAGCGACCAAGCAAGAACTCCACAGCATGCTCCGGTTTCGCTATCCATAATTAAATCAATCACAAAGTATTCAACAAAAAATTCAGCGTTGAATTTAAGACACTGCTGATATAGAGTGTGAAGGATTGCGTGCCCAGTTTTGTCTGCTGCCGCACAAGTGCGCTGCGCTGATTTTCCTTTACCAAAGTGAGTTGTCATTCCACCAAAGGAACGCTGGTATATTTTGCCATTTTCTGTACGAGAAAAAGGTACGCCAAAATTTTCAAGTTCAATAACAGCTTTAGCAGCGTTTTTACACATATATTCTATTGCATCTTGATCACCAAGCCAGTCTGAACCTTTTATTGTGTCATATGCATGCCAGCGCCAATCGTCTTCACCAATATTACCTAAAGCTGCACTAATTCCGCCTTGTGCTGCAACTGTATGACTTCGTGTAGGGAAAATTTTAGAAATGCAGGCAACTGAAAAATTAGTTGCAGCCATCCCAAGCGTTGCTCTGAGCCCTGCTCCACCTGCACCCACTACTACCACATCATACTCATGTTCTATGATCTCATACGCTGACTTATCCATATTTGCTTATTTTATCATTACAGGCTTATGATATCACAGAAGTAGAAAAAATCTATACAAGTTTTCTATAGCTAATACCAATTCTCATTATTAGTGAACCACTTTTTCATCCAATAATTTTGATCTTAATGCCATTTAAACCTCGCTATTTTACTTACTTCAGGTGGAACATACAATAAAATGGTTGAGTCTTTATCTGGCTTGCATCCATCGGTAGTTATTACACTAAATAAACAGGAAGTTGGTGGAATGATAAAAGAAACGATTACTCAAAAATTTTCTGAAATGGCCAGGGAAAACCTTGCCAATTTCTCTGAGGAAGAGCAGGAAAAGATTCGTAATGAGTTGCCGGAATTATTGTCTGAAACAGTAAGATAGCTACACGCTTAGCTCTTGAGAAAAAGTGTCAGGGGTTTAGCAGTGGACTAGATAATGATAAAAAGGAGGAAATATTAGGAGAATGTATGAGTAATTTATCCTATGTTGAACTGGAGAATCAAAACGAAGTGGTAAGGTAAATTATATTTCATTAAAGTCATTTATCTTGAAACATAAGCAGGATTTTGTATAGTTGTTTCAATTTGGGTCTGTATATTGAAACAATGCGTGAAAATGACAGGTCATTGTACAAGAGGTACCTAATTTGCCGACAAGAATGCTAGATAAAGAAACTTACATTTCAATTATTTCATAATTTCTGTATAATCTTACAAGCTCAATTGGTATATTATGAAGATAATAATAGGTAATGCTAGTAAAGAATTAGGGGAATCAGTAGTTAACCGGCTAGATGTTCAACCATCCTCTGCTTGGATATCAAAGTTTACCGATGGCGAGGTAAATGTAGAAGTAGCAAATGATCTATATAATCAAGAAGTATACATAGTACAATCTCTTTCTCCCCCTGTGAATGATAACCTTATGGAGCTTCTGCTTATAATTGATGCAGTAAATAGATTAGGAGCCAAAAGGATAGTAGTAATTATTCCTTATTATGGATATAGCAGACAAGATAGAATTATCAAGAACAATAATATGCAATCTGCTTTAAATGCCAAATTAGTTGCAAATCTTATTCAAACTGCAGGTGCAAGTAGTGTTGCAGTGATTGATTTGCACTCAAGTCAAATTGAAGGATTCTTTGATGTACCGATAACTAATTTGAACTGCTTTGAAGCATTTGTTGACTGTATACACAAGGAAAATTTGGCAATTGTTGCACCTGATGTTGGAGCAATTGGCAGAGCACGTGCTTTTGCAAAGACTTTAGAGGAAAAGTACAAGATAGGGTTAAGTGATAAGATTATTGTAGTAGATAAATATAGGGAGAAAGCAGGCACATCTCAAGTAATGAACATAATAGGAGAAGTTGCGAATAAAAATTGTGTCATTGTTGATGATATAGTTGACTCTGGTGGAACATTGTGTAATGCAGCCCTTGCTTTAAAAAATTGCGGAGCAAAGTCCGTAATTTCATGCATCACACATGGCGTGCTTTCAGGAAGTGCAGTTGAAAAAATTTCTTCCTCTTCTTTAGATAAATTAGTGATTACGGATACTATACTTCACAAACTTGAAAAAACTGGTAAAATAGAAGTTGTTTCGGTCGTAGATATTTTAACTCACTTCATCCAAGGAGGTAAAGATGCCAGCTAAGTCAACAGAAGACGTTATTACTTCACTAATAGAATTTGCAAATAAGAGAAAAATAACAATTACCAAGGAAGAAATGCTTAAAATTGCACAGCTTGTAAGGATTAAGTTATCAAATGACGAGATTGATCACTACTCCAAAGAACTGACAATGCTGGATTGGATACATGATACTTTATTACAAGTTAATACTGAAGGTGTTTCTCCTATGCGTTATGGCAGTATAGACAAGGACATTCATGTATGCGATGATGTTATAAATTCTCAAAACATTAAAGAAGAGATATTGTCCAATACAAAACCTGAGCATGGGTATTTCGTAGTGCCAAAGGTTATAAACGATTAGGGTAAAATAAGGCTCATATCAATTCTATAATAGATCTACTTTCAAAGTATCCGTTCAGCAGAGTGGCAAAACAGATATAGCTAACCCAAGAAGGTTTCCCTACGTCATACCGCCGCGGCGCTAACAAGTAGCGGAATAACGAATTTGTTGTTTTTCAAATTGTAGGTAAACCTAAGCCACTTTAGCTATAGGTTACTTGCCCCATGATTTTCTTTATTATCAGATATTGCTTTAAATAATATGAAGGGGTAAGTTGTCAGCAATTGCCATCATTGATTTTGGTTCACGTACGATATCGGTAGTTAACATTAGCTACCTGAGGGTCAGAGTCGCCTTTCTTAAAGATATTTTAAGTATACTAGATGTATTATTGATACGTGATAATAAAACTGGGGGTTTTTATGGAAACATCTGAATTAACTTTACTCGACTTACAGGATTTGCTTGAAAGTTTGAAAAGGCATGTGCGTAGTGAAGTAGAAAAATATGTAGATAAAAGGGTAGAAGAAGTCAAAGATGAGGCAGTAACATATATAATAAATAAAGTATTAAACAATATGGTGGGTAATGAGCCACTAAATGAGCTCAAAATAGATAAACCTAAAGAAATTGTGCAAGTTGATGATGGCTTGACGCAAAATCAAAAAGTTATTAAAGCTCTTTTTATAGGTAGAACACTTGTTGGAGAATATAAAAAGAAAATGTATGAAGTTACAGTCAGTAATGAGGGAAAGTTTATTTACAATGGGGAAGAATATAGTGCTCCTTCTACGGCTGGCACAAGAATTACCGGTAAAATTTGCAACGGTTGGGATTTTTTTAAAGTATGACTTGACCCCAAAGAAAAACTGAGGACTCTGAGTCACCACCGTGCAAAGTTTCTGTCAACTCAAAATAAATCATAGCTAACGTTTAAGTCATACATCAAAGCTTTTAAGAGGTCTTAGTTTACTTACTTCTTTATTTTCTTTATTATCAGATATCACTTTTAAATAATATGGAGGAGCAAATTGTCAGCAATTGCCATTATTGATTTTGGTTCACAATTTACACAGCTTATCGCAAGACAAGTCAGGGAAATGGGTGTGTATTGCGAAATATTTCCAAGCAACATCAGTTTTGAAACAATATCAAAATTCAATGGGTTTATTCTCTCTGGAGGACCACAATCTGTAAATGATGATTGTTCTGAAAAAAGTAGAGTAGTACATGAAATTATAAAACTTAATAAGGCAACAAACGTTCCTATACTTGGAATATGCTATGGACAGCAACTCATTTGTCATTATTTTGGAGCAAAAGTAAAAGAGAGTTTCAAACAGGAGTTTGGCAGAACTAAAATCAAGATACTAAAAGAATCCCCCATTATAAAGGATACCTGGGATGTTAATTCTGAAGTGGATGTATTAATGAACCATGCGGACAGTGTTGATACTATACCACAGGGATTTACTGTTATCGCATCAAGTGTGATAAATCAAACAATTGCAATAATTGTCAACGAACAGCGGAAGATTTACTGTACTCAGTTCCATCCTGAAGTGAGGCCCACAACAAATGGCAGTAAATTGCTCTCTAACTTCTTGGATATTGCAAATTGCGAGAGAGACTGGACAATGAAATCGTTTATTGAAAAGCAGAAGGAAAAAATCAAAAATGTAGTAGGAGAGAAAAAAGTAATCGCTGCAGTAAGTGGTGGGGTTGATTCAAGTGTTGCAGCGGCTCTCACACATAAAGCTATAGGAAAACAATTGAACTGTATTTTTATCGATACTGGGTTGTTACGCAAGAACCAGACCATTGCTATGTTGAAAGAAATTCCGATAAACTACGTTGATAAATCAAATTTATTTTTGAGTAGGTTAAAGGGAATAACTGATCCAGAAAAAAAGCGAAAAATTATCGGTAACGCTTTCATTGAAGTGTTTGAAGAAGAAGCAAAAAAAATAGGTGATGTGGATTTTTTGATGCAAGGTACCATCTACTCTGATGTAGTTGAGTCAGGGCATGCCTCAGACAACACTAGTATAATTAAGTCTCACCATAATGTTGGTGGGTTGCCAGAAAAGATGAACCTGAAGCTAGTAGAGCCTTTACGCTACCTATTTAAAGATGAGGTAAGGCTACTTGGAAAAGAAATTGGGCTTTCAGACGAGATAATATTTCAACATCCATTTCCTGGACCCGGACTTGCAGTGAGGATTATAAGTGAAGTCGATGAAGAAAAGGTGCGAATATTGCAAGAAGTAGATGAAATATATATTAATACGATGAAAAATTACGATCTATACGATAAGATATGGCAAGCTTTTGCTGTATTATTACCAATAAAAACTGTAGGCGTCATGGGAGATGGTCGTACATACGGATATGTTTGTGCTTTAAGGGCTGTAACATCGTCCGATGGTATGACGGCTGATGCATTTCCATTTGAAGATAAGGATCAGCATTCGCTAGTGTTTTGGGACTTTTTACAGAATGTTGGCAGTATAATTGTTAATAACGTTTCCGGAGTAAATAGAGTTGTCTATGACTTAACTTCTAAACCACCAGCAACCATTGAGTGGGAGTAAATCAAAAAGTCTAGTCATTCCGCTTTGTTAGCGGTTGAGATACCGTGAATAAATCACGGTATGACGTTAAGTAACTCGTCATCCCGCTACGTGTTAGCGGGATCTAGAGATACTGCGGCGGAATGACGAATTTGTTGTTTTTCAAATTGTAGGTAAACCTAAAGCTATAGAAAAAAAGAAGAACCAGTTTCTTAGTTCTTCATTAACATAATCCACTTCATATGCCATAATAAAATTTTATATCTTGGAGAAGGAAATGACATTAAGGTTAATACTACAAGAAGTCAACAGTAGTCCAGATCTGAGTAAGGAAAATTTAATTGATAGAATTAAAGATAAGCTGCAGCAGGAAAATCAACTTATATATGATGAGTGGAAAAAAAGCGAATTTGATATAAATTACACGTTTATAATACTCAAGTGCAATTTATTACTTATAGCAGCTGAAAATGGCTATGAAAAAGTAGTAAGATACTTAACAAAAAACGGAGCTAATGTTAATGTACAAGATGAATGGGAAAAAACCTCCTTACATTATTCTGCTTAGCATGGGCATACACAAGTAGTAGAAGTTTTGCTAGAAGAAGGAGCAGGCGTTAATGCACAAGATGAAGATAAAGGGACTCCTTTGCATTATGCTGCTGAGCACGGGCATATAAAGACAGTGAAACTTCTACTAAAAAATGGAGCTAATATCAATCTACAAGATGAAGGTGGAAGAACTCCTTTGCATTATGCTGCTGAGCACGGGCATATAAAGACAGTGAAACTTCTACTAAAAAATGGAGCTAATATCAATCTACAAAATAAAAATAGATATACCCCTTTGAGTTGTGCTTGGCATAGTAAATATCCAGAAATGGCAAAACTTCTGCTAAATTATGGTGCAGACCCATCATGTATACATAGGCCTAAAGCTACAAAAGCAGGAGCCGTTGGGGTTGTTATATCTGCTGTTGTAGTTCCATTAGGACTCGTTTACGCTACTGCATTACCTGCACTAGCAATAGTTGGAATTACTGTGGCATCTGCACTGATCGTTGGTGGAATTTCCTATGGGGTTGCATATAAGTCATCAGAGCATTCATTAAACAGTAAGCTAAGTGAGGTTAGCTGCAGTAATGTTGATGGAAATAAACAAACTGTACAACCATAGTTACTAATTTACCACAGTAACTGCGCCGTGGCAGTGTTTGTACTTCTTCCCAGAATTACAAGGGCACTTGTCGTTTCTTGAGACTTTGGGAAGTCTGCTATTTCTCGCAGAATGTAACCTATTGCCTATCTCTTGGTTGTCTGCCAACTTAAAGTGTGCTAAGCGATGAATGGTGAGTTCCTTCCATTTTTCAAGCATTGACTCAAACATCAAGAAAGCTTCGCGTTTAAATTCATTCAGTGGATCTTTCTGCCCCATGGCACGTAAGCTTATGCTTTGTCTTAAGCTTTCTAAAGTTGAAAGGTGCTCCCTCCATAAATGATCAAGTGTCATTATCATTACTTGCTTCACGATCGTATTCCACAAATCTGTAGTGTGCTGACTGTTGAAATATTTTTCTTTCTCAGTAAAAAATTCTTGTATCTTATCATTTATATAATTCAAAGCTTCTTGTTTGTTTAAAAACTTTGCTAAATCTTCTTTATCAAGCGTTATTCCATACCTTGTATGGAATTCTTTGACTATATCTTCAATATAATCCTCATAATAGCCACTTTGGATTATACCTTCTACTATGCTCTCATTTACTTCGCTATATACTTCAAGTAAATCATTAATTTCGTTGCCTAAGATATTGTTTCTCTGCTTAAAAATAACTTTACGTTGGTTGTTGATTACGTCATCAAACTTAAGCAAAGACTTCCGCACATCATAGTTTCTAGCTTCAACTTTCTTCTGCGCCTTCTCAAGTGCCTTATTGATCCATGGATGATGAATAGCTTCGTTATTCTTTAACCCTACTTTTTGTAAAAAGCTTCTCATTCTATCAGAACCAAATATTCTCATTAGATCATCTTCAAGCGATAAAAAGAACTTAGAAAGTCCAGGATCCCCCTGACGACCAGAACGGCCGCGTAATTGATCATCTATTCTCCTGCTTTCATGTCTTTCGGTTCCAACCACGCATAAACCACCAGCTTTTATAGCAATTTCCTTATCTTTTTTTACTCTTTCGACTATTTCTTGGTATTTTTTTTCTCTTTCATCAGCATTTTTTATCTTCTTTAGCTCTACCTTTGCAATCATTTCAGCGTTTCCACCGAGTTGAATATCAGTTCCACGTCCTGCCATGTTAGTTGCTATAGTGATACTACCTGGCACTCCAGCTTGTGCTATTATGTACGCCTCTTGTTCATGATAACGAGCATTCAATACTGAATGCTTAAGAGAATGGCTTTGCAAAAGCGCAGAAAGCTTCTCAGAGTTTTCGATGCTTACCGTGCCAACAAGGACCGGTTGAAGGCGTTTGTGGCATTCTTCTATAAACTTCAACACAGCATTAAATTTTTCTTTTCCTGTGCCATAAATTTCATCATCAATATCAACTCTTTTTACAGGTACATTGGTTGGAATTTTTACTACATTTAGTCTGTATATATCACGAAACTCTTCTGCCTCTGTTGCTGCTGTTCCAGTCATTCCGGAAAGTTTATTGTACATACGAAAGTAATTCTGAAATGTGACCGATGCTAAAGTTTGGTTTTCATGCTGAATTTCAAGATTCTCCTTCGCTTCAAGTGCCTGATGAAGACCATCGGAATATCTCCTGCCCTCCATCATACGTCCAGTAAATTCATCAATAATCACTACCTTGCCATCCTTTACTATATAATCTTTATCAGCAGTAAACAGCTTATGTGCACGTAATGCTTGGTCTATATAATGAGTCATTATCATGCTGTCAGTATCATAGAGCGAGGAATTTTCAGGAATGAGATTGTATGACCTGAGTAGTTCTTCCACTCGTGAAATACCATCTTCAGTAAGGAACACTGCCCTACCCTTTTCATCCACCTCATAATCAGAGTCAACTAATTTGGTTACTATTTTATTGATATGCTTATATATCTGATTGTTTTCCTCAATCTGGCCAGAAATAATAAGCGGAGTGCGAGCTTCATCAATGAGTATTGAGTCTACTTCATCAACTATTCCGTAGTGAAAGCCTCTCTGAACCATGTCTTCTTGAGAAAATTTCATATTGTCTCGCAGGTAATCAAAGGCAAGCTCGTTATTTGTGGAATACACGATATCTGCACTGTAAGCCTCTTTTCTCTCTTCGTCTGTCAAGTTATTCGTGATAAACGCAACAGAAACCCCAAGAGAATTATATAATTTGCTCATCCACTCTGTGTCTCGTTTCGCAAGGTAGTCGTTAACAGTTACGACGTGCACGCCTTTCCCTTCTAAGGAATTTAGATATGCTGCTAAAGTTGCAACGAGTGTCTTTCCCTCTCCTGTTTTCATTTCTGATATCATGCCGTTATGGAGCACCATTCCACCGATCAGTTGAACATCGAAGTGTCTCATGTTAAGAAACCTTCGAGAGGCTTCACGCACAACTGCAAATGCAGGTACGAGAAGATCATTTAACGTTTTCCCATTTTTCAATTCCTGTTTGAATTCTTGAGTTTTACCAGCAAGCTCCTCATCAGATAAGCTCTGCATTTCTGTTTCTAATGCATTTATTTGCTGAACAATTTTCCTAAAGGATTTTATTATCTTCTTGTTTGTTGACCCAAATATCTTTCTTATAAAAAAGAATGACAACGTAAAAATGAAAAATATAAGAATGGCTGTCAAAATTAGCGGAGAATCTAGCATAAACTTAAGTAAAGTCTTATTTAATATGAGATTATATTACTAAATGCAGCCTACAGCAATGACATATTAGATTCGGGGAGTCTTTATACTTAAGATAGAAAACAAAATCAACCCTGTTCGGCACTGTTATCGAAATATTAAAGAATCTGTTGCATTATCTTAGGCACTTGGTGACTTTAATTTTTTATAGAAAGAAGTTATTCGTAGGTTTAGTAGGGTATGAATGTAGAAAATAAGCAGTCTGAAGAACTTGGTAATCCTAAATTTAAGAAGAGAGATGGCACATCAACAGGTGATCAAGGTCGTAAGTATGAAGTAAAATTATTAATGCTGTATCTACTTCATGGGTTAAGTAGTAAAATTGACTTTTGGTTAGCATCAAACATAGAAGGCTTTGGAGCCTTTGATGATATTTTTTTTAAATGTAAAGATCAGGAAAACAAATCGAGAGTTGTCTTGGCTCAAGCTAAGCACTGCAATACATATCGCCCTTCGAAGAATATTACTTTTGAAGATTTGTTTATTGATGGAAATGATAGAAAGCAACAGAAAGAAGATTTCGGGTTAAACAAATATTTTGAATCTCATCCTGAGATTAAGCAAAACCCTGAGTGTAAGGACAGTGATATCACACTTGTCATTCATACTAATGTTAATGTGAACTTAAAAAAAGGTGCAGAAAAACAAGGTAGCATAGAGACATTAGAGAAGTATTTGGAAGAGTCAAAGTTAACAAATGATAACATTTTAAGTATTTATGAAGGTCAAAAAGGAACGTGCTATAAAATAAAAAATCATATTGAACTGAAAAAATACTTCAGTTGCGGCAGTGAAGATGAAATAGAAGATTTTTTACTTAGAATAAGGTTTGTAGTTAATCAACCTAATCATTCAAAATCAGATGATATTATTAAGAAAGAAATAGGAAATGTATACAAAATATCAGGGGAAGAAGATATTGATACAGTTTTTGTCCGTGTATATGACAAGGTAGAGAAATGGTGGGCACAACAGGGTAGCAAAGTTTCTTATCTAACAAGAAAAGACGATTATTTTAGGGAAGTTATAGAACATCTTTATAGTCTCAAACCTAGAGAAGATTTATTTGAACGGTGGAACATTCCACCTAAAATAGCTAGTGGAAATTTCATTGAACGAGAATATCTCAATGAAGAAATAGTAAATCATCTAAAGACAAAAAATGAGCCAATTATATTAACTGCTTTGTACGGGTTAGGTGGAGTAGGTAAAACACAGTCAGTGCTAGATTTTATTCAAAAACATGGGAAAGAATACAAGGCAATATGTTGGTTTAATGCAAAAGATGAAGATCAACTACTCAGTGAATATGTTAATTTAGGAAGAAAATTAAATATTATTCACGATGAAGACAACATTTCTATTGCACAGCGAGCTTATTATGTGAAAAACTGGCTAGAAGATTCTAAACGTGAAGGCTGGTTGTTGATTTATGATAATGTATCAAATTATGAAGTCATTTCTAAGCTCAGACCTACAAAAGGCGGCAAAATAATAGTTACGTCTCGTAATACTGAATGGCCACAAGGGAGTATAGGTGTAGACGTTTTTACTCCCCCAGAATCAGAATTATATGTTAAGAAAATTCTAGGCCAGGTTTCAGAAAGCGATAGGCCAAATATAGATATATTGGCAGAAAAGTTAGGTAGATTACCTTTGGCCTTAGCTCAGGCTTGCGCTTACATCAAAGAAAACAAAATGACTATCTCACGTTACTTAGAAATTTATGCAGAAAGGAAGCTTTATTTATTATCTCATAAAACACTACCTAAGGATTCTAACCATGAGCCTGTGTTTATTACTTGGGATATTACAATGGACGCAATTCGTAATGAGTCTAAACTAGCAAGCAAGTTGTTAGTAGCTTGTGCATATTTAGACAATGATATTCCTAAAGATTTGTTAAGAATATTTCCTGAGATTGTAGAGAACAATTCTGAAGAAAAACCTTTTGAAGAAGTATTAGGTATATTATTGAGATATTCGATGCTAGTGTCCAATGAGCAGAGTAGTAGTGTTTCTATTCACTGTTTAGTACAAGATGTAATTAGGCTAAAGTCAGAGGAAAGTGGAAAAATTAAAAAAGATATAAAAACCGTTTTTCAATTATTAAAAGAAAGTTCCCCTGATGACAGTAACAAATTAAAAAATTATGCTAAGGAACAACAATTATTACCACATTTAGAGGCGTTCTCATCATATATAGATGATTGGCTAGAAAACAATCCTTTGGAAAAACAAATACTAGAGGAGAATTATCTTGCAGATTTGTTAATATGGATAGGTAATAGACACATTAGCTTAGGTAATGTTCAGAAAGGCAAAGAGTTGCTTGAATGGTCTTCACCTGTTTTTGAGAAACACTATGGCTCTAATCATTTCATAGTTGCTAAATTACTGAAAAGCTTAGGTGCCGCTTATAGGTTTTTAGGTCATCCTAAGAAAGCAAAAGAGTTGCTTGAACGGGCTTTACCTATCTTTAAAAGACATTATGGACCTGATCATCCTGAAGTTGCTAAACTACTGATAAACCTAAGCGATGCCCATGGTGCTCTAGGTAACCACAAGAAACAAAAGGAGTTGTTTGAACGGGCTTCATCCATCTTTAAGAAACATTACGGCCCTGATCACCCGGAAGTTGTGAAACTACTGGCAGAGCTAGATGATATTTAGGTTTTTAGCAATACTAGATTAACAATCACTTATTTTATAATCACACTTCCAAAACTAATCTATTTGGATCTTCTATATAATTTTTTATTTTAACGAGGAAAGTCACTGCTCCTTTGCCATCCACTATTCTGTGGTCGTAAGAGAGGGCAATGTACATCATAGGTCTGATTTCTACTGCATTGCCCACGGCAACTGGCCTATTTTGTATTGAGTGCATTCCAAGTATTCCAGATTGCGGAGGATTTATTATCGGAGTAGAAAGGAGTGAACCGTATACTCCGCCGTTTGAGATAGTGAATGTTGCGCCTTCCATTTCTGATACTTGTAATTTACCCTCGCGAGCTTTTTTGCCAAGAGCAACTAAAGTCAACTCAATTTCTGCAAATGACATCTGATCAGCATTTCGAATAACTGGTACAACAAGACCTTTATCGGTGCCAACAGCAACACCTATGTCATAGTAATGTTTATATATGATCTCATCGCCTGAGATCTCAGCGTTAATTTCAGGGATCTCTTTCAGTGCTTGCACCGCTGCCTTTATAAAAAACGACATAAAACCAAGTTTTATTCCATATTTTTTTTCAAAAGTGTCCTTATATTTTGCTCTTAGATCCATGACATTTTTCATGTCAATTTCATTGAACGTGGTCAGTATTGCAGCAGTATTTTGCGATGCCTTCAAACGAGCAGCAATTACTTGTCTTATTTTGCTCATTTTTACTCGTTCCTCTCTTTGCTCTCCACTCACTACACTTTTTGGCAATTCATATTGTTTTATTGCAGGCTGTTCAGCTTTGTTCATGTGGCCTATCACATCTGCCTTTGTTACTCTGCCTCCCATGCCAGTTCCTTTGACACTTTCTGCATTAATTGCATTTTCTTCCATAATTTTGCGAGCTGATGGAGCATCTTTTTTAGCAGAACTTTCGCTTTTATCTTCTTTTCTCGCTTCCTCTTTTACTTCTCCCACAGAAAGCTTCGCTAACAATTGATCAGGACTTATCACATCATCTTCCTTTACGAGAAATTCAGTTATTTGCCCTGAAGCTTCTGCAGTTAATTCGAGTGCTGTTTTGTCAGTCTCAATTTCAAAGATCAAGTCATCTACTTTTACTGCTTCTCCAATATTTTTCTTTATTTTTACTATACCTTCCGTAACTGACTCACCACCAAGAGTTTTTGGCGCTCTGATTTCTATAATTTTGCTCATAAAACAACTTCCGTATAAAACTTTCTATAGATTTATACATGAAAAGAGACATGTAATAAACTAATAAATTCATTGAGGCTTTTATCATTTAGAAGTGACAAACGGATAATATACTCCCAAATGTCATTCCAGCGCGTGATGCTAGGCCATCTTGACACATTTCGCCAACCCCGTCTCTCGGCTATGGTATTGCTAATCAAACAATGACTATGCAAAAGACCTAATAACATGTATAATCCATAAATAATTTTTGAGGTAGATTGTGAAACTAGGTGTTAATATTGATCACGTTGCAACCCTCCGCAACGCACGCGGAACTTCCTACCCAGATCTATTGAAAGCAGCAGAAATAGCCATTGACGCTGGAGCAGACTTTATTACTGTACACTTACGAGAAGATAGAAGGCATATTAGAGATGAAGACGTATTTAACCTAAAAAAAAGCATTAGCACTGAGCTAAATCTTGAAATTGCAGCCACGGAAGAAATGCTTAAAATAGCAAAAAAGGTAAAACCCTATTCGATTAGTATAGTACCAGAAAAAAGAGAAGAATTAACAACCGAAGGTGGCCTGGATATCATTAATATGCACAGCAAACTTTCTAGTATAATAGAGGAAATGCATAGCTCTAGCATAAAAGTCTCACTGTTTATCGATCCAAATATTAATCAACTAAAATATCTTGAGAAGCTAGAGATAAAACCTGACATAATAGAAATTCACACAGGGGATTACTGTGATAATCCATCAGAGAAAAAGTTACAGTTAATTACTAATGCTGCAGAGTACGTCAATAAATTAGGAATAGAATGCCACGCAGGACATGGCATAACTTATAAACACGCTAAGAAGATGACAAGAATACCTCACATCTCAGCTCTTAACATAGGCCACTATTTAATTAGCGAAGCTGTATTTTATGGCTTACACAGCGTAGTAAAAACAATGAAAATGATAATGTCTAACTAACTGCTGCTTTTTCCTTCTCATTTAAAATACTTAAAAGAGTTTGGCTTGCTTTAAATTTTACCCTTGTCTTTTCAGGAACAGTCATGATCTCACCATTTTGGGGGTTACGACATTGTTTCTCCTGACTTATAGCAGTAGAAAATGTTCCTATTCCATGCAAACGTATTTCACCTTTCCCATGCAGCTCATCCTTTATTATTTTAATAAACGCATCATGAATCTTGCTCAAATCAGATTTTGTTATATCTATATTCTGACCAGAACAATCTTCCTTTAATTGTTTTATTATATCTTCTTTACTCATAAATTACCTTAATATTGAAAAATCACACAAATAGCATATTATGTTGACACCGATAGTCAACTAAATTCATCACAAAAATAGAGGATATTATACACTTTTGCAAATATTTGTATAATACTTACAAAAAAACACCACTATGAAATAACTATCTCTTAGAAAATTGACACTTTTTCCGAGCTTTATGTTGACCATATTTCTTACGTTCAACAACACGCGAATCTCTAGTTAAGAACTCACCATTACGTAATATAGAATGCAAATCTTGGCTTACACTACTTAAAGCTCTGCTTATTCCATGAGCTAGAGCACCTGCTTGACCAGATAGCCCTCCACCTTTTACAGTTGCGAATACATCATATTTGTCTAACGTAGAAGTTGCTACAAATGGCATTTTCACTATTTGGCACACTGACTCTCTTTTAAAATAAGAAATTAGATCGCCTTTTTTGTTAACACTAAATTTTCCACTTCCCGGCTTTATCCATACTCTTGCTGCAGATTCTTTTCTTCGGCCTGTAGCATATAAACGACCAAGCGAATCAACTGCTGATTTAATTGTCTTTTCTGACCAATCATTATTATTTATTGTAGAACTCTTCATTTTTACTCCATTACTTTTTATTTTTACGATTCAAAGAGGCAAAATCTATCTTTTCAGGTTGCTGCCCTTGATGCTTATGCTCTGAACCAGAATAAACATACAAATTTTCAAAGCGTCTACGCGCCATAGGGCCATCATCAAGCATCCTTTTCACTGCCATTTTTATTACACGCTCAGGAAATTTGCCATTTAAAATATTATCTGGAGTAGTTTTCTTCAAACCACCAGAATAACCTGTATGCTTATAGTAAATTTTATCTTTAAGCTTCTTCCCGGTAAAATGCACCTTTTCTGCGTTGATAATAATTACATTATCGCCACAATCCATATGAGGTGTATACTCAGGTTTATGCTTTCCACGCAATAGTGTCGCTACAAATGCTGCAAGCCTTCCTACCACTAATCCTTCTGCATCTATGACAAACCATTTTTTGTCGATTTGTTTCTCTTTTAAGAAAAAAGTTTTCATTGTAATTTAACTAAACAATAGTAAGCTACTATATACTTAATTTCTCAATAGTGTCAACAATATTAGTTATTGATTATTAAAGTAATTTATGTTAGTAATTGAGCTGCGCAACCAATATGCACAGGAAGTAGAATGTTTCGATTGATTATTACACTTGCGATCATTTTTAGTACTATAAGTTGCTATGCAACCGATGTGGGAGAAGTTATAAGCAAAGCGATCAAAAATAGCTCAAAAATAAAGTCTCAATTTTACCAATATAAAAGCGCAGAAAAACAGCTTAAGTCTTCTGGGTTAGCTGGATTTTTACCTGACATTAGTTTGCAGTACAATTTTGATAGTAATTTTAATCTTTATAATCAACCTAATTTACCTGGAAAACGTCTGATATTAAGCCAAAGGATAATAGATGGAGGTGGCACCTTTGCCACATTCAGTCGATCAAGTCATCTTCTCAAAGCAGAAAAAATGCGATTTCAGCAATTAAAACAAGAGGTTGCACTTAATGCTGTGAAAGCATATGTTGGTGTTTTACAAAAGACAGAAATATTAAAGCTCAGAGAACATAAAGAACGCGTTTCTTTGGAACATTTGTCAGCTATGAAAAAACGCTTTTCCCTTGGAGAAGTTACTAACGCTGAAGTTTTGCTAGCAAAAGCAAAATTTTCGTCTTCTATATCCGAAAGAGTTGATGCTGAAGGTAAATTAAAATTGGCAAATATTGCTTATTATCATTTGATTGGCGAAGATGCTGATGACCTTTCTGAAGCTAATGATAAACTACCTTCTGTCCCAGAGCTAAATGAATGTTTACAATTAGCAAAAACCAATAATTTATCTCTAAAAGCAGCAGTTTATCAAAAAAGAGCAGCCGGAATGGAAGTGATCGCTGAAAGCTCCAAGTGGCTTCCTTCTTTAAATCTAAGCGCAAGCAAAAATTTTGGGAATGATGGTGTAAAATTAGACAAGCTATTAGAAAATGTTCATATAGTTTTTACTCTTGATGTTCCAATCTTTAAAAAAGGAGCGAATGCTTTTGGTGTCAGTAAAGCTAAAATGGATGCAAAAAAATCTACCTACGATTATTATGAAACGGTAAAAAATATAGAACAAGCAGTTGTAAATGCTTGGAATAATGTGCTAACAGCAAAAGCCATTATTAAAGCAAGTCAAGAAGCGGAAAAAGCAGCAGCTTTAGCATTGGAAGGAGTTGAGCAAGAGGTAAACTTAAGTTTAAAGAGTACATCTGACCTTTTGGACACTGAAGATGCATTATTTAAAGCACGTTCAGACTTAGTTGAAGCAAAAAGCAATTATGTAACTAGTGTTTATAATTTGCTTTTTATAATAAATAGTATAAATCTCTAAATTTAATGGTATTAGCACTATGCATGATGAACAAGGCAATCAATCTGTAAAGGATATTCTAGAAGATATAAAAAAAGCTATATCGGGTAAAAACGCAAGTAACGATAAAGCAGAAATAAAGGATGAAAATGATGATGTGCTATGCCTTGAAGAAGAGTATCCAGAAGACATGGAAGAAGATGGCAAAAAAGAAAATGGTAAAGAAGAGAACATTGATAATGATGACCAAAGTGAGGAAATGGCTTGCAACAACAACCAATTTAATGGCCATAGCTACAATTCAGAAGAAAAAAAAGACATTGATTTGTACGATAATATCCAAATGAGTAATAACAAAGCGAGTAATAGCGGCTTACAAGCGCAAAATAATGATCATCTAGTTTTAAAAGAGAATATGGAAGAGATCAAAGCGCTGCTTGGAAAAATGCAAAACGAATTGCAGCATAAACAACAAAAAAGAGCGAATCTTACTGTTGAAGAATTAGTTACATCTCTTTTAAAACCTCAGCTCTCAGAATGGCTGAATAAATATCTACATGCACTGGTAAAAGAAGTAGTTGAAAAAGAGCTCAAAGATATAATCAATAATAAGTAGGGTATTAGCAATAAAAACTAGAGTAAAGACGGCTAGAGGCAGAAAACTATCTTCAACAAGGTGGCTACATCGTCATTTGAATGATCAGTATGTGCGAAAAACTAGCAAGGATGGTTATAGGTCACGCTCAGCATATAAGCTGGTAGAAATGGATAATAAATTTAAATTATTCCAAGAAGGGCAAAAAATTATTGATCTTGGTGCTTCTCCTGGTGGATGGTCACAAGTCGCGTCTCAGAAAGGTGCAAATGTAGTTGCTCTTGACATGAAACCAATGAACGCAATTAATGGAGTGGAGTTTATACAATGTGATATTATCAATGGGCTTGAAATTTTAAGAGAAAAATTCAAGGATCAAAAATTTGATGTAATTTTATCTGACATGGCGCCCGAATCTTGTGGTTTAAAATCGTTGGATCATATCAGAATTATGCTTTTATGTGAGGCAGCGCTCAATTTTGCAAAGCATTTCTTGAGCCATGGTGGCACGTTTGTAGTAAAAATTTTCCAAGGAGAATCTGATAAAGATTTTTTTAACGAGCTAAAAAAAATGTTTAAAACAGTAAAATATTTTAAACCAAAGTCAAGTAGATCTGAATCTACAGAAATGTATTTGGTAAGTTTAGGCTTTATTGGCAGCAGACCTCCTATATAATATTAACCCAGGTAGCCCGCAGAAGTGAAAAAACTTCCTTGACAAACTCCGCCAGCCCCCTTATCATGAAACTGAAGCTATTTATTTATCTTCTCTGTACAGATTAAATGACAAAAAAACTCACGTATCTGGCGTCTCATGTTTAATTTTTTGCACTATGTGCACTCTATGTCTTTATCAAATTTCTAGGTTTTTACCTACACAAGCTGAAATACGCTATTTAAAACATTAAAAAACGCCAACTTAAAAAATGGATAGTGAATAATTAGCTACCCTAGGGTTTCTTTTGACTTTTTTTCTGTTTAGTAAATTTCTTAATGTTTATAATTTAGATTAGTTGCGGCTTAAAAGCAACTGAATCGCGGTTATTAAACGTTTAGAATAAAAAAACGCCATACTTGAAAGTATAATGTAAGTAATTAGCCAACCATGGGGCTTCTTTTGCCTTTTTTTCTACTTGGTAAATTTCTTAATGTTTGTAGCTAAACGACAATCGTCATCCCGCTGCTTGTTAGCGGGATCTATGCTAAGGAGATACCGCGGCGGTATGACGGGTTAAGTAGGGTGTCATTCCAGTGCTCCTTTTTTTGTCATCCCAGTGCGTGATACTGGGATCTAGCCTTTATTATTTGGTTGTCTTCTGGATTCCAGTGTCAGCTACTTTCATGACATCATCATAAAGTAAAATGAGATCCCAGTGTCACGCACTGGGATGACACCCCACTGGTGGCCCAAACTACAACGTTCGTACAGTTGTGTGCTTGACACTGGGATGGCTTTGTTGCATCGCTCAAGTGAAAAGAACTGGCAGTTACTGACAAAATTCATTATAAATAGCCATTTAACTGTTGAAGAAAAAATATGCCACAAAAAATGAGAGTCAGTAACTGCCATGAATATAACAAATTTCTCCAAGAAAGAGGAAGCATTTTTTGTTATATCAATGACGCCATAGAAAATTGGTACGAGAATTGTCCAAAAATGCAGGGCGGCAACTATATTTATAGTGATAAAGTTGTGATTTTGGTGCATATAATCGTCAGTTTCTTTAGAATTGGTTTAAGACAAACAGTCGGGTTTATAAAAGGGTATTTGCAACAAATAGGAAGAGATTTGGCAGTTATCAGCTATTCACAAGCATCAAAAGAAACTTAATATTAAGATAAATGATTGCAGAATTGATAAAAATAATATGGAAGATATCGAAATTGCTATAGACAGTACAGGAATTAGTATATACAACAACACACAGCAAGGAAAATAGCACTGACAGAAAATATCGTGGCTATGAGCAAACGAGAAAATTGCACGTAATGTTGAATATAAACAACAAAAAAGCCATAGCTGTAAAATACAGTAACGGTGTCTACTCTGATCACTATGGAGCTTGTGATTTGCTAAAAGAAGTTGATTTTCAGCATGCCATAAAAGTACTATATGCAGATAGGGCATGTGATAGGCACAAGTTTTATAAGTTGTGTAACGAATATGATATAAAGACAAAAATTCCACCAATAAACAATGCGGCAGAACATCCAGAAATAGATTATATGTCTGACAGGAATGCTGCTATTAGGTTAATAAAATTATACGGTGAAGATGGCATGAAAGAATGGAAAAAAGAAGTAAATTATGGGAAAAGATCTTATATTGAAGGGTTTTTCTCAAGATTAAAGCAAATATTCGGATTTAGTTTTAGGAATAAATCTGAGATAAATCGAGAAAAAGAACTGCTAATCAAATGCTATTTGCTTAATAAATTCACTGATATTGGTATGGCTAAATTTGAGATAGTTACATGAATTTACCATAAATCACCATCTCATAAAGTGTGATGCAACAAAGCCCACTGGGATCCAGGAAAATTGATTGTAAACGAGCAAACATTTTCGGTAAAATTACCAAAAAGCTGGATCCCAGACTGGGATGACAAGAAGAGGGTACTTGGATAAAAGGCATTGCCCTCCTGGTAGGCCGAAATTGCAATGTTCGTACAGTTATGAGTTACACAGTAGTGTGAATTTTTTACTTCGGTAGTTTTTCATTATCATTATAATCATAATAGTAGTTGAGTTTAATTGATATGAAAACTTTTACGAAAAATTTTAAAAATAACGAAAAAAAGCTAGAGAAGTTTAATAAGGAAATTGAAGATATAACAACTATAGCTCAAGATAAATTTGCACATGAACTTGAAAATATCGCATATGACAGTGTGCAAAAATTTCGCGGTCTGCTTGCTAAAGAGTTAAACTCCATCTTCAATAATATTCATTCTCAAAATGTTAATCTACTAAAATCCAGCCTAGTTGAATATGCTATAAGTTCAAATTTTATCAATAAAAAAGGAGAAACAGCTTTAATACGTTCTCTTCTTAATATATTCATACGATAAAGAATTTATAGCATAATCGTGGTGTCATGAAAGTAGCTCTGTACGAACATTTGTTTGCGAAGAAATATTATAGCCGGTTTTGCCTCAAACACAAAGATGTCATCCCAGTGCCCTGACTACTTGGATCCAGAAATTTTGATTAGAGATTAAGTTGGTGAGCACGAAAGTGACTAACCTTATATTAAAAATAACATCTTTGACAGTGAAAGGCTGGATTCCAGTGTCAAGCACTGCCATCATAAAGAAACCAGTGTCAGCCACTTGGATGACACCGTCATAAAGGAACCAGTGCTCCTTTTTTTGTCATCCCAGTGCGTGACACTGGGATGACAGAAGAAGGTGCTGGGATGACAAAATAAGGAGCGTTAGAATGACAAAAATATATTTATAAGGAGGGTTATCATGTCAACAAGATCTACTTCACCAAGAATACATGTGCAACGTAAATCTAAGCCTGAATCTTTTCCAGTTACTTTAGAAGAGGTTAAATCTTTTTTACGCATTGAGAACGACCAGGATGATAAATTGATTTCAAGTTTAATTTTTATGGCAACTGATTACGCTGAATGGCATATGGAAAAGTCACTAGTAAAGCAAACATGGCAAGTTTCATATGAAGATTATGTACCTCGTAGGATCTATTTAAGCTATGGCCCTGTGAGTAAGATAGTATTGGCTACTGCAATGATGTCTAAAGGTCAAGAGAAGAGAACACTTAAGTATTATTTTAGTGATGCAGGGGGCTACGTTGAGTTTTTCAATTATTTGAATGCAATAAGAGTTGATGTTGTATACGAGGCTGGCTATGACAATGTTCCTGAGCAGATAAAACTAGGTATTATGCGGCATGTTTCTGCTATTTACTAAGATCGTGAATCGGGGGTAAGTAGCCATTTGTCTGAAGTGAAGAAGGTGTATTCTCCATTTCGCGAACCAAAGGTTGTTTTGTAGCTCTTTCTTGTCATCCAAACTGGGCTACCTACGTCATACCGTCACGGTATCTCACATAGATCCCGCTAACAAGTAGCGGAATGACAGCAGTCCTACGTCATACCGTCACGGTATCTCACATAGATCCCGCTAACAAGCAGCGGGATGACGAGATAAATACCGTCATACCGCCGCGGTATCTCAGCCGCTAACAAGTAGCGGAATGACAGCAGTCCTACGTCATACCGTCACGGTATCTCGGCTGCTAACAAGCAGCGGGATGACGAGTTTGTATCGGGAAACGCTGCTTATGTTTTAGCTATATATCTTTCGAGGATTAATCATGGAAAAAATTCAAGCTATAAACGAGTTGTACAATAGTATTTATGCAGCACTAAAAGCAAACTCTGATTTAAGGAAATATGTTACTAACATTTATGACTACTTACCTAAACAGGTCACCATTCCTTACCTGAGATTGCATGTAGTGAATTATAATAATCTGCACATGCTGTCCAATTTTGCTACAAAGGCAAGATTTTCATGCGACATATATACCCATCATATAGGCAGTATGTTTGCCATTATAAGGCATATTAACTTGATACTTAAGAGTATTAAATATTCTGATAATGAAACTATTTTGGAAAGTAATTGTGCTATGAGTCAGCACGATGAAATTTTACATTCAACAATTAATTTTGATATTTTAATGAAAGGAGGCGATAATGAGCAAATTACAGCTAAAAATTAAAGATCATGACAATAATTTTATTGTGTTAAATAATATACGAAACCTAAGGTTTACTTTGCGTAATAACAGAGAAGAGGTGAAAGATATTTCTTCTTTTGGCTGGAGAAAAGTGCTCGATTGTGCTGGAAGCAGACACATTACGATAAAAATTAATGGAATTTTAGACTCTGTATTAGCTGATGAATTATTACGTAATTCTGCTATATTAAACTCTAATAATGATTATGAAATTAATTTTAACACTAAGGAAAAGATCAGATTAAGGTGTTCAGTTGAACTGTATGAGAGATATTATGACCCCGCTGCTTTTGACAGTTTTACTGTAATTTTAGCGAGTGCTGAAGTTGTAAACGCTTTTCATTAATGTTAATTTAATTTTTTCATATACAATAGTAACTGGTGAGAATTTTAACTAAATTAAAAAAAATCATGAACGACGAAAACCTTTTCGAGGAAGACGGTGGTAATATTGAAGAAAATAACAATGACAGAAGAGAGAGAAGTTTAGAAAATGAAAATCAAGAAGAACAATACAAAGAGGAAGATAAGCAATACATCATACAGTATATTCAAGACTATTTAAAAGTTTTTGAGGATATTCTAAATCAGATCGACGAAGGAATTGATAATTTGGATAGTTACGAAAGGACTATGCAAATAAAGCGAAGCATAGACAGGCTCATAGAGACTTTATATAGTCAGGCTGCGTCTGAAGATATTGATGCAGAATTTGAAACCACAAAGCATACTCGCGATAAATCAGAATCTATGAAAAGGGTTAGAGAGAAAAGAAGGAAGCAAGCAATAGAAGAAGTATTAAGTAGCATGTTTGCCCAGCAAAAAAAGGAGCTAATGAACGCTAAACACTTAAGTCATGGACATGAAACAGCACATGATGATGAAGCAAAAAAACGAGTGAAGTCTTCAATCAGGGGAGTGTTGTTTTCGGTGATTGCTCATAGGATGGATCCAAGAAGGAGAGCAGGGGAAACTGCTGACGATAACGAAAAGCAAGCTCATATATATGGCAGGGAAGCAGTTGGTGGAGCTTTAGGTGCATTGTTAAAAACATTTTTAACAGCAGTTACTGCCGTTGTGCGCGAAATTGCTAAGCCACTTCAGCATATCAGCAAACAGGAAACATCTTTTGCAAAACAAGTTGAAGAAAGCAGAAACGCAGATTCACAAAAAGGTCGATCTGTGTAGACTTTTCCTTGTAATAATCTTTCGATTCTACTGTCTGTTAATTCATAAGATAAGGTAGAATGATGCCAAAGTGAGGATCTGAGGGAACGTGTTTTGAAAGTAGTAGACGAGAAAAAAATGACTATGGAGAAGATAAGCAAGAGAAAAGATAATTGAAAAATTTGGCAATATGTGCAAAGACAAAGATACTCGCCGGATTTAAATCCAATTGAAAAGTTATGGTTTGCCATCAAGCATGCCATAAGAAAAGCTCTGCAGAACTTTTGGCCCGATATCAATTCAGCTATTGATTTTAGCACTCGGGGAAACCTTACTTGGGTTAGCTATAGTTTGCTTGCTCACAAGCAAACTTTCCTGGATCCAAGTAGTCAAGCTACTCGGATGACATCATCCCTAGTGAATATTGCTCTTAATTTGTAACTAACCTAAGCTATAAATGTTAAGAAATTTACCAGGCAGAAAAAAAAGGCAAAAGAAGCCCCGGTTACTATCTATTTTCAGTATTAACGAAAAATAAAAAGGGTAAGTTAGTAAATCAAGAAGGAAGGGAAAGTAGAATAAAAGAGCTAGGAAAAGTTTTGCTTTGCAGAGAACGTGGAGCAAAGAGATCTAACGTATTATATTTTCAATAACAGGGCAGATTTTCAACAGTATAATGACATTCTGGGTGCTAACAGCGATGGGTCAGAGGGGGTGATCGTAAACAATCGTAATATTGTAACATTCAGATCACGTGCTATGGATAATATCTTAGCTCATGAGATAACTCATTTATTGCAAGCTAAATTTGCACCACAAGCAATTCGAAGTTTCGCTAGTCAAACACCTGAGGTAATACCTTTTTTTATTGGAGAAAAGGTAGAGAAATTGAACAACGAAAAAATGCAAGCAGCAAAATCTTCAAGTGAAGCAGAGAATGGGCGACGCAGCCGTCGTTCTATAGATCAATCCCACATAGAACCACCTTTCTCAACTAATTCTGACAATCAGGCTTTAGCTCCTAATACAACAAGAGCGTTACCTTCACTAAATCTTGAATCAAAGATAAAGAACAATCAGGCTACAAGTGGAGCAAGTAAGCCATCTTCATGGGTAAATGTTTTTGCTAATACTATAGTAGATGCTGTTAAAGGTATTTCTCAGTTTATCTCTTCTCCTTTTAAGCCAGCTATAGATATGAAGCATTCCCAACCTTCTAAAGCTATTACAGCTCAAGGTATTGATACAAATGGTACACTTCTTTTATTAGATGTATTTATAAGAAAAGTTACAGGCCAAAAGTATATTTCTAACAATATAAGAAGTATTTCTGAACAGGAAGCGCAAATTCATGCATTACCTATTGCAAAAGAATTTGAACAAGCATTAGAGGGTGCTGCTATTGAGTCAGGAATACCAGTTACAAATCTAAAATTTAATCCTGTAGAAGTATTCTTAAAGGTGGCTGGGCAAATAAGAAGTGGTAAATTCTCTGAAATATCAAAAACCTTATACTCATCTGCAAAAGAAGCTTGTCCAGAGTTTGAACAAACTGGTGAGTTTCTAGTTCATGTGAAAAGCCATCTAGAAGAGTTTTTGGCTAAAAAGGAAACTGTATTTCTACAACAAAAGCAGACTGCAGATCAGCCAACATCTAGTGTTTCAAGGAAAGTAGTTGCAATGGAGCCATCTAAAAAGCCTGATACCTTCTTAAGCGATACATCAGTAGTTAAAGGCATAAAGCATGTTTTAGGGCTATGAAATCCCTCTTTTGTGAAGAGCTTAACAAAAATGGTTAAAAAGTATTTTCTTCCTGAAGTTGTTTTATTTCAGCTTTAGGAAGACCGGTTGTTTGGGAAATGACGTCAATCGAGATACCAGCCTTAAGTAGGTTTTTTGCGACTTCAATATCCCTATCTTTTCGACCTTCCGCTCTGCCTTTTTCATGTCCGATTAGGATGCCTTCATTAAGTTTTTCTTCAAGGGTAGATAAATAATCATCGGTACGTTTCTTAGCTTGATCATATGCAAGACGTTCTTCTTTACTCCAATTATATTGGTTTAACTCATCATAAGCCCTACCAATAATTACATCACTACCTATTATTTTTTTTAGATCCTCTTCGCTCGTTTCATCTGCGTGCTTAAAAAAATAGATCCATTTTTCAACAATATTTTCTAATTGATCTTCTTTTGTTTTGTTAAACTTTGGTAGCTCTATGAAAGTGAAACTAAAGTCTTTGAGATCATGTTCAAAGGTCATCTTATCAAAAGTCACGTGATCAGACTTATAAGCCAGCTTATTAGGAAATAGGATAAAATCAGCAATAGCAATAAAGATAACCCCTTTAAGGTCATGATACTGGTCACCTACATCAGCTTGACTTGAATAAGCTTTGGCAGCGTAATATTGGGCACGTTTTTCAAAACCTCTTGTTTTAGCGACTTGCATCTCAATTATGGTTTTGACCCCTGTAGAATCAACACAGAGAACATCAACAATACTTTGCTTTTGAGAGGCAATAACAGGGTCTTGAATGGGACTGAGAAAGGAGACATCTTTAATCTGGTTGTCATCAGTAAGATCTAATATATCATTAAGAAAGTGAATAAGAATGTCTTTGTTCTTTTCAGTACCAAATATTCTCTTAAATGCATAATCATTTCGCACATTGAGAAATTTCGAAAAAGCCATGAGAAAGTAAGTTAAAAAGCATTAATAATTATACACAATTCTGAAGAAATATTCAACGTTTTTATGCTGAGGTCTATTAAAGTGGTAAATTTAGCTAAATTTCAAGAGTTGGCAAAAAAACTACCTTCATAGATGACCCTAGAATGCTACTACGCACCTTAGATCTCCTTTTGTACATCTTTTTATAACCCCCTCATAAAGTGCCTAAAACCCCCAGCAAATGAATCTCATGAGTTTAGTGGTCTTAAACATACCTATTTAAAGTGTGAACTTCTCATTTTAGCTTGTCACAGCATAGGCATTTAATATACTAGTTTTCAGCAAAGGTGCCAATATGCTAGCAAAATTTCTATCTAAAACTTCTAAAGGAGATTTATGGCAGGCTACGAAAAAGAATGACTGCTAGCATACTAGACCACAAAGTAGGACAGAAAGTAAGAAGTTGTAGGCTAGCAAAGAGGTATACTCAAAAGGATTTAGCGGAGAAAATCGGGGTAAAATACTGGGTAATACTTCATTACGAAAAAGGAAAGCGTAAAATTTCAATCAGAAGGTTATATAGCATCGCAGAAGCACTATCAGTTAGCATTATAGATCTTATTCCTGAACACACAATATCAAATGAAGAAAGTTATCTCGAGAATGAGATATTAGATCTAGTAGAAAAGTATGAGAAAATTGAGAATCAAGAATTACGTAATGTAGTTTATTCATTAATTACATCTGCACAAGCTAGCAAGGAAAATAGTAGAAAAGTGGCAAGAATAGAGGTGGCAAAGAATCTAGTTAAAGCAGGAGTTTCTGTTGAAATAATTTTCCAAGCAACGGGCTTATCAACTGAAGAATATAGTAATACAGAAGAAAAAACTGATTCTGCAGACTATAGCTACTATCGTTGTAATGCGCGTGTTATGATTAATAGTCACGATAAATGTAGCAATAAATATATCCGTGCAGATATGTTAGAAATGGTTATATGGGAAGAAGTAAAAAGTTTGTTAAAGAACCCAGAGAGGATTAAAAAGGAGTACCAAAGTAGAGCTTCAGAAAAGAAAAATGATGAATCATCAGATGAAGAATTTGCAAGAAGGGAAAATCAAATAAAAGAAGGTATCGAAAAACTTATGGAAGATTATTATAGTCAAGAAAATGCAGGAGAAAAAAAATATATAAGTGAGGGAGAATTTAAGCGGACAAAAGAAAAACTTAATGAACGTTTGAAAGTGGTAGAAAAAGAGAAGAAAAAAGTTATTGATCAAAAGACACTACAGGAGAGAATGAGCATTATTATCAATAGCATAAAGGGTTTTTATTCTAGTGTTAAATCGAACCTAGACTACCTAGATTGGCAAACTAAACGTGGTATTGTTAGGACATTGATAAAGCAAATTAACATTGGTCTTGATAAGGTGGAAGTAGCATTTCGGATCAAAGAACTAGCGCAGGAGGAGAATTTGCAACATTGTATTAAACGCGTTGGCGTTTTTTAAGTCTTAAATACTACAATTTAGCTGCTTTTAAATGCAACTAACCTTAGCTTTAATATTTAAGAAATTTACCAGGCAGAAAAAAAAGGCAAAGAACTCCCGTGGTGCGAGTTTTGACCCTATAATAATTTAAACTGGCGCTGTAATAATGTGCTAACGCTTAAAATAAGCGCGATTTGGCTGAATGTAGAAAAAATTTAAAAGACATGCAGCCGCTATAATTTTATTTAATCCGCCAAAAAATACCCTAAGTTTTTTACTGAATTTTGTCATTGAGCCTGCAGGTCAAAAACAAGTTTTGAGTCATAAATACCCTTATTGTCATAATAAGGGGGCTGGCGGAGTTTGTCAAGGAAGTTTTTTGTTTCCACTGAATGACAGTTGTGGCTTGGGAGGTAGTACAAGAAATCTGTTATTTTAATTGTGTGAAATTTAGTTTTGTGTTTCATAATATTATACAATCAAATTGATAAAAGCTGTATTATCTCCTTGCAGCATTAAGTGTATATTTTTTGCTATTTTTTCCACTAAGGGAGTAACGTTATCAAAATTTGAAAATTTTGATAATACATAATCTGCTAAGCTTTTTTCATCTTCAGGTCTACCCACTCCAAATCTCAAGCGCCAATAATCATTACCAATAAAACTATCTATGGATTTAAGTCCATTATGTCCAGCAGAGCTACCACCTTTCTTTATTTTTATTCTTCCAATTTCCAAATCAGCGTCATCGTGTATGACAACGATATTATCTAGCGATAATTTGTAAAAGTTTCGTATTTTTGCAACAGGGATGCCTGAATTATTCATAAATGAATAAGGCTTTATTAACATGATTTTATTATCATTAATTATGCCAGAGGTTATTAGATAATCGGCTTTTTTAGAAAACGACTGGAAATTCCAATATTTGTAAATTTTATCAACTACGATGAAGCCGATATTATGATGAGTTAACTCATATTGACCACCAGGGTTACCAAGTCCAACTATCAGATGCACTATTACTCTGTTTCTGCTTGAGGTTCTTCAACGTCACTATCGGCAGCAGAAATTGTAACAATAGTAAAATTTTCTTCTTCATGAGCTACAAACTTAACACCTTCTGGTAATTTTACATCATTAATATGTATAGACTGGCCAATCATTTTACCGGATAAATCAACTTCAATAACCTGAGGTATTTTATCAGGAGAGCATTTAACAGCAATAGAACGACACAAAACATTAAGCACTCCACCTAACTTGATCCCTGGAGCTTTACTTTCATTCACAAATGATAGAGGTATGTCTATTTTAATTTCGCTGCCTTTATCAACAAATTGAAAATCAACATGTTGCACAGTATCCTTTACTACATGCAATTGGATATCGCGAACAAGAGCATATTCCTTTTTGCCCGAAATATTCAGCTCTATCAAATGTGCAGAAAGAGAGCCTGATTTATATTGCTTCGTGAATTCCTTTGCAGACAATGTTAAATTTACATTATCATGACCCTTTCCATATATGATTCCAGGGATGTTTCCTTTCTTCCTTAGAGAATGCATCGCTTTTGTTTTTGTTATATCACGTAGCTCTGCATTAATTGTTACTATTTCTTGTTGCGTCATCGATTACTCCTATTCAGCTAATCCTTTTAATATAATTTAATAATAATATAACATAAAAATATTTATTTCAAACTTCATTCTTTCATACTAATTGTTTGTGAAAGGATTTATTTAGATGTATATTTAAGCTTATTTAACAAGAACTATGGGCATTGATGATAAAGTAGTTTTTAGGATTTATAAACCAACAAAAACTGCAACACAATCTGGTTTAGGTAATACAAATCTCTGGCACCTAAAAATTGAATCTGGTTCTTACTACATTGAACCTTTAATGGGGTGGGTTGGCTCAAAAGATCCAAAAAAACAGATTGTATTAAAGTTTGATTCTCTTGAAAAAGCAGTATTCTACGCAAAAAAACGCAACGTTAAATACGTAATTGAAATGCCAAAAAATGTTAAGAGGCTGCCAAAATCTTACGCAAGCAATTTCATACTAAAGTAAGGTTTATTGTGGTGTGCTTATCTGTAAAAGATAAAGCTTAGTATAACCAATTTAACTCTGGGTTTTAAGTTGTGCTAACACACTGCGGCCATTTAAAGAGTCAAGATTTTTAACCTGGCTAGCCAGTATTAAAGAGTTATTTTTTAGGTATTTCTTTACAAGGCTTGCAAGTCTTTTTGGATTATTCAAATAGCTCCACTCTGCTTGTAAAACTTTTATATCACTTTGTACTAAACTAATTTCACTTTTTATTTTTATTAGCTCTCTATTTAATGACTGAACATGTAGTTTTATCTTAAATAGTCCTACAATGCTAAGAAAAAACATAACTATTGAGATGATGCAGAAAGTTCTCATGACAACTTCTGTATAGCTCTTAGTTTTGCTGAGCGTGAACGCGGATTTGCACTTACTTCTTCTATACTTGCTTTGATCATTTTTTTATTTAGAAGAGAGAATGTCTTACAATCAGTAGATCTTGGCTCACATAGATCTTTAAAAAAAGTTTTGACTATACGATCTTCCAAAGAATGAAAGGTGACAACAATTAATTTGCCATTCTCATTTAAAATTTCAGATGCAGCTTTAATGCCCCTCTCAAGTTCTCCCAGCTCATCGTTTACCCATATTCTGATTGCCTGAAATGTTCTGGTTGCAGGATCAATTTTGCTTTTTCCACGGAACACCACAGAACGTACAATGTTCGCAAGCTCAAATGTAGTTTTGATAGTTTTCTTCTTCCGTGCACTTACTATTGCTCTTGCGATTTTGCGAGAATGATGCTCTCCTCCGTAGTTATATATAGTATTTGCAATTTCTTCTTCGCGTAAAGCGTTAACAAACGTTGAAGCGTTTATATAAGAAGAGTTATCCATGCTCATATCGAGTGGACCATCATGTAAAAATGAGAACCCTCTATCTCCGTTATCAAGCTGCATAGATGAAACTCCGATGTCAAAAACCACCCCATCCACTCCGTTTGATTTCATTCCAGCGCGTGACCAGTGATTTTTTCCAGTATCAAGTACTGGGATGACAGGAGATGGCTCAACGCTGCTTAGTATACTTTTAATATTACTAAACTTCTCAATGAATAGTTTTATTCTATCGGGATATCTAACGCTTAAATCATCATAAAACTTAGTTACCGTTTCATCTCTATCAATTGCATATACCTTGCAATCAGCTGACTCCAATATTGCTTTGCTATACCCTCCAGCTCCAAATGTGGCGTCCACGTATATACCACCATCCTGCGGTGATAGTAGTGATAGCATCTCTTTTAACAAAACTGGAGTGTGTGTCATAGTGCTCCATCAAAAGACTCTGTGCATACAAATAAAAATAGCTTCCCACTAAAACATATGGAAATATATAGGCAATAATATAAAAATACTTGAATATAGTCAATGATATAAAAATATTAAGATTTAATAAGATACTATTATTGATATAATGTTCAAATTTTTCTATTATATAAAAAAAAGTAATGTATATTACTAAATACTAAACAAACTATAGAAAATTATGCAGCAAATAACAAAAGTAATATTTTCAAGTTTGATTTGTAACACTTTATTGTGGTATGACCACATGCTTTTTGGCCACTTAATAAACATAATAGGTGGTGTGTTTTTTCCATCGGATGATCAACTAACCAGCGTATTGAAGGCTTTTGGAGTGTTTGCAGTGGGTTTCTTAATGAGACCAGTCGGCGCTGCTATATTTGGTCACATTGGTGATAAGCATGGCAGAAGAGTTGCCTTATTGCTCTCGATTATATTAATGACTTTATCAACTGTATTAATTGCTTTTGTTCCAGGTTATCAAAGCATTGGAATACTAGCGTCAATGCTGGTAGTTTGTTTAAGATTATTGCAGGGTATATCCCTTGGAGGAGAAGCAGGAAATGCACCATTTTTAATAGAACACGCTCCTAAAAACAAAAAAGGATTTTTTGGCAGCATTGAAGTATTAAGCGCAATTTTTGGTTCAGTATTAAGCCTGATAGCAGTACTCATATGCAAAAAAGTATCTGATTTTGAATCTTGGGGGTGGAGATTACCTTTCATTTTCAGTTTAGCAATGGGATTAATCAGCATATATATGAGATATATACTTGATGAAAGCCCAGAGTATAAAAGACAGAAAAATCCATCTAAACTGCCATTAAAAGAGTTATTGAATAGCTATAAAAAACCTTTTCTGATATCAGTTGGGGTTGATATAGTTGAAAACTCATCTCTTTACATATATCTGGTATTTTTCAATGTGCTTACATCAACAATAAATACTCATTTTAACCATATGGTAGAAATACTGAGTCAAATTGCGCTTGGAGGATTGACAATATTGTTTGCAATACTTTCTGATAAGGTAGGAAGAGAAAAAGTTATGAAATTTTCATTTATAGCTTTTGTAATAGTGAGTTATCCAGTTTTCTCAATGTTATGTAGTGGCAATTACTTACTCACTTTTACGGCACATATTCTTTTTATAATTCCAATAGCTGCATCGCTTGGTCCTGTCAGTGCATTTATGTGTGAATTATTTCCAACAAAGGTTCGGTACAGCGGATTTGGCTTGTCAAGAAATATAGCTGCTGGATTTTTTGGTGGCCTTGCACCATTTATATGCACAACAATTATCAAAGTTACAGGACAAGAGACTTCAGCTAGTTTTTACATGATTTTCTGTGCATTAATTGGGCTAGTTGCTATATCGCAAATTAAGGATTAGCTTTCTTCAAGATCCAAGTATAGTTGCAGTATAGCAGAGTTTAAAAAAATCTAATTATATGGTGGGAAGTGCCAATTTTTAGGTGATAATGTGAATATTTCAGCACCATCTTTAGTTACTCCGAGCGTATGTTCAAATTGAGCAGAAAGTGAAAGATCGCGTGTTGTCACTGTCCAGTCATCGAGTTTACTGAGCAGAGTCTCATGTTTTCCAGCATTAATCATTGGCTCTATTGTAAAAAACATACCTTCCTTCAAGATGAGATTTTCATCTTGATCATAGAAATGCACTACATTTGGTGGAGCATGAAAGACTTTTCCTATACCATGTCCGCAGTAGCTGCGTACGATAGAATATCCAAAATCTCTAATATATTTCTCTATAGCAAGCCCTATTTCATTTAACTTATTGCCGGGTTTAACTTGTTTAATTGCTTCCATCAATGCATGATAAGTAGCGTCACACAAACGTTTTGCTTTTATTGATGGCTTGCCAACCCAAAACATGCGACTTGTATCACCATGCCAACCATTTAAAATCACCGTGACATCAATATTTAAAATATCTCCATCTTTAAGCGTTTTATCATCGGGAACACCATGGCACACAACTGCATTTTTTGAAGTGCAAATCGATTTTGGATACCCCCTATAGTTTAGTGGTGCTGGAATTGCACCTGCATTAATTATAAAATCATGACATAGATCATTTAACTCATTAGTTGTCACCCCTACCTTTACGTACGGTGCAATGAAATCAAGAGTTTCAGCAGCAAGCCTGCCAGCCTTGCGCATAAATTCAAAATCTTCTTGTGAGTGTATAGTTATGTTCATATTTTCCATGTCTTATTGTAATTGATACGCTTACTTGCAAGTATATAAATGTAATAACTTTACGTATTATGAAAATAAGCCCTATGGATCCTAGTGTCAAGTCATTTGTATGAAAGGTGGTCAAGCAAGAAGTCTATTTAATAATCTGAACTATACAACTACTATCTCAGGATAATCTGAAGGTTTTTTGTGATAGTAATCGATGCTATTAGAATTCACCTCAATGTAAGTATTGTAGATACGATTCTCAAAACCACCTCTCTCTTGTTTTTTAGAGATACGCTTTTCTTCAATTTGTTCTATAGATAGTCCACTTTCTTTGCCTAATGCATGTATGACCTCAAGTAAATCAGCTAACTCTTCAAGGTTTTCATCTGAGGTTTTAGAGGCAATAACTTCCTTTGCTTCTTCTAAAAGTTTATCTTTGAGACGTTCAATGTATTCATCTTTTTCCATCACCCTCTCATAAACAATAATTCCATGGGAACGTATAATTTCAGTTGTATGATCACGAACAAGTTTATTAATTTTGAAACAATGTTTTTTATTCATAATGTTTCCTTTGACAGATATAAGAATTTCATTCAGTAAAATTAAACTGTAACTTTTGATTTAACCCAATGGTACAACTTACTTATTTTACCATCTTGACCGAGCATTCCAGAGTTATTCTTATAAAAAGTGTCAACTATTAGCTTTATAGAACCTATAGCAGCAGAAAATACAGGATTTTTATCATATTCGCCATCAAGACCGCTACAAGACTCAGGGCACCCAATTCGAACTTGCTTATTGAATATATAGCCTGCAATTTCCTTCATGCTTGTGAGTTGACTAGTTCCACCTGTGATCACTACTTTATTAATTGGATCTTTCTGCTCTTGAAATTGCTCTCTTACCATTTCAAGTATTTCTTCAACTCTTGGTCTTATGATGTTAATAAGCTCAGATTTGAATACTTGAGTAGGTTCATCATTTTCACTATTTTGGACTGTAATATATTCGTTCTCATCTATTGAAGTTACGATAGTGCTACCATACAGTATTTTTATATACTCTGCACGTTCTATGCTTGTGCATAGCCCGTAAGCAATATCTCGAGTGATATGAACGCCACCAATTGGAACGCTGCTTGCATACACAAGTTTCCCTCTTTTGAAAATTCCAATTGCAGTGCACCCACCGCCTATATCAACAATAGCAGTCCCGAGCTCTTTTTCATCTTCACTCAGACAGGCAAGACCTGCAGAATATGCAGAAGCAATACAACCTGCCATATTTAATCCACCATTATTGGTAATACAGTTTTCAATATTGGTAAGCGCTGGACGCGAAGCAGTGACAACATTAACATCAGCAGATAGTCTTTTTCCGTACAATCCACCAACTTCTTTTATGTCAGTCATGTCATCTAAGTGATATTTCAGTGGTATATTGTGAATGATAACATTTTCTTCAATATATTTCTCAAACGTCTGAAAAACTACACGTTTTATATCCCGGTCAGAAATTTCATGATTAGCTGCAATAATTTCATTATGTACATTAAAAGATGAGATGCCACATCCAGCAATGTTCACATATATCTGGTCTATAGTTTCCTCTGACACTTGCTCAGCTAAACCTATAGTTGATGAGATGGAGTAATTTGCGTGTTTTACATTAGTTATCGACCCACCGTTTACACCTTCTGCAATCTTATAGCCCGTTCCTGTCACTTTATAGCTGAAGTTGCCATTTATTTTAACGATTAGACAAATAATCTTTGTTGTACCTATGTCTAAAACAGCAAAAACGTTTCTCTTTGGTTTTGCTATTACTGCAGAGTACATTAGTTAACCTTATTACGCAATTTCATTTAAATTGTAGCTTTCTTTAATAATTTATATTTCTATTATAGATATAGCAACATTTTAATATACACTAAATTCTGGACAAAAGGAAAAGCAAAACATAGAATTATAATTTTTATGTCCATATTACCAATTGTAATTGCCCCTGATGAAAGACTAATCACACGTGCCAGTGAAGTAACAGATATAAACGATAAAATTAAAGAATTAGTAAACGACATGTTCGAAACTGTGTACGATGCAGAAGGTCTTGGCCTTGCTGCAGTGCAAGTTGGAGTGCTGAGGAGAGTTTTTGTTATGGACATTCAGCTCTCTCGAGCTGAAGACGAGCCAGTAGGGTATGAATCGACTGGCAAATTTTACATGATTAACCCTGAAATTACGGAATTATCCGATGAACAAGTAATTCTCAAAGAAGGGTGCCTTTCAATTCCAGAGCAAAGCTATGAAATTAAGCGTCCAAAATATTTGACTGTGAAATATAAGGATTTAAATAATGAGGAACAGACGCTAAAAGCTTGCGGCTGGCTCGCAAGGTGTATTCAGCATGAGCTAGATCACTTAAATGGCATATTATATATTAGACATTTATCTAAATTAAAGTATGATATGGCCATGAAAAAAGCACAAAAGGTTAAAAAGCATTATGAGCAATGAAGACCTAGAATTATTAAAATTTTACCATGAAGTGGGCGTTGATTGCACACTAACAGAGGGTGAAGAGGAAAAAAAGTTGGAGAGCAAAGAGGGTGTGCAACCCTCTGTTATCCAAACTGGGAACCAGAAGAAAGATGTAGATACGCGCTGGGGTGACACTAAAGATGGAAAAGACATGTTTCCAAGTGATTGGATAATTGAAGCAAGGAAACTTGCAAGTAAATGTAGTAGTGTGGATGAACTAAGAAGTGCAGTTGAATCATTTGAAGGTTGTGAGATAAAAAAAACTGCAACTAATACTGTTTTTTCCGATGGTAATCCAAACGCAAAAATTATGCTCGTTGGTGAAGCTCCAGGAGCAAATGAAGACCTTCAAGGCATACCATTTTGTGGTGCAAGTGGAATGTTGCTCGATAAAATGTTAAATGCAATCAATCTTGATCGCACTAAGGTATACATAAGCAATACCGTATTTTGGCGCCCACCTGGCAATAGAAAGCCAACCGACCTAGAGCTTGATATGTGCAGACCATTTGTTGAGAAGCATGTTGCACTGGTTTCACCGCAAATTCTAATTTTGGTCGGGGGAATTGCGTGTTATAGCCTTCTTGACAGCACAAAAACTATATCGAATTTGCGTGGTAGATTTCATACGTACACTAACCAATATTTATCTCACTCAATCACTACAGCTGCTATATTTCACCCAGCTTACCTACTGCGTCAGCCAATGCAAAAACGTTTAGCCTGGGAGGATTTAAAGAAGATTAGGGAGTATCTTAATAATACCAATAACTGTACGAATACTTAACACCACTGGTGTCAAGAAGTAGCCCGCAGAAACGAAAAAACTTACTTGACAAGTTTCGCCAGCCCCCTTATCATGAAACTGAAGCTATTTCATTTAACTTCACAATCTGTGCAGATTAAAACGACAAGAAAACTTGTATTTGTCGTACTATGCTTAATTTTTTGCACGATGACACTCTCGCATATAAACTCACTACTTTCATTTGTTTCTTTCTCTCTATTTTCTTTTTTTCTCTTTATCAATCTCTCTATCAGTTGCCCGTATACATCCGATAAGCGTTTATCTGCTAACTCATCAGGCTCATATCGACAGGTAACAGTTAATGTTCTTTTTCTCATAGTTTCTCCTGTAAATGTTTTCATAGTTCAGGCACTCCTTTTTTCCATAAATCCATTTATCAGCTATTCTTGCGAAAAAGACGCAACTGTTAACCTTCGTTTTGTTTTACTTTTATGCACAATTTTGGAAACACATAGCGCTATCTTTCATCAATTAAGCTCTCTTCCAAATCATCAAGCTCCTCTTTTCCCTCTAATGATCTTCTTTAGCTGAAGGTAATCTTAAAAATCTTGAAAGGCTTCACTTAAATGGTAACAATATTGGTAATGAAGGTGCAAAAGGGTTAGCTGAAGGTAATTTTACAAATCTTACTACACTTGATTTGGCACATAACAATATTGGTGATGAAGGTGCGAAAGCTTTAGCTAATGGTAAGCTTACAAGTTTTACTTCACTTAACTTGGGAAAAAATAATATTAGTGATGAAGGTGTAAAAGAATTATCTAAGCTTACAAATCTTACTTCACTTGATTTGACATATAACAATATTGGTGATGAAGGTGCAAAAGAATTATCTAAGCTTACAAATCTTACTTCACTTAATTTATCGTTTTCATGTATTTTCCCATGAAATCGTACGTCTCTTGCGCCTTATCTTTATCAAAACAACTGTCTTCTCTTGGTGGAGAAAGTAGATTACTAATAGGAACTGACAATGCCTTTGCTATACGTTTTAACTTTTCAGTTGGAATGCCACATTTTCCTTTTACATACCTTGGCAGCGTATAGTATTTTATACCTGTTTCATTTGCCAAATCTTTTGCGGTATATTTCCGCTTTAATATCCAGCTTCTTACATTCTGCGCTATTTCGTATCTTATGGAGATAGTAGTACGTTTTGTCATGCCGCTAACAGAAATAAACTACACATTATTACACAGGTGAGCATAAATTTACCATGAAAATGTTGACTTCAAGCTCTTTATTATGAAAGGTGTGAGAGCTCGATGACGCTCGCGCTTTTGTTAGGCTCTTGCACCAAAAATAAGTGTTTTTAAAGCTCTTTATAGCTCATGAATTCATTTGCTGGGGTTTTTAGGCACTTTATGAGGGGGTTATAAAAAGATCTACCTTAAAAACCTCTAAGGTGCGTAGTAGCATTCTAAAGCCATCTATGGGAGACATTTTTTTTTCATCAACGCATTCAAAACTTAAAAAAATAAACTAAAAATAAAGAAGTTGAATATTTTTTCAGAATTATGTATAATTATTAACGCTTTTTAGGTTAGTTCGTTATGGCTCTTTCTAAGTTTCTCGATCCCAAAAATGATGTCGCCTTTCGCCGTATCTTTGGTACTGAAAAGAATAAAGATATCCTCATTCACTTCCTCAATGATATTCTTGGCTTCACTGGTAAAAATGAAATAAAGGATATAGAGTTTTTAAGTACTATTCAAGACCCTGATATCGCCGCTAAAAAGCAAAGTATTGTTGATGTTCTCTGTAGAGATTCTACAGGTGCTCAATACATTTGCGAGATGCAGGTCGCTAAAACTAAAGGCTTTGAAAAACGCGCCCAATACTATGCAGCTAAAGCTTATTCAAGACAAGCTGATAAGGGCGATCAATACCATAACCTTAAGGAAATTATCTTCATTGCTATAGCAGATTGTGTACTGTTTCCTAATAAATCTGAGTACAAATCAAAGCATACTATTCGAGATGAAGACACTAATGAACACGATCTAAAAGATTTTTATTTTATATTTATTGAATTGCCAAAATTTCCGAAAACAAAAGAAGATCAGTTAGAAAATATAGTTGAAAAATGGATATACTTCTTTAAATATGCAGATGAGACTAGTGAAGAAGAGCTGGAAAAAATAATAGGTAGTGATGTAATAATTAAAAAGGCCTATGAAGAGCTAAATAGATTCAATTGGTCAGAGAAAGAATTTATTGCCTACGAACAGGAAATAAAACGTATTCTTGATGAACAGGCTGTACTCGCTCAAAAACTCGATGATGCTAAACAAGAAGGTAGACAAGAAGGTAGACAAGAAGGCATCCAAATCGGTCATGAAAAAGGCAGAAAAGAGGGTGAAAAGCAAGCTAAAATAGCAGTTGCAAAGAATCTACTTAAAGCAGGGGTTTCTATTGATATTATAGCTCAAACTACTGGTCTTACAGTTAACGAAGTCAAAGACTTAAGCTAATTCTATCTTTGGGTGTATAGATGAACATCTTTATACTAGATGAAAACCCAGCAATTGCAGCTCAAATGTTATGTGATAAGCATATAGTAAAAATGCCATTAGAAACTGCTCAATTATTGAGTAATGTTTTTTCAACAGCATTGAAAGTGCCAAATCCTTTTGTCAGTATCATAAATCAGAATATAGAAGTCCCATATAAACTGACTCACAACAATCATCCTTGTTCTTTGTGGGCTAGGCAATCGAAAGGGAATTTTTGTTGGTTGATAGAGTACGGAAGAGAATTATGTAAAGAGTACACTTGGCGATACAAAAGAAAGCATAAATCAGAGGAAGTAATAAATTGGTGTGATAGTAATAAGGATTTACTCATTTTTCGATCAACTGATATGCAAGCTTTTATACAAGCACTGCCGGATCAGTATAAATGCAGCAGTTCTGTGGAAGCTTATAGGAGATATTATCTCAAGGAAAAGATGAGATTTGCTAAGTGGGAAAATGGCAGAGGAGCACCAGATTGGATAATAGGAAATCCTGCTACGTAATACCACAGCTAATACAGCTCATAAATAGAGAAGCCATCCAAATCGGACATGAAAAAGGCATCCTAATCGGCGAAGAAAAAGGTGAAATGAAAGCTAAAATAGCAGTGGCAAAAAATTCACTTAAGGCCGTTGTCTCTATAGATGTTATAGCTGAAATCACCGGACTTTCCCTTGACGAAATCAAACAGACTTTCTGATCAATCAACATTAGTTAGAGAAACAGTAGGAGCAAGTAGCCACAAAAAATGCAAACACCTGCTCCTTCCTTCACTCAGGCTCTATCTGATCAATTCAGTAGAATTAGTTGTAATTGATACGTTATTTAAATTGGTTCTAGGACCAGATAGAGCTACAGCTTTATTAGTACTTACTGATGAAGGATCAACATTTGCTTTGTCCAGTAAAGGCATCATTTCTTTCTGCAACATTTGCTCGATTTTACCTTTAAAAGACATTGAGAATTTCTCCTTTTGCTCTAATGCTGGACAAGCTTTTTCTGCATATGAGTACAGCATACCTGAGATTTCATGATAGTTTCCCGCTATGACTTTCTTAAGTACACTTAATTGTACTTCTTGAAAATTAATTTTTAATTGTTGTACCGATATACCACAACGAAAAGCTGCTTGTTTTAGTTCTGCTTCAAACTTATCTACGATATTTAATGAATAGCCTTGTGCCTCTTGCAAAGAAATCTGTTTATCTGCTGAAGAAGTATACATTTGTCTTTTACCTCTCTTGGCCAGCAACATATCAGCTAATAGTATTCTTCCATTTATATCAGATTGTGCTGAAATGCTTCTAATGTCTGGCACCACTTTAGTTTTATCGTCAATTCCTTTTACAAATTCTTTATTTACTAAAGGCGCTGATAATAGAGTCTGCTTGTTGGAAACGCTTTGAAAAGATAATCGACTCATTATGTTTACAAATCAACCTCGGATCTGGAACAAAAGTGGTTTTAAATAAGGTTGATCGATAGAACGACGGCTACGGTTCCCATTCTCTACTTCCATCGAAGAGTTTGCTACTTGAATTGTTTTGTAGTTTCTTTCCTTTACCAAACAACCTGTGCGAACTTTTATTTATAGTAACTTTGCTATACGCTAAAACTACCTATATTAGCCTACTTTAACTAAATTTATATATGAACTAGTTTGCTTAGCTTCGTTGCAACAATTTTACGTTTTTATTTTCACAACGCTGCTTTTATTTAAATTGTTCTCACAAAGGTAGGTACTTTTTTGTGATTTTTGGAAAAGTAAATGAACAAACTTTTTGTGACGCTAAAGGGACTTGTGTTTTTATAAAAGTAATACTTTTTATGATAAAAAGAGCATACAAAATAATAGCCACAAATCCAAGTTTTTCACAAACTTTAAAACTCTTATCTCCTACAAGAAGGTCCTGCAATTGGTTCATTAGTTACATTGTTAAATACAGAGCTTGGCGCCTGCATATCTTGCAAAACAGTACTGTTATCAACTTCTATTACTACCTTCTCTACCATTTCTTCAACTATTTCATTAATAGTCAAAAAGTTTCTTATAACTACTTCTATCAATTCATCACTAACAGCGCCTTCTCTTACAACTCGTTCTTCATTAAACTTTATTCCTTCCATTATTGCACCTAGCACCTGCTCTAGAGAAAAGTTGTACTCCATAATACACTTCACAATCTTCCGTTTAATCTTTCTTTGATCTTTCAATATTGCTTTCCCTAATTTACTATCCATGTTGAAGTCAGATAACCTTTCCGCAAAAAGATCCTCCACTTCCTCAATAAGTTCTGCTTTGTGTTTTGTTTGTCTTAATCCTTCTTCTGCTTCCTCTCGTATTTCTTTAAATTGCTCAGATTCTTCTCTTTGCCTTTGGAAAGCTGTTTTCTTGCTTTGAAATCTATTACTCAATAATTCCTCTAAGCGTTTTAACATGAATACTATTACATTTCCTATTTCTTCTTTAGTCGGTACTTTACCTACCTTCGATTCCTTATATGATCTCTTTACCTCTTCATTTAATTCATTATCATCATTCTTAACATAGGAATTTACCATAGCTCTTGTATGAAATAGTAATTCTCTGTAGGATAACTTATCCTCCTTTATGTTATCTTTATAAGATAATTGATTTTTCTTCTCTATTCTCTCTTCATGCGATGATTCACCCTCTACCTCTTCTTTGCTTTTTTCTTTCAAAACTTCCTTGCTATCTTTACTTTCTTTCAGTATGGAACTTATCTTATCAAGAGCATCTGAGTCGGAACGATAACCCTGAAGACTATAGCAATTCTTTTTGTCCTTAAGTAGTTTAGTAGCAAACTTATAGTATGCTTCCATCAAAGTAAAATAGTCTAACATAGGTAGTACAAAATTCTCATCTGGATTCACGCCATAAGATTGCCCTACTAGCATTTCATATTGTTCCTTGCTCTCTTTAACAACTTTTCTACTGCTTCCTTTATTACCTCAAGCAACTCAGATTTTTCACAACGAGCATTCAAAGACTCTAAGTAACTTACCCAATGTTTATAATATTCCTCCACATACCCATTATAAGCACTATCAAACTCCTTCCATCTTACTTCTATAACGTTGCTTAAAGACTCAATTTCTTTATATGTTATGTTCTTTATTGCCAACAACTTTTCACAAAGGAATTCAACAGATGCCTTTGCATCTTTTAAGTACCTATTTCTTGCCCTCATCAAAAATTCTTCTTCCTGATCAGCCAAGCTACTCAACTCAGACAAAGCAGACTTTCCATCTATGGACGACACCTTTATGGTCCTGACTAATTTATCAATCCTACTTGCCTCTTCTAACCTATTTTCTTCCCTATATGCTTCCTGTGCAGTTTCAGGTACTTTTTCATCACTAGAAATAAGATTGTTGCTTTGTAGTAATTTTTTACATGAACCTATTATATCAAACCCTAATACCATTTTCCCTCCAAGTTTATGATAACTATAAAGATAACTTAGCCTTGCAACGTAAAGTTGATGCAACGCAACGTTAGTAAATAAGGAATAGATTAAGCGTGAAGCAATCGAGTAATCATTGTAGTTCACTGCTCTATTTATTTGTTCTTCAGTGATCGTAATATCCTCTATCTGTTTACTCCATGGCCACCACCAATACTGCGGCATTCTCTCTAGTGCTTTCAGCAATTTAACACAAATCCTCTTGGCTTACCACCCCAGCCTTTCTTTTTGTCATTTGATAGTCAACGGCAAGTGTAGTTATAATCCCTAGTACTATTAGGCTAGAAGTTACTACTGCAGCAAGATATACCCTGCGTGTTGATACAAATGAAACAAGCCCAGCAGAAAAAGCAACTATAGGAGTGAAAAAAGCTCCAACTCTTATATAGTCTGTGCGATAATCCCTTATCCCATATAACTCATCAAGTAAAATTGGACCAAACTCCCATCCAAATAACCGATACTTTCTATGACTAGATAAGAACTCAACAACATTTTTTTGCCACTCAGGCAAACTGGATGCATGTTTCATCAATTTCTCCCCATTCCTATATTTGCACCATCCGAAACAATGAAGCTCTATCAAACCCACGTCCATATTTAATCTGAAGTTCTTTTGCAAGTTGGGAGATGATTCGTTTGCCATAGTCTGCACGTTTGTGCTTTAAGATATCTTGACCAATTCTGAAGCCAATTTCCCAATTTAACAATACTAGAGTAGAATTGAAATGTGTAGCAAGATGATTCTTTGCTCTATCTATTAAATTACTAATATCCCCTAATAAGCTAGTAGTGATATCCATCAACGCTATTTTCAATAAAGAACCATTATAGCACAAAAACTAACTTTCCTAGATTTTAATATGTATGCAAGAGGTTACTTTCACCCCGAAAAAACATTACTACTTCCTCTTATTACCTTAAATCCACAGGAAAATCTCGCTTGAGTGAGGCTATATCTACACACTACGTTTTCTTTATTTTGCTTATAACTTCCACAAGCAGTGCAAACATAAATGAAGAATACAAATATCCTTTTGGTAATTCTATATGAAATCCATGAAGTATGAGGTACACACCGACAAGTAAAATAAATAAGATAGCAATTACTTTTAAGCCTGGGTTAGATTTGATTAACTGGGCGGTATAACTTGATAAAAACAGCATTGCTAGCATGGAAAATGTAAACGCTGTGGCAATTATTATCATGTTATAAGTTAGTGCTATAGAAGTTAATATCGAATCAACTGAAAAAACTAAATCTATTAATATAATTTGTAGCACAACTAAAAAAAATTTTGATTTAACGTTTGCTTTCTTTTTATTTTTCTTACACACAAAGATGTCATCCCATAACTCCATAGAGCTTTTAACAATAAGGAATAATCCCCCTGCGATCATAAGTAAATCCCTTGCTGAAATATTTAGCGATGCAGTGTGAAATATAGGTTTTTGCATTGACAATATAGATGATGTAAAAAATAGTATTACAAAACGCATTAATAGCGCTAATCCAAGGCCCATAAGGCGCACTCTTTCTCTCAGCGCATTTGGTACCTTATCTATTGCTAGAGAAATAAAGATTAAATTGTCTACACTAAGTATAGTTTCAAGTAGTGTAAGTGTCAGTAAAGTCCAAGCATCAGCTAGCATTTTTGTCCCAAATTCGGCTCTTCTTACTCTACAATAAATGTGTAAAAATTAAGTGACTTCACTCAGAAGTTAGCTCTCCAGAAAAACAGGATAACTGAAGCAAACGTAATATAAAGTTCAGCAGCTTCTTCTATTTTTGTTTTTGAGCAAAATCGACAATAAGAGAGTTTCTTATTTTCATGCACGCAAATAAGATAAAGCCTTATTTTCATTTTTGACTTTATTTGAAAATAATATATACTATAAAAATAGTGTGCTAGGTTGAATGAATGTATATTAAAGGATCACCATCAGGCAAAGTATTCGCTGGTTATCAGGCATTTATACCTAACCCCTTGCCACCAAAATTTGAATGGGACAATTATTTAGTTAATAGTCTTTCCAGAGCAGATCATATTTTGGGTATGTTATCCAGGGAAGGAGCTAAATTGCCTAACCCTCATCTTCTCATACGACCCTTTATAGCACGTGAAGCAGTTCTTTCAAGTAGAATCGAGGGAACTCAAGCAACTCTTGGTGAAATTTTGGCTCAAGAAGCAGGTGCTAATGTAGATCGCAATCCCGATGATTTACAAGAAGTACGCAATTATATATCAGCGCTCGATTATGGACTAAAACGTTTACAATCTTTTCCACTGTCGCTTCAGTTAGTTAAAGAAATTCACGGAAAACTTATGCAAGGTGTAAGAGGTTCTCACGCAACTCCAGGAGAATTTCGCCGAGTGCAAAATTGGATTGGAAGCCCAGGATGTACAATAGACACAGCAAAATATGTGCCACCAATGCCAGGTGAATTGATGGGTTGCTTGGACTCTTTTGAAAAGTTTCTACATGATAGAACATTACCCCCACTTATACATATAGCTCTATGTCATTATCAATTTGAAGCGATTCACCCATTCTTGGACGGCAATGGACGTATTGGACGTTTATTAATAACATTACTTCTGATCGAAAGAAAATTATTACCATTACCTCTGTTATACTTAAGTGCATTTTTTGAAGCTACAAAAAGTGAGTATTATGACCAACTTTACAATATAAGCAACAGAGGCACGTGGCATGATTGGTTCTCTTATTTCTTAAATGGTGTAGTACTGCAATCATTGGATGCATTGTCAAGAGCAGAACGAATTAACATTTTGATTGCAAATTGGCAAACTGAAGTTAGTTCTAAAACTGAAGGAGTTGCGAGTGGTATTGTAAGGTATCTCGCTGTAAACCCTTACTTTACTATAAGGAAAGTGGTTGAAAACTTAGGTGTCGTATTTACAACAGCCCAAAGAGCAATCGTAAAGCTTGAAGATTTAGGCATCGTTTCACAAACTTCTCAAGGAAAGAGAGATCGGGTTTATTGTGCAACTGATATTTTGAATATTCTAGAAGAACCAACTAAGATTACAGAGAACTTCGATAGCACATTGTAGCTATTGTGATGAATAAATTCAGCAAACAGCAAGCTTAAAGAGTCTGATCCAATGGACATGCTGAACAAAAAGTAAGGAGCTCCTTTTGGAGAATTATATTAACTTATTAATTAATTGCTTGACTTTTAGCAGGATTTATTATATTATTTATTAATGAGTAATGCAATCAAATCAAGGAGGATAGCATGACTGGTGACGATAACAGAAAAACTTTACAATCGATAATTGCTAGCGAAAATCACAGTATAAATAGAGTTGGAAAGTTAAAAGATTTCCTTAAACAAAACAAAGAAATAACTATTAATAAAGACACATTTGCATGTGCTTTACGATACCAAAAAACTACAAAGGAAGCAATAGTACACGAAATTCTGCTTCATTTTATACAAAATCCTGGCGAGCAATCACTAGAACAAGTGATACAATGCTTAGATAGAGCAATAAAACCTAGGATATATGCAAAAAACAACCCAATAAGAAATCTAGATGAGGAACTTCGTACTCATATAAACTTTAAAGATGAAAAGGGAAATACATTACTACATCATGCAGTTATAGGTAAGAAAACTGAAGAAATAATCACCCTTCTTGTTACATATAGTGCAAATCCTTTGATACAAAACGCGGATAATAAAATTCCTTTAGATTTAGCTCAAGGAGAAACAAAAAAAGTGCTTATTAAAAGTATGAAAGAACAAGCTAATACGAAAAAAGAAAGCGCTATGATAGGCAGTTTGGTGCCTGGCGTAATAATTGGTGGTTTTCTTGGTGTTGTACTTGGAGCTGGTGTGTGTGTTGCAGTAAGTCTTTCTGGTGGTATGATACTAGGTGTAATGATAGCACCTGTTCTTGTTGCTAGTATAGCTGTTGGGCTGGCCATGTATTTTTTGAGTCAAGACTATGAACAGGCTAAAGCGATAGAAAAAACTATTAGCACTGTTAGCTCTGAAATATCTGTTGATGGTGCAAAAAGAAGGGCCACAACCTACGTATAGCTGACCCAAGCAACACGTCATACCGCGATTCATTCGCGGTATAGATTCCGCTAACTAGTAGCGGAATGACGAATGTGTCGTTTTTCAAATTGTCGTAAGTCACTTTAGCTATAATACACACAAGGAGGGTGTCATCCCAGCGCCCCTATGATGTCATCCCAGTGCTTGACACTGGGATCCAGAAAAGTTTGCTTGTTCACAAGCAAACTAGCATGGAAAGTAGCTGATCTTACACTAAATGAATGTTTTTGATGAGGTTGCATAGAAGCTGGATTCCAGTGTCAAGCACTGGAATGACACCATTTGCTGTGCAATTTACCTTCAAAAATGAATGTTCGTACAGCTATGGATTCATTCGCGGTATAGATTCCGCTAACTAGTAGCGGAATGACGAATTTTTGTTTTTCAAATTGTCGTAAGTCACTTTAGCTATAATACATACAAGGAGGGTGTCATCCAAGTGTCCTGACTACTTGGATCCAAGAAATTTAATTGTTTTAAATTTTCCCCTCTATACACCTATCTAAAATTTATGTTATTCACATGTGCAATATAATCTATAATAACATTGAATTTATTACCAATACAATATATTAAAAAATATTATGAGCTTTGTGAAAGAAAGAAACACTCCTGTGATGGAGCAATATTTGAACCTGAAAGCTCAATACAAGGATCATCTGCTATTTTATAGGCTAGGAGATTTTTATGAGTTGTTTTTCGATGATGCTATTAAAGCTGCGAAATTGCTGAATATAGTGCTAACCAAGAGGGGCAATTCAAATGGGCAAGAAATACCAATGTGTGGAGTGCCAGCACACAGTAGCGAATCTTACCTACACAAGCTAATAGATTTAGGATTCAAAGTAGCAATCTGTGACCAATTAGAAACTGCTGATGAAGCAAAAAAGAGGGGCTATAAATCCATAGTAAAACGTGATGTAGTACGAGTTGTAACTCCAGGTACAATTATAGAAGATTCGCTACTGGAGGATAAAAGCAATAATTATCTCGCATCCATAGTTGAACAAAATGACGAATATGCTATTAGTTGGCTTGAATTATCAACGGGAAAATTTTTTCACACTTTAACGAATTTGAAAGCTCTAGATAGTGATTTATTGCGTATATCACCAAGAGAATTATTAATTTCTGAAAAATTCACTGAGGACGAAAAAATTAGATCGATTTTAAAAAATTATAAAATATCAATTACACAACACGCACAGAGTTTTTTTGAGTATAGTAAATCTCACAGAACGTTATGCGAGTTTTATAAAATCAGGGAACTTGGGAGTATAGGAAATTTCAGCAAAGTAGAAATCATGGCGTGCGGTGCACTGCTTGAATATGTCAGAGTAACACAAAGGGGCTCCATTCCAAGGCTTGAATTCCCAAAAACCTATAAGCAACAAAATTTCATGCTTATTGATGCTTCAGCAAGGAGAAATCTTGAGTTGTTTTCAACTCAATTTGGTGAAAAGAAAGGTTCACTAATTTCAGTTATTGATCACACAGTTACAGCCTCTGGTGGACGCCTGCTCAAACAAATGCTCGCTTCACCACTTGCTTGCTCCAAGGCAATCAATTTGAGGCTCAGCACCGCTCAATTTTTTGTAAATAATCATGAGCCACGCAGAAAAATACGAGAGATATTATCTAACATTCCGGATATTGAGAGGTCTTTATCGCGCTTAATACTAGGACGTGGTTCACCAAAGGATATGAACCTATTAAAAATAGGCCTAGGAAAAACTTTAGAGTTATCTGAGTTCTTATGTAAAATTGAATCAGGTGAAAATGGATCTCTCCCACAACAATATGTCATCCAAGTAGCTGACACTGGAATCCAGATGCAGATTCCAGCGTCACGCGCTGGAATGACAGTAAAATCAGACGAGAGTGAACTAAGCACAATACATAAAAGTCTTGGTAATCATAAAGATCTATTCGAGCTTCTAAACAGCGCTATACTTGATAATAACCTCAGTTCCGTGAAAGAAGGAGGATTTATCAATCCAAAATACAACTCAGAATTATCTGAGTTATCTTATATATTGAACAACAGTAACAAGTTGGTAACTAAGCTCCGTGAGTCTTATCGCGACCTAACTGGCATTGCCGCACTCAAAATATTACACAACAATATACTTGGTTATTACGTTGAAGTGTCAGCAAATCACAAAATAACTTCGGACATATTTATTCATAGGCAAAGCTTAGCAAATAGCATGCGCTACACTACTAATGAATTGAAAGAACTAGAAAATAAAATTCTTACGGCACGTGATGCTGCAATCGGCTTAGAAGTGAAAATTTTTAGTGAACTGTGTAGTGAAGTCGCTAAAGAATCTGAAAAAATTGCTCTTGCTGCAAATGCTTTGGCAAAACTTGATATTAGAGCCACTTTTGCGGAGCTTGCAGTGCAAAATAATTACGTAAAACCCATTATCGATGACAGTAAAGAGTTCAATATTCGCAATGGAAGACATCCAGTGGTTGAAGTTAACGATAAATTCATTGCAAATAGCATCAATTTAGCTGGTATACATCTAATTACTGGTCCTAATATGGCTGGAAAAAGCACTTTCTTGAGGCAAAACGCTCTCATTGCAGTTTTAGCTCACATGGGGTCATTTGTGCCAGCAGAGAGTGCGCATATTGGAGTGATTGACAAGATATTTAGCAGGGTTGGTGCAACAGATAATATAGCAGCTGGTTATTCTACCTTCATGGTAGAGATGATCGAAACAGCAACGATAGTAAATCAGGCAACAGATCGTTCCTTGGTGATACTTGATGAAATTGGTAGGGGCACAGGAGTGTATGATGGATTATCTATTGCACAGGCAGTGATTGAACATATTCACAATGTAAATAAGTGCCGCGCCATTTTTGCAACTCATTATCATGAATTAACTAAAGTAAGCAAATACTTGAAGAACGTGAAATGTTTTTGTGTAAAAATAAGAGAGTGGAACGGAGAGGTTATCTTTCTACATGAAGTAATTGAAGGCATTGCAGATGAGTCATATGGAATACATGTAGCAAAACTTGCTGGTTTTCCTGATTCTGTTTTAAATAGAGCAAGTGAAGTATTTGAGGAGCTAAAGGCTTAAGAGGAAATTCTGATCTTACCCAGAAAAAGTAGAGAGAACCCTATGATATTATTTTTTGTAACATTGTTATACACGTCATGATAAGGGGGCTGGCAAAATGTGTCAAGTAAGTTTTTCGTTTCTATGTTATCCGCTACTTGGATGACAGAAAAGAGTGCTGGGATGACAGGAGGCAATGTAACCTCATTAAAAACTTAATTTCAGTCCAGTCAAGAGCACATAACCAGAGTTGCTATTTTCTACTTCAGGCTCTTTGGTACTAAATTTTACAATATCGAAATAGTATGAAGTGCCCATAAAAAATGGATATTCAAGGCTTAAAGCATATGATGTTAACTCGTTTGCTGCAATATCCCTACCACTATTGAAATATGTTAAGCTCAATTTACGAGAATCAGAATGGTAAGCAATACCTGCATTCATATAATACGTATTATTTATTTCAGGATTACGCTTCTCACCAGATTTACCGCCATTACCATACGAAAAAATGCAATCAAGATCGAACAATTTTAGCTTCAAACCAAAATTCCAGTGCAGTAATTGATTACGACATTCATAATTTTTAGAAGTTCCATCTGAGCAATCAGTTAAATTTTCTCTTGCAAATTCACCAGTTAAGGCAGTAGTAAAATTTATATCATCTGATAGGCCATTTTTATAGGAAAGGCCAGCAGCAATTAAATTGCTGTACTGTAAGTTATTTTTTCCTGGGACATAACTGAACCCGAGTTGAAAGTTATAGATTTCAGGGGAGATGTAGTTAATTGATGATTGTTTTAACCCTAGTTCGAGTCCATTATAATTACTGTAAATGTTGGGTTTTACCCAAAATACCTTGTCTTTATCATATCCAGGGCCATTATCTCTGTTTTCGTTACCACGCAAATTTGCATAGTTTGTCCAATGACCATTTACTCCTCCAGCAGCTGTATAAATTTTTGAAGTGTTAATTAACATGCCCTGACTAACTAAACTTCTTTTACCATATTCAATTGATCCAAGCACCTGATTTTTAATGATGAAATACCATTCCTCCATGTCTAACTTTTCTATGTCTAACGCTTTTAGGTTTGCAATACCAGAAACTCCTGCCTTAACATTAAACCCCATTTGAGTATTTGGATAAACTTGCTGTAAATAAAGAAAGCGCAAGTATGAATAACTTGAAGTTTTATCCTTAGCCTTAGCATTGAAAGAACCTCTGTTGAAGGCGTAGCCGAATCTCAAATCTACTTTTCCATCTAGTTCTGCATAAAATATTTCCTTATCCAGAATTGTTCTAGAGCTAGCACTATTCTGCAAAAATAATGATGAAAGCAATGCTACCAGGTAGTACCTTAACTTCATAAATAAACTTAAATTTTTATAAAAATTTAAGTTTAAACTCAATATAAATAAAAAACAACTTTTCAGAAGGCGCCGCTGGTAGATTTTGCTGCCCGTTTTTGAGCTATATTCCCATAAATTATTGATACACTTGGTAATTTTCGCTTTAATAACTGCTTATTAATGGCAGAATGTATACGATTAATTATTTTAGACGTACTTTTTACATCGCAGTTAATCAAAACAAAAAGCACTTTATTCTCATCAATATACCCTAGAAAATCATCACTACGGCAATTTTTACAAAAATGTTCTATGATAACTTTCAGTGCATCATTTGTCTCACTACAGCTACTATTTAAGCCAATCACTCCTATAGCTGCATTAATTTGATGTTGAAAGGCAAAATTTAATATAACGTATAACTCTAGAATAGTAGACTCATTGTTTGGTATATCGAATAAGTCATGGTTTTTATATTTTTTACCCATTAGATATTCATCTCTAAAGATTCCTAATTTATGAGACAAGCTGATATCACGTATCAATAGCTCATAATTTATTTTATTACTAGCAAATTGTGCAGTGCGGAAAACTTTTACTTTTGTCTTTATATCTTCTCCTTTAGCATCAGTTAAGGAAAAACCTATCACTTTAGGTAATACATCAAGTAAATCGTGCCATTTTCGGTATACTCTAAATAATTCTTCATGTCGTCAGCTGCTCTTGCACGTAAAATATTGATTAACGGCTTATTAAGTAAATTCCCTTCCTCGTATTTTAACAAATTCCTTGCGGCTTGATTGAGCCCTAAAATTAATACGTTTTTTTTCTTATTATCCTGACAAACAGATACCACAGCATCATCTTTCCTTCTTGCAGTTATGAAATCATCCATACTTTCATTCTATACAGCATATTTATAAGTATAATAAGATTATATTAAAATTTACTTACTTATTAATATGCTTGATTAGATATAGATAAAATGTCATACGGAATGGCTTTGTTAGCTATTTTAGGTGGTAATAAATGGATAGTCAAGCAAAGTTACAAATGTAACTTTGCTTGACTTATCCGTTTTTTTTATATCTTTATTACAATCATAACCTCTAGCTCTGAGTTATACCCCTTTGTTACATTGTATTAGATGGAAGTAGAACAAGTCACGTTTAGTTGTTCTGAAAGATCTACTATAGCTAACTGAAAAAAGGTTACCCCAGAAGGGATAAAAAGGTATAAAATGGCTTTAGATAAGGTAGAATGATGCCAAAGTGAGAATCTGAGGGAACGTGTTTTGAAAGTAGGTAGCTTGTGCTGTTTACCCAGTCTTACCAGTGTGGGGTTTAGCTATCCTTGGCGTTAATTCTCTCGTATGTTTTGCTGGTGGTTTAGCTTTTCATATGAAGCATGAGAAAGAATCAGACAATGTTGAGGAGGCTGAAGAAGCAGTTAGGAATTATGGACCACCTCCTCCTTACTCTCCTCCTTATAGTGAATTTAATAATTCTAATGCGGAACAGCAGTTTGGGAATTGTGAGGGGTTCTAAACCCACAACTATACGAACATTGCAATTTCAGATCCAGTGCCTTGACTACAAATGTTCGTATAGTTGTGAGCTTGACCATAAAATGATTCTTAAGAAAACAAATGCAATTTTTTGCAGGTTTCACGTATGATAAAAATTAACAGTTTTATTTTTAGCCAAATTAATTGAATCAAGCTACAAAACCTGCTAAAGTTAACTTTATGAAAGCACCCTTAGCTCAGTTGGATTAGAGCATTTGACTACGGATCAAAAGGTCGGGCGTTCAAGTCGCTCAGGGTGCACCACATTTTATAGGAAACAGAAGTCACACTTGAAATTAATATATGCAATACCTATCTTTAAAGGTTAAACACTAAACTATTATATATGAGCAAAAAAGACTACTATGATCTGCTGGAAGTAGGAAGAAATGCCAGTATTGATGAGATAAAAAAAGCGTATAAAAAATTAGCGTTAAAATATCATCCTGATAGAAATCCTGGCAATCAAGAAGCAGAGGAAAAATTTAAAGAAGTAACAGCTGCATATGAAGTTCTATCTGACTCTGAGAAAAGGGCAAGCTATGACCGTTATGGCCACGAAGGTGCTTCTGGTGGGTTTCAAGGCTTTAGCTCTGCAGGAGATTTTAGCGACATATTCAATGACTTCTTTGGTGGAGGATTCGGTGGTGGTGCAAGTAGATCAAGAGCAAAGAGGAGCACAACAGGAGTGTCTGGAGCAGACCTACGTTATGATCTTGAAATTACCTTAGAAGATGCATTTAAAGGAATACAAGCGCCTATACATTATGTGACAAATGTAAAATGTGACACATGCCAAGGCACAGGTAGCGAAGGAGCAATTAAACCAGTTCAGTGCCCCACATGCCAGGGAAGCGGTAGGATTAGAACTCAACAAGGCTTTTTTACCATCGAAAGAACATGTACTACATGCTATGGGGAAGGAGAAATAATACAAAATAAATGTAAGAAATGTGGTGGAAGTGGACGTAGAAGAGATGAAGTAAATATATCCGTTTCAATTCCAAAGGGCATAGAAGAAGGAGCTAAGGTAAGGATAAGTGGTAAAGGAGAAGCTGGAGCAAGAGGTGGAAAAAGTGGAGATTTATACGTATACGTGAAAATAGCTCCCCATAAAATCTTTACTCGAAATAAGGCAGATTTACACTGTAAAGTACCTATAAGAATGACACTAGCTGTGCTTGGTGGTGAAATTGATGTTCAGTCAATTGATGGAGCTAAAACAAAAGTAAAAGTTCCAGAGAGCACTCAAACTGGTACCAAGTTACGTTGTAAGGAGAAGGGTATGCCGCATATGAGTTCACATGTTCGCGGTGATTTGTATGTACAGGTAATAGTTGAAACCTTAAATCTAAAAAGTTTAACCAAAAAGCAAATTGAGCTATTAAAAGCGTTTGAAGAAGAGGAAAATGCAAATGTACAACAACGATCTGAAGGGTTTTTTAGTAAAGTAAAAAAAAAATAAGAAATCTGCTAAATGACATGAAGGAGTAACTGTTTACGGGTTTTCATTTAATCCTGCAATTCTTTGACCTTATTAATGGAAAACTTAACAATAGTGTTGATATCAACATTATTAGCCAACAGAAACTTCTTAGTTCCTTAAAATTATGTAAAAGCAATAAATTTCTTTATTTAAGGTCGAAGTTTTGCTATTCTCAGGTTTTAATAATTTAAATTTAATGAATATAAACAAAAATGAGTTTTTATTTCTTCCGCTTGGGGGAGTAGGAAGAATCGGGATGAATGTTAGCCTATATCATTATCAAGGTAAGTGGATTATGATCGACCTTGGTGTTGGTTTTGCAGATGAAACTATGCCAGGTGTTGAGCTGCTCATTGCTGATGTAGATTTTATTGCTCAAAGAAAAAAAGATTTGCTTGGAATAATAATTACACATGCACATGAGGACCACTGCGGTGCAGTGCCCCACTTGTGGGAAGAGTTGCAGTGCCCCATATATACAACAAAGTTTACGGTTAATTTTCTTAGGGAGAAACTAAAGGAGTTTCGATTAGAAGATACAGTACCTGTGAAAGAGGTGGACATAAATGGCAGCACAAATTTGGGTCCTTTTACCGTCGAGTTTATAAATATAACTCATTCAATTCCTGAGGCAAATTCAATATTAATTAGCACTGAAATGGGTAGTGCACTCCATACCGGAGACTGGAAATTTGATCCAAAACCTGTTGTTGGATTAACTTCTAATATAGAGCGTCTAAAAGAAATTGGCGATAAAGGTGACCTGCTTGCAGCAATTTGCGATTCAACCAATATATTAAGCAAGCATCACCCTGAGTCAGAAGGTGAAATTTATAATAACATTTATAACATAATAAAGCGGTCTAAAAAATTAGTTGCTGTTTCGCTATTTGCTTCAAATGTGGCACGAATTGAAACGATAAGCCAAGCTGCAAAAGCACTAAATAGAAAAGTAGTTTTACTTGGTAGATCTTTATGGAGAATAGTGAAGGTTGCGCAAGATAGTGGTTATTTAACTGATTCTCCTCAGTTTCTTGAAGCAAAGGAAGCAGTAAATTTTCCAAGGGAAAAACTGGTGCTACTTTGCACAGGTTGTCAAGGTGAGCCACTGGCAGCAACTTCAAGGCTTGCTAATAAGAGTCATCAAGCATTTAAAATGCAGCAAGGTGATACCATGATCTTTTCGTCAAAAATCATTCCTGGAAATGAAACTCGTGCGCACAACATGCTCAATGCCTTTATTGAGATGGGGGTAGAAGTTGTTACTGAAAAAACAGAGCATGTTCATGCTTCTGGGCATCCAACAAGAGAAGAGTTAAAGGAAATGTATTCTTTAATAAAACCGAAGATGTCTATTCCAGTTCACGGCGAATATATTCACACGCATGCACATGTAAAATTTGCTAAAGAGTGCGGTGTGGCAAAAGCAATAATGATTGCACCAGGTGATATTGTTAATTTGGAGAGCGGAGAAAAAGTTGATTCAATCGATGTTGACTACTTTGGTATTGATGGTATGCTGCTACGTCATCCGGAGAGCAGTGTTATAAAAATGCGTAAAAGAATGAGAGATGCCGGAGTTATTGTGGTAATAGCAGTTGTAAACAAGAAAAATAAATTGCTTACTAAACCGAAAGTATTTGTACCTGGTGTTTTTGAAGTGCTAGAAGATGCAGCTATTATACAGAAAATTGTCAAGAAAGTTGAGTCGTTGTTTAGTTTGCAGCCAACAAAAAAAATTAAAAATAAGATTGAAAGTTCAATATTGAGTATCTTAAAGGAATATTTACTAAAAAGACCTATAATTGAAGTCCAGATAGAACAGGTATGAAATGAAAGAATGAAGTTATTCGTTCAATTAATATTGCTTGTTTCGTTATTTATTCCTTATTTTACAAAAGCTGCTTTATATGTTGATATAAAAAAAAGCAGTGTTGGTAACATTGGTCTTGTTGTATCTAAATGTACATGTAAAACAGCGCTGGAAAGCGAATTAAGCGAAAATATTGCAAAGGTAATAGGAACAAATTTATCTAATTGTGGCTTATTTAATGTAAAACGTGGCGCGGAAGCTGAATTTAAATCTTGGAAAAGCGATACTGTAGTCACAGTAAGTTTAAGCGAAGTATCTGGTAGTGCATTAGAGCTATCATTTCGTTTATTTGACACTTTTACAAAAAGAGAATTACTTACTCAGTCAGTTGTTTTTCCAGCAAAAGACTGGAGAAAAATTGGTCACCTCGTTTCGGATGTGATACATGATAGATTGATTGGTGAGAAAGGGCACTTCAACACAAAAATCACGTATATTGCTGAAGAAAAAGATAGCAATTATAAATCCGTACGTAAAATTGCTGTGATGAATCAAGATGGAAGTAATATAAAATACTTAACAAATGGCGATAGATTTGTGTCAACACCGAGATTCTCACCAAATGGAAAGGGTATTGTTTATATCTCATACGCAAATGGTAAAAGTTATATAGTATTAAAAAATTTAAAAGACCACACTGAATCAATAATCAGCGCATTTGAAGGAGTTATTTCTGCACCAAGATTTTCTCCTGATGGTAAATCTCTTTTAATTTCCCACTCATTGGGTGGTGAAACGAATATATTATCTTTGGATTTAAGTAGTAAACGGACAAAAAAAATTACTAAAGGTTCAGCTATAAGCACTTCTCCCTCTTTTTCTCCAGATCAAAAGTATATGGTTTTTAGTTCCGATATGAGTGGGAGTCAGCAGCTGTATGTTATCGATTTTACTAACAAAAGTAAAAAACCTAAAAGAATTAGTTTTGGAAGTGGAAGATATGCTACGCCTGTTTGGTCGCCAAAAGGAGATCTGATAGCTTTCACAAAGATTCAGTCAGGAAAATTTTACATAGGAGTTATGAAGCCAGATGGCAAAGAAGAACGTCTACTTTCAGAAGGGCATAAAATTGAATCTCCGGCATGGCTACCAAATGGTAGAGAAATCATTTTCACAAGAACAGAATCACCAAGCAACTCTAAACTATATTTAGTAGACTTAGTAAAGAAAAATCAAAAAATGGTTTCCACTCCCACAAATGCTTCTTTACCGGATTGGTCTTATTCTTGAACTACTGAGCTGCTTGCTCCACAGCATTGATTTATTGCCACATTAACAAGATATCCCGCTACACCACCTACTATAGTACCAGCGATTCCTGACAACACAACAGTTGCAATTACTCCAATAGCAGCAATTTCAGGTATAATTCCCATTGTAGCCAGTGTGGCTCCTATAGCGCCAAACAATAATGCTGAGCTTATAATTATCCAGCTCCTCCCTGAAGATTGTTTTTGTGGAGAATTATGTATTAAGATGTATATGAACAAGTAGAGAGAGCAAGCAAAGTTTTGCATATTGATGAAACTAGCCATTATTCTAAAGGTAAACTTGGCTGGTGCTGGGTGTTTGCTAATAATGAAGCAAGCCTTATTAAATTAGCAGACACAAGAGGAGTTAAGTTTCTAGAGAGTAGTACATTTTCTAGTTATAAGAATTTGGTTGTTACCGATAGGTATGCGGTTTACAACTACTTCAGTGACGAAAAAAGACAGATTTGTTGGGCACACTTGTTAAGGGATTTCGAAAGGCTATCTACCCACTTTAAATGGTGCTATATTGGGCCTTAACTTGACGCGTATGGTTTATTTAACACTCCCGGTTAAAATAATTACTTAGCAAACAATAGGTTTCATGTAATGGTAACCCTATAACGGAAGAGTAGGAGCCGCGTAAGAACAATACGAACATCCCAGCTAGGCCTTGTATATTGCATCCCCCTGCCCTATTTTTCCACTCTTCTGATGCTAAATAATACTTAATTTCTTGTTCACTGAGACGTTTAAATTTCACTATTGTAACCACAGTTCTAATATGTTGTTTAGATTGATCGGGAGTTAATAGACACACACTGGTATATACTCTATGCCTTCTTCCTGATAACAAGCGGATGCATTTTTCTGCTTGCTCAACGTTTTCAGCTTTAAGCAATATCCTTCTACCACAAGCAACAACTGTATCAACACCAAGCACAAAGTAATTTGGATTTGAACTTTGTATTTTCTCAGCTTTACTTTTTGCCATACGGATTGAGTAATCCTTCGGAAGTTCCTTTTTTAAAGGGGCTTCATCTATGTCTGCTGGCAAAATTAAACCTGGCTCAATATTTATTTGTTTTAGTAAAGCTATACGCCTTTTCGATGATGAAGCAAGAATAAGATTATTTAGAGATCGTTCTGTCACTTGTACCTTTAAGCCTTCTAATGATCCGACCTTTTTTCGCATTCCTATCGTAAATGCTCATCTCAACTAACACCCTATCCCCGATAATGATGCGTATTTTACTTCTTCTCACTTTCCCTGATACATGACAGATAATCTCATGTTCATTGTCCAGTTTCACTCTAAATTCTGCTGCAGGTAGTAAAGCAGTTACTGCCCCTTCCACTTCAAAAATTGTTTTCGATTTCTCGTCTTTTATCATATGTTATATTATAATTTAATAATCTTTTTCAGTCTACTATAGATTTTAAATTATTATCAACACAAAAGACTTTTTGCACCCCACTTAAGTATTTCTCTTGCAACTTAATCCCAACCATCTTCACAATAATGCTTTCGAAGTGCAGCCCTGCATTTTTCACTTTCTCCAACCTAACCGAGCTTTATGGCAACCAATTCCTAACAGAGAGAAGGCGAGCTACCTACGTTTCTACTCTCTGCCACCTTCTCAATAGAACTTATAGGACTTATGTTGGAAGATAAATCATTATCACAATTCTCCTTATTGCTATCATATCCTTCATCAAAGCTTGAAGATCTGGATAATTTTCTCTCCTCTTCTGGTGGAACGCTTGAAGGTCTGGATAACTCTATCTTCTTTCGTGGAGCATTGTCAGGCTCACTAGAAATGTCTCCTGTTAGAGTATAAAATTGATCGTTGAGGCTCCTTTGTCCATCAGCACGAATTTTTTCTTCCAGTCCATTAAGCATTTCTACAACTTTATCATCCCATTCATTCTCACGCTCTAGCTCGTTTCTTAACTCTTCAACTCTCCATGCTAGGTTGCATATCTCTTGTTTAGAAGATTCCTGTTGTGCTTTATACTCATCTTCCAACTCTTGCATTTGACGTTTTAAATTGCTTATAAACCACTCCTTTTCCTCCATTATGTGTGCTGCTTGGTCTATCTCTTTTTCAAATTCTTTTAATTTGTCTTCTAATTCCTTCTTTTCTGTATTAACACCTTTCAGCTTGTCCTCTAGCTTTCTTTTTTCTTCATGCACACTTTTAAATTCTTCCTCATTCCTCTTCAGGTTTTCTTTAAGCTGCGTTAACTCCTTGCGCATTGCATCTATTTCTGCCTTTGATCCTCGCTCCTTTTTTTCAAGTTTATCTTGTAAATCGCTAGTCCATTTTTTTAATGTTTCAATTCTTTGCCCAGCTTCTGCAAGTTTCTGATTCACTTCTTTTTTTTCTGCTTCAGCACTTTTTAACTTATTGATTAATTCTTGGGTTACCTCTTCCGAGCATGATAATTCTTTTTGCAGATCTAATACTTGTTTTGAAAACCGTTCTTTATCTTCCTCTATATCCTTATTAGAGCGTTCTAACTGATCAAACTTGTCCTCTAAATCAGACTTTCCTTTCTGCACATGACATAGTTCTTCTTGCGATTTCTTTAATTTACTTTTTAACTCCTCCTTTTTTGCATTAGCAACTTCCAGCTCTTGCCTTAGCTTTCCTTTTTCTTCACATACACTTTCAAGTTCTTGTGCTTTCCCTTGTAGCTCTGCTAACGCACTTGCTAACTTTTTATCTTTTTGTGCCAGTTCAGTTTGCAATTCTGTGTTTTTTTGCTCTTGCTCAATTTCTACAGGTCTCTGATCCGATACATAATGCTCATCACCAAGTCCACTATCAACGCTTGAAAATCTGCGTAATTTTTTCTTCTCTGGTGTAACATTAACGTTATCTTCATCTTCAGTGAGTTTAAGTATAAGCATTGTATCTCCTGGAAATTCCTCGTACTCGTTTTCTGGAATGTCGAATTCTGGTCTCTCTTCTCCAAGTTTATCTTGTAAATCGCTATTCTGCCTCTCTTTTACAATTGTTTGATTATCTTCTGCTTGGGTTGTTTCTAGTTTCTCCTGTAGTTGCTGATTTTCTTGTGTTAATTCATGGTGCTTTTTATTTATCACTTGCAACTCTGCTTCTTCTTGCTTCAATTCAACGTTTTCTTCGGACAGCATCTGATTATTTAAAATCAATTCATCCATTTGTTGTGAAGCAACTTCTGGTTGAGTTTCAGTGTGCTGTAAATTGACTTCTGTTTGAATTAATGCATTACTATTAATAGAAGGAGAAGAAGGAAGGCTATTGTCATCATCAACTTTAGGGTCTGGACCTTTCGATTCCCCCCCTGGTTCCTTATCTTGATAGGCCACTATAGATTCATTTTGAAAATTATTATTAGCAGTAGGTACAACATCAGCAGCCTTACCCTTTTCTAGTGATTTCATTACAGCATCATGTAAGACGAGGCCTTGAATATATAATTCATCATTTTGCTTTATTAATTCTAGGATCTCCTCCGATGACACAAAATCTTCACCATCAAATTTTAGTACTTCAGTTATGCCGCTACTACTCACATTCATAATCATGGTACACATTCTGGATCCATTCTCTACAGGCCAAGTGCTTGTCATTTCATAATATGCGCCTTCTTTAAATTCATAATATCTTTTCTTATCTTCTTGATGAGCGTGTATTTCATGTTTTTTATTGCAATAGATATTCAATTCTTTAATATCTTTCTCTTGCTGTAAAATGTCACTAATTCTTGTTGGCTCACTTCTATTGTAATTAATAAGGTTAACATTCAAAACTCTATCAGCGTTATCAGTTTCTGTGTAATAAGCTCGAAGCTCTACGTCTTTCCTCTCAAAATATTTACTTGCAGCTTTTTTTCCCTGCTCTGCCAACTCTATGCATTTATTTATATCTTCCTTAAAGCTCTTATTAGCAGACTCTGTTACTGCTTTATCTATGTACGTTTGTTTAAAATCTCTATCGTTTATTAGGTCATAAAAACTCTACTCATCCCTATAAGCCTTTTGTATAGCAGTGAAGTCACTTTCTTCTTTCAAAAGTACTAAGAAGCCTACCTTGTCTTCTTTTAGTTTAAAACCTGTTATTATCTTCTCTAATTGAGAATCAAATTCTTTATTGGCAAAATTTTCAGCAAGATTATTTAAATTTCTTAATTCTTTGCATAATTTATCATTTTCTGCAATTGAGCGGCAGAACTTTATTGTAGCAGAGTCCTTAGTGGAAGGATTTTCTTTTTCCACTTCATTGATACGGTTCTTGAGAGATATAAAAGGTAGTGTAAACCGTGATGAATAACATAATTTTTCTTTTTCTTCTCCATACAACACCAGTAGGCGATGTATTGCATACCAGGTACATGATGCTGCCCTTATAACTGATTCAACATCATAATTCTCTGACTGATCACTTGTTTTTCCCGCCTCTGCTGCTTTGTCTCCCTTAGTCAAACCTCCAATCATAACACACCTCCTTTGACTATATTTATATTATACTAATTAACATATATTCAAAAAAATCAAACCACGTTCTACACTAACTTTTATTATTAACTTAATTGTGTTGAAAATAACTGCAAGTGTTAAACTTAAGCTTTTGTCTTTCATTGTACACTACTCACTATAAGTTTATAATATATCTTATATAATAGACTTAATATTTTGAGTTATGCAAGTATTTTTTTTATTGGATAAAAGTTAAAAGACGTTTTCAGAAATCTTTAAGCTCAATAACATCCTCTCTTTTTGGACTAGTTGAAATTAGATGAATTGGTACACCTATTAATTTTTCTAACTTGTCTATATATTTTATTAAATTGATAGGCAATGCTTCAATCGACCTTTTACCTTGAGTATTTTCTTTCCAGCCAGGAAACTCTTCATATATTGGCTCTAATTCCTCCTGTATTGAATGCGATGCGGGTAAATAATCATACATTTTCCCGCTATACTTGTAACCAGTGCATATTTTAATTGTATCAAAAGAATCAAGCACATCTAATTTGGTTAATACAATGCTTGAAACTCCAGAAAGTTGCACAGCCTGGCGCACTAAAACTGCGTCAAACCATCCGCAGCGCCTTCTTCTATTGCTCACTGTTCCAAGCTCCTTGCCTATAGTAAATAAGCTATCTCCAATCTCGTTCTTTTGCTCAGTAGGGAATGGACCATTGCCCACTCTTGTTGTATAAGCTTTTACCACACCAATAATGTAAGCATTGGAGGCTAATCCTGAGCCTGTTATTGCTTGCGACGCTACAGTATTACTTGAAGTAACAAAAGGGTAAGTTCCGTGGTCGATATCTAAAAATGTGCCTTGGGCGCCTTCAAATATTATTTTCTTACCTTCTTTCACAAAGTCATTTAATATCCTCCACACAGGTTTTTTATATGAAAGAATTTTTTTTGAAATCCCTTGAATTTCTTTTAATATTTCTTCTTTTTTAACCACCTGGTAGTTAAGGCCTTTTCTGATAGCATTGTGGTAATTCAGAAGAGTATCCACTCTTTTATTGAGCTCATCTGCGTTTTCTAAATCACAAAGGCGTATAGCTCTCCTTCCAACTTTATCTTCATAACATGGCCCTATCCCTTTGTTTGTTGTACCAATTTTGTGATTTCCGTTTAAATCTTCAAATAGCTTTTCCTTGTCCTTATGTACGCTAAGTATTAATGGACAGCTCTCGGATACCATCAAGTTGTTATAGTTTACGTCCACTCCTTTAACTTTCAATGACTCTATTTCTGAGATTAGAGCATGTGAATCAAGAGCAACACCGTTTCCTATGATGGATATTTTGCCCGTTCTCAAAACAGCAGAGGGCAGTAAATTTAATTTATAAACCTCATCATCTATTACTATAGTGTGCCCTGCATTATTTCCTCCCTGAAATCTCACAACTACATCTGCATTCCCAGAAAGATAATCTACTATTTTACCCTTGCCTTCGTCACCCCATTGCAGACCAACAATTACAATGTTATTCATCATTATTTTCTAAATTAATACATAAATATTAATGCAGTACGCTACAAATGGAAAGAGAAATCTGCGCCTTTCCTGCACCTCTTAAATAAAGAAATATACTGTCGATTTTCTTAATATATTACCAAATTATTCATCATTATATGATATAACTTACAGCATATTTACAGTAAGGTGTTATTTATGAAAGAGGCAAAAGGAAAAAATAATAAGAGTCCAGTAGTTAGATTAAAGGCCACAGCTAAAGAGTTCAATTTTAGTAAATTAAGAGCAGGTCAAGATAATGAATTAGCAAATTCTGGTGAAACAATGTTCTTAGATTTTCAAAGGATGAATTTTATTATTAACGGAAAAGAAATAGATAAAAATCTTATTATTGCATTTAAGGAAGGAGCTAAGCACCACAAAAGCGAACTTTTTAATAGTGATGATATATATAATGACGAAATATTTAACAAAAAAGGAACAAGAGAAATAGATACGGATCATGGCAAAGCTTTTGTTGCTTCAGTACTCGAAGATATTGAGAAAGAGCTTGTAAGTAATGCATTGGGTGAGCTATGGAAAAATCACTGTGAAAATCCCAAAACTGCCAATCATCAAAAAACCGATTCATATAAGAAAGAATTTGAAGAATTTTACAATGCTGGCCAACATCTATTACCAACAGAGAAAGATGAAAACAAAGACTACCGTTCCTTTGCAAAAGAAGTTTTCAAGAAAATGTTCAGATACGCTGGGGCAGAAGTTCCAAGTAATGCTATTTTAGAAGAGCTAGTCACCAATTGTAATCAAGCAGGGTATGAGGCTGCTCCATTTATACAAACCCAACTTGCACTTGGACAGTCGTTCATAGTAGAAAATCCTAAAAAAGTAATAAATATTGATTGTGCTAACCAAAATAATGTAAGAATTAGATCTGACATGAGGCTACCAATACTCTCTGTTAAAAATCAAGTTATGCATGGTGATAAGATATGTGATCTGTCTAACTCATTAGAATTTACACTTGAGTCTCAAGATGGTAAAGACTTTGTAACATACAGAGATGGTAAATTGTCACTTACTATTCCTAAAGAGTTAAAAAATTATAAAGATAATGGCAAGAGCTTGTTTGACATTATTAAAGAATATTTTCAGAAATTCTGTGCAAAATTAGGATTTAAACCTGAGACAAAAATACAAATAGAGCATAGCTTAGGTACTCAAAGTAACTATTTAGATGGTACAATATCTGCTACAGGATCGGATGCAAATAAAGAGTTTATCAATCTTTTAAGCAAAAATCTCAGAGGGAGGTTATTGGAATCAGGAGTTGCTTTAGGAAATGAAGATGTTGATGGTATTGTTGAAGTCAGAGTATCTACAGTTATGGATCTGTTGAGTAATTATGCTAAATTGGAAGATAATAAAGAAAACAGAAAGTTATTAACAAGTGAAGTAGCAGATAATTTAGGGCTTTCCACTCAAGATAAAACAGCATCAGAAGTATTGAAAGAATTTGATGATGAAATAATAAAGTTAATGCATACAGAAGGTATAAAGAATAACATAGGTCAACATATAATGGAATTAGGATCTTTACCTTCTTTGATAAAAGGTCAGGTTAATCATAATCAAGTGCAGTCTGTTGTAAATACTTTTATTAAGTTAATTATTGAAGGGAAAAGCGAAGTATACAAAGAAAAAAATGCAATTAATGCAATTGATGCAATTTATCAGAAGGTAGATAAGGCAATTGTTGAGCAAGAAAAAAGAGCAACCAACAAACAAGATATAGAAAATGATAAATGGACAGATAGAATCAAAAAACAGAAATTATCTGTGGAATCACATGAACATTTACTTTAAAGATACTGGTAGGCTCCTTGAATATTTTAGAGTTCATGGTTGCAACGGTTGCTATTTTACAATGCACCTAATCGTAAAAACTACGTGCCGTTGCATCATATGTTTCAAGAACGTTGGTAAAATGTTCAAGTTGATCTCGATTCAATACCTGATCTATTCTAGTTAGTTGGTCATTGCTGCTTTTAAAATTAGTTAGATCACATAACATAGCACGTTCTTCAGTTTCAGCAGGCAAGTATTTAAAGTGACCAAAGATATTTTACCTAATTTTCTCTAGCATATTTACCTGTATACTTACAAAGCTACCTAATACCGCATACTGATTTCTCTCTTTATTTTGTACAAATTAATTAAGTGAAGTGAGTATAGTATCCACACTACTAAAAAAAATGTGGCACAAAACATAAACATTACAATGAGTGGCAACAGCAAAGAACTTTCTATTGCTACTCCACCTCTTCTCAAAATGCTTGCTGGCTGATGGAGAGTAGACCATAAATTCACAGAAAATTTTACTACGGGAATATTTATAGCACTAAAAATGGCAAATACTGCTGCTGATTTTTCTGCCCTCGCTTCATTATCAAAAGCGCTCCACAATGAAAGGTAGCCAACATATAGGAAAAATAAAATTAGCATTGAAGTAAGCCTTGCATCCCATACCCACCAAGTGCCCCAGGTTCCTTTTCCCCAGATGCTACCTGTGATTAAGCATATTGCAGAAAAGACTGTCCCTGCAGGAGCAGCAGCATGTGCCAAGACACTAGCAATGCTATTGTTCCACACCAATGAAATGAAACTAAGTGATGCAATGAGTCCATATATTCCAAGAGCAAGCCATGCAGAAGGCACATGAATGTACATAATTCGTACAATTTCTCCTTGTTTATAATCCTCTGGGGAGAAGAGTAACGCCAAAAACATTCCAATTAAAAAACATGCGAAACAAATAACCCCAAGCCAAGGTAGTGCTTTTTTAGAAAAAGAAGTGAAATTTGTAGGCTTTAATAAAAACATTCGTTTTGAGAATAATTGCGTTAAGAATTTACCAATTAGTTTGAGTTTTATCAACAGGATAGTTTTTCTGCATTGACATAGATTAACAAATTAGCACAATTTCAGTAGCCGATTGCTTGCTATTATTTTAGTATAACACTATATAAAACATGACCCTTAAAAAGCTTAATTTACACTTAGTATCAGATTCAAGTGGTGAAACTGTTATATCAGTTGCAAAATCAGCTCTGAAACACTTTCGTTCTGTAGAAACAATCGAATATGTTTGGTCTTTTGTAAAAGGAGAAGAGCAGATTGACAAAATTCTGGAGGAAATTAATAGGAAAAGTGATGAGCATAATTTTGTTATATGCACTATTACTGATGATGAGCTAAGAAAATATCTAAAAGATAACTGTATAAAGTTGAAAATTCCCTATAGAGCAATATTATCACATATTATTAGAGAAATTTCGTCCTATCTTGAAATTGAAAAAGACGAAAAGCTTGACTTGCATACTGAGATAAATAACGAATATTTTCAGCGCATTGAGGCAATAAACTACACTATTAATCATGATGATGGGCAAAATATTCAAGATATTGATAAAGCAGATATAATTTTGGTTGGAGTTTCACGTACATCAAAATCTCCCACCAGTACGTATTTAGCTTACCGAGGCTATAAGGTTGCAAATATTCCTTTTGTTAGTGGAGTAACCTTTTATGTCGACTTGGCAAAATTAAAAAATAAACTAACAATAGGGGTAACAATAGACGTAAGTAGGCTAATAGAAATACGCAAAAATAGACTTACTTCAATTAACAACGAAGATAATAATATATATGCTAATCCTAGAAAAGTAGAAAAGGAAATTAAAGAAGCAGAGGAACTATTTAAGCAGAATAACTGGCCAATTATTGATGTCACGCAAAAGTCAATCGAAGAAGTATCAGCAACAATTATACAGTATTTTAATAAAATGTGAAAAATTTATCAATTGACTAACTCTCTGTAAGTGATCATAATGTAAGGTAATTTAATTCTTACTATAGATATGAAAGTCAAAGGGTCGCTAAAATCTCATCGTAACAGAGATAAAAATTGTAAAGTTGTGAAAAGGGGTGGTAAGATTTACATTATAAACAAGGTAAAGCCAAGGTGTAAAGCGCGTCAAGGTTCTTAGCTTTTTGTTCACCTTTTCATGTTATACATTTCTTGTATGTGAAAGTACGGTGTTTATACCTAAAAAGAAGCAAAAGTTACTGTGTTTAAGCGCAGCCTTATTCATTTCTTCTCTTACATTATATTTTAGCATTAGCACAATTACAGGTAAACGTGGCTTATTGACGTTAATCGACTTAAAAAAAGAGATTGAGTACAATAAGCTTTTGCTAAAGGATGTCTCTTCTGAAAAGGAAAAGTTGGACAATAAAGTATTTGGCTTATATGAAAAAAGCTTAGATTTAGATCTGCTTGATGAGCAAGCAAAAAATGCTTTAGGTTATGTGAACCCTAATGAACTTATGGTTGTTCTTGACATGGAATAGCAGTAGACTTCTTGCGTTACCTCCTGTCATTCAAGCCCCTTTCTTGTCATCCCAGTGCCCCTATGATGTCATTCCAGTGCTTGACACTGGAATGACATCATTATAGAGTGAACCAGTGTCAGCTACTTTCATGACACCATTCTTTTTTCTGGATTCCAGTGGGCTTTGTTGCATCGCTCAAGTGAAAAGAACTGGCAGTTACTGACAAAATTCATTATAAATAGCCATTTAACTGTTGAAGAAAAAATATGCCACAAAAAATGAGAGTCAGTAACTGCCATGAATATAACAAATTTCTCCAAGAAAGAGGAAGCATTTTTTGTTATATCAATGACGCCATAGAAAATTGGTACGAGAATTGTCCAAAAATGCAGGGCGGCAACTATATTTATAGTGATAAAGTTGTGATTTTGGTGCATATAATCGTCAGTTTCTTTAGAATTGGTTTAAGACAAACAGTCGGGTTTATAAAAGGGTATTTGCAACAAATAGGAAGAGATTTGGCAGTTATCAGCTATTCACAAGCATCAAAAGAAACTTAATATTAAGATAAATGATTGCAGAATTGATAAAAATAATATGGAAGATATCGAAATTGCTATAGACAGTACAGGAATTAGTATATACAACAACACACAGCAAGGAAAATAGCACTGACAGAAAATATCGTGGCTATGAGCAAACGAGAAAATTGCACGTAATGTTGAATATAAACAACAAAAAAGCCATAGCTGTAAAATACAGTAACGGTGTCTACTCTGATCACTATGGAGCTTGTGATTTGCTAAAAGAAGTTGATTTTCAGCATGCCATAAAAGTACTATATGCAGATAGGGCATGTGATAGGCACAAGTTTTATAAGTTGTGTAACGAATATGATATAAAGACAAAAATTCCACCAATAAACAATGCGGCAGAACATCCAGAAATAGATTATATGTCTGACAGGAATGCTGCTATTAGGTTAATAAAATTATACGGTGAAGATGGCATGAAAGAATGGAAAAAAGAAGTAAATTATGGGAAAAGATCTTATATTGAAGGGTTTTTCTCAAGATTAAAGCAAATATTCGGATTTAGTTTTAGGAATAAATCTGAGATAAATCGAGAAAAAGAACTGCTAATCAAATGCTATTTGCTTAATAAATTCACTGATATTGGTATGGCTAAATTTGAGATAGTTACATGAATTTACCATAAATCACCATCTCATAAAGTGTGATGCAACAAAGCCATTCCAGTGCCAGTTACTTTCATGACACCATCATAAAGTGAAACTAGATTCCAGCGTCACGCGCTGGAATGACAAAAAAGAGTAGGTTTTTTATGTGATTATGCAAGAAGCTAGTGTAAATTTAAGTTTTATCTACCGCTTGATCAAAAAAGAATAAGTTTAGTAAAAAATAATGATATTATTAGTGGAACATAAAATAGTCCCACTGCAGTACTAATTAGAAGCAACAGAGTAGCTTTATCTGGTTGATAATTCAAAATATTAGCAAGTATTATACTGGACCCAGAAACTGGAATAATAGCCAGCAACATCAGTGCTTTATATATACTCTCGTCGTATACACCTATAACATGTTTGTCTAGAAGGACAATTCCTAAAACAAACAGTGGCCAGAATACGTACTTTGCTGTAATAGTGATCAAAGCAAGCTTCCAATCTACTTTAAAGCTTGTAATATTTGCAATGCTCACTCCAAGTAGCATCATCCCTAATGTGACAAATGTACTTCTAATATTCATCATAACATCTGTTAAAAAAGTAGGTATTTGTATATCATATATACTTAAAAAGAAGCCCAGAACCATCGCATAAAGCGAAGGAAGTTTGAACAACTTTAATATGCATTCTTTTGCGGTATAAATACCATTTGCAGCTATGTAAAATCCTAAGCTATTTTCAAACAACGCCATTCCTATATAACAAACAACATATACAGATACTGAATCTTCATCAAACAAAGCCATGGCAATCGGCAGGCCAAAATACCCCATACTTGTGCTGCCCGAGCTAAACGCTAATATGTTTCTCGTGTTATCCTTAAATAAAAAAGAAGAAAGATAATACACTGATAAGGACATAGTGCTACCTATAAACCATATCAAAATCGGCAGAGAAATTACTTTTAAATTAACTTCTGTATGAGAGACTCCATATAAAATCACTATTGGATTAGCTATATAAAAGAGTATTTGAGATATAGTGTTTCTGTCAATTTTAAGACATTTTCCTGATAAATAACCAATAAATATTGTAATATAAATAGGTAATATTTTTAGGAAAAGAGTAAGGAACATACTAGCCTATTGTGATACTTTTGACTGATAAAGTGATATTAGATCTTAAGGTATTATAAAAGTAAACAAAATTTATTTTCCAATTTATCCAGCTCATAGTTAATTAAAAAAGATTCACTTAGTGTCAAAATTTGTTTTTACATAAGACTTAAGAATGACATTTTTATGATAAAATTATGTTAAGTTTCTATAAAGCTCCTTGCATATTTTTGAATAATGATGAAAAATTAAACTGCTTGTGGTAATTTAGACGGACTGTTGAAAAAGTAAGAGGAAATAAGTAAAGTTAGGACAGAGAGTAAGGGCTTTAACATAGTTGTCATATTTTTCTTTAATTAACCCTAGTGTCCAATTTACCCACCATAGCTTCACATGAGGTGTTTCTAACCATTTTAATAACAGTAAAAAATGTTCTTCTTTCAACGCTTTAAATGTGATATTTTTATTCATTAATTAAAAATTTCAAATGTTACTACCCTTTCTATTAATCCTGTCTCTAATTGCTAAGTTCATTGAAATTGACATTTCCGTACCTAGTTTTCCTGATATGGTGCACTATTTTAACGTATCAGAAAGCACAATTCAATTAACTATTGCTTATAATTTCCTAGGCTTTTGCATAGGAGGGTTGTTTTTTGGTCCATTGTCTGAATGCTATGGCAGAAGAAGGATTATGATCATAGGTAACACTTTGTTATTAATCGGCGCTGTTGGTTGTGTTTTTGCACCGTCGATTTTTTGGCTTTTAATTTCTCGCTTTGTTCAGGGCATTGGTGTTAGCACATCTGTAGTTGTGTTTGCAATCGTTGCAGACAGCTACAAAGGCGACGAAGCGGTGAAATTTATTGGAATCATGAATTCTGTTCTTACAGTTGTCATGGCAATTGCGCCAGTGTTAGGCAGTTTCATTAATGAAATTGTAGGATGGCGTGGTAATTATGCAACTGTTGCAATACTTTGTTTGATCTCTTGGGTTTTGCTGCTTTTTCTGTTACCAGAAACAAAAAAGGATCGCGATGCTTTCAGTTTGAAAAAAATAATGAAAGATTACAGAAAACTACTATCTAGTCCGAGGTTTGTTACGTTGTCTTTAATGTCAAGCCTCTTTTCTGCCGCTTATATGTCATTCATCACTTGTGGACCTTTTCTGTATATGAAGACTTTTGGTTTATCTAGCACTATTTATGCACTACATCAAGGTGCAATAGTTGGGTGCTTCTCACTCATTAGTCTATTTGCTGGCAAAATCTTACAGAAACTTGGAGCAATATGGTGTGTAATTTCTGGTACGAGCGTGGGTGCTATTGGGTCTCTATTGCTTGTAATATTCAGTATAATTGTACCCCACTCTTTCTACTTAGTAACACTGTCTATGATTATTTTTTCTATCGGTTGTGCAATTTGCCAGCCAGTGATTTTTAATGCATCAATAAATGTTTTCCCTGAAATTAAAGGCACAGCTTCTTCTTCAGTCTCGTTCATTAGAGCTTTTATCATGGCTATTTTTATCGGCTTAACAAGCTACGTTTACAACGGTCAAGCAATTAGTGTAGCTGTTCTTGTTCTATCCGCGATAGTACTAGAACTTGTTTTTACTGCCTGTTTATTGTTTTTAAAAGATCCGGTATAATTAATGATCTTTTTACAGATGTGAGCGATTAACTTTCCCCGGCCAATCTTTCTGCTTCATTACGTGAAATTAATGCCTCAATAAATTCATCTAGTTCACCTTCTTTTATAATCTGCTCTAGCCGATGTGAAGTTAGATTAATTCTGTGGTCTGTTATTCTTGATTGTGGAAAATTATATGTTCTTATGCGCTCGGAACGATCACCAGAGCCAATCTGACTTTTTCTCATTGTTGACCTTTCCATTTCTTTTTTTTGTCTTTCAATTTCGTATAGCCTTGCCCTCAATACTTTAAGCGCTTTAGCTTTATTTTTGTGCTGCGATTTTTCATCTTGCTGTATTACAATTATCCCTGTTGGCAAGTGGGTGACCCTTACTGCGCTGTCAGTTGTATTCACTGATTGCCCTCCAGGACCACTGGATCTATAAACATCTATTCGTAAGTCTTTTTCTTCTATTTTAAAGTCAACTTCTTCTACTTCAGGTAATATCGCAACAGTAGCGGCAGAGGTATGTAACCTTCCTGAGGATTCAGTTTCTGGCACTCTCTGTACTCTGTGTGCTCCTGATTCAAATTTCAACCTTGCAAAAACTTCTGTTCCATTAATGAGTGCAGAAGCTTCCTTATAGCCACCTATACCTGTATTAGAAATGCTTATTGGCTCGAACTTCCAATTTCTTCTTTCTGCATATTTTTGATACATACGAAATAACATTGCTGCAAATAATGCTGCTTCTTCTCCTCCTGTACCTGCTCTGATTTCCAATATTGCATTTCTTAAGTCATCTTCATCTTTAGGCAATAATGCTAACTTTAGTTTTGCTTTTACTTTTGGTAATAATACCTTGTGCTTTTCGAAAAATTCTTCTTTTGCTAACTCTTTTATATCACCTTCGCTGTTTTCATCTTTCATTATTTCCTCTAAGTCTGAAATTTCCTCTTTCAGCGTGTTATATTCATCAATTATCTTGATTATTGGCCTGAGCTCAGAGTATTCCTTTGAAAGGGTAATGAATTCTTTTTGACTTAAATTGGTAAGGTTTTCCAAGTTCCTTTCTATATCATTAAATTTTTTCTTTAAGTCTTGTAAATTATTCTCTATATTCATATAGCACAGATCTAGTATTTTAACTAAGTAATATATACTGAAATAAAAAATTTCTTATATCAAGCAATAACACTATAATATATCTACTACCTTCTACTTGAATATAATGGCAAGACAGATAACATCAAGCTGCAATTTCATATTTGGAGCTTCGGACATGAAATCATTACCAGATGAGTCGGCTCCAGAGATTGCGTTTGCTGGTAGATCAAATGTAGGAAAATCCAGTCTGATCAACTTACTGATAAACAGCAAAAAAGCTGCCAGAGTTTCCTCTAAACCTGGATGTACTAGACAAATAAATTTTTACTCTATGTACAATGATAAATTCAGACTTGTTGACCTACCAGGGTATGGTTATTCTCATGCAGGTAAGGAGGAAATTATACAATATTTAAACTTAATTGAGTATTATCTAATTCAAAGAAAAAATCTAAGAAGAGTGTTTGTGTTGATAGATAGCAAGGTAGGATTAAAAGAAATAGACAAAGACTTCATTTATTGGTTAATATATAATAATATTAACTTTAACGTTGTGCTAACAAAAATAGATAAAGTGAGTCAAAAAAGCCTAGATGCCATTCTAGAAGATACTCAAAAATGGATTAATAATGAGAATGTGTCAATTCATCAAATAAGCATCCGTGTTAAGCATAAAATAACCAAGGTAAGAGATGAGTTTTTCAAGTTTACAAGATAAAAAAATGAAAAGTAGTGAATTTTTAAAGGGTGAAGTATCATTTGAACAAAAAGCAGAAATATTACTTGAAGTGCTGTCTAGCATACCTAGCTTTGTGGGTGAAACTTTTGTCATTAAATGTGGCAGCGTAACGATCTCAGATGAAATACTATTCTATACTTTTGTGCATAATGTTGTCTTATTAAAGCAGCTTGGTATAAATCCGGTGATAGTTCATGACGGAGAATATGAAATTAACTCAGTGTTAAAAATGCTGGGTATGGACAGTAAGTTTGTGAATGGTATCAGACTTACAGACAAAGACACTATAAAAATCATTGAAATGGCACTGTGTGGTTCAGTTAATAAAAAAATTGTTCAGCATATAAATTCTGCTGGTGGTTCAGCTATTGGATTATGTGGAAAAGACGGCAACTTAATAAAAGCTGAAAAGATAAGCGCTACGCTTAAGGAAGACAGATCAAATAACATCGAAAAAATACTAGACATGGGATTCATCGGTAGGCCCACTGAAATCAATCCTGATATATTATTTTTTATTGAAGAATCAGATTTTATACCAGTTATTGCACCAATTGGTCATGGAAAAAATGGGGAAACATATCATATTGATGCCGATAGCACTGCAAGCACAATTGCAATTGCAGTTTCTGCATCTAAAATGATAACCTTTAGCGATACAGGTGAAGAAATAGATAAAATTGGTGGCAGGAAGATATCTGTTAAAAATTTAAATGCATCGATTGATTGTGGCAAAATTCAAGGAGAAAAATTTATTGGAAGGCTTATGGCATATACTAAAATGGTAGAGGAATGTGCTGGAGTTGTTCACATAGTTGATGGTAGAATACCTAACATTATGCTTGATTTATTTACTGAGAATAATTCAAGCATATCAATTGTGAGTGATTTATAACTAGACAACTACACGAATAGACTTCTTGCATAACCATATGACGAACTTTTCTTGGGAATAGAAACGAAAAAACTTACTTGACAAACTCTGCCAGCCCCCTTATTATGACAGTAAGGGTATTTATGACTCAAAACTTGTTTTTGACCTGCAGGCTCAATGACAAAATTCAGTAAAAAACTTAGGGTATTTTTTGGCGGATTACATAAAATTATAGCGGCTGCATGTCTTTTAAATTTTTTCTACATTCAGCTAAAACGCGCTTAAACTAAGCTTCAGCACATTATTACAGCGCCACTTACAGTAATATAGAGTCAAAACTCGCACCACGGGAGTTCTTTGCCTTTTTTTTTATTTGGTAAATTTCTTAATGTTTGTAGCTAAAAGAGCCCAAGAGAGGTGTCATCCCGCTGCTTGTTAGCGGGATCTATGTTAAGAGATACCGCGAATGAATCGCGGTATGACGTAGGACTGCTGTCATCCCAGTGCCCAGACACTGGGATCCAGTTTTCCATATAATCTCATCGAAAATGTTGTAACCACTTTCTATGCTAGTTTGCTTGCTTACAAGCAAACTTTTCTGGATCCCAGTGTCTGGGCACTGGGATGACAAAAAAGGGGCTACTCGGATGACAAAGAAATAGGCACTGGGATGACGAGAAAGGAGTACTGGGATGACACCTACGCACGCTCACTTTGTCATTCCAGCGTGTGACCAGAAAAAACATAGACCCCAAGTGTCAGCTACTTGAACAACATCACTTTGCTTAAAAATTGCAACGTTTGTACACGGTATGACGTTAGCTATTGTGCTACACCTTTCCCCTTTCCCCTGAAACTAAAATCTATATACTTAACTTTAGAAACTTCAAAATACGATGCGATCTAATATTAGAGAGTTATTTTGCTATATAAAGCCTAATCTATCTTATTTCATCATAGCTTTTATTGCAGTTTTATTTTCAGCCTTAACGATCCTCCTCTTTGGCAGAGGCTTAAGCAACATAATTGATTCTGGCACAGAGCACGATTTTACTACCAAACTATTAGTTGCAATACTTATAGTTTTAGCCATTTCTCTCACTGCATTTACTCGGTTATATTTCATTGGCATTGGCAGCGAGAAAGTTATCGCAAGAATCAGATATGACTTATATAGCAGTATCACTGACTTGCAACCAAGTTTCTTTGAGAACACAGGCGTACAAGATGTTATCTCAGCACTCATTACTGATACCTCTGCGCTGCAATCAATAATAAATAGCAGCCTACTCACCATATTGCGAAATTTTGTAATATTAATTGGCAGTGTTGCCATGTTATTATATACAAATCTGCACCTAACTGCGTATGCAGCCGCAATAGTACCTATACTACTCATTATTATGACCTCATTTGGAAAAAAAGTGCGTAGCTATGCACGCTTTGCCCAGGATAAATTAAGTGAGCTTGCATCACTTAGTGAGGAAAATTTTCGATCTATAGTGACTATCAAATCGTTTGTACTCGAAGAAAATGAAAAAACCCGTTTTAAGGAGCATTTAAACTCAGTATCAAAATCATACGTAAAATTAGTACTCTTGCGTGCTATTTTAGTAACTCTAGTTATCACGTGTGTGATAGGTTCACTAGTTGTTTTGCTCTTTTTTGGTATTAAAGAAGTCTTAAGCAATAATATAACTATTGGAGAACTCTCCTCATTTGTGTTTTATTCAGCGCTTGCGGCAGGAGCTATAAATAATTTGAGCGATAATATCAGTGATTTACAACGAGGTCTTGGAATAGTAGAGCGTTTATTTGAATTTAAAAATATGAAAAGCTCTATAGCAGATGCCAATGATCCTATAAAAATTTGTAGTGTTCAAAAAGGAATTTCGTTTAATGGCGTAACATTTTTTTATGAATCTCAGTCTGATAAGCCAGCGTTAAATAACATATCATTTTCTATAAAGGCAGGTCAAGTAGTATCAATTGTTGGACCATCTGGCAGTGGTAAAAGCACCATTTTAAAACTTCTGCTCCGTTTTCATGATCCAAGCAGAGGCAGCATTACTATCGATGGGCACAATATTAAGTCAATTGCGTTAAATGACCTCAGATTGTTGTTTGGCTTAGTGCCACAAGATAACATAATATTCTCTTGCTCAATAATGGAAAATATACTATATGGCAAACCTGGTGCTGAATATGAAGAAGTGAAGCAATCAGCTATCAGCGCTTATGCGATGGAATTTATTGATAAGCTGCCTGATAAATTTGATACATTTGTAGGAAAAAGAGGATTAAAACTTTCTGAAGGACAAAAACAACGTATTATAATAGCAAGAGCCATACTCAAAAACCCTCAGGTTTTAATACTGGATGAAGCAACCTCTGCCCTTGATTATAAAAGTGAGAACCTCGTGCAAAAAGCATTAAGCAAGTTAATGCAAAACAGAACAACGATCGTAATTACACACAGACTATCAACTGCACTTAAAACTGACAAGATTATAGTAATTAATCACGGAAAAGTAGAAGAAGTAGGGACTCATGACTCCCTAATAAGTAAAGACGGGTTGTATGCAAAACTGGCGAAGATACAGTGGAATTGAAAGAAAATTTACATCATATCGTTAGTTGATATGCTAGATTTATAATTAAAGTTATTAAATTTTTAATCATTTTAATTTATAATAATCTTATAGTATTTTTTTTAGGATTTTTATGACTCATAATTTTTTTTCATCTTCATGCGCTTCTGCAGACACAGCTTGCGTAATTGACCCACGGTGCTGTATTGGACTCAATATAAAAATACTGCCTTGTCTAAAACCTGATCCAGAACCTAAACAACCAGTTGACCTTTCAAAACTTGCAATAATGATCAATCCGGTAACTGGTGATATTCTTGATTCTGCTACTAGGCAGTCGACGGGCAAAAACTTTAAAGAATGCGCAGAGATTATTCAAAACACTAAAAATGACCTTGAGATTAATTCAAAAGGTAAACTTGTGGGCAGCTGTGAAAACAGTTCTTCATGTGATGCATGTGTAGAAGCAATAAACTCTTCTGTGTTAGATTTTAAAAAGGTTGAAACCTATTTTTCTGTCCATGATATGTCAGTACCAGAGGGCGCTGTTGATATTATATAAAAGTAATGCAGCGTGTACATTGTTGGTACATGCTTCCACTTTGTGGTTAATTTTTTAACAATTTTATTTACCAATGGAGGTACTTTATGCTAGTGAAAAATCTTTCTTGCCCGAATCAAGAAAATACAAATTATACATATCGGTTGCCATTTAATATGTGCTGTCCCAGTGATACATTAGGAGTCAATCTTTTTATAGGACCATGTGATGATACTGCCAATAAAGGTAAGGTGATCTATGATAAATGTAGTAAAGATCTTAAGTGCGAAATTGATGATAAGACTAAGAATGAAATGAAGGAAAATATTAAGAATGAACTGAAGAAAGACCTTAAGTGTGAAATTGATGATAAGACTAAGGGTGAAATAAAGGAAAATATTAAGAATGAACTGAAGAAAGACCTTAAGTGTGAAATTGATGATAAGACTAAGGGTGAAATGGAGGAAAATATTAAGAATGAACTAAAGAAAGATCTTAAGTGCGAAATTGATGATGAGACTAAGAATGAATTGAAGAAAAATATTAAGGGTGAACTAGAAAAAGATCTTAAGTGTAAATGTATTGAAGAAGAAATTACTAAAGAAATTGACGAGAGTGGGTGTAATCGAAGGGGATGTGAGAATGCTAGAGAAGATGGTGAATATGTTAATGTAGGTAGTGATGCTAAGCTTTACATAAGAAAAGCATTGGATAAATTTTATCCTGACTTAAGCGCAGAAATTATTGACAAAATTAAAGCTGGGGATTATTATGTAGAACAATTTGGTATAGAAGTAACTAACTGTGATAAGAATGGCACAGACTACAGTTATATCACTTCTAGGGGAGATATGAATGAATGGTGCGTTAGTATTCCTCCAAGTGATCTTTGCAAAGAATCTTATGATATACTGCAAACTATTAAAGATGATTGGTATGAGAATTGTAAAAATCATATTTTTGATGATGAGGCTCATGTAGTAAGCGCAAAAGTATATTACAAAGGTGGAAGCATCGACAAAAATAAGCCAGTGGTAGTGCTTTCTCAAAATAAACCACTGATTATTGCTGACAAGAAAACGCATAAACTTGTAAAAAAAGATGGGACAATAAGTGATAAAACACTTGATGAATGCAAAGAATTTTTTGATAGTGATAAAAGAATAACTAGTTGTGCAGAAGAAAAAGGAGATTGTGAAGTTTGCAAAGAAACAATTTGGGATTTTCAGGATGTAGTACAAGCGTTTTTTATATAAATGATATTTTGAACAGGGAATGGTATAAGCTTATACGATTTTGATACATGTGCCATTAAAGAAAAGACTGCAAGATTAGGCTTTTGCATAACCATATGAAAAACCAATAGCCCATTCTTCTTTGTTATTCCAGCGTTACGCGTTGGAATGACAGGGCTATAGGTGTCATCCAAGTAGCTGACACGGAGCAACACGTCATACCACCGCGGCCGCTAACGAGTAGCGGAATGACAGTTCTTCAAATTGTCGTTAAACCTAAGTCACTTTAGCTATAGATTACATCAGATAACTCTTCAACTAGCCCCACTTATTCGCTATACTGCTACAAGTCTTATAGCTTTTTAGTTAATGAACATTTTCAAACAGGTTTCCTCTCTAATTTCCAGAAAATTAAATGAGTTGAAGCAAAGGGGTGTCATAAATACAAGTGCGGCAAATTTTATTGTAGAGCCTCCAAGCAATAGAGCACATGGTGATATCTATACAAATGTTGCTATGGTGCTTGCAAAGCATGAAAAGAAGAATTCAGTCGAGATTGCAGGGATGTTAGCAAGAGAATTTAAACCTTTTGATGAAATTGCAAAAGTGGAAATAGCAGGCCCTGGTTTCATCAACATGCACTTAAAAATAGAAGTATGGCATGGAATTTTAAAACAAATAAATGAGCTGAAAACAGAGTTTGGCACCCTAGATATAGGGAACAATCAGGCCATCAATGTTGAATTTGTATCGGCAAATCCAACTGGTCCACTGCATATTGGTCATGCAAGAGGAGCAGTATTTGGTGACGTTTTGGCAAATTTATTGAAAAAAGTTGGTTATAAAGTTACTAAGGAATACTATATTAATGATGCTGGAGCGCAGATAGATACACTAATAAAGTCAGTATATTTGCGGTATAAGGAAGCTCTGGGAGAAAAAATCAGCATTGAAAAAGGTTTATACCCAGGTGAATATTTAAAACCGATAGGGAATGGGCTGGCCAAAAAATATGGCAAGGAGCTTCTAGAAAAGCAAGATAATCAGGTGATTAGGGAATATACTTTAAGTTCTATATTAAAACTCATAAAGGAAGACATGAACTTACTTGGGGTAAGTCATGATGTTTTTACTTCAGAGTATGAGCTACAAAAAAGTGGCAAAATTGAAGAGAGTATAAAGATATTGTCTGACAAGGGTTTGGTGTATGAAGGGTACCTGGAGAAACCAAAAGGCAAAGAAAGTGAAAACTGGACTTCCAGAAAAGAGATGTTATTTCGCTCTACAAAATTTGGTGATGACGTTGACCGCGCATTGAAGAAAGAGGACGGCAGTTGGACTTATTTTGCCTCAGATATCGCTTACCATTTTGATAAGATATCACGTGGTTTTAATAATATGATAGTAGCAGTCGGTAGTGATCATAGTGGTTATATCAAAAGGCTAAAAGCAGTTGTCTCTGCACTGAGTGATAATCAAGCAAAAATAGAGGTAAAACTGCATAATATTGTGAATTTTTTCGAGAATGGCAAACCTGTTAAGATGTCCAAAAGATCAGGAAACTTCCTCACAGCAAGAGATGTAGTGGAAGAAGTTGGCAGGGACATAACTCGTTTTATAATGTTAACACGCAAGAATGATATGGTCTTGGACTTTGATTTTGCTAAAGTTAAAGAACAGTCAAAAGACAACCCTATTTTTTACGTGCAATATGCGCATGCTCGTGCTCATTCGTTAATGCGTAATGCTCCAAAAGAGCTCCCAACAGCAGACCCTTCACTTTTAAAGACCGATGGGGAGCTCTTCCTCATAAAAACCTTAGCAAAGTGGCCAAATGTGATAGAAACAGCGGCAAGGCTTTGTGAGCCACACAGAATTACTTTCTACTTACTTGAAGTTGCAGAAGCGTTTCACGTTTTATGGGGGTATGGCAAGAGTGATTTAAACATGCGGTTCATACTGGAAGACAACTTAAACCTCACCGCTGCAAGAATGTTCCTTGTACAAGCCTTAGCGCACGTCATCGCTTCTGGACTTTCCATCTTTAATATAGAACCTTTGGAAGAGATGAGTTGACTTTTTTTGTGCAAGATTGTTTTTTCAACGAATAGAGAAGTTGACAAAATTAAGTAAAAATGTTATAGTTTATAGTAGTATTTTTTGGTTAATATATGGCTCACAGTCAAAAAAAGCTCAATGTTAATGTAAGTTTTGACAGTAAATTGGCTCAGTATCTTACAGAAATGGCAGAGATTCAAAATAAAACTATCCCTGAAGTTTTAGTAGATTTAGTGGAAGAAGAGTTCGAAGAAGATGTAGAGCTATCCCAAATAGCTGACGATCGCCTCTCTGAAGGTGAAGAAGAAGTAGAGGATGATGAAAACATCTGGAAATAAAACTTACACTATAAAATTCTTAAAAAATGTTATTGAAAAAGAAATTCCAGCTCTTCCGGCAAAGATTAAATTAATGGTTCAGGAGGCCATAAAGAAACGCCTTACAGTTGATCCTTTTAATCTAGGAAAGCCTTTATGCCATAGCTTTAGAGGGCAATATAGGATAAGGGTTAGCAACTACCGTATAATTTACATCATAAATCATTCAGAACGTAAAGTACTTATTACTGCAGTGGGGCATAGAAAAAACATTTACAAACACAGAAGATTACACAATTAAAAATATAAGAAAGACCTCACCTCGTACAAGCCTTAGATCGCTTCTGGACTTTCCATCTTTAATATAGAACCTTTGGAAGAGATGAGTTGATTTTTTTGCCATAATACATGATAATTAAAATATTATTGAAGTAGGGGTAAAATTATGACAATGAACTATGAGCAGTGGAAAAGAATGTTAAGCGCAGTTGATAAGGAGGAAGGCTTAAGTAAAGACAACGTAATTGACAAAATAAAAGAGGAATTAAAGAAATATCCAGAAGAATATAAGAAATGGGAAGAAGCTGGTTTTGATGTAGATTACCTATTTGAAATTAAAGATGATACATTAGATGATACATTAATAGCATATGATCGATTTATGTTATTGCATTCAGCTGCTAAAAATGGTCATGCAGATGTAGTAAATGCTCTAATACAAAACGGAGCAAATGTTAATGCAGAAGATAATTTTAAAAGTACTCCTCTACATGATGCTGCTGAAAAAGGTTGTAAAGAAATAGTAAGTGCTCTAATAGAAAAAGAGGCAAATGTTAATGCAAAAGATCAAGATGGATCGACTCCTTTACATTGGACTACTAGAAATGATCATATAGATACAGTAAAAGTTCTAATAGCAAAAAGAGCAGATGTTAATGCAAAAGATATAGATGGATACACTCCTTTACATTTTGCTCATCACATAGAGGTAGTGAATGCTTTAATAAACGCAGGGTCTAAGGTTAATATAGTAAACGAATGTGGAAAGACTCCTTTACATAGTGCTGTAGGTCATACAGAGATAGTAAACGCTCTAATAGATAGAGGGGCAAATGTTAATGCAGAAGATAATTTTAAAAGTACTCCTCTACATGATGCTGCTGAATATGGTCGTATAGGCACAGTAAATGCTCTAATACAAAACGGAGCAGATGTTAATGTAAAAAATAAATGTAAAGGGATTCCTTTACATTGGGCTGCTAGAAATGGTCATATAGACACAGTGAAAGTTCTAATAGCAAAAGGAGCAGATGTTAATGCAAAAGATCAAGATGGATGGACTCCTTTACATTTTGCTGCTTACAAGTGTCATATAGATATAGTAAAAGTTCTAATAAAAAAAGGAGTAGATCTTTTATTAAAGAATAATTCTGGAAAAACTCCAAAAGATTTAGCTAGAACTGGTGATATAAAGAAGCTTCTGAAAGAAGCAGAAGAAAAACAACTGAAGCAGCAAGCACTTAATAAAAGTATTTCTGCCGGTGGTGCAACCGTATTATTAGGCACTGCAGCAGCAGTGGCACTTTTTGTAACCGGAACGGTTGCAGTTGAGTTAATACCTATAGTAATAGCAGTGGTTGCAATTGCAGCAGCAGCACTAGCAGTTGGTGGTATCACATATATGATGTTAAAACCTAGTACTAAAGTAGAAGAAGTGAAAAAAGAACAAGGCCTACCAAATGAGCAGAAAGCTTGATCTGCTGGATCCCAGTGTCTGGGCACTGGGATGACAAGAAAGAGGCTACTTGGATGACACCCTGACAACCTTCATCCCGCTACGTGTTAGCGGGATCTAGAGATACCGTGACGGTATGACGTAGGACTGCTGTCATCCCGCTACGTGTTAGCGCCACGCACAACTGTACGAACGTTGTAGTTTGGGCCACCAGTGGGCAGTGCCCAGACACTGGTTCTATGCAACTTAATTAAAAACGTTTGTTTTAGCGTAAGACAACTACCTTTAGCTCATCAGCTCAGTTATAAGCAAAATTTCTGGATTCCAGACTGGAATGACACCATTTGCTGTGCAATTTACCTTCAAAAATGAATGTTCGTACAGCTATGCATAACTCTTTCAGATTTCATAATATCTCTTGCCACTCATCTGAACAGATACCCATTTTGGAGGGATACCAATAATAGTTGTGAGCGGGTGACCACTAGTCCACAAGCATAACACGCTCACGAAACTTTAATGCGATAGCTTGATTTCTACTGAAAGACAGCATTATGCCAAGTGCGATGCTCGAAGATAAAAGAGAAGAACCACCGTAGCTAAGTAGTGGCAGGGTTATGCCGGTGGTGGGAAAAACACTCAATGTTACCCCTGTGTTTATTATGAATTGTGTGATGAATTGAATTGAGATACCAAGAATCACCAATAGATTGAATAATTCATTTTCTCTATATGCAACGTAAAGCAAGCGGGCGGAAATGATGCCAAATAACATCAATGTGGCTAAGCACGTAATCAAACCAAATTCTTCTGCTAAAACAGAAAACACAAAATCTGTATGACAATCAGGAAGAGAGGTTTTTACGCTACCTTCACCAGGTCCAACTCCAGTTAATTGACCTCTTTTGAATGCTTCTAATGATTTTGTGACTTGAAAGTTATCGCGTTGCGTAAAAAAGACAAAATTGTAAATCCTTTGCTTTATATGTGGGAGGCATAAGTAAGCTATTGTAGTTCCAGTTGTGGCCATTCCTATTATGCATAGAAAGTATAAAAGTGGTATACATGCAATAAACATTTGACCAATAAAAGAATATGTTAAAAGCATGGACATACTGAAATCAGGTTGCAAAAGTAACAACACAAAAACTAACAGAAATATTATGATTGATATGTGCATTTTAAACTTCATTCCGCTGGCTAAGATACTAGCTATAACAACAGAAAAAAATGGCCTTACGAACTCAGATGGTTGAACTGAAATTTTGACAATATGTAACCATCGTTTCGCACCTTTTACCTCTATACCAAGTATTATCGCAGCTGCCACTAAAATAGTAAATAAAATGAAACCTGCAAATGAGAGGTTAAGTATAGTTCTTGTGTTGAGAAAAGAAAATGTCACCAGGGTAATTAGTGACAGGACTATATAAATTGTATGGCGCCGTATAAAATAATCTTGTGGTAAAGAAAGACGCTGCGCAATTACAGGGCTTGCTGAATAAACAAGAATGAAGCTTATAGTGAGCAAAAAAAACACTGGAAGGATGAGATAATAATCCAGCGTTCTATACCAGAATTTAATATTCATTTTGTTCCAATGTGTAATGCCACTATTCCATAGCTCATATTATGAAACTCAACATTCTTAAAGCCTACCTCTTCAATTTCCATTTTAAAATCAGCCTGAGTTGGAAACTCTCTAATGCTCTTCACTAAATATTCATAAGAACTCCTGTCTTTAGCAACTATGCTGCCAATTTTAGGAATTACTTTAAATGAATATAAGTCATAAAGTTTGGTAAATATCTCATTTTGATAGTGCATAGGGGCAAATTCTAAGCAGATAAATTTCCCATGTGGTTTTAATACCCTGTGCGCCTCACTTAAAGCCTTCTTGCGGTCAGAAACGTTTCGAATGCCAAAAGCTATTGTGCAATAATCAAATTCGGAGTCTTCAAATGGTAAACTTTCTGCATTCGCACATACCCAATCAAAATTAATTTGGTTTGAATTTATAGCTTTATCACGTCCTCTGCTTAGCATATTTTGATTTATGTCACATACTGTAACCTTAGCACTTGGCTCTTTTCTTACTATTCTTATTGCTATATCTCCAGTTCCTCCAGCAATATCTAAAATCTTAGAGTTTTTTGTAAAATGCACACTATTTACCATCTTATTTTTCCATAATCTGTGCATTCCGAGGCTCATTATATCATTCATGGTGTCGTAGCGACTTGCCACGGAATCGAATACCTCTTTAACTAATTGTGATTTCTTCTCGATTTTTATAGTAGACATTACGTAAAGTCGCTCAACTCCTTTATAATTAGTAAAAATTAATTTGAATTAACACAAATGTCAACGACAGGCCTTGAGCCTGTTGAAATCTTCTTCAGCGTGGTATGATGACCGAGTTAGTGGGCTTGATGCAACCACTAAGAAACCTTTGGAGTAAGCAACGTATTTATAATGCTCAAATTCCTCTGGGGTAACATACCTATCAAGTTTTGCATGTTTTGGAGTTGGTTGTAGATATTGACCAATTGTAATAAAATCAACCTCAGCACTGCGCAAATCGTCCATAACCTGAAGTATTTCCTCTTTTGTTTCTCCAAGACCAACCATAAGCCCTGACTTTGTGAAAACTTTAGGATTAATCTGCTTTACCATCTTCAACAAATATAGTGAATGAAAATAGCGAGCTCGTGGTCTTATTTTTGCATACAATCTCGGCACTGTTTCAATATTGTGGTTATAGACATCAGGTGATGCAACAGCAATTGCTTCAAATGCTCCTTTCTTATTTAAAAAATCAGGAGTTAAAATCTCTATTGTTGTTTCTGAAGTTATCTTTCTAATTTCTTCTATGCACTGTATAAACTGATTTGCGCCACCATCTGGTAAATCATCACGATCAACAGAGGTAATGACAACATGTTTTAAGTTTAACTTTTTTATCGCTTTTGCTAAATTTTCTGGCTCATGAGGGTCTAGTTTATCAGGAATGCCAGTTGCAACGTTGCAAAATGCACAAGCACGAGTACAAACAGAACCAAGAATCATCACAGTAGCATGACGTTTATTCCAACATTCACCAATATTTGGACATGCAGCTTCTTCACATACCGTATGTAAGTTATGCAGTTTAACGATGTTTAAAGTTTCATTGAATACTTCACCGGTCGGAGCTTTTGCTCTGAGCCATTGAGGTTTGCTATGCATCTGAAACGGCTAACTCTACCTCTTGCTTTACTAAAACTTTTTTCAACCTTCTTTTTATCTTCTGCGCTTTTTCACTTAGTTTAATCGTTCTTGTGTTGAGCAAAAAAGCATCTAAATCACCTTTGTAATCTATAGTTCTCAAAGTTCTTGTTGCCACACGAAATCTAAACTTTTTATTCAATATATCACTTGTCAACGTAACCTTATGTAAATTTAAAAGAAAGGTACGCTTTGTTTTACGATTCGAATGTGATACCTTATTACCAAAAGATTTTTTTCTATTTGTTAATTCACAAACTCTACTCACTTCAATATACCAAATTATTCTATGTACTTAGATTACCTTATATAGTCAAATAGTCAATACTCTCTTGCTTAATTTTTATACCATATACTGCTTTATAGCCAAAAAATATCGTAATTTTTTCTATTATAAGAGAAATCATATGCTGAATTTCTAATGCTTTACTGCCATTTGTTACTACTAGATGCAATACACCAGAATTTACATTCTGTGCATATGAGATCTTTTTCGGTTTTGTACACTCTGCTATTTCTTTCCCTACTATATTTCGCCAGTTTAAAATCAGACGTATTTCATTTTTGCTAATCTTATTTTTCATGCATTTTAATGCGTAATTTTCAATTATAGACTTTAATTTTTTTGGACCGCTACGTTTGAGCATTTTTCTGTTTTGTTTCTAGTATAACTAAATAAGTAAGGTTTACTACTACATTGGATTTCCTCAGTGCCAAATCCAAGTAGCTAACACTGGGATGACAACCTTCTAACTACTTTACAAACCTCTAGCCTCACAACGTAAAAAGCAGTATTTTTATGTAAAATTTATCTCAACGTAGCACTTGTCAGGCAAGTCGTAATCACGTTCCATCCAAAAATTTTTGTGCTGCCATCTTTGCCTCATAATTAACCTTCTAGCTATTTTAATTGTAATTAGTTAAATTATTATTAACCTGAGTGAATTTTAAATTAGATTTAAAAAGTACAGTATTGTCTAAAATGAATGATATACGGTGTCCGAATTTTAGACTCCTTCTTTTTTGTTGTCATCCCAGTACTTGATACTGGGATCCATTTTTCTTTTTTTTCTGGATTCCAGCGTCACGCGCTAACTTTTAATAGCGATAGTTATTTCTTATTTGTTAAGATCTTTCCTCAATCCAAGCTGCTTGAATGGCTTCGAGTATTTTCTCGTTACAGCGTTTTTCATCATCATCAAATTCCTCTAAACTCAAGACCTTTTTTTTAAGCTCAGTGAATCTGATATTAATTATATTCTCATCTGGAAATTTTTCCTCTAGAGCTTCTACAATATCTTCTATATCAAGCCATTTCATACTTTTTTGTATTTATCTGCTAAGTTAAATTGGTGCCCATGGGGAGACTTGAACTCCCAAGGTCGCAAAACCCACGGATTTTAAGTCCGCTGCGTCTACCGATTCCGCCACACGGGCTTTTTTTTATCTATCTAGAGTAAAACTCTACTACTAAATTGACTTCCATGTCTGCTGAATAAGGAACCTCAGAATATTGAGGTGACCTCAAATACTTCACTGAATGCTCTTTACTATCTGTCTCTAAATAATCCGGAGCCTTGCGCTCTTGTTTTTGTTCAGCCTCTACTACTACAGGGATTTTTGCTGCCCTTTCTCTTATTTTTACTATATCACCTGGTTTCACTCGATAACTCGATATGTTGACCACCTTATCATTAACTGTAACGTGCTTATGAGATATGAGCTGCTTCGCTGCATAAATTGTTGGCACAAGACTAGAGTGGTATAAAACAGAACTGAGCCTTGATTCTAAAATACCGATAAAATTATCAGCCGTATAACCCCTTCTGTTATAAGCATCTAAAAATGTACGTCTGAGCTGCTTACTTGAAATCGCATAGTAAAACTTAAATTTCTTATGCGCAGCAAACTGCTTACCAAAGTCGGATAACTTCTTGAATCCAAGAATACCATGTTGACCTGGAGGGTATTTCCTTTTGTTTACTGGGTCTTTAGCTCTACCCCATAAATTTACACCAAGTCTACGGCTAATCCTATACTTTCTAGTGATAACAGTTGTCATATAAAAACTCTCACGATTTAACTTTAGATTATTAAGGATTTTAGCACTCAGTGTCAACTTGTTTTTGCTGATATAATCTTTTATACTTCATTTTTAAGTTTTTCTATTAACACATGAATCATTCACATTTGGAATCTATGGCAAACGCCATCCGTTTTTTATCAATTGATGCAGTACAAAAAGCAAACTCTGGACACCCAGGTATGCCACTTGGCATGGCAGATGTTGCAACTGTTTTGTTTGCTAAATATCTGAATCATAATCCTGATGATTCTAAATGGTTCAATAGAGATCGCTTTGTTTTATCAAACGGTCATGGGTCAATGTTACTATACTCAATATTATATTTGACAGGTTATACTAGCATAGATGAGCTAAAAAACTTTAGGCAAATGGGATCCAAGACCCCAGGTCATCCAGAGTTTGGCTTGACTTCCGGGGTAGAGGCAACAACAGGCCCGCTCGGTCAGGGGTTTGCCGCTGCTGTTGGCATGGCACTTGCTGAATCAATCCTTAAAAAGCAATTCAGAATCAATCACTACACTTACGTAATGCTAGGGGATGGCTGTCTTATGGAAGGAATAAGCCATGAAGCAGCATCACTTGCTGGGCATCTTAAATTGAATAAATTAATAGCCCTTTTTGATGATAATGATATCTCTATAGATGGCGCTACTTGCCTTTCCTGCTCTGATGATGTAGAGAAACGCTTCTTAGCGTATGGATGGAATGTTGACAAAATTGATGGCCATGATTTTGATGCCATATCCCTTGCAATAGAGCAAGCAAAAAAGTCTGATAAACCTACAATGATCTGCTGCAAAACTATTATCGGAAAATTTTCAAGCCGTGCTGGCACATCCTCTGCTCACAGTGGTGCTTTTTCGGAGGAAGACATCAAACAGATGAGAGAGAAATTAAACTGGAATTACGAGCCATTCCATGTGCCAGAAGATGTGAAAAACGCCTGGAAGAAAACTGTTGAGAGAGCAAAACAAAATTACAATTCATTGTCATTCCAGCATGTGACCAGTGAAGAAGAAAAAGAATGGATCCCAGTGTCAAGCACTGGGATGACAGAAGAGAATGCTGGGATGAAAGAAGAGAATGCTGGGATGACAGGATATCATGCAGAACTTCAAAGGCGACTAGATGAGCGTCTGCCAGATAACAGCAATTCGGTGTCATTCCAGTGCTTGACACTGGAATCCAGTGAAAATAAAGAACTTCAAAGACGGTTAGATAAACGTCTACCAGACAATATCGATAATGTTTTGGCTAACTTGAAGAAACAAATACACGAGACAATGCCAAACGAAGCTACACGTTCTTCTTTCGGCATGGTAATGGAACTTTTAACACAACATATGCCGGAATTAATCGGCGGTTCTGCTGATCTTACTGGGTCAAATTGCACTAAATATAAGCACATGCAGGTAATAGATAGTAATAATTATAGTGGTTCTTATGTCCACTATGGAGTGAGAGAACACGCTATGGCAGCATGTATGAATGGTATGGCACTTCACGGCGCGATTCTTCCTTATGGTGGCACTTTTTTGGTATTTTCCGACTACTGTCGTCCTGCTATACGTCTTTCAGCTTTGATGAAACAGCAGGTTATCTATGTGATGACTCATGACTCAATTGGAGTGGGAGAAGATGGCCCAACTCACCAACCAATAGAGCATTTAGCCTCTCTTCGTGCTATACCAAATCTATATGTTTTTAGGCCAGCCGATGCAGTTGAAACTCTAGAGTGTGTTAGCATTGCACTCGAAAAAAAAGAGTCACCTGCACTGTTTGCGCTCTCAAGGCAAAACGTAAGTTACATGCGCAAATTCTATTTTGATATCGATCAATCTGCTAATCTATCGAAGTTTGGTGCATATGTTTTGTGTGAATGTTCAAAAGAATTAAAAGTGACAATATTTGCTACGGGGTCCGAGGTTGAAATTGCAGTTGAAGCAAGGGAGAAATTGCAGGAAAAGGGTATAGGTACAAGGGTTGTTTCTATGCCATGCTGGAGACTTTTTGATGAGCAAAGTGACAAATATAAAGCGGCGATATTAAATAATGACAGCATCAAAGTTGCAATTGAAGCTGGAAGTGAAATGGGTTGGCATAAATATATAGGTTCAAACGGTATATTTATTGGCATGAAAAGCTTTGGAGAATCAGCACCTTATAAAACACTTTATGAGCATTTTAATATCAGCGCCGATCACGTAGTAAAATGTGTGTGTGAATTTTATCATTCCACTGTATATATTCAATAGAAACCACTTGACAAACTCTGCCAGCCCCTTTATCATGAAACTGAAGGTATTCAATTATCTTCATCTGTGCAGATTAAACAGCAAGAAAACAACGTAGTTGGCGTCTTATTTTTAATTTTTTGCACTATGTGCACCTTATGTCTTCACAATACTTCTAGGTTTTTACCTATATAAGCTGAAACGCGCTTATAAGTCGTTTAAGACAGTATAGTACGCCAATTTGCAGGATTAGAGAGTGACAACTAGCTAACACGGGATTTCTTTGCCTTTTTTTCTGCTTAGTAAATTTCTTAAACATTTAAACAAAGGTGAGTTGCATTTAAAAGCAGCTAAATTGCAGTGTTTAAGACTTAAAAAACGCCAATACTGAAAGTAGACAATGACTAGGGCTTCTTTTGCCTTTTTTTTCGTTTGGTAAATTTCTTAACGTTTGTAGCTAAAGTAACTTAGGTTCACCGACAACCGTCATCCCGCTACTTGTTAGCGGGATCTATGCTAAGAGATACCGCAACGGTATGAAGTAGGACTGCTGTCATTCCAGTGCTCCTTTTTTTGTCATCCAAGTAGCTGACACTGGGATCTAGCCTTTATTATTTGGTTGAAATTAAGTCTTCTGGATCCCAATTTCAGCTACTTTCATGACATCATCATAAAGTAAAATGAGATCCCAGTGTCACGCACTGGGATGACAGGAGAAGGTACTGGGATGACAGGAGAAGGTACTGGGATGACAGGAGAAGGCACTGGGATGACAGGAGAAGGTACTGGGATGACAGGAGAAGGCACTGGGATGACAGGAGAAGGTACTGGGATGACAGGAGATACCGTCTTGTTAGTCAACAAAAAAATTATAAAAATTTCCCAAGTTGCATCATAAAATCAAAAAATACTTCCAATTGTGTAACAGTACACAGATTATAGTTAGTGGATATGTTGATAAGTAAATTAGTTTTATACGCACAAAACAGATGAAGTTTACTTATCAACATATCCACTAACCAACAACATTCAATAAATTTGTGTAAGATACCACTTTACATAAGATAGATAGGAAGCATTTTTGATTTTAAAGTACTAAACCTTCAGTCAACCTCCTAGCCCTGTAGTTTTTGATATGGTTAGGATCAAAAGCACTTTTGGATGTCAGAATACCGAAAATGATATGGAGTAGCTTACGCATTGCAGCACCAACGATGGCCATATTATGCTTACCCTTTTCCTTTAATCTTTGGCAAAAGCTCATAATGATAGGATTGTGATTCTTAGCTACTATGGCAGGAAAGAAAAGTGCCTTACGTAATGTTTGTGAACCGGATTTACTTAATCTGGGTTTGGCATATACAGAGGAACCTGACGTCATATTTCGTGGTATAACTCCTGTATATGCTGCCAATTGCCTGGCATCTCTAAAAACCTCTATATCAGAAACTTCAGCTAAAATAGCTATTGCTGATTCTTCTCCTATGCCTGGAATAGTCAATAGAAGTTGAAAATTTTCCAACAATTCTTTGTGTTGATTTAATAGTTCACGTACGGAGTTTTTTATTGTTTCTATTTTTTGAGCTATATTCATTGCAAGGTCTTCCCAAGCATTTGCAACTTCTTTAGGCAGTCTCTCTTTTTTTTCTAAGTGGTTATTTACTAATGTTAACTCATCTTTTAACGCAACTGAGCAACGATAAAGATGTTTTAATTTTTTCATTTCAGGAGAAGGTGGTGTCCAACTAGAAGGTTCCTGTCTTTGGCAATAATCAGCAATAACTTCTGCATCGGTCTGATCATTCTTTTGTCGTATCAGCTTACTCCTTGCATAAGATTTTATGCAATAAGGATTTACAACACTTACAAAATGTCCAGCATTGTGTAGAAATTCAGCCAGTGCTTCGCTATAACAACCAGTAGATTCCATGCAGGTTTTTACTTTTTCTACATTATGTTTGTGTAGAAAATTCAGTAGACTTTGAAACCCATGATCATCGTTCTTAAAGCTTCTTTTTCTAATTTCACGCTTTCCTTTTTTGCTTATAAATGAGAGAAAAACATCAAAGCGATCTTTTGATATATCTATGCCCAAAAAGTTGTTGATCATATATAACCCCATACGTTACCATTAAAAATGAAAAGTAAGGCTAGTCTTGTGAATACAGAATTAGAACCATTCAGGTCTTTCTACGATACCGTCCAGCCTATACTTTTGAGAAGGGAATTCTTATCTCCTCTACAGATTTTATATCTAAGAAGAAGCACAGAGTTCCTCCCTTCTCCACCTAATGCTTAAGCTTAAAACATTAGATGCTTTTGACAAGATACAAGAAGGAGGCTACTTAGAGAGGATGTCATTCCAGCGCGTGACGCTGGAATCTAGTAAACCTTTAGCTATATTATGTCATGGTCTCCTGAACTATTCGGTGGTTCTAACACAACTGGTTGGTCAGATTCAGATGATGATTGTATTGGCTCATCAGACCCAAACAATCATGAAAAAACCCCACCAAAAAATGATACAATTAATGAAAAAGGCTTCATAAGTATACTAAACAAACTACCAAAAAAAGAGCTCGGCTGTTCTTCTGTTTGTGCAGGTTCTATGGGAGCAATAGGCTGTGCACTTCCGGTTGCTACATCAGTTCCTTTTTCTGCACTGGTGGCGGGTTGTCCTCCATTATTTTGTGTAGGTCCTGTAGGTTGACTACCGTTGCTTACACCAGTTCCTTGTCCTGCACTGGTGGTGGGTTGTCCTCCATTATTTTGTGTAGGTCCTGTAGGTTGACTACCGTTGCTTACACCAGTTCCTTTTTCTGCAATGTCTGATTCTGATTTAGCATCACCTTCTTGCTTTTCTTTCTTTTCTGTACCAGCATCTTCTTCTTGAACCCCTTTACTATCCGTCGATGGCTCATCAATTAAACCAGCATCAGGGCTTTCTGCGGCTTTTTGAAATAGAGTTTTTATTTATTCGTTAGTAGTTAAATCGAAAGGAGTTTTTTCATCTTTATCTTTTACATTAATATTTGCTCCTGCTTTTATTAGAGCGTCTAATACCTCTTTGTTGTTATTTCGAGCAGCAGAATGTAAAGGAGTCTCTTCTTTATCATTTTGTGCATTAACATTTGCCCCTTTATCCAATAGGGCTTTTACTACATCTTTTTCGCCATTTCCAGCAGCCAAATGTAAAGGAGTCCATCCACCCTTATTTTGTGCATTAACATTGATCCCATTTACTTTCAGTAGGGCTTCTACTACCTCTTTATAGCCATTGAAAACGGCAAAATGTAAAGGAGTCCATCCATACTTATTTTGTGCATCAACATTTGCCCCTTCATCCAATAGGGCTTTTACTACATCTTTATAGCCATTTAGAGCAGCAAAATGTAAAGGAGTCCGTCCACCCTTATTTTGTGCATTAACATTGATCCCATTTACTTTCAGTAGGGCTGCTACTACCTCTTGATGGCCATTGAAAACGGCAAAATGTAAAGGAGTCCATCCACCCTTATTTTGTGCATTAACATTGATCCCATTTACTTTCAGTAGGGCTGCTACTACCTCTTTGTCATTCTTTTCAACAGCCAAATGTAAAGGAGTATTTTCAGAATCATCTGTTGCATTAACCTGTGCTTTTCCTTCTTCAACCAACAGATTTTTTACATCATCAATATTACCGTTTTCAGCAGCCTTAAGCAGTTTATCATTGGCCTTTTTTACGCTTTGCAATAGATCTTGTATTCCTTTATCAGTGGCTGAATTGAAAGGAGTCTCTCCTTTATCATTTTTTGCATTAACATCTGCTCCTTTTCCTAACAGAGTGTTTACTATATCCGTATAGCCCTTTTCAGCAGCCCAATGTAAAGGAGTCTCTCCTTTATCATTTTGTACATCAACATTTGCCCCTTTATCCAATAGGGCTTTTACTACATCTTTTTTGCCATTTAGAGCAGCCAAATGTAAAGGAGTACATCCACTATTATCTTTTGCATTAACATTTGCTCCTCCTTTTAATAGAATTTTTACTACATCTTTATGGCCCTTTTCAGCAGCCAAATGTAAAGGAGTCTCTCCTTTATCATTTTGTACATCAACATTTGCCCCTTCACCCAATAGGGCTTTACTACATCTTTTTCGCCATTTAGAGCAGACCAATGTAAAGGAGCATTTCCAAAATTATCTGTTACTATATCTTTATTTACATTACTCATCCCACACCTCCATGTAAAATTATATTATCACGGCAAAGCCGTTAATAATCTATGACCTTTATGTTCCTGGATCACGCAAATAATGCCCATGTTTTTCAGTATATTTGAGCAGGCCGTACATAAGAATCGCAATTGTAGAGCATATTATTGTTAATAGTAAATTTGGTAAAATGCCATAGCGAAAAAATTTTCCTACTATATATATTCCAATAGCCCCAAACATCATATTGCAGAATGAGAGGACTGCACTACCAAGCCCTATACCTTTGATCGTTTCTAAAGCAGAAGTTACGTTATTGCTGATTACTAATGCAAGCCCAATATTGGCTGGAATCCAGGCAACTTGAAGAATTAATATATTTAACTTGTCCGCGAAATAAAAATATACCAATAAACTATCGGATATTATCGGTAACACCAAACCTATTATTAGCATTTTGCTCACCCCTACTTTTGGTACATACCTTCTATTAATTAAAGTTCCAATTATGTAAAATATGACTATGATCGATATGAGGTAGCCAAAATACTGTACTTCAATGCCCATTGATTCAAATATGAACGGGTAGTTAGCAACATATGCCCAAAGCCACATGAAAGTTAATCCATGAATGGCTGAAAACCCAAGGAAACGATAATTTCTAAATATTGATATATATTGCTTGAAGATATTAGTAGTTATGTTAGTTATACTGGTTTCATTTTTATTCACAATGAGTGTTTCTTGTAACTTAAAGTAAATAAAAATAAGCATAGCAATTGCCGCAAGTGATATAATAAAAAACAAAAATTTCCAACTATACCCATGTGAAATTATATAACCGCCCACCACTGGAGCTATTCCAGGTGAGAGTGCCACTACCATATTTAACTTTGAAATTACTCTCGAGTATTCACTACCCGAGTACATATCCCTTATTGCTGCATACCCAACAACACCTGCAACACCAGCTCCTGCTCCTTGTATGAAGCGAATTAGTATCAAGAGCGCAATACTGTCGGCTATATAACACATGATACTTGCTAAAGTAAAAATTGTCATACCAATCAGCATCATTGGACGCCTACCATAATGGTCCGATAATGGACCATAAATTAATCCAGATACTGCAAATCCAACTAGATTCAAGCTAATTGTAAGCTGCACTACACTGCCTTCTACTTTAAAATAATTGGCAATGCTTGGTAGTGCAACTGAGTATAGGTCAGTTGCCATATCGACAATTGCTACAGACAATATCATAATAAGAGAGATGATATTTTGCGAAAGAGCTGTTTTCACTTAATGATTTACTGGATTAAATATACTTGATTATAATATATTTTTTTCATTAGTATAAGTACAATGTTACATAGTAAACGATGTCATTCGAGTAGCGGACACTGTCCTCCTTTGTCATCCCAGTGCCTTGACTACTTGGATCCAGGAATTTTATTAAGTATAAAAGTAGCCGTTTTATACAACGTTTTGATGATTATGAAAAAGCTGGATTCCAGTGTCAAGCACTGGAATGACACCCTCCTAGTGGATTCAAATCACAATGTTCGTACAGTTATGTGCTTTGACACTGGAATCTTAAGCTAAAATCATAAAAAGCCTGAATTTCAATACCTTATCTTTGATTATTCAGGTTTAAGTTTAAATACTGAGCATCAATTGTTCAGGACCTTTGCTTCCGTGTTATCCAACGAATCACCATAAGTCACTGCTTTGAGGTAAAATTTTCTCCCTGATTGCACTTCAAAAGAAATTATTGAATCATCAAGTAAGGTAAATTTCTCACCTCCTGTATGCTCATACTCTTTAGTACCTTCTTGCCCTCTAATTAGGTTGCTAAGCTTATATTTATTTTTATCTATGAGTTTAGTACTCTGGAATTTCACTATCTCTTTTCCGATTAATGCTGAATTTGAATCGATAATTCCTAGCAGCTTACCAAAACGTAATACTATTACAAGCCCCTCATCGGTAGATTCCATTACATATCCGTAAGTAGACTGTTTATTTGTGCTTGCGATAGGCTTATAATCCTTATCGTTGTACGAAATAAAGAGTGTTGCTCCTTTCCAATTCTTTTCCTCATTAATTAAAGTAAAGCTTGCGCTATTACCTTTAACATGCGGTAAATCTATTATTTCTATGATGGTTTTGCTGATGTGAGAAGGAGGGTATTCCTTCAGCATAAGTGACCTTGTTGAAGGAAAAGAGAGCTTATATATAGAGTGATCATAACCAACGCCAATTACTTGAATGGACATGCTTTCAAATTTTGTTTTTATAATTCTCACCGTATGCTTTTTCTCACCGTCTAAAATCGTTATGACATCACTTGGCGCAAGCCATGCATATTTTATCGTTAGCTTGAAATTGTATATATTTCTCTCTTGCCACGAAGAATAAAGTAAAACTTCAGCGATATTTTGTGCCTCTCCCTCCTCCATAATGAGCGGTATTTCAACTGTTGCAGCAGTGCCTTGCTTTGGCAACTCAGCATATTTAACATCAATTGGATAGCCAAAATTGCGATTAAAATAAACGACGTTAACTTTATTGTTTAAATCCAGTTGACTAATATTAACAAGTTTTGAATTGTTACTGAAAACCGTTTCACCAATTGGCATTACAGTTGTAACTCCCCTGCCCTTTTGGACAAATTTCAATTTAGAGCCCTGTTCAACCACATCAAAAAAATAGCAACTTTGCAGCATTTTAATAATTGAACGTACGGGTTGCTGGTCATTTATTACATATCCAGACAATAACCCTTTGACGTTGCTTGTATCGAACTGATTGCTTTTTAAACCTGTTTTTTGTAACAGATCCAATAAAACATCGGAAATATTAAGCTGTAAAAGCTTTCCCTGAATCCAATGTCCTGACTGCCAGTTATGGCAGTCAGCCCACACATCACACAAATTGGGAAAGTAAGGAAATGGCCTTGCATCCCATGCCCAGAGAAACATTTTTTCTACCATTTCTGAGCTTTGCCACTTCTTTAGCGTTCCTTCAATTGCAATTTTTTGTGAAAGAAAGCTCACCTCTCCGTTTGAATATCGTGGATATTTGCTCTCTATGCTGCCTTTGTCAACAAACACATTTGGCTCATTAGTGCAGCCGTTCATACTGGGAAATCCATATTCAGTAAACCATATTTTTTTCATTTTTGGTTGCCATTTTGTTTTACTACCACCGGGGTTTATGTGATTTTCACTCCACCATTTCTCTATATTTTTCCACGCATACCTGCTGTCGTTATACTTTACTTTTTCAGGCTCACTTTTTGAGTAATCATAGAAATAATCATACCCCACTCCACTGCTCCAACCACCCATTACATCTTCCGCAGAATAGCCAAAAGGAGGCTCTGGACCATCAGTCAGTGGAAAATAAGCATCTACGCCAACAACGTCGATGTACTGTGAAGACCACAGTTCATCCATATTATACCAACCATCATATGAGTGGTATTCGCTCCAATCCGCAGCGTAAGTTACTGTTACTTCTTTTCCAAGATCAAGTTTTATCTGCTTTGCAAGCTTAACTAGCTCTGCCACTGCAGGGTAATTACCTTTTTCATCTCTGATTTTGGTAAGTTCAACAAATTCAGAACCAATGATAAACCCTTCCACTTTAGTTTGTTTGGCAATGCTTGCATAATGCTCTATAAATTTGTTGTACTGATTCTTAAAAAAATCACTTATATCTTGAGGAGCCCCGCTCAATCTTCCTCGCCACTCTTTGTTCTTTGTATCAAGTAAGGGCATCGGATAGAGCATCACCTTGTAGCCTCTGCTGTGTAGCTCTTCTATATATCTTATTAGCGCTGAATCACTAACTGTGCCACCATATCTTGGGTTTCCATTATCATCTTTTGAAATTAGCTGAGCATCATCTCTGGTACTACTTCCTACTTGCCAATCATCAGGTAATATTGCGGAATCATCTTGAAATTCAACTGCAGGGTATATTTTACAATCTTTAATATTCAGATCATTCACAAACCAATTGACTACTACCGATACCCACTCAACATTTGGTAAATCTCCCTTTAATTGATCCAAAGAAAGCACTGCATCGCTCTTTTTAGTGTGGTTGTTATGATTTACCCTTTGTGCTAGCCCATATGGGATATATTGGTTGCTGCTTATTTTCTCTTGCGCGATTTTCTTCTGTATTTTTGTATCATATACAAACTCTCCTGAGCCTGGTATTATATTGATATTCTGAATATTTTCTACTACTGAAAATCCGCTAGGCTTTAATATAGTCTGCACTTCAAATGTGAATACCGGAACGCGGTTATTATAGTCTGCTAAAGGAAAATTCTTGATGACTATGTAAGATATTCCCCTATAAGCCGGCACACCTTCGATTGACGACATAAATGGATCAGGATTTTGGTCTTCTGTACCGCGGTAAAAAGTATAATCTATTTCATCAAAGCTAAGTGATGTTGTATCTGCCCAGATTCTGTTTAATTTTTCTACTTTCCCCTTGCAGATCGCAATTGCAAGCGTTGCATAGTAATTATACTCAACATTCATACCTCTTCCAATTTTGCTTTTGGTGGTTATCACCTCTTCTTTTATTGGCTGTGACCAAATAATGTTCCCTGCAATGCGAGCAGTGCCATAGATAATTGGTATCGTCCTTCCATAGGTTGAGGTTTGAACTTGCAGATTTTTTAGTCTCGCACCATGCGTTACTTTCTGCTCAGCATCAAGGCTAAACATCGCACCATCAAGCTGCGCACCAAGAAGAGCACCGAGTTCTGAGCCGATAATCTGGCCAATTGGACCAAAAATGCTGCCTGCTTGACCAAAAATTGATGATAAAATTATTGTGGACATGATAATCCTCCTTTTTGTTTCTATAGTTAATGTAGGCTCTACGTCATGCCGCCACGAACCGTCATACCGCGATTCATTCGCGGTATCTCTTAGCATAGATTCCGCTAACTAGTAGCGGGATGACGAGCTTATCGTTATGCCGCCGCGAACCGTCATACCGCGATTCATTCGCGGTATAGATTCCACTAACTAGTAGCGGAATGACGAATTTGTCGTTTTACAGCCACTTGGATGACAATTTGCCACTAAATAGTAGTAAATTCAATAGCTTACAATGAATAGTTGAAGTTTTTAATTAAGAAAAGCACATGGCGAACCATATGGTTACAAATTTATTATAATCAGTGAAAAAAAGTGCGGAAGTAAAAAATTTATGTTGATTTTACAATATTAATTATTAGCATAATTAGCATGATTATAAGTATGGTAAAACCAATAAAAGTTAACTTATCTAAAGAAAATAGTGAGAGAGTCTTATCCGGTGCAAAATGGATTGCTAACCTTGTTCAAGGTTATTTTGCATCACTGAATAATAATAGCATAAAACCAACTAGCTCTGGAAAAAAGCTAATAGATGCTTTTTTACTTGTCCCAATCATTGTACCCACTGCCATTACAGTAGCATGGGGAGTGTGTACCTATTTTCTTTTGGATGCAGTTAGTATTCAAAAAAACAACTCCTTATTATCTAAAATAGCAAAATTTACAGCTAAAATCTTCATCTATATTGCTGCCGCTATGATTTTAATTCCGTGCATCATATCAAATGTAGTAATTTCACTGATACCTGCACTTATTTTTTATTGCATTAATAGAGATTTCCTTCATCAAAAAAATACAAGTATAGAAAATCAAGCGGCAGATACAATGAATGATGAAGAGTACAAAAAGCGTATTGAAGAAGAAGTTGGTGAATTGGAACAGCAAAACATTGCAGAACCAACTACAGAAGTAATATCTCGAACAGTGGAAGGTATAGATCGGACCATTATAGTAGGGATTGTAAATGATGATATTAAAGACGGTAAAGGAGTGATAAGAACAGTTGAAGATGACCTCAATGTAGCTATAAAGGGGATAATTGCTGCTGGTGAAACAGAAGGTTATGCTGTCGGTTTTGGTTTACAATGTAGCCTTACTGAAGAGGGTGGCGTAGACCTTCAATGTGGTCTTAGCACACGCATTGGAAGTAACAAAAAGCAGGCAATTGAACGTTTGGGAGAAAGTGAATCAGCGCGAACTTTGCTATCTGGTGATAGTGGGATATTGTCTATAGAGCAGCTTAGTAGCTCACAACAAAAGTAGTAATCACTTTACCAGCGGCAAAGTGATACCGTGCTGATTCATATATTTTCCTTTCATATCATCATATGATTTTTCACACTCACTTTCGCCGCTTAAAAATACGAATTGGCATGCGCCTTCATTAGCGTAAATTTTTGCAGGAAGTGGGGTGGTGTTTGAGAATTCGAGTGTGACATGACCTTCCCATCCAGGTTCTAAGGGAGTAACGTTTACTATAATTCCACACCTTGCGTAAGTTGATTTACCAACACAAATGACCAGTACATTTCTTGGTATACGAAAATATTCCACTGTGCTTGCAAGCACAAAGCTATTTGGTGGAATTATGCATACGTCTGTTTCTTTATCTATAAAACTATTCTCAGAGAAATTTTTAGGGTCCACGATGGCTGAATTAACGTTAGTAAAAATTTTAAATTTATTATCCACTCTTGCATCATACCCATAAGACGATAGTCCGAAAGATATAACACCTTTGCTGCTTTTGTGATCCACAAAAGGCTCTATCATTCCAAAATTTTCAGCTTTTTCTCTGATCCATTTATCTGGCATAACTGCCATAATTGCCCCTTAAAGTTGTGTAATACTTACAATAATATAAAATAAAATTTAAATGTAAACTGTAGCTTTTGTCATGCAAGTAGCTTGTATCAAATCACAATGTTCATACAATTATGCGCATGACGCTGGGATGACAATGGATTATTAACTAACAAATTGTACATGGTAAATGATGTCATTCCAGTCTGGAATCCAGAAAACTTAACTTTACACCAGGTAATAAGAACTGGATCCCAGTGTCTGGGCACTGGGATGACATCCTCCTAGTGAAAATTGCTCTCAAATCACAATGTTCGTACAGTAAGCTGCTTGCAGACACCATTGTTACAATGTTCATGCAATTGAAATAGCGGTCAATTGGATTAGCTATAGGTCAATCACAAGAGAAAATTAAAGCTTTTCAGTTTGATTTTTTGTTACAATAATTAGATTTATGTTCTTAACTAAAAATAATGCTTAGAAACTTTCTCCTGATTTTTGTATTCGTATTATTCACGCCGCTGTCAAATGCTGATGCCAGGAAATACATCAGAATTGTTGGATCTTCAACCGTTTTTCCTTTTATCTCATTTATAGCCGAGGAGTTCAATCGTTTATTCTCTTTTAAGACTCCAGTTGTGGAATCGATAGGAAGTGGATCAGGGTTCAAAATGTTTTGCTCAGGAATAGGGGAAGACACGCCAGACATCACCACTTCATCTCGCCCTATGAAGGAAGTAGAAAGAGAACTATGTAAAAGAAATAAAATTAATGAAGTGATAGAGATCATCATTGGCTATGATGGAATTGTCATTGCAAATTCAAATCAAAGCCATAGATTTGATTTCACAAAAAAGGACTTATTTGAAACTTTATCTGCATATTCTCAAGAAAATGATAAATTAGTAAAAAATAATAAGAAGTTTTGGTCTGATGTAAATCAAGCCTTACCAAAAACAGAAATTGAAATTTATGGTCCACATCAAAATACAGGCACATACGAAACTTTGGTTAATTCCATTATGTTAAATCAATATTCATGCATGAACTCGAGAATTTTCAAAGAGAATTATAAAGATCAGGAAGAAAGAAAGAAAGCATGTGGTAATATAAGGGATGACGGAAGGTATATAGAAGTTGGAATTAATGAAAACATAATAATACAAAAATTGAAAAGTAACAAGAACGCTTTAGGGATATTTAGTTTTAGCTTTTTAATGAGGAATCAAGATAAAATACAAGGGAGCACAATTGCAGGAATTGAGCCAACTTACGAAAATATATCATCGGGAAAATATATATTAGCAAGACCTCTATACCTTTATATAAAGAAAGAACACCTGGATACTGTTGATGGATTAAGAGAATTCATAAAAGAAATTATAGATTCGATCGGCATTGAAGATGGGTACCTATCTAGGCTTGGTCTAATCCCACTTTCAAGTGAATATATAAAGAAAGCTTCAGCAAAGGTTTATGATATAACGTGACGGCAACACTTCCTTCTCCTGTCATCCAAGCAGCCTCCTTTTTTTGTCATCCCAGTGCGTGACACTGGGATCCAGACTTTAATTATTATACTCGTAAATAAGTGTAATAGATAATGGTCCTGGTGAGGAAAAAGTTCACCTCAAATGCAGTATTTTTGTTGAAATAGCTCAACTGGATGCCAGTGTCACGCACTGGCATGACACCATTTGTTGTAAACTCACTTTTATGGTTATCTTTTTATACTACCTTGTCTACCTTATTTTGTCGCTTTCCTGAACGGATACATATTCTTTGTCTAGCGTAGTCAGATCCCAGCGCGGCGCGCTGGGATGACATTATTAATGTTGTACTCCTTGTTCTGTTGTAAACTGTTTTTCTACACTTGGATTTTCCACTTTCTCACGAACCTTAGCAATACCAGCACCTATTAATATAACGGCTGCCAAAGCTGCTAAAGCCAGTGCAACTACAGGATACGCTAGCACATAGGCTGCAACAGCACCAGCTACGCATAGTCCAGTAACGCCTAGAGCAATCTTCCCTTTGTGTTCACTCCAGAAGTTTGTATCGTTCTTTTCTGGGGCCGCAGCTACATCAGTACTATTTATTGAAGACATGAACGTGTTCTGTTCTTCATTTTGCAATCTCTCTGCAATCTCTCTATCATTTTGGGCAATACGCTCTTTTTCCTCAACTTCTTTCAATACAGGTTCATTAAGCTCTATTTCTCTGTCCTTTCTATAATCCTTAACTTCTTGAATAAAGTCTTCAAGCCATCCCTCACCAGCTATATCCCTAAAGCGTTCTTGTTGCTCTTCAAGAGAATCTATTATATAGTTACGTCCTGTATTTTGACCTTCTCTATTAACCATGTAGTCTTTAAGCCAGGAGTTACGAACATCATGGGAAGCTTTATCCCAAAGAAGTTTAGTGATCTCTTTTATCTTTTTTAATTCTTCTTTGTCAGGATTTCTTTCATAGTCAACTATCAGAGGATAAACTAAAAGGAGATCTACGCTATTCGTCCAATATAACTCTCGCTCTAAAACCCTTGCTGCATCTGTACCACAATTCTCTAATGCTGCTTTAACTTGATTAACATCAAGACTTTCTATTGCATCCATTAGTTCAATATTAAGATCCTTTACTCTCTTGTGTTCTTCCATTTCTTGAATAACTTGTGCAAGAACAGGATATATATCTGTGTTATTAGGGTCAATTTTTCTTTGATAGCGTTTAAGATCATCTATTATACCCGTAGTGTATGGTTCATTACCAAAATGTTCTATTACCTAGTAACCACACAAAAAATCACGAGTGTTTTGATCAGCTCTCTTCCAAATTAGTTCAATGATCCCTACATTTTCTTTTTTAGTGTTAACGCTAGCTTCAAGACGGCCAATAACAAAATCTAAAATGGTACCTTTGTCACTAGTCAAAATCCCCTTGTGTCTCAAAGCTGCTTGTATATCATCATTTCCATTACTGTTGAATGTTTCCTGGACCGTTTTAAGGTTGTTACTGATGATTGCTGTTATTAATGAAGTTTTAATTTGTTGTTGTATGTCAGTTAATTCAGTCATATTTTACCTCTATTTTTTATAACAAGTTTAATTATCACACATATTTACGGGTAAGTCAAGTATATTGTTAATAACTGTTAATAAAGGCCAACAAAATGCTTGACGTTAGAGTAGCTTTTATGGCTTTGTATAGCGAGGAAGTAACTCTATGAAAAATCATCAACGTTTACAAACTTTACGTTCAATTGTATTTATTGTGGGAATATTCCTATTGTTATTTAGCTTAGCAATGCTTATTCCTGCTATTACTAATAAATGTCTCAGCTACGAATGGAAAAATTTTCTCGCTGGATTCATAATTACCTGCACATCTGGCGTAATTTTTATTTTACTCGGTAAATTAAATGGCATGCCGGCAATTTTTGCAATTACTAGTTGCACCTGGATTGCCTTGTCTTTGTTTGCAGCTATTCCTTTCTATTTTGACAATCTGAGCTATGTTGATGCATTATTTGAAACGATATCTGGCATCACAACCACAGGGGCAACTATATTTAATGATATTGAAAAACGATCTCCAGGAATACTGCTATGGAGAGCAATGCTACATGGCATGGGGGGTTTTGGTGTAATCACTTTAGGAATTGCAGTTTTTCCTATGTTTAAGATTCTCAGCCTAAATAATTTACTTTATTCTGAATATTCAGATGCTACAAAAAGGAAGTTGCCGAACACGCGAAGCGTAGTAATTCATATTACAGCAATATATTATGGCCTAATTTTGTTATGTATATTTTCCTATTATCTGGCTGGTATGCCACTATTTGACGCAATATGTCACGGAATGTCCGCTGTATCAACTGGTGGATTTGCTAACTATAATGATTCTATAGGGCACTACAATAACCCTATGTTAGAAGTCATAACGATCATTTTTATGATTTTGGGTTCTCTGCCTTTTTTTAGCTATTTAAAAATCATAAGACGGTTAGACATTTGCTATGATGAACAGGTCTCTTACTTTGTTAAGATAGCTATTGTTTCATCTTTATTTGCTTGTTTTTGGTTGTATCAAAATGTTGATTTAGGAGTGTCATTATCATTTAGATACAGCACGTTTACCATCACCTCTTTAATTACGTCAACTGGTTATGCAATCTTTAATCATATAGATTGGAGCTTCATTTCAGTCTTAGCTTTTTTTCTAACCTTTGTTGGTGGATGTAGTGGTTCTTCAAGTGGTGGCATCAAAATCTTTCGTTTGATCATTTTTCTAAAGTCTATAGGAAATCACTTTCGCCTTTTATTAAACCCAGGTGCAGGTAATAGGGTAAAATTCAACGGAAAAACCCTGGAGAATGATGAAGTTCACTCTGTCTTTATATTTTTTGCAATTTTCATGTTAACGTTTACCATTTCATCAATAGTGATGTCTTACTTAAGCAATGCAGACTTTATAACTAGCATCAGCTCAGTCTCTGCAACGCTTACAAATTCTGGCCCGGGATTTAGTAATTTAATAGGCCCTTCAGGTAACTATTCTTCTTTCAGTAATGAAGTAAAATTATTTTTGTCGTTTTTGATGCTGCTTGGTAGACTTGAAATATTGCCAATCTATTTTTGTATAGGTAATTTATTCTTATTTAATAGAAAGAAATAGTTGGTAAAGTTGTGAAACTTGATATTATAGCTAAAATGACTTACGACAATTTGAAAAACCGTCATTCCGCTACTTGTTAGCAGAATCTATACCGCGAATAAATCTACAGATGTACAAACATTGTCTATCAGGAGGGTGTCATCCCAGTGCCCAGACACTGGGATCCAGGAATTTTATTAAGTTGGTAAGCATAAAAGTAGCCATTTTATGTAAAAATACAACATTTTGATGATTATGAAAAGGCTAGATTCCAGTGTCAAGCACTGGAATGACACCATTCGCTGTACAGTTTACCTTTAAAAATGAATGTTCGTACAGCTATGGAATAAATCGCGGTATGACGTGTTAGCTATAGATAGTATCAGCTGTTTAATAAAAAGATCGTAGCTAAACCAAGAAACATAAGAGCTGAGAGAATATCAGTTGTTGCCGATGTTAGGATTGAAGAAGAAACTGCAGGGTCAGACTTTAAACGGTGAAGCATTATAGGAATGAAAGTTCCGATGAACGTTGCAATAATTGACATCATAATCATGGAGACCACAAAAATCATCTCCACTTTGAAATTGTGAAATCTTATTGCTAATACTACGAGTGAAATGGTAGATAAAATTACCCCGTTTATAAGACCTATTAAAAATTCTTTCATCAGTACTCTTTTTGCATTTTGCTCAGTTAGATATTTTGTTGCGATTGCCCGGATGGTTAGCGTTACTGTTTGGGATCCTGCATTTCCGCTCATTGATGCAATTATCGGCATGATTATTGGCAGTACTATAAAACTTTTTATTACATCATCGAAAAAGCCAACTACTATGGAACACATTGTTGCAGCTAAGAGGTTAAACAGTAACCAAGGTAGCCTTTTAATTATAGTTTTATGTATAGGGGCATTTATATCGGCTTTAGAAGATACACCGCTTATTTTGAGTACATCCTCTTCTGTTTCTTGTTGAACAACTTTTATCACATCTTCAATTAAGATCACACCAATAATTTTACCATTCTTATTTACTACCGGAGCCGATAATAGAGAGTAATCTTTAAATATTCTTGCTACTTCCTCTTGGTCTACTCCAGTTTTAATGATTTTTATGTCATGATCCATTATCTCTTTTATTATTGTGTCTCCTGAGTGAGATATTACCTTATTTAAATTAACACTGCCTATAGGCTCTAATTTTGAGTTGATAATGAATATCTGGTGAAATCTTTCTGGTATTTTTTTATAGTTGCGCAAGAATTCCATTAGCTGATTTATCGTCCAATAATATGGAGCTATAACCATATTTTTATGTATCAACCTTCCTGCACTTTCTTCTGGGTATGATAACAATTCCTCTACTAATTTTTGAGTTGCATTGGGTAAGTAGTTAAGTATGTTTTCTATAGACTTTCTATCCAAATCTTTCACTATGGTTACTATATCTTCTACATCAAGGAGCATTAGTAACTTTGCTGTATTTTCTATTCCCAATGTTTCTATGATCTCTCTTTGTAAATCTGGCACTACATGCACTAGGGCATCACTTAACAAATGTTGATCGAGGATATTAACTAATTTCTCCCTGTGATCACTGATTGAAGTAGATAAAAAATAAGCTAACTGAACGCTATCTATCGTTTTTACAATATTACAAACATTTTCTAGCTCCTCGTTATCAAGTGACTCTATTAAGTCATCAATAGCCTTTTTGTCTAAACCATAATGAGAACTTATTTTAATATTCATTACTTTACCTTGTTTTTTAATAAATATACACACTTGATTTCCTTAAACATTAAAGTATAATGAAATTATTTTGAATTAACTATCATATGGTTAAATTTCTATTTTGTTTGCTGTTATTGTTAGTAATAGTAAATATATTAAAATCTAAAGTATAATGAAAACTTATTCAGAAATTTTCGAATACTTTCAAGGCTTAAATAAAAGTATTTCTCTTATCAGGAGGTGTTTTTGACATAGAAAAATTAAAGTTGCGTCTTGAAGAGCTGGATTCCCAAGCGTCGAATGATAATCTGTGGCAAGACAATCAAAAGGCACAAGAAATTTTAAAAGAACGTTCTAAAATTAATAATGACGTAGAGTTGTTTTTAAAGTTGGAAAGCGATTACAACGATGCCATTAGCTTAATGAAGTCTGCTATTGATGAGAATGATGAAGAATTTTTCTCTGAAGTTGAAAGTGAATTAGCTAAGCTAGAGAAATTAATCAAACTTAAAGAGACAGAATCCTTATTTACTGGTGAAGCAGATAACAATAACTGCTTTTTAGAAATCCACTCAGGAGCTGGTGGAACAGAGAGCAATGATTGGGCTGAAATGCTGATGCGCATGTATGTAAGATGGGCAGAAATTTATCACAACTTTAAAGTTGAAGTTGTAGAAAAATTAGAAGGAGAGTCGGTTGGTATAAAGTCTGCAATGATAAAAATCGTTGGAGAAAAAGCTTATGGGTGGGCAAAAAGTGAAAGTGGAATTCACAGGCTGGTTAGAATATCGCCGTTTGATGCAAATGGTAAACGTCATACCAGTTTTGCAAGTGTAGGAGTAACTCCAGTGATAGAAGATTCAATTGATATTGCTGTGGATGAAAAGGATCTAAAGATCGACACCTACCGTGCTTCCGGAGCAGGCGGTCAGCACGTGAACAAGACTGAAAGTGCGGTACGCATTACGCATATTCCAACTGGTGTTGTAGTTCAATGCCAAAATGGTCGTTCTCAACACAGAAATAAGGATGAGGCATTAAAATTACTTAAAGGACGTTTGTACCAAATTGAACTGGAAAAAAAAGAACAAAAGATGGCTGAAGAATATGGTAAAAAATGCGATATAGGCTGGGGCAATCAGATCAGATCGTACGTTATGCATCCATATCAAATTGTGAAGGATTTAAGAACCGGACATGAAGTGGGTAATATAAATTCTGTTTTTGATGGTAATATAGATTGTTTCATAGTTAGTGTGCTTACTAAGCAAAATTAGGTAGGGTTGACTTTCTTGTCATAATATATGATAATTAAAATATTGTTAAAGTAGTAGTAAAGTTATGACAATGAGCAATGATAAGTGGAAAAGAATATTAAGTACAGTTAATGAAGAAGGGAATTTAAGTAAGGACAATGTAATTGAGAAAATTAGAGAGAAATTGTCACGAGATTCAGATGAATATACTCAGTTGAGCGAAACTGGTTTTGATGCGAGTCTCACCTGCTTAAATATAGAGTATACTAGTAGTTGCATAGAACCTGGATTTTTTGGCTTACCATCCATACGTAACCAAGTGGAAATCCATCATAGAACATTATTTATTTTAGCTGCTATTACTGGTCATGTGAAGATAGTAGAAGCTCTAATAGAAAGAGGGATAGACATTAATACAGTAGATAAAGATGGTTTGACTCCTTTACACGAGGCTGCTGGTAGTGGTCATGTGGAAGTGGTTAATGCTCTAATAAAAAAAGGAGCAAATGTTAAAGCGGTAGATAAGTATGGGAATACTCCTCTACATTTGGCCGCTTCAAATTATAGCGATGAAGGAATTGTAAAAGCTCTAATAGAAAACGGGGCAGATGTTAATGCAAAAAATCAAGATAGATGTACTCCTTTACATTATGCTGCTTTGAGTAGCAATAATAAGGAGATAGTAGAAATTCTAGTAAAGGAAGGAGCAGATGTTAACGCATCATTAGATGAATCTATGATCACTCCTCTACATATGGCTGCTAGAGGACATAATGCTAATCAAGAAGTTGTACAGGCTCTAATAGAAAAAGGAGCAAATGTTAAAGCGGTAAGTAAAGATGGTTTGACTCCTTTACACATAGCTGCTTCATGTGGCTTGAGTGGAGAGATTGTGAAAACCCTGATAAAGGGGAAGGCGAATATTGATGCGGTAGATAAATGTGGAAGGACTCCCTTACACTTTGCTACAGATTGCTTCAGCAGCACAAATATTGAGATTCTAATAGAAAACGGAGCAGACTACTCATTAAAGAATAAAAATGGTAAAGCCCAATGGATCTTGACAAAAGCGGATATATAAAACAGTTTTTGGAAAAGAAGGCAATTAAAAACGGTATTATTGCCGGCTGTGCAACTGCGGCACTCAGTACTGCAATAGCAGTGACACTTTTTGCAACCGGGACAGTTGCAGTTGAATTGATGTCCGTAATGATAGCAGCAGCTATCATTACAGCAGCGGCACTAGCAGTTGGTGGTATTACATATAGCATATTAAAACCTAGTACTAGAATGGACGAAACGAAAGAAGCGCAAAACGTAAATGGGAATGTGCAGGAAGTATTTCCTTAATATAATTCCAATTGTGGGATCTCTTATTCCATTTTATCAACAGTTTGTTTTGCAGTATCAAACAATTTTAATCCTATAATCCCGAATGTAACTAAAATAAAGCATATTACTTCGAATAAATTAACTGGTTCATTAAATAGGTAAACTCCAAGTATCGAAGCTCCTATAGCACCTACTCCAGTCCAAATTGCATAGCATACTCCGATAGGTATAGAACGTATAGCGAGCGAAAGTAAATACGTACTAAGAGCCATGGAGAGTATGCTAATTATTGATGGTACGAGATGAGTAAATCCACAACTATGCTTAAGTGTTATGACCCAGAACACTTCAATTAGTGACGATAAGAGTAAATATATCCAATTCATGCATAAATTTTTAGGTTTAAATAGAGAGCTTTAGCCCTATGGTTCCTATTACAATTAAAATGATACATAAAACTTGAGATAAATTAATATTCTCTGTGAAAGCGGTTGCACCAATTATAGTTATTCCAATTGTGCATATTCCAGAGGAAACTGCATAGCATACTCTAATAGGTAGAAAGCATGCTGCAAGAGATAAAAAGTAAATGCTAATGATCATAATTACCAATGTTGCAATCGAAAGCACAACTTTAGTAAAACTGTTACTAAACTTTAACGTTACAGCCCACAGTATCTCTAGGATACTAGACAGCAACAAATATAACCAGCACATTTTCGTAACATTTCAATCTTGTATTGTAACAGAAATTGTTAGTTAAAACTACACTAAAGTGCAATAGATCTCTCTTTCGAAATTGCTTTGAAAGCCAATATATTAAACTTAAAATAACATTCTAAAAAACTTTTCTACGAAATTCAATTCCTGTACGTCATTTGCTGCATAAAGAGGTGTAGTTTGTTGCTCAACACCTGGTATTTCTACAAAAACTTTGCCCACTTCTTGACCTTTTTTAATGGGTGCAGGTATCATATCTTTATATTCAATACGCACCTTAATTTGGTCATGCAATTTGCGGTTGTAAGTTATGGTAACATCGTTTGCAACTGTAATAGGCACTTTTTTATCTTTTCCATAGAGAACATTTACTTCCTCAACTACACTGTCTTTAGCAAATATTTTCTTAGTATTAAAATGTTTTAAGGAGTATTGTATCAGTCTTTTTGCTTCTTCTATTCGCTCTTTCTCAGTGTTTAAACCATTTACGACAGCAAAAATTCTCCTATCATTTCGTTTTGCAGATGCTACAATGCCATAACCACCAGCATTTGTATAACCGGTTTTTAAACCGTCAACCCCAATGTCGTGAAAAAGTAGAAGATTTTTATTCTTTTGTGCAATTTCGTTATATGTCAAATATTGTTCAGAAAATAAATCGTAATATTCAGGAAAATCAGTGAAAATCCTTTTTGCCAGCATTACCAAGTCTTTTGCGCTCATAAAATGATCTCCATCTGGCCACCCGCTTGAGTTGACAAAATGACTGTCATTCAGGTTCAAATTTTGTGCAACCTCATTCATTTCAGCCACAAAATTCTCTTCTGATCCTGCAATACCCTCGGCTAGTGTTATGCAGGCATCATTACCTGAGACTATTGTAATTCCTTCGAGTAATTCCCTCACCGTAACGGATTGACCTTCTTTCAAAAACATAGAAGAGCCTTTTCTTTCCCACGCTTTTCTGCTTACTCGAAATTTATCCTCCATATTTATTATTCCAGCTTTTAGATAATCGAAGGCTATATATAAAGTCATTAACTTGCTCATTGAAGATGGGGCCATTTTTTCATCGGAATTATGGTCAAAAATGAACGAGTCTGAAGCTAAATCTAAGACTACTGCTTGCTTTGCTTTGGTTCTAAACTGGTATGAGTATGAAGAAAAAGGAAGTATAAAAACTAATAGCAAAATTACCAATCTGCTTAACATATCTATAATTTTAAATTTACAGTGCACTAATTAATAGTATAATTTTACAGGGGCATTTCAATAGATCTCTTGCATAAAACTTGCTTGACAAACTCCGCCAGCCCCCTTATTATGATAGTGAAGGTATTCAGTTATCTTCATCTGTGCAGATTAAACAGCAAGAAAACAACGTAGTTGGCGTCTTATTTTTAATTTTTTGCACTATGTGCACCTTATGTCTTCACAACATTTCTGGGTTTTTACCTATATAAGCTGAAACGCGCTTATAAGTCGTTTAAGACAGTATAGTACGCCAATTTGCAGGATTAGAGAGTGACAACTAGCTAACACGGGGTTTCTTTTGCCTTTTTTTCTGCTTAGTAAATTTCTTAAACATTTAAACAAAGGTGAGTTGCATTTAAAAGCAGCTAAATTGCAGTGTTTAAGACTTAAAAAACGCCAATACTGAAAGTAGACAATGACTAGGGCTTCTTTTGCCTTTTTTTTCGTTTGGTAAATTTCTTAAATATTTATGGCTAAACGACAACCGTCATCCCGCTACGTGTTAGCGGGATCTCTTGTTAGCGGCTGAGATACCGCGAATGAATCGCGGTATGACGGTTCGCGGTGGCATGACGATAAGCCTCGTCATCCCGCTACTTGTTAGCGGCTAAGAGATACCGCGGCGGTATGACGGTGTAGATAGTAATTCGTCATCCCGCTACTTGTTAGCGGGATCTCTTGTTAGCGGCTGAGATACCGCGAATGAATCGCGGTATGACGGTTAAGTAGGGTGTCATTCCAGTCTGGGATCCAGTCTTTATTATGCAGCCACTTGGTTAAAATTAAGTTTTCTGGATCCCAGTGTCTGGGCACTGGGATGACATCATAGAGGCGCTGGGATGACACCCTGACAACCGTCATCCCGCTGCTTGTTAGCGGGATCTAGAGATACTGCGGCGATATGACGGTTCGCGGTGGCATGACGATAACTTCGTCATCCCGCTGCTTGTTAGCGGGATCTGCTGAGATACCGCGAATGAATTGCGGTATGACGTAGAGCTCGCGTCAGCTACTTTGATGACACCATTTACTGTCTTTAAAAATGAATGTTCTTACAATTGTGCGTCATGCGCTTTATTAAATATCTTACTTAAAAATCTAACTTCTTATTATACAAGAGATAAGCAATTCACTAATGATGAAAAATTACGAAAAGGGGCATAGAAAGCGCCTAAGAGAGAAAATTATTTTAGATAATGGACAATCATTACTTGATTATGAAGTTTTAGAGCACATTTTATATTCAGCATACAGTAGAATTGATGTAAAGCCGATAGCAAAGAGTTTGATAGAAAATTTTGGCAGTTTGAATAAAGTTTTTAATGCTGACCTGGAAGCACTGCAAAATGTTGATGGTGTCAGCAATGCAGCAATATCTGCCATCTTTTGTGTGAAACAAGCCTTTGTTCGTTCTGCAAGAGAAGAAATAAAAGACCTGCCTATAATCGATAACTGGGAAAAATTGCTTGATTATTTAAGAATAAGCATAGGAAGCCTCAATAAGGAAAATTTTCGCGTCATCTATATGAATAAAAAGTATCGTCTAATAGCGGAAGAACTGCAAAACGTTGGTACAGTAGATCAAACTCCTCTTTATGTCAGAGAGATCATCAAGCGCGCACTTTTGATTGGTTCAACATCCATTGTAATATCTCACAATCATCCAAGCGGAGATACACAACCTTCAAATAGCGATATATCTCTCACTAGGCAACTAGCAGAAGCTTGCCAAAGTATAGGAATAGAATTAATAGACCACATTATTATTACATTCAGTAGCTATTTTAGTTTCAAGGAAAATAGGTTGTTGTGAAAGCTTTTATAGCTACAGTAACTTAGATTTACCGACAATCGTCATTCCGCTACGTGTTAGCGGCTAAGAGATACCGTGACGGGATGACGGTTCGCGGCGGCATGACGATAAGCTCGTCATCCCGCTACTTGTTAGCGGCGCGGCGGGATGACGGTAAGTTTTATTGTGGCACGATGGTGTAGTATAATGTTGGTAAACCTCAGTTACTTTAGCTATAAACGATTAAGATGAAGTTATCATATATCTATATACTTACAAATAAAGCTAATAGCACATTATATATTGGTGTAACTGCAAATTTGATCAAGAGGATTTGGGAACACAAAAACAAAATTGTTTCAGGTTTTACATCAAGATATAATGTAAATAAACTTGTATATTTTGAAGAGTTTGAAGATATAAGTTTAGCTATTGCAAGAGAAAGGCGCCTGAAAGAATGGCCAAGGCAGTGGAAAATTAATTTGATCAATCAAAAGAATCCTAGCTGGGTTGACTTATATTACTTAGCTTTAAGATAGCTATGCTGAGATCCCGCTAACACGTAGCGGGATGACGAGAAAGGAGTAGCGGTATGACGGTTCGCGGCGGCATGACGAGAAAGGAGTGGCGGTATGACGGTTCGCGGCGGCATGACAGTTAATTAATTCGTCATCCCGCTACTTGTTAGCGGGATCTATCCGCAGCGGTATGACGTAGGACTGCTGTCATCCCGCTGCTTGTTAGCTGATGAGATACCGCGAATGAATCGCGGTATGACGGTTCGTGGTGGCATGACGGTTCGCGGCGGCATGACAGTTAATTAATTCGTCATCCCGCTACTTGTTAGCGGGATCTATCCGCAGCAGTATGACGTAGGACTGCTGTCATCCCGCTGCTTGTTAGCTGATGAGATACCGCGAATGAATCGCGGTATGACGGTTAAGTAAGGGATCTATGCTAAGAGATACCGAGGGGTATGACGTAGTAGCTATTTCTTGTAATCAAGTTTCATCAAAAGTCAGATTGCAGAGTTAAATCTTCCACCCAAATAACCACACACTCTACTTGCTTGTTTGGATATATTTCTTGTACTAAGGTTTTATAGGTCAGCATTTGCTTTTTTACTTCATTTAATAAGGAAACAGAAACGTTACGGTGTGATTTATAGTCAATTATGATCGCTTTATCTTGCGTTATGCATAGCCTATCTAGTCGTACTAATACTGGTTCGCCATCGATTATTCCACTCAGTGTAATCTCTGATTTGCCTTCTAAGTCAAACAAATAGCCATATCTTTCATTAAAGGCCAATATTTTACTGTAAATTTCATCCTTATCTTCACTGGTGTTTATATTGTCAAGATATTTTCTGACCCAGTTTTTTCTCCTTTCTTTTTCTATCTTGGGCATATATTGTAATATGCTGTGAATTATCAGACCTCTTGTATAACCATCTATCATCCCAGTGCTCCTTTTTTTGTCATCCCAGTGCTCTGACACTGGGATCCAGAAATTAGATTCCAGCGTCACGCGCTGGAATGACGAAAGAGAGTGCTGGAATGACACCGGAGAGTGAGTAGCTGATGCTGGTTCTCCTTCTTTTTTACTGGATTCCAGTGTCAAGCACTGGAATGACATTGATAGGTTTGGCGGAAGCGAAATGACTGGAACGTCAAAATAATCACGTTTTTTATAAATGTAAGGGTAGTTTGCGTTCACACATAGCACTTCAACTTTTTCTTTAAATATTGGCTGTAAGTATGCTTGTTTCTTTTCATATGGTTCTCCATACTGAGTGATTAGATCATACCAAGAGCCCTTTTGCACTGGCTCTTTACTTAAGATGTATAACTCATCTTCAGCACGTGTGAGTGCTACGTATAATAAACGCAAATATTCGTTATAATCCTCTAGTTTTTTCTCTCTTTTTACTTGATCACAATAAGCGTTATTGTTTTTTCCACACCAAAATGGCACTTCCGTTCCATCAAAGATAATGCTTTCACTGTTTCTTGGCACTGTGTTTGTATCAACCAAAAATACTATGGGAGCTTGCAGACCTTTTGATTTGTGAATTGTCATTATTCGCACAGCATTGCGTTCTGATTGCATATCATTCTTAATCTCCGGGTTATTCTCCTTGATCCACTGAACAAACGCTTGAAGAGATGGGTTTTCAAATTGCAACACAAGGTTCATAAATTCGTCTAGAACCTCGAAGCACTCAAGACCTAGCCTTGCAGCAAATTTCTTCTTACCTGTACGCAATATATGTGTAAATAGTGCAAGAGGAGACTCTATGCGAGATAAGTTAATGAGATAGTTTAATTCACTATAGATAACCACAGAATAATCCTGAATTCTTTCCCATAGTGAATGCTCTTTACGGTCATATGCAATGTTAAATAAATCATCCTCGGTAAAATTGAATAACGGTGATTTTAAAGCATTTGCAAGAGCTAGATCATTTGCCTGGAGGAGTAAAAATTCGGCCAAAGCTATTAAGTCCTGCACGGCTATATAGTCCATAATTCTAAAATAATCTCGGCCTACAACTGGCACGTTTGCTTTTTTAAGTTCGCTTATTATGTAATCAACTAACACGTTTCGTTGCCGTACCAGAATCACAATATCCCTTGGCTCTATATGGCGATCTTTAGCGACTAAAATCCGCCCTTCGTTTAACCAATTGTGAATTCTGTTGGCTATTGTTTGAGCAAGTAATCGATCTGTTATTATATAATTTTCCCTGCATGTCAGAGGAATTTGTAAAGCTCGCTGTTCTTTCTCTTTACACTTTGGTAACGCTGGCCAAATTTCAATATATCCTTGATCATTTTCTCTATGTGGAACATGTTTTATTTCATTATCAACAAAAGATATTTCTGCGCGGAAGTTGTTAAATATTCTATCTACAAGCATTAAAACTTCTGGAGTTGAACGAAATGACTTTTCAAGTTGGCATGATATCCAATCTCTGCCACCAGTTTTCGTATGAAAGTATTGTTGCATGTAGTTGAATAGATGGGGATTTGCTCCTTGAAATCTGTATATGGATTGTTTTACGTCACCAACTACAAATAAGGTTCGCTTTTCATCATTACCGGCAAAAAATTCATCGCAGAGATTTGTTATAATTTTCCACTGACTGATGCTATTGTCTTGTGCCTCGTCAACAAGGATGTGATCTATTTTTTGATCCAAGTTAAACAATATCCAATCTTTGTAGTTTGGATTGCTGAGAAGATTTGTTGCTAAGCCAATTATATCATTGTAGTCAAGCAGTGCGTTTTTTGATTTTTCGCTACTGTATAGATCAACATATACTTTAAATATACTAAGTAAGCTACTGGTTCTCTTGAATATTTGATAAGAGTTCATGTCTTTTATATGAGTAAACACTACATTCTGAACGCTCTCTATTATTTGCTCTGCATCTCTAAATTTTTCTAAAGTACTTTTTGTTGCAATGGATGATATGCTCTTTTTTTCGTGCGATTCTGATTTGAGAAATACCTTGGCTAGGTTTTCTATTTTGGTGTCATTCCAGCGCGTGACGCTGGAATCTACACTTCTTTTCTTCTGGATCCCAGTGTCAAGCACTGGGATGACAGTAGAATAAAGTATTTCACTATAACTCTGATCTCTTTTACTGCCTTCACTTAATATCTCGGCTAATCTTTTTATGTGCTCAGTCGTTTCACTCTGTAAGTCATGAATTTCATCTGGAGCACTGAGTTTATCTTTGATATATTCTGAATCATTTTCTGATATCGATCTTTTTATACATAAAGTATAAAGCAAATCGCGTAGCTTATTTTCATCAAATTCAGCCGCAATAAGATTGATATCATCCTGCACAGTTTCGTTATGAAGCACTTTATTGAATATGATGGAATGTAATTCTTTACATTCACTCAGCGTACAATTTGGGGCGATGCCAGCTTCTATGGGAAAGTTGGAAATTAGTTTGTAACAGAAAGCGTGTATGGTTTGTATAGTTAGACCAAGATTTTCCAATTCAGAGAAAAGCCTTCTTGCTCTTGTTAAGTGACGATCAAGTATTTCACCTTCTTTTGTCATCCCAGTGATCGACACTGGGATCCAGGTTTCTTTTTTTCTGATTTGCAATAGGTCTAGTTGTTCCAGATCCATTATTAATTCACTTTCTGAGCATATTGCCCACTTACTGAGTATGCTGTGAATGCGATTCTCCATCTCGTTTGCTGCAGCATTGGTGAACGTTAAGCAGAGAATATTTCTTTTGTTTTCTAATAAAAGTCTCAATACTCTGTCTATTAAGATTTTTGTTTTGCCTGTACCAGCGGACGCATTTACCCATACAGAGAAATTGGGATTTATGGCATTTGATCTCATCAGAAGTGCGAAAACCTTATAGAAGTTGACTAAAATAGCATTATACATATAATGTAAAAATAATCTTAGTGAAGATATATAATGAAAAGTTTTTGTGTAAAGGCGCCTGCAAAAATCAATCTTTTTTTGCATGTTATAAATAAGAAGGAAACAGGATATCACTTGATTGAAGGTTTATTTGTCTTTGCTAATCTCTCTAATTTTTTGGAAATAAAAGTAGGTGAGAAGGATTCTAGATACGATAACTCTACAGTTGAATTTGTAAATTCCGAACTTAGAATTAATAACAGGTACAACACCGTAATGAGAGCAGTTAATCTATTGCTTAGATATGCTCCTGCGCGAACTAAAGTCATTGTAAAGGTTGTGAAAAATATACCAATTGCTGCGGGTTTAGGCAGTGGCTCCTCAGATGCTGGAGCTGTGGTACGCATACTAGGGAAGCTGTGGAAGATTGATAGGACGATTTTAAATGAAATAGCTTTAAGCGTTGGTGCTGATGTTCCTGCGAGTATAGATAGCAAGCCAGTTTTTGTTAGAGGTATTGGTGAAGAGTTGTGTCCCATAAAAAAATTCTCTCTACCCACAAATATAGTACTGGTGAAGCCGAAAAAAAAGTTTTTGAGCACACTAGAGGTATTTTCCAAACATGAAGGAGAATTTTCTGAGCCAATTAAATGGAGCGATGACGCTGAAAAGGATTTGTTGAAGCTTCTTAAAGAGACGAGAAACGATCTTCAAGAGATAGCAGTAAGTCTTGTACCTGAAATTCAGGATGTGATATCAACACTTGAGTCACAAGAAGGCTCTATACTTTCTCGCATGTCAGGCAGTGGTGTATCATGCTTTGGAATATTCGATAGTGAGGAAAATGCAAAAGCTGCTGCAGTTAATATCAGAGAAAAGCAACCAGAATGGTGGGTATGTGACACTCAATTAATAGTTTGACTTTATGCCCTTAATTTCCGAGAATAAAAATCTTATAAATGGTTACAGGGAAGGAAAATTTTTGGTGAATAATAGAGAATATTGCGGCTCAATTATAGTTTTTCCTGAAAAGGTGATTAAATTGAAAGAAAGTGATATAAATAGCAAGGAACATTTTAAATCTTTTTTAACAGAGGAAATAGAAATTTTGATAATAGGTACTGGTAAAACACGCAATATACCAAGTTCTTCAGTGAAGTCCTATCTTATGGAACAAAAAGGTTTAAATTTTGAATTTATGACAACCGGTGCAGCATGCAGAACCCATAACGTTTTAATATCCGAAGATAGATTTGTTGTCAGTTATCTAATAGCCATATAGCATGCTTGAAATGTTTACCCAGGACTTTTTCATTAATAGTCTAGTTGCAGTAGTCGTAATTAGCCTAGTAACAGGCGCTTTAGGATCGTTTATGATATGGCAAAGGTTATCTTATCTTGGTGATAGTTTGTCCCATTCTTCGTTGCTTGGTGTTGCACTTGCTTTAATCTTTAAGATTAGCCCATCGCTTAGCATAATGCTCATTGCAATTACATTTGCTATACTACTTTCTCTTAATTTTAACAGATTATATTCTGCTGATACGATATTGAACATTGTTACCAATGTAGTTTTATCATCGAGTTTAATACTTATGTCTTTTCTTCCATCGGGCAATAATAGTATTATTAGCTCACTGTTTGGTGATATATTAACGCTCGATCAAAGTGATATAATATTGATTTTTTTAATCTCTGTAATAGTTACTTTGATATTAATATTTAGATGGCGTTATTGGTTAATGATTTCAATTAATCAAGATTTAGCAGTAGTTGAAAAGATTAATGTTAATTTTGTTAGACTAGAATTTTTAATCACTCTTGCTATATTTATAGCAATTGCTGCCCAATTAATAGGAATATTACTCATTGCTGCATTTTTGCTAATACCAGCAGCATCTGCAAGGCTCATTTCGAAAACTCCAATGCAGATGATTATTGTTGCAACAGTTTTTTCTGTGATTTCTGGGATATCAGGTCTGATGTTATCTGCAAGTTTTGATTTGTTAACTGGACCTGCAATTATACTTGTTGCAGCCGTATATTTAATTATCGCTTATTTTATAAGGTTAGTATTAAGCAGGTTGGCTTGATTTTAGTCTCGAATGTTAATAATTTTGTAATATACTCATTATAAAACATCACTATCTTAGCACAAAATAGTCTTTGCTATATTATTGTTTATGTGCTAATGATAAGCTGTTAATTTTATGGAGTAAGCAATATGAGCGAAGAAGGATTTTTTTCCAAATATATATCTCAACCTGTGAAAAAATTTTATAATTATATTACAGGAAAAACAGAAGAGTCGGATAATGTGCAGAGTACGGCAGATGATGTGCACAATATTGCGCAAGAAAACTCAGAGTCTTTGGATACTCATGTACAATCAAATGAGAATGATATCATATAGATGGCATGAGGGTCATACCATCCAAAGTTAAAAAATTCCTAGAGAAACCTGATGCTTTAAGTGGTGTGTTAATTCATGGAAGTGATAACAGTAGGGTTGGTTTTTATGTACAAGAAATAATTGCCAATTTGGATGAGTATTCAGTTCAGGTGATGGATTTTGCAATAGTGAACAAGTCACCCGGTTTACTGTTTTCTGAATTGGCAAACATTTCGATGTTTACCAGCAAAAAATTAATTAAGCTGATAAATGTGAGTGGAGGTATATCCAAAGAGTTAAAAAACGTATTGGATTATAACGCAAGTGGTCACTATGTAATGATGGTAGCAAGTGATCTTCCATATAATTCTGCGACTAAAAGTTATATGGAGAGTTCAAAAATTTTTGGTGTGATTGCTTGCTATAAGGACAGCAACAGCAATCTTTATGACATTATATCAAGTTACTTAAAACAAAATGATATAAAATGCACAAATGAGATAATCTACCATTTGCAATCTTACTTTAATCATAGCAAGCTGCCTATATGTTCAGAACTTGAGAAGTTAGTTTTGTACTTAGGGGAGAGAAAAGACCTAAAACTTACTGATATAGAATTATGCTTTTCAACTTCCGGCAACGACTATGCTACACTTGATGATCTATGCTCTGCCATAGCAAGTAAAGATATGTCGCGCTTCATTAGAATTTCTGATGCGTTGATATCGCAAGAAAATTTTTCACCGATAGCGCTAATTCGCATTATATCAAATTATTTCCTACGCCTTGAAAACGTTTTGCTGTCAGTGCAAGGTGGAATGAGTGAGCAGGATGCGATTGATCAGCTAAGCCCTCCATTGTTTTTTAAACAATTGCAGAGCTTTAAATCTCATTTGAAAAGTTTGCAACTTTCAGAACTTAAAAAGATTTTGGAAGAATTGATAAGCTTAGAAGTTACCTGTAAAAAAACTGATTTAGATCATAAAATGATTTTTCAGCAGGTGATTTGTCATATTACAAATACAATTACTTGCTATAGCTAACAAAGATAAGGTGTAACCAGACTGCATTCTGTGATTTTTAGCAAAACATGATCTTTCATTTGAGCTTTCTTCAATTTAAAATAAATACAGAAAATTGCTGCCTATAGCTAAACTGACTTAGATTTACCGACAATTTGAAAAACCGTCATTCCGCTACTAGTTAGCGCCGCGGCGGTATGACGGTTCGAGGCGGCATGACGATAACCTCGTCATCCCGCTACTTGTTAGCGGGATCTATGCTAAGAGATACCGCGGCAGCATAGCTATAGCTATCTTCAAAAATATGGTTGAATAATTGTTAATAATAGTGTATAATTATTAATATTTTCAAGCATTTTTGCCATGGCTCTTTCAAAATTTCTCGATCCTCGCAATGATTTGTGTTTCAAAAAAATCTTTGGAACGGAAAAAAATAAGAATATCCTGATCCACTTTTTGAACGATATTTTAGGGTTTACTGAGATAAATGCAATACAAGAAGTTGAGTTTCTTAGCACTATTATGGATCCCGAAGTTGCCTCTGATAAACAAAGTATTGTTGATGTTCTCTGCAAGGATTCTCACGGAAATAGATATATAGCAGAAATGCAGCTCGCTAGAGACAAGGGCTTCGAAAAACGCGCTCAATTATATGCCGCTAAAGCCTACTCAAGACAATTAGATAAATCTGGCAACTACATTGATTTAAAGAAAGTCTTCTTTATTGCTATATCAAATTGTAACTTACTTCCTGAAGAAGTTGATTATATTTCTACTCACAATATACGTGATATAAAAACTAACGGCCATTACTTAAAAGATTTTCAATTTATCTTTATAGAATTGCCCAAATTTTCAAAAAGTAAAGTAGAGCAGTTAGAAAGTATAGTAGAAAGGTGGTGTTTCTTTTTTAAATACGCAGAAGAAACAACAGAAGAGGACTTAAAAGAGATAGCAGAAAAAGCGCCAATAATAAAGCTAGCATATGATGAATTAGACAAGTTTCGTTGGAACGAAAAAGATTTAGTAGCTTACGAAGAGAGAATAATGGATCTACGGAAAGAAGAAGCCATTCTTGAATACAGACTTGATCTTGCTGAAGAGAAAGGTAAAAAAATTGGTAAAGAGGAAGGAAAAATTGAAGGGAAAATTGAAGGGAAAATTGAAGGGAAAATTGAAGTCGCAAAAGCAATGCTGGCTAATAATGTTGATGTCAACACTATTGTCAAGTTTACTGGCCTTTCTATTAGTGAGATTGAAGAATTAAGTGGAAATCTGTGAACGGTTACACTTGGAAAACCTTTGTGGCATAATTTAAGTGGGCAGCGTAGTCTACGATTACCGCATAATTTACTATATAGATATTCCAGAACATATAGACTTCAATTGAACACAGAAAAGATTCTTATCAAAGTTAATTACCCTTATTGTCAATAACTATTAGCTACACACCAGTTCTTGTTAAGTTACAGTAAAGAAATGAGTCATATATAGCTAAACTGACTTAGATTTACCGACAATTTGAAAAACCGTCATTCCGCTACTAGTTAGCGCCGCGGCGGTATGACGTGTTGCTTGGGTCAGCTATAGCTAAAGTAACTTAGGTTCACCGACAATCGTCATTCCGCTACTAGTTAGCGGAATCTATCCGCAACGGCATGACGTGTTGCTTGGGTCAGCTATAGAATATAGATCAGAAGTGACAGAGCTTAAAAAAAGGCATAACATTCTTAATAAACGTAAAAAGCTTTATGAAAATCAGAGTTGGAGTAATAGGCTGCTTAGGCAGAATGGGCAAGAAAATACTCAATGAATTAATTACAAATGCCGAAGTGGAAATAGCAGGTGCTGTTGCCCGTTCAGGCAGTAAGTACATAGATTCAGATATTGGACCAATTATAGCCAATCTAGGAATCAAGGTTACAAGTTCTATTAGTGGCATATTTGAGTTATCCGACGTTGTAATAGATTTTACAACTAAAGAATGTATGTTAGACTGCCTTAAAGCAGCTGTAAAATTTAAAACACCGCTGGTTAGTGGCACAACTGGAATAGAAGGTGTCGATTTGAAAGAATATGCTGCTGAAGTTCCAATATTATGGTCAGCAAATATGAGTGTTGGGGTTAATGTGTTGCTGAAATTGGTAAAAAAAGCTGCTGAGCTTTTAGGTAATGAATATGACGTTGAGATTTGGGAAATGCATCATAACTTAAAAAAGGATTCACCATCTGGAACAGCTATAGAACTTGGCAAAACAATTGCTAACGCTTCAAAAGTGGATTTTCAGTCCAATCAATATTTACATAGTGGTTCAAACATAAGAAAAAAGGGGGGAATAGGTTTTGCAGTATCTCGTGGAGGTGGAGTAATAGGAGATCACAGCGTGATGTTTGTTAATTCTGATGAACGGATAGAACTAAACCACAAAGCAATTGATCGCACAACATTTGCTAGAGGAGCTGTTCAAGCAGCAGTATGGCTATATGAAAATAAAAGAGAAATTCCGGGGCTCTATTCAATGCAGGATGTGATATGAGCAATACACGTGCCTCTGTTAAAGATTTAAATCTCTGGTATGGCTCTAAGCAAGTTTTATTCGATATAAATTTGAATATTTATAAAAGAAAAGTTACTACTTTTATCGGACCATCCGGGTGCGGTAAATCAACATTTTTGCGTTGTTTTAATCGTATGAATGACTATGTACCTGGATGCAAAACTGTTGGTGAATTAGATATCGATGGGCTGGGTGATATATATTCACGCGATATGGATGTTGTGCTACTCAGAGCAAAAGTTGGCATGGTATTTCAAAAGCCAAATCCTTTTCCAAAATCAATATATGACAATGTTGCTTATGGGCCAAAACTGCATGGTATGGTGAAGGATAAGCAAAAATTGAATGAGATGGTGGAAAATAGTTTAACTAAAGTTGGCTTATGGGAAGAATTAAAAGACAGATTGCAAGATAGTGCACTCGATTTATCCGGTGGCCAACAACAGAGGCTATGCATCGCTCGCGCAATTGCAGTGAAGCCAACTATTTTATTAATGGATGAACCGTGCTCCGCTCTTGATCCAATGGCAACCAATGCAATCGAAAATCTTATACAAGAGCTGAAATTAAGGTTTACTATAATTATGGTAACTCATTCAATGAAGCAAGCTAAAAAGTTATCTGATAGTGTAATTTTCTTTCATAATGGCAGAATTGTTGAGTCTGGAAGCACTCAAGAAATATTCGAAAATGCTCAATCTCCCTTAACAAAGGAGTATATCCTGGATCATTAGGTTTCTGTCATCAAAGTAGCTTGGCTACTTTAAAAAATGTATCCGTATGCCGTATTTGTCATTCAGCATGGTAGCGGTTGGATCATTCAAAAAATACCACTTCATTCTTTTTGCTTCTAACTTTTCTATTTTTTACTGTAAATTTTTGCAGAGTTCTCTCACATTTACTCTCTGATTACCTTTTTGTCTTGCTTTGTTTATCTGTTTTAACGCTCCACTAAACGGATACCCAATTGTTCAACACTGTCTATTTCAATTTGTAAAGTGTCCTTTATAAACTTATCAGCCTGGTCTGTACTCATAAAAACTGTATGTTTATTGGGCATTAATTTTTCTATAGTGGCTCTATCTTTTTCGTCATATGTATATTTAAGAAGCTCATCAATTTCTTTGTCCTTCAGATGAGATGTGCAATTATAGCTATGCTTTTTGAGATCCAGAAATTTAGCAAAGCTATTACAATCGTTCTCATGGTGAAAGGTTACATTTATACCTACTATTTCGTCCGTTTCTTGCAACTTTCCATCTTTAGCTATCTGTGCCTTAGCAAGCGCAACTGTAGGTTTATGGCCATAATTTGCTCCAATAATCCTTCTTATTGAGTGCTCTATTGCCATTTTTGCACTTTGGGATTTTCATCGAACTCTTTCAAAAAATTAAGGTGTAAGTTAATATATTCAGAGTATTTCAACCTGTGTTTTTTATGTATAGTTGGTTTGCAGGGCAGTTCATTTGTAGGTGACTTATAGCTTGCAAGAAGCAACTTTTGTTCATACTGTTCATTATATTCTTTTACCCCTTTAAAATGTCTTTCATATTGAGTCAATCCATCTTTTCCTTTTTTCTCCATCCTTTTCAAGAATTCCTCTGCTGGCTCTTGTTTAGCTGGAATAATTTTGCGTATAAACGGAATTTGTTTTTGCAAGCCAACCCAATATGGTAAGCAGACAACTTTTGCATCTTTCGAAAATAGACCTTCTAATTTTTTCACTGCATTGTATAAGTTTGCTGATTCTGGTTTATAATGCCCACTATTATTGTCTATATAAGTTATTTTACCATTTACCACTTTTATTAAACCAGAACATAAAACTGGCCTACCACCTGCAAGAGTTGAATGACGATAAGCCCACTCGTTTTTATTAACATTAATATGTTCATGAGTTACCAATCTGCCATCAAGCGTGATCACATAAGCTACACAACCTTTTTTACCCTTACTAATTTTATCAGTTGTATCATATAGCTTGCCTTCTAAGTCGTATAACCTTAGTTCCCCATCTTCCTCACCAATAAATTTGCTTTGATCAAACTGTTCATCAGAGTTAAAATACTTAACCTTTGTATTAGTTCTAGGAATTTTTCTTCCTTTAACTCCAACTTCTGAAAATAAATTATAGCGTGGAAAAAAATATGTAAATTTACTTTCTATCCAGTGTAAAATTCTGTTTATAATACCAAAAACTTTTTTGTTACCTAAATCAATAGAGAGTTGCTGTTCTTTTGGTACTGTTTTATGATTGGACTTTGTACCAGATTTGCCAAATTCTTTGGCAGCATATTTAAACTTTTCTAGTAAATATTCCTTACGCTCTTTTGATACTGACATTTTTACCTCACCAACTATTATTTTATTTTATATTATTTTAGACAAAAAGTCAATTTTTCTTAATATGTTAATAAAATGAAACTTGAGTGAGAAATATTTAAGTAATAATTTTCCGCCACAAACAATACTTTCTTTGTTTGCTAGTGCAATAGAAGTCTAATCTACTTTCAATTCCCCAGTATGTAAACTGCGCGGTAAGGACTCTAATTCCTTTGCAGTACTTAAGTTTTTATTTTTTGCATGTATACCAAGCTTATTGAATTCTCGGGCAGCAGGAAACACCCTTGCTTCAAGCGAACCAGCAGTTTTATTATAATGATCGACAGCACTTTTTAAGCTCCTGCGCAAATTATCAAAGTTTTCGCCCATTGTGCAAATGCGCTCATATAAAATATGACCTAGTTCACTGATTTTCTTTGCATTTTCAGCTATCATTTCTTGCTTCCATCCATATGCTATTGCTCTCAGCAACGCAATTAGAGTGATCGGTGTTGCAATGATCACTTTTTTTTCCACTCCAATCTCTATCAAAGCAGGCTCATATTCCAGTGCTGCGCTAAAAACCCCCTCCCCTGTTAAGAAAAGCACCACAAGTTCTGGCGTATTTTCAAATTGATTCCAATACTCTTTTTTACCCAAGTCATTTATGTGTTTTTTTATTGCCAGGGAATGATTCTTTAATTTCTCCTTTTGTATTTGCAAATCATTTTGTGATATAGCATCCATGTAAGAATCAAGCGGCACTTTAGCATCTATTATTATTTGCTTTCCAGATGGCATTTTGATTATTAAATCAGGACGCAATAAATTATCCTCGTTTTTATCAACCACTGACTGCTGAGTAAAAAAATCGCAATATTCAATCATTCCTGCCATTTCTACCACTCTCTTTAACTGCATTTCACCCCATTTTCCTCTAATGTGGGGCTTTCTCAAGGCATTAGCAAGGCTAGAAGTTTGGTTCATCAGCGCTCCAATTTGCTCCTTTAAACCTTCATAGGCCCCTACCCTCTCCTTTTCTAGCTCACGTATTTCATTATCGAATTTTTCTAATTTTTCTTTTATTGGCGTTACAACTTCGTTGATCGTTGCTTGTCTTTTTTTGAAATCGCTTTCTGTTTCTTTTAATTTACTATCAATTACTTCCTTTGCTAAGTTCAGAAAATTATTGTTATTTGTCTGCAAAGCATCAAGAGAGAGCGCTTTAAAAGTGTTTGTTAATCTCTCCTCTGCTTTTGTTAGTAATTCTATTTCCTTTTTCTTTTCCTCACGTTCTTTTTGCAGAGTTACTTCAAGCTCTGCTCTTTTGACCCTTAAATCAACTATTTCTTCATTCTTTGTAAGTAAAGTTTGCTTTGTTTCTTGAAGTTCTTGCTCTAATTTACATAAATTACCCTCAAGGTTTGCTTTCTTTTCGCTCAGTTTTTTTACAATAATGTAGAAAAATAGTAATAGAGAGACAACCAGAGCTATAGAATTGAAAAGCATCAGAATAAAAAAACTGCGTTTACAATTCTATATGATTTTTGTGTGTATAGCTATAAGTAACGACGTCATACCGCACACAACTGTACGAATGTCTAGTTTAGTTATAAAATGTATATAAAATATTAACCGCTGATGTCATCCCAGTGCGTGACACTGGGATCCAAATTTTTTAGACTGGATCTTATGGTCAAGCCCACAGATGTATGAACATTGTCTACCAGGAGGGTGTCATCCCAGTGCTTGACACTGGGATGGCTTTGTTGCATCACACTTTATGAGATGGTGATTTATGGTAAATTCATGTAACTATCTCAAATTTAGCCATACCAATATCAGTGAATTTATTAAGCAAATAGCATTTGATTAGCAGTTCTTTTTCTCGATTTATCTCAGATTTATTCCTAAAACTAAATCCGAATATTTGCTTTAATCTTGAGAAAAACCCTTCAATATAAGATCTTTTCCCATAATTTACTTCTTTTTTCCATTCTTTCATGCCATCTTCACCGTATAATTTTATTAACCTAATAGCAGCATTCCTGTCAGACATATAATCTATTTCTGGATGTTCTGCCGCATTGTTTATTGGTGGAATTTTTGTCTTTATATCATATTCGTTACACAACTTATAAAACTTGTGCCTATCACATGCCCTATCTGCATATAGTACTTTTATGGCATGCTGAAAATCAACTTCTTTTAGCAAATCACAAGCTCCATAGTGATCAGAGTAGACACCGTTACTGTATTTTACAGCTATGGCTTTTTTGTTGTTTATATTCAACATTACGTGCAATTTTCTCGTTTGCTCATAGCCACGATATTTTCTGTCAGTGCTATTTTCCTTGCTGTGTGTTGTTGTATATACTAATTCCTGTACTGTCTATAGCAATTTCGATATCTTCCATATTATTTTTATCAATTCTGCAATCATTTATCTTAATATTAAGTTTCTTTTGATGCTTGTGAATAGCTGATAACTGCCAAATCTCTTCCTATTTGTTGCAAATACCCTTTTATAAACCCGACTGTTTGTCTTAAACCAATTCTAAAGAAACTGACGATTATATGCACCAAAATCACAACTTTATCACTATAAATATAGTTGCCGCCCTGCATTTTTGGACAATTCTCGTACCAATTTTCTATGGCGTCATTGATATAACAAAAAATGCTTCCTCTTTCTTGGAGAAATTTGTTATATTCATGGCAGTTACTGACTCTCATTTTTTGTGGCATATTTTTTCTTCAACAGTTAAATGGCTATTTATAATGAATTTTGTCAGTAACTGCCAGTTCTTTTCACTTGAGCGATGCAACAAAGCCCACTGGGATCCAGCTTCTATGCAACTTAATTAAAAACGTTTGTTTTAGCGTAAGACAACTACCTTTAGCTCATCAGCTCAGTTATAAGCAAAATTTCTGGATTCCAGACTGGAATGACATCATCTGTTGTGCAATTTATCTTCAAAAATGAATATTCGTACAGTTATGTTCCCAGACACTGGCATGACATCATTTGTTTATCTGTTGAAAATGTAAATCGGAAAATAGCGTGGCACTTTGTACCACGCTTAGTGATGTAAGCTTAATCCAGTAATTAAATTAAGCGAGGTAAAACAAAAGATAACAACAATATATAATGTTCGTTTTTTTATGTCAAGCACTTTTTTTATCTGCTTCAAACTTTTTTTTATCTGCTTCGATTAGATAAGGGATTTCAATATTAATTCTGCACTACTTGCAGTTTTTGTAATGGGTCTGCCAATGACGATATAATCAGCTCCTAAATTTATTGCTTCTCTTGGTGTTGCTGTTCTTTTTTGGTCGTCATGACCTGGATCTATACGAATTCCTGGAGTAATAATTTTAAAGTCTTCACCGCATTCTCGGCGCACTTCTTGAGCTTCTAGTGCAGAGCAGACTATTCCATAGAGTCCAATCTTTTTTGCAAGTTTTGCAAGCAAAATTACCTGTGATTTTGCCTCTCTTGCTACTCCAAGCTCGTTTAAATCCTCATTGCTCATACTAGTTAGCACTGTCACTCCAATCAGCTTTATTTTTGTGCCTTGCAATACACTTAGCGCTTCTTCAAGCATTTTTGTTCCGCCACTGATGTGCAGAGTTAACATTTCAACACTTAGAACTTTTATTACTTCAACTGTTTTAGCTACAGTGCTCGGAATATCATACAATTTCAGATCTAAAAAAATTGGTACATTGCATTTTGCAACTTCTTGCACTCCAGAGAGACCATGAGCAGCAAAAAATTCTAATCCCAGCTTTACCATGCCAACTTTATTACGTAAGGCATTAGCTAGAGAAATAGCCTTATTTAAGTCTTGTGTATCCAGTGCGCATATTATTGGGTTCATTATCTTGCATAATTTTTTTTATAATAAAGCTAATTATTATGTTTTGCAAATACCTTCACTCTGACTACGTTCATAAGATTCTGTCAATAGTGAATTTGGCAATTTGATCGGGGTGGATGAGCGACTGTTATATCCAGAATCTTCCAGTAAAAAATCAAACGTTTCCTCTGATGGTGATTCACATCTAGAATCTTCACCTGGCATAAATTGCATAATTTCCTTCAATATAAACTTTATTTTTTGAGTCTCCTGTAATATTATTTTTCTACTATGATCTCCGATCGCTTCATTAGCGTTTACCAATTTTTCTACCTTGTCTATCACAGATTCTAACATTTCCAGTAAATAACCCTTTTTTTCTTCTGCATTTCTCAACAAACCTTCTTCAAGTTGTTCTATTTGAGCGTCTTGCTTCAAAAGTAAATTTTTTAAACTTTTCACTTCGTTATTACAATCTTTTCTTATCCCATCTAACTCAAAAGATTGATTTTTAATTAAATCATCTGCTTTATATAGCTCTTCAAATTTCCTTTTTAATTCTTGAGATAAGTTTTTATTTTTCTGATTAATTTCTTTAAATCTATATTGTAATTCATCTAATTCTACACAAAGTTCTTCTTGTCTTTTATGTAATTCTTCTTTTTTTTACATAATATATGTTTTTCCTTACATAACTTGTTTATTTCCTTATCTAATTTCTCTTTTTCTTTAGATAATTTTTCTATTTCCTTATGCAATTCTTCATTTTTTAATTCTGCATGTTTATTATTGTCTATTTTCCTTTTCAATTCCGTTATGCGTTTTTCTTTTTCAGCTAGATTACCTTCTTTTTCTTGTAAATGTTCACATAAACGCGTGATTTCATAAAGTAATTCTTCTTCTTGCTTACCAAGCTCATCTTTTTCCTTCGTTATCTTTTTCAATTCGTCTGTTATTTCAAATATGTGATTCGCTTTGGCTTCTAATCTTTTCTCTAAAGATTTTTTTTCTTCAAGAAGAGATTCTCTCTCAACTTCTGACTCATTTACTTTCTGATCCAATTTTTTTGCTCTCTTGTCTAAATTTTGCTTTTCTCGAGTTAATTCACGTGATTGATTCTTTAATTTTTCCACTTCTTTGTTTGCAGCTTCTTCAGCTTCCTTTCCTAGAGTTATTTTATTTTCTAACTCTTGCTCTTTCTGAGCGAATTTATTTCTCTCAACTTCCAGTTTCTTATTATTACTAATTATTTTATACGAAAGTGCAAGCACCAAAACAGATAATGTAGCTAAAGCAAGAATTAGAGGAAGAGGCACATTAGAAGTTACAGTAAGCGCTAAAGATGTAAGTAACGTAAGAGTAGCTAAGGAACTAGCTACAAAATAAAATGTGTTAGCTTTGTTAAACAAATTGCTCATTACTCCCCTCCCCTCATGAACAAAACTTCAGCAGTCTTGTATATATTTGTTAAGATTCTCTTATCTGTGGAGGTCCCTGCACTTACATCGTTAAGGTGTGATAGGAATTATTTGTTGCATCTCTAAAAAGCGATAAATTAGGGCTGCCGGTACTTGTATTAGGATTTTCGTGATTTAGTTGCTCTGAATTTTCTTTATTCTCATCCTCATCTTCCTTTTTAGGAGATAGAGATTTTCTAGAATATCTTCTTGGTGTGGATGTGCGAGGAGAAAGTGGTTTCGGGAAAGTTAGTCCATTAGCAAGCTTATTTTCACCTGTTCCTTCAAATTCTGATGAATGTTTACTACTCAGATCCTTTATCATTTCCAGTGAATTAGTTGCTTCTTGTACTGCATTTTCTTGTAATGAAATTCGTTCCAGCATGCTTAGCGTTTCCTCGTACTTGTTAATATTTTCGTTGAACTTCTTTTCCGCTTTTAGAGCTTTATTAAAAAGAGTTTTATCAATATTAGAATTTTCAGATGAGTGCTTTTTGTTTTGTTTATGTAAACCAATATTTCTACTTGTCATATTGAGGGATGCCTTTAGATCCTCTATTTCTTTTGTTATCTTTTTTTCTAACTCCTCATTTTTATTTTCATCTCCCCCTTTTCCTTCTGATTCATCATACAGTTCTTCTCCTGATTCATCATATAGTTCTTCTTGTGATTCTAACTGTTTCTTTAACCACTCTATTTCCTCATTTAGCCTTTCAATTTCGCTTTCTAAACCCTGCTTTTCTCGAGTTAATTCATTTAGTTGATTATTCAATTCCTCCACTTCTTTGCTTGCAGCTTCTTTAGCTTCTTTTTCTAGAGTTATTTTATTTTCTAACTCTTGTACCTTACTCTCAAATTGTTGTTTTACGCTTTCTAACTCTTGCTCTTTTTCAGCAAATTTATTTTTCTCAACCTCTATTTTCTTATTATTACTAATCATCTTTCATGAAAGTGCGAGTATCAAAGTAGATAGTATAGATAAACTCAAGGCAACAGGAAGAGCTACATTAAAGGCTGCAATTGGAGATAAGAATGCAACATAAGGAGCAACAGCAAGTGTCCCAGATGCAAGCAATACCAAAGTAGCAAAAGCACCAGCTATAAGATATGGTGCATTGGTTTTACTATACAAATCCCTCATCCTCACAACTAATAATGATTATAATAGTATGGATATCAAAGGAAGTAAAGCTATAAAAATCAGTATAAGTCTATATTCACTATGTATTTCCCGTCTTCAGTTTCAAGCTCAGACTGCATCCACTCTATCATTTCCGCATTGCAAACTGCTTGTAGGTCATTCTGCGCGGATTGATTCAATTTGTCCTCTCTTAGATCTGCTTTTATCACTAATTTCTTTATCAAATGCTTAACTGATACATTATTATCTGCTTTTATCTTTCTGATAATGTTTAATATCTGCACGCAATTGTCTCCCATTTCCTCTGAATATTTATCGTAGATAAGCTCTTCTTTGCTCGGCCAATTACTTTGATTGTGTACAGAATTATAACTATACAACTGGTGGTATATCTCTTCTGTAATGTAAGGCAAAAAAGGTGCAAATAACCGCAAAATAACATTTAACACATACGCCAAGCTTTGTTTTGCACTTAAGGTTGCTTCACTGCTTCCGTACGCGCGTTTTTTTACTAATTCCAAGTAGTTATCACAAAAATCCTTCCAAAAAAATTCCTCTATTACGTCCAAAGCTTCGCAGTATTCAAACTGTAATAGGTTATTCGTTGCTCTTTCTATAACTTTGTATAACTTAGACAATATCCACTTATCTATTGTCTCGTGAGCAGAATTTATGCTCATTACTTGATGCTTTTCCATGAACATGGAAACAAACTTGCTAGCGTTCCAAAGTTTTGTAACTAGGCGCTTGCCAATTTTAAATATATTTTCAGAGTAGACTGTATCAACTCCAAGCCTTGAGTTCGCTGCCCAATAGCGTACTACATCAGCTCCATAAGTTTCAAGTATTACATGAGGAGTGATGATGTTACCTTTTGATTTACTCATCTTTTTCTTATCATCGGCTAAACACCAACCGCTGATCATAATGTTTTTCCAAGGTAAAGAATCTGCATGATAATGTGCTTTCAAAATCGTATAAAAAGCCCAAGTTCTTATTATCTCATGGCTCTGGCTGCGCAGATCTGCAGGAAATATTGTATTATAGCGATGATTTGGTAAGCTAAACTCACTGTTTACTGCCAGTGCACTTAGTTGAGGAGTAATTGAACTTGTGGCCCAGGTATCCATTACATCTTGATCTGGGATAACCTCTTCTTTGCTATACCCTTTTGGCAAATCTTTGAGTGGATCTATAGGTAGGTCCTTTATCTCAGCTAGAATAATTTTACCTTCTTCTCCCTTACGTTTGGAATACCACGCTGGAAATGGCACACCAAAATAGCGCTGCCTTGAGATGCACCAGTCCCAATTTAGCCCTTCTATCCACACTTCCATACGTTTACGCATAGTAGCTGGATGCCAATTGCATTCTTTTGCTTTATCTAATACTTGAGCTTTTTGCTCTAAGGTCTTGATAAACCATTGATAAGTAGGCAATATCTCAAGTGGTGCACCAGACCTTTCTGCGCACTTAACAGAATGAGAAATGTTAGTGCTTTCTATTAGTAACTCCTTCTCAGTTAGGATTTCGATCATCCTCTTTCTTGCTGCTGTAACTTTCAATCCATTGATTTCATTGTAGATTCCAGCGTCACGCGCTGGAATGACGCCGGGGTGTGGTGGAATGACGTCTTCTTTTGTCATCTGAGTAGCCCTTTCTCCTGTCATCCGAGTAGCCCCTATGGTGTCATCCCAGTGCCCAGACACTGGGATCCATTCTTCTATTTCCTGGATTCCAGTGCCACCTATGGTGTCATCCCAGTGCCCAGACACTGGGATCCATGCTCTTTCCTTCTGACCATGTGGTGGATGCAGGTTCATCCTCCCATCCTGATCGATGATAATTTTCATCGGCAGATTATGCTTTTGCTGCCAATATATGTCGAGCTCATCACCGAATGTACAACACATAACAAGCCCAGTGCCTTTATCTACTTTAACCTTATCATCAGCTATTATTGGAATTTTTTCCTTTGTTATTGGCGCTACGGCTGTTCTGCCAATCAGATGGGTGTAGCGTGCATCCTCTGGGTGGCAAAAAACTGCAACACATGCGGGAAGTAACTCAGGTCGCGTAGTTGCAATATTGATCTGCTCATTTTCGTGAGTAGAGAAAACTATCGTATTTAAGGATGACTCAAAAACTTTATCTTCTATTTCTGCTTGCGCAATTGCGGTTTTATCAACCGGATCCCAAAGAATAGGTTGCATTTTTCTATATGCATACCCTTTATTATATAGATCGATAAACGACATTTGAGAAAGTGTCACAGTTTCCTTGCTGATCGTGTGATATTCCAAACTCCAGTCATAACTAATGCCGACCGATTTAAATAGTTCCTTAAATTCTTGCTTTGATTTTTCAATAACTTCATGGCACATCTCTATAAATTTTTCTCTGCCAACTTCTTTTGCACGTGTTTTATAGGTTTGTTCAACCAATCTTTCAGTGGGAAGCCCGTTATCATCAAACCCAATTGGATAAAACACATCTTTTCCCAGCATGCGCTGAAACCTTGCAATAAAGTCTGTATGGCAATAGCTGAATATATGGCCAATATGGAGTTTTCCCGATATTGTTGGTGGAGGTGTGTCTATAGTGAAAGTGTTATCCTTTTCACCATTCCATTTATAAACTTTACTACCTTCCCATAATATGTTGTATTTGTCTTCAATTTCTTTAAAGCCGTATTTTTCTTTTAACATAAATATTTCTCAATTTTAAACCTTAAGCTAGCAACGTCATACCGCGATTCATTCGCGTTATCTCAGCCGCTAACACGTAGCGGAATACTCAACCGTCATACCGCCACGAACCGTCATACCGCGATTCATTCGCGGTATCTCAGCCGCTAACACGTAGCAGGATACTTAACCGTCATACGCCGCGGTATCTCTAGATCCCGCTAACAAGCAGCGGGATGACGAGGTTATCGTCATACCACCACGAACCGTCATACCGCGATTCATTCGCGGTATCTCAGCCGCTAACACGTAGCAGGATACTTAACCGTCATACCGCCGCGGTATCTCTTAGCATAGATCCCGCTAACAAGCAGAGGGATGACGATTGTCGATAAACCTAAATTACTTTAGCTATAGCACAATTAAGCAAATACGGCTACGCCAAAATTTTACGAGCATAACACACTATGGAAAATATTACTTGACGTTAAGTTTTAAAGGCATCATACTACCTTAAATATTATTTATATTGAGATTTAATATGTTGAATTATGATAATTTAAGAAGTATCAGTAGTGGCTTAGATAATGGTTCTAATATAAACAAAGAAACAAAACAAAAACTAAAGACTCTTTTAAAAGATATATTAGAAGTAAAAGATGCACAAAAAATAGGAGACAAAGTAGTTGAAATAAGAAACAAAATAATAAATGAACTAAAAACTGAGTTAACAGAGGGAGTGAAAGATGCTCTAAAAACTGAGTTAACAGAGGGAGTGAAAACTCAACTCAAAGCTGAACTATTAAATGAAATACAAGAAAAAGCAAATAAATTTGAGCAGATAGAGAAGGAAAAAACAGACTTACAAACTCAATTGGCTAAAGCTGAGGAGGAAAAAAATAAAGCATTAGAAGCTGAAAAGCAGAAAGCTGAGGAAGCATTGAAAACTAAAACACAAGAATTAGAAACTAAAAACACTGAAGCTGCAAATTTACAGACAGATTTGAAAGCTAAAGAGAAAGAAATAGCACAACTAAAACAACAACAGCCAAATGCTGAAATTGAGAAGTTAAAGACTGAAGTTAAGAAGTTAGAGGAGGAAAAACAAACACTAGATGCTGCAAATCAGAAAGCTGAGAAGGAAAAAACAGAATTAGAAACTAAATTCAATGCAGCTGAGCAGCAACAGCAAGAATTAAAAGATAAAATAGAAACATTAGAAGGTGAAAAGCAGAAAGCTGAGGAGAAAGTTAAGCAGTTACAGCAGGAAAAAACAGGCTTACAACAGCAACTAGATAATTTAATAAAAGATAATACTGCAATTGAGGATTTATTTGCAGAAGGTTCAATAAAGACAGAGATAGAAGGTCTAATTGAATTAACAGGTCAAGATTTAGGAGACAAACTTAAGAGCTTATATGATGGAAAATTAAAGAGCACAATAGAAGATATAATAGGCAGTAATTTATCAAAAATGAAAGATGAAGAGAAGGAGAAATTGCATGAAGAGTTACAAATCAAAATAGAATCTATAATAGGGACTGATCAAAGTAAAAATGCAGATGAAATTGTGGATTCGATTAAGAAAGAGTTAAAGAACAGTATAATAAATGCAAGTAAGTTCAGTAAGGAAGTTGCGGACTTAAAGGTAGAATTAGAAGATGCAAAAAAAGAAGCCGAGAAGGAGAAAAATAAAGCACTAGAAGATGCAAAGAATAAAGCTAAAGATCAAATAACCAAATTAAATGATGAAGTTAAAAGCCTAAAGAAAGACTTAGAAGATAAAAATGATCGAGTTCAGCAATTAGAGAAGAAAAATAAAGAATTAGAAGCTAAAAACAAAACAATTGAGCAACCAAAACAAAGCAATGCAGCACGGTACACTGCTGGTGTTGGTATGGGTCTTGCTGCTGGACTGATAGCATTTACTGCACTTGAACGTACAGTTAGGTTAGAGATGTTAGTAATGATTGGTATAGCAGTAGCATCTGCACTCGTAGCTGGTAGTATTACATATGTAGCATTACCTAGTATTCAAGTAGATGGAGCGAAAGCACAAGAAGTAAATGAGAATGGGAAAAAGAAGTAACAAAGGCACTGGGCTGAAACCGTCATAAAGGAACCAGCGTCAGCTACTTGGATGACAAGAAGAGGGCGCTGGGATGAAATCATTATAGAGTGAACCAGTGTCACACTACTAGGATGACATCCTGACAATCGTCATCCCGCTACTTGTTAGCGGGATGACAAGAAAGGAGCAGCAGGATGACGCCTCACCATGTCATTTGAGTAGCGGACACTGGAATGGCTTTGTTGCATCGCTAGCTATGATGGATTAAAGATAAAAAAGATGGAGAATATCAGTAGCTTATTATTCTGGTGTTTATAACAAGAACGGTCAGTGAATACCTAAATTTTAACAATCTCAATTATCACATACCATAACAAAAAAGTCAACCCACACCTTAGGTTGCAAAATCCCAAAAAGCAGCCAGAATAGAATAAGCAAACATTTACGAATTAAATTTAGTGGATAATCACCAAATAAGGGTATTGATATCAACCATACTCTGCAGAATCGCAATATGGTATGACTACATGCTCTTCACTGATTTGATTAACATAATTAGCAGAGAGTTTTGTTTTGCAAAAGATGTCTACAGTAACATACTGCAATTATTTGGAATTGTAGGGCTAGGTGCAATTGTAAGGCCACTTGGTGCATTCATATTTGGTCACGTTGGTGACAGATATGGAAGAAGGATAGCATTAATAATTACTATCTTGCTAATATCGATACCATCAAGTCTCATTGCATTTATTCCAAGTCACAATCAAGTAGGTATAATTTCTACTATATTGCTTCTTGCAATACATGTGACACAAGGAATTGCACTTGGTGGTGAACAAGGAAGTTCTGTTTATCTTATAGAACATTTATCCAGTAGGAAAGAGAACTTAGGGATGTATTTTGGAATAATGGGCTTTGGCCGCTCCATTGGTGTCTTGCTTTCTGCGGTGATAGTAATTATCTGCAAAAAAACTACTGATTTTTGTACCTGGGGTTGGAGATTGCCATTTGTTTTCTCAGCTATTTTAGGATTAATTAGCGCGTATAGCATATACACATTGGGAGAAACTCCAGCATATGAAAAAAATCGAAAACAAAGAAATTTACCTGATTTGCCAATAATAGAGCTTATAAAGCGCCACAAGAGAGCTCTTATACTTGCTATTTTAATATCTGTACCTGTTAATGTTGCTGTCGGATTTACCATATTTCTTCGAACACTCGCAAAGGAAATAGCATCAGTGGATGTGTATGTAACGACATATATCAACGAAATTGTGCTCATTATAACCAGTGTATTAATGCCGATATCTTCAATAGCGTTTGGAATGTTGGCTGATAAAGTTGGAAAAGAGCGCACTGCAATCTTATTTATAGCAATTACAATGGCACTATGTTGTCCTGCGTTATCTATTGCATATTACTACAAAAATTACCTTATAATTATGCTTAGTGTAATGGCTCTTTCTATAATAGAAAGAGGTATAGTTCCCATAGGAATAGTTGCATCTGAACTCTTTCCCACCAATGTTAGATTTAGTGGTGTGAGCTTATCACGCAACATCTCTTATGCGTTACATGGAGGATTTACTCCTATGGTTTGTATTTGGTTGACTGTAACATTTCCTCAAACAAACCTTGCTGCTGGGCTTTATATAGTCTTCTGCTTGTTGATCAGTGTGGTAGCAATATTGCAAATAAAACCGCAAGATAAAAAATGTGATTGGTCTTAGTTTTCTCTTATGTGATTTGATAGTGATCTCCACCGGAAAAGGGTTTCATCTAAGTAGCTAACACCCTGACAACCGTCATCCCGCTGCTTGTTAGCGGGATGACGGTTGTCAGGGTGTCATCCGAGTAGCCTCTTCTTGTTATCCGAGTAGCCCCTTCTCCTGTCATCCCAGTGCTCTTTTTTTGTCATCCGAGTAGCCCCTTTTTTGTCATCCCAGTGCCCAGACACTGGGATCCAGCCTTTATCATGTAATTTCATCATATAAATCTTTCCATTTCTGATGTGTCTGTATATAAACATAATAACTTTTCATATATAGGAAATAAATTTACTGGATCCCAGTGTCTGGGCACTGGGATGACACCATTTGCTGTGCAATTTACCTTCAAAAATGAATGTTCGTACAGCTATGTGTCAGCTACTTGCATGACACCCTGCTGGTGGGACAATGTTTGTATAGTTGTGCGTCACGCGCTGGAATGACGAATTACTTAACCGTCATACCGTCACGGTATCTCCTAGCATAGATCCCGCTAACACGTAGCGGGATGACGAATTTGTATCGGAAAACAAGTAGCATGACGGTTTGTCAAATGTCTCTCAGTCTTTCAAAAAAATCCTTTAACAAAAAAGAGCATTCTGTTTCTAATATCCCACCATAAACTTCAGGTATATGGCTGCAAAATTGAAATATCTTAGCACCATTTTCAATTCCTCCACCTTTTGGATTATAAGCTCCAAAGTACAATCGTTTAATTCTAGCAAAGGAAATAGCTTGAGCACACATCGGACATGGTTCTAATGTTACGTATATGTCAGAATCATAAAGCGTTGAAGTTGAGAGCAACTCACATGCCTGCTTGATCGCTAACATCTCTGCATGTGCAGTTGGATCATTGGATATGTTGTGTGCAGAAGAAACGACATTGCTTCCACTAACTATTACGGCACCTATGGGAACCTCATCATCTTTCTGAGCAAGTTTGGCTTGCTCTATGGCAAGCTCCATATATTGATACTTGAACACTTTCCTTTGCTAATCTTCTTTTTTTAAATTTTATTAACTGCTGCCTTAATAAACGATATAAAAAGAGGATGAGGAGAAAACGGCTTTGATTGAAACTCTGGATGAAACTGCACACCAATAAACCACGGATGACTCTCTAACTCCACTGCCTCTATGCACGTTCCATCTTCTGATATGCCACTGCATAGAAGCCCATTTTTTTCCAAATCATCTTTATAATCTGAATTGATTATGTATCTATGCCTGTGTCTCTCTGAAATAGTAGTGTTACTATATGCATCCATCATTTTAGAGCTTGCATTTATATTACATTTGTATGCCCCAAGTCTCATGGTTCCACCAAGATCGTCATCTTGATCGCCAGCTAACTTAACGATTGGATGTTTACAGTTATGAAATTCTTCAGAGTGTGCATCTTCAAGCTTAACAACATTACGAGCAAACTCAATAATTGCAAGCTGCATACCAAGGCAAATTCCGAAAAATGGGATATTATTTGTACGGGCATAATTTATTGCTAATACTTTACCCTCTACTCCGTCATCACCAAACCCCCCTGGGACAAGAATTGCATGAGAATTCTGTAACTTCTCCCCTATAAGCTTTTCATTTATAGGTTTTTCTTCCTTCTCTCTTGAGTTAACCCAATTTATCTTTACTTTGACTTTATTACTAATCGCACCATGATTTAATGCTTCAACTAGTGATTTATACGCATCAGGGAATTCGGTGTATTTTCCCACTATAGACACAGTAACTTCCTGTGTTGGGTGCCTTATAGAATGCACTATTTGATCCCATTCAATCAAGCTTGGTTTTGGCTCACTTAAATGAAAGTGCTCCAAAATTTGCGTATCAAGCCCACATTGGCTATACAACACCGGTAACTCATATATATGACTCACATCAGGAGCAGGTATCACATTGGACAAAGAAACATTGCAAAGCTTAGCTATTTTCTCTCTCTGATTATCGAAAATTTCTTTCTCACTGCGGCATAATATAATATCTGGTTGTAACCCCGCGGAATTTAACTCTCGAACTGAATGCTGCGTTGGTTTTGTCTTTAATTCTTGCGCTGCGGTAAGATATGGTATTAAAGTTAAGTGAATAAGGATAACTCTTTGTTTTCCTAATGTGTAGTTAACTTGGCGTATAGCCTCCAAAAATGGTTGGCTTTCAATGTCACCTACAGTTCCGCCTATTTCACATATTACAAAATCTAAACCTTCCGTACCATTAAAAATGAACGATTTGATTAAATCTGTCACATGAGGAATGACTTGCACAGTTTTGCCCAGATAATCACCACGCCTCTCTTTCTTCAACAACTCATGATATATCTTACCAGTTGTTATATTGTCATCTTTTGTTGCTTTAATTCCAGTAAAACGCTCATAATGCCCAAGATCCAAATCAGTTTCAGCACCATCCTCGGTAACAAACACCTCTCCGTGCTGAGTTGGGTTCATTGTCCCAGGATCAATGTTGAGATACGGGTCAAGTTTTCTGATACGGATCTTAAAACCGTAAGCTTGAAGAAGCGCACCAACGCTTGAAGCAACTAAGCCTTTACCAAGCGATGACACAACTCCACCTGTGACAAAGATAAATTTAGCTTCCTTCATTAATTTTCAAATGGAACAGAAGTAGGTTCACTTTCTTGCTTTTTTTCTAATATAATTTTCTCTGCAATCGATTTTTTATGTACGTCTTTTGAATATAATCCTGACAATAGCAATGTGTTTATAATAAACAATCCAGCAACAATAGCCGTTATTCTGCTGAGCGGGTTTTCAGAAGATTTTACCGGAATCATCGAATTGACTCCCTGTTGTGTATTACTAAAACCACTTAACGAACTACTCCCAGGCGGCTGCAAGAGCACTAAAATTACTAACACAACAACCAATATTACTTGAAATATACTTAATACCGCTACTGACATTATAGATAGAGCTGAAAATAAAAATTTTAGGAGCATAAAGTGCATAAGTCAAGAACATCTGTCACCCAAGTAGCTTGGAATCTAAGTATGTATTTACTGCCTACCTTATTTTGGTTAGCATATGCATAAAACTGTGGGCTTAATATGTATCACATTTTAAAATACAAAGATTATGAACCAAAAATAGACGAAAGTGCTTTCATCGCAGGTGGTTCGCATATCATAGGCAAGGTTGAAATAGGAAAAGATGCGAGCATCTGGTTTAATTGTGTGGTCAGAGGGGACGTTGGATCAATAAAAATAGGTGATGGAACAAATATTCAAGATGGAACGGTAATTCATGTGGATAGAAACCCAGGTGGTGATACAACTATTGGCAATATGGTAACAGTGGGACATTTTTGTATGTTGCATGCATGTATGGTGCATGATAAAGCGTTTATTGGTATGGGCTCTACCGTGATGGACCATGCAGTTGTGGAGCCTGAAGCTATGGTAGCTGTTGGCTCGCTAGTGACACATGGAAAAGTAATAAAAAGTGGGGAAATATGGGCTGGCAGGCCAGCAAAGTTCTTCAAAAAAATGTCGAATGAAGAAATTAAACATATTACACAATCAGCACAAAATTATATTATGCTAATGAAGGAATATAAAAATTAAAGTTCGCGTGAGGCTAATTTATACTACCAACCCTATTGAGGGACTGCATAGACAGATTAGAAAATTCACTAAAACTAAGGGCTCATTTACTAGCTTGTACAAACAGGTATATTGTGCTATAAAAAAGGCAGAGCAAAATTGGACTATCCTAATTGGGCTTTAACTATATCTCAACTTGATATTTTCTTTCCTGGTAGATTGAAAATTGAGTTGAGTTAAAAATGCGGTTTGACACACTTTTTTGAACATTTCCTTATTGCCTGTTTTTACAATTTTGAATTGATTCCTTAGGTTATGCAAGAGGTCTATTGAGCAAATCCAATAATATCCTTGATTTCTTTTATATTATGGGTTGCAATTTCTGCTGCTTTCTTTGTACCTTTTTTTAATATTTCATGTAAATGGAATTGGTCTTTTAAAAGATCATTCATTCTCTCACGTATGGGTGATATAACACTGATAATTAAATCAGCTAACTCTTTTTTGAAGTGCTTCATGTCATGTTTGTTCACTTCTTCACACACTTTTTCCACACTTAAATTACTAAGCACTGAATAAATGTTTATCAAATTGCTTATCTCTGGTCGGCACTCTAAAGTAGCAAAATCAAAGCCTAGAATTGAATCTGTTTTTGCTTTTTCTATTTTTTTAACAATTAAGTCATCTGTATCATCAAGGTTAATGCACGAATATTCTGAAGGGTCAGATTTACTCATCTTGCTTGTACCATCTCTTAAGCTCATTATTCTTGATGTGCAATCCAAAGTTAAGATTTCAGGTACTATGAAATAATCCAGTTTATAATGATTGTTAAAAGCTGATGCAATATCACGTGCAAGCTCCAAATGCTGTTTTTGATCATCACCAACAGGAACGTATTTAGTTTGATACAACAATATATCTGCAGCCATAAGTACTGGATAACTATATAATCCAAGAGAGGCTTTTTGTTTATCGCCGCCAGCTTTATCTTTAAATTGAGTCATGCGATTAAGCCAACCAATTGGTGTATAGCACCCAAGCAGCCAGCCCAGTTCTGCATGACCACTAACCGTGAACTGATTAAAAATAATGGACTTTTCTGGATCTATTCCACATGCAATATAAGCTGCTGCTGTTTTGAAAATATTACTTTTTAATTCACTTGCGAGAAGCTTATTTGCTGTGATTGCATGTAGGTCGACAATACAAAAAAGAGATTTGTATTTATCCTGTAAGTCTATCCACTGTTTGATTGCACCAAGATAATTACCTAAATGTAGTACGCCACTTGGCTGGATACCTGAAAAGACAATACTTGTCATTATACATTTACCTCATGCTAATCGCTTCCACAATCAGCAGATTTCTTAGAAAGAATAACCATTGCAGGACGGAGCAACCTATTTTTGATAGTATAACCAGTCTGTAGTACTTCTATAATAGTGCCAGGCTCTTTTTCATTGTCTTCTCTTTCCACAACAGCTTGGTGTAAATTACTATCAAAAAGCTCACCAAGTGGATCTACTTCCTCTATTCCATGTTTTTTTAGATCATTTATAATTTTTTGATAAGCTACTTTAATCCCCTCATGAACAGGATCACCGTCTTTCAAAATTTCCATTACTTTTTTTAAATTGTCGCACGAGTCGATCATATCACGTGCAAATTTTGTGACTGCATAGTCACTTGCATCGCTAATTTGCTTTTGCATTATACGTTTGACGTTTTCATTATCTGCAACAGCACGGCGTAAATGATCTTCAAGCTGAGCTGCACGTTCTTTTAATGTATTGAGATCTTCATTTAAATCATCAGTTTGCTTATGGTTATCACTTTGTTGGTCGTCACCTTTTTGCCTATTTACCATATCGGCAAATTTCCTCTTTTTTTCTTTACTGCTGTCTGACATATCACTATCCTTAAGAATCTAATAAATATATAGCAATTAATTCGAAAATATCAAGCACCAGCTACATTTGTCTTTCTATGCTCGCATTTAAAAAGTCAATTAAAGTAATTTTATAAAAAGAATCAGAAAAAGTACTAATATCATTTTGTGCCATATTAATGTAGTGTCTAGCTTTTTCCATAGAAAGCTGAATGGCATTATGGTGATTAATATAGTGTAATGCTTGGTCAAAATTGTGTCTAGCTGAAGAAAAGCATTTTTCCCAGAATTTTTGCTCTGCTGGACTGCCCTTTTCGTATGCTATAATAGCAGGTAAGGTGACTTTACCTTCGAAAAAGTCTTTTCCGACTTGTTTTCCAGAAGTGCCTTGATTAGCAGTATAATCGAGCATATCATCAACTATTTGAAATGCCATACCAAAATTAAAACCAAAATTCTTTAGCCTCTCTGTTTCGTCATTTGTTGCACCAGATACTGTAGATGCAGCTTCACAGCATGCAGAAAATAAAGATGCTGTCTTTTCTCCAATGATATCAAAATAATTTTCCCTGACTGTGTGGGGGTCAAAACATGTTGTCATCTGCTTTATTTCACCCTTCACAAGTAAATGCGATGCTTTAGATAAAATAGAGAGAATATTTAAATTTCCACACTCTATAAGCCATCTAAATGCTAGAGTCAACAATAGATCACCAACTAAAATGCTTGATTTATTTCCCCAAATCTTATTCGCTGTTTTAACTCCATGGCGTGCCTCACTTTCATCGAGCACATCATCATGAAGTAAAGTAGCATTGTGTATAAACTCTACCGATGCAGCAACGTTGATCCTATCCTCCCCAGAATAGTTTAGCATTTTACATATAATAAAAACTAGTTTAGGCCTTATTTTTTTTCCACCTGAACTAACAAGATGAGATATAATATCAGTAGCAAGCTTAGCACCTTCATCATTGACATTTTTGAAGATAAAGTCCTTCATAGCTGATAAATCAGAAGATACGACATCGTCTAATTTACCATTATTTGTTAAATCAGTATTTAGCATTTTAAAGAGACTTATGCTTCTTGTCCCTGTGCTTTCTCGTTCTCTACTTTCTTCTTTTCTGTTTTCTTTGGTTCTGTTTCTAAAGTTACTATGCCTTTTTTAATGAACCATAGTACTCTTTCAGTTGCTTGCGCGCCTACACTTAGCCAATGTTTTAATCTATCAGCCTTCACCACAACACGATTTTTATTGTCTTTTGGTAACATTGGATCATATTGTCCTATTTTCTCAATAAAACGCCCATCTCTTGGTGCTCGTGAATCAGCTACAACTATCCTATAAAAAGGGCGTTTCTTTGCGCCAAACCTTGCCAACCTTATTTTAACTACCATGTTAACCTTTATTCATATATTAGTCACAATTTTATACAATGAGCCGTTTTAAGTCAAATGAATTATACAACTTTTGCACCTTATAATATAATTACCAATAATGTAGGGCAGCGCCGGGCGCACAACTATACGAACATTCATTTTTGAAGGTAAATTGCACAGCAAATGGTGTCATTCCAGTCTGGAATCCAGCCTTTTCATAATCATTAAAATGTTGTATTTTAACATAAAACGGCTACTTTTATACTTAATAAAATTCCTGGATCCCAGTGTCTGGGCACTGGGATGACATCCTTCCTAGTGAAGATTGCTCTCAAATCGCAATGTTCGTACAGTTGTGTGTCTGGGCACTGGATGCGTTTGAAGCAACTTATAAGATTTTTGACTATATATCATCAAGTATAGCGTGATTAACTTCGACTTTATACTTTGATTCCAGATAGCTAATTAATTGCTCTTTTAGCGATATCATCACACGTTTTCCGGTGTCAAGCGTGTTTAATTTACCATTTGATGAATGCATTTCTTTTAGAACACCTATTATAATTTCATTATTGTATTGAATAGGGTCTGTCACTGAACCAGTTGTTTTCATATTGAAAATCTCTTCTACAAAAGAAAAGGGGTAGTTTTGTTGATCCACTTCATTGCGTTGCATCTGCTGACCTTTAACTAATTCCACACCTTGAATTTCTTCCAAATCTGTTTTTTCTCTTAGTTGAATTGCAACCTCTTGCCCAATTTTAAACATTCTTTCTTTTATAAACTCACTACACCAAAGCTCTACCGCTAATGCCCTGCCTTCTTCAAAACTTTGCAATTTGGGTGGAACGATATCAATGATTTTTACACTAACAACAGCGTCCCCAACGCCCTTGAAATAACCTTTCTGATCCTTTTCTCGCGAAAAAATGAAAGAAATTAAATCACTAGAATCTCCTACGTTATTACCGCTTTGATCTTTTCCACTCACATCTACTGGACCAATAGTTTGTATAGGTAAATTATATTCACTCAATATTTCTTCAATTTCTGAACCATTGTATATCTTATAGTTCACTTGGTTTATGAAATCATTGACTCTTTCAAAAGACTTTTGGTTAGTTAGAATTGACTTTATGTCTTTTTTTAAATCAACTAAGTCTTCATCAGAGATTTGATGCGCACTTTCCACTTTTATTATATGCCAACCAAAACTGCTTGCTAAAACTTCACTTACTTCACCTACTTTGAGAGCAAATACCTTTTCCCTCACGTCTTCTGGTAAAAAATCCTTAGTTATATTATTTACTCTAGTTTCCTCAAGTTTTGCTTTGCCAAACTCTCCTACTATCTGTTCAAAGCTTGTTTTACCCTCCTCAAATGCTCTTCTTGCTGTCTCAGCTTCTTCTTTGGTAGAAAATATTACATTGAATACATCTCTTTGATCTTTTAGTTCCTGTTGTTCTATTATACCATCAACTTCTTCATCTGAGATCTTGATTTGATCTTCAAAATACTTTTGGCCTAGGGAAATATATTGCGCAGTTCGATACTCAGGATAATAAAAATGGGATTTATTTCTTTCGTACAAATCAAGTAAGGCTTGATCATCTGGTTCAGGAATGTTTGTAACTGCATCTTCAGTTATTTTAACAATATCAACCACTCTAGTTTGGTAGCGACTTTTGTATATCTGCTCATCAACTCTCTCGCCAAAAGTTACCGGATAATTATCTTTAAATAACGAAGTCATGAACATCATTGCAGGCAGAACTTTCTCTAGCTTTGCTATATACTCTTTCTCTGTCATATGCAGGTCATTTAGCGTTTCATGGAATTTATTTTTGTCAAATTCGCCTTTATCATTTTGAAAGTATTTGGTATTTTTAATATGGTTTTTTATAGACTCTTCTCCAACTGTCAACCCCAGCTCACTAATTAGGTTAAACAATAGTTTTTGCTCTATAAGTGCGTTAAGCAAATCATATTTCAGCTTTTTTACTTGTTCTCTACTCGCATCAGATCCAGAAATTTGCTTTTCATAATTTTGATATAGTGATTTATACTCATCTGACGTTATAACTTCTTTTCCAACCCTAGCTACCTCTTCTTTTTCATCATCACCTGATAAAAGGTTGCCAATTCCCATGAAGACTAATAAGCAAGCTAAAAGGACAACGGTTACTTTAGTGAAAAAATTTTTAACATTCATTTTAAACTCAGTTAATTAATGGTTAATTATAGAATAGTGATAATTTAATTCTTGTAAACCTGTTGCTTTATTAGCCAATATATATAATATTACAATATATTAACTTAAAATTTAACTCTTTTCTTAAATAGAAACATATGTTTGACTAAGTTATACTATACCTTAAGAAGGGAAAATATTTTTTTGAATCGTTTGAAATATGCTTAAACGTAAGCGCATTTAATTAACTTAAGAGGTGGGAAGTGACAAACAAAAAGTCATTGAATGACAAAATTAATGCTTTTTTAGTTTTAATAGCTTATATTTTAGCTCTGTATAACAGTAAGGGATACTTTAAATGGGAGATGCTTTTTTGATGTCAATGGAATCTTCTAAGGGCAATAACGATAGAAATAAAAAGTTTCTAATACAAATAGCTGCTTGGTTAGTAGACAACACTGGTTTAACTTTTAATCAAATAGCACAATGCTGTAGGTTGGCCCTTGAAGAAGTACAAGACATAGCTGATGAGGAAATAGAAGTTGAAAGATATAACCCTATTATTTCTGGGGTAATTACTGAAAAAGAAATCGATGATTGCAAAAAAAATTCAAACCGTGTACCAAATTTGATTATAAAAAATATAAAAAAAAGGAGTAAAGCGATTGGTAGCATTCTTGGCTCTGCCTATACGGCAAGGCGTAGAGATAAACCTGATGCGATTTATTATTTAGTAAAAAAATTTCCTATCTTGGATAATAACGTTATAGCTAAATTAATTAGTACAACAAATTACACAGTTGAGCAAGTAAGAGATGGATCTCATCATAACATGCAAAATATAAAACCCCAAGATCCTGTACTACTTGGCTTATGTAGTCAAGAAAATTTAGAAGCAGAAGTGGAAAAAGCAAAAGTAGAAGAAGAGAAGCAAGAAAGGTTAAAAAATATAAAGAATAGCTATTGAAAATCCTCAAATTTTTGTGCTTTGTTAACATTAAATTAACTTGACTTGCTAGTGTTTATTAGTATAATGTAAGTAAAGTACGGGGTTTAATAATAATTAAGCTTAATACGCACTAAAACTAGCTCAGCCTAATTTATTATCTTATAGTCACATTTTAGGTTAGTAAGCATCAATTAAAATTTTTGGAGGATTATGACAATAATCAATGAAGATGTTTTGGCAAAAGGAAAGGTTACAGCTCAACCTGAAAAAAGTGAGCAAATTCACAATAACGATACAGTAAAACAGATGGTCAATGAAGGTACTGAGAAAAACAGAAAAACATTAGATCTGAGCGAATTAAAAGAGAAAACAGCAGAAGAATTGTTAGAGTTAGCTGAAGAAAGAAAAATTTCAACTAACGGTAAAAGCAATGGTAGAATGCTAAAGCAGGAAATGATATTCAGCTTAATGAAGAAAATGAGCGAAGAAGGAGGCATAACCACAGGGAGTGGAATAGTGGAAATATTGCCTGATGGTTTCGGTTTCTTACGTTCAGCAAGTGCAAATTATGCTCCAAGTACCGATGATGTTTATATTTCTAACGGGCAAATAAAGAAGTTTAATTTACGTACAGGAGATATGGCATGTGGAGAAATAAGGCCACCTGGTGATAAAGAAAGATATTTTACTTTAACTAAGGTTCAAAGTATAAACTCTACTGAAGTCAGTGAATTAAGAAAGTACGTCCATTTTGATAATTTGCTTCCTCTTTATCCTGAGGAAAGCATAGTACTTGAGTGTAATAGTGGTGATGATAAAAAAGGCTTAAGCATGCGTGCTATAGATATAGTAGCTCCTCTTGGGAAAGGGCAAAGAGCGTTAGTAGTTGCTCCACCTCGCACAGGAAAAACTGTATTGCTTCAGCAAATGGCTAACTCTATAGCTATAAATCACCCTGAAATAGAATTAATAGTGTTACTTATAGATGAAAGACCTGAAGAAGTAACAGATATGATACGTTCTGTAAAAGGTGAGGTAGTGAGTTCTACGTTTGATGAGCCTGCTTACCGTCACGTACAGCTTGCTGAAATAGTAATAGAAAAAGCTAAAAGAATGGTTGAGCATAAAAAAGATGTGGTAATCCTACTTGACAATATTACTAGACTTGCACGTGCTTATAACGCTGTTATTCCTTCGTCTGGGAAAGTTCTAACTGGTGGTGTGGATTCAAATGCACTGCAGAGACCCAAGCGTTTTTTTGGAGCGGCTCGTAATATTGAAAATGGTGGTTCTTTGACAATCATCGCTACAGCTCTTATAGACACTGGTTCAAAAATGGATGAGGTTATTTTTGAAGAGTTTAAAGGTACAGGAAACGCTGAGATTATACTTGATAGAAAACTTTCTGATAAACGTATATTTCCAGCTATTGACATTACAAAATCCGGAACAAGGAAGGAAGAGCTATTAGTTGATAAGGCTATACTAAATAAAATATGGGTGTTGCGTAGAATACTCAATCCTATGGGATCTGTTGAAGCAATGGAATTTTTACGTGACAAACTACTTTTAACAAAGAGCAATGCTGACTTTTTTAACTCCATGAATCACTAAAAGTAAGCCAGTTATGATGGATATGCTGAGCAAAAAGTAAAACGCTTTTATAGTTAAAATAATTGTATCCGTTCAGGCAATGGCGAACTTAGGGAGCGTTAAATAAACTATACGCGTCAAGTTAAGAAGCAAAGGTAAGAAAATTCAATGAACTTAAGGTGGATACTCTAGTCTTTCTATATCTGTCTTTCACAGAAAATTGTGACCAGTTTGTGGTAAGTTTTTTCAGGAAAATTCTCAAATTATTAATTTTGCTGCTTAACGCTAAAAACAAGTAACCGTTCACGGATTGTGAGAATGAATAAAGAACTAAGCAGTCGTAACTTTTGGAAGGGATTTTGGCCATTGAGACGTGATGTCAAAAATATCGACAACATTCTTCCACGAACCTTTCCCCACGTTCCAACCAGGTGAAAAAGCTGTTTTTACGATAGCCGTCTAATTTGCCGTTCTGCAAGGTTGTTGATTGACTTCAGGCTTTCGTAAAAACTTCCACACCATATCCTCGGCCTTAACATCTTAATGGCCATTCTCAAACCATTTACAAGCCTCGTCATTTCATGAAAAAACCCTTCTTTCGCATTAGTTGTGTAGCATCTTTTAATATTAACAAGGCCTATAATAGTGCAGCACTGCCTTACGTATTGCCAATCCAAATTCTACTTGCTGTAAAATAACACAATCTGCTACATCGCTGCTAATCTCAATCCCTCTATTTATTGGCCCTGGGTGCATAACAATCGCATCTGGTTTTGCGTATGATAGCTTTTGTGAATCAAGTCCATACAAATGAAAATATTCTTTCTCTGAAGAACTATTATTCATGCGCTCTTTCTGCAGCCTCAAAAGCATAATTACGTCAGCATCCTTTATACCTTCAATTAATGAATAATGGACTGAATCTACTTCAGGAAAATGCTTACAAATCAAAGTTGGTGGTGCGACCAAGCATATTTTTGCTCCAAACATTTTTAGCAATCTTATATTTGATCTTGCAACTCTACTGTGCAGAATATCTCCACATATCACAACTTTGAGGTCCTTTATTTGCTTTTTATGATTGATGATTACAAGATAATCTGCAAGAGCTTGAGTTGGGTGTTCACTGCTTCCATCGCCTGCGTTGATTAGCGAGCAGCTAACATTCTTAGCCAGCATATTAACAGTACCGCTATTTTTTTGCCTGATTATCATGTAATCAGGATTCATTGCATTTAATGTTTTGATCATGTCTTTTAGATCTTCTCCCTTGTTAATAGAAGAAGATCTTATTGGCAAAGTTACAACATTTGCTCCAAGGCTTTTTGCTGCTATTTCAAAAGACGCAAGTGTACGCGTTGAATCTTCAAAAAATAAATTTATTACTGTCTTATTTTCCAAGATATGACTATTTGCAGCTTCTTTTTTAAGGTACTGGTTAGCCAACTTAGTTATATTTTCTACATCATCGACTGTAAGGTCTGAGATGTTTAACAAATTCCTTCTCTTGTTCATAATTTCCTTTTCAACTACTTGAACCTATTCTACTTTCTTATTATTGTTTTTCAATAGACCTCTTGTGCAGCAATTGTTTTGGTGAAAGAACAGAAAAAGATAGTAAAGTCAAAATTAAGTTAGAAGGAAGAAAAAGTTCAGCGAGTCAAGAGTAAGGTACATTAGCATAAATCTTTCATCCCAGTGTTCAGTGGCACTGGGGATTACTTCCACTTACACTCATCCGCTATCATAACAGCCTCAAGAAGATGCTTCTCAAGTTCACTTAGAGGTAAATCACTTTGTGGATAATTTCCCCAAGACTTTAGTATATCGGAAGTTTCAATGCCTTCAATAACAGGGTATTCTTGGTTTTTTTTAGCGTATAGCTCTTGAGCCTGCTTGCTTACTAAAAATTCCAATAAGACTATAGCATTTTCCCTGTTTTTTGCGTTTTTTGTTACTGCTGCACCACTGATGTTTACCATTACGCCGTGATCATTGCGATTAGGAAAAAAAGCCCCTAGCTTGTCTATAACATTCTTTTTATTTTCTGATGAAAGAATTCTTGCAAAGTAATAACTATTTACTATTGCAACATCTCCTTCACCAGCAGCTACAGCATAAATTTGGTCAGTATCACCACCACTTGGTTTTCTTGCCATATTACTCACAATTCCACTTACCCATTCTTTCGTCTTTTCAAAACCATTATTTGCAATCATAAAAGCAATCAATGACCGGTTATATGGACTTGTAGAAGAACGCACTAATATTTTTCCTTTCCATTTTTCATTTGCTAAATCTTCATAAGTACTTAAGTTTTTAGGATTTACTGACTCTTTATTATAAACTAATATTCTGGTTCTTTTTGTAAGGCCAAACCAATAATCTTCACTATCTCTAAATTTTGCAGGTATAACACTTTTTAAAATCTCTGAATCCACTTGAGATAAAAGCCCTCTTTTTTTTGCCAAAATCAGGTTCACTGCATCTGCAGTTAAAAGCAAGTCAGCTTCACCGCCATTTTCCATGCGTGAAAGTAGCTGAGAATAATCATCAATGATGTAACGTACTTTAATGCCTGTATTTTTTGTAAATTCATCAAATAAAGTACGTACTAATTCTTCTTTGCGCGATGAATAGACATTCACTACTTGTGAATTGTCAGTTCCGCTGTTTTTATACAAAAAAGTAATGACTATTAATACAACTGCTATTAAGGATGTGAATATAAAGGCTTTTTTCATATTGGATAAAAAATAACTTCTTTCAGTTAAAGATACTCAAATAGCGCAATCTTAGCAAGTGTAAAATTCGTTAGATGTAGCTAATATAATTTGGATTTACCGAAGTCAATGTATGAAATAATCGAAATTGTCATTCCAGCGCGTGACGCTAAGCCATAAAACCTACTTGACAAACTCCGCCAGCCCCCTTATCATGAAACTGAAGGTATTCAGTTATCTTTATCTGTGCAGATTAAACAGCAAGAAAACAACGTGGTTGGCGTCTTATTTTTAATTTTTTGCACTATGTGCACCTTATGTCTTCACAATATTTCTAGGTTTTTACCTACACAAGCTGAAACGCGCTTATAAGTCGTTTAAGACAGTATAGTACGCCAATTTGCAGGATTAGAGAGTGACAACTAGCTAACACGGGATTTCTTTTGCCTTTTTTTCTGCTTAGTAAATTTCTTAAACATTTGAACTAAGGTGAGCTGCACTTAAAAGCAGCTAAATTGAAGTGTTTAAGACTTAAAAAAACGCCAATACAGAAAATAGACAATGACCAGGGCCTCTTTTGCCTTTTTTTTCGTTTGGTAAATTTCTTAATGTTTATAGCTAAAAGAGCCCAAGAGAGGTGTCATCCCGCTGCTTGTTAGCGGGATCTATGTTAAGAGATACCGCGAATGAATCGCGGTATGACGTAGGAATGAATCGCGGTATGACGTAGGACTGCTGTCATCCCAGTGCCCAGACACTGGAATCCAGAAAACTTAACTTTAAATAAGTGGCTGCATGATAAAGACTAGATCCCAGTGTCACGGACTGGGATGACATTATTAGGAGCACTGGGATGACAGCTACCCTGACAACCGTCATCCCGCTACTTGTTAGCGGGATCTCTTGTTAGCGGCTGAGATACCACGAATGAATCGCGGTATGACGGTCTGCGTCGGAATGAAGATAATCTCGTCATCCCGCTACTTGTTAGCGGGATCTATGCTAAGGAGATACCGCGGCGGTATGACGGTTCGTGGCGGTATATTCGTCATCCCGCTACGTGTTAGCGGCTAAGAGATACCGCGGCGGTATGACGTATTACTTATTATAGCTATAGTTCTACATGAATCACAAAAGTAATATTTACTAGATCTTAATATTTTAGATCTATATTTTAATAAATAATGAGCTGTAATTAGTATGAATGATCCATTTAAAAGTGAGAACTATAAAAAAAATCTCGACTCCTTGATAGAAGCTATAAAGCTGAAAAATATTGGTGAACAATATAATAAAACAGTGAGAGATTTATCCCAGACATTAGAGAGTTTTACAGATAAGGCAGAAGATGTAGCTAAGTTTGTTATATGTAGTGACTTGAATAATTATATAGAACCGGTGAACAAAAAGCCATCAGGTTTTTTTGGAATATTCAAGGAAACATTTAATAAAATCTTGGGAAAAGATGCTTCAATTCAGGATAACGATATAAGAAATTTTGCTAATGATAAATTGCCCAGTCTTGCTGAAAAAATAACATTCGAATACCTAAATGTTTTAAAGAAAATTTCAGATTTAGAGCAAAGTAAAAAAAATCAGGAGGAACATAGATTGTATGGAGTGAACTTAGAGGATAGAACAGCGTCAAAGCAAGAAGAAAATCCTTTATATGAGCTACAAGCAGGAGATTCAGGCTATGGAAGTTCATTAAATGAAGAGCATGAATATGAAGACATATCACATTATCAAGAGAAAAAGCAAAAGGAAAATCCTTTATATGAGCAGAGAGAAGATTTAGGCTATGGAAGTTCATTAAATGAAGAGCATGAATATGAAGACATATCACATTATCAAGAGAAGAAGAGTAAAATTTTAATAGAAAATTCGCAGAGTTCAAAATCGCCCAAAGAAGAGCCAATTTATGCAACAGTTTCTAAAGAACATATAGAAGCAAAAAGAGAACGTAAGCAGAAACAACAACCTCAATCCCTCGTACTAACAAAACCACTAAAAGCATCGCAAGTGCCAAAAAAAATGTTTACTACTGTTCAAGAAGTTAGACAAGAATCGAAAGTGGTAGTCAAAGATAAACCTGCAGTACCGCCAAAGCCTAAAAATCTAAGCCGTGCTGATCAAAAAGTAAGCACAGAGCCAAAAGTAGTAGAAGTAATTCTTAAAAAATCAGCTGAAAGTAAACCTACAGTACCACTAAAATCTGAAAATCAAGACAATAGGAAATCAGCACAAAAAGCTGCTGGTAAGGCGATACCAAAAGTAGCAGCAGCTACTATGAAAGGAGGAGCTAATCGCGAGATGGGCAGTAAAGTAAAGGCATTAAAAGAAAAATTTGAGCAAAATCAAGCAAAAGGAAATGCTAATGTACGGCTTGCTGAAAGCAAAACTACCCCAGCAGCACAAGCGGATATCGGTGTGAAGAAAAAACAATCTCATTCATTTCTAACAGAGAATAAAAGATCTGCAACGAAACACATAACAGCAAAATCTGATCCAAAATCTCATGTCAGCAAAAATCCTCCTTCCACACAAGTAAGTGTTAAGGAAATGGTTGCACAAATTGAGAAAGGAAAAGGAGGAAGATAGTAACATTTGGGAAAAAACCATATGGTCAAGTCAAGAGATTGTGAGCAAACTTAGGAAGTTATAGCTAAACTGACTGTATCTGTTCAGAGGAGTGGCTAATGTGCAAATATTGAAGCAAAGTGCGTGACTCACAGCTGTACGAACATTGCAATATGGCACATAGTAAACGATGTCATCCCAGTGCCCAGACACTGGGATCCAGTTTTCCATATAATCTCATCGAAAATGTTGTAATCACTTTCTGTGCTAGTTTGCTTGTGAACAAGCAAACTTTTCTGGTTCCCAGTGTCAAGCACTGGGATGACATCATAGGGACACTGGGATCTAGGGAATGTTCAAAAAACTGTGTCAAATCAACTCATACACTTCATTACCAACTTCATGATGAAGTTCTGCAGTTGGATGGAAATAATCAAAAAAGAAATAATCCTTTAGTGTTTCTTCGCTACACCCAGGGTTATAGTGAACGTCAAGTTCCCCTTTAAATATCAACTTTAAGAGTATTTTTATATTTTCTTTAAATCTCCCAATTTGGTTTGCAATGTTCGATGTGCATGCATCTTGACAATTTAAACCTTTGCTCTTGTATTCGCTAAGCATACTTTTCATTTTAGAGTTAAGATCAAATGCTTTTATTTCAAGATTTGCACTTTTCTTCATATAATCTAAGCCATTAGCCAATTTTGCATTGAAACTCTCTGTGAGCTTCGTAGCTAGTTCCCTTGCTTCTTCATCTCTATTAAAAGCTGGTATTGAGCCAACTTCAGGTGCGTTTGCAACAACTACATGCTTAACACCATGTTCATTTAGAACCTTAAGTGCATTACATATTTCACTCACTGCTTGTTCCAACACTTCTTCCGCTTTAGTATCGTCATAAACAGTGGCAACCATAACATCATTTCCGCCGATTATGATGCAAAATAAATCTTCTTCACCTATATCTGGATGATGTTTAATTACCGCATCTAGCTGGTTAGCTAAACGAAATTTATTGAAGAAATAAGAAAAAATAGGGTCAAAAATTTCAGATGCTGTTGCACATGAAACTGCATAGTTTTGACCTTGCTGTTCGTGGCATTTCCCAAAAAATGAATAACTCCACCCAGGTTTAAATTCGTCTAAATCTAAATATTTTGCTACATATTCAACAGCAGTAGGGCCATTGCTAAAAGATCCTCCTTGATAAAAAGGGTCATCAAACTTTACGCTTTTTGCAAAGGATAAGTTATTTAAAATTCCAATGATTGCGCCATTATCGGATAAACTATCACCCAGAACATAAAAATTTCTATACTTTGAATTAGAATTGTCATTTTTGTTTGTCATAATATTTACCGTAGATTAGCATGTTGTTTCATTAGATTCATAAAAAAAAATAGCGGTGCAACTTTTTTACAACCCCCATTTTAAACTTTATTTTGCATTTCCTTCATATCATACCTTTTTGAAAAAACGTTTTATTTTAAAAACGCTCTGACTTTTTCTCCACTTTTTCCGGGCAAAATCAGCTTCTTCTTAACTTGACACGTATACTTAAAAGAACCCTCTAAGTTTTCTAGCGCGGCTTGGATGTTTCAACTTGCGCAGTGCTTTTGCCTCTATTTGCCTAATTCTCTCACGTGTTACATTAAAAATTTTTCCTACTTCTTCTAAGGTATGCTCCTTCCCATCTTTACCAAGGCCAAAACGCATTCTTAGAATTCTTTCTTCCTTTGGTGTTAAAGTTGCAAGAACATTGGTTGTAATGCCACGCAAGTCAGCAAGTATTGCAGCATCCTCTGGTCTGGAGACTCGCTTATCTTCTATACAATCACCGAAGGTACTACTATCATCCTTTCCTGTTGGAGCTTCAAGACTTACTGGATCCCTTGCTATTTTCATAACTTTGCGTATTCTTTCCAGTGGCATTGTCAGTTCTACACTTAATTCCTCTAACGTCGGCTCTCTTCCCATCTCATGAGTCATTTTTCTTAATGCTCTGTTGATTTTACTGATAACTTCTACCATATGAACTGGTATTCTAACTACTTTAGACTGCTCAGGTATTGCCCTAGTGATTGATTGTCTTACCCACCAAGTGCCATAAGTTGAAAATTTATATCCACGTTTGTAATCAAACTTATCCACGGCCTTCATAAGACCAATATTGCCTTCTTGTATCAAATCAAGCAGATCAAGGCCTCTTTTTGAATACTTCTTAGCAATGGAAACTACTAGCCTTAAGTTAGCCTTAATCATCTCTTGCTTTGCTTCAGAGACTTCTCGTTCGTGTTTTTGTATTCTCCTGATTAGCTCCTTAAATTCTTGCACGTTATCTTCCTGTATATGCTGCTTAATACCGTTCAAAGTACTAGCTATATGTTCAGAGTTATCGTCTATAAACCTTAAAAATTTGTTTTTTAATTCACCTGTAAAAGAGGACTGATTTTCATTGATCTTTAAAAGACTTATCTTTTTCAATTCGTGCTTTAAAAGCACGTCATCATAAACTTTATAGAAACTTTCTCTATCGATATCGTATTTTCTAGCCTCAGCAATAAGATTAGCCTCTTCAAGCGTAATGGATCTATTTATCTTATAAAGTTCTTGTGTAATTCTGGCAACAGCAGCATCACTTAACTTAATTTGTAATGCTATAGACCATATTTGACTATATAAATTCTCGAGTTCATCAGAGGAATCTTTAGAATTTTTTCTTAATACCAATGCTTCATTTGTTAAAGTAATTATCTCATCCAATGCAACTATGACCTTTGGCAATAAGTCACTTTCCATTTCAAGAATAGAAACATTTAAATTCGCTGAATTTATATCTTCATTATCACCGTCTTTCTCATCATCACTTTTTTTACTATCTTTCTCATCATCACTACAGTACTCAGCATCTTCAGAAACATCCTCAGAATCCTCAACATCTTCAGCACTTTCTTCACTCTCTTCTTTGGGTACCACATTAAAGTCAGAGTTATAAATTGCATCCAGATCTATAATTTCTCTCAGTAAGAGAGCTCCACTACTTAAATCATCACGCCATACTTTTATCATCTTTAATGTTACTGATGTTTCAATTATTGCACGTAACATGTTATGCTTTTCAGATTCAATTTTTTTTGCTATCTCGATTTCATCTGCCCTTGACAAAAGCTTTACAGAGCTCATGTCTTGTAAATAAATCCTCACTGGATCATCATTTTGTACTAAAGTTGCAGTAACATTTGGCGATGTGTCATCATCATCAAGTTTACTATCATCACTGTTGGAAGGAATATCTTCTTCATCTTCGCTACTTTCAAGCACATTAATTCCGGAATCCTGCAATAAAGATATAGCATCATCTATAAAATCAGACGAAAAATTTTCATCTGATAATTTATCATTTATATCATCAAAGGTGACAAAACCACCTTTTTTTATACTTTTAGTTACAAGATCTCTGATAATTTTTTTCTTATCTTCTGCATCATTAATAGTTGACATCATTACCTTTATAGTTTATAATTTTATTTCTTATTAACAAATAAACTTACAACGAGCAAGTCTATAATTTTACTTTTAACTTGTGGCTATTCGTTACTTCATATAGTTTAAGATACTGTTAATTTATGTACACTTGTCTTGATCAATTGTTCCATACTTTTCTTCCATTTTTACTGCTATGGACAATCCAACTGAAAATGTTGCAATTCCAACCACTATAGCAGTAAGCATTAAAACATGAGGTATAGGATTGCTATATGAATAAAAATTTGAAACCAATATAGGAGGCAAAGAATTTTTTATATATCCTAGAGATATGTAAAACAACAAAACAGATGCTTGGAAGACGCTTACCCCTATCATTTTCTTGATTAAATTTTTATCGTTTATAATAATATATAAACCTAGCACCATTAATACAATAATAATCGTATAATTATATAAAGTCATTGTTTTTTCCTACGAGCAAAATTCATATATATAATTAACATAGAGGAGCAGACAGTAAATGCTACACCTAATTCCACCAAAAAAATACCCAATTTTTGACCGGTTCTATTATTGGCTGACAAGATATCATAAGATAAAAAATTTTGGCCAAGTAAAGTTGTTGCAACGCCCGTTCCTCCATAAATTAAAATACCTAACACGTTAGTCAATCTAATCACAGAATAAGGTATTGCTTTTAGAGTTGTAGATACACCAAATAGCATTGAATATAATATTATCCCGGAGGCAATAATTATTCCTGCTTGAAAACCTCCACCCGGAGTGTAATCACCGTGAAATTGTATGTATAAACCAAATAAAATGATAAAAGGTATCATCAAAAATGTTACTGCATTTAATATCGGATCTTTAATCATTGTCTTTTTCTTCTTTTAATATCAACGTTATACAAAGCGCAGCAGTAAAAACTACTATAGTTTCTCCAAACGTGTCATAACCACGAAAGCTTGCCAAAACAGTTGTCACTATATTAGGAATACCGGTAGCTTTTTCGGTATTTTCCACATAATAAGGAGCAACATGCAAGTGGATCGGAGCATTGTGGCTGCCAAAATCTGGCAATTGAATCATAAAATATGACAAACATACAGCCAGAAATAACATAAAAAAAAGCGTTATAGGGTTATGAGATAGATTTACTTTATGATTCTTTATCAAGGAGAGTGCTGCAAACGTAAAAATCGTACTGAGCCCCGCACCAACAGAAGCTTCAGTAATTGCAACATCAGGTGCATTCATAATTAAGTATATAAGCGCAATAAGTGAACTAAATACACACATTAGAACAGCACTTACGACTAAATGTCGCGAGAAGACTATAAAAACCGTAACTGTTAGTAACAACAAAAGTAGCACTACATTTAATATTTCTAACACCTTAACCTTCTTTAACAGTTTTTTTCTTAACTTTATAATAAGTGCGCGCTAAAATATAGCCATTAGTTGAGCTAGCTACCCATATTATAAGAATTAATAATATTATTTTAACAGTATTGATTGAAAATCCATTCTGCAAAGCAAAACCAATTAACAATAGCGTTGCACCGCTAGAATCTGTAATACCTGCTGCATGTAACCTAGTATAGAAATCAGGAAATCTAATTACTCCCACACTTGAAATGATTACTGAACAAATGCCTAAAAATATAATAACGGATCCTATCATAAATTATTAAAACAACATTAATCTCATTAGTGCTATAGTTGATATAAAGCTAACGCTAGCATACAACAATGCTATATCAATTAAAAAAAAATTATTCAGAATGATTGATATTGCTGTTATGAGTACAACTACTTGCGTTGAGAAATTATTGAACGCTAAAACCTTATTGTACACATCACTTGACTTAGACACTATGCGGCACAACATTACACTCATACAGAACAACAGTGTATAGATAGCAATGTGAAGCATTTAAAGACTATGTAACTTCAGTAGATTTCTAAACGGATACTTCTTCATCGCCATCTTGATCATTTATTTCATCATCTATTTCACCATCCACTTCATAATCTTGGCTTTCTTGACTTGCATCAAGATCTGTGTTAAATTGACCATCAGAAAAATTTAATAAATTCGCTAGCTTACTTGTATTACTGCTGTAAACATTATTCATATTTCCTTTCATGTACTCCTTGCATCTACCTACCAAAAGGTTAAATAGCTCATGAGTATCCACCTGTTTTTCTGCTATTTCATATAAGGAAACTATGGTGTTTTTATGGTCTTTAAACTGAACTGTTTGAACTGGATTACTTGCTCCTGTATTTAAATCATGTGTTCTTTGACTTGCCAATAGAACCAATTTGAAAAGGTTACTTACCTGTTCTGTACACTTTTCTACAATAGACTCAGCCATAAGATACTACCTTAATAAGTTTTATACTATATCACAAAAAACAAGTTGTCAACTTTGTATCTATTGCGATTCAACTTCATGTTTTACTTTTTCTGCCTAAGATTTTATTTCTTGGCTTTCTGTCATCGTGATTGTTATTTCATGATCAAGTTTTTTTAGAAATCCTAACAATCGCTCTAAAGAAAAACCATCTATTTTACCATTTTTAATTTGTGATACCTTTGGCTGATCAATACCAACTTTCTCAGCTGCAAAAGCCTGAGTCCAAGCATTTTTTTCTATAATTTTATTTATTATATAAAGCAACTTTGTTTTTATTGCTGCACTGTCTAAGTTATTTAACGATATTATTTCCATAATTCTTACACTCACATATCAATTAACTTTATTAAATATTATAGCATAATATTTAATATAACAAGATATTAATATCATATAACTTGTCAATAATTATATGATATCAAATTTAAAACTTTAAGTTGATTGTATATTAATATTTCAATCAAATTTCTAGTAATTTTAAATTACCATTTTACCATCAGCCTCTCTGAAAAAATCATTTACAGAAAGAACAAGCTAAAATTACAAAGCTTGAAATACAAAAATAATTATTTTATAAATTTATCTTACATAAGAAGTTTATATCTCTATATCTTAACATAGATATTTATTTAAATTTTTAAAATTTCTATTTTAACGAGAATTCTATATACTATATTTATAATATAACTTAAATATTTGTTGCTTTTTAGCTGGAACACTATTTAGTTAGTAAGTAAAATTGTGTTGAATATGACAACAATAAAAAAAGATGTTGCTGTTATTATGGGAAGTGAGTCAGATTACACCACTATGGTCCATACCGTCGATATGCTAAAAGCATTAGAAGTTTCACATGACATATTCATAATATCTGCACATAGAACACCAGAAAGGCTCTTCAATTTTGCTAAATCTGCACAAGAAGAAGGTTTTAAGGTTATTATAGCTGGTGCAGGAGGTGCAGCTCATTTACCTGGTATGGTTGCGTCATTAACTTGTTTACCAGTTATCGGCGTTCCTGTGCATAGTAAACAATTAAATGGGCTGGACAGTCTACTCTCTATAGTTCAAATGCCAAAGGGTGTTCCAGTTGCAACCATGTCTATAGGAGAAAATGGAGCATATAATGCTGCCATTACCGCCGTATCTATATTGTCAATTTCCAACAGTGAAATTGCAGGTAGGTTAAAAAAGTGGAGAGAGAGACAGACCAAAGAAGTAAAAGAAAAACCAGTTTCATAATAAATCTATGGCAATAATCCTTCTAGACACAAAAACCATAAACCGTATAGCAGCGGGGGAGGTGATAGAAAGGCCAGCAAGTGTAGTAAAGGAATTAGTGGAAAATGCAATAGATGCTGGAAGTTTAGAAATAGAGATCAAAATAGAAAGTGGTGGGCGTAACCTTATTATTGTGACAGATGATGGTAACGGAGTAGAAAAAAACGATTTAGAACTTGCGTTTATGCGCCATGCTACTTCAAAATTGAGCGATAGTGAGTTGATAGAAATCAAGCATCTTGGCTTTAGAGGAGAAGCTCTGCCTTCAATAGCAGCAGTAAGTAGGATAAAATTATCGTCTAAAGCAAGCGGAGCAAGTGAAGCATGGTCTATAAGTTATGAGGGTGGAGAAAAGATGGGGGAGCTAACTCCTTACTCTTTATCACAAGGGACACATATTGAAGTACGAGATTTGTTTTTCGCTACCCCAAATAGACTAAAATTTCTAAAAACCGAAAGAGCAGAAACTCAAAGCATTGTTGATATTGTAAACAACCTAGCAATGGTTAACTATCATATAGGGTTTACTCTCACTTCAGGTAATAAAAAGCTCTTAAAATACGCTAAGCAGACTTCGTTATTTCATAGATTGTGTGAAGTAGAAGAAGAATTTCAGGGCAATTCTTTGGAAGTCAATGAAGAAGAAGACGGCATCAAACTTACGGGACACATCTGTAAGCCAACCGTCAATCGTGGTAAGTCAACTCAGATCTATACATTTGTTAATGGAAGGCCAATTAAAGATAATTTACTTATTGGTGCGGTTAGGTATGCATATCATGATTTTATTCCAAGCGATAGGTATCCTTTTGCAGCGTTACATTTAGAGATACCTTATGATCAAGTAGATGTAAATGTGCATCCAAATAAGTCAGAAGTAAGGTTTCAGAATAAGAAGCTCATATATGAGATAGTGACAAGAGGATTAATCAAAGCGTTGTCAAGAAGGATAGGCACCTTTGATGTCATTTCAGCTAGTGACCAGAAAACTACTAATGCAATAGAGGGTTTTTTGAAAGGTTCATTATCAGATCCTTTTGATAAACCTGATGTTCAAAAAGAATTTTACGAAAGGAAACCAAGTCCTTTTGAAAATCAACTAATAAAAGAATTTGCTTCTCCAAATGAAAAAGCAAAAGGCTTATCAGAACAGTCAAAATCGTTTGATTATACCGGCATACAGAAATCCCCATCACAAGCGGAAATTATGGTTCTAGAAAAAAAGGTGTTAGAGCAAGTTGATTTGATAGAGAGCCACCCGCTCGGGTTTGCACGCTGTCAGGTCTATAATACTTACATTATTGCCGAGGTAAGAGACAAATTGATTATAGTTGATCAGCATGCAGCCCACGAGAGGTTAGTATATGAATGCCTAAAACAAAAATCAAGTATAAAAAGACAAAAACTACTTCTTCCTGAAACGGTTGAAATCAAAAATCAAGCTGGAATGGAGATGATTGAAATCTATAAAGATAAGTTATTTGAAATGGGTTTTGATATTGAAATCAAATCAGAGAATAAAGTGATAGTAAAAGAAATCCCTGCAATTTTGGGAGCAATAGATGTGAAAGAGATGCTAATTAATATAGTGGGTAGATTAACGGAAATAGAAGATACATTGCCAGTAGAAGACAAAGTGAACAAGATATTGGCTACTATCGCTTGTCATGGATCAATTAGAGCAGGCAGGAAAATGAGGTTAGAGGAGATGAATGAGCTGCTGAGACAAATGGAAAAAACTCCATATTCCGGGCAATGCAACCACGGAAGACCAACTTATATAGAAATGAAACTCAGTGATATTGAAAAACTTTTTGAGCGCAGGTAATGAGGTTGCCATAAATATGTAAGTGCTCTTTCCTCGTCATCCAAGTAGCTCATAGAAACGGATTAAACGAAAAACGACTTGACAAACTCCGCCAGCTCCCTTATCATGACAATAAGGGTATTTATGACTCAAAACTTGTTTTTGACCTGCAGGCTCAATGACAAAATTCAGTAAAAAACTCAGGTATTTATTGGCGGATTACATAAAATTATAGCGGCTGCATGTCTTTTAAATTTTTTCTACATTCAGCCAAACCGCGCTTAAACTAAGCGTCAGCACATTATTACAGCGCCACTTACAGTAATATAGAGTCAAAACTCGCTACTCGGGGCTTCTTTTGCCTTTTTTTTCATTTGGTAAATTTCTTAATGTTTATAGCTCAAAGAGAGGTGTCATTCCAGCACTTGATGCTGGAATCCAGGAATTTTATCAAGTATAAAAGTTATGTTAAAATGCACCATTTATGGAAAACTAGATCCCAGTGTCTGGGCACTGGGATGACGAGAAAGGAGCACTGGAATGACATCATAGGGGCACTGCCATTATAGAGTGAACCAGTGTCAGCTACTCGGATGAAAAAGAAATAGGCACTGGAATGACATCATAGGGGCGCTGGGATGACATCATAGGGGCGCTGGAATGACACCCTTTCCTAGATGGAGATAAATTACAATGTTTGTACAGTTATGGGATTGCGCAGTGGATGCAGTTTAACATAAAAAGCTTTGCTTTTTGAAATTTTGGGTTATACTCAACTTCAACACTATTAGCAGGGGTAATGATCATGAATAAAGAAGAAGCTTTAAAAATATTAGGCTTAAATGCAAATCCCAGTGAGCAAGAAATCAAAAAGGCATATAGAAAATTAGCTCTTGAATATCATCCTGATAAACATTCAGGTGAGAGTAAGGATGTGCAAAAACAAAACGAGGAGAAATTTAAAGAATTAGGTGCTGCATATAATTTTCTTACCGGAAATGATGTAAAAGAAGCTACAACATTTAGTGGTGAAGATTTAGATAGAGTTAGTTCTACCGATGATTTATTAATTCTTTTGTGCTTTGCTATTCTCAAGAAGCAAAAGGATTTTTTAGAAAAGTTACTTTCTAGGTTTAAAAGTGGTGAAGGCGAAGAGTTTGGTGATTATATTAACGAAAAGAACTTTACAACATTTGATAATTCACCGTTATATATTGCTTGCCTTCCGGGTTACACTGATATTGTAACACTGCTTTTAAAACACAAAGCAAACCCTGACTTATCAAAGGATTATACACCATTACTTACTGCATGTTCGATGGGTCGTGCTGATGTTGTAGAAATACTTTTAAAATACAAGGCGAACCCTGACTTATCAAAGGATGTTACGCCATTACAAATCGCTTGTTTGAAGGGTCGTGCTGATATTGTCGAAGTACTCTTAAAATACAAGGCGAACCCTGACTTATCAAAGGATGTTACGCCATTATTCACCGCTTGTTCGATGGGTTATACTGATATTGTCGAAGTACTCTTAAAATACAAGGCGAACCCTGACTTATCAAAGGATGTTACGCCATTATGCACCGCTTGTTCGATGGGTTATACTGATATTGTCGAAGTACTCTTAAAATACAAGGCGAACCCTGACTTATCAAAGGATGATACGCCATTATTCACCGCTTGTTCGATGGGTTATACTGATATTGTCGAAGTACTCTTAAAATACAAGGCGAACCCTGACTTATCAAAGGATGTTACGCCATTATTCACCGCTTGTTCGATGGGTTATACTGATATTGTCGAAGTACTCTTAAAATACAAGGCGAACCCTGACTTATCAAAGGATGTTACGCCATTATTCACCGCTTGTTCGATGGGTTATACTGATATTGTCGAAGTACTCTTAAAATACAAGGCGAACCCTGATTTATCAAGCGGAACAAACAATTCTAGACCGTTATTTACTATTACTTGCTTGTATATGAGTGATAGTGATAAAGAAAATTACATTAAGATTACAGAGCTATTGCTAAAATATGGTGCGGATCCCAATACACTAAAAGGTAATACTAGAATCATAGAGTTTGCCGAAATCAACATCTTGAAGAGTACATTTATGCTGCATGGCAATAATAAGATTAGAAAATTAATGGTGCAATATGGTGGTGTTGAACGTTATTACCTCTTTACTTGCGGGTTATTTGCCACTTTTTTTACTTCATGCATGATAATCCACGTTTCGTCTATTTATAAATTAAGTAACTATGAAATACCTATTTGCGTATTTGCTATACTATTCTTTACATATAGGGCTTTAGAGGCAGCGTTTTTCGCAAAAACAAAAGAGCCTTCTCCTGAATTTGCTGAAGTTATTACTGAAAAAGTAGTAAATAATGTTGGGCTAAATGCCGAGGACAATTCTAAAAGAATTGACAATGCATTAGCTTAATCACAACTGTACGAGAATTGTGATTTAAGAGCAATCTCCACCAAGAAGGGTGTCATTCAAGTAGCTGACACTGGAATCACGTCCTCCTTTGTCATCCAAGTACCCTCTTCTTGTCATTCCAGTGCTTGGCACTGGGATGACACCCTGACAATCGTCATCCCGCTACTTGTTAGCGGGATCTATGTGAGATACCGTGAATAAATCACGGTATGACGTTTCGCGGTGGTATAGTAATTCGTCATCCCGCTACTTGTTAGCGGGATCTATGCTAAGAGATACCGCGAATGAATCACGGTATGACGTAGATTGCTGATAAATCGTCATTCCGCTACTTGTTAGCGGATGAGATACCGTGAATAAATCACGGTATGAAGGTTCGCGGCGGTATAGTAATTCGTCATCCCGCTACTTGTTAGCGGGATCTATGCTAAGAGATACCGTGAATAAATCACGGTATGACGTTTCGCGGTGGTATAGTAATTCGTCATCCCGCTACTTGTTAGCGGGATCTATGCTAAGAGATACCGCGAATGAATCACGGTATGACGTAGATTGCTGATAAATCGTCATTCCGCTACTTGTTAGCGGATGAGATACCGTGAATAAATCACGGTATGAAGGTTCGCGGCGGTATAGTAATTCGTCATCCCGCTACTTGTTAGCGGGATCTATGCTAAGAGATACCGCGAATAAATCACGGTATGACGTAGATTGCTGATAAATCGTCATTCCGCTACTTGTTAGCGGATGAGATACCGTGAATAAATCACGGTATGACGTGTTTAGCCATAGAAACTAAAAAAGTTCTTTTTTAAAAAACTTAAGTTATACTTATAAGTGTTTGATATCTTATATAGTAATTATGTCGAGTTTAAGCTGCCTTTATGGCGATAATGCAGAATTTGTAGAAGAAATGTATAGCCGTTATCTTCAGGGCGATAAATCAATCAGGGAAGATTGGTATAGAATTTTTTCAAGCAATTTAGAAGTTAATAAAGCAGAGCCCTGCAATGCAACTAAGGTAGATGATTCAGTTTCTAGTTTAGCAAATTTCTTCAGGTCCTATGGTCACTTTTTTGCAGACTTAAACCCATTGTCACCAAGTGAAAATCAAGAAATAGATTACCAAAAATATTCAAATCTATCTCCGGCAAGTGACGCTGAAATCTATAGAGATATTTACTGCAAGAATATCGGTTTTGAATTTATGCATATCTCCTCTTATGAGGAGAGAATATGGCTGCAGGACAAGATCGAAAATCAAACCTATACGCTGAGTTCACAAGATAAAAAGGAAATCCTGAGGCACTTGATCGAATCTGAGATGTTTGAGCAATTTCTCCATATGAAATTTCCTGGATATAAGCGTTTTTCTATCGAAGGTGGAGAGTTAGCTATTGTTGCGATTGAGAGAATTATTAGTGATTCTGCGGCTTTTGGCATTGAAGAAGTAGTTCTTGGCATGGCTCACCGCGGACGACTTAATGTTCTGACCAAAGTTATGGGCAAAGAATATGCGGCAATGCTATCTGAATTTCAAGGCAACCTTGCATACCCAAGTGGTCTTGAGGTGTCTGGTGATGTTAAATATCACCTTGGCTATTCTTCTGATCGAGCACTTACAGGTGGCAAAAAAATACATTTAAGTTTATGCCCTAACCCATCTCACCTTGAAGCGGTGAATCCGGTTTTGGCTGGAAGAATAAGAGCAAAACAGAATATAAGGTCTGTGCTTGGCATATCAATTCATGGTGATGCGGCTTTCATCGGTCAAGGTGTCGTTGCCGAGACCTTGAGCCTAAGCAACATTGAAGGTTATAAAGTGGGTGGTATTGTGCACATTGTTATAAACAATCAAGTTGGTTTTACTGCTAACCCATGCTGCGCACGATCCTCTTTTTATTGCACTGACATAGCAAAATCAATAGAAGCTCCGGTTTTCCATGTGAATGGAGATAACCCGGAAGCTGTGAGTTTTGCTGCAAGTCTGGCGATGGAATATAGGCAGAAATTTAAAAAGGACGTAGTGATTGATATAATATGCTACCGCAAATACGGCCATAATGAAGGCGATGAACCGAATTTCACTCAGCCACTTATGTATAAGCTGATATCAAAACATAAAACTCCTGGAACATTGTATGAAGAAAAATTGACTGCAGAGAAAGTATTAGATGGCGATGAAGTAAATAAATTGCGCAGTGAGTTCAGGGCAAAATTAGATAAAAGTCTTGCTGAATCAGTGACTTACACTCCAAAAAAAGCTGAATGGTTCGGTGGAGTGTGGTCAAAATTAAGAAGAGCAAAGCTGAACGATTTGAGCGAATACTACACGGATTCTGGTGTTCCGCCAGATGAGTTGAAAAAATTGGGTGTGCATATAAATAGCAATATTCCAAGTAGCTTTAACATTAACAATAAGGTTAGAAAAATACTCGATGGAAGAATAGACAGCATAAATTCTGGTAGCAATATAGACTGGGCAACTGCCGAAAGTCTTGCATTTGCGTCACTGCTTACAGAAGGAATAGGAGTGCGTTTATCAGGACAAGATTCTGGTCGTGGGACTTTCTCGCACCGTCATTCAAGGCTTGTTGATCAGGCAACAGAAGAAGCGTTTATTCCGCTAAACAATATAAATGAAAAGCAAGCTCACTTTGAGGTCATAGATAGCGCTTTATCAGAGTATGCTGTAATGGGCTTTGAATATGGATATAGTCTTGATTCTCCGTATTCACTGGTGCTCTGGGAAGGACAATTTGGTGATTTTGCAAATGGTGCACAAATTATGATCGACCAGTTTATCGCATCTGCAGAAACAAAGTGGTTGCGATCAAGCGGTCTAGTTCTATTGTTGCCCCACGGTTATGAAGGGCAAGGACCTGAGCATAGCTCCGCACGTATAGAGAGATTTTTGCAACTCTGCGCAGAGGATAATATGCAGGTAGTTAATTGTTCCACTCCGGCGAATTACTTCCATGTCTTACGCAGACAAATGCATAGAGACTTTCGTAAGCCTTTAGTAGTGTTTACACCTAAATCACTATTGCGTCATAAAAGAGCAGTTTCTAACCTATCTGACTTTGAAGGAAAATTCCTCACGGTAATTCCAGAATGTAGAACAGGTTTAGTTTCAAATAATGAAATACGTAAAGTTGTAATATGCAGTGGTAAAGTTTATTACGATATAATTGAAATGCTTGAAACACAAAAAATAAACGATATAGCAGTGATACGTTTAGAACAATTCTATCCGTTTCCGGCCGATAAATTAAGCAGCGAACTTGAAAAGTACAAGAACGCTGAAATTATATGGTGTCAAGAAGAACCAAAAAATATGGGGGGATGGTTTTTTGTCAACCCATTGATAGACGAGGTGTTATCTGACCTCAATATTCAAGCAAAAAGACCTAAGTGTATCGCAAGACCTGCTGCTGCATCTCCTGCATGTGGTTATGCTAGTGTTCACACTCAGCAACAGGAGGAAATTTTAAAGCAGCTTAATTAAACTTCACCTCTACTAGTGGAATGTTATTCCAGCTATTGCTTCCATAGTCATCAATAGAAGCGTTTAAGTAATCTGTATCAAAGCGCACGGGCACATCAAATTCGAAGCTCGCAGTGATTATCGCATCTTTTACTGGTGGCTTCATAAATGTTATTTCTCCCGTTGAATAATTTACTGAATATTCACTCTCTTCTTTACCATTTAAATAAATCTTTACTGTCCCATGTACTGGCTTTTTGATCATGCGTATATGCTTATCTTCCCCACTTACATAAGTTTTGATTAGCTGAAAAGTCGTTTTTTTGTTATCTCCTATACCAATCTTTTGATTAATGGCTATAAAATCTGACCAATCCTTAAAACGAAACCCTATTGCTTTACCTTTTCGTGCATGAAAAAATGTTATGAGTTCTGTTAGCTGCTCGTTTGATCTGACCCCGTAAGCTATGTTGTATCTAGTGCGTGCATGAGACCAATTGATGTTGCTCTGTTCACAACCGTTATGAGTTGTTACAACGTCAGTGGAAAATTCCGGTCCTCCAGTGGAACCATAAGATATATTTTCTGGAAATCTAATTTCTGTGAATGACATATGTCCTCCTATGAAAGTAAAATTGAGGTGGTGTAGTAAAACAGGAAAGATCTTAAATTTTTAAAGTTGCTTTATTAATAAGACCGTGCATTTTTAATCCTATTTCTTCTAGAAAAGTAAGGGTACTATTTTCTTCTAACTCACTTTTCAGTTCGTTAATGTTCTTATGACTCTACGTTAATTGATATACACAAACACATGCAGCGACTAAAGCAATTCCAGCAAGACATGCAAAAGGAATTGCTTGAGTAATGATAGCAGCTATAGCAGATGCTGTGAATACTATAGCAGCTATCACAGCAACTGTGCCATAAACAGCTTCTTTCTTGTAATTATTAATTAATTTTTTTTGTATTTCTTTTTGTTGTGTTTTTTGTTCTTGCTGATGAGAGGAAGGGATTTCTTTATCTATGTGAATTTGTAAAACCGGCGCACTAGTACTGGTATTAATTATTTCTTGTTGTACTTTTTGCTCTGATTGATTAGAAGGAGGAATTTCTCTATCCGTATAAACAGTCGCACTAGCGCTGGCATTAATTCCTTCTTGTCGTGTTTTTTGCTCTAGTTGATGAGAAAAAGGGATTTCTTTATCCGTATAAACAGTCGCATTAGTGCTGGTATTAATTCTTTCTTGTTGTACTTCTTGCTCTGGTTGATTAGAAGGAGGAACTCTTTTATCTGTACTAAAAATTTCTTCACTAGAAACTTGTTGATCTTCTTTTATATCTTCAGAAATTCCACTAAGGAGTGGTACAAAATGTTGCATGTAATTCACTACTCCTACAGTTTTTTTACTATTATCTATCTCTAATTGATCAAGATTCACATCTTGTATAAAAACTTCTAGATCATCATCATGTGCTGTAATTTTAGTTACTGTAACTTTTTGACTATCTTCCTCTATTGAATAAATATAAAGCTCCACTTCATACTTATCACATATCATTCTCCCTTCAACCCCTGGGCGACCCCATATAGGTGGGCTAGCTTCTGTAGCCATACTTCTAATATCTTTTAAATATCTATCAAAAGATGCAATATTGTCTGGTATAATATTGTTCTGGTTATCTTTCATTACATTTCCGTTTGAACCTATCATAGGTACAGCATATCCTTCAGCAATATTTTTTGTTATTTCATTAAAAACCCATCGTGAGTCCTTTTTGTTTTCAGCATAATCTGCACAATCTTTTCTTAATGATTTTGCGGTAAAACGATAACCAGGTTTTATATTTAACTCATTCAACCCTTGAGCCACGGAGTCAAAAAAGCAATCTCCTGTCTTTATAGCAATTCCTATGTTTAGATTTTTGGGACAAGCATTTTTTAAATTATGCAGTAAATCACTTGATTTTTTCTTTTCTTTGATTTGTCGAAAAAGAGCAATTGGTTCTCTTGTATAATTAGGCTCTTTCATATTGTAACCTCAGAATGGTAGCTATATGTTAAGTTTAACACTTTTTAATGGATTAGTCAACCTTTGCAGGCTAAGGTTATGCTCGACTGTAGGCATCACCTGCTTTTCTTGAGCTACTGCGTATCTTATACGTACTGCTATTTATCAAATTCATAATTAGATTCGTTTACGTTGTCAAGTAAAAAAATAAAATTTTATAGCAAATTAATCGCTGAAGCTAGTTTTTGCTTGCGACTTAATTCATCTACTTTTTTGCGTAATACATTCAAATCAGTTGCTCCTAAAAACAGACTATCCCCAATTATTAAAAAAGGTGTGCCCCCTAATCCCAAATCTCTTACTAGGAGCTTACTGCCATTTATCATTTGCTCAATTTTGTCTGCATTATTTTTCATGGAATTATTAAAGTCGTCTTCATTAATCCCTATGCTTTTCACTATATCCAATATGCTTTCGTCTGAAAATCCTCCTTTGTGACTTAAAGCAGAATAGTGAAAGTCGAAATATTTTTCTTTATCAATAAAGTAAACAGCTAAAGCGCTTTTTGCTGCCCTTAAAGAGTCATTACCAAGTATTGGAGCATCCCTAAAGATATACTTAATTTTACCGTCGTTAATTAACTGTTTTATATCGTCTTTTATAGTCTTGCAATATCCACAAGAATAGTCAAAGAAACCTACAGCTATAACACTACTATTTTCATTTCCGGAGTAAGGATAAGTAAGGTCAAATATTTGATCCTTGTATTGTGAAATTTTACTTTTGGTCACATTATCTCGAGCAGCGTAACTACTTTTAATCGACTCCTCTTTGAGAGTTTTTACGATCTTATCAAAATTTCTACTTATATAATTATCTAATTTCTCACCTATATAATCATCGCTTAGCATTTGGCTGCGATTTGAAAGCCAATTGTTTATTACTGGTAAACTTGCTACTGCCAGTATAAGGATCAATAAAAACGATATTCTAGACATACAATTTATTTAAAAACCTACAACATAAAACTTTAGTACACATTTATCTGTATATTAAAAGAAGCATCTAATATTAATATATGAAAACATTTATATCAAGTGTATTTTATAACCAGTTTTGCCTCAAATGCAAACTTTACGTACAATGGAACTCAAGCACATTACTGAAAAGCTCATCAGAAGACTTGGTGATGCAAATGACCAAACCATCGCCAGAATAGCCAATTATGAGATGCTCTATCTTTTACCGCCGCGTATAACAACTGTAAACATGGCGGTAAAAAAAGTTGATCATCTTATAACCGCCGTGTATAATGCTAACAAATGCGGCGGTAAATTATATGAGCGAACCAATAATTGGTAGAGAAAAGGAGATAGCCATTCTAGAAAGTAAGCTTCTCTTTTCCCCATTTGCTGAGTTTATTGCAGTGTATGGTCGGCGTCGTGTGGGTAAGACGTACCTAATAAAACAATTTTTCAGTAAACATGCCGATGTTTTATTTGAACAAACAGGTCTTAATAATGGTACTATGCAGGAACAACTTGCAATTTTTACACAGTCGTTATCAAATACTTTTTATAAAGGTGCAAAAATGGCTTTGCCTGAAGTGTGGCTGGATGCATTACAACAATTAACACTTGCTATTGATAACACACATGAGAATGAACACATTGTCTTATTTTTTGATGAACTTCCATGGTTAGCTACAAGAAAGTCTCGTTTTCTAGAAACGTTAGAATATTTTTGGAATATACATTGGACAAACCGAAAGAAGCTTATCTTGGTTGTATGTGGTTCAGCAGCTTCTTGGATGTTGGAAAATATAATTTATACCAAAGGGGGGTTGCATAACCGCATTACCGCAAGGATACCTTTGCAGCCTTTTAACTTACGTGAAACTAAAGAGTATCTAAGATATTTAGGAATCAACCTTAATCACCAGCAGATATTACAGATCTATATGGCTATTGGAGGAATACCACATTACCTTAAGGAAGTAAGTAAAGGATTATCAGCAGCACAAAACATTAATATGATCTGTTTTCAGAAGGGTGGTTTGTTATTTGATGAATTTGATATGTTGTTTCACTCCTTGTATGAAGAGCCAGAGACATATCTAAATATCATTCGTGCGATTGCAAAAAAGCCAAAAGGGATAAGCAGAAAAGAACTTATAAAAGCGACTAAAATCACTGAGGGTGGTCGCTTAACTGCTAAATTAAGGAGTTTAGAAGAAGCAGGATTTATTGGTGGTTTTTTACCATTGAACAAGGGAAAGAGAGGAGTATATTACAGGGTAATGGACGAATATGTATTATTTTATCTAACGTGGATTGAGCCGTTTAAGGAAGTAACAAAAAGGGCAATAATAAGTGATGCTCACTATTGGGAGTTAGCAATAAAGAAACCAGCTTGGCAAACATGGACAGGGCAAACATTTGAAGCAGTGTGTTTTAAACATGCCAATGTAATTAGAAAAAAATTAGATATAGAGCATATAGCAGTTATATGTGGAGATTGGCAATATCAACCAGAAAAATACAGTAAAGAGTCTGGTGCTCAAATAGATCTAGTTTTCGATCGAGAAGATGGATGTGTAATGCTCTGTGAGATAAAATATAGTGATAAACCTTATACATTAACAAAGGAATTTGTCGAACAATTAAAAAGAAAAGAAGCAATTTATAGAGAAAAAACGAAATCAAAGAAGCAAATATTCTGGGTGTTAATTGCTGCAAATGGAGTTTCTGAGAACCAATATCTAAAAGATACGATACATCATGTGATTACACTAGAAGACTTGTTTTAAGTTATTTTAAATTTTAATATGTACACCAACTTACGCGACTTCATTAAAGCCTTAGAAGAAAAAAAAGATCTGATTAGGATTAAGGAGGAAGTTTCAACAGTTCTTGAAATGACAGAAATTCACCGTAGGGTTTTGTCAAACAAAGGGCCAGCTATAATTTTTGAGAATGTTGTTAAAGAGAATGGTAAAAGCTCGATCCCTGTTTTGGTGAATTTATTTGGTACTATTAAGAGGATTGCATTGGGGTTGAACATAAACCCTGGTGAACTAAGAGATCTTGGTAAACTTTTAGCATTTTTGCGATCACCTGAGCCACCAAAAAACTTCAAAGATGCCGTGAAAATGTTTCCTTTACTAAAAGTTGTATTGTCGATGCGAAGTAAAGTTGTGAGCAAGGCTCCATGTCAAGAAGTGGTGCTAACTGGGGATGAGGTGGATCTTAGTTTGCTACCTATTCAAACATGCTGGCCAAATGAACCTGCACCACTTATCACCTGGCCAATTGTGGTGACAAAAGGCCCAACGGAAGACAAGCAAGATAATTTCAATCTTGGAATATATCGTATGCAGGTTATAGATAAAAAAACGACTCTAATGCGCTGGCTTGCACATCGTGGTGGTGCAGGTCACCACAAACGATGGAAAGAGAAGGAACAAAATATGAAATTTCCTGCTGCTGCTGTGATCGGTAGTGATCCTGCAACAATTATTGCTGCGGTAACTCCAGTGCCAGAAACATTGTCAGAATACCAATTTGCTGGGTTGCTGCGCAAAAAACCGCTTGAGCTTGTAAATTGTAAGACTATTCCGCTTCAAGTGCCAGCTCATGCAGAGATTGTTCTGGAAGGCTATGTAAGTTTGGATAGATATCAAGATGAAGGGCCATACGGAGATCACACCGGCTACTATAATTCTGTTGAGCAATTTCCAGAATTTAATATTACTGCAATTACTATGCGCAAAAATCCAATTTATCTCAGCACTTTCACTGGCAAGCCACCTGATGAACCATCAATTCTTGGTGAAGCGCTCAACGAAATCTTTGTGCCCATTCTTATCAATCAATTTCCAGAGATAGTGGATTTTTATCTACCACCAGAAGGTTGTTCATATAGAATAGCGGTGATATCGATAAAAAAGTCTTATCCAGGGCAGGCAAAAAGAATTGTTATGGGCATACTTTCCTTTCTAAAGCAATTTTTATACACGAAGTTTATTATCGTTGTTGATGATGATATAAATGTACGTGATTGGAAGGAAGTGATGTGGGCAATATCAACGAGAATGGACCCTGTGCGTGATACAATCATGATAGAAAATACACCTATTGATTATTTAGACTTTGCTTCCCCTGAAAGTGGCCTGGGAGGTAAGATGGGATTTGATGCAACAAATAAAATCCCGCCTGAAACCAAACGAGAATGGGGAGAGAAAATTAAAATGAGTGAGGAAATAGTAAGAAAAGTCACGGAGAAGTGGGAAGAATATGGATTGACAGGTGATTAAATTATGATGTAGCCTATCGCCGTATATCCGGGGGTGGGTTGTTGTGAGGCTTTTTCACTTTTTATTCTTGTTAATGTGTTTTTCTCTGTATTACTATGCGGGTTTTATATTTTCGCCCTGCCCAAAAGCTACGGTTTGCTTTTCACCTGGAGAAGATTGTGCTGTACCGATAATCAGCGTAATAGATCAGTCTAAAAAATCTATCTTAGTTCAAGAATATACATTTACTCTTGGAACAGTTGCAAAATCTTTGATTAATGCTAAAGAACGCGGTGTTGATGTTAAAGTCATCTTAGATAAATCGCAACTCTACTCAAAATATAGTGTTATAAATGAATTATTTTCAGGTGGAGTACCAATTTGGATCGATGATAAGCCAAAGATTGCTCATAATAAGATAATGATTGTTGACAATCAAAAAGTCATCACAGGGTCATTTAACCTTAGTAAGAAAGCTAAAAAAGGAAATGCTGAAAATTTATTAATTATTACAGATTATCCTGAATTGATTCAGCAGTATGTGAAAAACTGGGAGGCACGAATGTCACAATCTTATAAATACGCTCCCAACTAATCGAGAGCGCTTGCTTAAAATCAGTTCTAAAAACAGCAAGAGAGAGCTTTTTTGATTGATTGGCATAATGATTATGATATAATGAACTAAAAGTTTAAGGAATAAAGTAATGAATTATATAAATGATGCTGCCGGTAGCTACACTGCCATTCATGATTTTTTTCAAAACAACGGTGTTGGAGATTACAAAGTTCAATGCAGTTATGGTGGGGTGCCTTATGCTACTGATGAGTACGTGCATTCTGGCAATAAATTTTGGAGTAATAATTTCATAGACTCACATTTTGGCAGGGAAATAAAAATGTATCCTCAAAGTGAACTTTTAGCTAAAGAATATGCTGGAAATACGTTGCCAGTTTCAATATCACTAGATAAGGATTTAATAAAAATGAAGGAATGTCAGAAAAAAACGAAATTTGTGGAACTAGAAAGGGAGTCAGGTGATTTAGTGTATGATAAGCAAAAGCATGTAAAGTGTTACACAACAAAGCTATCATATGATGATGTACATATTTACAATAACGATAAAGTTTCAACATTTAGCATAAAATACGACGTGCCAAATGATCCGAAATACAGTTTAAATATAACATTTACAAAGGTTAATGATAATAAACCAGGATTTTGGCAAAAATTTAAAAACATGTTTTAACGTGACCATTCACTAGACTTCTTTCAAAATTGTTAGAGGGAGTGTAAGATCAAGTATTTGAAAGCATGAAATATAAGGAAATAAAAAAGTTAGAAGGAGAAAAGTTTTGACGTTTAACAGGGGTAAAAAAAGCAACATTTGAGCGAATGGTAGAAAACATGATTTTCGGATGTTTAGAAAATCAAAGGTAGCAGTATTGCCACAAACTAAAATCTTAGCTGATGCCGGCTACAGGGAAATGCAGAAGATACACAAAAATGTTGTATTACCGCACAGGAAAACGAAAAAGAATCCGTTAAGCAAAGAACAAAAAAAAGAGAACAGAACACTTATGATCCAAAGGGCAATAGTTGAAAACGTAATTGAAAAGGTTTAAAATCATTTCCGATAGACATAGAAACCGACGAAAACGTTTTGGTTTAAGATTTAATTTGATTGCTGCTATCCAAAATTTTGAGCTCCTTATATGAATTTTGAAAGAAGTCTATTAATGCCTATTTTGCCTAAACTGAAGCGTCTTTTCCAATTTTTTCTAGCATCAACTCAGCAGCTTTTTGTTCAGCAATCTTTTTACTAGAAGCACATGCAGAAACTTTACCATAATCTTCTATGCAAACTGATATAGTAAATTCAGGATTGTGTGCTGGTCCAGTTTGTTTTACAAGCTCATACTCTGGTAAAGGCAATTTGTTTTTCTGAGTCCACTCTTGCAGTGAGGTTTTAGGATCTTGAGGGGGGTCAAGCATGCTTTTAGCTAGCTTTTCCCAATATTGGGTAATAAATTTTTCAACATTTTCAAGTCCGCCATCAATATAAATTGCACCTATTAGTGCTTCAAGCGAGTTTTCTAAATTTTTTAGATTACATCTCCCTCCATTGCAGCGTTCACTATTATTCATGATGATAAAGCTGCCTAATTTTATTTCTTTAGCAACATTAGCAATGGTGTTGCCACAAACTAAATCCGTCTTTCTTTTTGCCAATGCTCCTTCTTTTTCTTCAGGAAATAGTTTAAACAGTATGGCAGATACGACCATATTCAAAACACTATCGCCCAAAAACTCTAGTCTTTCGTAGCTTACAATCTGGTTTTTGCTATTCCTTTTATTTACGCTTGGGTGAGTTAGTGCCTCTTCTAATATTGCATAATTTGTAAATTTATAATCAATGATCTTAGATATTGCATCATTCAAACTCTTCATACCCATTATTTAAAAGAAAAGCACTTTCTACCACCTTTATACCAGAGAATTAGTCTTATTTTATTAAAATAATACCACCAACTTCCAAAATTAATGTATACAACCCACCACCTCACTAATGTTACTAAATCCATCTCTCCTTATTAGTTCTGCAAGTTCTAGATTAATTTTGTTTACAACTTGAGGTCCGTGGTATATGAGAGCAGTGTACAACTGCACCAAAGAGGCTCCTGCCTTTATTTTTTTATATGCATCAGCACCACTTGAGATTCCTCCGCACCCTATCAATAATATTTTGCCCTTAGTAAATTTGTACATATCGCCCAATAACTCGGTTGAAAGTTTGAACAGTGGTTTGCCACTCAATCCGCCACTTTCGTTGTGGTGGGAATGCAGATTATCTCTACTCACCGTAGTGTTGCTTACTGTTAATCCGTCAATCTTATATTCCAACGCAAGCTCAGCGATATTTTCTTTCGTTTGCTGATCTATATCTGGTGAGATTTTTAATATTATTGCGGAATTATCAATTGATTTCCGGGTTAGAGTTATGGATTTCAACAATTTCGATAATTCTTGCTTATTGTGCAGATTGCGTAAATTAGGCGTGTTTGGAGACGAGATGTTCAGCACTATATAATTGCTTTTTCCATATACCATCTTTATTAAATCAACATAATCACTAATTTGGTCTTTCGATGCACTATTTTTTCCTATATTTATGCCAAAAATGCAGTCATCAAGCTTGGTTTCATCTATTTGTTTAAGAAAATAGTCTATTCCTTTATTGTTAAATCCCAATCTGTTAATTACCCCTTGATCTTTAATTAACCGAAAAATTCTTGGTTTTTTGTTTCCATATTGTGGATTACGAGTTACAGTACCAGTTTCAATAAACCCAAAACCAAATGAAAGCATAGGCCTTATAACTTCTGCATTCTTGTCAAAACCTGCAGCCAGGCCCACGGGGCTTCTGAGCTTATTACCAAAAAAATTCACACTCAAAGATTCTGGTAGCTCTATAGGATTCTTATAAGGTATTTTCTTTAATGCCATGATTGCCAAAGAGTGAGCAACTTCAGGCGGCAGTAAAAACAATAAATTACGTAATATCATTTTGTAAAACACTTTGCTTATTTTTAGTTTATTTTTTACCATGAAACGCTATAAGAGTATAACCATAACTTGAAAAGAAATTAGACTTCTTGCATAACCATATAACGAACTTTTATTGGAAATAGAAACAAAAAACTTACTTGACAAGCTTCGCCAGCCCCCTTATTATGACAATAAGGGTATTTATGACTCAAAACTTGTTTTTGACCTGCAGGCTCAATGACAAAATTCAGTAAAAAACTCAGGGTATTTTTTGGCGGATTACATAAAATTATAGCGGCTGCATGTCTTTTTTATTTTTTCTACATTCAGCCAAATCGCGCTTAAACTAAGCGTCAGCACATTATTACAGCGCCAATTACAGTAATATAGAGTCAAAACTCGCACTACGGGATTTCTTTGCCTTTTTTTTTATTTGGTAAATTTCTTAATGTTTGTAGCTAAAGCAATTTAAGAGACTGAAAATGGTCTCATTCCAGCGCGTGACGCTGGAATCTAGTCTTTATTATGCAGCCACTTATTTAAAGTTAAGTTTTCTGGATCCAAGTAGTCAGGGCACTGGGATGACACCTTTTTTCTACTTAGTTTGGGTTATGCAAGAAGTCTATTGATTTTACTTATGAATAAATAATGGATAAGCTTTCTCTATAGGTTACACACTTAAAGCTACTGTTGAATTGAGCAACTTTTACAAGATATAGAAAATGAAAGAGGCCGGGACCGGAATTGAACCGGTATAAAAGGATTTGCAGTCCTCCGCATAAGCCATTCTGCCACCCAGCCATTTTTTATGTGTAGATATCCATTATATCTTTTAGCATAGATAAAGCTTCCTCCCTTTTGCGTTGAAAAGTGTTACGTCCAATGATTGAACCATTACCACCACCCTGCTTAATTTCTTTCGCTTCATTGCATATGTCATTCACTGATTTCGATTCGCCACCAGAAAAAACTACTATTCTTTTCCCTGCAAAACAAGATCTTTTAACATATTCAATTCTTTTAGATAATGATTCAATATTTTCTGTTTCTATTTTCTCCCTTTCCAAATATTTAGTTGGAAGTTTTACTTTGATTATATTAGCGCCAAGTAAAGCTGCTATGTGCGCAGCATAGGCAATAACATCAACTGCTGTTTCACCTTCTTTGGAAATTCCTTCACCACGTGGATAAGACCATAGCACTACTGCAAGCCCATAAGATTTGGCTTCAGCTACGATTTCACGGGTTTCTTCCATCATATCAAAACACTTAGCAGAACCAGGATATATAGTAAATCCAACAGCCAAGCAGCCCAAACGCAGTGCATCTTTCACAGAAGAGGTTATTGCTTGATCAGAAGTCAGATTTTTTGAATGTAAGGAGTTGGAACTATTAAGTTTCAAAATAAGTGGGAGCATTCCAGCATAAGTTGAAGCACCAGCTTCAATCATACCAAGTGGAGCAGCATATGCACTTACTCCCGAATCAACTGCAAGCTGAAAATGATAATGTGGGTCATAAGCATCAGGGTTAACTTCAAAGCTTTTTATTGGCCCGTGCTCAAATCCTTGATCTACGGGCAGAATCACTAACTTGCCAGTACCGCCAAGCTTTCCATGCATGAGAATACGAGTAAGATTTGCTTTTACCCCGGGGTTTTCACTTTCGTAGTAGCTTAGGACTTGTTTTACTTTATCACTTATCACTATAATTCAAATTAAATTTAAGTTATAAATTGTAACAAAGATGAAGTTCAATACAAGGATTTTAAACTATATTAAAAGCAATTTTATTTTCTACTTTATTCATATAGATTCTTAATTTCTTTCCTTTTATTAATTTACGATTCAGTATTTCTTCCGCTAAGTAACTTTTTATCTCTTTTTCAATAAGTCTCTCTATCGGACGTGCTCCCATTTCCTTACTATAACCCATTTGTACAAGATAAGATTTCACTTCATCCTCTACCAAGCAGTTTATGCCTTTTTGCGTCAGTTGCTTTTTCAGTTCTAGGACAAATTTATCCACAATATGCAAAATCACATCCGTACTTAAGTCAGAAAAAGAAATAATCGCATCAAGACGATTACGAAATTCAGGGCTAAAAACCTGTTCTATTGCTTTTTCGCTATCACCAATGTTAAAATTTTTATGCCCAAAGCCAACAAAACTTTTGCTGCGTTCAACTGCTCCTGCATTAGTTGTCATAATTAAAATTATATTGGAAAAGTTAACTTTACGTCCGTAAGTGTCTGTAACACAACCATAATCCATAATTTGTAGCAATATATTATAGATATCGCTATGGGCCTTTTCAATTTCATCAAGCAGCACAACACTATATTGATTGTTAGATACAGACTCTGTGAGTAATCCACCCTGATCATAACCTACATATCCAGGAGGAGAACCAATCATCCTTGATATCGTATGAGATTCAATATATTCGGACATATCAAAGCGTATAAGATTCATGCCCATGCTTTCTGCTAATTGTTTTGCTAGCTCGGTTTTACCAACACCGGTTGGCCCTGCAAAAAGATAATTTGCTAAAGGCTTATTGTAATTTCTCAACCCAGATTTAGCAATTTTAATAGAATTAACAAGAGATTCTATTGCCTGCTCTTGGCCAAAAATCACCTTTTCTAGATTAGCTTTTAAAGACTTTACTTTCTGCAAATCATCAGATTCAGATCCGCAAGGCACATTTGTAATTCTAGTAATGGTATTCTTAATATCTCTACTATTTACAATTTTACCCCTGTTTCTTAGCAATTTACAATATGCCCCTGCCTCATCAATAACATCAACCGCTTTATCAGGTAATATTCGCCCAGTAATATACTTATGCGAAAGTTCAGCCGCAGACCTAATGGCATTCTTTGTATAATATACTCCATGATACCCTTCATAGTAGTGCTTTATGCCATCTAGTATCTTTATCGTTTCATTAACAGAAGATTCTTTAACATTAATTTTTTGAAACCTTCTTGCTAGTGCTTTATCTTTTTCAAAACTAGTGCTGTACTCTCTATATGTAGTTGCACCTATACAACGTAGTGTACCTCTTGCAAGCGCAGGTTTGAGTAGGTTACCTGCATCAAGAAAGCTACCACTTGTAGAACCTGCTCCAATGATAGTGTGTATTTCGTCAATAAAAAGGATAGCACCTGGTTTTACCTCAATCGCTTTTATTATAGATTTTATTCTCTCTTCAAAATCACCTCTGTAGCGTGTCCCTGCAAGGAGTGATCCTAAATCCAAAGCATAAATTATACTGGACCTGAGCGCACTCGGAACACTGCCTTCAATGATCTTGAGTACCAAACCCTCAACTATTGTTGTTTTGCCAACACCTGGGTCTCCAACATATAAAGGGTTGTTTTTTCTACGCCTCAATAATATTTCTATAGTGCGATTTAATTCATAATCACGACCAATAACATAATCTATTTTTTTGCTTCTCGCATAGTCATTTAAATTTTTACAATAACTTTGTAGAATTTCCTCATCTTTTAGTAGCTCACCTTTATTTACTGTAGTAGGAGCGTCATTATTTTTATCAAGTTTTACTTTATGATTGGTGGTGTATTCATCTATATCGCTCAAGTATTTCATATTAGATATATGGTAAATCAAATTGGAATCTTTCACACTTTGTTTCTGCAATAGATCTTCAACGTATAAATCTTGCCCAGACAAAATTTCTACTAGAACACTTGCTCCATTTATTTCTTTTTTTCCCAAGCTATGAGCCCGTATTATTGCTCTGTGTATTATGCATTGAAACATTGAGCTAGGTTTAACTCCACTGATAATCAATTCAGAACTGCTTTGTAAAAACCCTTTTATATTATTATTATAATCATTAGCCTTAATATTGCATCTTGATAGAATGTTATCCATATTGATGATTTCATCGGCTCTGATATTACATCTTGATAAAACGTAATTTACATCCACGTCTTTAGTTAACGCCAGCAATAAATGTTCTACTTTCGCATATTTTAGATTAAAATTAGAAGCAATGAGTAGCGCTCTATTCAAACTTGCCTCTAAGTTTTTGGAAATCATCTCCTATTCTCTTTAAAAGTGGGAACTCATATATAATGAATAGCACACAATTATTAAAAAAATTGAAATCCAGCAGTTCGCTGTAGCCAATTTGAATCCCCACTCTGGATCTACGTCATAGCACCGCGATATCTCAACATAGATTCCGCTAATGAGTAGCGGAATGACGAGTTTTACGCTTATCAAGTTGTAGGTAAATCCTATTTAATATGCTTTTTCTAGTACTCTGCTTTTCTTCTTAAATGCATTGATCTTTTTTCTACCGTATTTAGTCTTTAACGTACTTGGCCTTTTAAAGACCTTTTTGCTATTACGTTTTTTAAATTGCACACTACAATCAAAATTTGGCTCTCCTTCTTTGTCTGCCAATGCAGGCAGTCTTCTCTTATCTTGAGGTGTAACAAAAGATAGCGCATGCCCTTCAGCTCCAGCACGTGCAGTTCTGCCTATACGATGAATATAGTCAGCTTGCGATTGTGGTGCATCATAATTGATAACATGTTGAATGTGGGGAATATCAAGGCCGCGAGAAGCAACATCTGTTGCAACCATGATTTGATTGCGGCCACGACGAAAAGAATTAATGACCCTTTCGCGCTTGTGCTGCCTTAAATCACCATGAATTGCTAAAGCGCTATAGTCATCTTTGTGCAATCTGCTAGCTAGCTGATCCGCTCCTTGCTTTGTTTTGACAAAGATAATGATTGATCCTTCGCGCTGACATAGTTGTGTAACAAGCTTTTCATATTTTTCTGATTCTGATGCATAAACAATCTCTTGCTTAATTTTTACAGAAGTTGTAATCTCACAATCAACAGAAATACGTTCTGGTCGATTAAGGTACTTCTCAGTAAGTTTAACTATATCACTAGGAAGAGTTGCAGAAAACATAAGAGTCTGCCGTATTTTTGGCAGATATTTCATGATCCCTTCAATTTGAATTCCAAAGCCCATATCAAACATACGATCCGTTTCATCAAGCACAAGAACGCTAACATTGCGAGTAATCAAAGTTTTACGCTCAATATGGTCTATAATACGACCAGGAGTACCTATTACAATTTGTGGTTTTTTCTGAAGCTGATTTAGCTGCCTAAAAATAGGCTCACCACCAATCAATAAAGCGACCCTTAGTGCAGAATTTTGAAATAAGAGTTTTCTTATCTCATTTGTTACCTGATGCGCAAGCTCCCTGGTTGGCACGATGACTAAAGCTGAACCAGTGTTAGGCTCATTCAGCAACTTAGCAACCAACGGAATAGCAAATGCCAAAGTTTTTCCAGTTCCCGTTTGAGCAGACCCAAGAATATCTTTACCTTGTAGCGCTAAGGGAATCGCTTGTATTTGAATCGGAGTTGGGACGAAAAGATTATTTTTATCTAGAGCTTGTGTAAGCGAAGCTGGGAGACCCATCTCATAAAAATTATTCACAATACGTTAACCCTATTAAAAGACTTCATAATAGATTAATCTTCCAATCTTAAATTTATTGCAGATTTTTTATCTTCTCCGTTTCTACCACGCTCCTCTTTAACCTCATAACTCACCCTTTCTCCTTTTATCCCCTTCTCTTTATTCTCTCCTTTAAGTGTCTCAGGCCTTATTCCTGAACGTTCCAACGTGCTAATATGTACAAAAACGTCACCCCCTTTACCTTCTGGCTTGATGAAACCATAGCCTTTTTCGGCATTAAACCATTTTACATTACCAAATTCCATTTAAACAACTCCTAAATTATTAATTAACATTACTAATGTGATGAAAAACTTTGAAATTACGATTGAGAATGCTTTAAGCTTAGCTATTGAAACTAAACCTTTATACTCCATAGTCTATTCTTAACATTACATGACAATAATACACAATTGTTGTACTTAATGCAAATAAATTTTTTAATCGTTAAGCGAACCTGCAACCGTCATTTCGCTAACTTTAATCGTTGGTGAATTAAATTGCCCACAAAAAGTTAGATCATCTGCAACGACTAAATTGCTAAACATATCCTTTAAATTGCTAGCAATGGTAATCTCATGTATTGGATACGTTATTTTTCCATTTTCTATAAAAAATCCGGAAGCGCCTTGGCTGTAATCGCCATTGATTAAATTAACACCAAAACCAAATAAATCAGTTACATATATTCCCTCTTTCACTTCCTGAATTAATTCTTCAAACGATACATTACCATTCTCAATGTAGAGGTTACTAGCTGCAGGAATAACTGCAGCATTACTTGCACGAGTTGCACTTCCGGTTGTTTCTGAGTATAATTTTCTAGCCGAGTATAAGTCTAAAATCCAATTTTGTAATATTCCGTTTTTTACAAATATATTTTTCTTGCTAGTTATCCCTTCTCCATCAAATGGTCTCGATGCTATGCCTCTTGGCAACAATGGATCATCGATAATATTAATTCTATCGTTGAAAATCTGAGCGTTTAAACTACCCCTCAAGAAAGAACTGTTGCTTATAATACTGCTCCCATTTATAGCAGAAGCAAAACTTTTTACTAGCCCTTTTGCTGCTCTTTTTTCAAAAATAACTGGAAATTTACCAGTTTTAATTGTACGTGAATTCAATTGATCAACTGCTCTTTTTGCTGCTTCTTTTCCCATTAACTCTGGCAACTTTAAATCACTAAAATTACATGCTATATCATAATCGTAACCAACCTTCATTTCACTTTCTCTTCCAGCAACAACAGAGACCTGATTAGCAAAGGTTGATTTACTAAACGAGCCAATAAAACCAGAAACAGTCGATAATACTGTATTCACTAAAGCGTATGAAGAAGAGGCTCCTTCAGAATTAGTGATACTCTTATGTGCAAGGGCTGAATTTTCTGCAGCTTCAGCAATTTCTTTTAGGTTATCAACGGTTACAACATTATTATCTGAGATACTTAAATCTGCAGAAGAGATATAATTACTACCATTTACAGCAAAATTAATGCAAGGATCTTCTGGCGCATTCTTTGCCATTTCTACCACTTGGCTTACCGTATCACTAAGATTATTCAAATCGTTTGTAGAAATATACGCAGCTTTGTTTTTACCTGCTATAGCTCTGATTCCTACAGTGCAATTTTTAGATTGTGATATTTGCTCAATTTTTGATAGACGCTGAGAAACTGAAGTCTTATTAGTTTCATATATTGTAACTTCCGCATCTTGATTCTGCTTTTTTATTAATTTAGTGATATCTGCTGCAATATTTAATATATTCATTTTCTATTCCTTAGATTTTTATAAAGACTCTGCACCACCTATAACTTCAATTAAATCAGTTGTAATTGCTGCTTGACGAGAACGATTATAAAGCAATGCTAGTTTGTTCAGCATCTCTTTAGTGTTTCTGTTTGCTGATTCCATAGCAACCATCCTAGAACTATTCTCACTTGTTGCACTTTCAAGCAAAGCAGAGTAAAGAGCAATTACAACGTAATCTTGAACCAAAGATTTTAAAATAAATTCAATATTTTGTGGTTCATACTCATAGCCGTAATCTGTTGTTGGACCAGCCAGAGAGTTGTCAATCAAGGATGAGCCTTCACTCCATGGTTTTATTGTTTCCAACATTGGTTTTTGCGTGAAGGTATTATAGAATTTACTATAAAAAACTTTAACTTTATCGTATTTACTTAAATCTATACCATCAACCAAAGCTTCTACGTGCTTTAACGTGATCCCCTTACTATTTTCAATTTTTAAGATACTTTTAGAGTCAAACCTATTTTTACCTACATCAAAAGCTTTTTTACCAAGAAATACAATATCTACTTTTTTGCCATTTGCGATTGACTTATTTACACGCTCTTGACTAAATTTGACAATAGAAGAGTTAAAGTTGCCGCACAAGCCACGATCAGACGCAACAATGAATACTAGGTAAGAACCGTCATTACTGATATTTAGAATTTTTGCCAGTAGTTTTTGATCAACTGATAGCATTAATGAAGAAATAATGCTATGCAGCTTAGATATATATAATTTTGAATTTGATAATTTCTTTTGGCTTTGTAATAACTTTGCTGCAGAAACCATTTGCATTATTTTCGTGGTTTTCTGTACAGACCTAATATTCTTAATTCTTAAGGATAATTCCTTTAAGCTCTTCATTTTGTATACAACCCTGATTTATTAAAATATATAATTGTTAGTGTCTAAAAGCAAGTTTTTTTGACATTAGAACCAAGTCTAACTAAAAAACTTGCAGGTTTATTATTTTGAAATAAGGGTTATATTAAGAGATCTACTCCAAAAATTGTTCAATAGAGGTCTTTGATGGTAATTTCCCATATATTATTATCATCACACTTTGTGGAACCTTATAATATATAATAAACGCAATTAAAACTATTGCAATTTGAACATTTATGATCCCATTGCTTTAGTTCTCTGTTACAATTTTTACACTTCCAGCCCGGATCAGGCAAAGCTTCTGAGCCCATCTTGTTTAGCCAATAAATTACCTTGTCGTGTTCTTGCAATGTAACCTTAAGTTGTATTACAATAAAGTAGATTGACATGTAATTAGCCTTTTTCATAGCAGTGTCTAAATATTGACTTGCAAGATCATATTTACCTGAACTCATTGAGGACAAAGCAAGTAAACAGTAACTAAAATAATAATCAGGGCGTAAGTTGTATAGTCTTTCAGCACCTTTACTATTTAAATTGATGTACATTTTAGCTGACTGAGGAGTAGGATTTACTGCATATTCTGCCTCTAGCACTGCAGAAGCTTTTCTGATTTTTCCAAGTTTAATATATAATTCTGCCTTTAAATAATTAATGGGCCGAAAAGTTGCATAATAACTTTGTGCTCTGAGTAAAGACTTTATAGACCCTTTAAAATCCCCTTTACTTTCATATTGTTTTGCCAAAGCACAATAAAAAACTGCAAACATTTCTTTATGGTCAAAGGGAAGAAAAATATTGAACTTAACTGCTTCCCTCAACTTCAAAATTGCATTAATCCAATCTTCTTTCAATATGCAATGTTCTATTTGAAAGGGAATAGATAGCATTTTATCATTAATTGAACTAGAGCAATATTCTATAAATTTTTGAAAGACTACTTTTTCTTGTTTGAGGTGAACAATCAGCTTATTGGCCAGAAGTAGAGCTAAGTTACGATTTTTATTTGCAATATTTGTTAAACCGTTACTGAAAAAGCTGTAATTTCCCGTCTTACCTGAGTTAAAGAGCTTTATTAAAGACAACCTATCGCTCTTCTCATTTAGACTTTTAACTACCTTTTGGGCATTCTCTATATTGTTTAAGTCTATGCTAAAGAAAGCTTCAAAGAGAAGCAATTCTTCCCTATCCCTTCTTCTATTTCTTATGTTGGCAAATGTTGATAAAATGGAGGAAAAAAAGCGTACAAGTGTAATTAATAAAAATAATAAAACTACACAAGTAAAAATAATGAAATATAGATCAATACTTATAGTGTAATTGCCTAATTCCAATTTTATTACTTCACCACTTACCTTGACCCATATGCCAAATAAAAACGAAAGAGCGAAAATTATAAAATAAATCATGAGATATATTGTAATAAGTGATGATATATTGTTGAAATATTCTTAGAAGCTACAATAAAACCATTCAATTTATTCAGCCATGGCTTGAATTCTGAATGCGTTAAATTGCTTACTGTAACAGTTATATTTTGCCAATCATTATCGTTTATTGACTCCTCAATTTCTGCAAATTTTGCCCTTAATGGGTCATTTTTATCTTGTATTCTAATCCAGTTTGAAATGATTTTTTTAGACAATGTACTTTTATTGTAGTTAATAACAGCAATGGTCTTCTCAAAAGATAACTTCAACTCACGTAAAGTATCTACCTCTTTCAAACTTTCCAATTCATTTACTGCATTTTCTATCTCTGGATCATCAAGCTCTGATATCAAAGGCTTTATTGAATTTATATGATTATCAAATTTTGCTTCTCGCAATAACGAATTCTTCATTTTAACTACAAGTAGCAGCAATCTTGCGAGGTTCTTATACCTTGAGCTACCATCACCTTGCTTACATTGAGTGTGCAGACCTCTCTTTAAGTCAAATATCTTTTTTTCTACCCTGGATTGATTAACTTCAAGTGACATTCTGAATTCATCTATTTTTTCCGTTAAAACATTTATATTGTCTTCGCTTTCTTGCTGACTTATTTTAAAAAAGATTATGTTATTTATTGTGATGTAACCGGTAAATAACAATACAATTAAGAACCAACCTATGTACTTTTGCTGAGTATCATTCATAACGTAGTATCTCCGCAGGATCTTGTGCAGCTGCCTGCAATGCAGGAGCAATTGTCGCTAAAAATGATAAGAGTAACGCAAGTGCAGAAATACTTACTACATCTTGAGGGACTAATATCACCGGTAAACTTGAAAAAAAGTATATCATAGGATCAAACAGCTTGACGTTAGTAATGTTTTCTAAAAACACTCTAATACTTTCGATATTGAGAGAAAAAACGACACCTATAATACAGCCAAGACAAGTTCCCGTAAAACCGATTAATAGACCGCAAGCACAAAATATGCGCATAATGCTTCCACTTGTTGCACCAAATGTACGCATAATTGCAATCGCGGATTTCTTTTCTTGCACTATCATCATTAAATTTGAGATAATATTAAACGCTGCTACAACTATAATCAAAGTAAGAATTAAAAACATCACATTTCTTTCAGTTTTTAAAGCACTAAAATAATGGCTTTGCTGTGATTGCCAACTTTCAGCTTTCATTCCTATTTCTTTTTCTATAGCATCTGCCAGCTTATCAGCTCTAGTAACGTCGTCTACAAGTACTTCTATATTTTTTATGCTATTTTCATAATTAAAAAAGGCTTGTGCTGATTTTAGAGGCATATATATCAAGGTATTATCATACTCAAACATACCCATATCAAATATTGCTATAACTTTATATTTTTTCATTCGCGGCATTTCACCAAGTAATGCATCAAATTCTTCAGATGATATAAACGTAATTTTGTCGCCATAGTCAACGTTCAAAGCTTCTGCCAATCGTGCTCCTATTATTATCCCTTCATCAAATTTTTTTACATCACCTATAATTACATTATTTGTAATGGTAGTACTATCAAGCAAATCTTTAGTTGACACACCTCGCACTACGCTACCTGCAATTTTACCATTTGCTACAATAATAACTTGATCATTGGTCATAGGAGTAGCTTTTAATATACCAGGAATTTTCTCAATAGATTTCGAAACTGTGCAGTAATCTGAATTTATGTTCCTATCAAAATAAACATTAATATGGCCATCAATGCCAAGTATTGAGTCAAGCAACTTTGCTCTGAATCCGTTCATCACAGACATCACCACTATTAGTGTTGCAACTCCAAGGGCAATGCCGATAATAGAGAACAAAGTCATTATAGAGCAAAATCTGGCATTTTTCGCTCGCAAATAGCAAGCAGCCATAGTAATTTCAAAGGCAATGGACATTACAAAATATTTTGAGGTTAAACATTATATTCTTGAAACTTCGTATAATTGTAGACTTTTCTTTATTTGAAAACTAGATATTTTTACTCCTTTAAATTTAGCAGACTTATAGAGTATCTTTAACATTAGAATTTCAAAATCTTCCATATACATCATCCAATCTCACTATATCATTATCAGATAAATGCTCTCCTATCTGAAATTCAACTATTTCAAGTGGAGAGCTTGTGCTTCTATTTTCAATCCTATGGGAAACTTCCCTTGGGATTTCTATCATATGGTCTTTTACTATAGCATATTCTTTGTCGCCTAAACTAACATACCCAACTCCCGATAGTACTATATGGTGTTCATCTCTATAGTGATGGAATTGCTTAGAAGTGCAGCTTAATGGATTTATAAAAAGATATTTTATAAGAAAATTTTCGCCTATTAAAATTATACTACAAAATCCCCATGGCTTGATTTCTCTTCTTATCGCTTTTGCTTTCTTAACCTTATTAATAAACGATATTAGGCTTTTGTTTGGTTGCTTATAAGCTCCACCCAATAAATTTTTATTACTTTCTGTCGTTGAAACTGGCTCTCTTTTTTTTGTTACATGTCGGAATGACGACGTAAACTTCTCACTCAATTCTAAAACTGAATTCCAAGTTCCAACATCCAGCCAATCGAAATTAGCTTCTATCATTGCAACGTTTTTTGCTTTTTCCATTACCAAGTAATCAATAGAGACGCCTTCAATTCCTGCAAAATCTCGTTGTTTTAAATACAGAAATCTCTCTTGCGGTGTGAAATGTTTCACACTTGCAAAACATAAATTGTAAAGATTCGGGGCAGATTTTTTGATCTCATCTATGTAGCGTTTTGCTTTAAACACAAATATTCCAGAGTTCCAGTAATGATCGTTGCTTAACTTACGCTCGGGTTTTTCTGTAAAATCTTTCACTATATGACATTTTTCTTTCTGATCATAAACTGCATTTATATAGCCGTATTCAGAATTGAATTCATGAGGCTTAACTCCAAACGTAACTATAGAGTTAGTTTCAGAAGCTAGCTGAGATGCTTTGTGAGCAGAAGCATAAAAATTATTCAAATCACCTATAAAATGGTCTGAAGGCAGAATTAACATTGTCTCGTTTTCATTGCAGAGAAGTGCAGCAATTAATATCGCCGCTGCTGTTCCAATTTTCACTGGCTCGAAAACCACTTTATATTCCTGTAATGCATGTAATTCCTCCATCACTAACGACTCATACTGTATATTTGTGGTGATTATGGGCGGCATATAACCACTTTTTAGCCTCAATAAAGTGTTCTGAAACATAGTATTCTGACTAAATATTTTCTGAAATTGCTTTGGCTTAGATAAAGGCCAAAGTCTGCTACCGCTACCACCACACAATATTACAGGGCGCATTTAGTTAAGAAAACTAATTAAATAATTAATATCTTATACTGAGGGTAAAATGCACGCAAGTTTTTGTTGTGGAATAGTTAAGATAGAGAGTAGATATTCAGCAGAGTAATGGCTAACTAGCGAGAAGATGATTGAATTCTTTCATCTTGCAATGAATTTCGTTTGCTTAGTACTTTATCAACATGAGAAGTGGTACTCTGATCGATAGTTGCTTTTTTAGACCCAGGTATCCTTTCATTGTCTTCATTTTGCAACTTCTCCTCTAAGCTTTTTTCAACACCTGGTTCTCTAGATTTATCTATACTTTCACTACTTTTATTCAGCGCCTTTTTTAAGTCTTTTTCAATACCTGGCCTTCTAGCGTCAAGCTCATCCCATGTGCCCACTATACTAAGTGGCTTATGATCCTTTTGCTCCGGCTTTAGCCTTTCTCCACCTTTAATAACATTAAAGTCACTTTTTGCTTCTTCCCAACATCCTTTCAATTGGTGTTTCCACATAGTTAAGTAAGCATCACCATACTTTTTCTTATCTGCTACAAACAATAAAATTGGAGCCTTAAGTATGGTAGCTACCATATTTACTGAATTTTTTACTGCCGCTGCAGGGGTGAACAAAAGATAGCCAAAAGACTTTGCAATTGGGTTTTGTTTGCTTATTAAATGCTCCCCTAACTTTATAGGAAGAGAAGTCAACAATTTAGTACAAACTTTAGCCAAGCTTGTAGCAAAAACGATAGGAACAGATATAAGACTTTTATCTAGCTCTAGATTACTATTCTGATCTCTAATTTCTGAAAAATGGGTGCTTAGCTTCTTGTAATCACTAGTATATAATAATTCTCCATTTCTTCCTTTTTCATCAACAACTTCCTGAACTTTACCTTCTTTATTTTTTACCTTTTTAGTTAGCACAGAAGAGTTAGTTAATTCAAACGGATATTGAGGATCCTTAGTTTTTTCAGCTTCAAAAATTGGCACGTGTTTTTTCAAATCCATTCTCGAAAAGCCTAATGGCTCAAAGTATGACTTATCTAACCAATCTATAGGAATTTGCTTACCCTGATTGTCTATATAATTGATAGTAAAATAAGATCTATCATTAGCTTTGGTAACTAAAGATAATCTAAAACTTGGTTGTTCTCCATTCTCATCTTTTTGACCATACAAAAGTTTATAGGTTGGATTTTTATCTTTATCCAGTATAGCATTTCCACGCATATCCTTGTTTTCTATGATTTTAGCAGACTGTACAATTTGATCATAATTTTTTGGATACTGGCATTTCCTTCCATCATACGTCATTACCTTTCTAAGGTCTTTGACATAAACTTGAGACTCAGATGAACTAAATAGATCCTTCACCTTTAGCGTAAGGTCTATTCCCCACTTTTTCAATGTCTCTAACATATTGCTAAACCAAAATCGCTATAGTTCAATGATAAAACTAGTACACTAATAATATATTAACACAGAATTGGCAATTTTACAAGAAAATATGCCTGTAGAAGACAAAGATTGTAAAAGCGAGGGTTATATAAGTAATGCTTGATAAGTACTTTATGCATGTAATTGTGAAAATCCTTATAGGCACACTGTGTATATAATCTTCGCACACCACCTGCATTCCAAGAACTGCGTGCCAAAAAATGCAAAACAACAATACAACAAAAAATAAAAGCTCTAGAGGATGATTAATAAATTTTTCACTAAAAGACAAAGAGCTATCGGTATAAAATGCGCAAGAAAATGAATAGATAAACCAAGGAAACAGGAACAGTAAAATTACCGCAGAAACACGCTGGACCCACCAATGATGTACTGAATTTCCAGATCGACTCATATAAACATAAATAAAAAAGCCATAGTAGAAAGAAGTAACGTTACTGTCAGCAGTATAGCACTCCTTGAAACGCCAGTAATTTCTAAATTAAGCCCAACATCCCATAATAAATGACGAATACCATTAAGAAAATGATATACAAAACTTATAAAACATAAGACATAAGCTAATTTAGCAACAGGAGTGAATAATAATGCATTTAAGTACCTTACTATAAGTAACTCAGGAAAGTAAACATGTAATATGAAATACCAAGAAAGTATCATTAATAAAAGGAATAGCAAGATACCAGTCAATCTGTGCATAATAGAGAAAAAACTAGTAACTTGTACTTTATATATTTGTAAATGTGGAGAAAGAGGCCTATCACTCATAAAATTCCGTTATTGGGAAATTAAAATAAAGTAGAAGTAAAGACAGCAGTATAGCACATAACAACACCATCATTAAAAATGGTAAGTTATGCGCAAAGCCCAAGGAGGTAATCCAGCTGCAGATTCCCCTACTGCTACCTTGTTACGACTTCACCCCAGTCACCGATCCCACTTTAAATAACTCCCTCCTTGCGGTTAGGTCGTTAGCTTCGAGTGAAACCAATTCCCATGGCGTGACGGGCAGTGTGTACAAGACCCGAGAACGTATTCACCGTGGCATGCTGATCCACGATTACTAGCGATTCCAACTTCATGTACTCGAGTTGCAGAGTACAATCCGAACTGAGATGGCTTTTAAGGGATTAGCTTAGCCTCGCGACTTTGCAGCCCATTGTAGCCACCATTGTAGCACGTGTGTAGCCCACTCCATAAGGGCCATGATGACTTGACATCATCCCCACCTTCCTCCAGTTTATCACTGGCAGTTTCCTTAAAGTCCCCAGCATTACCTGATGGTAACTAAGGATGAGGGTTGCGCTCGTTGCGGGACTTAACCCAACATCTCACGACACGAGCTGACGACAGCCATGCAACACCTGTGTGAAATCCGGCCGAACCGACCCTATCCCTTCGAATAGGTATAATTTCCATGTCAAGGAGTGGTAAGGTTTTTCGCGTTGCATCGAATTAAACCACATGCTCCACCGCTTGTGCGGGTCCCCGTCAATTCCTTTGAGTTTTAATCTTGCGACCGTAGTCCCCAGGCGGAATGTTTAACGCGTTAGCTGTAATACAGAAAGTAAACTTCCCATATTTAACATTCATCGTTTACAGCGTGGACTACCAGGGTATCTAATCCTGTTTGCTCCCCACGCCTTCGCGCCTCAGCGTCAGATTTGAACCAGATAGACGCCTTCGCCACTGGTGTTCCTCCTAATATTTACGAATTTCACCTCTACACTAGGAATTCCTCTATCCTCTTTCAATCTCTAGGTTAGCAGTTTTAAAAGCAGTTCCAAGGTTAAGCCTCGGGATTTCACTTTTAACTTACTAACCAGCCTACGCGCCCTTTACGCCCAATAATTCTGAATAACGCTAGCCCTCTCCGTATTACCGCGGCTGCTGGCACGGAGTTAGCCAGGACTTCTTCTGTGAGTACCGTCATTATCTTCCTCACTAAAAGAGCTTTACAACCCAAAGGCCTTCTTCACTCATGCGGCATGGCTGGATCAGGCTTTCGCCCATTGTCCAATATTCCCCACTGCTGCCTCCCGTAGGAGTCTGGACCGTATCTCAGTTCCAGTGTGGCTGATCATCCTCTCAGATCAGCTATAGATCATTGCCTTGGTAGGCTATTACCCCACCAACTAGCTAATCTAATATAGGCTCATCTAATAGCAATAAATTTTTCCCCCGTAGGGCGTATACGGTATTAGTTGCCGTTTCCAACAATTATTCCGTACTACTAGGTAGATTCCTATATATTACTCACCCGTCTGCCACTAAGTTATACCATAGCAAGCTACAATATAACTCCGTTCGACTTGCATGTGTTAGGCCTGCCGCCAGCGTTCATTCTGAGCCAGGATCAAACTCTCAAATTTAGACTTCAACCTATAAAAGGTTGAGGGTACATCGGATAAATCCGACAAAAAATAATTTAGCTTAATACTGCTGTCTTTATTTCTACTTTAGAAATATTTTAATCTCCAACTATTCAAACAACTTTGAGAATATTATTATGTGATATAATCACTATGTCAATATGTTTTTGCAAATCAAAAGCATTAATGTATAAATATATAACTATTTGGAATATTACCATGAAAAAATACATCTTTCTGCTTGCACTCGCACCAATGTTAGTTGGCATCACATTATACTTATTGCGCAACATTGATAACACAAAACAATCTATAACTGGGGGTGACAAGTTTTACGAAGTATTATTCTTTAAAAAAGATAATAAGCCGCTGCTAGAAGAAATAGATTCAAATTGGGGGTATTTAGCAAATTTTGAACACGCATTCAATCATATCTCAGATTCAATGCCAACAAACACAGCATCTATTTATAATGATTTGGCAGATGATAAAGATGCTCCTGATGTTTTGCGTGAGTTAGCACAATACTTAGAAGTAATGAGCTTACTTCACTCCAACGGTGAAAAAATAAATAAAGATAAAATTGATAATTTAGAATCAAGTGCAGTGTATCCTTATTCAAGCCAAGAAGCTATCGCTGTAGTAAAGATACATAATAACGACATTAAAGGTGCAACTGAAATATTGCGTTCCCTATTAAATGACAGAAAATGCCCTATCCTAATCAAAGCTAATGCACAAGAACTACTCAGGATATATGGAAGTTAACTCATTAGACTTTTTGTATAGTTTTTGGCAACAACCGTTAGAAAAGAAAAAACCTACTTGACAAACTCCGCCAGCCCCCTTATCATGAAACTGAAGGTATTCAGTTATCTTCATCTGTGCAGATTAAACAGCAAGAAAACAACGTAGTTGGCGTCTTATTTTTAATTTTTTGCACTATGTGCACCTTATGTCTTCACAACATTTCTAGGTTTTTGCCTATATAAGCTGAAACGCGCTTATAAGTCGTTTAAGACAGTATAGTACGCCAATTTGCAGGATTAGAGAGTGACAACTAGCTAACATGGGGTTTCTTTTGCCTTTTTTTCTGCTTAGTAAATTTCTTAAACATCTTAGCTAAGGTAAGTTGTATTTAAAAGCAGCTAAATTGCAGTGTTTAAGACTTAAAAAACGCCAATACTGAAAATAGACAATGACTAGGGCTTCTTTTGCCTTTTTTTTCGTTTGGTAAATTTCTTAACGTTTGTAGCTAAAAGAGCCCAAGAGAGGTGTCATCCCGCTGCTTGTTAGCGGGATCTATGTTAAGAGATACCGCGAATGAATCGCGGTATGACGTAGGAATGAATCGCGGTATGACGTAGGACTGCTGTCATCCCAGTGTCGGGGCACTGGGATGACAAAAAAGGGACTACTCGGATGACAAAAAAAGAGCACTGGGATGACAGGAGATACCGTCTTGTTAGTCAACAAAAAAATTATAAAAATTTCCCAAGTTGCATCATAAAATCAAAAAATACTTCCAATTGTGTAACAGTACACAGATTATAGTTAGTGGATATGTTGATAAGTAAATTAGTTTTATACGCACAAAACAGATGAAGTTTACTTATCAACATATCCACTAACCAACAACATTCAATAAATTTGTGTAAGATACCACTTTACATAAGATAGATAGGAAGCATTTTTGATTTTAAAGTACTAAACCTTCAGTCAACCTCCTAGCCCTGTAGTTTTTGATATGGTTAGGATCAAAAGCACTTTTGGATGTCAGAATACCGAAAATGATATGGAGTAGCTTACGCATTGCAGCACCAACGATGGCCATATTATGCTTACCCTTTTCCTTTAATCTTTGGCAAAAGCTCATAATGATAGGATTGTGATTCTTAGCTACTATGGCAGGAAAGAAAAGTGCCTTACGTAATGTTTGTGAACCGGATTTACTTAATCTGGGTTTGGCATATACAGAGGAACCTGACGTCATATTTCGTGGTATAACTCCTGTATATGCTGCCAATTGCCTGGCATCTCTAAAAACCTCTATATCAGAAACTTCAGCTAAAATAGCTATTGCTGATTCTTCTCCTATGCCTGGAATAGTCAATAGAAGTTGAAAATTTTCCAACAATTCTTTGTGTTGATTTAATAGTTCACGTACGGAGTTTTTTATTGTTTCTATTTTTTGAGCTATATTCATTGCAAGGTCTTCCCAAGCATTTGCAACTTCTTTAGGCAGTCTCTCTTTTTTTTCTAAGTGGTTATTTACTAATGTTAACTCATCTTTTAACGCAACTGAGCAACGATAAAGATGTTTTAATTTTTTCATTTCAGGAGAAGGTGGTGTCCAACTAGAAGGTTCCTGTCTTTGGCAATAATCAGCAATAACTTCTGCATCGGTCTGATCATTCTTTTGTCGTATCAGCTTACTCCTTGCATAAGATTTTATGCAATAAGGATTTACAACACTTACAAAATGTCCAGCATTGTGTAGAAATTCAGCCAGTGCTTCGCTATAACAACCAGTAGATTCCATGCAGGTTTTTACTTTTTCTACATTATGTTTGTGTAGAAAATTCAGTAGACTTTGAAACCCATGATCATCGTTCTTAAAGCTTCTTTTTCTAATTTCACGCTTTCCTTTTTTGCTTATAAATGAGAGAAAAACATCAAAGCGATCTTTTGATATATCTATGCCCAAAAAGTTGTTGATCATATATAACCCCATACGTTACCATTAAAAATGAAAAGTAAGGCTAGTCTTGTGAATACAGAATTAGAACCATTCAGGTCTTTCTACGATACCGTCCAGCCTATACTTTTGAGAAGGGAATTCTTATCTCCTCTACAGATTTTATATCTAAGAAGAAGCACAGAGTTCCTCCCTTCTCCACCTAATGCTTAAGCTTAAAACATTAGATGCTTTTGACAAGATACAAGAAGGGGCTACTCGGATAACAAGAAAGAGGCTACTCGGATAACAAGAAAGAGGCTACTCGGATGACACCCTGACAACCGTCATCCCGCTGCTTGTTAGCGGGATCTATGTTAAGAGATACCGCGAATGAATCGCGGTATGACGTAGGACTGCTGTCATCCCAGTGCCCAGACACTGGGATCCAGTTTTCCATATAATCTCATCGAAAATGTTGTAACCACTTTCTATGCTAGTTTGCTTGCTTACAAGCAAACTTTTCTGGATCCCAGTGTCGGGGCACTGGGATGACACCATTCTTTTTTCTGGATCCAAGTATTCAGGGCACTGGGATGACAAGAAGAGGGCACTGGGCCGTCATAAAGGAATCAGTTTCAGCTACTCGGATGACAAGAAGAAGGCTACTTAGATGACGGGAGAAGGAGCTACTTGAATGACATCGTTTACTATACAATGTTCGTACAATTAGTTGCCACCTGGATAAAAAAAAAGAAGCCTACTTAGCTAACAAATTTATAAACATCAGTATACAACTCATCAACGCTTGGTTCTTTACTATTTTTGGCAAAATCTTCCGACTTTTTTACTAAATCACGTACTTCCTTATCAATTACTTTACATTCTTCTTCTGAAGCAATTTTATTATCTATCATGTATTTCTTTAAAGTGCCTATAGGGTCATGATTTTGCTTCATATCTTCAACTTCTTCTTTTAAGCGATAAGTAGCAGGATCTGACATCGAATGGCCGCGATATCGATATGTCTTCATTTCAAGCAGGATAGGCCCTTTTCCGCTGCGTGTGTGTTCCGCTGCTTCGCTTGTAGCCGCATAAACAGAGAAAAAATCCATTCCATCAACTTGTTTTCCAGGAATACCAAAACTTTCTCCTTTTTTATATAGCTCAGTTACCAAAGTGGATCTTTCTACAGAAGTACCCATTGCATATCCGTTATTCTCTATAATATAAACTACAGGTAACTTCCATAAAGCTGCCATATTAAATGATTCATATGTTTGCCCTTGATTTACAGCACCGTCACCAAAATACGTGAATACCACGTTGTCTCTTTTCTTATATTTATTAGCAAATGCTATTCCTGTGCCAATTGGAACTTGTGCCCCCACTATTCCATGTCCGCCGAAGAATTTTTTTGCAACGTCAAATACGTGCATCGAACCACCTTTACCTTTCGAGCATCCTGTTTCTTTGCCAGTGAGTTCTGCCATTACAACATTTGGATCAGAATTACATGCGAGCATTAAGCCATGGTCTCTATAACTTGTGATAAAAGCATCACCTAATTTTGATGCAGCTTGAGTTCCAACTGCAACTGCTTCTTGCCCTATTGATAGGTGACAGAACCCACCTATTAATCCCATTCCATATAATTGTCCTGCTTTTTCTTCAAATCTGCGTATGAGTAGCATTTTCCTGTAGAATCCAATTATCTGTTCTTTAGTGAAATTTTCTGCTTTCATATCGATTTCTTTTTCATTAAACTAAAATAATATCAGAAATTTTTAACATTTTGTAATAAATCTCAATGGATTACTACCACTGGCTTGAAGCTTTTCACGTTATCTCCGCCATTATGTGGATGGCAGGTATGCTTTATTTACCCAGGCTTTATGTCTACCACGCAACTGTAAAACCGGGATCGGAAAATGATAGCTTGCTTCAAACAATGGAAAAGAGGCTACTTAGATATATCATAAACCCTGCAATGCTTTTCTCACTTGGTCTTGGAATCACATTAATGGTTATTAGGGAAGCATATCGTGAAGGATGGTTTCATGTAAAAGCATTTGCAATACTTTTGATGTTAATTGTTCATATGCTACTTGCAAAATATAGGAAAAATTTTGCAATGGGTTCAAATGAAAAAAAACACGTTTATTTTCGTGTTTTAAATGAAGCAGTTACAGTATTGATAATAGTTATAGTTATTATGGTTGTTGTAAAACCTTTTTGACTGACCTTACCCAGAAAAAGCAGAAAGCTCAGCTACTCTTCTATTTTCATTTTTGACTTTTTTGAAAATAACATAAGCTAAAGTTACTGAGGTTTACCAATGATTTTTACAGGGATACTGGTGAAGTCGAGTTGCAATAGCTGTGTGCTTGACATTGGGATCCAATTTTATAAAAATCTATTGTGCTAGCAAGTTCACTAGCGTCACGCGCTGGTCTGTTAGACATTTAATGTGATTATATGTAGGGTTTTGAAAAAGACATACCAAATATGAAAGGCCTATATATTAAAACTTACGGCTGTCAGATGAACGTTTATGACTCCGTTTTAATGGAAAATATAATTAAACCTTTGGGGTTCAACGTTGTTAGTGATGCAGAAAAAGCTGATTTGGTGATACTGAACACTTGTCACATTAGAGAGAAGGCAGCAGAAAAGCTTTATTCTGAGCTCGGGAAGATTCATTCGTCACGAAAAGAAATTACTATAGTGGTGGCTGGATGTGTAGCGCAAGCAGAGGGAGAAGAAGTATTCAGAAGGGCTCCTTTTGTTGATATTGTTGTTGGTCCGCAGAGTATCGCTACCTTACCGGAGCTGATAGTCAAAGCAAGCAGAAGTAAAGGTCATGTAATAAACACTGATTTTCCTGAAGTTGCAAAGTTTGATAAATTGCCAGATGAATGCTATGGCAATAGCCAGGGGTCTTCTGCGTTTCTTGCCATACAAGAAGGTTGTGATAAATTTTGTACGTTTTGTGTAGTACCATATACTCGTGGAGCTGAGTATTCACGGCCAGTGAATGAAATATTTCGTGAAGCATTGAAATTAGTTGCAAATGGGGCGAAGGAAATCAATTTGCTTGGTCAGAACGTCAATGCTTACCATGGGAAATGCGAAGGGGAAGTGTGGGATTTAGGCAAATTAGTTAGTCATATTGCTAAAATTGAAAAGCTAGAGAGGATTCGTTATACAACTTCTCATCCAAGAGATATGCATGAATCTCTCTACTTGGCGCATGCGGAAGAGCCAAAACTCATGCCATTTATTCACCTGCCTGTGCAGTCAGGTTCGAATAAAATATTGCACGCGATGAACAGAAAGCACACTGCAGAGGAGTATTTGGAAATAATAGACAGATTTCGCAAATTGAAACCTGAAATCGAATTTTCTTCTGATTTTATTGTTGGTTTTCCTGGAGAAACCGAAAAAGATTTTGAAGAAACTGTAAAATTAGTAGAAAAAATTAGATATGCTCAGGCTTATAGCTTTAAATATAGCCCAAGACCAGGTACACCAGGAGCAGAAATAAAAGATCAAGTACCAGAAGAGGTTAAAACAGAACGCCTTCTTCGTTTACAGAAATTAATTAGTAAGCAACAACTTGAGTTTAACCAGAGTATGGTAGGCAAAACTATACCTGCTTTGTTCAGTGATAAAAAAGGCAAACACCAAAACCAAATTATTGGTAAAAGCCCATATATGCAATCAGTGTGCATTGATGATCCTGAAGGTAAATACAGGGACAAAATAGTAAACGTGAAAGTGTTGGAAGCTCGGCAGAACAGTTTGTTGGGGTGTGGTGCAGGATAGCTCTGTTGGACATCCGTCAGAGAATTATTTTGATTGAGAGAAAGTACCCCTATAGAACAAGATAGAAGTACTTCACGTAGTTTATTTCAAGTTTATCAACTATAGCTAAAGTAATTTAGGCTTACCGACAACCGTCATCCCGCTACTTGTTAGCGGGATCTAGAGATACCGTGACGATATGACGGTTAAGCTGAGATACCGCGAATGAATCGCGGTATGACGTGGGATTGTGTTAGCTATAGGGTGTGGGGTGCAGGAATAAGTTTGTTTCTTTTTGCATTTGTAATTTTCTAGAAAGCCCTATATTCTTTGGCTTTATCCGGTCAAAATGAACATGAAGTCAAAGCATTATCCTGATACAGTAAGTAGTCCTGATTTTTCGTCGTTAGAAAAAGAAATCATAAAATTTTGGCAGGAAAATAAAGTTTTTGAGCGGTCAGTTGGAGAACGTTCCAAGGATAATTGTTTTGTGTTTTATGATGGGCCTCCGTTTGCAAATGGACTTCCACATTATGGACATTTACTCACTGGTTTCATCAAAGACGCATTTGCAAGATATCAAACTATGCTTCAAAAAAGGGTTGAACGTAGATTTGGTTGGGATTGCCATGGATTACCGGCTGAGATGGGTGCAGAAAAAGAACTTGGAATATCTGGTAGAACTGAGATAGAAAAATTCGGCATTGAAAAATTCAATAACCATTGTCGTACTTCTGTAATGAGATTTTCATCAGAGTGGGAAAAATATGTCAATAGGCAGGCAAGGTGGGTGGATTTTCATAATGACTATAAAACCACGGATAAATCATTCATGGAGTCGGTCATGTGGGCATTTAAACAGCTTTATGATAAGGGTCTAGTGTATGAATCAGTACGCGTTGTTCCATATAGCTGGGCGTGCGAAACTCCATTATCCAATTTTGAAACAAGGCTTGATAACGCGTATAGAGAAAAGACTAGCAAAGCTGTAACTGTTGCATTTGAGCTTTTAGAAAACCCACAGCAGTTTAAAAGTGTTAAACAAAAATGTAAATTACTTGCTTGGACTACAACTCCTTGGACTCTTCCTAGCAATCTGGCATTGGCGATAGGAAAGGACATCAAGTATTGTGCAGTGTCAGTCCACTCTTTGGTGTCATTCCAGCGCGTGACGCTGGAATCTATTTCTGGATCCCAGTGTCGAAGCACTGGGATGACAGAAGTTAATGAAAGGAGTTCAGTGAACAGTGAAATTTATATTTTCGCTGAAAGCTACCTAGAAAAATTTATCAGCCACTCTGAACAAAACAATATTCCATATGAAAAATGCAATATAAAACTTAAAGCGAATGATCTTGCAGGCCTTTCCTATAAGCCGCTGTTTGATTACTTTAAAGATACAAAGAATGCATTCCGTGTTTTTGTTGCTGATTATGTTACAGGAGAAGATGGTACTGGCGTTGTACACACTGCTCCTGGATTTGGTGAGGAAGATTTTTACCTTTGCCAAAGCCATGATATTTCAGTTATTTGTCCAATTGATAACAGTGGAAAATTTACTGCTGAAGTTTCAGATTTGGCAGGGGTTCATGTTTTTGATACCAATGATACAGTAATAAAAAAATTGAAAGAACAAGGAAACTGGTTCAAAACTGAACAATATATTCACAATTATCCACACTGCTGGAGAACTGACACTCCTTTGATCTATCGCACTATGCCTTCTTGGTATGTTGCCGTTACAAAATTCAAAAGCAGAATGGTAGAGCTAAATAAGAGAGTTAATTGGATACCAAACCACATTAGAGATGGTCAATTTGGAAAATGGCTTGAAGGGGCACACGACTGGTCAATTTCACGCAATCGATTCTGGGGTACTCCGATTCCTGTGTGGCAATCAGATGATACAAGATATCCAAGAGTGGATGTATATGGTTCGATAGAAGAACTAGAGCGAGATTTTAATGTTAAAGTAGATGATTTGCACAGACCATTTATCGATACTTTAACGAGGCCAAATCCTGATGATCCAACAGGAAAATCAGTTATGCGTCGTGTGCCTGACGTATTTGACTGCTGGTTTGAATCTGGCTCGATGCCATTCGCACAAGTCCACTATCCGTTTGAAAATAAGGAGTGGTTTGAAACTGCAGATTTTATCACTGAATACATAGCGCAAACCAGGGGGTGGTTTTATACGCTCTTTGTATTGTCCACTGCTTTGTTTGATAGGGAACCATTTAAGAACTGCATATGCCACGGTGTTGTTTTGGATGTAAAAGGGCAAAAATTGTCCAAGCGTTTGAATAACTATGCAGATCCAATGGAGGTTTTTGATAGATACGGTTCTGATGCACTGCGTTTTCTTATGCTTTCTGGATCTATTGTTTGTGGTGGTAATTTGCTACTCGATAAAAAAGGAAACTCAATACGAGATGTTCTGAAAAACGTAATAAAACCTATTTGGAACAGTTATCACTTTTTTACCATGTATGCAAATGCAGATGGAATTAAAGCTGAAGTTTGTAAGGATTATCAAAGTACTATTGATCGCTACATGATTTCCAAATGTTTTGAAGCTGTAGAAAGTATCCAAACTTCTATGAACAGCTATAACTCCCAAGAGGCTTGCAAAATTTTGATGAACTTTTTTGAAGTGCTAAATAATTGGTATATTCGTCGCAGTCGCGAGCGTTTTTGGAAAAGTGATTTGGATCAGGATAAAACTGATGCTTATAATGTTCTATATACGGTTTTTTATTACATACTAAGAGCTGCAGCCCCTTTGTTGCCACTTATAACAGAGAATATATGGCAAGGGCTTAAGTATGAAGAAACATCTGTTCATTTGGCTGATTTCCCACAATTAGAGAAGTTTGATAGTCAGCTCATTGCCAAAATGGATCTAGTGAGAGAGATATGTAACTCTGCACTCTCTATTAGAAACACTTTTAATATACGTATCAGACAGCCACTTGGCAGTATGATCATTTATCATCAGTCTTCCTGTAGTTTTCTTGAAGGTGAGCCGTTTTCTTTCATCCCAGTGCGTGACACTGGGATCCAGTGTGCTGAAAACTCAAATGAGTACCAAGAGATGATAAAAGATGAGGTAAATGTAAAAAAACTGAAGTTAGTAAACAGACTTGAAGATATTGCATCACTAGAGTTAAAACTCAACTTCCCTGTGCTTGGAAAAAGAATTCCGGAGAAGATTAAGACACTGGTTCAATATGTTAAACAAGGAAAGTGGAAACAAGTTGAATCCGGTGTCATCCGAGTAGCTGACACTGGGATCAAGACGCAGATTCCAGCGTCACGCGCTGGAATGACAGAAAGAGGTCTCATATTTTTGGGGGACGAGTCAGAAAATTATATCATAGAAAAAGGCGAATATGAACTATTATTAAAAGCAAACAGTGAATTCTCCTCTGTATTTGATAACAACAAAGGGGTTGTTATCCTAAACACTACTTTAAATGATGAATTGATTCTAGAAGGGCTTGCAAGAGATGTAGTGAGGCTCATTCAGGAAACTAGGAAACAAGCTGATTTTCATATGTCCGATAGAATCAGAGTAATAATCAAAACAGAAGATGAGAAAATTAAGGAAGCAATAAATACGTGGATTGAATATATAAAAGAGCAGACCCTTGCCTTATCTTTGGACATTAATACAGAAATTGGAACTAACTTTTATTCTAAGGAATATCAGGATTTAAATGTTAGCATTGAGCGTTAGATTTTTAATAAAGTTGCAAGATTGTCAGTATTTATGCTATACTTAAGGTAATTGGATAAGGTTATGGTATGAATGCTGTTGTAGGTTGTGAGGAAGTTGTTGACTTAAATAACAATAGTGGTGATTTAGATGCATTAAATGGACAACCTAATTTACAAAGAGAATCTTTTGCTACTTCAGAAAAACAGGAAGGACCTGTTGCTACTTTGGAAGAGCAAGAATCTGTTAGTAATTTAAAAAAAATAGGTGCTGATTTTAGCATTCCACTAAGTATATTTCATTATAAAGGTTACGGCTCCGATTTTTTTACTTCCTGGTATAATATATCAAGCGAAATATTTAAGGAAATAAACAGAGCTTGCCTGGAGAAGAAAGTATTAAATTCAGCTCTATCAGTTTTAATGTTTCCTTATGTTGCTTCTGTTGCATTGGGGTTAGTTATATATAAAACAAACAGTAAAACACAAACCAGTTCAGAGGAAAGTAAAACAAAAAAGAGTGAGGTAAGTACAGCAAAAAGATTAGCATATGGCGTTCTTGCTGCAATTGCAATTCTTGTTGATATAGCTGTGCTTATAGCCTTAATTATTCCTGCAACACCCGCCTTAGCTACTTTTTATCTTACAAACAGAAAGTTATCTCATTCTTTGGTTGCTGCTCTAAAAATAAGTAATGGGTTATATCAGAATGAATACCAGAATATTGAAGTGTCTTTTCGTGAAATAGATGCTGGTAAGTCAGACATTAAGTGGGATATGGAAGTTAAGTTTCCACCGCAATTTGAACAATTACTTAGAGATTTATATGAAGATAAAGATGGTAGTTGGTTTAATGTTGCACGTGATTCAGAACATAATACCATACTGAAATTATCAGCTAATATCAATTTAAAAAACGGCCTTAGGCCTTTACGTAATGAGATCAAGAATGTGCTTGCAATTTCGATTCAGGAATTCGCAAAGACTATGGAAGAGCTAATGAAGCTAGAAGGAAAAGATATTACATATGATAAGCTGAAGGAATTGTTGGACGAATTCAGACTGAAAGTGGTGGATAGTGTAGATTCTAAACTGGTGAATTACTTAATACAAAATGCTTATCGAGTTGCTTTTATACAAGCAATTAAATTTCAGCGAGATAGACGGGGAGAAGATTTTTCACTGGAAGATGAGCTAAGAAATACTTTAGTGAAACAGAAACTAGAAAGCCAAGGTAAAGAATTACCAAATGAGAAAGAGATGATAATAGAAGATTTGAAAAACGTAGGAATAGAAGTACCAAGTGACTCAAAAGATGATGAATTTTCTGTACATGAGGCGGAATGGAAAGAGCTTAAAGAGAAAGGCAAAATAGTTGAAAGAAAAGCAATTGATATTTATAAAAATGATCATCCCCAAGCAACAGAGAAAGCCTTGGATAATGCGAAAGAAGAGATTGAACGTTTAAGAGGAATAGGTCAAATAAGGTATAACAATAGACATAAGGAATTAAAAGAAATACATGGAAACAGTAGCTTAACAGATGGCACCTTAAAAAGGAGGTTAGAAGACCTTTTTAAATTTGAATATGATGATCAAGAGGTTGAGCACAGGCTGATAAAATCAGTAATAAAAAAAGCTCAAAGTGAGTTAAGTCAATCAGGTATACCGGATAAGGAGAAGCAAAGCCTAAGGAAGCAGCTTGAAGATTTAGAAAAAAAAGTAAAGGTTCTATCGGATAAGGAAGCTTCAGCTAAAATAAATGACTTCATAGAAGAGGCGTATTTAGAAATAAAAAAATATAAAGTACAAAGGTTGCTTAAAGAACAAAAAGAGGGTGTTTTAAATTTATGCGGGACATTAAAAAGATATGATGAATCAGATCTAGCAGAAATAATTGAAGCTTTTCGTGTACAAGATGAAAAACATTTAGAAGAATCTAAATTAGAACAAACACTCAAAGATCAAAATGAGCGTTTACAAGCTAAACAAAGGGAAAAAGGTCATCCAATTACAAAGTCAATAAAAGTCCTTCTAGAAAGGAATAAAGCGATTCTAGAAGCATTAAAACAATTAGAGTTAAAAAAAGAAGGATTGTTGATAAATGAAGAAACAAAAAATAATTATAGAGAAGAGCTGGAATCTCGCGAAAAAATAAAGTTTGCAATAATAGAAGATAAGTTGTTGGAGGCGCTCAAGGAAGAAAATTTTGATGAAGCAAAAATCAAGGAGTTGCTGGAGAAAGCAGAACTTGAATACTGTTTAGCAGAGAAATGCATCAAATATCCTGTGATTAAAACGAAAGATAATATCAAGCATTTTTGTCAAAATTTGTTATCCCCTTTAATAAACCGGCTGGTAAACCTTGTAATAAGTAATGTACCCAAAGATAATCAGAATATTGCTCAGAAGGCCTGGAACTCTTTGCAGGTAGGTTTGGGTTATATTCGGTTGGGGTTATCAGCTACTGTTATAAACAAAAATGGCAACGTAGAAGGAAAAGCGTTGAGTGTGGCACATGATACTCATAAGGAAATAGAGACATTTCTTCAACATTTCGAATCAAGTTATGAAGAAGTAGGAGCCTTGATAGGTGATGTATTTTCTGATGATGGTGAAACATTTAAGGATGATGTATGGCCTAAAATAGAAGAGCATTTGCATGGAATGTGGAATAGATTTTTTAAGGATATTGAATTCAAGATAGGGAATAGATTGGATGAAGTAAGTGTGACACAGCAAAATCAGGAAACTGTGATTACGTTTTAATGACTAGTTCTCAAGGTTCCTCCGGTATTTTCACATACTAAATTAACTATAGCACTTGATTCTTTTTGGATCTCTTTTTCAGTTAAAGTGTGGATTGGAGAGCAGAAAGTAACTGACTCAGAATATTGCTCAGAAGGCCTGGAACTCTTTGCAGGTAGGTTTGGGTTATATTCGGTTGGGGTTATCAGCTACTGTTATAAACAAAAATGGCAACGTAGAAGGAAAAGCGTTGAGTGTGGCACATGATACTCATAAGGAAATAGAGACATTTCTTCAACATTTCGAATCAAGTTATGAAGAAGTAGGAGCCTTGATAGGTGATGTATTTTCTGATGATGGTGAAACATTTAAGGATGATGTATGGCCTAAAATAGAAGAGCATTTGCATGGAATGTGGAATAGATTTTTTAAGGATATTGAATTCAAGATAGGGAATAGATTGGATGAAGTAAGTGTGACACAGCAAAATCAGGAAACTGTGATTACGTTTTAATGACTAGTTCTCAAGGTTCCTCCGGTATTTTCACATACTAAATTAACTATAGCACTTGATTCTTTTTGGATCTCTTTTTCAGTTAAAGTGTGGATTGGAGAGCAGAAAGTAACTGACAATGCTATAGACATCTTATTCGGTTCTATATTGTTTCCATGGTATACGTCAAATACTAAAACTTCTGTGATGAGCTCTGAGCTTTTTTTTACCACATTGATTATGTTACCTACTTCCACATCCTTATTTACAATAAATGCAAAATCACGTTTTACACTTTGGTATTTATAATCGATAAATTTCTTTCTACTTACAGGTAAATTTTCAATATTTTCTAGTATTACCTCAAAACCTACAACTTTTTGCTTGATGTCAAAAAGATCTAATATATTAGGATGCAACTCTCCAAAATAAACAACTATTTTACTTCTAAAAGATAAGGTGCCTGACTTTCCTGGATGATAATATTCTTTTTCTGCTCTCTCTATCGTTAAATTATCGCAATTGACGTTAAAAAACTCCAAAGCTGCTATGCAATCAGCCTTTGCGTCAAAAACATCTACTTTCCTATCAATATTATAATGGTTTCGCGGTAAATTATTTCCTGTTCTTATTCCACTTAAGACATGTTTAGACTGAGCTTCACCATCGTAAATCGGCCCAATTTCGAAGATTGCAAGATCAGATACTCCATGGGCAATATTATCAGCAGTGACTTGCAATAAATTTGGCATAATACTTGGTCTCATCATATTAAAGTTATTGTTAAACGGATTATCGATGATAAATAACTTATTCGAGTAACCAAATTTTTCAGCTGTTGATTCACTCATAAACGACCAGGTTAGCACTTCATGAAACCCTCTGTTTGTCATCAAAATACGCAAATTGTCGTATGTACTATCTACTTCTTCAACATTATTTGGTAGTGGTTCTTCTTTTATTTTGTCATAGCCGTATATTCTTGTTACTTCTTCAATTAGGTCAGCAGGTATAGTCACGTCCGGTCTCCAGCTTGGTACTTGTACATTCCAATTGCCTTCGGTTTTTTTATCAATACTAAACCCTAGTTTCGTTAAGATATCGAACGTCTCATCAGGTGATACAGATACACTTCCAAACTTGTTTATATCTTGGTAATCAAGGCTTATCTTAGCATCATTCCGGCATGGTTTTTTCTGGATCCCAGTGTCAGCTACTTGGATGACAGAGGTGTATTCTTTATCTAGATTACCGGCAGACACTACGCTTGAGACTTCTCCACCACATAAATCCAAAATCATTTTGGCTGCAAGATTGAGTCCATCAAGGGTAAATCCAGGATCGATTGAACGTGCAAATCTGTAACTAGCGTCTGTGGAGATGCTGAGCTGTCTTGAAGATTTAGTGATAGAGATTGGATCGAGCAAAGCTAATTCCAAAAAAATATTGGTGGTTTCAAGAGTACATTCACTGCACTTTCCACCTATAATTCCAGCAACTCCATGAATATTTTTACTATCAGAATAAATGTTTATATTATTGTCCAGTAAATATTCCTTACCATTTAAAGCAAAGAAGCTTTCTCCATCATTTGCTTTTCTTATTGTAAGTTTGCCATCTACTTTGTTTGCATCAAACGCATGCATTGGACGATTAAAAGATATCATAATATAGTTAGTAATGTCAACTATTGTAGAAATGGAGCGCATTCCTATCGATTCCAATTTATCTTTTAGCCACTTTGGGCTTTCTTGATTTTTTACATTGGCGATGTATATTCCACTAATAAAACTTTCTCCGTCAGTCACTTCAACATCGATTGGTGAATTTATGGAGCTGGTAAGTTGTGGAATGCTTAAAGTCTTTAATGTCCCAATTCCAGTTGCAGCAAGGTCGCGAGCTATTCCATAAATGCCTAAGCAATCTCCACGGTTTGGAGTAACATTTATATCAATTACAGGGTCACAATTGAAAAATTTATCCCCTACTTTATAATCATCGGAAAGCTCGATTATTCCTTCACTTTCCTCTTGAACTAGCGCAAGTTCAGAAGCAGAGCAGAGCATCCCTTCACTTAGCACTCCTCGTATTTTTGTAGGCTTGATTGTGAAATCACTTTCTGGCAATGTGCTACCAAGAGATGCAAGCACAGTTTTCATACCTTCTCTAACATTGTTTGCTCCGCAAACTATTTGTAGAGTTTTACTTCTGTCATCTACTTTACATAATTTTAATTTATCGGCATTTGGATGAGGTGCAACTTCTAATACTTTTGCAACAATAAAACCAGCTAATTTGGTATTGTCGATCACATCTTCTACTTCTAACCCTATGTGAGTTAATTTATCGGTAATTTCTTCTAAACTAGCATTGGTTTCTAAGTGTTCTAATAACCAAGATAATGTGAATTTCATGAACCTTTAAAGAAATAAAAGAGTTATTGTAATATAAAATGTAGTGCTTTTAAAGCTTGTTGTAATGGAATAAAAGGTAACTTCTACATCACAAACAAGGATGCAGAAGTTTTTGTAATTTTATATATTATTGTAGAGAGAATTTATCTTCTCGATATCACCTTTTAAATCTATCTCCATAGAGAGCTTAAGATTCATATTGTGGTTATCTTCATGGAAGTTATGAATGTAACCATCAATAGTTAAGTTTCCTATCATATTATGGCTTTTATCTAGTATTTCGCTTCCCATTTGATAATGGCCAGTATATTCGTTAAAGGAGCCATCTGTTAGTTTAATGTATCCACTACCAAATTCCTGCTCTAAATTTAAAGGATGATTAGTGTTAATAAAATCTATTTCGTTCATAATAATACCTCACTAAAAATTAAATTATAATTAAAATAAGATGTTAAGTCAAGATATTGAATTATTTAATAAGATTAGTAAGTTTTAAAATACAGAGCTGACTGTAATTAATACTCTAATTACATATTTTGTTAATGTATCAATGTTATAATGATACAGGGCTTTATCTTAATTCTTGACTTTGTCCTATAAAATTCATACTTTATTTACTGTTTATAGTTCAGATTAAAATGGCATTAAATCCACTGGAACAGTTTAAAGTATATACAATAATAGAGTTACCTAGGTTATTTGGGTATGACGTAAGCTTTACCAATTCATCTCTTTTCATGATGATTTCGGTGATATTGGTGATACTCTTTTTGCTTTTTGGAATAAAGAAGGGGTCAGTAATACCAGGATATTTGCAAGCTGCAGTTGAATATGTATATGATTTTGTTGTTTCAATAATAGAAAGTAACACTGGAAGCAAAGGCTTGCAGCACATTCCATTGATATTTACAGTGTTTATTTTCATTTTATCATGTAATTTGGTTGGTGTTCTTCCTTATAGTTTCACGGTCACAAGTCATGTGATAGTCACCTTCGCTTTATCGATGGTGGTTTTTATTTATATAACGATTGTTGGATTTAAAGAAAGGGGAGTAGAATTTTTACGCATATTGCTACCAAAAGGAACTCCTTCGTGGCTTGCACCTATAATAATTATTATTAAGTTGTTTGCTTATTTAGTAAGGCCGATTAGCCTATCAATAAGGCTTGCAGCAAATATGATTGCGGGTCATACAATTATCAAAGTGATAGCAGGGTTTATTGTAAATATGAACATATTTCTCACTCCTGCGCCGTTTTTGTTCATAATTGCATTGATAGGGTTTGAAGTATTTGTTGCAGTTTTACAAGCTTATATATTTACTATATTAACATGTGTATATTTGTCAGATGCAGTAAAGTAATTGACTTCCTTGCAGAATATTTTACAATTATATTATAAAGAAATGTTTAAAGGTAATATATGGATTTAGTAGCTTTAAAATTTATAGCAATTGGTTTAGTTGCGTTTGGAATGCTCGGTGCTGGTTTAGGTATAGCTAATATCTTTTCTGCTATGCTGAATGGGATTGCGAGGAATCCTGAATCGGAAGGTAAAATGAAAACTTACGTTTATATTGGTGCTGCTATGGTTGAAATAATGGGATTGCTTGCGTTTTTACTTGCAGTATTATTAATATTTGTTGCTTAACACATGCCACAGCTTGATGTTTCAACCTTCTTTTCTCAAGTTTTTTGGTTTTTAATTTTTTTCTCTTCACTTTTTTTCGTAGTAAGTTGTTTATTTTTACCAAAGTTAGATGAAATAATAAGCACTAGAAGTAAAAAAGTATTGGATTCTTTTAATAGTTCTGTTCATCTTTTAAGACTCACGGAAGAGCAGATTGCCAAGTATAATGCCGCTTTAAACCAAGCTAGAATACAGGCAAAAAGGATCATAGATGATGCACTTGCTCAGGTAGAAGAAATGAGAGCTAATGTTAAGAATATATTAGAAGAGGAAGACAAAAAAAAGAGCAAGCTTATTGAAGAAAAAGTGGCAGAATTTAAATCTGAATATACTGATCAGTTAAAACAAATGGCTACTAGTATTGCTTTAATTTATTATACTAAATTGACCAATTCTGAAATTGAAGAGGAGTTTGTTGCTGACTTGGTGTCCAAAGAATTTTAGGGGTTTTTATGTCTACATCACTGATTATCGGTCTTGCCTTCTTGGTAAGTTTTGTCCTTTCGTATAAATTGCTAAAGAAAGTGATAAAAAATGCGCTTAACAATAAGCGTAACAAAAGCAAATTTTCAAGTGAAGAAACTGAAAAATTCAGGAAAGATATGTTGGAGTATTACAAAAAATCTTCTGAAAAATACAAAGAATTAGATGCAGAAGTTAATAAAATGATGAATGAAGCACTTGATAAAGCTAATAGTATCATTAAGCACAATAGACAGCAGCTAGATCAGACATTAGATGACAATGCCCATTCTAACTTGAAGAAAGTCACTGACCAAGTTGAAAAAGCTCTTGGAGACTTACAGGCTAACACAGCGAATATAGCTGCTGATGCTGTAAAAAAAATAATGCATGAACGTAAAGATGATAAGCGTAGTAGCGAGGTCATATCTTCATTTTCACGTGACTTAAATAAAAAATTGCATTAGGTTTAATGCAACAATTGCCTATACTTCAAGCTGATAATGTAGAAAAAATTAAGTTTGATTCTAGTTTATGCAAAGAGCAAGAGAAACTTTTTTACTATAAATTTAATATAATTCCTTGGCAAAAATTAAATGATACTACTTTTTTTATGGTTGAAGACACAAGCCGAGATATCAACCGTTGGGTCGAAGCTCATTACGGTATTGACTATGTATTAATAAAAGTGGATAGCGAACAGATTTTAAATCTTCTTAACTCGCACTTTGGTATTTCAGAATTTGCAAGCAACTACTTATATTACAAGAATGCTAATTTTTCAGCTAAAAGCATTAAACTAAGCTCAATATTTTTTGCTTCTTTCTTTATTGTAACTTCAATTTTAACACTAACAGAGAAATATACATATTTTGCTTTGATGTTGATATTTATAATCGGATGTTCTAGTTATTTATTCAAGTTTATAGCTACAATTTTTAACTTATGTGAAACCTCCAACCAAAAAGTGGATTATAGTAAGCTGAATGAAGAAGATTTTCCTATATATACTATTTTATTGCCTGCTTTTAAAGAAAGTGCAGTGATAGAGCAATTGATCGAAAGCATTGAAAGTTTGGATTATCCAAAATCGAAATTAGATGTGAAGCTTCAGGTAGAAAGTGATGACCAGGAAACGCTAGCAGCTATAGAAAAGTACACTTTACCACAGTATTTTGAAGTAATAAAAGTGCCTCATTCTTTGCCTAGAACAAAAGCCAAGTCATGCAATTATGCTATGAGCTTTGCTAGAGGAAAGTATGCAGTAATATATGATGCGGATGATAAACCAGACCCATTGCAGTTAAAAAAAGCACTGATTGAATTTAATAAGGGCGACGATAAGCTTGCCTGTGTACAGGCAAGGTTGAATTACTATAATTATGATCATAATTTTCTCACAAAATCCTTTTCTCTGGAGTATATGAACTGGTTTCAATACTTATTGCCTGGATTCCAAAAAATGAACATGCCAATGCCTTTGGGTGGTAGCAGTAATCATTTTTCAGTAAAAATTCTAAAAAAATTGTTTTTCTGGGATGCTTATAGTGTTACCGAAGATGCTGACCTTGGTTTGAGACTTGCGCAAATGGGATATAAAACCAGGATGATTGACTCAGAAACATTGGAAGAGTCACCAATTGCTGTATTTGCTTGGATTAAGCAAAGAGCGCGCTGGATCAAAGGCTATATGCAAACTTATATTGTTCATTTAAAAAATATAAAGTCACTTTATAAACACACTGGATTTAAGGGAATTTTGCTATTGAATCTTTTTGTTGGCTCTGCAGCTTTTATATTTTTTACTACTCCATTTTTACTGCTTTCATTGATATTAACTAAAGTTTTAAATGAATTATTTTTGTACTACTTTGTAGTGGTATACGTTACTAACCTGATTCTTTTGGTAATAGCTGTCAAACAGCAAAAGATGCCTTTTTATTTTTATATAGTATCGATATTTTTTCCGGTCTATAGCCTGCTACATAGTGTTGCATCTTTTCTTGCCTTATGGGAATTTATTCTTTACCCTGAGAGATGGAACAAAACTCAGCATGGTTTATGGAATCAAAACCTGTAGCTATTTGGCTTTTTCTCTGCTGTATTATGGTAATTCTCATGGTGGGGATTGGTGGATTTACCAGACTTTCAAAAGCAGGATTGTCAATCACGGAGTGGAAACCCATCACTGGAACATTGCCACCACTCAGTGGACAAGATTGGCTACAAGAAAAATTAAAATATGAAACTACACCTGAGTATAAAGCATTCAACTATGGTATGAGTATGGAGGAATTTCAGGCTATATACTTAATAGAATATGTACACAGATTGGTTGCAAGACTAACAGGTTTAGTTTTTGTCCTGCCATTTATATATTTTACATTAAGAAGAAAAATATCTAAAAAGGTAGTAATAAGGCTATTTGTGGCATTATTATTTGGAGCTTTACAAGCTTTTGCTGGTTGGTATATGGTTAAAAGTGGTTTAGTAACTGAACCTCATGTTAGCCACTATAGGCTTGCACTTCACTTATTATTAGCATTAATTGTCTTTGCATTATTGTCATATCAATTTTTTGATTACCAAATCAGGCCAAAGCAAACTAAACTTAAGATTAGTAGTGACACTATATACTACACAGGGATGATTTTGGCCCTAATTGTAATACAAATAATTTTCGGTGCGTTTGTTGCGGGATTAAATGCTGGTTTGATTTACAATACCTTTCCACTAATGGACGGACAAATCGTTCCAGAAGATTTATTTTTCTTACACCCTATATGGCTGAATATCTTTGAGAACAGAGCAACAGTGCAATTTATACATCGAGCACTGGCATTGCTAATAATAGCTTTGGTAGTAATACTCACAGTAAAAAATGCTAGCGTAAAACCGGTATATATTATGCTGCTCTCCGTTATCATTCAGATCATTTTGGGTGTAATTACTCTATTATTGCACATACCAATAGCCATTGCCATAGCTCATCAAGTGTTTTCATTTATCTTGTTTGGGTCAAGTTTATACTTCTTGTGTTATTTAAGAAAGCAGAGCTAATACTACATCACCAATCTGCACATTTTTTCCTTCTTGAACGAGAATATTTTTTATCACCATTGCTGCTTCAGCACATATGATATTTTCCATTTTCATTGCCTCCACCACAAATAAAGGTTGTCCTATTTCCACCTGATCTCCTATATTTACGTGCAACTTAACTAATAAGCCAGATATTGGGGATTTTACAGCATCTGCTGAAATCCCTTCTGTTTCATTATTTAGCATTAACCTACTTAATTCAGCTACATGAGGCTTAAATATACAACACTCAGCTTTCATGCCTGCATGTCTTATGAAGTATTTGCTGCCTTGTTTTTCTACTTTAAATGTTATATCAGCATCATCATTAATTGTAATATATAGTAACTTATGACTTGATTTCCACTTGCCTACTACAGAGTATTTATTGTGGTTATATACTGTTGTTAATATATTATCTTGATATCTTGCACTTACGGAGTACTCATTGTCATTTATATTCACTATGAATAAATCTCTTGCACGGTCACCTGCCATCCGAGTAGCTGATACTGGTGCCCCTTCTTTTTTACTAGATTCCAGTGTCACGCACTGGAATGACACCTGAGGTGTTTCATTCACTGCTTTATGATGGTACCTTTCTTCATTTTCCAAATGAACATATAACGCAGTGAAAATAAATATTTTAATATACTCCTCTGTAACAAAATCGCCGTGAAACCCACTAGGGTAATGGTCTGGAATGAATCTCGTATGGAGCTTTGCTGCAATAAAATTTGGGTGATGGAAGATGGATTCTAGAAATTCTATATTATTTGTTACTCCTTCTATATAGCATTCAGACAATGCTTTTTGCATTCTACTGATCGCTTCTACTCTATCTTTTCCATATGTTATAACTTTTGCAATCATTGAGTCATAGAACGTGCTAATTTCTGAACCTGCAGCAACTCCATCATCTATTCTTACATAATCATTTTCATCCGGTTTATCGTAATATTTTATTCTTCCGCTGGAAGGGAAAAATTTCTTCGATGGGTCTTCAGCGCAAATTCTACTTTCTATTGCAGAACCAGTAAGTTTAATATCATCCTGATTGAATCTCAATTTCTCTCCACAGGAAGTTCTAATCATTTCTTCTACTATGTCTATTCCAGTTATAAATTCTGTTACTGGATGCTCAACTTGCAATCTCGTATTTACCTCAAGAAAATAGAAGTTTTGGTCTTTATCTACAACAAACTCAACAGTGCCTGCTGAAAAATAGCCAACTTGCTTTGCCAGAGAAACACATTGGACATACATTTTTTGTCTTACTTCTTCACTAATGAATGGACTTGGCGTTTCTTCCATTATTTTCTGGTTATTCCTTTGTATCGAGCATTCTCTTTCTCCAAGACACACTATATTGCCATATTTATCTGCTATGATTTGTATTTCAATATGTCTTGGTAGTTCTATATATTTCTCTATAAAGATACTGCCATCCTTAAAACTTTTCTCCGCCTCATTTGTTGCTGATATGAACGCTAGTTCAATTTCTTTTTTGGAATTTACAATTCGCATTCCTTTGCCACCACCGCCTGATGCAGCTTTTAGCATAACTGGAAAACCAATCTCTTCAGCAACGATGGCTGCATGAGCGACATCTTTAATCTTGCCCATATATCCTGGTACTACATTTACTCCAGCCTTTCTTGCCTCTTCTTTTGCCGTTATTTTGTTGGCTGTAACTTCTATTGTTTCTGCACTGGGGCCGATGAAGTCTATATTATGTTTTTGAAGAGCACGTGGAAAATCTGGATTTTCCGCTAAAAACCCATAACCAGGATGAACTGCCTGTGCACCTGTTTCAACTGCTACCTCGCATATTTTTTCGATGTTTAAGTAACTGAGGCAAGATGGCGAAGGGCCAATATACCTCGACTCATCTGCTTGCCTTACATGCACAGAATTTATATCCGCATCCGAATATACGCATACACAAGATATATCCATCTTATGGGCAGTTCTGATAATCCTGCAAGCAATCTCTCCTCTGTTTGCTATTAAAATCTTACTGTACTTCTTTTCCGTCATCGTATCAGTATACTTTCTTAAGTTGAGAAAGTAAATTTCTATATCATTGCCTGCAATTTTTTGTTATATCCTTGCAAGATCCGCATTACTAAAAGTTTCTACTGGAGTGCTCACGTCATGCAAGTCATGTATCTCACTAAATACTTTGCCTGACAGATACGCAGCCCCACCAGAAATTATCCCAGCCATCGAAGCCAATGCAAGAGACTGAGAAACTAAAAATAAAAAGTATAAAGACAAACATAAAGCAGCAATACATGCTATCGCTCCTACTATATATAAGCATAGGCGAAACTTCTGGTTACATATAAAGCTGTCTTTTATGCCTGCGATTTCTTTTATTTCTTTTTTGACTGTCTTACTAACCCAGTCAAGAGGAGTCTTTTTAGATTTATCTAGCGCACATCTATTGCACAATGCCTCTTTAACATAATTCTTGACATTTTCTAATTTTTTCGGATCACAATTTGGGTTAGTTTTTTCAGACTCCAAATGCTTGAATATTCCTTTTACTACACTTGGTAATATCCCCACTTCTGCTGCTATATGAAATGGATTTTCATGATCTTTATTGTACTCTAACAAATGAACATTACTTTCAACACTTTTCTTGAAAATAGATAAAAACTTATCAACCTTTCCTGTTTTTGCAGCTAAATGCAGGAGATTATCTCCCCTAATTCTTTGTTTTGTTTTATCAAATGGGCCGGTGTAACGCCAATTGACATTATCTTCATTAGCTGAGAGCAATTCTTTTATCTCATCTGTAGATCCAGTCATAACGTACCTAACTATTAACCAATAATAAATTATACAATGTAGTTTATTAAAAATAAATAAAATTTAATCTCTCAGAATAAATAAATTCTACATTGTTACAAACGTGGATTTTGGGTATCATAGCCTATACTTTACTGTAACAATAACATGCCAGACGTAGTCACGAGATTCGCTCCATCGCCAACAGGGTTTTTGCACATTGGAGGGGCTCGTACTGCTTTATTTAATTGGCTCTATGCAAAGCATCATGGTGGCAGGTTTTTGCTAAGGATTGAGGACACCGACAGAAAACGTTTAAAACAAGAAGCAATTGATGCAATTATAGAAGGGCTAAAATGGCTCGGTGTGAGCTGTGATGGGGAAATAGTATATCAGTCAAAAAGAATAGAGCGGCATAAAGAAGTAGCAAACCTTTTAGTTGAGAAGGGTAGGGCGTATCACTGTTACTGCCCTGAAGATGAAGTTGCAGAAAAGAAAATAAAAGCAAGAGAAGAGGACAAGATATACAAGCATAAATGTACTACAAAACCTCCTTCTTGTCATCCCAGTGCTCGACACTGGGATCCAGAAAAAAATATGTGGTCACGCGCTGGAATGACATCGGGTGTGAGGTCAGTTATCCGTTTCAAAGTGCCAGACTCGCAAGAGATCGTCGTTGATGATAAAATATACGGCCAAATCAAAGTAAATAGCGACCAGCTTGATGATATAGTGATCTTACGCTCTGATAACACTCCAACATATATTTTTGCCGTGGTAGTTGACGATCATGATGCTGGAATAACTGATATAATACGCGGTTCTGACCATCTCACTAATACTTTTAAGCAATTGCTAATATACCAGGCTCTTGATTTTGATGTTCCACGTTTTGCGCATGTGCCGCTTATCCATGGGGAAGATGGGAATAAGCTATCCAAAAGGCATGGTGCCACAAGCGTTTGCGATTATGAAAAGATGGGAATATTGCCAAAAGCGATGCGTAATTACTTGCTGAGACTTGGCTGGAGTCACGGCAACGATGAGATTATTAGCGATGAGCAAGCAATAGAGTGGTTTAATTTAGAAAGTATTGGTCGTTCACCTGCACGGCTCGATTTCAAAAAACTGGAGCATTTGAATAACCACTATATTAGTAATATGAGCAATGAAGATATTCTGACTCTAATGCTTAGAGAAAATACTCTAACTGACAAAAAAAAGGGCTATTTACTGCAGGGACTGACAGAGCTGAAAAAAAGAGCAAACTACCTGACCGAATTATTGGATTTAGCAAAATTTTATATTCAAGATCCGCCACTTGATTTAAGTGAAGAAGCTTGTCAAATTGTCAAATCTAACCTCAATATAATTAAGTTACTCGCATCATTTCTGTCAAAGATCGGTGATGAAAATTGGAATAAGGGTTTTTTATCTTCTCAGATCAAGGAATGTGCAAAATCACATGATATGAAAATAAGCAGTGTATACCACTCATTACGTGCCCCTATAACTGGAGTAATGGATGCACCTGGAATCATCGATATCATGGTGATTCTTGGTAAAGACGAGTGTATAAGAAGGTTACAAGCAATTTAAATGAAATAAGAAAATTCCTTGACAAACTCCGCCAGCCCCCTTATTATGACAATAAGGGTATTTATGACTCAAAACTTGTTTTTGACCTGCAGGCTCAATGACAAAATTCAGTAAAAAACTCAGGGTATTTATTGGCGGATTACATAAAATTATAGCGGCTGCATGTCTTTTTTATTTTTTCTACATTCAGCCAAATCGCGCTTATTTTAAGCGTTAGCACATTATTACAGCGCCAGTTTAAATTATTATAGGGTCAAAACTCGCACCACGGGGCTTCTTTTGCCTTTTTTTCATTTGGTAAATTTCTTAAACATTTATAGCTAAACGACAACCGTCATCCCGCTACGTGTTAGCGGGATCTCTTGTTAGCGGATGAGATACCGCGAATGAATCGCGGTATGACGGTTCGCGGTGGAATGACGATAACTTCATCATTCCGCTATGTGTTAGCGGCTAAGAGATACCGCGGCAGTATGATGGTTAAGTAGGGTGTCATCCCAGTGTCAAGCACTGGGATGACAAAAAAGGGGCTACTCGGATGACAAAAAAAGGAGCACTGGGATGACAGCTAGCCTGACAACCGTCATCCCGCTGCTTGTTAGCGGGATCTAGAGATACCGTGGCGGGATGACGAGGATGCCGCCGCGAACTTTTCATTCCAGCGCGTGACGCTGGAATCTAGTCTTTATTATGCAGCCACTTATTTAAAGTTAAGTTTCCTGGATCCAAGTAGTCAAGCTACTCGGATGACACCTTGACAATCGTCATCCCGCTACTTGTTAGCGGGATCTATGTGAGATACCGTGAATAAATCACGGTATGACGTAGAAGCTATACTTTTATACTCACCAGCTCAGTGTCCAATCTGGATCCAAGTAGTCAGGGCACTGGGATGACAGGGGAAGGAGGCTACTTGAATGACATCCTACCTTGTGGACTCAAATCACAACGTTCATACAGTTATGGTGGTATGATATGGAAAAATCTCTAGCCATAAGACACAAAGCCTAATGGAAAAAACTGCGAACGCCAGTGAAAAACATAGCAATTTTATTTTCATTTGCAGCTTTTATCACATCTTGATCTTTCAGCGAGCCACCAGGCTGAATTATAGCTGTAATTCCATGTTTTGCACTTTCTACTATGCTATCTGGGAATGGAAAAAATGCATCTGAAGCAAGCACTGCACCTTTACATTTTTCACCTGCTTTTTTTACTGCAATGTTCACACTATCTATTCTGCTTGTTTGCCCTGCACCGATGCCAATAGCACAACCATCTTTTGCTATAACTATTGCGTTGGATTTCACATGTTTACATATTTTCCAGGCAAAAATAAGATCTTCCTTTTCTTTTTCTGTTGTAGTGCATTCTGTTACTTGTTCTGCTTTTATTGTGTGGTCATTATTTTCTTGCACCAAAAACCCACCAACAACATTTTTAGTTTGGTATTTCACATTTTGTTGGAAAGATTTATGAATAATCACTCTTAAATTTTTCTTTCTTTGCAAAATTTTTAGTGCTTCATTGCTGACTGAAGGTGCTATCACTACTTCCAAAAATATCTCGTTTAATTTTTCTGCTAGCTTTAAATCTATCTCCCGATTTAAAGCTACTATACCACCAAAACTGCTTACTTCATCACACGATAGGGCCTTTTCATATGCCTCCAAAGCATTATCACTAACAGCAGTGCCACATGGGTTATTGTGCTTTATTATCACTGCTGCAGGCTCTTTAAACTCAGAAATTATGTTAAGTGCGGACTCTATATCTACTATATTATTATAACTCAACTCTTTCCCATGTATTTTTTCTAGCGGATATTTGGTAAATTGATTACTATAAAATGCAGCTTTTTGATGGGGATTTTCACCATACCTGAGTTCTTGTACTTTATGTCCATATAGTGCAAAAAACTCTGGCAACTCATTATTTTTACTCTGGGATAAAAACCAACTGTGAATATTAGAATCATAGTGTGCAGTGAGAGCAAATGCTTTGGTTGCTAAATGTTTTCTATATTCCAATGTTGTTTCATTGTTATTTTTTATCATCTCAGCTTTTAGTGCTTCATAGTCTTGAATGCTAGAAATAACTGAAGTAAAACAAAAGTTTTTTGCTGCAGCTCTAATTAACGCCACTCCGCCGATATCAATTTGTTCTATAATTTGATCTTCATTTGAGCCGCTACTTACTGTCTCCCAAAATGGGTATAGGTTAGTCATAAGCAGGTCTATTGGCTCAACACCTAGATTTTGCATTTCCGTTTTGTGCTTTTCTCTATTGCAAAGTATTCCTCCATGAATTTTAGGGTGTAAAGTTTTTACTCTACCACCCAGTATCTCTGGAAATTGTGTGTAATCTGAGACCTCTTGTGTTTTTATTCCGGCATCAGATAGTGCTTTATAAGTATTTCCCGTTGAGAGAATTTCTATTTGTTGCTGCATTAAAAACGATGCAAGATCAATTATATTCGTTTTGTCGTATACTGATATTAAAGCTCTTTTTATTTTCATTTTTGTACGGAAAGTTTTTTAAGATTATATCTAACAAAAGGAAATTTAGCTATTACATTTCTAAACTAATTTAAAGCAGTCTATTCTATAAATTTTTTTACCATGCTTGATTTCAAGCCACGAATAAAATCTTCAATACTGCAAGGATTTCTCCCTTCCATTTGTACAACTTTAGGAATTAAAGTGCCACCTTTTAAACTTATGTGCATATTATCGTTAACAATCTTACCTTGTTCTGAAGCGAGAGCTTCAAAGTCAGCATCAAGTATCCTGATACGTTTATTCTCTATCTTGATGAACGCTTTTGGGTAAAACGCTTTAACCTTTCTATAAGCAACATCACAAGCATCACTTGCATAAATTTTATAGTCTTCCACTTTGTCAGCGTAACATGCATCATTATCGTTCTGTTTTAAGGGAACCTGTTTTTCAATTTCGTTTAGCACTTTCAGCAGTAAATCACTGCCTAATTCAGACAATTTATCATGCAATGTCTTGTAGTTATCGTTCTTTTCGATAAGAAATTTTTCCTGTTTTAAAATAGGGCCGGAATCTAATCCTTCATCCAATTGCATAATGCTAACCCCGGTTTCTTGATCTCCTGCTAAAATTGTGTGCTGTATCGGAGCTGCACCACGCCACCTTGGTAGTAATGAAGGATGAATATTAATACAACCATATTTAGGAATATTCAAAATTTTTCTTGGAAGTATCAATCCATACGCAGCAACAACTGCAACGTCTGGTTTGAAATTTCTAAATTTTTCTTGCTCTGCCAAAAACTTTAGAGAGATAGGAGTACATACCTCTATGTTACTTTCTTCAGCGATAACATGTACTGGAGATTTCATTGGCTTCTGTCCACGTCCTGAAGGTTTTGGAGCCTTGGTGTATACTGCTACCACTTCGCTCTTTGATTTCAGTAACAAGCTCAGAGAATTAACAGCAAATCCTGGTGATCCCATGAAAATAATTCTCATGGTGTTTTTGCTTTAAGAATTCTCCGCTAATTTACCACTTACAGCTTCTACTAATGTGGCAAAATCATCCTTATAATTAACGGCCATCTCAGCAAGAATTTTTCTATTTAAATCAATGCCGGCAAGTGTAAGACCATGCATAAACCTACCATAAGTAAGCCCATGCTCTCTTGCTGCTGCATTAATACGTATTATCCATAAGCTACGGAAATCACGTTTACGAGTTCTTCTGTCTCTATAAGCATATTGCAATGCTTTTTCAACTCTTTGTAATGCAATTCTATAACAACTTTTTGCGCGTCCTCTATAACCCTTTGCCAGTTTCAATATTTTTTTATGACGAGCGTGAGTAGTGACTCCACGTTTTACCCGAGCCATTTTATTTTACCTCCATTTTGTTAAATACCATAAGGCATATAAAGCTTAACTATACGCGAGTCAGATTTACCAAGAATCGTTGTACCGCGCTGATTACGAATATTAGATTTACTTCTCTTTACCATGCCATGCCTTTTGCCTGACTGAGTAGAAATGACTTTACCCTTAGCTGTAAGGTGAAAGCGCTTTTTAACAGAAGATTTGGTTTTTAATTTTATTCTCTTCATATTCCAAATAAATTTACAAACACTACTATTGAGTTCTTTAATAGTAATTAAGCATTAGTATAAATAATTTTATTAAAGAATCAAATTAAAATTGTATATTAAAGGAGTTTAAAAGTAATTACGCCCAATATGTGTGTTATACCTTCTTTATTCCCAAGTGGTAACAATACTTGCCTCATTTTAACACTTTCACTTTCTTCCTCTTCATTGATTGGGCATTTACTCTCTATTACAGCATCAAGTTTATCAATAACTGCATCTATTTTATATAGTCGCAAAAATGGTGCATCAATTGCATACTTATTATCAATGCGCGTCTTTTTCTCAAAACCATAGAATTCAACAGCCTTTTCTCCTGCATTTTCACAAATATAACCTTGATCCTTGACTTCAATGATAAAACAATGCTGCCATGACTCCATTATTTCTGCAGTGTCTATTTCGTGCCTTTCTGGCCAATCTCTGTCTGGTCCTTTTATGTCACTCCAGTGCTCAGTTACCACATTTGCTATTCTTTTTTCTTTGCCTACATAAATTTCCATTCCAATTTCCACATATAAAACACAGATATGAGGTAAATTTATCGTGAATATATTGATTTTTCCTTACCACAAGGTGCATATCACTAGAAGTTCTGAGATCTAGAGAGTGGTGGTATTGTAATTGATTTTATTTCCATTGCAGCTTATTATTCATGAATAATCTCAATAAAAATAATGAAGTTAAGTGAAATCAGAGAAAGATTTATAAAATTTTTTTTAAGTAATGACCACGAGCAGGTTTCTTCTTCTCCTTTGATTCCAGAACATGACCCAACGCTCATGTTCACAAATGCTGGTATGGTGCAGTTTAAAAATATTTTTACTGGTGCTCAAAAAACTGAAATGAAACGTGCTGTCTCAAGTCAAAAGTGCCTAAGAGCAGGCGGTAAACACAACGATCTTGAAAATGTTGGCTATACAACTCGGCATCACACATTTTTTGAAATGCTCGGAAATTTTGGCTTCGGTGATTACTTTAAGGAAACTGCAATAGAATTTGCGTGGAAATTTATCACTAAGGAGTTATCTCTTGATAAAAACAGACTATCCATAACCATCTACCATACTGATGATGAGGCGTACGAGATTTGGCGTAAGATAAGTGGCTTTTCAAGTGATAAAATCATAAGAATTACAACGGATGATAACTTTTGGAGTATGGGAAGCACTGGTCCATGCGGTCCATGTTCTGAAATTTTTTATGACCATGGGAGTCCTAATTTACAAGATGACGATAGAATTGTTGAAATCTGGAATCTGGTATTCATGGAGTTTAACAAAGATGAAGAAGGTAATTTACACAAATTGCCAAAAAAATGCATCGATACTGGAATGGGTCTTGAGAGAATAGCTACTGTAATGCAAAATGTCCATGATAACTATGATATTGATCTATTTTCTGCTCTGATCAATAAATCTCAAGAGTACTGTGGAAGAACGGAAAATAAAATAGCGCATAAGATCGTAGCAGATCATCTTCGCGCGGCTGCATTTCTCATCGCAGAAGGAGTGCTTCCTGGAAATGAGGGCAGAAATTACATATTACGCAGATTAATTAGGAGAGCCGCGCGTTATATCCACCTGCTTGGATATAATGATTCTCTACTCCATCGCATTTTTCCGGCGCTGATAGATAGCACGAGTTCGGCTTATATGGGAGATGTTTATCCTGAATTAGTCAGAGCCAAAAGCTTAATAGAAACGACGTTAAAATCAGAGGAAGAAAACTTTAAAGACACTTTGATGAAAGGTATCAATCTTCTGGAGAAATTCACTACAGATTTAAAATCGGGCGATACTTTACCTGGAGAATCAGCATTTAAGCTATATGACACCTATGGGTTTCCTTTGGATATTACACTTGATGTTTTAAAAGAGAAAAAAATAAATTTTGACCAGAAGGGTTTTGATGATGCAATGGGAGAACAAAAAGAGAGAGCACGTGCTAAATGGGCTGGATCTGGTGAAAAATCTGTTGAGCAAGTATGGTTTGATTTGATCAATAAATTTGGCAAAACAAAATTTGTTGGTTATGACTTCAATGAAGTAAGTGATGCGAAAATACTAGCTATAGTTTCCTCTAAAAATGAAGTAATTGATTCTGCAAAGGAGGGAGAAAAGATAACCATTATACTTGATAAAACACCTTTTTATGGCGAGTCAGGTGGACAGGTGGGGGATACTGGAAGTTTCATTGTCCCTTCTGTCATCCAAGTAGCGGACACTGGGATCCAGAAAGAAGAAAACACGTGGTCACGCGCTGGAATGAAGACAGATCGCATTGCTGGAAGTATGGTTATAGTCGAAAATACCAATAAGATTAATGACCTATGTTTGCACAGATGCATAGTTAAATTCGGCTCAATTTGTAAAGGTGATGTAGTTACAGCAAGCATCGACAAGGAAAGAAGGCAAACCTTAAGAAGAAATCATTCGGCTACGCATCTTCTGCACTTTGCATTGAGGAAAATCTTGGGTGATCATGTCACTCAAAAAGGTTCCCTAGTTGCACCAGATAGACTGAGATTCGACTTCAGCCATAACACTCAAGTAACTCAAGATCAGTTATTCTGGGTAGAGGATATGGTAAACTCTCTAATCAGAGAAAATCTTTCTGCATCTACAAAAATTCAAAGCATGAATCAGGCAATAGAAGAAGGAGCCATGGCGTTGTTTGGTGAAAAATATGGTGATCAGGTTAGAGTTGTAAATATTGGAGATTCGAAAGAGCTATGTGGTGGCACGCACGTTGAACATACTGGAGAAATCGGTTTATTTAAGATAGTAACAGAAAGTTCTGTTGCTTTTGGAGTGAGGAGAATTGAAGCTTTAACTGGTCAGGAAGCAATCAATTATGTACGTGATAATGAAATTAACTTAAAAAAAGTTGCAGAATTCGTAAAAGTGCCAGTAAGTGAAATAACAAGCAAATTAAGTGTTTTAAGTCAAGAACACAAAAAATCCGAAACCAAAATAAGAAACCTATATAAAAAGCTTGTGAGTGCAGAGGATATAAAAAGCACTGAAATAAATGGAATAAATTTTATAAGCCACACTTTCACTGATATTCCAGCAAATGTAATAAGAGAGTTTGTTTTGCAGCAACAAAAACCAAAAACGGTAATAGCTTTCACGACAACAGAAAAAGATAAAACAGTCTTGATTATTAAAGTAAGTAAAGACTTAATCAATAAAATTAGCGCAAAAGAACTAATATCAATAGCAGTTGAAAAGAACTGTGGTGGGAATGCTGAACTTGCACAAACAGGCTGTGATAGCAATAAAATAGATGATGCCATTACAGCTATTTATAGCAAAATAACCGCCTCTAAGCACTCTACGTCATACCGCCGCGGTATCTCTAGATCCCCCTAACACGTAGCGGGATGACGAGATGCTGCCGCGAACCGTCATACCGCCGCAGACCGTCATACCGCGATTCATTCGCGGTATCTCATCCGCTAACACGTAGCGGGATGACAGCAGTCCTACGTCATGCCACCGCGAACCGTCATACCGCCACAGACCGTCATACCGCGATTCATTCGCGGTATCTCATCCGCTAACACGTAGCGGGATGACAGCAGTCCTACGTCATGCCGCCGCGAACCGTCATACCGTGATTAATTCGCGGTATCTCATCCGCTAACACGTAGCGGGATGACAGCAGTCCTACGTCATGCCGCCGCGAACCGTCATACTGCCGCAGATCGTCATACCGCGATTCATTCGCGGTATCTCTTAGCATAGATCCCGCTAACAAGCAGCGGGATGACGGTTGTCATAGTGTCATGAAAGTAGCTGACACTGGTTTCCATCCAAGAGGGTGTCATCCGAGTAGCTTGACTACTTGGATCCAGAAAACTTAACTTTAAATAAGTGGCTGCATAATAAAGACTAGATTCCAGTGTCAAGCACTGGAATGACAAGAAGAGGGTACTTGGATAAGAGGCATTGCCCTTCTGGTAGGACCAAATCACAATGTTCGTACAGTTATGCGTTATGCGCTGGAATGACAACGTAAGGTGAATTTTTCAACATCCCAAAATTACAGAATTTAGTCTGTTTAATTAAGTGTGAACTGTTACACGAAAATTTTGTAAACAGATTAATATTCCCTGTTTTTGCTATTCATCTAAAAATGGAGCCATAGAGTACGTTGATGAGCATAAGCAAATTTTAATGCAAAAATTACTATCAGAAAATAGATTATGCAAGAGGTCTAATTATTCTGCCGCAATTTTGCTCTATCAAACTTGCCACATTTAATATTCCAGCTTCGTCATAATAATTTCCAATCACTTGCAAGGCAAGTGGTAAACCCTCATTGGAAAGCCCAACAGGAACAGAAATAGCAGGCAATCCTGCAAGGCTTGCTGGCACGGTAAACACATCATTGATGCACATAATTAGCGGATCTGGCTTTTCATTTAAGCCAAAAGCTTCTGTTGGAGCAGATGGCACAAGTATGTAATCTATTTTTTCAAACGCTTTTATAAAATCGTTTCTGATTAATGCTCTAATGCACTGCGCTTTTTCGTAATATTCATTATAATGACCTGAAGAAAGCGCATAAGCGCCAATTAAAATTCTTCTTTTCACCTCTTTACCAAAACCTTCTGCTCTTGTTAGTGAATACATTTCTTCAAGGGTATCAGCATCAACCCTTAATCCATAACGCACACCATCGTAACGAGTAAGATTGGATGAAGTTTCAGCAGAACAGATTAAATAATAGACCGGTATTGCATATTTAGTATGTGGCAGAGTAATGTCAACAACTTCAGCGCCATTTTCTTTTAAATAGGAAGCAACTCTTTCCCAATTATGAACTATTTCCTCTGAAATTCCATCCATCCTATATTCTTTTGGTATACCAATACACTTACCCTTGACATCACCATTTATAAAGCTAGAAAATTTAGGCACTGGCTTTTCGCTCGATATTGAATCTTTTTTATCATAGCCACAAATTGCTTCCAGCATTAATGCTGAATCAGAGACAGAACGAGTAATGACTCCTGCTTGATCCAGAGAACTCGCAAATGCAATCATACCAAAACGCGAGCATCTTCCATAAGTTGGCTTTATTCCAACTACTCCACAATAAGCTGCTGGTTGGCGTACAGATCCACCGGTGTCGCTTCCTAACGCTCCAGCGCATAAAAATCCAGCAACCGATGCTGCAGATCCACCAGATGATCCACCAGGAACAACTTTTTCCCCATCACTTTTTCTAATCCACACATTTTCAACAGGGCCAAAATAGCTGTTTGTGTTCGCAGAACCCATAGCAAATTCATCCATATTAAGCTTACCGAGCATGGCTGCTCCACTTTTTAAAAGCAAGTCAGACACCGTAGATTCGTAAGTCGGAACGAAATTTTCCAGCATTTTTGAGCATGCTGTTGTTTTTATTCCTTTTGTACAGAATAGATCTTTGATGCCAACTGGTATACCCATGAGCGGCGAGATTAAATCATCCTTTTGCCTAGAGAAATGTTCATCTGCAGCTTTAGCAGCTTTCATTGCTATCTCTGGGGTTTTTGTTATAAATGCATTTAATTTCTCATTTTCAACCGCACTGATGTGCGCCTCCACGAGTTCAACAGGGGAAAAACTCCTTTTTTTGAGCCCGTCGTGCATTTGTGTAATACTTAACTTTTTTAGTTCATTCATCAATATTTAATTTTTAGCAAGATGTTAATTATAACATGGCACGATAAAAAATCCATACATTTATAGTTACAGCTAGAAATATAGCTAAGAACCTGTACATAATTGATGCTCAGAGTGTAAAGAACGCAGATACTGCTGAAGAAAAAGGCTATGACGCTGGTAAAAAAATCTCAGGGCCATATCGCAGTTGATACTCAAGGTTTACCACATGCAATTTATGTAACAACTGCAGGAACAACTGACTGCAGCAGTGCTGTGAGAATGGTCAACAATGCAAAAGAAAACCTTTCTGGAGTTAAAAATATACTGGTTGATGCGGGCTATACAGGAGAGAATTTTGCAACTCAAATAAAAGATATTATTGGTGCAACTGTTGAAGTAATAAAGCGAAGTGAATTTGAACAGGCTCTTACAAAGTATACAAAAAACGTTTACAATCAACGTTCAACGTGATAAATTAAAGAAGGTTTATTCCTCGGTAGCTCAGTGGTAGAGCAGTTGGCTGTTAACCAATTGGTCGCTGGTTCGAATCCGGCCCGGGGAGCTCTTCTCTGTGAAATTCTAGTGTTAATCTTATATGGGCATTAAATCAGTTGTCTTATGTATACTAGATGGCTGGGGAAATGGAGTAGAAAGCAGTAAATATAATGCTATTAGCAACGCAAATCCACCCTGTTGGCAATATATTAGCTCTAATTATCCAAAATGCAGCTTATCTGCTTGTGGTGCTGATGTGGGGTTACCTGGTGGTCAAATAGGTAATTCAGAAGTTGGCCATATGAATATTGGCAGTGGTAGAGTAGTAATGCAAAGCCTTCAGCGCATTAATCAAGAGATTGGAACAATAGAAAACAATGCAAATCTACAAAGCTTTATTAGTAATCTAAAAAATAAGAACGGAGTATGCCATATAATGGGATTAGTGTCAGATGGCGGTGTTCATTCGCATCAAAAGCATATTTCGATTTTAGCAAATAAAATATCACAGCATGGAATCAAAGTGGTGATACATGCATTTTTAGATGGCAGAGACACATTACCAAATTCAGGAAAAAAATGCATTCAAGAATTTATAAAGAGTATAAAGGGAAATGACATAAGAATTGCTACTGTTTCTGGGCGTTACTATGCTATGGACCGTGATAACAGGTGGGAGAGAACAATTGAAGCTTATGAGGCTATCGCATTTGCAAAGGCACCTAGTCATGATAATGCAGTATCGTTGATTGATGAAAATTATCAAAATAACATAACTGATGAGTTTATCAGGCCCGCAGTAATAGGTGACTATCAAGGTATAAAACCAGAAGATGGAGTGCTATTGGCTAACTTTCGTGCTGATCGAATGATACAATTAGCAAGTATTTTACTAAACCAATCAGGTGTCATTCCAGCGCGTGACGCTGGAATCTATGGTCAAACTACTCGTACGACAGAAGGTCGTAAACGAAAACCATTTTCTTCAATTCTAAGTATGATGAAGTATAAAGAAGATCTTAAAATTCCTTATATTTTTCCTCCTATATCTTTTGCTAACACTTTAGGACAAACAATAGAAGACAATAAATTGCAACAATTACGCATCGCCGAAACCGAAAAATACGCTCATGTGACTTTCTTTTTCAATTGTGGAAAAGAAGAACCTTTCTCTGGTGAAGAAAGAATACTCATTCCCTCACCAAAAGTTCAAACTTATGATTTGCAGCCCGAAATGTCAGCCTTCAAGCTCACAGAAAAGCTTGTAGAAAAAATTCACTCCCAAGAATTTGCACTGATAGTTGTAAATTACGCTAATCCTGATATGGTAGGGCATACAGGTAATATAAAAGCAGCCGAGAAAGCTGTGCTAGCTGTAGATGATTGTCTTGCGAAAGTGCTGAGTGCTGTTAAAAAGTCAAGCAACACTGCATTAATTGTTACTGCAGACCATGGTAATGTGGAATGTATGTTCGATGAAGAAAATAATACACCTCATACAGCGCACACTCTAAATAAAGTGCCATTTATTGTGTCTTGCGATAATCTAAAACTAAGAGACGGAAGATTATCTGATATCGCTCCCACTATTTTACAGCTACTTGGAATTAAGAAACCGGATGAAATGACAGGCAGTTCGTTGATTTCTTGCATTACCCTCTGTCATTCCAGCTAGGCAGCGTCATGCGCTGGCAAATAGATGTGTTTTAACTTAACCCAACTTTTAAATTTTTCGCTGTTAGTACTAATGATTCATTAAAGAAGCTGTCTATATCACCAATATTACCTATACTTTTTGTACTGATAGATTGGTCAATTCTTTTAACTAGATTAGATAAAACTTTATTAGGGCCAATTTCAACAAATTTGTTAATGCCACGGCTTGCCATATACAAAACCATTTCTCTCCATTTCACTCTGCTTATGACTTGTTTAGCAAGTAAAGCTTTTATAACTTTGGGATCACTCTCCTCTTTAGCTGTAACATTTGATATCAAAGGAACTATAGGACGGGTTATTTTAATACCCTCCAAAAATTCCAAAACTTTTTCATCAGCAGGTTTCATAAGAGATGAGTGAAAAGGTCCACTAACCTGTAACTTAACTAATCTCTTGATGTTCAAGTTCTTGAGCAAATCGGGTAATATTTCAAGACCCTCTCTAGTACCACTTATAACCACTTGTCCGCCACCGTTATCGTTTGCAATTTCACAAATTCCGTCAATTTGAACTGATTTCAATATATCTTCCACTTCATTTATCTCTGCTCCAAGCAACGCAACCATTCCACCTTCACATTTCAAAGAAGCTTCATGCATTGCTTCGCTGCGAACTTTCAGCAGCTTGATTGCAGACTCAAGAGTCAATGCCCCTGCAGCACATAGCGCTGTATATTCACCGACTGAATGCCCACAAACATATTTAACATTATGACCAGAAAAAAGAGATTCACCAAACACATGCTCGATAACACGTAGCGTCGCGATTGACACTGCCATTATAGCTGGCTGAGCGTTTTCTGTAATGGTTAATTCTTCAATAGGACCGTTGAAGATTAAATGAGACAGCTTTCTACCCAATATGCTATCCACTTCATTAAATACTTGTCTTGCAACGGAAAACTCACTATATAAGCTCTTTCCCATTCCTACAAACTGAGAGCCCTGACCAGGGAAAGCAAAAATCATGATAACTATTATTTATTCCTTATTAAGTATAACATTTTATTTATTTTTTGTCAATATTTTAGAATAATGATTGACTTAGTGAATTAAGTTCACTAGAATATTAACTGACTAAAAGTTTATAAGCAACAATGGCAGAAATTGATTATCATAAGGTTACTATAGTCATGACAGATGGTCAAGAGTTTGAAACTCGTTCCACTTATGGAAAGGAAGGTGATAAGATAAAACTTGATAGGGATCCTCTCACTCACCCTGCATGGACTGGAAGTTTGACAAGCGGGTCAGCAAGTAAAACTAGCAAATTAGCTAAGTTTAACGATAAATATGGGGATATTTTCTAGTTTTTCGCTTCTTTTTCAGAGTGAAGCATGCATAAATACAAAAATATAGGCTATATCGCTTCTGAGTCACCAAAATCGCAGGAAGTATCTAAACTATTAAAGAAACTTAATTTTATCAATATAACAGAAGAAAATAAGTCCGAAATCGATCTACTGATAGTTGTTGGCGGTGATGGCTTTATGCTACGCACCTTGCATAATTACGTTATAGAAAACAAAAACACACACGTATACGGAGTAAACACTGGCAATGTTGGGTTTTTGATGAATAAATGCTTTAGCCGCAGTGAAGATTTAATTGATCATATAGAGCACGCAACTTCAACTCAGTTAACTTTACTAAAAATGGAAGCAACAGACACAAGTGGCAAGAAATACCACTATATAGCGGTAAACGAAGTATATGTTTTTAGGAAAGCAAACCAAATAGTAGAGATGAATATTACTATTAATGATAAACTAAAAGTAGAAAAATTTAGAGGGGATGGAGTAATATTATCTACTCCCACAGGCAGCACTGCATATAACTTCTCTGCCGGTGGCCCAATCTTGCCACTAAATTCAAACTTACTTGCACTGACCTCCATCAATAGCTATTACCCAAGGCATTGGAATGGAGCACTAATCTCAAATGATACGATCGTACAAATTGACATTAACGACACAAAAAATCGTCCAGCGCTTGTAGTATCAGATTATAAAGAATTTCATGATATATCACAGATAAAAATACAAAAAGACCATGAAAACACAATAACTTTGCTCTTTGACAAAGATTACCCTCTGAATGAAAGGATCTTTGATAGACAATTTCTATACTAATAATTATCCGGTATCTGTTCAGATGCATGGCTAATGTACAAATACTGAAACAAAAATTCCAGTGCTCCCTTTCTTGTCATCCCAGTGCTTGACACTGGGATCCAGATTGGGCACTAAGTTGGTAAACACGAAAGCGCTTTACAACGTTTTTGATGGAACTGTGTGAAAGGACTGGATGCCAGTGTCAGCTACTTGCATGACACCCATTTGTTCCTATAGTTGTCTTTTCTCGTCTACCTTATTTTGCCACTCTGCTAAGCAGATATATTATCTGTAAATTGGTATTTACTACATCTTAATAACTATAGCGTAATCAACACAACATAGTAATTAATTTTGGAGTAAATATGCCAGGAACACAAGATCAAGATACAGTAAAACCACTTTCTTATACACCAATAGGTAAAGATGACGGGACGAAGCCAGGAATTCCACCAATACCAGCACTTAGGACAAGTACTCCCAAACAAGCATCGCTTGAAGGAGCAGAAAATTTTACCTCAGATACACTATCACCAACAGCAAGTTTAGGTTTAGGAGGATCATCTGATAATGGATCAGAAGAACCTATTTGTGCAACTATAAACCCAGATACAAAATCTTCGAAAAAGAGTTTAGACAGTGGAATAGATAATCAAAGCTCAGGAATGAAAAGATCAGTTTCACAAGAAACGGAATTTAGTGACCCTTGGGATTCTGATAAAACTCTCGAAAACCTAAAAGAAGAGTTCAGTACAGAATATAGTACAGGTGAAATGAATTCAAAAACTTCCTTAATCAATTCACAAAAGAAAGCAAACAGATCCTGGCCAAGAGCAAAGTATGCCATGCAGCAGAAGGGCTTTATAATTTTTACTGCCACTGCTATTATACTCAGCACATCTGCAGCTTTAGTATATTTACAAGATAAAGCAAAATTTATTGCATTTTTTACAAACAGCCCAAAATATATCACTATACCAGTTATCGCACTTGCTGCGTTGCTTGTAATTAGTCCAATATTTTTTGCAATAAAACAGTTTAGAAATACTGAAGAACATCACATTCAAAAAGAAGATGCGAATGAAATTTTAGCTAATGTGTTGGAGCATCAGCCAAAAAATAAAGCTATAAAATCTGTAAGACTGGAATATAGCAATGGCACTCATTCAAATTTTGTACTTAATGCTTGGGAAGCTAAAAACAACTTCATTAACATTGACGAAAAAGCAGTTGGTAGAACTAATAAAATAGAATCAGTAATTAACAATAGGCCACTATTTACTGCATTACTGACCGGTGTAGTTGCTGCAAATATAGCACTTCCTTTATTGCTGTACGCGGAAGGTGGTGTTAATAATATACAAAAATTTTACCAAAACCCTTTGACTAATAACATAGGATTATCATTACTTATAGGTTCTGGTATACTTGCATTATCAATTATATGTCTTGGCGTGCATTATTATAGAAAAACAAATTGCACTAACCTTATATATTCTCAGGAAAAGATTGACACTGAAAGCGTTAACAAGAAATTCATTGAAGAAATAAAACAAGAAAGAACAAAGGTTCTTGGAGAAAACCACAGTAAAGACGCTAAACGCAACAGCTTAACGCTTGAGCAAGTTGTAGTCCAATCTCATAATTGTAAGGATGTTGTTTATAGTGTCGGTTAATAAAATGCATGATATAGCTAGTGCAACCCTACGTCATACCGCCGCAGAATAATTAACCGTCATACCGCCGCGGTATCTCAGCCGCTAACAAGAGATCCCGCTAACACGTAGCGGGATGACGAATATACCGCCGCGGTATCTCTTAGCCGCTAACAAGTAGCGGGATACTTAACCATCGTCTACACCGTCATACCGCCGCGGTATCTCAGCCGCTAACAAGAGATCCCGCTAACACGTAGCGGGATGACGAATATACCGTCGCGGTATCTCTTAGCCGCTAACAAGTAGCGGGATACTTAACCATCATCTACACCGTCATACCGCCGCGGTATCTCAGCCGCTAACAAGAGATCCCGCTAACACGTAGCGGGATGACGAATATACCGCCGCGGTATCTCTTAGCCGCTAACAAGTAGCGGGATACTTAACCATCATCTACACCGTCATACCGCCGCGGTATCTCAGCCGCTAACAAGAGATCCCGCTAACACGTAGCGGGATGACGAATATACCGCTGCGGTATCTCTTAGCCGCTAACAAGTAGCGGGATACTTAACCATCATCTACACCGTCATACCGCCGCGATATCTCAGCCGCTAACAAGAGATCCCGCTAACAAGCAGCGGGATGACGAATATACCGTCGCGGTATCTCTTAGCCGCTAACAAGTAGCGGGATGACGGTTGTCGTTTAGCTACAAACGTTAAGAAATTTACTAAACGAAAAAAAAGGCAAAAGAAGCCCTAGTCATTGTCTATTTTCAGTATTGGCGTTTTTTAAGCCTTAAACACTGCAATTTAGCTGCTTTTAAATGCAACTAACCTTAGTTTAAATGTTTAAGAAATTTACCAAGCAGAAAAAAAGGCAAAAGAAACCCCGTGGTAATTAGTGTTCACTCTCTAATCCTGCAAATTGGCGTACTATACTGTCTTAAACGACTTATAAGCGCGTTTCAGCTTATGTAGGTAAAAACCCAGAAATGTTGTGAAGACATAAGGTGCACATAGTGCAAAAAATTAAAAATAAGACGCCAACTACGTTGTTTTTTTGCTGTTTAATCTGCACAGATGAAGATAACTGAATACCTTCAGTTTCATGATAAGGGCGCTGGCGGAGTTTGTCAAGCAAGTTTTTTCGTTTCTACTTGGGTAACATCTTTGTGTTTTAGGCAACTGCCTTCGAAAACAGATGCCCCGGGTTATTCCAGATTTACTCACTTTCTTTCCCGTGAATTCCCTTTGAAGTCGAGTATTGAAAATTGACTGGAGAGTTGTGGATTACTTTGTATATGTCATAACAAGCCATGGCACTCTCGGCAAAACCACTTAATATTAACTTTAGTTTGCCTGAATAAGTAGCTATATCTCCGATTGCATATATTCTATCTCTACTGGTTCTAAGTGTAGCTGGGTCGACAATTATGCGGCCATGTTCTAACTCTATACACCAACTGTTTATTGGACCAAGATTCATTGACAATCCAAAAAATGGCAGCAAAGAATCAGCGGATATTTCTTTTTCTTCCTTAGAGGCAATGTTTTTTACTATCACTGCGCTCAACTGCCCATTACCTCCTGCTAGTTCGTGTAATTGATATGGCATTACCAGTTCTATCTTTCCATCATTTTCAAGTGATTCTAATTTATTTCTAGTTTCAGGAGTGCAGCGAAATTCCTTTCTTCTATGTATCACATAAATTTTCTTTGCAACTTTAGAAAGTTCTACAGTCCAATCAGCTGCAGAATCACCCCCCCCTGCAATGACTATAGTTTTGTCCTGAAAATCAGAAATTTTATTTACACTGTAAAATACAGATTGATTTTCATATTCTAATATACCACTTAAGGGTGGACGGTTAGGTTCAAACATTCCGTTACCTGCAGCAACAATAACAGCCTTACATTTTACCTCTGTACCTGTGTTAGTTATGATAGTAAAGTTTTGATCACAGTTATTCGAAATCTTTTCCACTTTTTGACTTAAATGGTAAACAGGCTCAAATGGTGAAGCTTGCTCCATTAATTGCTCAATTAATTTTTGGGCAGTAATTACAGGATAACCAGGTATATCATATATTGGCTTTTCTGGGTAAAGAGCTGTGCATTGTCCTCCTGCTTGATCCAAAACATCTATTATATGACATCTCATATCAAGCATTCCCGCTTGAAAAGCAGTGAATATTCCAATAGGCCCTGCACCTATTATTACTATATCGGTTTTCATATTCAGATGGTAATCTATTTATAGATATTAGCTTTCTTCGCTAATAAGGTCAATTTACAAAGGGATGTATTTTTAAAAGATGTGGCTAGATTAGATAAGATTTCCAGCGTTATGAACCACATAGTCCAAATAAGCTCTAAAAATTAGCTAACATCGCGGGATGCTGTGCGGACGGAATGGGATTCGAACCCATGGTACGCTCATCACGTACGTCAGTTTTCAAGACTGGTGCCTTAAACCGCTCGGCCATCCGTCCATTTCTTTTCTATCACAACATTTGATTTTAAGCAATCTATAAAAGCTTTACTTGCCCACGCAAAAATTGCTAAACACACTACTCAATATTTCCTCAACATTAATAATTCCAATCACCGCACCAAGTTCAAATGCAGCAAGCCTCAAATCTTCAGATATCAACTCAATTGGATTATCGATATTAAAACGTTGTAAATGTTCCAGTGCTTTCTGCATGTGACTCCTATGTCTTTGCCGAGTAATCACAGGAGTGTCTCTATCATGCCCAAATTTTTCCTCTGCCTTCTTTTTTATGAGAGAGATCAACTTGTTTGTACCTATTCCCTTTAAAATAGAAATAGGTAGAAAATCTACACCGCCAATCAGTATATTTCTGTCATTAATTGCATCGTCAGCTTTGCTCAATACATAAATAGTATCGCTATTTACAATGTTGCAATTGATATTATAACGTTGTTCAAAAGGAAATAGTTCTATTCTTAGATCAGCTTCAAAAGACCTCTTTTTTGCTCGACTTATGCCTTCTGATTCTATCGGGTCTGAACTCTCACGAATTCCAGCAGTATCAGAGAGAATGATTGGGTATCCGCCAATGTCAATATGAGCTTCAAGCACGTCTCTTGTTGTGCCTGCATATTCAGAGACAATAGCAATATCACGCTTGGCTAAGAAATTAAACAGAGTTGATTTACCGACATTTGGTTCACCAGTTATTACAATATGTAAACCCTCACGCAACCTTTCGCCCCGTCTATTATCATTTAAATGCTCTTGTATCAACTGCACGAGAGATTGCACTTCATTATTAATTTTTTTCAATTCACTTTTTTCTGCCCAAATGTCCTCTGGAAAGTCTATATATGCTTCGATTTTGGATTGTATCGTTATTAATCTTTGCCTCCAATTGCTGTATAGTCTCTCCAATTCTCCCGATATCTGCTTAATCGCTTGTTTAGCTTGCATTTTCGTCTCAGCATCAATTAAGTCTGCAATCCCTTCTATTTGCGTTAAGTCAAATTTACCATTTAGAAAAGCCCTAAGTGAGAATTCTCCAGGCCTGGCCATAACAAAAATTTTTGATAATTCCTCCAAGATGATTTTTATGACTGCCTTGCTTCCATGCACTTGTAACTCTATAACGTTCTCGCCAGTGAAACTGTTTGGAGCAGGGAAATAGATGATTATTCCATTATCTATCAATTGATTGGAATCATCATATAGATCAACTAAAGTAGCAAATCTTGGTTTAATTTCTTTCTTAATATGAAAATGATTTAAAGCTTTAAGCGCGTAGTTGCCTGAAATTCTGATTACTGCAACTCCTGACTTACCCAATACGGTCGATAAAGCGAAAATAGTTTCATTTGTGTTTGTCATTATTTATATAAACTACTTAGCAATATTACACTTAAGAAACCAAAATACCTAATTTGAAAATATTCAAAATTTTTATCTATCTTGCTAGTTTATAGTAATATCATATTAATAAATACATTATATAAAAAACTGCAAAGGTCACTCAGGTGAAAATATTTATTTTGAAAACTGATAATATGATTTATAATTATCAACATAGGTTTTAAATATTTTATGCTCAAGAAATTAGCTTGGTATTGGTCTTTTGTAGAGTTAATTAAAGGGTTTGTTATTACATTAAAATATATGTTTAAGCCAAAGGTTACTTTGAGGTATCCTATGGAGAAGGGCCCTTTAAGTCCAAGGTTTCGTGGTGAGCATGCGTTGCGTAGGTATCCAAACGGTGAAGAACGATGCATAGCTTGTAAATTATGCGAAGTTATCTGCCCTGCTCAAGCAATAGTTATTGAAGCAGAGGAAAGAGAAGACGGTAGTCGCCGCACCACACGCTATGATATTGACATGACAAAATGCATATACTGCGGGCTTTGCCAAGAGGCATGTCCAGTTGATGCAATTGTGGAGGGTCCTAACTTTGAATTTGCTACTGAAACAAGAGAGGAGCTAATGTACAATAAAGAAAAGTTATTGCGTAATGGTGAAGTTTGGGAAGACGCAATTGCACTCAGGTTAAAAAAGAATAGACCGTACTACTGATGTTAAAAATTTATAGCTTTCAAATCATTCCTCTGTTACCCAGGTGCTGTTTTTCTGTCATTTCAGTGTTCCTTTTTTTGTCATCCCAGTGCGTGACACTGGGATGGCTTTGTTGCATCACACTTTATGAGATGGTGATTTATGGTAAATTCATGTAACTATCTCAAATTTAGCCATACCAATATCAGTGAATTTATTAAGCAAATAGCATTTGATTAGCAGTTCTTTTTCTCGATTTATCTCAGATTTATTCCTAAAACTAAATCCGAATATTTGCTTTAATCTTGAGAAAAACCCTTCAATATAAGATCTTTTCCCATAATTTACTTCTTTTTTCCATTCTTTCATGCCATCTTCACCGTATAATTTTATTAACCTAATAGCAGCATTCCTGTCAGACATATAATCTATTTCTGGATGTTCTGCCGCATTGTTTATTGGTGGAATTTTTGTCTTTATATCATATTCGTTACACAACTTATAAAACTTGTGCCTATCACATGCCCTATCTGCATATAGTACTTTTATGGCATGCTGAAAATCAACTTCTTTTAGCAAATCACAAGCTCCATAGTGATCAGAGTAGACACCGTTACTGTATTTTACAGCTATGGCTTTTTTGTTGTTTATATTCAACATTACGTGCAATTTTCTCGTTTGCTCATAGCCACGATATTTTCTGTCAGTGCTATTTTCCTTGCTGTGTGTTGTTGTATATACTAATTCCTGTACTGTCTATAGCAATTTCGATATCTTCCATATTATTTTTATCAATTCTGCAATCATTTATCTTAATATTAAGTTTCTTTTGATGCTTGTGAATAGCTGATAACTGCCAAATCTCTTCCTATTTGTTGCAAATACCCTTTTATAAACCCGACTGTTTGTCTTAAACCAATTCTAAAGAAACTGACGATTATATGCACCAAAATCACAACTTTATCACTATAAATATAGTTGCCGCCCTGCATTTTTGGACAATTCTCGTACCAATTTTCTATGGCGTCATTGATATAACAAAAAATGCTTCCTCTTTCTTGGAGAAATTTGTTATATTCATGGCAGTTACTGACTCTCATTTTTTGTGGCATATTTTTTCTTCAACAGTTAAATGGCTATTTATAATGAATTTTGTCAGTAACTGCCAGTTCTTTTCACTTGAGCGATGCAACAAAGCCATCCCAGTGTCACGCACTGGGATGACAAAGAGAGGGTTAGACAAAAGGGTCGATAAATGATTAAAATTACTTTTCCAGCTGAAAAAAGAATAGAAGAATATGACGATAAAGTCACTGGCTTTGATATATTACAACCGGATGCTTTGAAAGAAGCAGTTGCATTGAAAGTAAACGGTGAGTTGTATGATCTCTCACGTGAAATTGAATCTGATGCAGAGATAGAGGTGATACAACTGAGTGACGAAGCGGGTTTAGATATAATAAGGCATGATGCTGCTCATATAATGGCCCAGGCAGTGAAAGAGCTCTTTCCTAATACTCAGATTACTATTGGCCCAACAATTCAGGACGGTTTTTACTATGATTTTGCTACAGATCGTACCTTCACTACGGATGATCTTGCTGCAATAGAAAAGAAAATGAAAGAGATTGTAAAAAGTAATCACAGATTTGTTCGAGAGGTTTGGACTCGCAAGCAGGCAGTTGATTTCTTTAGTGGTATAGGCGAAAAATATAAGGTTGAAATTATATCCTCTATATCAGAGAGTGAAAACCTAACTGTTTATAGACAAGGCGATTTTGTTGACTTATGCCGCGGTCCACATTCTCCTTCAACTGGCAGAGTCAAAGCGTTTAAGCTTATGAAAGTTGCAGGAGCATACTGGCGTGGTGATTCTAAGGGTCCAATGTTACAGCGAATATATGGCACCGCATGGAGAAATAAGGATGAATTAAACGCTTACCTTGAGTGTCTCAAAGAAGCAGAAAAACGTGATCACCGCAAAATTGCTAAGGATATGGATTTATTTCACATCCAAGAGGAAGCTGTCGGGCAGGTTTTTTGGCATGAACAAGGATATATTTTATATAATGTTCTTGAGTCTTACATCAGAAAGAAGCTAATAAATAATGGCTATTTTGAGGTAAAAACCCCTATTTTAGTAAGCAAGGAACTGTGGGAAAAGTCGGGACATTGGGATAAATTTCGTGAAAATATGTTTATTGTTGATGAATCTGAAAGCAAAAAGCTAGCAATAAAACCTATGAATTGCCCTTGTCATGTGCAGATTTTTAATTCTCACACCAGAAGCTATCGCGATCTACCAATACGTATGGCAGAGTTTGGCACATGCCATAGAAATGAAAGCTCAGGCTCATTGCACGGACTGATGCGAGTGCGTGGTTTTACGCAAGACGATGCACACATTTTTTGTATGGAAGAACAAGTAAATTCTGAAACTGTAAAGTTTTGTGACCTTTTAAAAGAAGTATATTCAGAGCTTGGATTCAATGAAATTTCTGTGAAATTTTCAGACCGTCCAGATATTAGAGCCGGTAATGATGAAGTGTGGGATAGAGCTGAAAAAGCGCTGCTTGAAGCCATTAAAGAAGCGGGCTTGAGTTATGAACTGAGCCCTGGTGAAGGTGCATTTTATGGTCCAAAGTTAGAGTTCGTTTTGAAAGACGCAATAGGCAGAAATTGGCAATGTGGAACATTACAAGTTGATTTCATTTTACCAGAACGTCTGGGAGCTTTTTATATAGGGGCAGATGGGCACAAGCATCACCCTGTCATGTTACATAGGGCAATTCTTGGGACTTTTGAGCGTTTTATCGGAATTTTGATAGAAAATTATGCAGGAAAATTTCCAGTTTGGCTTGCTCCAACACAGCTTGCTATCCTGAATATTACAAATGAAGCTGACGGTTACGCCACAGAAATTAGCAATATTTTAAAAGAACAAGGTGTGAGAGTCAAGACTGATTTGACCAATGAAAAAATTAGTTATAAGATACGTTTGCATAGTTCAAACAAGGTTCCTATATTATGGATTATAGGCAAAAATGAAGTTACAAGTAAAACTGTGTCAGTGAGAAATTTAGGATCAGAAAGACAGGAGTCTTTTTCTTTGGAAAAGGCTACTGAATCGCTGTTAAAAAGTATTAATTTGAATTAAGGGAGTTAAAGTTTGCAAGTTAAAAAGAACAATAAAAACAGAATTAATGGATTCATCACAGCTAAGGAGGTACGCTTAGTTGATCATAGTGGTGAAATGGTCGGAATCGTGCCAATAGAACGAGCTTTGGAATGTGCACAGGGTGTTGGTTTAGACTTGGTGGAAATTGCACCTGATTCAACCCCTCCAGTATGTAAAATTCTGGATTATAGCAAACAAAAGTATGATATAAAAAAGAAAGCAAGTGAAGCAAAAAAGAAACAAAAAACATTAACTATAAAAGAAATTAAACTGGGTCCTAATATTGGTGATCACGACTACGAAACAAAATTGCGTCAAGCAAGAGACTTACTTGCCCACGGACATAAAATCAAAGTTACAATGAGATTTAAGGGCAGAGAGCTTATAAACACTGAAGTCGGACTGGAAAAATTAGAACGGCTAATTAGAGACACTGAAGATATTGCAAAGGTAGAATTGGCACCTAAAAGAGAAGGGAATCAATATTTTTTAGCTCTGGTTGCTAAGTAGCAAGACGGCTTAAGAAGTATAAGTAGAGTTAAATTTCGCTCTCTCTTTGATAACATGGCGAAAATGTCTTATTAATCCTTGAATCGGCCAAGCTGCAGCATCACCAAGCGCACAAATTGTATGTCCTTCTATTTGAGTTGTAAGGTCAAGCAGCTTATCTATTTCATCAGGCTTAATATCTCCTGCCACCATCCTCTTCATAATCCTCCACATCCATCCAGTACCTTCACGGCATGGTGTGCATTGTCCACAGGACTCATGCATGTAAAAGTGTGATAACCTCTCTATTGCAGCTATTATATCAGTTGATTTATCCATCACTATTACAGCAGCAGTACCAAGCCCTGATTGTGCGGTTCTTAATGAATCAAAATCCATTTCAATAGTATCGCATATAGATTTTGGAATTAATGGCACTGAAGACCCACCAGGTATTACAGCAAGTAAATTATCCCAACCCCCTCGCACTCCACCTGCGTATTTTTCAATCAATTCACGTAGTGGAATTCCGAGCTCTTCTTCAACATTACACGGGTTGTTTACATGTCCTGAAATACAAAAAATCTTAGTACCAGTATTATTTGGTTTACCAAGAGATGCAAACCATTCTCCTCCACGATTTAGAATATCTGGAACCATGGCTATAGTTTCAACGTTGTTTATTGTGGTTGGACAGCCAAAAAGTCCAACACCTGCGGGAAATGGAGGTTTCATGCGAGGAAAGCCCTTTTTTCCTTCAATTGATTCGAGTTGAGCTGTTTCTTCCCCACATATGTAAGCTCCTGCACCCCTATGGATAAACACATCAAGATCATAACCTGATTTGCAGGCATTTTTTCCAATTAAGTTTTCTTTATAGGCTTCCTCAAGTGCTTTTTTTAGAACTAAATATTCATTATAAAATTCACCCCTGATATAAATATACGCAACTGATGCGCTGATCGCTTTGCCGGCTAGGAGAATTCCCTCAAGTAACTTATGTGGCTCATATCGCAATATATCTCTATCTTTACATGTACCAGGTTCTGACTCATCTGCATTGACTACTAAATATGCTTTTGGGAGATTTTTGGGCATAAAGCTCCACTTAAGGCCGGTGGAAAATCCTGCACCCCCTCGACCTCTCAAACCAGATTTCTTTACTTCATCAATGATCTTTTCTGATCCTAAATCTAGTAACTCCTTTGTTTTTTGCCAGCTACCACGTTTTTTTGCACCCTTAAGTAGTGGAGTTTCTTTACCATTTAGGTTGGTGAATATTTTGTCTTGTTCTTTTAGCATGTTTTTCAAAATTTGTGAGTGATCCCGACGCGATTCGAACGCGTGACCCACTGATTAAAAGTCAGTTGCTCTACCGGCTGAGCTACGGGATCATTTCATTTTTCAGCTATACTAAACATCAATACAGTTTTTATCCGTTTTAATCAAACTAAAATTTTCATGTGTGGTTAAATAAATTATATAATATACTGCGTTAGTGATAATTTAGTTAAAAAATCTATGGATAATTTAAAAAATTTTTAAAGGAAAACTTCTTGTTAATTTTCAGTTCACAGATTTATTTGGATGGTGTGAAGTATAACGCTAAGGAGATAAGAAAAATAGAAAACTGTATATACCCTGCAGAATTTGTGCACTATTATAATGCTTAGCAATAGCCTATAGCTAACACGTCACACTGCTGCAGATAGATTCCGCTAACACGCAGCGGAATGACGGTTTTTCAAATTGTCAGTAAATCTAAGTCAGTTTAGCTATAACAGATAAATATTTCTTGCATTTCAGCCTGAGTGATTTATGCTTTAAGCAAGAATTGGGGGCATAGCTCAGCTGGTAGAGCATCTGTTTTGCACGCAGAAGGTCAGCGGTTCGATCCCGCTTGCCTCCACCAATATAGGTTCTAGCATATCATAAAGTCAGCTTATTTTAGCCCATTAGTATTTTATACTAGTTCCCTAAAAAATCCCTCTTTCTGTAACTTTTCTTTATGCAAGTAATGTTTGTTATTATAATTCCAATATATACCAATTTAATAATAAATTAATCAATAAATGTTAGAATACTAACAGTTAATTTATTGGTAATGCCTATGAGTGGAAAAAAGCATGTTTTTAAGATGGTACCTGGAAAGTCTCTTGTGATAAGCGAAGGAATGACATGCTATCCAGGCAAAAATGTTTGTTTAGGAACCTCTTTTTCTGGCAGAGATAATGCTGATGTGAGTAGACCATACAAAATTGCTAAACTTGCTTTTATACCGCTGAATGATAAAAGTGAAGAGGTGCTAACACTAAACGTAAACTTCTGTCAATTTCATAACGGAATGTATACTTGTCTTAATGAATCGGGACAAAGTCTGAACGCTAATAACTGGTATAACCGAGATGCCACTAATAATTCTCTTATATACCTTAATGATCAGCTAGTAAACGTAGTAACTAGTGTAGGAGATAACAGTGAAAGGTACAGTAGTGTGGATTTTCTTGCACAAGCTGTATCGTATCAATACGTAACGCGAGACGAAAGTGGTAAATACTATTTCTCAGATAAAAAAGGAAATATTATCGATTCACCTTACAATACAGCGCTGCAAAAAAACGTAGCACCTTGTAATGCAGGGGAAATAAAGGAAATAGTGAATAATATGTTACTTGATATACCTATTCAACTGCAAAAAATAATTTTTGAACTGAATTCAAATCAACTCCAGATTTTAGCACAGAATTTAACGAATGAGCAGCTGCAAAAAATAATTCCTGAACTAAATTCAAACCAGTTGCAGGTCTTAGCAGAGAACTTAATGGATGAACAACTCCAAGCTTTAGTGGATCATCTAACCAATCACCAGCTAAAAACCCTTGCTCAGGAACTAAATCCAGAAAAGTTACAAATAATTGTTCCTCTTTTAGATAAAAATCAGCTTACAAACCTAGTGAAAGACTTAAATCTAGACCAAGTAAAAGAAATTTTCCCTCACCTTAAAATGAATCAGTTTCTGGAGGCTATCAAGACAATAAGCAATGATCAGTTTGTAGAATTAATAAAAGATGCAGATGAGAAAATTTTAAACACTCTTTTTGATGAAGCGTTGAAAGATCGACTTCCAATCCTAGTACACAATTTAGAAGGAGATAGATTACATGATTTAATTAATAAGCTAGACCACAAGAAACTTGCAATAGTAGCTCGAGATTTAACTGATCCTAATAAGATTCAGATTATCATTAAGTCTTTAGTTGATAACCCAGACAAACTTCAAGCTTTTGCTCGCAATATGTCTAATGAGCAGTTTAAAGAACTTTTGGATAACATAGGCGCAGAAGAGCTTAAAGACATCATTCACAAACTGCCTTATGAGAAAGTGACAGCTGTGATTGGTGATCTCAGCAATCAAGATCAGTCTAAAGCTATTATTGATGCATTAGATGCATTAAAAGAGAAGTTTGATGAACAAAACAAGAAACAAGAGGAAATGAAAGAAAAACTTGAAGAACTTAAGGAATTGCTGGAAGGTGATGATATAGTTAACCCCAATCAATTTAGCTATCAACATTCTTCTGTAGTAAATGAAGAGTATTACCTTAACAGTAATGATGCTTATACTGTTCAGGATTACTCCATATCTGTTTAGCAGATTACAGAAGATAATGAATAACATTATTTTTAATATTATTATTTAAGGAGTTAATAAACATGAATAATTCAACAGAAGATAAAAAATTTAATGTGGAGTTAATTGAGGCACCATTAAAAGAGATAACAGGAACTAAAGGGATGGTAAAAGCTGACACATTTGTAGAATCAGTCAATCCCATAATAAAACATATCAATAATGTAGTAAACCAAACCGCACAGCACTTATCTACAATAAAGAAGGAAATTGGTGATAAAGATTCAGGTTTAATTGGGAAAATCGATAAATTGAGAGAGGAAGTAGATTCATTCACGGATTCTGACATAACAAATCCCAACACCTTTTTTTCTCCAGAGTTAAATCCACTAGGATAGAAAATAGCTAATAATTAGCAAAAATAAGAAAAAGTAATAGCCCACTGGGCTATTACTTTTTTCACATACCATTTCAAGGTAACTAGTTAGTTTTAAATTCTAATTTTTTATAGGAGTTAATATGAGTAATTACAGTGTAAAAGAAAGCGAAAGCAACTTTGGAGTAACAAGCAGAATGAGCGGTACCAATCGTAGAATAATAAATGACATAGAGGTCAAAATTAAGCCTAAATCTTTTGAAGGCAATAAAGAAAAGAATGCGTCGGTCGATTACGTCCACAAAATTCTAGACAAACTAGTCAAAGATTTAAACGACACATTTGTTCTTAATTTGGATAACATATTGACTAAGACTTTTGTAGATTATACCGAGAGAATTCACACAAATAGTCAAGATTATAAATTTTTGAAAGAAAACTTTGACAACCTAAACGAAGAGGTTGAAAAATTAAAAACAGGAACAACTGGTGGTGATAACATAGATGAATGGGAGGCACCAACTCACTTTGATATATTATAGTAGTTAGGAAAGTAACAGCTTGCTAGCAGGCTGTTACTCTCTCTACATATCGTTTCAATACAGCTGAATTAGGGAATCTATTTTAAAACTTTCGGCATATAGTTCTCATCATGTTTTGCAAACACTGTATCTGCAAGAAAAGTACTATTATCAAACATTTTACCTTGCACAACAACACCACTTTTTTCTGAAAACATTGGTGGAAGTATTCCCTGATATTTCACCATAACGCTCTTATTAAAATCTGTCATTTGAAAAATCACTTCGCTTTCGCTCCGTATCACACTATTTTCAACAACCATTCCACCAACACGGATTGGCTTTTGATTATTTGGTAAAACTATTGCCTCACTTACTGTATAGAAAAATGAGATATTTTCTTTGAGCGTTGTTAAAATAAAAAAAACTGCACAACTTAAAAAGCAGAAAATTCCTGAAGTTATAAGTAATCGCTTATGTTTCTTCTTCATTATTATCTTTCAGGCTTTCTAGAATTTTTTTACTTTTAGTATAGCAAGAAATGGTAAAAATCAGTTCTCCGGTAATCAACGTAAAACTAATAAGGTAAGCAAAAATTACATATGTATTCATAATGCATTATCAATAAATAACTCACCTGCATCAAAATAAATTAAGCTTCCATCCTTTTGCTGCAACACCAATTTACCACTTTTATCTATATCAGCAAAAATTCCTTCATACAATTTGTCAGCTAACTTTACACTGATTTGCTCATTCATTTTGAATGCTTTTTTTAACCACATTTCTCTTATAGCATAAAACCCATCAAATAGCCATTGCTTTCTTAGCTTATTAAAATTTATTATTAATTCCTTTAACAGATCCATGTTAGACACAGATTCACCGTAATTGCTAATGCACGTTGTTCCTGGAAGTGGTGCATGATTGACATTAATTCCAATTCCTATAATGAGCCAATTCGAATTGGATCTTTTTTCAAGCAATATTCCACTTATTTTCTTGCCATCGATTAGAATGTCATTTGGCCATTTATGTTGAACGTTACTGTCACTTATAAATGATAGTAACGTGTTGCCAACAGCAAGAGCAGTAACAAAAGTCAATTCTGTCAATTTGCTGACATCCGTTTCTTGGTTAATTATCAAACTCGCATAGAGATTACCCTCTGGAGAAATCCAGCTTTTTCCAGTGCGTCCCCTACCTTCTGTTTGTTTATCAGCAATAATGACAGTTTCATTTGATATTCCTTTATCAATTAAATCTAACGCTTCTTCGTTAGTGCTTGAAACTTCTTTGTAATGATGAATATGAAAGCCCTTAGGGATCACCTTGTCAGCCCTTTAGTTCAATGAGTGAGTAAAACGTACAAGAAAAGAACGAGGTTGATCAGTGAAGCCACTGAAGTGATAATGAATAGACCCTTAGAATAAGCAACCTTATTACCACTAGCTTTATCAAAATACATAACTTTCATGATATTTAAATAATAGTAGCATGATATCACACTCGCTATTACAAGGACCAAAGACAGGCTGATAAAGCCAGAATTTATTAAACTTTTGAATATAAAAAATTTAGCGATAAAACCTGCAAGTGGAGGTATTCCCGACATCGAGAGTAATAGTATAGAAAGATGGAATGCTAAAATTGGTTGCTTTTTTCCTATACCAGATAAATTTGCAATATCACAATCGTCATCGTCAATTTGTACGAGATATGAGAATAGCCCTATGCTTGTGATGATATATATCACCAGATACATTAAGGCACTATCTGTTCCTGCTTGTGTAAAAATAGAAAGTGAAGCAAATATAAAACCAATGTGACCAATTGAACTGTAAGCAAGCAGCCTTTTTAAGTTTTGCTGACTCAAGGCCCCAAAAGCTGAGATAAGCACAGACAATGCTGAAACGTATAAGAAAATAGGCTGAACATAACTTTTTACATTTACTAACTCTTCATTCATCAATCGAATTAAAAATGTTACAAGTGCAGCTTTTGGGGCCGTAGAAAAAAACGCAGTTACTATGGTAGGTGCACCTTGATAGACATCTGGAGCCCACATATGAAAAGGAGCAATAGCAAGCTTGAAACACAAACCAATAAGGATAAAAACTAACCCAAAAACTATTCCATAAGTTATCTGATGGTTTTGCAAGAATGAACCGAGCTCAGAGAAATTGACTTGTCCTGTATATCCATAAAGCAGCGACATTCCATATAGCATAATGCAGGAAGATAGTGCACTAAGTGTAAAATATTTCACTCCTGCTTCACATGAATAAGCTGAATCTTTATTAAAGCTCGCAAGAACATACAAAGATATACTCATCAACTCAAAAGCTAAATAAAAAGAAATCAGACTATTTGCTGAAACCAAAGTTATCATGCCAAATAGCGCAAAAAGAATCAGTATTGAAAATTCATATTTATAGTCATATTTTGATAAATTCAGCATCAAAAGTATTAAAATTCCTGTGCTGAGAATTAACCCTTGGGCTGACCTGATGTATAAATTGAGTTTTAACAACGAATTAAAGAGAAAAATTTCATTGTTTTCTGCCGAAATAATTAAAATAATCAAAGTTACCACTGTGCAGCCAAGTGCTAATAAGTTGATAGTTCGGCGGTTAAATATAATTCCAAGCAGTAGCAACACTAACGAGGAGATAATAGAGAACGTTTCCGGCAATATCTGTATATAATTCATAGCGCATTATATTTGACTAACAAATTTGCCATACATGGCTTCAAATAATTCAGTGCAAGGGTTGGGTAGAATCCAAGCAAAATAACAAACACTGCAAGCAGAATTAAGACAGAAAATTCTATGTTATCCAAGCGGTTATTTAATAATTTAGAATAGCTAACCCCCCATATTATTTGCTTACATAAATTCAGCATATAAACTGCGCTTAAAATAGTTCCAAGTGCGATAAATCCTGTAAAAAACCCTATGCTCTTAAACATTCCAACCATAGCCAAAAACTCACCTATGAATCCAGATGTTCCAGGTAGCCCTATTGAAGCCATTGAAAATAAAATGAACATAAAACCAAATTTTGGCATTGTGTTTACTATGCCAAAGTACTTTGCAATCTCCAAAGTTCCAGTTCGAGTATATAGCATTCCAACAAACAAAAATAAAGCAGCAGAAATAAGGCCATGACTAATCATTTGAAATATGCTACCCAGTACTCCTTCCTCACAAAATGAAAAGAGGCCAGCAGTAACGATCCCCATATGTGCTATTGAAGAATAAGCTATTAACTTCTTTATATCATCTTGAGCAAACGCAACTAGAGAAGCATATATCACCGCAATAATGCTCAGCACAACAACGAAATTTGAAAAATACAAACTTGCCTGAGGAAGCATTGGAATAGAAAACCTTAAAAATCCATATCCCCCCATTTTAATAAGCAAGCCAGCTAAAATCACAGACCCAGAAGTTGGTGATTGCACATGCGCATCAGGAAGCCAAGTGTGAAATGGAAACATAGGTACTTTTATTGCAAAAGAAATAAAAAATGCAATCCACAGCAATGACTGCACTTCAAGATCAAGGCTTGGCACTAATGTAGCTAATTTTTGTATACTAAACGTTCCAAAAACACTATAGATGTATACCAACCCAAGTAGAAATAATAATGAGCCAGTTAATGTATAAAGAAATAACTTAAACGTCGCATATATCCTTTGCTTCCCTCCCCAAATGCCAATAATAAAGAACATTGGTATTAAGACAGCTTCAAAAAACACATAAAAGCTTATAGCATTCAGTGAAACGAAAAAACCGACTACAAAACTCTCAAGCAGTAGAAATAATGCCATATAGGCTTTTAGGGTCGTATAACTCATTTTGCAATTATAGAGCATACAAATAACAAACAAGAAGGTCGTAAGTAGAAGGAAAAGCAACGATATTCCATCCACCCCTATTCCAATATCTCTTACTGGATAGCTGACAAACTGAAAGTCCGTATTGTTATAATCAAATTCTATACAAGCTACAATGCTAAGCAAAAATGGAAGTACAGCAAAAAATAGGGCAAGGAATCTTAGGTGTATAGATTGATGATTAATCCTGATCGAGGATAAAATCAACGCTCCTATCAGTGGAAGCAAGAATATACTAAGTAACAACACCTTCTATTTAATTCCAATAATATATAAAGCACCGATTATTAAAGTAACAAACATAATAAATGCATAATCAAATATATAACCAGTTTGTAACTTTATAGAACTTTTTGAACATTCATTAACCAACCTTACAACACCATTTGGCCCAAATGAATCAATAGCCTTAACATCAAACTTCCATAGAAGCCTAGACATAAATCTTATCGGTGCAATTATAACAAACTCATACACCTCATCAAAGTACCATTTATTCTGCAAAAACTTAAGTAAAAATTTACTCTTAATTTGCCTAATTACTTGATATTGGTAAATCAGGTACGCAAGAGCTATTCCACTTAGGCTTGCCAAGGTTGGTAGTAATTTTATAAAGAAATTATGAACTCCATGCTCATCAATCACCATTAAACTTGATTTCCAAAACGCATTACTAGTTATGTTCAAAATATTTGCTCCCCATATTCCAGAAAATACCGATCCAAAAGCAAGTATCAGTAATGGTATAAGCATAATCTTCGGTGCTTCATGTATATTAATTTTACTTTGTTTTTGGCTATGGAACACAAGAAGCAATAACCTCCAAGAGTAAAACGCTGTGAAGAATGCAACAACTAAGCTTATTACAAAAGCAAAGCTATCCGTGCTATAAGCATGTTCAATTATCAAATCCTTTGAGTAAAAACCTGCAAATGGAAATATTCCAGAAAGCGCAAGAGACCCAATCCACATGAGAGTGTAAGTGCAAGGGATTTTCTTCCAGCAATTTCCCATTTTCTGAATGTTTTGCTCATGATGCATTGCATGAATCACATTGCCAGCACCAAGAAATAGTAGAGCTTTAAAAAAAGCGTGTGTCATTAAATGAAAAATAGCAACATTGTAAGCAGAAAGCCCACATGCCATGAACATATAACCAAGTTGGCTGCAGGTTGAATAAGCAATTATTTTTTTTATATCGTTCTGAGTAATCGCAACCGTAGCTGCAAAAAAAGCAGTAAGTGCCCCAACAATAACTATTAATTCTCGTGCCACATTTGATAGCTCAAACAATGGAGAACATTTTGCTACTAAAAATATACCTGCTGTTACCATCGTTGCTGCGTGAATGAGTGCAGAAACAGGGGTTGGCCCTTCCATTGCATCTGGCAACCAAACATGTAAACCAAGCTGTGCAGATTTACCCATACAGCCAATAAAAAGTAATATGCATATTATATGAATTATTTTAAATTCACAGCAGAATGCCCTAATGTTCTGTGCGCCAAGAAGATCAGCTGTGTCAAAAACTTCAGTAAATTTCAAAGAGTGAAATGTATAATAAATGAGAAAGATCCCAATCAATAGTGCAAAGTCTCCTACCCTATTCACAACAAATGCTTTAATTGCTGCATTATTTGCAGAATATTTTTGGAACCAAAATCCTATGAGTAAATAAGAACATAGGCCAACCCCTTCCCAGCCAAAAAAAAGCTGCACGAAATTATCGCTTACAACCAGCACAATCATGCAAAACGTAAATAGCGATAGGTAAGAAAAAAACCTCGACTTCCCTTTGTCATGCTCCATATAACCGATAGAATAGAGGTGGACTACTAGTGAAACGGTGGTAATAACAATAAGCATTAAGGATGAGAGAGCATCCACACTAATTGCCCAATTTACTTTTAATACACTTAATGAAAATAGAGGAAATAAACTCAAGTGATAATTTTCAGAGAAGGTGAGAAAAACATACCAAGATAAAACTGCAGATATTCCAATCCCTGCCGTTGTAACTAACTGACTTTTTCTAAAAAGTGCTGCAAATAGCGAACCAAAGAGTGGCAAAAATACTATTAATTTCAGTATATCAATCATACTTTCATTCTTTCATTAAGTTCGCTTGTTCAACATCTATATTGCCACGACTTCTATAATATACAACCAATATTGCAAGCCCAACTCCTGACTCTGCTGCCGCAACAGTCAACACAAACATCACAAAAATTTGCCCAACTATATCATTCATAAAGGCAGAAAAAGCAACTAAATTGATATTAATCGCCAGCAATAATATTTCTATTGATAATAATATATTGATTATGCTCTTACGGTTAATGAAAATACCGCACACCCCAATAGTGAACAAAATAGCAGCAACTATCAAAAAATGATTTAATCCTATTTCCATTCTACTCCTTTTCCAAATTTAGCCTTAACCAATTTTACAGATGAAGATTGTGTCAATTGCTTTAATACATTCTGTTTTTTAACTCCTTTTTTCTTGTCCTGCAAAGTAAGAGCAATTGCACCAACAATTGCAACAAGCAGCAGAATACCAGAAAGATGAAAAGCGTACATGTAGTCAGTGTAGAGCAAATTACCGATAGCTTTCACGTTATTGGCATTATAGTTTATAACATTACTTATATTCAGCGTTGAGCTGCGGATTACAAAACTGATAATCAGAAAAAACACAACACATAATATAGCACCAGGAGTGAAATGCTTCGCAAAACCCTGGCGCAACCTTATGTAGTCAATATCGAGCATCATAACTACAAAAAGGAATAACACTGCAACCGCACCGATGTATACTATCAGCACCATCATAGCGATGAATTCAGCTCCAAGGAGAATAAAAAGAACTGCAGAATTAACGAAGGTGAAAATTAAAAATAATACTGCATGCACAGGATTTCTTACACTAATTACACAAACAGCAGATAAAATGCTAAGAATTGCGAAAAAATAAAAGAAAAAAGGCATCGATACTTTAACTGCAACAACAATTACTAATTTAAAGTGACTATCGTTGTAAAGTCAATACTAAATGCCTACCTTATGGATTAAACACTCAGGGATAAGGACATTCTTAATTGCAGTACACATACTCATATCAGGATCATTTTGCTTCTCTTCACTTACTTTCTCGCAAAACTTTCCAATACCATAACCCACCAGTGCACCAACAACAGTGGCTGCAATAAATACTGCAACAGCAACAATAGCAGGAGCTAAAGTGGCGGCTCCTGCAAGGTATGCTATGCTCAAACCTAGAAATAAACCTACTGCTTTCCCACCACAAACATAGTATTTGCTATTGTTTTCAGGACTGAATGGTAGATTTCGATTACGGTAATCTACAACAACAATACAATTTGTAAGCTTAGCTTCTAGCTCTTTTCTAACTTCATCACCAACACCTTCGGTTAAGATAAGATGTTGAAGCTTTGTAAAGTTACCATTAGCTAAAGCTTTTGCACCTTCATTACGAATGTAGTTGTCTTTTAAACTAAGGTATTCAAGCTTTGTAAGATTGTTATTAGCTAAAGCTTTTGCACCTTCATCACCAATATTGTTGTTTTCTAAGTTAAGCTGCTCGAGATTTTCAAACTTACCATTGGCTAAAACTTTTGCGCCCTTTTTACCAATCTTATTCCGGATTAAATTAAGTTGAACAAGATTGATAAGATTACCTTCAGCCAACCCTTTTGCACTTTCAGAAGCACCAATATTATTTTGCGTTAAATCAATATATTTAAGATTTTCAAGCTTACCATTAGCTAAAGCTTTTGCACCTTTACCACCAATTTTGTTACATGATAATTTAAGCCATTCAAGACTTGTAAGATTACCGTTAGCTAGAGCTTTTGCACCTTCATCACCAATATTGTTGTTTTTTAAATTAAGCTGCTTGAGATTTTCAAGCTTACCATTGGCTAAAGCTTTTGCACCTTCATCACCAATATTGTTGTTTTCTAAGTTAAGCTGCTTGAGATTTTTAAGCTTGCCATTGGCTAAAGCTTTTGCACCTTCAACACTAATATTGTTACTCAATAAGTTAAGTCTAGTCAGACTGGTAAGACTAGCTAAAGCTTTTGCACCTTTATCACTAATGTTGTTCATGGATAAATCAAGTGAAGTAAGATGTGTAAGCTTAGCTAACTCTTTTGCATCTTCATCATCAATTTTACACCATTCTAGACCAAGTTCTGTAATGTGTGTTTCATTTTGTAAAAACCTTACTAGCTCTTTAACCACTATATCTACAGCAACACATCCATGTATAAAAAGTGCATTGCCTTTAATATATTTGTCAAAATCCATTTTTCCTCCTCACAAGAATTATCATATAAACATTTTAGCCTGTATCTCAGTGATTGTCAATTATTGACTTGTATCCTTATAATGTAAGGTATTGGAACTGAAATAGATTGTCCCGGCAGGTTATACTAGAATTAGTACAATAAATTGGTATGGTGGGACCATACACCTAGGACATTCTTTAACTGTTCTATTCAATAAAACCTTTACAATATTTCGATCATAGGTTTAACTTTACGGAGTTATAATCTATAGGGCTGCAAATGAACGATTATCTCTCACTGCTAAATCCAGAACAACAATCAGCTGTAACTAACATAGATGGACCAGTTTTGATACTGGCAGGAGCAGGAACGGGAAAAACAAGAACGATTACTTCAAGAATAGCGCACATAATTAGAAACGGTCACGCTTATTCTGATGAAATATTAGCTGTTACATTCACAAACAAAGCAGCAAATGAGATGGTATCAAGGGTACTTGAGCTAACAGGCACAAACATACCATGGCTTGGCACTTTCCATGCAATTGCAGCAAAAATTCTACGTCATCATGCTGAAGTCGTGGGGCTAAATTCCAATTTTACAATTATTGGTGTGGATGACCAATTACAGGTAATAAAAAACATCATGAATGAAATCAGCCCTGATTACCTATCAGAAAAATGTAAGACCATTATGAATATTATTCAGCAATGGAAAGAGAAGTGTTTACTGCCATCTGAAGTGGAAGACGTTCAATCATTTAGGCCAGTGTACGTAACTGCACTCAAAGTCTATCACCAATATCAGGAAAGGTTAAAATTCCTTAACTCTGTCGATTTTGGTGACTTATTGCTATATAACATACAACTCTTTAATCAAAAGACCGAAGTTCTGTCCTATTACCAAAACAAGTTTAAGTATGTCATGGTAGATGAGTATCAAGATACAAATGCAATACAATATCTTTGGCTAAAATACCTTGCAAAAAAGCACTCAAATATTTGCTGTGTGGGAGATGACGATCAGTCAATATACAGTTGGCGTGGTGCAGAAGTTGAAAACATTTTAAAATTTTCTGATGATTTTAAAAATGCAAAAACTGTCAAACTAGAGTGTAACTATAGATCAACATCTCACATACTTGCAACTGCGTCATATGTTATCAATCACAATAAAACTCGGCTAGAAAAAAAATTGTGGACAACAAACGTTGAAGGGGAAAAGGTAAATCTAATAAAATTATGGGACGGAAAAGCTGAAGCAAGGTTCATAAGCGAACAGATATTAAAGCTCAATAAATACAGATTTAGTGACATTGCAGTGCTGGTAAGGGCCACTTTTCAAACTAGAGTTCTCGAAGAGTATTTTATAAAATATTCAATTCCCTACAAGATTATAAGTGGCGTAAAATTCTACGAACGTCAGGAAGTCAGGGATATAATTGCATATTTAAGACTCGTTACAAACAATAACGATGACTTAGCTTTTGAAAGGATCGTAAACCGGCCAAAAAGAAGCATAGGAGCTACAACTCTAAAGAAAATATACACGACTGCTCAGGATAACAAAATTTCTTTTTTTGAGGCAGCAAAAATATTAGTTAATAGTAATCAAGTAACCGAAAGAATTAAACTCTCACTAAATGATTTTTTAAATAAAATTAAAGCTTGGGAAGAAATAGTAAGCGTAAAACCACTGCATGAATTCGTTAAAATCGTAGCAAACCAATCAGGGTATATTGAAATGCTTGAAAATGAGGAGGTAACAGGCTTAGCACGAATAGAAAATGTCAAGGAGCTCATCTCATCTTTAAAAAATTTCGATAATGCCACAACTTTCTTGGAGCATATAAGTCTAGTGATGGAAGTGGATAATATGAATAACGATGACACCGTATATGTTATGACTCTTCATGCAGCCAAAGGACTTGAATTCCCGTGCGTGTTTCTACCTGGTTGGGAAGAGGGATTATTTCCTCATCAAAGATCTTTTGAAGATAAAAGTGGTAAAGCTTTAGAAGAAGAAAGGAGACTTGCATATGTTGGCATAACCAGGGCAAAGGAAAGGTTAATCATTTCATGTGCAGATAGGAGGGAAATTAACAACCAGTGGCAACCGATGCGCACTTCTCGGTTCATTAAAGAATTGCCAAGAGAAAATGTTGAGGTAATCAAGAGTAACGCCTACTGTTGAAGCTATAACTGCAGATAAACATATCTTACAAATCTGAATTACTTCAACTATATGTGTAACCAGACTGCATTCTATGATTTTTAGCAAAACATGATCTTTCATTTGAGCTTTCTTCAATTTAAAATAAATACAGAAAATTGCTGCCTATAGCTAAACTGACTTAGATTTACCGACAATTTGAAAAACCGTCATTCCGCTACTAGTTAGCGCCGTGGCGGCATGACGATAACCTCGTCATCCCGCTACTTGTTAGCGGGATCTATGCTAAGAGATACCGCGGCAGCATAGCTATAGCTATCTTCAAAAATATGGTTGAATAATTGTTAATAATAGTGTATAATTATTAATATTTTCAAGCATTTTTGCCATGGCTCTTTCAAAATTTCTCGATCCTCGCAATGATTTGTGTTTCAAAAAAATCTTTGGAACGGAAAAAAATAAGAATATCCTGATCCACTTTTTGAACGATATTTTAGGGTTTACTGAGATAAATGCAATACAAGAAGTTGAGTTTCTTAGCACTATTATGGATCCCGAAGTTGCCTCTGATAAACAAAGTATTGTTGATGTTCTCTGCAAGGATTCTCACGGAAATAGATATATAGCAGAAATGCAGCTCGCTAGAGACAAGGGCTTCGAAAAACGCGCTCAATTATATGCCGCTAAAGCCTACTCAAGACAATTAGATAAATCTGGCAACTACATTGATTTAAAGAAAGTCTTCTTTATTGCTATATCAAATTGTAACTTACTTCCTGAAGAAGTTGATTATATTTCTACTCACAATATACGTGATATAAAAACTAACGGCCATTACTTAAAAGATTTTCAATTTATCTTTATAGAATTGCCCAAATTTTCAAAAAGTAAAGTAGAGCAGTTAGAAAGTATAGTAGAAAGGTGGTGTTTCTTTTTTAAATACGCAGAAGAAACAACAGAAGAGGACTTAAAAGAGATAGCAGAAAAAGCGCCAATAATAAAGCTAGCATATGATGAATTAGACAAGTTTCGTTGGAACGAAAAAGATTTAGTAGCTTACGAAGAAAGAATAATGGATCTACGGAAAGAAGAAGCCATTCTTGAATACAGACTTGATCTTGCTGAAGAGAAAGGTATACAAAAAGGTATAGAGAAAGGAAAAATTGAAGGGAAAATTGAAGTCGCAAAAGCAATGCTGGCTAATAATGTTGATGTCAACACTATTGTCAAGTTTACTGGCCTTTCTATTAGTGAGATTGAAGAATTAAGCGGAAATCTGTGAACGGTTACCTATATGTTTTTGCTGGCAAAAATTCTCTAATGGTCTTAAATAAAACTTTCAGTGAGTGATTGTCAGACATGTTGTGCTCTGCTGATTTCATCAAGTATACTTCAACATCGGTTGACTTAATTTTTTCAGCTAAATTCAATGAAGTTTGATAAGGAACATCTTTATCATTAATGCTATGCAATAAGCGCACAGGACAGTTTATATCTATTGCTTCTCTGTTTAAAAGAAGGTTCTTTCTGCCATCTTCGATCAAATTTTTAGTTATTTTGTATGTACAATGCTCTGAAGTAAAATCTATTACACCTTTAGAACCTAGTTCTTCTTTTTGCTTGCCTGACAATTGCTTGAATATCAAATCTTCAGTAAAATCAGGAGCAGACGATATGCCGATTAATGCTGCAATTTTTTCTGGAAATTGAAGGGCAATGAGCAGCATCAGCCATCCTCCCATACTTGAACCTATAATTATTTGTTTATCGCTAGTTAATTCACTTATCACTTTAGCACAATTTTCTTGCCAATCACTTATCGTGTAATCAATAAAATCACCACTTGAATGACCGTGACCAAAATAATCAAATAGCACAAGTGCTATCTCGTTTTCTTGGCAAAATTTGTAAATAGCAGTTGCTTTAGTTCCATCCATATTAGATGCAAATCCACCGAAAAAAACTACAGAAGCTTTCTTTCCTTGTAGCTTTCGATATGCTATGTGACCATTATTTCCATCATTACAATAATCCATACTACTTTGGCAAAGCAACCGGGTTATCACTCAATTGACGCAAATAACTAACTAGATCTGCAATTTCTTGTGGATTGGAAATACCTGCAAATGCCATACGCGTACCTTTTATATAGGCTTTTGGGTTCTTTAAGAAAGCAAATAGCTCCTCATACCCCCATTTTCCACCTCTTTCAAGCACTGCTTTTGAGTAATTGAATGAGTTACCAAGATGAGCCTTTTTGTTTCCAACTACGTTCCATAAGTTTGGTCCTACTTTATTCATTCCACCTTTCTCAAAACTATGGCAGGCTATACATTTCTTCGCTGCTGACTTGCCTTTTTCAAAGCTAGCATTCTGCATGAGCGCTCCAATATCGAGCGCCACTTGCTCGATTTTTTGCTGGAACTCATTGTTACCAGCAGCTACTATCGTTTGGTGTTCAATCTTATATTCCTCTGGACTATACAGCATATCAACTACGTTGCTGACTATCATAATGATTAGCCCAGAAAGTAAAATCGATGCTGCAATCTTATTAAGCTCCATAGTTAATTTTTATCAATTAATGTTGCTTAAATTATGCAAATATTTTCGCAAATAGCAACCAATTACCTTGAAGCTCGCTAAAGATGAGAGTCTCTAGCTATAAATATTAAGGAATTTACCAAACAAAAAAAAGGCAAAAGAAGCCCAGTGGTTATTATCCGCTTTAAAATATTGGCGTTTTTTATGTTTTAAACGCTTGACAAGCGAAATTCAGCTGCTTTTAATTGCAACTAACCTACGCTGCAAATGTTTAAGAAATTTACTAAGCAGAAAAAAAGACAAAGAATCTCCGAGTTAGCTAGTCTTTTACTATCTTTGTCGAGTATTGGCATTTTTTGATGTCTTGTAACGCTTTGTAAGCGCGTTCAGCTTATTTAGATAAAAATCTAGATGTAGATGAAGTTTTGTAAAGACATACAGTATCTATATACTGCAAAAAATTGAACATAAGACGCCGATACATTAAGTAATCCTTACCTTTTAATCTGCAGATTGGCGAAAGCAAATACAATAGCTTCACTGTCATGATAAGGGGACTGGCGGAGTTTGTCAAGTGGTTTTTGTAGCTCTCATGGTTTTTGGATTCTAACGTCACACGCTGGGATGATACCAGTTGTTACTCAAACAACAGTTATGCAAGAGATCTGATTACATCTAAGCTAACAATGGACCACTAGATATATTACTAACTACGTTGACCTGACTCAATATTTTATTAGTGGGATTGAAATAATTTTCTATAAATTCCTTATATATAGCTGTTAATTTATGTATATCATTTACTAATATGCATTCGTTTATCTGATGTGCGGTTTTGTTGATTATACCAAATTCAATCACTGGACAAACATCTTTGATAAACGCAGCGTCAGATGTGCCACCACTTGTGCTCAGCACAGCATCAATACTGGTAACTTTATTTATCGCATCAAGCATAATATCAGTATTTCTATCAGGAGTAGAGAGGAAAACGTCCCTGCTGCTATGCATAGAAAGTTTATAATCGTTAGTTACACTGGAGCATATTTCATCAATCAGCTTATATAAGCCGTCAGGTGTTTGTGTATCGTTATATCGAATGTTAAAACGTGTAGTTGCTGAACTAGGTATTAGATTGCTAGTATTATTTCCAACATCGATAGTAGTAACTTCGAAATGTGAAGGCTGAAAATATTTATTACCATGATCAAAAGTAGTATTTTTTACCTTACTCAATATCGATGTTACCTTATATATTGGATTATCTGCTAGGTCTGGGTAGGCAACGTGTCCTTGTTTTCCATGGCAAATTAATTCAAATGTTACAGAACCTCTTCTGCCTATTTTTATGGTATCACCTAATTTCTCACTACTGGTTGGTTCGGCAACTACACAAAAATCTATCTTTTTTTGCTTACTTTTCATCCATTCCAAAACTGCCTTTGTTCCATATTCTTCCGTGCTTTCTTCAGCACTGGTAATCAATGCACTTATCGAACCATTAAATTGAAACTTTTCTGCAATTAAATTTGCCATAGCAGCAATAAATGCAGCTATTCCGCTTTTCATATCAGCTGCTCCTCTTCCATATAGCATTCCATCTCTAACTTCTGGATTAAATGGACCAAATGCCCAATCTTTTAACTGACCCGGTGGTACAACATCAACATGCCCAGCAAAGCACAAATTTGGTACTCCATTTATATATTTCGCATAAAGATTTTTAACTTTAGTTCCATCATCACCAAATTCTAAAATCTCACAGTCAAAGCCACTTTTCTTGAAGATTGTTGCTATATGCTCTATTGCCCCGCCGTCCCTTGGTGTTATACTCTCAAAAGAGATCAATTTCTTAGTTAGCTCTACAGGGTCAATTTTCATGTCAATCTTAAAATACTTATATTGCTATATTGTAAACACTCTATGCACTATTTAAAACAAATATTACATCAAGCCGAACAAACTTTTCTAAGGGAAGTAATAACAGATTACCACCTTGCTGATGATATCTATAAAATATGCACACGACACGGAAATGACATCTTTCTAGTTGCAGATGAAAATACAGCAAAACTTTTAAACAAAAACGTATTTAATAAAATTTCTCACTTAATTATCCCGAGCAATACCATTAGGCCTCTTGCAAAACCTCATATCATTTCGGATGCTCCCTACATTTTATCATCCCAGTCCTTCGAGACTGGGATCCAGGAAAAAAAATCAGCGTCACGCGCTGGAATGACACCAACCATGGGTACTAATCTTTCACTTGCCTCTCTTGAAACCATAAATCTAGTTAGAAACAAAGCAAAAGACAGTGACTTAATAGTTGCATTTGGTAGCGGCACCGTTAACGACATCTGCAAATATGCAAGCTACCTCGAGAAAAAAGATTATATATCGTTCCCAACAGCCGCTTCCATGAATGGATATACATCCGCAAATGCTTCAATATTAGTAAATGGATACAAAAAATCGTTCAAAGCACATCTTCCAAGAGCGATATATATAGATATAGACATACTTACCAATGCACCACTGCGCCTCACATTAAGCGGATTTGCAGATTTCATTTGCCGTTCGACAGTTCAGGCTGACTGGCTACTATCTCATTTGTTGCTTGGCACAGAATACAATGAATTACCTTTTACACTTGTTCGCGATTTGGAGCAAATTTTGCTAAGAGAGTATACGGCGCTTACTAAAAGAAGTAGAAAAGTGGTCCTATTACTTATGGAAGTTCTACTAATTTCAGGACTTGGAATGGTAATATCAAAAGGCAGCTATTCTGCAAGCCAAGGAGAGCATATGATAGCTCACGCAATGGAAATGGTAACAAGAGATCATTCCTCACTACATGGCGAAAAAATTGCTGTTACGACGATTACCATGGCTAATTTGCAGGAAAAGATATTATCAATACAAAACCCGATTATCAACCCGACCACTTTAGATGTAAAACATATAACTCAGTGCTTTGATAATATCGAATTTGTAAGAACTTTTGAACAGAAGCAAATTATGCAGCAAAAAATCCAAGAGATTATTTGTAAAGAATGGACTAATATTTCCAATTTAATTAAGCAAAATTTACTACCTGCAAAATACCTGCAAAAAATATTTGAAGATCTATCAATTCCGCACTTACCAGAGCACCTCAGTTGGAATAAAAAACAATATTGTAAAGTGGTCGATCTTGCGTTTGCAACAAGAGATAGATTCACCTTTCTTGACTTAGCTAATTGCATAGAAGAAAGTTAAGTTTTGTAGTGAAATTCTATCATTTAAAGAGATCATAGGCCAAAAGCTAAACCCTTTTCACAATCTCTTATCCATTTTCCTCTAAACTATACACCTAAGTGGATATACAACTGAACGTAACCATTCCAAGTAGCTGACACTGGGTCGCACTACTTCACCAATAGCACTATCTTGCTAAACATAGTTTAGTTCGAGTGGCTGAGGAGGGACTTGAACCCCCGACCAAGAGATTATGATCCTCCTGCTCTACCAACTGAGCTACTCAGCCTAATTGAAAACCTTGCTATATATGTGACCTACATGCTTTGTATAATATTTCAAATCAAACAAAGATTCAAGTTTTTCCGAGTTAATAACCTTAAGTAAAGGTTTATCTTGTTTCAATTCGGCCAGAAAATCACTGTTGTTTTGTTTCACTTTCATTGCATTGCTCTGAACAATTTTATACGCCTCTTCCCTCGCCAAACCACTATTTACTAACTCAAGCAATACACGCTGTGAGAAAACTAAACCTTTTGAAGAATTTAAGTTCTTTTCAATGTTTTCCTTATTGATTACCAATTTATCTATCAAATCTGTTAATCGCACTAAAGCAAAATCCATTGTTATACAAGCATCAGGAGCAATGCATCTTTCCACAGACGAGTGTGATATATCACGTTCGTGCCACAATGCAACATTTTCTAACGCAGGAAAAACATAACTGCGTATTAAACGTGAGAGTCCCGTCAGATTTTCACTTAAAATAGGATTACATTTGTGTGGCATAGCAGAGCTTCCCTTCTGCCCAATGGAAAAATGCTCAGAAATTTCGCCGATTTCAGTTCTTTGCAAATGACGAATTTCAATTGCAATATTTTCTATTGAGCTTGCAATCACTCCCAAAACCGAAAAGAACATGGCATGTCTATCACGAGGAATGACTTGAGACGATATGGTTTCAGGTATGAGTCCCATTTCTTTTGCTACATACTCTTCAACAAACGGATCAACATTTGCAAAATTACCTACTGCACCTGATATTTTACAAATTGAGATCTCTTTTTGCGCGCTAATTAATCTCTGATAATTGCGTTTAAATTCAGCATAAAATCTAGCAAATTTTAATCCAAGAGTTGTTGGTTCTGCATGCATTCCATGACTGCGCCCAACACAAACAATATCTTTATAGTCCTCAGCTTTTTTTTTCAATACTGCAAGTAAATTTTTTAGATTCCCGAGTAAAATATCACATGACTCTTTCAACTGCACCGCAAGGCATGTATCCAAAACATCAGAACTTGTCATTCCATAGTGGAGATAACGAACATCAACTCCCGCTTTTTCAGCAACATATGTCAGAAAAGCTATAACATCATGTTTTACAATGGATTCAATTTCGTTGATACGTTCAATATCAAATTCAATAGCACCAGAGAGCTTCTGAGCAACACTATTTGGAATCACTCCTAACTCTGCTTGAGCTTCACACGCTAATTTTTCTATTTTAAGCCATATATTAAATTTATTATTTTCCTCCCAAATGGAAGACATTTCTTTTTGGCTATAGCGCGGGATCATTAAATGACCCCCGTCTTATCTTTGAACATGCTAGATCCCAGTGTCACGCACTGGGATGACAGAAAAAAAAGGCACTGGAATGACAGGAATAGTTGATATATTTTATTCACTGCTATTTGTTATTTGTATCTTCTTGCTCCACTGCTTCACCTTCTTGTTGCTCAGACTTCTGATTTTGCAACTTTACTTGCCTTAATTCATGCGCATCTGTTTCGGATTTCACGACGTATATAGTAATTGGTACTACTACTTCACTATGTAATTCTACGTTTACTTGGTATTCACCCAAGTTTTTGATGCTTATTCCACCAAAAGATAAACTACGATGATCTATCGCATGTCCTTCTTGTAGTAAAACTTTCGCAATTTCACGTGTTGTTACAGAACCAAAAATTTTACCATCCTCTGAAGCTTGCTTTATCAATACCACAAACTTATCATTTAGTGACAATGCAAGCTCTTTTGCTACATTTAATCTTTTTATATTCTCTTCTTCCAGTAATAAACGTTGCTCCTCTAGCTTTGTTAAATTTTCCTTGGTAGCTTTCACCGCTTTTCTTTGTGGAAAAAGAAAATTACGTGCATAACCTGGTTTAACTTTGACAACTTCACCAAGCTTACCTAAAGTCCTTATATTTTCCTTTAAAATTATCAACATAAATTACCTAAACTTTTTTAGTACAGTAAGGAACAAGAGCCAAAAAACGTGCCCTTATGATCGCTAAGCGTAACTTCCTTTGTTTTTTTGCACATACGCCTGTTAACCTTCTAGGTAATATCCTACCATAGTCAGAGGTAAACTTGGATAATAAATCTGTATTCTTATAATCTATGTCTTCATCTTTAGACGTAGCAAGAGGGCAAACTTTAGAACGCCTAAAGCCAGTCCTATTATTTACAGATACATAGGAATTATTAAAACTATTTCGTCTTTTCATCATTATGCGTTTTGCTCCTCAATTTGTTTATTCATCATATAAGATTTACCTTCAAAAAATTTATCAACCTGCACAGACAAGTGGCGAATAACGTTCTCATTAAGTTTCATTCTACGCACAAATTCATCCAGAATGTTTGCAGTAGAACTTATGCACATTATACAATAATGACCGCTCTTCATCTTATTTATTGGATATGCAAAATCCAAAAGACCCCAATGTTCATACTTGATTAATCCCGATGCTTCAATGTTTTCCAAAAGCATCTCCAATGCTTTGCTCGATTGAGTTGGACCGTTTATTCTAAAATCTTTCAAAATATCTTGAAAAATCTTTATTAGATGTTCTGAAATATTTCTCTTCAAAGCATTTACTGCATTATGTATAAACGCACTTTTAGTAATTTGCTCACTGCCTCCTAGAAATTTTATAAAATCTTGCGTTATTCCTAAATCTTTTAGGTCATCTTTCAACTCTTTATCGATTTTTGACTTCACTTCTTTCAAATTTGAAAGATCTTCTTCCAATTCAACCCATAAAATTTTTGTAAGATCTTCCAAGAAATCAGAGTAAGCAACTAGACCTTCTTTAATGTTTTCAGCACGCGTTTCTAACTCTTGTTTTGTAAGCGTACTATTTTGCCTTTCCATAAGACTCTTGATCTTCTGGAAAATAACATCTGCTTTAATATTTTTCAATGAAACAGCTAGCTCTTGGACCATCTCCTCTACTTCTTGCTGTAATAATCCTTGTTGTGCTATAAAAGTAAATTCATAAAGATTCACTATATCTTCCTTTAATACCGATTAAATATTTCATTATATAAAGCTTTTTTATATAAGCAAGTTATTTGTATTAATTTCTACGCCTTTAATCCAGCTTAAGTTAGATATTTCATAAATAACTTGAGGAGCAATTGAGTATGCACCTGGTAATAAGATGCTCACTTTATGTTTTTCGAGAAGAAGTTTTAGCATTATTTTGGTTCTGCCTTTATCTTTCAATATTGCATTTAATTCCATAGCGGCTTTTTGCGAATCCGTGCACTCAGTAGTGAGAACTAATTCCTTTATTGTAGAAGCGATTCTTTTTGTAAACTCAGATATATCCTTGCCTGCTAATCTTGTCGTATTTTCCGAAGCTTCAAGATCAATTATCACAAATGTTCCTGGTGAAAATAAATCTCTTTTTTCTTCTATTATTTCATTATTATAAAATGCTATTTCAGAAACGTTATGGGGATCAGAAAGTGTGAGTATAAGAAACCTTCCACGCTCTGAAGTTCTCATACGTGCATTTAATATTACCCCAGCAGTTTTTGCTGTTCTATTTTCTCCGATAAACCCAATATTTAACTTTTCCAGAAGAATTCTAAATTTTTCAAGTGGATGATTAGTTAAATAAAATCCTAGTGAAAATAACTCATGCTCTAATTTTTCCTCTTCATCAAAATCTTCCACATTCTCAAATTTCGGTTTGAGGACATCAAGACTACCAAACAAAGCAGCTTGACTTGATTCCCTATCCTGTTTGTTTTTATTTGCAAAGTAAATCAGCATGTCCATTGACTCATATAGCTGCTTTCTGTTCTTATGCACGCTATCGAATGCCCCGGATTTAATTAGGCTTTCTAGCGCTCTCTTATTTATTATATGACCTGAATTTTGAATGAATTCCCATATGTCCTTATAAGCGCTTGAACGTATGTTCACTATTCCTTCTGCTATAGAAAAACCAACATTCCTCAAGGCAGCAATACCATAACGTATGCACTCACCCTCTATTGAGAATTCAGCTTGAGACTTGTTTATATCAGGTGGAAGAACGGTAACGCCACTAAACTTTGCTGCATGATAAAATAAATTCAGTTTATCTCTATCATCAATATTTAGATTCATTAGTGCTGTAAAAAATTCTAATGGATAATTAGCTTTAAGGTAAGCCGTTTGATAAGATATAACCGCATATGCAGCTGCGTGAGATTTATTAAATCCATAACCAGCAAATTTTGCAACAAGGTCAAAGATATAACTTGCCCTGTCATAATCAACGCCATTCTTTGTTGCCCCTTGGATGAAAAGTTCACGTTGTTTATCCATCTCTTCCTTAATTTTCTTACCCATAGCACGTCTCAGCAAATCTGCTTCTGCAAGACTATATCCAGAGAGAATACGGGCTATTTCCATCACCTGCTCCTGGTAGATTATTACCCCAAATGTTTCTTTTAACACTCCTTCAAGTAACGGATGAATATAATCTGGCTTTTCAAGTCCATGCTTTCTTGCAACATAAGTTGGAATGTTATCCATAGGTCCTGGACGATAAAGGGAAATTAAAGCGATAATATCTTCAATGCAATCTGGCTTTAATTTGATTAAAGCTTCTCTCATTCCCGAACTTTCAAGCTGGAACACTCCAATTGAATCACCGCTAGAGAGCATCTCATAGGTTTTTTGATCATTCAAAGGAACTGAGGAAATATCGATCTTTTTTTCATCACGATTAATTAAACGACATACATGATCTATTAGTGTTAGCGTACCAAGTCCAAGAAAATCAAATTTTATTAACCCAGCTTTCTCCACATATTTCATGCTGTATTGAGTGATTGGCAGAGCCGAATTTGGATCGTAGTACACAGGAACAAAATTTTCCAACTTTTGATCACATATTACAATTCCAGCAGCATGAGTTGAAACGTGACGATATATTCCTTCAAGCTTTAGTGATATATCAAGAAGCTTTGCAATTACCTCATCACTATCCCGTTCTTTCTGCAGGTTTTGATCAAGCTCTATCGCTTGCGATAAAGTTACAGGATTTACTGGATTAAATGGAACCATTTTAGATATTTTATCCACTTGAGAGTAAGGCATTTGCAATACTCTACCAACATCACGCAATACTGCCCTTGCTTGCAATTTTCCAAAAGTGATTATTTGAGCAACATAACCGTACTTTTTCTGAACATAATCAATAACCAGGTCCCTTTTCTCTTGGCAGAAATCGATATCAAAGTCAGGCATTGATACACGATCGGGATTTAAAAACCTTTCAAATATTAGGCCAAACTTTATTGGATCAAGGTCTGTAATCTGTAAGCTCCAAGCAACAATTGATCCAGCACCAGAGCCTCTTCCTGGACCAACTGGAATGCCATTTGCTTTGCTCCAGCGGATAAAGTCAGAAACTATTAGAAAGTAACCAGCATAGTTCATTGAAGTGATTACACTTAGTTCATAATCTAACCTGTCGTAGTATTGCTTGAAATCGATATCATGTTGTGTGTCATCATCTGGTTTGGTGTCATTCCAGCGCGTGACGCTGGAATCTCTCTGGATCCCAGTATCAAGTACTGGGATGACAGTGGAGGGTGTTCTGGTGACAGAAGAGGATTTTGCAATACGCAGCTTTAATCCTGCAACTGCCTGCTCCCTCAGTTCTTCATTCTCAGTTTTATTTTCTCGACAAGGAAATTTAGGCAAGATAGGCTGCCTGCTTCTTGGCATGTAAGAGCACCGCTTAGCTATCACTAAAGTGTTATGAATTGCTTCGGGAATGTCGCTGAACAGTTCCTCCATTTCTGCCACAGATTTGAAGTAATGCTCGGTAGTTAACTTCTTTCTGTTATTCTCCAGGGCATAACTCCCCTCCGATATGCACGTTAATATGTCATAAGCCTCATAATCAGACCTATTTGGAAAAAACACATCGTTCGTTGCAACCAGTGGTACATTGTGCTGATAAGCAAAATCTATTAAAGCTTCTTCAAGCTCTAGCTCTTTATTCAGCCCATGACGCTGCAATTCAACATATAAATGACCATCGAATGCTGAAAGCAGTTTTTCAACCGTTTCTTTATCTTGCCCCAACAATAGTTGAGCCAAACATCCACCGGTTAAAGCGATCAGACCCATACTTAAATTCAATAGCTCATCAAAATCAACGTAAGGAATATCGCTGTTATTCTTGCGCTTTTTAAAAGACTCACTCACCAAAGTGACTAAATTAGTGTACCCTTGCTCATTTTTTGCAAGCAATAATATAGGTAAATTTTGTTCTGAATGTTTAACTATAATATTGCATCCTATTATTAGCTGTATTCCCCTACTTGCTGCATATTCTGAAAATTCGAGCGAGCCAAACAAGTTGCCTGAATCAGTAATTGCAACCGCTGGCATTTTATTTCGCAAACAAAGGCCTATCAGCTCCTCAATTTTAACCGAGCTTTCAAGCAGCGAATAAACACTATGAACACGTAAGTGTATGAACATAAAAAACTTTAGATCAACAAAAAAGGATAACATTAATTTACCCATGAGAACATAATTTCATGAAAACAAAAGCCTATAAAATTCTAAAATTAAAATACAAAAACTTCCTTGACAAACTCCGCCAGCCCCCTTATTATGACAATAAGGGTATTTATGACTCAAAACTTGTTTTTGACCTGCAGGCTCAATGACAAAATTCAGTAAAAAACTTAGGGTATTTATTGGCGGATTAGATAAAATTATAGCGGCTGCATGTCTTTTTTATTTTTTCTACATTCAGCCAAATCGCGCTTAAACTAAGCGTCAGCACATTATTACAGCGCCACTTACAGTAATATAGAGTCAAAACTCGCTACTCGGGGCTTCTTTTGCCTTTTTTTTCGTTTGGTAAATTTCTTAAATATTTATGGCTAAAGTAATTTAGGCCTACCGACAACCGTCATCCCGCTACGTATTAGCGGCTAAGAGATACCGCGAATGAATCGCGGTATGACGGTTCGCGGTGGCATCTCGTCATCCCGCTACGTGTTAGCGCTTACTATTACCCACAAATAAAGACATGGTATTGTATTTACTCAAATAATTTAATTTTATTAACCTGAAAGCTTATTGGATTAAAATTATTAAATTAAGAGTTATAATTTTAGCAACTAAAAGCTGTAAATTGCACCATATAAACAGTTATTTCAAGCAAAAGTTATGCCATTAAGAGCTATGCAACAAACATTTATATTTGTGGGTAATAGTAAGGTGTTAGCGGGATCTAGAGATACCGCGGCGGTATAATGGTTAAGTAATTTGTCATCCCGCTGCTTGTTAGCGGGATCTATGCTAAGGAGATACCGCGGCGGTATGACGGTTCGCGGTGGCATGACAATAACTTCGTCATCCCGCTGCTTGTTAGCGGGATCTATGCTAAGAGATACTGCGGCGGTATGACGGTTAAGTAGGGTGTCATTCCAGTCTGGAATCTAGTTCTTATTGTACATTTACTTGGTGTAGAGTTAAGTTTCCTGGATCCAAGTAGTCTGGGCACTGGGATGACGAGAAAGGAGCACTGCCATTATAGAGTAAAATGAGATCCCAGTTTCAGCTACTCGGATGACAGAAGAGGGGCTACTCGGATGACAAAAAAGGGGCTACTCGGATGACAAAAAAAGGAGCACTGGGATGACAGGAGATACCGTCTTGTTAGTCAACAAAAAAATTATAAAAATTTCCCAAGTTGCATCATAAAATCAAAAAATACTTCCAATTGTGTAACAGTACACAGATTATAGTTAGTGGATATGTTGATAAGTAAATTAGTTTTATACGCACAAAACAGATGAAGTTTACTTATCAACATATCCACTAACCAACAACATTCAATAAATTTGTGTAAGATACCACTTTACATAAGATAGATAGGAAGCATTTTTGATTTTAAAGTACTAAACCTTCAGTCAACCTCCTAGCCCTGTAGTTTTTGATATGGTTAGGATCAAAAGCACTTTTGGATGTCAGAATACCGAAAATGATATGGAGTAGCTTACGCATTGCAGCACCAACGATGGCCATATTATGCTTACCCTTTTCCTTTAATCTTTGGCAAAAGCTCATAATGATAGGATTGTGATTCTTAGCTACTATGGCAGGAAAGAAAAGTGCCTTACGTAATGTTTGTGAACCGGATTTACTTAATCTGGGTTTGGCATATACAGAGGAACCTGACGTCATATTTCGTGGTATAACTCCTGTATATGCTGCCAATTGCCTGGCATCTCTAAAAACCTCTATATCAGAAACTTCAGCTAAAATAGCTATTGCTGATTCTTCTCCTATGCCTGGAATAGTCAATAGAAGTTGAAAATTTTCCAACAATTCTTTGTGTTGATTTAATAGTTCACGTACGGAGTTTTTTATTGTTTCTATTTTTTGAGCTATATTCATTGCAAGGTCTTCCCAAGCATTTGCAACTTCTTTAGGCAGTCTCTCTTTTTTTTCTAAGTGGTTATTTACTAATGTTAACTCATCTTTTAACGCAACTGAGCAACGATAAAGATGTTTTAATTTTTTCATTTCAGGAGAAGGTGGTGTCCAACTAGAAGGTTCCTGTCTTTGGCAATAATCAGCAATAACTTCTGCATCGGTCTGATCATTCTTTTGTCGTATCAGCTTACTCCTTGCATAAGATTTTATGCAATAAGGATTTACAACACTTACAAAATGTCCAGCATTGTGTAGAAATTCAGCCAGTGCTTCGCTATAACAACCAGTAGATTCCATGCAGGTTTTTACTTTTTCTACATTATGTTTGTGTAGAAAATTCAGTAGACTTTGAAACCCATGATCATCGTTCTTAAAGCTTCTTTTTCTAATTTCACGCTTTCCTTTTTTGCTTATAAATGAGAGAAAAACATCAAAGCGATCTTTTGATATATCTATGCCCAAAAAGTTGTTGATCATATATAACCCCATACGTTACCATTAAAAATGAAAAGTAAGGCTAGTCTTGTGAATACAGAATTAGAACCATTCAGGTCTTTCTACGATACCGTCCAGCCTATACTTTTGAGAAGGGAATTCTTATCTCCTCTACAGATTTTATATCTAAGAAGAAGCACAGAGTTCCTCCCTTCTCCACCTAATGCTTAAGCTTAAAACATTAGATGCTTTTGACAAGATACAAGAAGGGGCTACTCGGATGATACTATTATAGAGTGAACCAGTGTCAGCTACTCGGATGACAAAAAAAGGGGCACTGGGATGACAGCTACCCTGACAACCGTCATCCCGCTGCTTGTTAGCCGGTATCTAGAGATACCGTGACGGTATGCGGCAGCATGACGATAACCTTGTCATTCTAGCGCGTGACGCTGGAATCCAGACTTTAACTTATATGATTACAGAAAGAGAATTTATTAGGTAGTCATAGACACTGAAAGTGGTAAAACTTACCACTTTCAAGTAAAGAAAACTACGTTTTGTGCCTCCAATAATTTCTATGGATGAGCCTCTACTGAACCGTTTTTACAAATCACACCGCCTGGTGTTATTTTTGAAACGACTACAGGAGCGCCAAAAAACACAGCAGTAAATGCACCGAGTGCAAAAAGCGCTGGCCACGGCATCCTGCCGAATATTGCAAGCAACGCTGCACCAATTATCACTATTGTGATCATTGGTCCACCTATGCCATGAGTATAGCCTATTATCTTGCATATCACTAATGATGTTGTATCATTTTTATCAACAAAAGTAGTAGCAGTAGTAGTACCGCTGCTGCTAGTATCAGCATTTGCATCAAATGCAAAGGAGAGAATTAAAGCTACAAGTAGAAGAAAATTTTTCATTACGCCTCCTATAATTTCTGTTTCATATTTGATTATCTATCACATTGATTAAGTTTAAGTAAATGGTGAGGATTTTTTGCTTAAAAGTATCCTTTATTTCATTTAGAATACTTTTCTTGGTTCGTTTATATTACAGTGCTACAGAAATTTTACAGCATCGTTTATTGCCTTTATCGTGCTTTGATTGACACAATTCATAATGATGGAGTGGAGCACGCAGGGTATCTATCATTTTTAATCCTGTTATCAATATTCCCTTTTCTCATCGTTTTAATGGCTGTGGCGTCAACATTCGCAAATTTCTTAGACCAGTATAACATTGGCTGGGTATTTATCATTGATAACATGCCACAGGATATTTTATCATCTTTGATGCCGCGTATCAGAGAGATAATATCAGGCCCGCCGCAAAGCTTACTAACTTTAGCAATTGTAGGCGCTGTTTGGACCGCCTCGTCAACAATTGAAGGGCTAAGAACAATATTGAACAAAGCTTATAAAGTTCCGGTTTCGCCACCTTATATATTAAGAAGGTTGTTAAGTATACTACAATTTTTAGTGATCACGTTTATTATAACTCTAACTATAGTGTTCTCTACATTAGTGCCAATGCTAATTGATTTTTCCTATCAGGGGATTAGTTATACTAAATATCTCCTCATTGAATTTGTACTTTTCACAGTAGTCTCTTGGCTATATTTTATGCTGCCAAACATAAAACAAAATTTATCAGACGTCTTTCCTGGATCTTGTGTGGCTGTTATTCTTTGGACAATTTCTGCTTCAGCTTTCAAGCAATACTTAAAAGCTTCCTTTGATCAACTGAATTTGATATATGGAAGTTTAGGTGGTATGGTAGTGTCATTACTATTTTTTTATATGCTAAGTTTGATTTTTATATATGGAGCAAAATTTAATTTTCAGCTAAAATATTTCAATGAATCTCGCTAAGGAGAAAGAAATGAGTAAGTTAGAAGGTAAAGTAGCTTTAATCACCGGAGCTTCAGGTGAAATAGGCTCTGCTGTTGCAAAAAGATTTGTAAAAGAAGGTGCATGTGTAATTCTGATTTCAAGATCTCTTGATAATCTCAAGCCACTATATAATGAAATTGAAGAGCTTGAAGAATTTAAAGAAGGCTCTGTGAAACTAATTCAGCTTGATCTTTTAGACTTTGAGAATGTAAAGATACTGACAAACATGATAGAAAGCCTGAAATTATCAGAATCTGGAGCACTTGATATATTAGTTGCATGTACTGGAATTTTAGGCAAATTGAACCCTATTCACGACTGTGAGATTGAAGAGCTACAGAACGTAATGAATACAAATTTTACTGCCAATTGGTACTTACTAAAAAACTTAGATCCAATGCTAAAGAAGTCTAATGCTGGAAGAGTGATATTCATGACCTCAGAGGTGACACTTTCTCCTTCCTCTTATCCATATTGGATGCCGTATGCTGCAAGTAAAGTTGCACTAGAAATAATGGTGCAGATATATGCATCTGAGACAAAACATACAAAATTATGTGTAAATGCTGTATACACAAAAGGACCTGTGGGTAGTGAGCAGGCATTTCCTGGATCTGAATTGGTGTCACCTGATAAACTAACAGACAAATTTGTGGAGTTAGCTTCTAACGATTGCAGCGTATCAGGAAAAATCTTACCGCTTAGCAAATCTCCCGAATAAATTACACTAGAAAGGATGTCATCCCAGTGCCCAGACACTGGGATCCATTTTGCATGTAATTCCGCTATAGTATTATGTTTTAGTGTAAAGTTTGGTATTTATCCATTAAGTTCGTTTGCGAGCAAAGTTCGCTAGATTCCAGTGTCAAGCACTGGAATGACATCATAGGGGCACTGGGATGACAGCAGTCCTACGTCATACCGCGATTCATTCGCGGTATCTCTTAACATAGATCCCGCTAACAAGCAGCGGGATGACACCTCTCTTGGGCTCTTTTAGCTACAAACATTAAGAAATCTACCAAACGAAAAAAAGGCAAAAGAAGCCCCGTGGTGCGAGTTTTGACTCTATATTACTGTAAGTGGCGCTGTAATAATGTGCTAACGCTTAAAATAAGCGCGATTTGGCTGAATGTAGAAAAAATTTAAAAGACATGCAGCCGCTATAATTTTATGTAATCCGCCAAAAAATACTCTAAGTTTTTTACTGAATTTTGTCATTGAGCCTGCAGGTCAAAAACAAGTTTTGAGTCAGAAATACCCTTAATACTACAATAAGGGGGCTGGCGGAGTTTGTCAAGGAAGTTTTGCATTTAATCCGTTTATGGCTTAGGTGCCGGCCAGCTATTTGACTCCCGGCTGGGTCGAATTTGTATAGCTACATTGTCGGTAAATCTAAATTGCTTTAATAATTTTGATTGAAAAATAGTTTTTCTATTATATAAATGCTACTTTAGGGTAATCAAAATGGAAGACGATAAATATAGCCTAGGTTTAAGAGTTATCCATTGGTTGATGGCTGTTTTTATTATTGGTATGCTTTGCTCTGGACTTTATATGAAAAGCTTACCACTTAGCAATGAGATTAAGTTCAACATATACGCTATTCATAAGGCTTGCGGTATCACTATTCTTGGACTAATCATAGTACGCATATTTTTTCGCGTCTTTACTTATGTTCCACGACTTCCAGCAAATTTTTCTCGGTTTGTAATCAATGCAAGTAAAACAGTACACTTTGGTTTATATTCTTTAATGGTGCTAATGCCACTATCTGGCTATGTTATGTCTTCTGCTTCTGGCAAAAAGATCAAGTATTTTTTTCATATCCCTTTGTTGATTAATCAAAACAAAGATCTAGCTAACACGGCTAATCAGCTACATTCGATGCTTGCATGTTTTATGGTAGTCTTTATAATCTTGCATATACTTGGCGCTTTGAAACACACATTTATAGATAAGCAAAACATTTTTAAACGTATGATATAGGTTATATGTTAAGTAGCCTCTGGAAAAAAGGAACAGATTTTCTTGGTAGTGAGTTTGCGATAATGGGTGGTGCTATGAGCTGGGTTTCAGAGAGAAACTTGGTTTCGGCAATCTCAAACGCTGGTGGTTTTGGTGTAATTGCATGTGGTGCAATGTTTCCAGACCTATTGAAAAAAGAAATCATAGAGACACAGAAATTAACTAACAAATCATTTGGTGTAAACCTAATTACTATGCACCCAAAGTTGAGTGAGTTGATAGATGTGTGTATTGAAACGAAAGTAAGCCACATAGTTCTTGCCGGTGGACTGCCAACGAAGCCTAATATAGAAAAAATCAAGAGTGCGGGCATTGAAGTTATGTGCTTTGCACCAGCATTAAGCCTTGCGAAAAGGTTAGTAAAAATGGGAGTAGATGCGTTAATAATAGAAGGAATGGAAGCAGGCGGGCACATAGGGCCAGTTAGCACTTCTGTTCTCGCACAAGAGATATTGCCTCATTTTAAAAATGAACAAATACCAGTGTTTGTTGCAGGTGGAATAGGAAGAGGTGAAATGATAGTTAATTACTTAGAAATGGGGGCAAGTGGCTGTCAAATAGGTACATTATTTGTCTGCACTAATGAGTCAATTGCCCACAAAAATTTTAAGAAAGTGTTTATTAAATCAGCCGCACGTAATGCAATACCTTCTGTACAGGTAAGTGCTGATTTTCCTGTAATTCCAGTAAGAGCTATAGCCAACAAAGCAAGTGATGATTTTATGAAGCATCAAAAAAAAGTTATTGATGAATACCAAAAGGGACAGATCTCAAAAGAAGATGGGCAGCTTGAAATAGAAAAGTTCTGGGCTGGGGCTTTAAGAAGAGCAGTAATTGATGGAGATGTTGAAACGGGATCTTTAATGGCCGGTCAAAGTGTTGGCATGGTTGATAGGGAAAAGCCTGTAAAAGAAGTAGTGAATATGTTAGTTCAACAAGCGAACAATTATATTGAAATGTAGAAGTAAATAGTTAACCATAATTATCCATAATATAGCATAATTGCCCAGTTTTAATGTAAAATTAACGCTAAAGGGGTATCTATACATTTTATTATGTATGGAGGAGTCTATGCCAAGTTCTAAAAAAGATATTAACCAACAATTGCGCGACACTATATACAAAAAGGTAACAAAAAAAACACATAGTAATCAAAGTCCAAAAAAAAATGGAGATGGAACTATCGCAAAATGCATAGAGTTGTTCAACAAAGGAGCTGACCCTAACGTATTAATTCAATTAGAAAAATCACTGAGAGAGCAAGAAAAATATCAAAAATACCATAATTATTACACCGAGAAATTTCTTCCAGCATTGGAAACAAAAGTGACAGAGTCAGAGGAATTAATGAAACCTTCAGTACTTAACAATGAAGAAAAATCATCACAAAGATCACCAACAATAAAAGCAAAAATATTAGGAATAATTTTAGAGATTACAGGGATTACCAATAAAAGTAGTGACAAAAATTATTCTAGTAGCACTATTCAAAATCAAAAAGGTTCTAGAAATAATCAAACAGATAGACAAGGTAATGTTATGAAACCATTTAACAAACAAAGTTTTTCTGGTGAAGTTCCAAATTCTACAAGTTCGGATATGACTCCTCAGGAAGAGGATTCTGTAGACAAGGGTGTAGGTGGAACAGGAATCTCTGGAACATATAATCCTTTGAGAAGTTCAGGTTATTATGGTGCTTTAATAACTCCTACATCAGAACAATCACAAGCAAGAAAGGAGATCCCACAATCACAATTGAATGGTTTCTCTAGTCAATCTGACCTTTCGATTGATTGTAAAGATTTAAAAAATGACTCAGATAGTGGAATAAATTCATCTGGCTTGGTATCAAGTAGCAGAAGGAGCAGCTTAACTTCAGTAGCAAGCAATTCATCTGAGGAAAGTGTAAGCTCAACTGAAGAAAGTAATGGTTTGCAACCAAAGGATGAAGGAGAGACAAAATTAGCACACCTAACCAAAACAAGGCCCAAAGGGCCAAGCGGACTAAGATCTCCTTCTAAATATCATGAAAAGATTGAAGATCAAGTTAAAAAAGAGTCACCTCAGTGTGTGATCTCAGTGACAGGTAGTCAGGCAATGCAATCCGAAAAAAAAGAAGCTGCTAATTACGAAAATAAGAGTAAAGTTAAACAACCCAATAACAGAAATCTTCACGTTGCACTCGTAGCAGGTTGTGCTCTCTCTACAATAGGGTGCATTGTTGCAGGAGCAATGACATCAGGACTGGTAGGAGCAGGACTACTTGCTATGGCTGCAGTGTTTGCTATAGCAGCAGTAGCTGAATTGCATTCAAACTTCCTATCAAGTAAATTAACATCCATTAATGTGGAACCTCTTATTGATGATAAAAAGCTTACAGCATGTTCACATCTGTAAAAATTAAATATGTGTTACTTGTAGTGGATAAGTGAATTCAGTTCTTGCCTATTGATATAAAAGTTGTTATATTTGAGGAATATTTAAAGGGTATTTAGTTGATGCGCATTCAATTGAATAAAGTTTTGGTTTTTATAGCCTTATTAAGTTTCATTTTTGCATCATATTCTAGCGAAGCTTCGGTGAGTGATGAATTAAAGGATGTACAAGAAACGGTAAAAGATTTTATTTCTTCATTTTCAATTAAAGATACTGTAGAAAATATGAGTCCTTCAACAATCATAGGGTTGTGTATAGCTGCGGTGATACTTGCAGTAGTGTTCAGAGGTCTAATCTTTTTTATGATAATGTTTGGTGTACTGATCATGATGTTTGGTAGTACAGAAAAGGCAACAGACTACTTAAAAGAAAAATTTAATTTTGCAAAAGATATAAAATTACAATCCGATAGCGAAAAAAAAGATAAAAATTAAGATAGTATTTTTATCTTTTTTAATTATCTTTATTGAATACGCATATGCAGCTAAAAGTACAAGCAATTAACTCTAAGTTTGAAAAAAAAAACAACTTAGCATTACTAGAGAGCATTGATTTAGATTTCACTCCTTATGCTTGTCATTACAATGAAGAAACTATACTAACAAAACAGGGAGAGTTGTTAAAAATAATCAAGTTAGAAGATTATTCTTCTGTTGATAATTACAGCGACCTTAGAACTGAAATTAGAAAAAGCATATCAAAAAATATTAATAGCCTATATTTTACCGTTTGGATTCATACTGTCCGAAAGCGCAATAAATTGAGCTTAAAATGGAATAAAACTGAAGACTTCTCTGATAAGCTACATTCAGCGCGGTTTGATAAACTCACTGATAGTAAATTACAGTATATAAATGAATTATATATTGTAATATTGTTTAGCGATTTTGGTAAGCATACTAATAATTCATTTTTTTTTAATAGAATAAAGAATAAGCATAAGCTGTCTTTACAAGAAAGCCACCAGGAGTTGCAAAAGATAACTGACTTAATTCACGATGATTTAGGACCTTTTGGAGCTAAAAAACTGGGTCTAAGATTTAGTGAAGGTAAAATATATTCTGAAATGATAGAATTTCTCCACTATATTGTTACATTAACGCACAAAGATTATCCAATACATGAAAGGGACCTGTCGCAATATATTAGAAATTTTAAAATAGCTTTTGGTTTCAATACGTTTCAGACAATCTTTGAAAATCAACAGAAATTTGGCTCTGTTTTCAGCATAAAGGAATACCGAGAAATCTCCTTAGGCAATATAGATAGGTGCTTGCAGCTTGAATCTGAATTTATCATTACAGAAATAATGATATTTACTAGTAATAGTAAGGCAATAAAAGAATTTAATAAACAAATTAACATGCTGCAAATTAGTGAGGATAATACCTTACTTAAAAGCTCAGGAATTGAAGAAATAATAGAGCTTGAAAAGACCTCTAGTCTAGACTTCTGCCAACAGAAAATTATTTTTACAATATTTGCAGACGATAGGAATAAGTTAGCCGAAAATATTAGTGATTTATCTTCTATAATGTCATTAATTGGCTTCATGATATTTAGAACTGATCTACATATGGAAAGTCATTTTTGGGCACAACTTCCGGGCAATTTTACCTTTATTACACAACCGAAAAATATATTAGCAAAATATGCTTGCAGTTTTGCTATGCTGCATGATTTTACGTCAGGTACATTAAAAGGAGGAAGGTGGAAAGAAGCGGTAACAGTTTTTTTCTCAAAAGAAGGAAATCCTTACTTCTTTAATTTCTATGGAAAAAGAAATAATGGCCATACTACGATACTTGGAGCTCCAAATTCAGGCAGAACTTCACTCATTAATTTCCTATTATCAGAATCAAGAAAGTTTAACCCAAGAATTGTCATATTGGATAACACTGGAAAGTCGATAATTTTTACTAAAGCAGTGAGTGGTAAATATTATATAATCGATCCGAAGTATAAGGACAAAAGCCTAAAATTTAATCCACTAAACATTGAAGATAGTGCTTCCAATCGCAATATGTTGGTTGAACTGATCAAAAGAATGGTAGCCGATACGAGCTTGGTGGACGTAGAAGAAAAGATAAGAAAAATTGTGGATTCTATATTTGCTATACCCAAGGAGTCACGTTCTATTGCGCAAATTTCTGAGGTGCTTTTGCTCCTCGGGGGTAAAATAAGTAGATGGTGTGACGGTGGTGAGTTTGCTTACTTATTTCAAGATGGTAATGAATCAGATATTGACTGGGAAACAAAAATTATATCTCTCAACACCGCAAACCTCACAAAACGAAAAGAATGTATGTCCGTGATACTTTACTATTTTTTATATTCTTTTGAGGCAAAATGTGATGGCTCGCCTGCAATACTTGTTTTGGATGAAGCATGGGAGATAAGTAATATCTTTCCTACAGAGAAAGAGTTTGATAACTGGATGCAAAGAATGACGGAACTAAATGTTGTAGTAATCCTAAGTACTGAAAACTTAAACCTCGCATTTGCTAGCAAATTTACTCAATATTTAGATAAACATGTTGATACAAGGATCTTGATGCCAAACGTCAATGCAAATAGGTTATACATGAAAGCATTTTCTTTATCGAAAGAGGAGCTGAATATAATTCTGCAGACGCCAACACAGGAAGGTTTATTTTTGATAAAACAGTACAAAGGGTTAGTAACTTTAAATTTAGATTTGAAGAATATGCAGGAAATACACGTACTTTCAGCTAACAAAGAGACTATAAAGTATATGTACGAGGCAATAAAGGAAAAAGGAGAAGAAGTTAATGAGTGGTTACCGGTGTTTTATGAGAAGTGTAAAGCTTAATTTCTTATTGATGTTCTTTTTGATACTTGGTCTTTCGTATCAAGGATATGCTGATTGTCCGCCTCTTGTAAAGAGTAATACTTGGTTCGAAGCAATAGTTAGCGGAGATTGGGTAAAAGAAATTAAAGTACAAGCAATAAAAGATCAAGGAGTTGATGGCTATTTTAATCCTAAAATTAGAGTATGTGCTTATGATGGAAAAAGTTATTGCTATGACTTAGAAACTGGAAAGTTTTGCCGCCAAATATATGGAACACAAAGTACAGGTGGGGGTGTTTCTGCAGCAGTTTTTATCGACTGGGAAGGAGATACAGTGTTAAATGATGGAAAATTTAAGGAAGGGATTGCGAAAGGTCTCGAGTGGGAGTGGGTAGATAATGTTACTGATGAAGAAAAAAGGAAATTTGCTAATTCCCCTAAGATATGTGCTTGCAGCCAAAAAGCATCCTGCATGGGGGATTTTTTCTCATTTTTTACTAAAACAGGTGAAGGAGCAAATATTTTTCGCCCTGGATATATGGCAAATACCTGTGATACTTGCTATCAGAAAAAAGTAAAATGTGCCCCTGTGCCACTTGCACCTGGCCCCCCTCCGTTCTGTGAGCAACTTGCGATGTCACCTCCACAAGTTAGAATTGTTCCTATAACAGATGAAGACAATGATTACTTTAACCCTAAAGTTAAGGTAATCATTGGTGATCTGAAAGGAGGAGACGGAGAGATTGGAGAAAAATTAGATTTCCCTAAAGGGTATGGAGAAGATAAAGCTGAGTGGCGCTCTATTTTAGACAAAGATGGCATCACGTACTACTTCAAAACTTATAGAGAAAAAGATAAGCTCTGCGCTGAATACCTTGGAACTCAAAGTATAGATGAAAAAAATCCACAGTTCATCCGCTGCTTTCCGGCATCACCTACTCCAGAGCCTGAAGTAGTAGAGATAGTAAAAAGTAACACGCCTGGAAAACAGAGTAACACGTTAAAGATAAGAATGAAGATGAGTGAGAACACTTGTACTTATGAAGCACGTGGAACCTACAGCAATGGTTTATGTACTTTTAATGTTAATGCTGGTTCTTCTACAAACATTGGCCCTCTATCTTTAAAGGTAGTAAAACCGAGAATAGTTAAAAAAACAACTGATAGTAATAACGAAAAAAGTTATATTGATAATATTATAGAAGGTATATTAGAAAGTAATCCGCAACAATTTAAAGTTCTGAAAGAATATGACTATGTTCCTGATATTGAAACAGAATGTAAAGAGTTTCAAGGAAATAAATGCAAATTGAACAGCTTAGGACAACCAGAAGTAGAAATAAAATATAAAGAAAATTCTAACAGTAGAATGCTTTGTCTTTCTGGATGGCAGCCAGAACCAGAAGAGTTTGTTCTTGAAAGAGAAAATAAAATAATACCACTAAAATTAATGGGAACAAAATATATTAAATACAATGCTGTTTATTCAAAGGAATCAAATCGGTTCTATTATCTTCCAAGCAAGGAAAGGGAAACAGTCGACCTCTTAAAAATAAAAAGACTTCAAGATCAGTTGGATAAAATAATATTTAATAAGCAAGGGTATGTTTTCTTCCCTGACGACAATAAAAAGGAAAAGGGGAAATGCAGTTACTGTGTAAAAAGAAATGATGAAATAGACGATGCATTTAAATCTAGTAAAGGACTGAAAGTAGTATACAAATTGACGGATGTAGAGCATAGAGAAAAATGTAATCAAGGTGATGATGGTTGCATCTGCTCTGATGGAAAATGCAGCCGTTCAAAACAATATTTGAATAAAAATGAAGATGATAAGCTATTCTACTTAAGGTATGAGGAAGTGGATTGTAAAGATAAGGATGGTAAAGTATTAAGAGATGAAAAAAATGAAGTACAAAAGTGTACACAATTAAAAGATCAACTGATTAAAGCAGATAGAACAGAGGTCTTTTACGCTGATAAATTGTGTAGGTTCGATTTAGAAGGTTTAAAAAAGAAAGTAAAAGAAAAATTAAAAGAGATAATCAAGGAAAAGCTGAAAAATAAGAAACCAGATCTTGAAAAAAATAATGAAAAATCCTATGATCCTGAAAGTAAAGATGTTTATACAGATGACTTATCAATAATGTTTGACCGTGTTGAAATAGAAGCATGGGGAAGTGGTGAAGCAGGTCATATAAAAGATAAACCCGCTAAATGCAAACATTATGTAGATAGTGCCACCAGGAAGAATGCCTGTTCCACTGAAACTAGAGCAGGAATGCCAGGCGATTATATTAAAGCTAAACTGAAAATTGACCCTAATTATCCTGTAATTAAGGTGAAAGTTACAGAGGGAGGGGGTAACCAGGAAAATAACTCCTCAGATAAGGACGGAGGACCTATTTTTATAAAAATGTGTCGTTCAGACAAACAAGATTGCAAGCCATTAATCACTGTTGCAGGTGGAGGTATGTATAGAACATATGGTCCTGAACGTACAAGTTATCGGTACACAATAATTCATGAACCGAGTTTAGAGTTAGAAAAAACAGTCATACCAGCAAGTGCATTGAAGTCTACTGAAGATAATAAAATAACATATATAGAAGATGGTCAAGTCAAGTATGAAATAATAGAGTGTGGAAGTGGTTTGAGAAGCAGTAAACCTGGTGCAGGTGGTTGCATTTATAAAAGCAAAGAAATTTATGGTAAAGGCTCTCCAGGGTATGTGAAGATTAGACCTATTATAAAGGAATTTGACAAAGAAGAAATAAATGATGCTATTGAAAAAGTGACAAGAGATCTATATGATCTTGAAGCTATGACTGATTTTTCGACGAAGGACCTTAATGTGAATATAAGAGAGAAAGTTGAAGAGGAAATCAAAAAAGAATTGTTAAGGTAAAAAGATATAACTCTGAAAATTATGCTCTCGTTTTAATAATTAATTAAAGTAAAGCATGTAGTAAATGGTGTATCTTAACAAAAAGGTATAACGAATGTAGGAGGGTACTTTATGTCTCTAAAGAATAAAATTTCTGAGCTAATAGAACAACAATTTAGCATTAAATACCATGACAATTATTTGGCTTACACTATACACAAGTGGGCTGCAAATGAAATATCTAATTCTATTGCTTTTTGCATAATTGGTTGTGGAAATTGCAAGATTGGATATCAAGATGTTGCAAATTCATTCAACATAACAAAAGAAGAAATTGATCAAGATAATATTGCAAGCATAGAAAGCAAAATAAAAAGTGAAGCTGAAAAATCAGGTAGTGAGTTTCTTAAGTTGATTTCTAGAATGGATCAATCGCTAAGAGAACAAAGTGAAAAGTCTATTGTACAAATTTTAAACTCATCTGCTGAGGAGATGTTACAGAGTTTTTGTGACAGCACTATATGGCAAAATAATTCTCCAGAACCTCAAGAAGTTAGTGCAACTCCTGCTTCATCTGAAGAGTCTGCTACAGAAGGTCCGGAAACTAGTGTTAATCCAGATCCTTTATCAACCTAATCAACCCCATATATATGTTTTTTTTGTACCCATGCTTTACGTTTTGGGGTGGAAAGAAAGCACCATTCTTCGTTGCATTTTTCTATTTTCATTACAACGAACTTGTCTATTTTCATAGTAATCTTGCTGTCTACACTCTGTTTTTGATATCCATAAGTATCTTCTTTTATCATTGCGTGGTGCTTATCACTAAGCAGATTGCCTTTTATCCATCCGCAGTCTTCATCTATATCGCAGACCTTTTTCCAACTCTCAAACTCTTCTATCACTTTCAGGGGCAGATTTTTGCAAGTGTATATCCATTTTACAGGATAGTGAAACCCTGGCCCCGTTCTCATGTTGATTTTATTTGATTTGGTTGAAACAAAGTTATTAGCAAACAAGCTATGGCTAAATAATAAAAACAATAGGATAATAGTACTGAACCAAGATCCCAGTGTCACGCACTGGGATGACGTGAGGGATAGTGTAACAGACTTATTCATCATAATTCACGATTAGATTGACATAAGATAAAGAGTAAATTAAAAATTGAATAGATCTTTAAATGCAAAATCAATGCCTATAGAAATATTAATGCCTGCTCTTTCACCGACAATGAGCAAAACTGGAGGAAAAATTGTAAAGTGGTATAAAAAAGAACAAGACAAAGTTGAAGTAGGCGACGTAATTGCTGAGATAGAGACTGATAAAGCCATAATGGAGTTTGAATCTATAGATGAAGGAGTTTTAGCAAAAATCTTAGTAACAGAAGGAACAAGTGGCGTGCCTGTAAATCAACCGATAGCTTTAATGCTGGAAGAAGGAGAAGATGAAAGTGCACTCGGTAACTATGTTTCAGCTTCTGCTACCAATATTGAAGCTAAGAAAGAAGTTGAAACCAATCCCTCAGTGCCATCCAATTCCTCAATGTTACCCAACTCTTCAATATCATCCAATTCTTCAATATCATCCAACCCTCCAATGTCATTCAACTCTTCAATATCATCCCAGTGCGTGACACTGGGACCCAACTCCTCAATGTCATCCCAGTGCGTGACACTGGGATCTAGAAGAAAAGAAGCATGGATCCCAGTGTCACGCACTGGGATGACAGAGGGTTATGTAGAAGGTAGAATAAAAATAAGCCCATTAGCTAAGAAAATAGCTCAAAATGAAGGGGTTAATGTGCAGCAATTAAAAGGTACAGGACCATATGGTCGCATAATTAAGGCTGATGTGTTGGAGTCTTTAGGTAGTGGTACACGCATTGAAAGTCGTGAAAGGCCCGAGGAAGATACCATGGTTGAAGTAAGCAATATGCGCCAAGTGATAGCACAGCGCTTAACTGAATCCAAACAGAATGTTCCACATTTTTATTTAACTGTAGACTGCCAGGTTGATAAGTTAATATCGTTAAAAAACGAGATTAGCTCAGCAGATGAAAATAACAAAGTAACAATTAATGACCTAATCATAAAAGCTGCAGCTTTCAGCATGAAAAAATTTCCTGATATAAATTCTTCGTGGATAGATAATAAAATACTTAAATACTCGAATGTAGACATTTCAATCGCTGTGGCACTTGAAGATGGGCTAATTACTCCTATAGTAAAAAATGCTGATAAAAAGGGTATTTTATCTATATCAAAAGAAGTGAAAGATTTAGTAAGCAGAGCAAGATCTGGAAAATTAAGGCCAGAAGAATTTCAAGGAGGTGGGTTTACTATTTCCAATTTAGGAATGTTTGGTATAAAAGCCTTCAGTGCTATAATCAATCCGCCGCAATCTTGCATTATGGCAGTTGGTGCATCCAAAAAACAACCAATAGTTATAAATGAAAAAATAGAGATAGCTGAGATAATGACAGTAACACTTTCTGTTGACCATAGAGCAGTTGATGGAGCATTAGGAGCAAAATTTTTAAATGCTTTTAAGCATTATATAGAGAGTCCTCTGGCGATGCTTATTTGAAACCTATTAGCATCGTTATTACAAAATTAATACCTCTAAGTTTATAATTCTACTAGTTAATAGGCTTAGAGGTAAAAAAATGAATACTACAGTAGAAAAAAATAATCCAAAAATTTTTCCTAAAAATGAAGGAAAGATTAACTCAAAAGGCATGGTTGCCCCACCGGTACCACCAAGAGCACCAGAGACCAAGTTATCGTCGCAGAATGAGTTAGAAAAAATAGTAAAGCTTAAGAAAGTTGCTCCACCTGTTCCTCCGAAATCTTCCCAAGCTAAATTTGCTGGAATAAAAGCGATTTTTGAGCGAAATGCATCTCATTCCCAAGCAAATGATAGTAATAAAACAGTAAGTAGCAATCTTGGAAGAACATTTGGCCCAACAATGCAAAAACTCATGAAAGACAATATTCATAGCACTTCTAACAAACAACGCCGTGATTCAGGGGATAGTGGTATCAGTGATGTTAGTAGCAGTACTCTTGATAAAAAAGCTAAAGCTTACAATCCACTTGATTGGAATCCAATCTATCAAGGTAAAAAGCGCTTTAGCTTAGACAATATGTCGAGTAATTCGTCTTCATGTAGTGAAAAAAGCAATATTTCAGATATAAGCGATAAGTCTAATAATTCAAACATTGTCAGATGTAATATTACTAGGAGTAACAGTAAGGAAGACCTTCGTAAACCTGATGCTTCACATAATGACAAATCTGCAGGTAAAAAATTATCTAATGTCAACGTAAGCGAATTAATCAGAAAGTTTGAACAAGGTAATAACATAGTAAAGGGGCGTTAATCAAATATTACCCTATCTTTGTATATGCAAAGGTAGGGTATCTTTTCAAAATATTATATCCTTTATAGCTTTGTTAATTTTTGATTCCTTCTCTGCAAAAGCAGCTTCTAGAGAGGTTTTAAGTTTTTCCCATTCCTCTTGACCATTTAGAATTAAAGATTTATATTCATTTTCAATTTTTTCCAATGCTCTTTGACATGAGGAATCTAACTCCTCATACAAATCAGTATTTACTGATTGCAGTATTACCAAAAACGAAAACAAATTTGGAGCAGGTAATTCTTCTCTTGTGTAATTCAGAAGACACAGCTTTATTTTTTTTACGCAGTATTCTATTGTTTTTAACGATAGTAAAAGGCTTTCTGCATAAAATATAAAACTATCTACAATCAAATTTTTTGACTTTTTCGGTAATTTAATATTTTCAAATAGTTCTTTTGTAAATTTTTCTATCGGTTGCTTCGGTAAATGTAAAGAGAGATCAGTAAAAGATTTTAGGTCAAAATTTGGTCCAAGTATCGTGCTAATGGCTTTATGCACATTGCTCTTATCTTTACTTACAGAAATAATGAAAACCAGCCCCTCCACATCAAGCATATACTTTATAGATTCCAAAAAATCGACAACGAATTTAGGGCGGCACACATCAAGATTATCCACCATTATATAAATGTTTTTGTCTTTTCTAATTCTATTAACTACTTTTGCCAATTGTGTTTTAAAATCCTTAATGTTTTCTTCTCTTCTTTGAAGAGTATTCAACTCTCTTAGTACAGAACCAATATCTTTCCTATCAGCCTCTTTTGTAGCGTCAAGCAATACGGAAAGCATAGCAAGTGGAGATTTACTGATCAGCTTTCCTAGTGTGTTTAGAGAAAATAGTTCTTGGTTTATGTTCTTGAACTGTTGTATAACGCTTCTTTTTACTTCATACGATGCAAATAAATCTTCAAATAGAAAATTTAAAAAAGAAGGAAGTGGTTGATCCAGTGCATTGATATCCCATGCGTTATAGTAAGCTGCAATTTCATTTTGCTGTTTTAACTCTTTTACCCACTCTTTCAGAAAAAACGTCTTACCCCATCCGTCATATCCTTCTAAAGATATTATTGTAAAAAACTGATCAATCGTTTTAATTATAGTGTTGAATTTGCCTGAAAATTGCTTATAGTTTAGACGGTCATTTTCCCAAGCCGCCACTTGAAGTGGTGGCGCTGTTTCTTTCTTCTTGAACGTTATTAACGATGCAAGTTTTTTTAAGCACATACCTTATTTTATATTTAACTCATATTCTTGTCTTGAAGTGAGGGCTGCTTTTAACGTTCCTTCATCTAGATAGTCAATTTCTCCGCCCATTGGTATGCCGCAAGCAAGACGTGATATTTTCACATCCAAATTTTTTAGCAATTCAATTATATATTGTGCAGTAACTTGACCCTCTAATGTCGGATTAATTGCAATAATTATCTCTTCAACTTTAGATTTTGTCACTCTTTCCAGAATAGTATCAAGGTTAAGTTCTTTTGGACCTATGCCGTTTATTGCAGACAATCTGCCCCCCAAAACATGGTATAAACCTGAATATATATTTCCTTTTTCAAACGCCCATAGATCACCCAATTCTTCTACTACACACAGTAACTTAGTGTCACGTTTTGGGTTAGTACAAATAGAACAAGGTGATTTAGTATCTAGATTTCCGCAAATCTCACATTCTACTATAAGATCTGCTAGCTCTTTAATCAAAGATACAAGTGGTAGCATAACTTTCTCTTTGTTTTGGAGTAAATGTATAACCAACCTGCGTGATGATGATGGTCCTAAACTTGGCAATTTAGAAAAAGCATGAACTAGATTCTTTATGTTAATGTTCATTCAATAAATTCAGAATAGTTCATCAAATGGTAACATCAAACCCTTTGTAAAGAAAGTGGTAAGTTTCTCTTGATCCCACTTTGATTAGCTATAGAAAAAATTTTTTACTCTAATGCAAAAAATTACTTCCGCACACTTAAAGCCTGATTATAATAGACTTCTTGCATAACCCAAACTAAGTAGAAAAAAGGTATAGCTGACCCAAGCGAGACGTCATACCGCCGCAGTATCTCTAGATCCCGCTAACAAGTAGCGGGATGACTACCCCTACAACAACATTGCAAGTATTGATTTTTCTCCCCATGAGAAGAGTCTGGAAGCTCTTTCACTCTAAACACGATGTTCACATCCTCAAAATTAATCTCAATTCGCTTAACTAACGTTCTAATAATATCATGTTTAGTTAGCCAGTCTGCATTATCAAGACTTGAGTTAATACTAGAGGAAAATCCCTCTAAATTTGTTACTATTAGAGTGAACTCTTCTGTGAGTTTTTTCTGATCAAATATCTTTTTCTTTTGTTCTTCAACCATTTTTAAGTTTTGTTTCATTGCTCTAATTCTTGGCTCAAATTCTTCTTGATCAATATATTCTTGAGCATCACTATCAATTAACCTTGCAATACCACGTTTTAATTTATCTTCTTGTGCTTCAAGCAAAGCGCTTTTTTGATCTAGTGGTAAGTTCTGAAAGTCTTCGTTTATACTCCTCTAATATTCTATTCGGATTTTTTAATAGATGCTTTACTTCTTCCCACACAGCTATGTCTAATGTATCTGTACGAATTAATTTGTTGTTACACATTTTATTACCACCAAAACGGCGTGCCAATACAACGATAATACACCTGATTATTAGTTTTTTTCCCTCCTTATTCCTTGCAGTGCTAGTACCATAATATGCATAATTACAAAGCTTACATACTACTAAACCTTGCAATAAATATCTTGCTCCTCTTTGTCTTGTTCTTGCTATTTTTCTATTCTCTGCTAATTGTTCTTGAACTATATCAAATAAATCTTCGTTTACTATACTAGGTACTTTAATATAAATCCAATCCTCTTTTGGAACAGGATAAGTAGAATAATTATCTTTTGGTTGCTCGCAGGAGTTTTTTTTGGTCTTATATATTTTAATTTTACGCCTAACCTTGTTTTACCAAAAGCTGCTTGTCCTCTATAAGCAGAGTTTTTTAACATACTCAAAACTACAGCCCTATCCCAATATTCTTTTCCTGTTCGCGTCATAACGGACATAGCACTTAGCCCACGACATACTTCTCCTATACTCGCTCTTTCTCTTCCTACCCAAAAAAATACTTTACGCACAACTTTAGCTTCTTCTTCATAAATTTCAAATAAGGCTTGTCCTGTCTCTGTATTTTTATTTATATAATGATAGCCATAAGGAGCAGCTCTCATTACACTTATATAACCCTTATTGGCTGCATAAATCTTTCCTCGGCAGCTTCCTTCCATGATTTTTGCACGTTCATCAACTATGTTTTTTAAATTTTTTATTTGTATAATTTTGCAACTTTACCCAACCATATAGATAATAAAAACCCGTTTGTCATAGAAACAGAATTCTATATCAAACAGCTGCTGCAACAATTTCCGTTTAAGCTATTGTGAATAAGCACGTCCGCACAAACTTAAAGTGCTTATTCACAATATTCATTTCAATTACTGCTATGTAAATTTTAAATATTCAAATTAATTGCTTCTTTAAGCCTTGCGTTAGCAATTACTATAATTTTACGCATTAGAGCTGTTATAGCTACCATCTTCTTCTTACCACTTTCAACAAGCTTAGAATAAAAGGCACCAAGTGCAGATTTGGACTTTGCAGCAGCCATGGCAGATGTAAAAAGTTTTGCACGAACATTGCTTCTACCACCTGTTATTCTTCGGTATCCAATAGTTTTACCACTTTCTTTTGGATAAGGTGCAACCCCAGCAAGGCTTGCAACTTCTCTCCTGCTTAAGTAACCAAGCTCTGGCATTAAACAGAGAAAATCTTGAGATAACTTTGGACCTATTCCAGGAACTGTTTTTAGGATTTTTTGACGTTGTTGTAACTCACGGCTTTCATCAATAATTTTTTGTATAGTATTATTGAGTTCATCTATTTGAATATTAAAGAATTCGATAGTTTTTTGACAACTTTCTTTTATATGGTCATTTTCAGGTGCTGCCAGTCTACATTTTTCCTGAGCTCTCATTTGCGTAATGTCATCACGACGTTGACAAAGTGCAACCAAGGTTGATTGATTTTCAAAAGTGGGTACAAATAGAGAGATAGTGCTGTGACGTTCAAATCCATATTGAGCAAGAGCTCTTGCATCTGATTTATCAGACTTTGCTAAAGTTCCGTGAGACAAGATAAAGCTTTTTACTTTACGGGTATTAGCTCGATGTGTGGCAATATTTTTGTCAACAAGAAAATGTAATAAACCAAGCTCATACTTTCCTGTATTTTCTAAAGTTACTAAAGAATTAGGTAGGATATCTGAAAACTTTTGAAACAATTGTTGCCAGCCAGAAGTATTATTGTCAAATCCTACAGTATTCTTCTGTTCGTGAACTGCAACAACATTTTTAAATTTCCCGATATCAATGCCAATAAAATTTTGATAAGATGTAATCATTATAACCTCGATAGTTTAATTAATTTAAGATTGTAAACGGGTGCATATACATGTCCCACACAACTATTCAAACGTATCGAGAGATGGGCTAGTGTACCTTGATGGACACGGTTGTAATACCAATATTCTGCCGGTCGCACACGCCCGTGATAACCCTATCCCTATAGTGAGTAGGGTTATCTTTCCCTCTTATTTCCTTTATATCATATTTTTGACTTACAATATTCTGGTCATGAAAGACCAACTTATATAGAAATGAAACTAAGTGATATAGAAAAATTGTTTGAAAGGAGATGAGTTCAGTTTGTCAAAAAGGTTCCCAATTAAGTATACGTAACAGCTCTTCTGGTTATGGAGTATAAAATGTGAAAAAAGAGAATAAATGCTCTAATTTTTTAGATTACAAAGTAATAGGACAGGAAGTAAGAAATCGTAGGTTAGCAAAGGGATATACTCAAAAAGATTTAGCAAAAAAAATCGATACAACATATTAGGTAATACTGCAATATGAAAAAGGAACACGCAGAATTTCAATTAAGAAGTTATATGAATTAGCAGAAGCATTATCAACAACTGCTAGAGATCTAGCTTGCGGACAAGAAGTATCAAATGAGGAAAGGTATGAGGAAGAAGAGATATTAAATCTAGTAAGAAGACATAAAGAGATTAAGGACCAAGAATTACGTGAAACGTTTTATTTATTAACTAAATTCATCCGTATTAGTGAGGAAGAAAGTGGAAAGGCAGTAAAAGTAGAGGTGGCAAAGGGTTTAGTTAAGGAAGGAGTTTCTGCTCATGTTATCTCTCAAACGACCAGTTTATCTATTGATGAATATGATAATGATGAGAAAAAAATTTCTATTCCGTATAAAGTAGGTCAAAGAATAAAAGAATGGAGATTGATACGAGGATACACTCAAGAAGATTTAGCAAGCAAAGTGGGCGTAATAAATCAAAGAATATATGAATATGAACAAGGACGAGCTGCTGTTTCACTTGAAATGTTAGATGAAATAGCAAAGATGCTATTAATTAATATTACAGATCTGCTTCCAGAAACAAGAGAAAATGAGAATAGTGAAGTGGAACTATCAAGGTTAATAGAAGAATACAAAAAGATTAAAAGCCAAGAATTACGTCATGTACTAATAAAATCTCTGTTTGAAAGCATACAAGTTTGCAAAGAGAAAGTGAAGAGAGTAGAAAAGATGAAAATTGCAAAGAATTTAGTTAAGGAAGGAATTTCTATCAATATTATTTTAAAAACAGTGGGCATCTCTTTAGACGAAATTCAACAAATTTAAAATAAAAAATCAGTATCTATTAATATCTTTACTTTTTGATGAAAAAATAAGTAAAAAAGATTGAAAAATTGATTTGACTTCACTCAAAAGCTATGGCCTTATGCCAATGCTGACAAAAAACAGCAGTAAATATATAAAAACATTTTGTTATTAGTGAAGGGTAATTTTTATGAATAATAAGGAAAACAGTAAAGATCGTAGAGAAGAAATAGAATTCAGAGCATTAGAAAGCAACGGTAAAGCACTACTTGATCGTGAAGTAATAGAAACGTTTCTAAGTGCAGTGCATGACAGGGAAGAAGCTCGAATTATTGCTAGAAAGCTAATAGATAGTTTTGGAATAGGAGGAGTTTTAGGCCAGGAAATAGATGACTTGAAAACTATAGAAGGGATAACTGACTCTACAGTAGCAGTAATTTTATGCCTAAAGGAAGCTGCAAAGAGAGTACCAAGAGAAGAGTTAAAGAAAGGACCTGTAATGGATAACTTGGAAACCATAGTAAAATATTTGAGGGTGAGTATTGGTTATTCAGAGGAGGAAAAGATGAAAATAATATATTTTGATCAAAAGTGCCGTTTAAAGGGGGAAGAAGTGTTCACTGGTACAGTGGATAAGGTACCTTTTTACATAAGAGAAGTAACAATAAAGGCATTAATAAGAAAAGCGACGTCAATAATAATATCGCATAACCACCCAGAAGGAAGGTTAAAGCCATCTGATGAGGATGAAGCTGTAACTAAAGACTTGGCTAAAGCTTGTCAGACTATAGGGATTAGGTTGCTGGATCACATTATCATCACAAGTGTTGGGTATTTTAGCTTTAAAGAGCAAGGACTGTTATAAAGCAGATGTTTGAAGATTTTCATGAGTTGTTTAACTACTTGAATGAAGAAAGTATTTGCAATCACATTAATCATTGCTTATAATTAATGAGAAAGTATATATTGAGTTAATAATAAAGTAATAAAGTCGGTTATAGACTTAGTAAAGTATATTTAATAGCGGAGGCTAATATGGTTAATAAAATAATTGTACCTTTTGATGATCAAGAAGGAGGTACTTACGAGTTAAACATTGATCTTGATAGATTATCAAAAGGTGAGGTGTTAAATGCTATTGTAGGAATTGGTCGTACTAAGGAGCAATCCACCTTTGTAAGCAAAATTAATAAGGCTAAAAAGCCTGAAGAAATAGCACCTTTCCCTGGTAGAGAAGTTCGCGAAAACAAAATCAACTATGGGAAAGGATTTGACTATGTTTATGGCACAAAACCTGTAAGTGATCAAGAAGATAAAAATCCATTTGCTTCAGCTTTGAAAAAAATAAAGCCAAGTGCAGAAAAGTTGAGCTGGTTTAAGAGTGCTGTGGTAAGAGCAAAAAGTCCAAATGAACTGCACAAGGTTGTAGACGAAGCACTAGCTGCTGGAGCAAGGCTAAATGCATGTAATGATGGAGAGTGGAGCCTCGCGGAATATGTGATACTGGGCACACATTTTCATAAATTTGATAAGGCTGATCGTAAAAAGCTAATACGTAAATTAATGCTAAACGGTGCAGAGTTTCATGATACTTTATTGGAGAATAAATTGATAGGTGAAATCTATAATGAGCTACAACCAGAAGTTCAGCCACATATAGATGAGAGACTAGAAGAACTAGAGAAAGCTGGCGAAAGTGCTGTGCAAGAAGGAGAATTAATAGATGTTGAAATAGATAATACAACATCGTATATAGAATTTTCTGGGGATAGCAAGGTAGAGGTAGCCAAAATACTGGAAGCAAAAAGAGAGCTAGGAAGTAATATTTTAAAAATTGGCAATGATGCAGTTGAGGTTAAAAGTGAGAAGGGAGGTATAAGAAACTATATCGATATGTCAGATGGAAGCTCTATTATATTAGAATTTCCTACAAGCATTGGTAAGCTAGATATTATATTGTACCACGATGTAAAAAAATATGATCAAGTACAAGTCAGAGTAGAAAATAAGGAAATGTGGTCTAAATTACAAGAAAGAGGCGAAGAAATAGGAAAAAATTGTCTTTTTGCTGGAGTAAAACTTAAAGAAGCAGTAGAAAAGGGAAGTTTTATGAGATGTGGCATATGGAATAGCAAGCAGCTTATGAAGGAGGTTGATAGCCCAAGTGAAAAATTGTCTTCATGGGTAGATAAAGTACGTGAAAATAGTAAAGAAACTTTTAGGGGGCTTTAATTCATTTATTTTAAGGTTCCAGAGTCTACCATTATATCTGGAGCCTTTGAGCTATAGTAGAAAATATTATATGTATGGTTCTTTGTATGAAAAAAAGTCTAGACTGTGAGGTAGGGCAAAAAGTAAAAAATTGGAGGTTAGAGAGAGGGTATACTCAGAAGGATTTAGCGGAGAAGGTTGGTGTAAAGTACTGGGCAATACTGCAATATGAAAAAGGGAGTCGTAAAATTCCAATTAAGAAATTATATGCTATAGCAGAAGCATTATCAGTAAATGTTAAAGGTCTAGTTTGTGGAGAGACGCTACCAAATGAAAAAAGATATTTTGAAGATGAAGAAATATTAAATTTAGTAAAGGGTTATAAAGATAAAGAATTAAGCGAGGTATTTTATTTATTAACCAAATTTATTCGTTTGAGTGAGGAAAGAAGCAGAAAAGCGGTAAAAATAGAAGTAGCAAGGGGTTTGATGAAAGTAGGAGTTTCTGCTCATGTTATCTCTCGAACAACTAACTTATCTATTGGTGAGTATGAGGAGAACAAAATTCCGGTTCCATACAAAGTAGGGCAAAAGATAAAAGAGTGGAGATTGATACGAGGATATACACAAAAAGATTTAGCGAATAAAGTTGGCATAACAAATCAAGGAATATACGAATATGAACAAGGGAGAGCTGCTGTCTCACTTGAAATGTTAGATGAAATAGCAAAGGTATTATCAATCAGTATCATAGATCTACTTCCCGAATCAGATGAGGATAGTGAAGCGGAAGAAAAGCTATCAAAGTTGATAGAAGAATACAAAAAGATTGAGAGTCGGGAATTACGCGATATGCTAATCAAGTCTTTATTTGAAGGTATACATGTTTATAGAGAAAAGGTCAGAGAGGAAAAGAAGATTGAAGTTGCAAGGAATTTAGTGAAAGAAGGAATTTCTGTTGATATTATCTTGCAAACGACAGGCTTATCAAATTATATGATTGAGAAATTTTTGTGATTTCATAAAAACTTAGCCAATAGTGGATTTTTTTGTGATAGAATATATGTTTGCTTCTGTAGGAAAAACAGCTTTTAGAGGATTTATCTATGATAATTCAGAGCATATTGGCTCAGTAAGCTACGAGCTGGGGAAAAAAATAGAAGGTTGTAGGATAGTACAAGGGTATACTCAGGCAAAATTAGCAAGCAAAATTGGTTTAACATATAAGGAAATACATAACTTTGAACTAGGGTGCAAGGCTATTACAATCAAAGAATCGTATATAATAGCAGGAGCATTGTCAGTTAATGTTATAGATCTACTTCCAGGACCAACAGTACTAAGAGAAAACAGTTGGTATGAAGATGAGGATAAAGAAATAGTCTATCTAACAAAAATACATAGAGAAATTAAGGATCAGGAATTACGCAAGAAGCTGTATCCATTAGTAAGGTTTGTATATATTAGCGAGAAAATTAGCCAAGAAGAAGCGAAAATAGAAGTAGCAAAGAATCTAGTGAAAGAAGGAGTTTCAGTTGATATTATTTCCCAAGTGACTCGCTTATCTACTTATGAATATGATGATATAGAGAAAGAAATTTGTACTGATTCTATACTCTACAAAGTGGGGAAAAGGATAAAAGAGCAGAGATTAATACGGGAATACACTCAGGAGGACTTGGCAAATAAAATCGGTTCAACACCTAAAGAAATACACGACTATGAACGAGGATATACAGACATTCCAATTGAAATATTATATAAGATAGCAAAGACATTATCAGTTAACATTAAAGCTCTTGGACTAACAGAATATGAAAATGAGCCAGTTTTTGGGTTTATAGGTAAATGCGAAAAAATTGAGGATCAAGAATTACTGGATACGGTAGCCAGATCTTTATCTGAAGGAATGCAAACTGGTAAAGAAAAGGTTAAAAAAGCAGAGAAAATCAAGATTGCAAAAGATCTAGTTAAGGAAGGTGTTGCTATTGATATTATTGTGCGAGCAAGTGGCCTAACTGCTGATGAGTTGGGTGAGTGTGAAAATTGAATGTGTTTAAGATATAAGTAAAGTTAGTTAATGATTTAACCAGCAGAATTTGCTAACCAACTTTTTTGGCTCAGTTGAATTTTGCTTGTTATAAATTAAGATATGAAATCGCAAAGTTTATCTATTAATTTCTGGTTGTCCTCTATCATTGCATTTGCCTCTTGCTGAAGAGATTTGATATTTTTGAGTGTAATATTGTCCATCTCAGTCGATGCTACTTTCAATTGCGATTGTATTCTTATATATTTATCGTCTATTACTTGTTCTAGTTGATAATCAACGCAATCCAATCCAGAGGCAAACATCACATTCAGTAGTGGCTTGATCCACCCTATTTTGCCAAATTTCCTTGAGTTAGCATACTTTATACTTCTATCTGTTCCACCAGTGCCTATTGATAGCAGTATAATCTCATCATTTGGAAATAACCTCTTACCACTTGCATATGCACAAGCCGCTGGATTATTTGCAAACACTCCACCATCTATCAATACTCTCTCTGTTTGGCTAATTTTCAGACGTTTTGGTGTGAAGTACGTTGGAGCAGCTGTTGTAGCTCTGAGTGCATCTTTCAACTTAATGTTTTTTTCTTTCCAACTTTTGAAGAAAAATTCACAACTATTGTGAATGTCATAACTGGTGAGTAGTAGATTACTCGCAACATCGGCCATAGTACTTTCACCAAAGTATTTGTTGAGAATAAATTCCATATTTCTATATGAGTACTGAGAACCACTCAGCCAAGAAGCAATTGATTTTCTCCAAAATGATGATTGAAAGATATATGCTCCATACTCTTGGTAAAGTTCAACCAAATCATTGGCAGAGTATTGAAGTTTATTGCTTTTACAAAGTCCAGCAACAATAATCCCACCGGTTGAGGTTCCTGCCATTAAATCAAAAATCTGGGAAATTGGCTTTTTTGTCCTAGATTCAATTTCTGCTAGAATAATGGCAGGTATTATCCCTCTAATGCCACCTCCATCTACAGATAAAATGTACTTTGTCACTGTAAAATTTATTTGTGTTTGTGAATAGCTTCAAGTTCGTTGACTTCTTCAGTGAGGTTTTTCACTCTCTCTTCAAGTCGATAGACTATTTCGATTAGTTCTTGGTTTTTTTCTACAAATTTATCATGGATATGTACACGTAGGTCGAGTTTTGCCAACCACCAGATTAACCCTACAGTCTGTACAACTATTGTTATTATTACCGCTATTGGGATTTTTTGCTTTTTCATGTGAAAATATTAACTTGTTATGGATAGTTTTGGAAATTTATATGCAGATTATAGAAAACTTACAGCTTTAGTGATTACTTTTTGTTGATTCGTATCGGTCCTCTGCTTCTGCAAGTAGCTTAATGATTTCATCATAAGGTTTGTCCTTATTATGCCGTGATCTTAATACAGCAATTTTCCTTGGTGTTTTTCCATCTGTATCTCTAATGGTAGGGTCTGAACCTTTGTCTAATAAAAATCTAATTATCTCCAATTTGCCTTCATATGTAGCTGCATGTAAAGGTGTCCATCTTTCATATTTCGTAGCATTTATATCAACTCCTTTTTCTACTAGGAATTTTACAACCTCTGCACATCCCTCTTCTGCAGCATAATGTAGTGCTGTTAATTTAGGGATCTGCACATTAATATCTAATAGATTTTCTACTAAGAATTTTACAGTCTCTAAGTTACAATTTTGAGAAGCAATGCGTAATATCGTTTTATAATTATCTGCAGCCTTTGCCTTCATGTAGGAATAGGTAGCAATAATACATACTATTACTGTTATAAGCCACCAAAAATGCAGCTTGTTTTTTGTATCTTGACCCAATTTATCCATATTCAACATCTTTTTAATATTAAATAGATCATTTACTCATTTTTTATTAACATTACTTACTCAAAGATGCTGACAACATAGTAAGGTAACCTGAGCTATTTAAAGTATGCTCCGCTCTATTAACTATCCATTCACCATCTACCGCTTGGTTAAAGTCTATAAGATTAAGTTTAGCTTCTGCAAAAATTTGAGGATTACCAGGCATAGTTATATCTAAAGCTTCATTTTTACGCTTCAATTGTTTCAACTTGGCATTTGCTGCACTCAGCGCTGACTCTGCATTAGAGTAAAGTTCCAGCATAATATAACTTGGCTCGCTACTACCAACTGTTTCTTTAATAGTTTCGCCCTTTTCATAGCTATGCCACTTTGCCACTACTGAATTATACTTATCACGTACGGTAAAATGTACTTTCCAGTTAATTGTATCTTGAGGTCTAATAGTCGTTGTTCCTAAAGCTTTTCCTGTGGCTGATTTTGCCATATTCTTTGAAATAAACAATATATACCCACCAGCTAATTTTGCCATTGCTTCACGCTCTGTTGCGATCTTTGTTAACAGACTTATATCACTTTCATCTGCCTGATTAATATGGGGTATCAATACATTCTTAAATTCCTTAGCGACTTTGTATCCATATCCATGTTTTTGGGCTATTTCTTTTACTAAGTTTTCTATGGTAATTTGGCGCCATTCTTTTGATACTTTTGCCTTCAAAGATATTCTTAAATTTGTTGCATGAGCTTTGATTAGTAGAGTCTTAGGTGGACCCTGTATAGTCACTTCGTTGACTGTATATATACCCATTGGAAAGATTCCAAATTCCTTATAACCTAGTGCTATGTTCAATTCATTCGGAATATCTATGTCTTCATCCCTGTAATTAACACACACTTCAACTACATCATCTATTATTCCTGATTCATCTGTAAGGTGCAATGATATAACTCTATCTTTAATTGATTCACATTTATCTATTATAAAATCTGGCTGCATTTATTCCCAGACCTTTAATTTTGACTTTTGTACTATTTTCTTAATAGTAGGAAGCTTTATCTTTAATCCTGCAGGCAAAAAGCTTCCGTATTCTGCCAAACCTAAGTTCTCTGCTAGTACTAATTCCACTACTCCATCAGTAAATCCGTAATGTTTCCAGCAAATCAGATCTAACATCTCATTTTCTTTACTCACATAGTATACAGTCATCTATAGCTTTTTAAACTCAAACTAAATTCAACTTTTCTTGGTAGTCCATTAGGTAAAAAATACATCTGCTTTTCTTCTAACCTAGTAATTACGAATTGTCCTAAAATATTACCTAAACTATCTACTAAAATATGTGGTTTTTCAGCTTCTTTCACACTCTTTAATTGATTTAGCCCGTTGAGATTATGCAGATAAATCATTCCTTCTAAATCTATATTTTCTACACCTTGACCGATATTTTGTAATAGTGGCATATTTTCAATACACTCAATCGTGCTCCAACGATTTTCTTTGCTATACTTTAAACTTGTGGGAGCAAACTTATACGGACCAAGAGATAGCATCAATAAAATGTCTCTACCGTATCAAATAAAACATCACGTGACTTTTCTCTTATCCTTTTTATTACTTCATCTGCAAGACTACGAACATCTTGGTTAGGTTCTGCTTTAATGCTGATAGTGTAATTATTAGTGATGTTCTGAGTTTTATTTTGTTCTTTATTTTCAAACTTACTCCTTGCAAATATCTTATCGCTCTCTGTAAACTTTTTCTCCTCAATAAGGCTTTTGACTCTGAAGCTATTTTTATTTCTCTTTGAAAATTCTTTAATTATACTGTTACCTAGCACAGGATTTCCACTGTTGAGAATATTACTCTTTATGGGAGTATGGACTGCTTTTATTTCAGTTTTTCTTTTTTCAAATTCTTTCAGTGGGCTATTTTCCAATACTTTTCCAAATACACTTTCCCCTATCCATGAAAAAGCTTTTCCTATAGGTTCAATGAGTGATTTCCACAAGCTAGAGAAAAAGTCTTTCACCTTTTGCCAGTTAGCTATAACAAGAGCTGCACCAGTAACAAGTCCAGCAACTAAAAGTCCTATAGGGTTAGCGAGTGTTATTGCTCTTAGTCCTGTTACTACTGCAGGAAAAACTGTAGCTGATAAAAATGAAAATACTCCAAGTAGGTTTGCTTTCAGACTAAAAATCGTACTTCCTAGCAATGTAAATCCGTATCCTAGTCCTACTGCTACAATTTTTAAACTTATCAAGGATGCTACAGTACCCATGATCGCCGTGGTTAAAGTTGGATATTTTTCTGCAAACTCTGCTATATATCTAGTTTTTTCTTGTAAAAATTCAGCTATAGATTTTAAAGTAGGCAACATCACTGAGCCCAGGTTCATACCAACTTCAGCTATTGCATTTCGAAGAAGTCGTAATTTATTAGCTGTAGTGTCTGCACGATTTTTGAATTCTTCTTGTAGAGAGCTCTTGTACTTTTCTGTATTAGCCAATAACTTTATTGCATCCTCATACTTATTAAAACTTCCAGCTAATAATGCAATATCATCTTGATATTCCTGACCGAAAAGTTTCATAAGGATTGTAGAACGTTCCTGGTTATCCATTTTCTTTAGAGTTTGAAAAAAATAGAGTAATGCTTCTTCGCCGTTTTCGCTTATTCTTTGTACTATTTCTTCTGCAGTTATTCCCATTTGCTCTAATGCTGCTTTAAAATCCCCTCCTTGTTCTTCAGCAGTCTGAAGTTTACTAAGTAGAGCATTTATAGCAGTTGCAGCTTTTTCAGGTGTTTTACCTAAGCTAATGAAAGCATTTGCTAAACTACTTGTTTTCTCGATATCCAAACCAAACTGCTTTGCAGTACCACCAACTATTGCTAGAGTTTCAACCATATCTCTTGCTTTAGCAGCAGTGTTATCTGATAAGTGGTTGATCACATTACCAACATGTTCCATTTTACTAACATCAATGCCATAAACGTTAGAGAGTTTAGCTATAGAATCACCTGCTTGCTCTGCAGACATATCAAATGCTGTAGACATTTTTGCCACTGTTTCTGTAAACATAAAAAGATCTTCTTTCTTGATACCAAGTTGACCACCACTTGCAGCTATTTGTGCCAGTTCTGCGGCTGATAATGGTATAGTGCGTGACATCTCTTTTAACTTCTTTGCAAATTTAGTTGCTTCATCCGTTCCTTTTTTAAAATCTACCACTTTTGTAACATCAGCCATAGCACTTTCAAAGTCAATCGCAACTTTAACTGGAGCTGCAAGCGTTAGCCCTAGCCCAATAGTCTCTATAATTTGTGACTTAAAATGTGCTTTGCTTGCTAAAAAACTTTGGTGACTACGTATTGCAGACCCAAGCTTACCATACTTACCTTTTAGCACTTCAATAGAAGAACCAAGTTTATATTGATCACTTACTAATGACTTAATATTTCTTCCACTTTTCCTTACTTCTTCATTAAATGAATGCAAAGCATCTCTCTTTTTCAAATATGCTTCTTTTGCTTTTGTTGCAGAAAACTTAGCTTTATCAAATTCAGCTTTTAAAGTTTTGCTCGGTTTCTCTATTGCTTTCATTTGTTTAGCTAAAGATTTTACTTGATCTTCAAAGCCCTTCCACGACCTCCTGCTAGTCAAAACATCACTACCCAACTGCTTAAATTTTGATACTGATTTTAAAGATGAGTCAAGCTTTCTTATGTTCTCACCAAGATGAGTAAGTTGACTACTACTGCCCTTTATTACAGTATTAAAACTGCCATCAAGTACTGCACCTATTTTTATCGATAATACTGACATTTGAACTCCCTAGCTAATTTGCTCCATAAAATAAATTCACTAATCTCCATATCAAGTATTTGTTCAACTCCGCCTCCTACAACAGAGCTGAACATTAATACTTCTGACCTCAAGTTCTTTGAATAACTGGTGAAAAAAAATCCTTGAGCACCTCTTGTACTTTAACATAATCAGCAATATCTAACTCCTCAATTGATTCTTTTGCCACTGATGTTAAGTTCGCTGTCAGAGTGACTTCTTTACTTAAATCACTACCATTTAGACGATCTATGGCAAGATAATCCCTAACTTTTGGACGTCTAACGGTAAGTTCTGAGACAGAAATTCCATCAACTGTAATTGGGTTGTTTAGTGTTATAGTTTTCATAAAATTCTCCTAAAAAATAAAATATTTTTACACTTTTAAAGTTATTTTAATATGCTTCTCCTTAAAAAATAAAATTTCAAATAAGTTTTCATATTCCTAAAACCGTTTGCAGCAAGGCCATTTGATCAACGCCATTTATCTTTCTTATCATATTTTCAGCATCGATCTCTATCAGCTCATTGCCACCTATGGTAAGTTTATAGTAATGAGCAGCTACAGTACACTTCAGCGTTGCTTTTTCAGCAGGTTTCCAGTTACCAAAATCAAATTCTTTAAAAATGCCTCTTAAATTGATTATTACTGCTTCAATATCATTACTTCCACTACCTTGCATTCCACCACGGAGCATCAAAGCTACTGAATTTCCATTTATCAACCCAAATAGCCGAAAGAGCTCTGTATCGTATTCAGCAAAAGTGAAATCTGCTTCAAGCTTTTCCATGCCCATATCAATATTTACTGGAATATCCATACCACCAGCTCTGTATTCTTCAGTTTTTATGGTAAGCTTCGGCAAGGTTATTTCATCAATTTTCCCTGCATAACCACGACCATCAACAAATACGTTAAAATTTCTCAGTATTTTCGGTAACACTTTACTTGCTCCTAACTTATTATACTATTATTTACAAGATGAGACCTGAATATTATTTGCTCAGCCGGATATGGTGGTGTAAATTCGAAATCAAAATATACTTTCCCGCTTGCAATATTTGCCGGTGTATTGAGCTCTGGTGTTGTATAACATTTTCCGCTAATAATTGCTCCTTGTGCTTTTAAACTTGCAAGATAAGAATTCACCCCCTCAATTACATCATCTATATAAGTTTTGGTGATATTTCGATCAACTGCCCAGAGATGAGCTCGAAGTAAACTATCATTAATTAAATCTGCAGTCCTTCTCACTGACAAAAAAGCCCATTTTGAGTCATTTGAACATGTTCTATTTCCCCAAAGCCTATAGCCATTTTGATGAATTATCGTTGTTACTTCATTTTCATTTAAGTGGTTTGCTCTGCAATTTGTATTACCGAGAGTAAAATCAATAGGCCTGCTTGTTCCAACAATACCGTTTATTTCTTTATTTGAAGGTGAGTGCCAGAAGCCTTGCTCGCTGTCTATCTTAGCTATTAAACCAGCTACAAATGGACTCGATGGCAAGATTTCTTCTTTTCCTTCAATAAATAACTTAATCCATGGGTCAACCACGTAAACTCTTGAGCTGCCTACACTTTTTCTCCATTTTATTGCTTCTTCATCATTAGTATTTGGTCCATCTGCTACTATTATGCTTCTCAGCTTTTCTGCTATAGGAATTAATGCTGCAACCACTGGATTTTTGCCATCTTCTGGTAGTTGGTGAGTACACTGAGGTGCAATTAATATTCTTGGCGCAACATGAACTATGCTTTCACTGCTGAGAAATGCCTCAATTCCCTGATATTCTCCGGTTTCCTCATCAACACCGCCAATTATATTCTTCAGCGTCTCTTCTTCTTTTAATTTTGGATCACTTTCTTCAACTCGAATAACTACTACTGTTGCACCAATTTGGGAAAATACTCCATTTACTGCTGAAAAAAGAGTCCCCTTTTTGCCAAGTTTTACCGCTTCTTTTAAGCTTCCTGCTATCAGTACTGGCTTATTCAGTGGAAATTTTTGCCCATCTGCTTCAGGTGCAGTACCAATTACACCTATCACTGATGATTTAGCTGTGCGTACTACCTTGGCCCCTGAGGTTACCTCAATAACATTTACACCATGTAAAAATTGCTCTGTCATTTTTTTTGCATTCTTTGTTTAAAATCATTGAGCAAAGCCTGTAGCTCTACTTCACTTTTAGCTTCTTCAATTTTCCTCTTCGCCATGTCTTCCAACTCCTCGCATTTCACTATCGCTTTTACTGCTTTTTTCACTTTTTCCTCGATTATCCTTGCCATTTCGATAACTGTAATACCACGGACTTTTGCTAAAGGTTCTATAATTTCTTTATCCTTTTCATCTATAGATTCTGGTGCTGCTAGAATGCTTTTTGCGGCTTTCGCTTGTATCGCATACGACTTAGACTTCTGGTGAGAATGTCCTGTGTATTGGTTAGTATAGTTATCATAATAAGCACGAAGATTAGAAAGTGCAGAAAATTTCGCATTTTGCAATAACTCCAATTCAATATCTTCTTGATTCCGCTGAGCAATTTCTCCTCCTTCTGTTAAACAATAGCTTTTTTGCCAATCAAAATCTTTTGGCGCTTCATACCAATTTTTACCTTTTGGCTTGCTTTCAAGTATTGTTGTTTCTACTTGTTTATCATTTTCAAATCTAATGTAGATAGACATTGTTTGTTACCTCCAAATCTCATGCGTGTTAGATAATCCTGGACATTGCCAAGCCCTTAGCGTTCTCTCTACATCTATCTCAAGCCCTGTAGTTAAAAAATTGCTCCGAAAGTTATAAATACTCCACCTCATAAACCAACTGTAATGGTGATAATCAGATGTGTAAAAATATGGCGATGCGTAAAATAAAATTGCTACTGTCTTATTTGCTGGCACAGTAATATTATTTGAACTACTAAATACTGCAGAATTAGTTGAGTAGTTGTAAATATTTGTCCAAGTTATTCCTGAGATTGCCGATTTATTAGTATTAACGTGACTAGGTGTTCCTACGAATAACCCTGCTCCTTCATATCCTGAACTCCAACGTGATGAACCACTAAAATGAAGCGTTCGTGTTTTATCGCTGTTTGTAGTGTTTTTTACAAATATTACTCCAAGTAGTGCATATGGGTAACTGTATTGATCTGAGCTGTGACTATGACGTAAAAATGCTTTTCTGTACAGAAATTTACCGTTACTTCCTTGTAAGAAGTACAACTGTGGTGGATGATAAAAACTAGAATACGTACAATCATAAGTATTACTACCTGCAAGGAGCTGCAGCATATAGTCGGTTTTTGCTGTATCTTTATACCACTGCCCTAATTCTGTTTTGAAATAGCCATTATCATCAGACCAACCATAGTCATTATATCGATTAAGAATGCCAAACAGAAAAGGTAATGATTCAGGTTCAACCATATTGCGCTTTCTTATCTCTTTTATAATTGATGACCCATTTGGCACATCATTAATCGAGTTAAATTTAGTTGTAAGGATTTTTAATTGGTCTTCTCTAGTTTTTATTTCTTTCATAACTGATGAACCAGTTGGTATATCGCTTATGGCTTTAAGGCTATTTAATGTGTTTCTTATGCTATTTAGATCTCCGGCATTATTGATGGTGGCAACATGTGAATCTTTTCTGCTATCAAGTAGTGATAAATTTGTAATTCCTTTTTCATCTATTTTCTTTAATGACTTTCCTTCTAATTCAGAGATTGCTGCTAATGCATTGTTTTTACTACTATCTAATTTATTTAAATGACTTGTGCTACTGTCAAGAAGTTCTTTTAATTTTATGTCAGTCATCTGTACAATATCAAGTACTGTACTTTGCCCAGCAATAGACTCTAGAGATTTTGCGAGATATGCGAGTTGATCAGGGGTAGCATTTACAGATAGATCTTTCAGTCTCTGATGCAATGCATAAACTACTTCTTTGGCGATAGTCATCTGTTATTACTCCAAAAATTCAAAAAATTCTCAAAATTCAGTCGTTCAAATGCTTTTTGAAGATCGTTGTGTTTACTTTCCCTCTCACTCATATCTTCATCTATTTTTTCTACCGCTTTGCGAATACGTACCACATCTTGCACAGCAATATTCTCTGGATGTGGTAAAGGATATCCGCGCCTCGTTTCATTATTTGGCATTTTTTTACGTTATAACAATCCGCAAGTTTTTTACCTTTGGCCGATAGACAACCGTTCCACTTAAAACTAATTTTATCCTTGTCTCATTGCCATTAAAGTTTGTCAGCACATGAGTTCTCTCTACCCAATTTTCTCCAATTGGTTTTCCTGATGTTAAATTTACTAATTGCCAATCCACATTTTTTTGCACATATGCTTTAACATCTGCAGTGCCAGGTATCAGCGCATCATATGTTATGGTAATCTTAGTGTTAGCTCCTGCTGTAATGCTTCTTGTAACATAATCTCCAGACTCTGAAAGATTACCCATAACTAACTGTAACCCAGGATAAAGAACTGGACTTTTTTCTCGCCCTCCTTTTAGGCTTGCTTTTACCGTTAATTCCCCATTTATTCTTTCACGCAGTGCGAGCGGCAAATTATCAGACAAAAAATTTTCTTTTCCTTCTTCATCTGTTAAAATAAATTCTACATTGGTATCAAATGCTACTTTTTCGACGTTCGTCAAAACAATTAAATCTGATACGTTATTTGCAGTAACCTTGCCAAGATCAATAATGTAAGAAACTTCGCTAAATTTTGCAGCCAAAAGCCGAAACGTTAAATCTAAGTTCTGATGTGGAGTCCAAGTACTTGCGTTGCTAGATGAGAGTAATACTCCTACTTGATATGGCTGACTCGTTACCCAACGGCTATTTACTGCATCATATTTGCCAAGTTCTGCTATTTTTACTGCAGTACCCTGATCATCAGTAAGCAGTACTATTGCATACTCTCGTCCTGCATGGCAAAACACTGGTGACCAAGTAATACGTGTTGCTGTGCCATCCACCTTTATATCTCTTGGCTCAATATAACTTTCAGCAATGACAGTCTGCGAGGGCATTCCCACTGCTGTTTCTCTAATCTGCACAACAACACGTTTTTTGCCTTTATTTACAAACCATAGTTCCACGCCTCCTATGTGCCTACTTTCATTTAGAGTAAATGTTTGCGCTAAAGGATCAACTCTTCTTGCCGCGATAACTCTTCTTCTTTCCTCTATGGTAATTGTTTTTTTACCAGTATAAGTTGCTTCTCCATAACTGCCTTTATCACCGAAGAACTGCACTAACTTAGTTCCAGCAGGAATGTTTCTTGGTACAGTAAATCTTCCTTTTATTTTTCCTCTGTTATCAGCAATAAATGTTGCGATCATGTTTTTCTTTCAAATATTTTCTATGCTTGAGGTTGAATAAAAATTCCATCAAACTTTAATTCCTTAAGCTTTTCACCAGTTGCAAAACCCTCAATCTCAAAATTTTGAGTTGCTTCTCGCATAAATTCAGTTTCGTATGAGGTACTTGACAGCAGCTCTGTTGTTTCTTTAACATTAAATACTCTGGTTACTGGACTTTTCCAATTTGTTTTTACCTCCGTCCAGTGATCAATATTTTTATTTAAAGTAATTTGTGCTGGTACTGGATCAAAGGCTTGATACGGATTAATTTTTTCTCCTGTAGTCTGTAAAAGCTGCTCCAGTACCGGTTCAAGTTCATACGGCAACAAATAAGTTTTTTCTCCTCCATCAATATCAGCAATCGTTACATCTATTGGTAAAATTAATTCCTTGTTTACTATCGCTGCAGACTGCGAAATTCCTTGATCACGCATATCATCATCGAAGAACGAATCAACAAATACTCCTTTTTTCGTTGTAGGTTCTCTTGAATTTGCATCACTGCGTAAACGTTCCTCTGCAACCAGCGCATAAAGATCATTTATTCCTTTTTTCATTGCTTCAAGCTCATTCATCGGTACAGCATGAATAGCATTATTCACTATTTTTACCCCTTCGCCTTTCTTCCACGTCTGATGAATGTAGCAGAGCAAAAGTTGTCCAGAGGGCGCTTTAGGCATCGATGGTCGCCAAGAATGGGAAATTCCTTTTATTCTCCTTACCACCCCTTTGCTATCGATAGTAATTAAATCAAAGCGGGGCATTTTCCAGGTATAATCAATCAAAACCAAGCTGTTATCAACTGCTCCTTTTACTTTACACCCCTGCTCACTTATATCTTCAGGACTTACATGAGTGCGACAGCGGTAAGTTATTTGATAACTACTTCCAGGAGCTGGTTCTTTGCCGGGTAATGACCAATCAATATTTCCTGCGTTTAGTTTATAATCTACACTATTTTCATAAATAACATTACCTTGTTTAATTTGAATAATTTCAAGTACTGCAGAGTCAGGTATTGGATCAACAGCTCCTGAATATGAACCATGAGTAATGGTAATGGTTTTTTGAACAGTTATATCTACTTTTTTAATTTCACTTATTGGAAAATCATTCACCTTCAGTTCCATTACTCTTTGGCTATTTGGCTGAAAAGTATGTGGTTCTGATTCAACTGATTTTATATCTGGATCTTCATCAAAAGAAATGCGAATACTGTGAGGTAACTCAATCTCATAGCCATCAACATGAGCTTTTCCCTCATTAATTACAAATATTTTTTTTCCTCCTTCCCCCTCTTCCTTTTGCAGGAACATTACTTCAAGGCCATTTACAACGTAGGAACCATTTGCCTCTTTGTCATAACGAGCAAGAGCAGTAGTTACTATATTTGCTTGTGGTGGCGGTGAATGTTCTATCAATACTCCATTTTCAATATTGTAAATTGGGTAAAATTCGCCATTTGTAGAGTTAACAGTAACACTTTCTACTTGGTATCCCCAAATGGTGGAAACTTTAAGCCTTGCAGCTCCTACTTCCTGATAGTTTCTTGTACCAATAGCAGGATCACGAAGATTTTCGTCCTCAAGTTCTGTAATGGTAGATTCTACGTAATAAACACCTATACGCACTGTGGTACTCAGTGGAATAACAAACTCTTTTGCCTCTACTTTTCTCACCGCTCCACGAAGATAGATTTTTCCTGACTCAAGTGTAACTTTACCAGTTTCTCTATCTATAATACAATTGCTTCCTGTTATAACATCGCCATCACGAAATATTGCATCGCCTATGCCTTTAAGCTTAGAGAGAGCATATTCTTGCGTCTCGTTTAATTCTGCTGACTGTAGACCTCTTCCTGCTAGAAACAAGCTTTTTTCGTATTCTTTGTCAGGATTAAAGCGGTTATAATAGCTATTTAAGGTCATCTTTTTTCTCTTTTTCTAAAATGTCACTACAAACGAAAAAGTTTCCCTGGTTGCTGAAGTCCTAATGAGCGGTACTGTATGTTCTAAAACTAATAAGATCCCTGGGTCTTCTATATCTTGTGGTTCAAAATACCTTTGTCCAGGAGGCAATTTTTCTTTTACCCTTGTACCAACCATAACTCCTAGTTCCCTTATCACTTGATTTGCTGCATCCGTGAAATCGAAAGTAAATTTAAGGTACAAATTATTGGTTGGTACATTTGAGGACCTAAACCTCCCTGTTGGAGTCAAAAGCTCTCCATTCTCATCACCTGTGCAAAAGAGAACCTCATCTGCAGTACGTCTGCCAAGTTCATTCAAGAGCTTTATAGAATTTATAGGTTCAGGTGGTGTGCTTTGAGTATATTCTACAGTAACTGCACTATTTGCCGTGATAGAGCTATTTTCCGTAAGTTTTATTACACCAGTACTGCTATCAACTGTATAGTCTATACTTGGCTGATAAATTATTTGTCCTGTAAAAACCCTTACATCTTTAATAGTGTGGTGATCTAGAGCTATTTCACCCTCAACAAAAACTTTTTCGACCTGATGGCTACTTTCCCAATTTGAGTCACCACTGCCCCAGGCAAGATGTAGAGACTGCTCTTTTATACTTGCTGCTATTGCTGCTCTTCCTGACTGTGTGAGAATTGACATTTTTAATTAAGTCTCCTATATTATATATGTACGATGACTTCAAAATTCGTCCGCAAAAATCAAAATATTTTTTTATATCAGAAAAATTTTTTAGGAGAATAGCTCAGCTCCACAGCTAAACTTTCCAACACCACGAGCAAATGGTCCGCTAGGAATGTCAAGCCATTTATCTTCTTTTGAACCAGTAGCCATTCCCTTAACCAGCTTCCGTGCTTGTAACAGCTCTTGAACTATACGCTCCATTCTATCTCTTCCTATACTGTGAAACTCCTCAGGTAGTCTATGCCGCTGTTTATACACTCCTGTACTTCCTGTATGGGTAAATGGATGTCCAGAAATTGCTGCTCGTGTAATTGCAGTTATAAGATGCTGCTTTGAATCTTTTTCGTTCATATTTTTTATTCTTAATCTTTCAGTTATGTCCTCTAACAATCCTGTTTCTTCATTTCTTAAATAAGTGCGTAAAGTGCGATCAGCCAAACCGTTTGCTTTAACAATTGCTCCATAAAATAATGCGTTCTGTCTTACAGATTCTCCTATTGATTTAAAAATTGTCAGTTTAGCTGTATCTTCCACAGACCAAAAAGCGTATGAACACCTAACACCATTAACAAGAGCAGATGTACCTCTAATGGCATCACGTGCTTGCTCAACAGTCGATATAGGTTTTTCACTTTTTGGCTTTCTCATATGATGGGCAGTAATTATTGATGCTCCAGTGCTACCTGCTAAATCAGATAATAAAGACATCAAATAATCGCCTACGGCTGGGTCAGTATTTAAATCAGCATGCACGAATGATGCAAGTGGATCAAATACGATTAATTTTAAGTCTTTTATTTTATTAAGTTGTTTTGTTATCGATTCAAATTCAGGAGAAGTCTCTATAACTTTACCTGAAACACTCTTTATGATTGTAAGTGATCCACTAACATTTGGTAATGGTACAATAAAGAGCCTATCTTTATATTTTAATCTTTCGCATTGCGAATCAAGACGCTCTAAACGACGATGTATTTCACTCATATCATCTTCTGCTGAGAAAATTACCACAGATCCATGTTCAGTAACTAAAGGACCAAAACCACATGGCTGATCTTTTCTACTCGCAACTTTCAGTGCTAAATCAAGCAGAAGCATACCTTTACCAGTATCTCCCATTGCAGCTAGAATAGATGTCACTCCTAAAGGAAATAACCCTTCAACAAGAAACTTTTGCTCTGGTACTGGACCTATAAAACGTTCCACACTCCATTCTTGAATATTAAGAAATTGCTTAACGATGATTTTTTTCGAGTTATTTTCAATGAATTCAGGAATATTCATCTTTTCTTCTATACCATCAGCTGAATCCCATCCTTTTGGTTTATTCTCCGGTATTTCAAGAAGAGTAAGTGATAAAACACCAAGAAAAGTAAGCTTTTTCACAACTTTCTCAGCATATTGTTTACCTGGCTCATCATTGTCTGGCCAAATAATAACATGCTTACCCTTAAGTGGTGACCAGTCTGTTTTTTCTATTGGTGCATTTGCTCCTAACATTGCAGTTGTGGCAGTCATACCTTGCTCTATCAAAGCATCTGCACACTTTTCACCTTCAACTAAAATCACCTTATCAGATTTCATGATACCTGGAATATTATATAAAGGCCTGGTCTCTGGTAGAGTAAAACTAGACCTTTTTACATCAAAAGGAAGATATCTTTTTCCTGAATCAGTGTTATAACGATAAACTGTAACAATCACTTGATCACTTTCATCGTAATAGTTCCATGATGCCGTTGGTTGCCCCAGAGTGTTATTTTTTTCCGAATAACCAATCCACTTAGCAATATCTTCTATCGTATCAGTAAATTGATTTTTTCCAGTAACAGCAGCCCAAAGATCAAAAATATCTCCTCCTTCTTCGGTAGAAAAATCATGCCATAATCCGGCTTTACTGCCAGTTAACTCCACTATCATACTTTGTCCTTTATTGCCTTGTAGATCACCTACATAGAACTTATCACCACGAAAAGTTCCTCTTGGCAGTAAATAAGAAAGACATGACCTTATATTTGATAGGAGTTGAGTTCTTAACTGTTCTTTCTTCCCTAATAATTTATAATGTCCATTTCTTTGTGAACAATAAATATCCATACCTACCTGAAGAATTTTTATGTTCTAGCTATAACGTTAGCAGTTTTCCAACATCCATTAATCTTATTGATGAATTTTGTTGGTATAGATCTACCGTTTCTAAGTTCATATACTACTTGTAAGATATTTGTACGTTTATTGGGTTGAAATATTACTATTCCAGATGTATAAAAACTTCTTAAAGCGTTAGCACCAACGAGAGCTTGAAATGGATTCTTTTCCAATGTAGAGGTAGATACTTTTTTGGTGTGATTTGTGATGATTATTCCAGCCATAGGATTAATCTTGGAACGTAGTTTTTCTATTGCATGCTGCAGACCATAGTTAACGGAATTATAAGGAGAATCAATCACAACTAAATCAAACTTTTCCTCTACCATATTTTTTATTTTTTCTATACCTTCTTCATTTAAGGTCAAATTCATCTTGTTCGTCACAACTAAGTTTTCTGTTGCTAAATGAGGAAGTTTGTTGAGTTGTTGTATACGTTCTCTAATGTAATCATATTCCATTTCGTTTTGTAGATAGAATATTTTTAGTGGTCTTGTAGGCTTCATGCCAAGAAATGATCTTCCTGCTGCCAGATGTACTAATAGAGAAAGAAGAAAATGACTTTTGCCAATCTTTGGAGTACCACCTATGACCAAAAGACCACCTGGTGTCAAAATTCTTGGTCCTATTATATCTTTTGGCATTGGTGATTTATCGTTTAAGTAATGGTTTACAGAAAATGCTTTTTCTTCGTTTTGTTTTTCTTGTAATATGGAACTTCTTTCATCTTTACCGTTCAACCATGTTTCAGCAGAATCTATATTACCTTTAACTAAAGTCCAAAGGTCTATTATATTTCCTTTCTTTTCTTCGATCAGGTTGTACCAATTTCCTGCATTTTCTCCTTCCATTTCAACTATTATCTTATTTCCATTTCTACTGCCAATATAGAATTTATCTTGGTAAGATTTGCCTTCAGGTAACAAATAAGATAAACAATCTTTGATGTTATTAATTAATAATGATTTTATTTTCAAAGCATTTTTAGATGAAAAATCCATAAAATTCTCCTTGTTTATTCCAAATTTGTTCAACATATTTTTTAGACGTTTAAAGTCAAGATTAGCCAGCTCACAAACAGTTTCAAAAGATCGTGAGCGAATCCATTGACAAGCCTCTTTTTTAAGTTTAGGGTTTTTTCCTGCTGCATCCTGAATAGCTCTAGTAATAACAGCAGCCCACAACTTTCCTTCGTCATACTTCAAAATGGCAACCAATCATCTTGAAAACTTTTTTGTAATTCTGGAGTAATAACTGTAGTAATCCTATTTCTATCTCCGTATGTATTATTAGTTTCAACGCCTACTTTTACTGTAAACTCTAAATCGTTGAAATCAGCTATAGAGTTTATTCTTCTAGCGGTAACTGCTTTCTCTGAAGTGTCATTTGCATGAATATTTCTGGATGATTCCAAAATACTACGCAGCATAGAACGTCCAGATTCTCCCCAGATGTCTTCTTCACCTTCTGCTTTGCCATTTTTGATACCTATAATCTGAAAAATCTTGCGTTTTGCATATGGGCCTTCAGTGACGGTAAATTCTACATTTAAATAGATACTGCCAGTAGTGTAGTTTTTAGTGAACCAATTTTCATAACCTCCAGGCTTTATTGCCATTTTTACCTTGACTATTGTACCTTTTGGTATTAAACTGCTTTGCAGTTTCGCGTTATTAAAATCAGTTAAAAAATCTTGTAGCATACGCTCTCCTATAAGTTGACTTTAAAGTGAAAATTAGCTATTCCATTAGCTGCCAATGACCATTTATCTTATCGACAAGTTTATTTTGCACGCGTTTACCATTACGAAGCTCAAATACTATCTGGCGTACACTACTTTCTTCATCATGAGCAAACATCACCATACCAGTACTGTAAAATCCACGTAAAGATCCAGCACCACTTAGGCCTTGGAATGGATCTTCTTCGAGCATCTTTTTTGATAATTTTTTTGTATGATGAGTAAGTACAATACAAGCATCTGGATTGACAGCACTGCGTAGCTTTTCAAGAGTCTTTTGCAGAAAAAACAGCATAGCACTATTGTCATTTTCATTTCCATATTCACTGCTAAAGATGTTACGTAATGGATCTATGGCCAAAACATCAGGTTTAAAGCGTTCATTTACAATCTCCTTAATTTCACTTATTTCATCATGATTAAATGATAAGTGCACTTTTGGCGTAATGATTAAGTTGTTAGCAGCTACATTCAAAAGTTCATTATCAAGTTGTTGCAAACGTTCTTTCATATATTCATATTCAATTTCAGTTTGCATGTAGAAGATTTTCAAAGGTCTATTTGGTGTCATACCGAGAAATGATCTACCAGCAGCCATGTAAACAAGCCAAGAGATCAAAAAGTCGCTTTTGCCAATCTTAGGAGGGCCACCAAATACTAACAAACCTCTTTTAGTTAGAATTCTTGGTGAGATTATATCCTCTGGTATTGGCGATCGATCGTCCAAGTATTCTTTCACACTGAAAAAAGGAATTTTTTGACCAATAGTTAAAAAGTTTTGTAGCATATAATAACCTCCTATATGTTGGGCGTGACAGGTTGAATTGCAAAAGCTTTAGTTTTAATTTTTGTAAGAAGTTTTCCTAGATGCGGTTCTTCAACCATATTAAGGCAACCACTTCGATCTTTAGCAGGATATCCCCAAGAATTAATCGTCTGATAGACAAATGAACGAATTTCTGTACCATCATCTTTCTTGATTCCAACCATGCTAATTACTTCATCAACAATGCCAGGAATTTCACTTGCGGTTTTAGCACCTTCACATTGAGGTAGCCAAGTCGAGCGATTGAAATCATCAAGGTATTGCCCAAGAGTTCCAACTATAATGATGTCTTTATTTGGAATATGTTGAAACTGATTGAGCCAAGCCATCATTTCTTGAGCAAGTAACCCGTAAGCAGCTCTCATATCTTGTTTTCCTGATCTTTCAGAAAAAGCTTCAGGTTGCATTTTTGCCCATAAAAGACATAAACGCGAGGCTACTGTAATACTATCGATAAAAACACATCGATACTTGAGAAACTCCGAAGCAAGCTCTTTGTATTTACTGGATACATGCTCATAGTGTCTTTGGCTATATGCTGAGTCAGATTTTAACGCAGGATTAGGACCACCTATGAGACATGCAATATCTCTTGCCTCATTCTAAGTACGAATACTTACAGAATCCCCTTGCCAATCTTGAACAGCAAGTAAACCTGCCTCAAAATCAAGACAAAGTGTTGGTTCATTTATGGTCTTTAAGAGACTAGTTTTACCTATACCATAAGGACCAAAGATGACCATTTTTATACCTGTTTGAACTTTTAGCCGTTCATTGCTGTTCATTATTTTCATTTTTCTCCCAGTACCTAAATATATATGTACGATGACCTAGGCAATTCGTCCGCAATTTGCAAAAAAAAAATTTTGAGCAAATATAATCGAGAGCTTATAACTTCTCTAAAACTGAGAATTTATCGTGTATTCGTTCTAGTGTGCGATAGATAGTTGTCTTTGGTATTTTGGTTATTACAGAAACTTCAGTAATAGTAAATACCTTAAGTAATTGACATAAATTACTATCTTTTTCAGACAAAGTTGAAATTATATTATTTATATCAGTGCGAATTATCGCTTCGATTTCCGAGTTCCTATGATCTGGAATATCGTCGTTTATATCATCAAAAGTTATATTACGTTTTAGACACAACTGATTGCGTAACATATTGCGAGCACAATAATTAGCTAATCTAGCAACGAAAGTACTAAAACTACTTCTTTTCTCATCGTGCTGGTTCAGATATTGCCAAACCTGACAAAAAAGCTCTTGTTCTATATCTTCGAGACTTTCGTTAATAAAACAGCTTTTGGATTTAAGGCGCGAAGCTTGAAATCTCACATGTTTAACAATTGTAGAATCGATTCCTTGATAAGAATTCTTCATAAAAACTCCAAAAGTTTCATGAATAGAGATTTTTACCAAGACTTTGTATGACTAATTTATTATAAAAAAGTAGTAATAATTTTTTTATCTAAAAGAATAAAATCTTTAAAAATTAAAATAAGATTTAAACGTTTTGATACACTACTGAAGCTACTTTTTCATAGGTAAAAAACTACCAATTTCGTACCTAATTTCTGAGTTACTAATTAGTATTTCAGAAAGCAGTGATCGTTAAGTTATTGATAATATTGTCTTTTTTATGTTCTATTCCTAAAAGCCGTTTCTAAAGTTAAGTGGCTAAAATCGGCCAGTAAAGAGGGTTTACGGATTACTGAAGTCTTATATATATTATATATATATTTAAATACAGGTAAAATATAATATATGATAATATAATAATATAAATATTGGCGTAATATAAGTTATGTAAAATAGTTATTAAGATAAGTAAAGATGAAAAAAACTCAAATGGCAGGATATGAAATTTTTTTTAATTTTTTTTCAAAATTGCGGACGAATTTGCGAGTCATCGTACATATATATTATACAGGGCATTGAACTTTAATTACACAAAGGAGTTTTTGTACGTCAATCTTAACGCTAGATCTCGGCAAGCAAACAGGCTGGGCAATTCTTACAGATGGAGTAATTGAAAGTGGAAGCAAAAGTTTTCATGGTAGCCGTTTCAGTGGAGGTGGAATGTGTTTTTTAAGTTTTCACAATTGGCTTAATTCTTTGAAACATGAGTTCACTGCAGTGTATTTTGAGGAAGTAAGAAGACATCTAGGAACTGATGCAGCGCATTGCTACGGTGGTTTTCTTGCCGTTCTATCTGCTTGGTGTGAAGAGAACAATATTCCCTACCAAGGTGTTAATGTTAAAACTATAAAACGCTTTATAGCAGGCAAAGGTAATGCAAGTAAGAGTGAAGTTATTGAAGCGATACGTGAAAAAGGTTTTTCACCTAGAGATGATAATCAAGCAGATGCTTTGGCATTAATGTTCTACGTTATGAATCTTAGTAAAGATTTTAACACATTAAAAATACCGCAAAAGTGGGTCCTTTCGTCCATACTAGCGGGTTTGGTGGTGCTGACCTCAGGCCTTCTTTAGCGTCAGAGATATTTTAAATATTAACTTTTTAATTATCAAGGATTTAAATTATATGAATTTAGCAATCCACTATTATCCTACTCGAAATCTAGTCGAATATGAGCGTAATCCACGTAAAAATGACGATGTAGTCAACAGAATGTGTGCTTCTATTCGGGAATTTGGCTTTCGTATACCAATAGTTGCAAAAAGCGATGGAACTGTGGTTGATGGTCATTTAAGACTTAAAGCAGCAAGAAAACTTGGTATGGAAAGTATTCCAGTGGTCTTAAGTGATAATCTAAATGAACCACAAACCAAAGCTTTTCGATTACTGGCAAATCAATCAGCTAACTGGGCAAAGTGGGATAATGAGCTTTTGAAAGTAGAAATTCAAGAATTAGAAGATTTACAGTTTGATCTTAAAATGACTGGATTTGAGCTAGAAAAAGTTCAAAACTTTCTTGATGATTTAGATGGTGAAGAAGAAGATCTTTCTGACTTAGTTGTTGATGACAAAAAAGTAGAAATAACAAAACCAGGTGATCTTTGGATTTTAGGTGATCATCGAATCTATTGTGGTGATAGCTCTGTAGTTGAATCATATAAAGCGCTGTTAGATAAAATGGCAGATATTACTGTTTGTGATCCTCCATATAACGTTGACTATGGTAGCAGTCAAGACAAAAAGATATTAAACGATAATCAAGGTGAAAAGTACGAACTTTTTCTCTATGACATCTGTTCCCATATTTTAGCATATACGAAAGGAGCAATTTACATCTGCGTATCATCATCAGAGTTTTCAACGTTGCAAAAAGCATTTGAGGAAGCAGGAGGGAAATGGTCAACATTTATCATTTGGGCAAAGAATCACTTTACGCTAGGCAGATCTGATTATCAGAGACAATACGAAGCAATGCTCTACGGTTGGAAAAATGGCAATAAACGTGATTGGCATGGAGGTAGAAATCAAAGTGATCTATGGTTTTATGATAAGCCAATACATAACTCACTGCACCCAACAATGAAGCCAGTAGAGCTAATGGAGAAAGCAATAGTTAATAGCAGCAGACCTGGGGATACTGTACTTGATCCATTTAGCGGTTCTGGCAGCACACTGATTGCATGTGAGAGAACAGGAAGAATTTGTAGAACAATAGAGCTAGATTCAAAGTTTGTAGATGTAACCATAAAACGTTGGCAAATATACACAGGTAGGGAGGCAATTCTTTCTGGTACTGGTAAAACTTTTGCAGAAATTCAAGAAGAAAAACAGTAAGAAAAAAGTGGAAGGGATAATGCAAACAGAAATTTAGTAAGCCTGAGTAGTTGTAATATTAATTTACTGGTATATACCGTATTTTAATGAGTTTAGCGTAACAAATAACTTTGGATTAAATGTGATGCACTCAATGAATCAAGCAAAGACGTCAGCTGGAGTAGTAACGTCGCAAACAAGTAATGAAACATCGTTGTTTTCTGAAGAAGTAGAAAATAATGTTTCAGATTCTACACTATCTGTTAAGAAGAGAATTGAATTGTTTGAAAAAGGTACGAAGCAAACACCTATTATTAAGGAGAAACATATGAAGCAAACTTGTGGTAGTCACGATCTGAAGCAGTGCAACACTGAATACAAGGCAGCTTTTTCGAATGTGATTAGAAATGGTAGTGATAGCAGTATTACACTAGAAATGGACGAGGCAGGTGCTGATCAATTTGATGCACTTTCATCATTAGATGAGGGTGAAGACATAGAGGACGAATTTAATGCAGTTTGTGAGGCAAATGGAATAGGATATAACGGTGGATATTATCCTGATCAGTTTAATGTGGCATTCAGCACATCTTCCAACTGCCAAACATATGACAAAATAGATGTGCATGAAGAGGATAGAAAATCAGGGGATAAGCCAAAGTCATCACCTAAAATCGTACAGCAGGACAATAGTAGGAGTGTGGCTCCACCTTCACCTAGAACAGCAAAAAATCATGTGTCAAATGTTATACAGTCTATTGCACCATCAAAATCATCATTAGAAGTAAAATCATATAACGAGGAAAATATAGAGGAACTAGTTAATGCTGATCCTATTTATTCAGAAATAAACGAAGAACTAGCTAATGGCGAGCCTATTTATTCAAAAATAAACCAAGATACAAAATCTCCAAAAAAGGTTTTAGAAGGGAGTGATAGTGGAATAAGTGGTAATAGCTTTGGAGTACAAAGATCAGATCTACAGAAACTGAAAGATAACTCAATATCTGATAGAGAGGGAGCATCAGAAAGGTCATCTATTGACACACTTAGTGATATATCTTCAAATATTTTGCTACATGAAAGTGATCAAACAAATAGTGGAGGAGTGAATTCAGAAACTCCATTAATTAAAAAAGAAAAGAAAACAAATAGAATTTTGCCAAGAGTAAAATATACAGTGCAGCAGAAGGAATTTATAATTTTCGGTATAGCTGCTGTTGCACTTAGCGTTTCTGCAGCTTTGGTATATTTACAGAATAAAGCACAATTAATTGCATTTTTTGCAAACAGTACCATCTATGTGACTATACCAATTCTAGCTGTTGCACTATTGGTTGCAATTAGTCCGATATTTTGTGGAATAAAGCAATTTAGAGATATTGAAGAGTGTCAAGTAGGGAGAAAGAATGCGAATGAAACTTTGAATCAGGTGCTAAAGTATCAACCAAAAGATAAAGTAATAAAATCAGTCAAACTGGAATACAGCAATGGTACTCATTCACATTTTACACTTAACGCTTGGAAGGGTAAGAACAATTTCATTAATATTGACGACAAAGTCATTAGTAGAAGAAATAAAGTAGAATCAGTAATCAAAGATAGGACATTATTTACAGCATTATTAAGCAGTTTGGTTGCTGCAAATATAGTATGGCCTTTATTACTGTATGTGGAAGGTGGTATTAGTAGTGTACAGAAGTTTTACCATAATGCTTTGATTAATAACGTAGGGCTATCAGTACTTGTAGGCTCGAGTATACTTGCACTATCAATGATATGCCTTGGAGTACATTACTACAGAAAAACAAATTGCACAAATCTTGTATATTGTGAGGAAAGAGTTGAACCAGAAAAAGTTAATGAAAAGTTCATTGAGGAAATAAAGGAAGCAAGAATAAAAGTGCTTGAAGAAAACCATAGTAAAGATGCTAAATGCAGCAGTTTAACGCTAGAGCAAGTAGTGGTTGAATCTCATAACTACAAAGATGTAATTTATAGTATTAGTTGAAAATAGCCAAATTTCACCATATAAAAAGAAAGCAGCTATAAACCGGAGTACTTCGCTTGATGTTAGTAAAGTATCTCTAAAACATTGGAAAGTATAAACAGGTAAGGAATTGCTGATATTGGCAAAACCTTTTCAGAGACTCAAGAAGAAAACTCGTAAAAAATAGGCAAAAAAAAGTGAAAATCACGCAAACAGAATGGGCAAAAGAACTAGGATTTTCAAAGCAATATGTCTGTTATTTAGTAAGAAAAGGAATAGTTGAGTTGGAGGATGGTTTGGTAAATAGAGAACAAGCAAATGAAGCGGTGGCAGCAATAAGAGATCCAAGTCAGCCACTTAGGAGGAAAAATCCAGAAAACGAAAATACAAGTAACCTTTCCACGATGTTGCTAAAAACTAGAATAAAAAATGAAATGGAACGAGGTAAACTGCTTGAGGCGAAAGCTAAAGCTGAGATAGGAGAACTTGTAGCAGTAGAGGAAGTAAAAAATGAAGCATTTAATGTAGCAAGAGTTGTCCGTAATAATTTACTTAATATTCCGAATAGAGTTTCAGCACTACTTGCATCATTGAGTGACACTGAAAAGATTCATATGGCGCTCACTGAAGAGATTACAAACTCACTTGAAGAATTATCTAACACTAAATTTTAATAATGTCTGCTCACTTAAGTTTAGAATTAATAAAGTGCCTCATTAATCAACCTGGATTAGATGTTAATGTTAGAGGATTAAATGGAAAAACCCCACTACATTGCGCTATAGAATTTGACGAATTAAGCATGGTAGATCTGCTACTCACGAAGAAGAACATTAATCCTTTCGTAGAAGATAATGATGGTAAAACATCTCTTGACTATGCTAAAGAAGGGAAAAAAGCAGAAATATTACAAGCGCTAATTAATAACAAATACGGGTCAGAACAAGATAGCTTACTTCATTTGGCCGCAATGATAGGTGAAGTTAATGCAGTGAGATATTTGATCAGAAAAGGTATTGACGTTAATGCACGAAATGCTCTGCATCATACTCCATTACATCTAGCAGCAGGCATAGGACATGGAAATGTTGTCAAAATTTTAGTAGAAGAAGGAAAAGCTGAAATAGATGTCTTTGATGCACGAAATCAGACACCAATGCACTATGCAGTTAATAATAAAAAGTTGGAGATAGTAAAGTTACTGCTGAAGCTTGGAGCAGATGTAAATAGCGCGCGCATAGGACAAAACTCAATGAAATTGTCACCTGTTCATATAGCTGTAAGTAATACTAATTACGATGAAAGAGACTTATGTCTTGATATTCTCAAATGCTTAATAAAGGAGCCTAATGCTCAAGTCAATTTGCAAGACTACGAAAATAAAACACCACTACATTACGCTGAAAGACTTAAAACAATAGAAGTTTTACTAACGCGAGAAGATATAGACCCTCTGGTAAAAGACGATAGCGGCAAGACACCATTTGATTACGCTAAACCTGAGATAAAGAAGGCTTTGGTGAGTAATAAATACGGTTCTGAAAAGAATAGTCTACTCCATTTAGCTGCACAAAGAGGAGATACCGTCTTGTTAGTCAACAAAAAAATTATAAAAATTTCCCAAGTTGCATCATAAAATCAAAAAATACTTCCAATTGTGTAACAGTACACAGATTATAGTTAGTGGATATGTTGATAAGTAAATTAGTTTTATACGCACAAAACAGATGAAGTTTACTTATCAACATATCCACTAACCAACAACATTCAATAAATTTGTGTAAGATACCACTTTACATAAGATAGATAGGAAGCATTTTTGATTTTAAAGTACTAAACCTTCAGTCAACCTCCTAGCCCTGTAGTTTTTGATATGGTTAGGATCAAAAGCACTTTTGGATGTCAGAATACCGAAAATGATATGGAGTAGCTTACGCATTGCAGCACCAACGATGGCCATATTATGCTTACCCTTTTCCTTTAATCTTTGGCAAAAGCTCATAATGATAGGATTGTGATTCTTAGCTACTATGGCAGGAAAGAAAAGTGCCTTACGTAATGTTTGTGAACCGGATTTACTTAATCTGGGTTTGGCATATACAGAGGAACCTGACGTCATATTTCGTGGTATAACTCCTGTATATGCTGCCAATTGCCTGGCATCTCTAAAAACCTCTATATCAGAAACTTCAGCTAAAATAGCTATTGCTGATTCTTCTCCTATGCCTGGAATAGTCAATAGAAGTTGAAAATTTTCCAACAATTCTTTGTGTTGATTTAATAGTTCACGTACGGAGTTTTTTATTGTTTCTATTTTTTGAGCTATATTCATTGCAAGGTCTTCCCAAGCATTTGCAACTTCTTTAGGCAGTCTCTCTTTTTTTTCTAAGTGGTTATTTACTAATGTTAACTCATCTTTTAACGCAACTGAGCAACGATAAAGATGTTTTAATTTTTTCATTTCAGGAGAAGGTGGTGTCCAACTAGAAGGTTCCTGTCTTTGGCAATAATCAGCAATAACTTCTGCATCGGTCTGATCATTCTTTTGTCGTATCAGCTTACTCCTTGCATAAGATTTTATGCAATAAGGATTTACAACACTTACAAAATGTCCAGCATTGTGTAGAAATTCAGCCAGTGCTTCGCTATAACAACCAGTAGATTCCATGCAGGTTTTTACTTTTTCTACATTATGTTTGTGTAGAAAATTCAGTAGACTTTGAAACCCATGATCATCGTTCTTAAAGCTTCTTTTTCTAATTTCACGCTTTCCTTTTTTGCTTATAAATGAGAGAAAAACATCAAAGCGATCTTTTGATATATCTATGCCCAAAAAGTTGTTGATCATATATAACCCCATACGTTACCATTAAAAATGAAAAGTAAGGCTAGTCTTGTGAATACAGAATTAGAACCATTCAGGTCTTTCTACGATACCGTCCAGCCTATACTTTTGAGAAGGGAATTCTTATCTCCTCTACAGATTTTATATCTAAGAAGAAGCACAGAGTTCCTCCCTTCTCCACCTAATGCTTAAGCTTAAAACATTAGATGCTTTTGACAAGATACAAGACGTTGTCACTACTACATTATGCTATAAGTCATAAGAATAATCAAGCTGTAAAAGATCTTTTGGAAGAAGCCAAAAAACAAAAACTATTAAAGGAAGTTCTGAATGAAGAAATGACCACAAAATATTCAGATGGTCGGGAAGAAACTCATACAATACTTACAGATGCTATATCACGTAGAGACAATGACATTATGAGAGTAGTTGTACAGTAAGGGAGGAATTATGGGACAAGTATTACATGGGTGCGCCAGAACAACAGAGACAATTCGTAGAGCAATACAAAATAGTAAAGAGAGCATAGCAAAACTCTCCAAGTGTTATAACCTTAAACCAAAAACTATTATTAAGTGGAGAAAACGCTCATTTACCAAAGATGCTGGTATGGGTCCAAAGCATCCAAGATCAACTGTTTTAACTTTAGAAGAGGAGTGTTGCATTTCGTAAGCATACTCTATTGCCATTAGATGACTGTCTCTACGCTTTGCAAACCTCAATCCCACATTTGAGTCGCTCCAGCTTACATCGTTGTTTACAAAGGCACAACATTAGCAGACTACCAGATGTCGATGGTGAAGTTAAATCAAGAAAGAAATTCAAACAATATCCTATAGGCTATTTCCATATTGATATCGCGGAAGTTAGAACAGAAGAAGGAAAGCTGTATTTGTTTGTTGCAATAGATCAAATTCACCTACGTTGAGTTGCACAAAAGTGCTACAAAACCCATAGCTGCTGAGTTTTTAGGTAATCTGATTAGAATTTTACCGTATAAAATCCACACTATTTTGACAGATAATAGCATACAATTTACAAATCAGAAGCGCCATAAATACGCCTTCCAACACATATTTGATAGAGTTTGTGAAGAAAATAACATTGAACATCGTCTGACAAAAGTTAGCCATTCTTGGACAAATGGACAAGTTGAACGTATGAATAAAACTTTAAAGAATGCTACAGTTAAGAAATATTACTATCGTTCGCATCAGCAACTTAAGGAGCATCTTTATGACTTTGTTATGGCCTACAATTATGCAAAGAGACTCAAAGCTCTTAGGGGTCTTACACCTTTTGAATTTATATGTTCTCAGTTGACAAAGTCTCCTGAATTATTTATAATAGATCCACACCATCACACTCTGGAACCATACATCTTATTCGTCTCAAAGACTGGTGGCAAATACTCAAAGCCAAACTAAGAGGACACTATAACTACTTCGGGATTAGCGGAAATTATCGATGGCTCAATAAGTTTAATTGGGCAGTAAAGAAACTAACGTTTAAGTGGATAAACCGACGTAGCCAGAAAAAGAGCATGAATTGGGAGCAATTTATTCATTATACACAAGTCAATCCACCACCAAAACCAAAAATATGTTTTTCCTTGTATACACAGGAGGTATGTCGTGAACGCTAATATTGTGGAGCCGTGTGCGGGAAAGCTGCATGCACGGTTCTTGCGCTTACTATTACCCACAAGTATAGAATTCATGAGCAAGTCTCCATCCTTCTGCTAAATCAAAGAGACGTTTCCATCCCTTCCACAAAGCTATAGCTAAGTCATTTTTGCGAGCTAAAAACCCTCCTAACTTGGCCACCCACCTCACAATTTCTCTTATAGGTGCAGGATAGTTTTTTGTCTTAAGCATTTTGGTATATAAAACCTTCCATTCGTCATCAGTCAGTATGACAGTGCAAGAAAGATTCGCTAGCTACCAATGTGATAAAAAATATTCTCCATGCAATTATACTCATAATTGTAAGAAAGCGGATCAATCTATCTGCTGTTTGGAGCCTACATTCTTCAACTTTAAGACCGGATTTCAAAATTTTATGAAAAACCTCTATTCTCCATCTTAAGCAATACCATTGTATTTTTTCTACTGCTTCTTCAAAATTATTAATATTTATATTTGTTAACAAAATCCAGTTCATGGGCTCTTCGCCAAATGGGGGATATTTTTCTATAACATAGACAGCATTTAAATTTAAATTAGGAAGTTTTTGGGTTTTACGTCTAGCGTTGTTTTTTGATGCATTCATCACAAAGTTACTAAACTTTACTTCTAAAACTGTTGTTCTTTGAGGTTCGTTATCGCGAGCAGACTTGAATTTCTCCTTGACAAGACATGCGATTCATCAAATCCCACAATCTTTCACCACCTTTTTCAGAATAAGTCGACTTCTTGTTTACTGTTCTGTTTTGATTTCCTCTTACTACAAAAAGAGATTGATTAGTGGAAGCAACTTCAAATAAATCATAAATATCTGCTTCTCTATCACAAACGGTAACTACCTTAACATCCTTTAATCGAGGATGTTTAGTAGAGTCTTTAAGTGCACCGTATGCTTTCTTTCTCTTCTATGGGAAGAGCAGTATTATGGCTTCTTCTTTTCAACTCCTTTAGGTCTTCAGCTAAGGAAGGTCTAGTACTAATTTTTTGATCCAATAATCCTATCTTCTGTTGTAACTGCAAACGTTGTATGCATCATGGGTTTTAAAATTAGTTGTTTTAGATGTTAATCTTGCTGCTATAATCCCTAATCCTTCGGTCTTTTTATGATTTTTATATGAAATATAACTCGTGTCCTGGATAGCTAAGATAGTTGAGTATTCTTTAGCTCTTTCAACAGTTTTAATTATATGACTGTCTAATATCTTTCTTTCAGAAATGGCATCGTTTTGGAAAAATCTATAAGCTGCTTTACTTTGATGCCAATCTTCACAAGCTTGATTTATTGAACGCTCAGGCGATTCAGCAAAACTATTAACTATTTTTAGAAGCCTTTTACTTAATCTTATATCACCAAAATTAACAATTCCAAATTCACTTTCTGCCCATTCGCCAGTTGAGGTATTTATAGTTCTTTTCATCATATATTCCATTTTTAGACCATAGATCTATTTATAATAGAAAGTTGAATTAGTAAAATAGCAGCTTTTTCTCCATTTTTAGATTTATGGGTAATAGTAAGGTCCTTACGGGGGAGTTATAGAAGTAAAACTCAATCAAGGGGGATAGGACTATGACTTCTACCGAACGATCAGGATTTACGTTCTGTGGAATAACATTTGAGGAGTACAGAGGACAAGCAACCGATCCTGAAGGAATTGTGAGAAGGTTTATAGAAAAAGATACAGGACATTGTTTTCCACTAGGAACAGCAAGCACATTTACTACTTACTTTGCGCCAGCGGACTTTAATGAAACGGTTTGGTCAGCCATTGTATGCAAAACAAGAGCCAAGAAGATTTGATAGAGGAACTGACCTTCATACCCAATCCAACCCTTTGCCGATGTGCCACCGTCCGGGGATATTAGTAAAAATCGTTGCAGCATAGAGGAGCCAAAAAGGAGATTTCCTCCTACCAATATAGCCACTTTCTTAGCGTGCTTCTTAAGTTACTATATAAAGGTAAAATGGTTTCCATGTTTGAGCAGGTAGATCAGCTATAAAAAAGAAGTGAGGTAAGGAAGTGGTCTACCCTGCTCCAAGTAAAGGCTAGTACATAAAAGCAAAAGATGCAAGAAAATATTAAAAGGTTATTGAAAGATTGTTTTGCACATTTAGGAGAGCAAGCGTTGTATGAATCAAGGGATAAGTCATACAAGGTACAGATATTAAAGCAACAGCCAGATAAATTATACGGAAGGACAATTTGTAGGAGAAATTTTGACTTTAGAAGTAAGTGTGTTTGATGTATTAAAGCCAATGGTAGGAGATATTTTTGTTGTTGGTGATCGTAGATACAAAGTCCACTCACCGCCGCTCAGGGATAATTCAGGAATATTGTGGAAAATAAACCCAGCGAGAATGTAAAATGGTTTTTCGTGTTAAAATCAAAACTAACGATAGTGAAATTGTTCAATATATCGTATCTTTAATGTGTATATAAAGTGATCTTTCTAGAAAAGTTTTATGAAACTAGCCATTTTTTTATTGCTTTCTTATTGAGCACAAGTTGTGTTATTGCAAAAGATGGGGTAGAGCCTAGCTTAGAAATAAAAAATAAATATAGGTGTCACCCGTGGAATAATCCAAGTAGAGAGTTTTCTCAAGGTTATATACAACCAATTCCTATACACGAAAGTTATGAGCTAATTATTGGTGGTGATGGGGTATTGTACAACACAGGGTGGTACTGGAAGGATGTAGATTTATCTGGTATTCATAAAACAATTGGTAGAATGAGTGCTACTTGCAGTGAATATTGTAGAGAAATTTACTTAGCAATAGATAATGTGCTATATGCAATAAATAGAGATAATACACAATATGAAATAAATGAAGACGCAGTTATGTGGAAAAAGGAGTTAAAGTCTTTGGTGAAAGGAAACCCTACAATTTTTAATGATAGAATAGCAATTTTGACTGTAGATAACTATTTATACATGCTGAACATAGAGAATGGTAATACAAGCTGGTTCTATCATATGTCTAATGGTAGTAATCAAATAACAAGATCAAATTACATATCTCCTGTGGTTATACACGATAAGCTAATAGTTCCATTTTCAAATGGAGAGTTAGTAGCTTTTGACAAAGATGGGAAAAAGTTGTGGTCTTATAAGTTACCTTCTACAAATATTTTAGACACTCAGCTTGCAGATATCACAACTACTCCAGTAGTAAAGAATAACACATTAATAGCTACAAACAATTCTACCATTGTTGCGATTGATATAGGATCAGGAGATCTTTTGTGGTTAAAGGCCATGGAAGCAAAAAATATCAGTGGTGGTGGGATTATGCCATGGCTGTACCCCGATGATATAAATGGTAACGAATTTTTTGTAGTAAACACAAAGAATGAAGTTATGAAAGTTGCAATACCTGATGGTCAGATAATTTGGAGTACTAACTTAGTGGTGAATGATGAGCTAAATGATAAACTAAAAGACACATATTATGCTAGACCGGTGATAGATGGAAAATTATTTATTGTGAGCAATAAGGGAATCATGTTTCTATTAGATGAGAAGTCAGGCATGATAGAAGAGATAGTCAGCATTCCAGAAGATGTGTATCATACGCCTGTAACTGATCTTGCAGTTGGGGATTAGTACTTTACAACTGAGAAAAAAGGTGTGTATAGCTGCATTGATCCAAATATCAGCAGATGAAATATTGCAGGTAATAAGGAAGAGATGTGCCATAGGTAGCACCACTTAGGGACAATTCAGGAGTATTGTGGAAAATTCAAGCGTCAGGGGTGTAGATGCGTATTAACATCGAAGTCACCGATAGCATCGAAAAAGTTATGCAAAGCATAGATGCTGAAAGAAGAAAAATAGAATTAGCAACAGTGAGAGCATTAAACAAAACAGCACTATGGGTAAGATCGCAAACTGTCAAACAAGTTAGCGAAGAAAAACAAATACCAAAAAAAGCAATGAGAAAAAAGTTAAGTGTGGATAAAGCAAATAGAAAGCGTTTATGGTCAGTAGTGAAGCTGAGTTTGCAGTGGATAGGAGTAGCAAAACTTGGGAGTATAAAACAGACAAAGATAGGAGCAAAGGTAGGAAGCCGTACGTATGAAGGAGCATTCATAGCAACAATGCAAAATGGTCATATAGAAAAGAAGGTACATACCAATAGATGAAATTAAAGTAAACACGCAAGCTCGGGAAATAATGAAAGAGTTAGTTGATAATGAAGTAGAGAGAGTATTTGAGAAGTATTTTGAACATGAACTTAATTTTATTTTAAGAGCGTATGTTTTGGAGAGATCTACATCAGAAGATTTGTACAACGCTAAAAGAAGAAATCCCAGCAATACAGACATGTGAAGTATATCCTGCAATAAGGAAAGAATTATTAGCGCCAGCGGTGTTTGTAGAGCTTGTGAGTTTAGAGCCAGGAAAAGATCCGGGGACTGAGGAATTAGCGTTGAGGGCAAGATTTGAGGCAAGAGTAGTAGTTGATGGAACAGTCGAGGATTCTCAGGTAGTGGTAAGGTCACTGGCAGCGGAAGTTGCAAGAGTAGTGAATAAAAACACTTGGGGCGTAGAAAACATTTCACCAGGAGAATTTTTATCAGCGGAAGTAGACAATTTTAAACCAGAGTTGGATGCATATTTAGTGTGGCTGGTAGAATGGGTTCACGAGCTACATACAGGTCAATCAATGTGGTTAGAAACTGGTATTATACCGCATATTATTAGTGTGGGGGAAAATGTTAGACCATAATTTTGCGATTGCAGAGCTAAATAGAAGGCTAGCGAACATTATTCGTATAGATCTAGTGAAAGAAATCGACTATGAAAAAGCAAGAGTAAGGGTCAAAGTAGGAGAATTTTTGACCGATTGGTTACCGTGGATAACAACAAGAGCGGGAGAAGATAGAAGTTGGTTTTCCCCAGATATTGATGAGCAGGTGATGGTATTATCGCCATATGGAGAGTTGTCATTAGGGGTGGTGTTACCGGCAATTTATCAGCAGAAGTATTTTCCCTCGGAATGCCGAAAAGACGCGCATATTTTAGAGTTTAAGGATGGAACGAAATTATCGTACGACAAGGAGAATCATCATCTTGAGATTGATGTAGTAGATAAAATAACGTTGAAAGTAGAAGGATCAAGCGTAGAGATGACAAAGGATGGAATAAAACTTAAGGCACAAAGAATAAATCTAAATTAGGAAAAGGAATGAATAAATCAGTTATATGCCTAGGAGATCACTGCGGGAAAGCGTTGCCGCATTTTTGTATAAGTGGAAGCAGAGATATATTTGTAAACGGAAGACCAGTTTGTCGGCAAGGAGATAGTTTTACAGAAGGTAAGGTAATGGCACAAGGGTCAAAAACAGTGTTTGAAAATGGTCATGGTATAGGAAGAGTTGGGGATTCAGTATCTTGTGGGTTTAAAGTAATAAGTGGAAGTAGTAATGTTTTTTCAGAATAAAAATAAACCATGTGCTATACTTACCAAAAGTAAAATTATGAACATGGATATAACTACTAGCCTATTAGGAGACGTTAGTAATTTAATAGATAGAGCAAAGAATCATCTTTCTGTTCAATTCAATTCTACTCTAGTATTGTTAAACTGGGAAATTGGCTCCAGAATTGATCAAGATATCCTAAAGCACAAACGTGCAGATTATGGGAAGCAAATCATCTCCTAACTTGCAAAAGAACTTCAGATGAAATATGGACGTGGATTTGATAGAGCTTCATTGTTTCGGATGGTGCAATTTTCCAAATTCTTTCCCGATCAAGAAATTGTCGCGACACTGTCACAACAATTGAGTTGGTCACATTTTGTAGAAATTATTGCAATTTCTGATGAGCTGAAGCGTAATTATTATATAGAAATGTGTCGTATTGAAAGATGGAGTGTTAGAGCACTACGTAGTAGAATCGATACCATGTTGTATGAACGTACAGCACTAGCAAAAAAGCCTGAGGACTTCATAAGACAAAGCATCAAACAGTTACGTGAAGAAAATACGTTAGCCCCCGAATTCATTTTTCACGATCCATACTTCCTTAACTTTATGGAATTGCCATCAAGTCATAGTGAGACTGATCTAGAAAATACGATTTTGGATGAATTGGTAAAATTTTTACAAGAGTTTGGTAATGATTTTTGTTTTGTGACACGTCAAAAAAGGATGAGTACCGAAAGAATTGATAGGTATTTAGACTTGCTATTTTTTCATAGGGGATTAAGGCGCCTTATTGCAATAGAACTAAAAATTGGTCGATTTGAACCAGCTTATAAAGGACAGATGGAATGGTACTTAAATTGGTTAGACAAAAATGAACGAAAACCAGATGAAGAAAAACCCCTAGGGATTATTTTGTGTGCTGATAAGGATCAAGAAGATATAGAATACCTGGAGCTTGAAGGATCTAATATTCATGTTGCACAGTATTTAACACAGTTGCCTCCTAAGGAAATCCTTGAGGAGAAGTTGAGAAAAGCTATCTCTATAGCTCGTGAAAAATACGCAAGTACTAAGAAGAAAATGATTAAACAGATATAACACAAAAGGCAACGTGTTTATGCGAGGAATGGACGTTAATACTGGAAAAGAGTTAGAAGGAATAGAACATTTAAAGCAATCAATTACTGATATTTTAACCACTCCTATTAACAGCAGAATAATGCGCAGGAACTATGGGTCAAGATTACTTGAGTTAGTTGACCGGCCAATCAATCGTGATTTTACGTTAGAAATTTATGCAGCAACAGCAGAAGCACTACAAAAGTGGGAAAAGAGATTTAAGTTAGAAAAAGTAAAAATAACAGAAGTGAAAGAAGGAAAAGTAACGCTTGACCTAGAAGGATTGTACTTACCAATGGGGGAAAAGATTCGCTTTGATGGAGTTGTGGTATAAAGATGGAGCAGCCTAACATTATTGAGCCACTGAACTTCGAAGAAATCTTTTCACGTATGAAGGAGGAGTTGATACGTCGAGACTCAAGTTTTACAGTATTGGTAGAAAGTGATCCAGCAATAAAGATTTTGGAAGTGGCAGCCTGGAGGGAATTGTTATTACGGCAAAGAATTAATGAAGCGGTAAGAAGTAATTTACTGAAGTTTGCAGGAGGAGAAGACCTAGATAATTTAGCTGAGTTTTATGGAGTGGAGAGGCAGAAAGAAGAAGATGACGAACGATTTAGGAAAAGGATTAAAGCAAAGATAGTTGGCTGGTCAACAGGAGGAAATTATCGGTATTATGCATTATCAGCAGATACAAGAGTAAAAGATGCATTAGTAGAATCACCTGTACCAGGAAAAGTACAAGTTTCGATCTTATCAACACAATTATCCACAACTGGCATACCCCAAGAAGAATTACTAGAAATTGTCAGAAATCAGCTAAACAGGGAGGATGTGAGGATTTTAACAGATACAATTGAAGTGGTAAGTTGCAATATTATAGAAATAGATATCCACAGTAAAATTAGCATTAAAAGACCAGATATTATTGAAACGGTGAAGAAGAAATTTATAGAAAAATTTGAAACAACGAAAAGATTAGGATGGAATGTAACAAGGTCGTGGATTATAGCGAATTTGTTCGTAGAAGGAGTGGAAAACGTAGAATTAATCGAGCCAAGAGAGGATGTTGTGGTACTGGGGAATGAGTGTGCTGCCTTAAGAAGTTTAAATGTTGAGTTAAATTAATGCTATTACCGCCAAACGCAACAAAACAAGAAAAAGCGCTGGTTGATGCAATCGATTACAAAGTTGATCCAAGCAGCATAAGAGGGTTTAAATTCAGCCTAGAAGAAAAGATATTACCATGGATAGTAGAGGAATATGGTCTAGAAGAGATTCTGCGTTGGGTAACAGACAAAAGAAAAGCGATAAAAGAAGGGATAAAATTTCAAAGACTGCGTGGCACACCTGCCTCATTGAAAATAGCACTGAAGTGGGCAAATATAAATGAAGATATTACAATTATTGAAGAGCCACCTGGAGAACACTTTTTTGAATTACAGATAGGGATAAAAGATGTTCCGAAAGACTTCTTCGTAGATGCAGTAGTAGAACTAGCAAAGCTATCACTACCTGCAAGATCGAGGCTAATGAGGCTTTTCAATGACCACTATAATATTGGAAGATTTATTTTAGATGAAAGCTTTTTTGGCAGCTTATTATCAGACTACTCTGGTACAAAGATCGAAAAAGATGGACCAGTGTTATCATTTGGGAGAGTAAATTTTTTCAGGTCTAGTGGTCCAGTTATTAGGATTATAGAAAACTATCTACGCGATCATTATGAGCAGGCATTAAGTAATGATCTGTATAGGCTAGATGTAGCAATACTTGGAGAAACCGAGCCTCACACAAAGAATTATAACGGTATTTATGAAAGAAGTCATCAGTGGAATAATTTAAAAACGTTATATCCGCTACCACAGAGCTTATTACCTGAGATTAAGTTTGCTAAAGCGCAGATAGTATTATCGGACAGTTGGAGTTTAGGAGAAATAAACGCATGTTTTCCAGTAAGTAGTATAGAAGAGAGGGGAAAAAGGTTTTTACTAGGAAGTGATAAGCTATCTGAACAAGTGTGGAATTTAAAATACAAGCCAATTTTAGAAAGGTTTAGCGTTACCTATCATTACAAAGTAGAAAACTCTACCGATCAAAAAGTTATAAGATTTGGTTTAGCAAAGCACTATGTTCATTTTGAAAGCGAATTAAATTCAGAGCAAAAGGATGCAATACAGGAGTTAGAAAATTACATTTTAGTGTTTTACCCAGGTGTACTAACATGGCATGAACATCGACATTTGAACAGGTCCTGGGAAGAAAAACAACCTATATGCTTAATGAATTAAATACATATATTTATATCTTCATATACTACATTAACATTCGGTAAAAATGTGTGTTTTTTGAAAAAAAGAAGTTGCTTTTCCATGCCAAAACAGCTATAAATTAGGTAGGTGTAGGTAAACATAAGAAATTGATCTTGCACTGAAGTGAGCCAAATTGGCGACTTTATGTATGTTTTTATAGTGGGGTAACTAAAATGTTCAATTTAAATAAAAGACTGGAAAAATTAAAGGAGAATTCATTTCGTGGAATAAATGAAAAAGACGCAGCAGGTTGCACAATATTGCACCGAGCAGCACAAGTGTCAAATCCAGAAGTAATAAAGTTATTAATAGAAAAAGGTGCAGGTACAAACGATAGAAACAATAGAGGCGAGACACCATTGCACCTAGCGGCATTCTATGGAAAGGTAGAGAATGTAAAAGCACTGATAGAAGGAGGAGCAAATGTAAATGCTATAGATGATGGAGGATATACGGCATTACATAGTGCGAGCTTAATGAGTTGTGAAAAGACAGTAAGGGAGCTAATAAAAGGAGGGTCAAAAGTAAATATAGGAAATGAAATAGGAAGACATGAAGCCGTATTTATGAGGGAAATAGGGAACGTGAGAGCAATATTAGAAGCGGGAGGTGATGTAAATGCGAAAGACCAAAAAGGATACACGCCAATAGATCTGGCATATATGGCAAATAGTGAGGAGATAATGAGAGAGTTAGTGGCGAAGCAGAAGGTTATGGAAGTTGATTGAGAAAAGGAAGGAAATGGTATTAGAGAGAAAACCTTTGGCAGAGCTGAGGGAAAAGGGACAATTATTTGGAAGAGTGCTTAATTGATGAAAGATAGCGCTATGTGTTTCCAAAATTGTGCATAAAAGTAAAATAAAACGAAGGTTAACAGTTGCGTCTTTTTCGCAAGAGTAATGGATTTATGGAAAAAGGGAGTGCCCGAACTATAAAAATATTTACAGGAGAAACAATGAGAAAAAAGGTATTAACTGTAACTTGTCGATATGAGCCTGATGAGTTAGCAGATAAACGCTTATCGGATGTATACGGGCAACTGATAGAGAGATTGATAAAGAGAAAAAAAGAAAATAGAGAGAAAGAAACAAATGAAAGTAGTGAGTTTATATGCGAGATTATCATCAGAAAAGCAAGCACAGAAGGGAACAATAGAGAGTCAAATAGCGGAGTTGGAGCGTAGAATTAGTGAAGATGAGCACAAGCTACTAAATGAGTATAGATTCATAGACAATGGGTATAGTGGATCAGATTTAGAGCGTCCCGGTTTAGATAGGTTACGCGATAAAGTAGGAAAAGGAGAAATTGATAAAATTTATATTCATTCACCAGATAGGTTATCACGAAAAACTGTATATCAAATGATCTTGCTCGACGAATTTGAAAAAGCAGGAGTAGAGGTAATCTTTCGAGAGTCCAGAAGAGAACTTAAGGCGATGTGTAAACGCACAATTACCGTCATCTGATAACCTTAGTTCTCAAAAAGTTAATAGAGATAGTGGCTTTTGTTCTATTGGATCGGCTTCTCCTGCTGTGCCACATAAGGGAAGTGTCTCTTCAGAGCTTAAACATCCGCAATAGGTAAAGCATATGTCAGAAGCTTTGGGGAAATAAATTTAGGTTTTTAGATATACCTTAACCATCTAAATGGTTTATTAGGGTTGGGACCAAAGTCTCTGACCCTGAAAGCACTGGTGTTAGTTTTTCTTGTCCATTGCAGATATTGCACCGTACTGTCCACCTGATCATCATAACGGGCTTCTGGGAACATTAAAATTTCGTACTCGAAATCGCTGAGCCATACTGCTTGATGCGGCAGAAAAACCCTGCCAGACTCTATAATTGGAACAATTTGATAAAATCGAGTGAGTTTGTCATTGTGTGGCACTATTTCAATAATCGGTAGATCGCTATTTGCCTTTAGCTCTTGTGTTAATTTGCTGCGAACAAGCTTGCGTAACATCAGTACGTGGAACATCCTTAATAGTCTCGATTGACTCTGTAGGTACATTACCATTTTTCTTAAAACCTTTCTCTTCTATAGCTTCCAGAACACTTTTTCCTCCCAAAAGACAGTTTTCTCCTAAACTTTTCTTCTCAGCTTTTAACTTGTTAAGCCTTTCTTCACTCTCATCATAAATTTCTACTTCTATTTTATTACTATCTTTCTCACTAGGACTTAGATAAATATTAATCTCTCCTGCCTCAGTGGTAAAAGACATTTTAATGCTACTTTCTAAGACATCTGTGTAATTTCTTTTTCCATCTTTTGTACCTTCAGCTCTTACTATACTCTCCCCAACTTGAAGTATGCCGACTTTTAAATTTAAATCTTCAGCTTTGTTAAAGATTTTCACAGGTTCAATAATACTATCTTGTGAATATTTCACATAAAAACATACATTATCTATGTCTACCTCTTCTGGCTCCCCCTTTTGAGCTTGTCTATCTCTGCCTACAATACTTTCATATGCTATACTCTTTAGCTTGTCTTTAGTTTCTTTATATTTCTTAGAGAGATCATTTATATAATTAGATCCATAATTTTGTGCTAGCTCAGTATTACCGGAGAAAAATTTTTGTCTTGCTTTCCCACCTTTTAACAATAACTTGTTAGTGATGCTTTCTATGATGCCTGAAACTTTATCTTCGTTGCCATCGTCTTGGTCGGCGATACCATCAGACTGCCTTTCACGCGCTCTGTTTTCATCGCGTGGTTTCACACGATTATTAAGAACACCTTCTATTTCTTCAAGTATTAAACTTGTTACAGTTTCTTTATCACCATTGTCATTTTCATTACCATTACTACAACTTGAATTCAACCTTATTCCTTTCTTCAAGTACTCATTTACTATTTTCTCAATACTTTCTAGAATACTTTCTTCAGATTCTTGTTTATTTTGTGCTGTTATACCTCTTATCTTCTCACAAAAATCTTTAATTAGCCCCTCTTCGCTTGTAGTTAATGGTATTTCTAGCTTCATAGAAAGTAAGTCTTCTAGAAAAAGATGATCACTTGAACTACAGCTCGAATCCTCGTCTTTCCGGTCACAATCACTCGGTTCAGTAGAAATTGTTTTATTATCGTCACCGGAGCTATACCCTGGATCATCACGCAGTGCCTGATCATCATTGTGCTTGTTAGGGTAATTACTAGAATCATTTGTCAAATTCTCTTCATTTTCACAAGAACCATCTGAATGATAGTCCGAATCTTCTTCTGTGTTACAATCACTCAATTTAACAGACTCTATCTGACTATCATCACCAGAGCTATTTGAACAATCATCTACCGAATCATCAGGTGTTGTCGGATTCCCTTCATTTTCATGAGAATCATCTAAATCATAACCCAAATCCTTAATAGCTTGACGGCACTCATGTTCAGTAACATATTCAAATGGAGTCTTTCCACTTTGATCTTGCACATTTTGATCAGCTTTTGCTTTTAAAAGAAGTTCTATAGCTTGAAGGCAGTTATTTTCAGCAGCATAATGTAACGGAGTCTTTTCACTTTGATCTTGCACATTTGGATTAGCACCCGCTCCTAAAAGAAAACGTATACCGCCAGTATCGTTATGTTCAGCAACGTAATGTAACAGAGTTTTTCCATCTTCTCGGTTTTGTACATTTGGATTAGCTCCTGCTTCTAGAAGAAGAATTATATGTTGAATATTATTTAATGGAGCTCTATTGCTTTCTAAAATGTCAGATAATCTTTTATCTAAGTAATATGACAGAGTTTTTTCATATCGGTTTTGTGTATCTCGATTAGCTCCTGCTTGTAGAAGAGACATTATATATGGAAGATAATTATCTAATATATCTCCATTGCTTTCTAACGCATTTAAAATGTTAAGTAATGGTTCATTTGAGTAATGTGACAGAGTTTTTCCATATTGGTTTTGTGTATTTCGATCAGCTCCTGCTTGTAGAAGAAGACTTATATGTTTAGCATAATAATATAATAGACCTCTATCGCTTTCTAACCCATCTAAAATGTCACCTAATTTTTCATTTAAGTAATATGACAGAGTTTTTCCATCTGGTCTCCGTATATTTGGATCAGCTCCTGCTTGTAGAAGAAACATTATATATCGAGTATAATTGGAATTATCTAATAGATCGCTATTGCTTGCTAACTCATTTAAAATGTCACGTAATTTTTCACTTGAGTAATCTGACAGAGTTTTTTCACCTTGGGTTCCTGTTGTATTTGGATCAGCTCCTGCTCCTAGAAGAAACATTATATGTTGAATATAACCGGGATTATCTAATAGATTGATATCCTGTTCTAACTTATCTAAAATGTCACGTAATTGTTCATTTAATCCCTTGCTTGGTACCCCACCATTCATATTCTATAACCATTACTCACTAATTCTTTAGTGATTACCGTAACACACAGGTAAGTCAATAAAAAAATACACCTTTCCTTCTTCAGTTCTAAGAAATTGTCAAAAGTCTCAAAAAGATGAGTTAAAATAAAAAGAAGAATAGTGGAAGTTTAGTTGTTTACACTTTCATGCTATGCCCATAGCATCATATATTACTTAACCTTGCAATAATTTTTTTATTCTTGCTGCTTCTTCAAACTCTAAATTTTCAGCATGCTCTATCATTTGCTTTCTCAAGTCATCCTTATTAGTATTTACTTTTGGTTCTGCTATTGCCCTCTCCTGTAAGGTGTTTGATATAGGTTTTATTATAGTCTTCGGGACAATATTGTGCAATATATTATGTTCTTCTTGTTTTTTTCTTCTTCTTTCAGTCTCTCTTAATGCACGATCTAAAGAACCAGTGATTTTATCTGCATACAAAATTACTCTACCTTCAGCATTACGCGCAGCACGACCGATCGTTTGAATGAGCGATGTTTCTGATCGCAAAAATCCTTCTTTATCAGCATCTAAAATTGCAACCAAACCACACTCTGGAATATCAAGACCTTCCCTAAGCAAGTTAACACCTACTAAAACGTCAATTTCTTTAGATCTTAATTTACATATAATTTCTATTCTCTCCAGCGCACCAATATCAGAATGCAAATAACTCACTCTCATATTTAATTCACTCATATATTCAGCTAAATTTTCAGCCATTTTTTTTGTCAGTGTAGTGATTAAAACACAAAATCCCTTTCCTATTGTCACTTGTGCCTCATGAATTACATCATCAATTTGACTCTCTATTGGTTTCACAATGCAGATTGGGTCTGTAAGCCCTGTTGGACGGATAACTTGCTCTATAAATACATTATTGGTCTTTGCCAACTCATACTTTCCAGGAGTAGCTGAAATGTAAATAGTCTGCGGCCTAACTTTCTCCCATTCTTCAAATTTTAATGGACGATTATCAAAAGCGGAAGGAAGCCTGAAGCCATAGTCAATCAATTTCTTTTTACGCGCCTCATTACCACTGTACATTGCACCAATCTGAGGAACGGTGACATGACTCTCATCAACAAATAAAATTACGTCTTTGGGTAAATATTCAAACAAAGTAGGCGGTGGATCCCCAGCTTCCATTCCATAGAGATAACGCGAATAATTTTCAATACCTTTACATATTCCTGTTGTCCTCATCATTTCAATATCAAAATTAGTGCGTTGCTCGAGGCGCTTTGCTTCAACAATCTTGTTTTGCAAGTAGTAATAATCCAAGCATTCATGCAGCTCTTTTTTGATTAGCTCAACTGTCTGCAACAGAGTCTCACGTGATGTAATGTGATAGCTGTTTGGAAAAATGGTGATTGTATTTAGGCTTTTGGTAATATTACTCGTTATAGCATCAATTTCAGAAATTTCTTCCATTTCATCACCAAGCAGCGATAAACGCCAAGCTTTATTTTCATAATAGGCAGGAAATATATCGATAATATCGCCACGCACTCTGAAATATCCTCTCTCAAACCTGGTATCAGAGCGCTTGTATTGGAGATCAGCTAAGTTACTCAAGAAATCATTAACATGAATTTTATCTCCAACACTTAAAGATATAGTCATGCTGCGGTAGCTTTCAGGCGAACCAAGACCGTATATGCAAGAAACACTGGCAACTACGATCGTGTCCCTGCGCTCCAAGAGGGAGCAGACGGCAGAATAACGCAGCATGTCAATTCTGTCGTTGATTGCAGAGTCTTTTTCGATATAAGTATCAGTTTGCGGCAAATAAGCTTCGGGCTGATAGTAATCATAATAAGAAATGAAATATCCAACAGCATTATTGGGAAATAATCCTTTCATTTCCTCATAAAGTTGTGCTGCTAAGGTTTTATTGTGTGCCATGATCAGCGCAGGTCTGTTTGTCCTTGCTATAACATTTGCCATAGTGAAAGTTTTCCCAGAACCAGTAACTCCAAGTAAAACTTGGTCTCTTTTATTGCTATTTAGCCCCGCAATTAAACTATCGATTGCCTGCGGTTGATCTCCAGCGGGTTGAACATGTGTAGTGATTTGAAATTTCATAGACTTTACTTACTATCTTTGATTCATTGCATAGTGAACACTATATTGCTTTTAAGATAAGTTGTATAGCTATAAACTTTCCGTAAAGCCATAAAACATTAACCAACAATAGACTTCTTGCATAACCATATAACAAACTTTTATTGGGAATAGAAACGAAAAACTTCCTTGACAAACTCCGCCAGCCCCCTTATCATGAAACTGAAGATATTTCATTTAACTTCACAATCTGTGCAGATTAAAACGACAAGAAAACTTGTATTTGTCGTACTATGCCTAATTTTTTGCACGATGACACTCTCGCATATAAACTCACTACTTTCATTTGTTTCTTTCTCTCTATTTTCTTTTTTTCTCTTTATCAATCTCTCTATCAGTTGCCCGTATACATCCGATAAGCGTTTATCTGCTAACTCATCAGGCTCATATCGACAAGTTACAGTTAATACCTTTTTTCTCATTGTTTCTCCTGTAAATATTTTTATAGTTCGGGCACTCCCTTTTTCCATAAATCCATTACTCTTGCGAAAAAGACGCAACTGTTAACCTTCGTTTTATTTTACTTTTATGCACAATTTTGGAAACACATAGCGCTATCTTTCATCAATTAAGCACTCTTCCAAATAATTGTCCCTTTTCCCTCAGCTCTGCCAAAGGTTTTCTCTCTAATACCATTTCCTTCCTTTTCTCAATCAACTTCCATAACCTTCTGCTTCGCCACTAACTCTCTCATTATCTCCTCACTATTTGCCATATATGCCAGATCTATTGGCGTGTATCCTTTTTGGTCTTTCGCATTTACATCACCTCCCGCTTCTAATATTGCTCTCACGTTCCCTATTTCCCTCATAAATACGGCTTCATGTCTTCCTATTTCATTTCCTATATTTACTTTTGACCCTCCTTTTATTAGCTCCCTTACTGTCTTTTCACAACTCATTAAGCTCGCACTATGTAATGCCGTATATCCTCCATCATCTATAGCATTTACATTTGCTCCTCCTTCTATCAGTGCTTTTACATTCTCTACCTTTCCATAGAATGCCGCTAGGTGCAATGGTGTCTCGCCTCTATTGTTTCTATCGTTTGTACCTGCACCTTTTTCTATTAATAACTTTATTACTTCTGGATTTGACACTTGTGCTGCTCGGTGCAATATTGTGCAACCTGCTGCGTCTTTTTCATTTATTCCACGAAATGAATTCTCCTTTAATTTTTCCAGTCTTTTATTTAAATTGAACATTTTAGTTACCCCACTATAAAAACATACATAAAGTCGCCAATTTGGCTCACTTCAGTGCAAGATCAATTTCTTATGTTTACCTACACCTACCTAATTTATAGCTGTTTTGGCATGGAAAAGCAACTTCTTTTTTTCAAAAAACACACATTTTTACCGAATGTTAATGTAGTATATGAAGATATAAATATATGTATTTAATTCATTAAGCATATAGGTTGTTTTTCTTCCCAGGACCTGTTCAAATGTCGATGTTCATGCCATGTTAGTACACCTGGGTAAAACACTAAAATGTAATTTTCTAACTCCTGTATTGCATCCTTTTGCTCTGAATTTAATTCGCTTTCAAAATGAACATAGTGCTTTGCTAAACCAAATCTTATAACTTTTTGATCGGTAGAGTTTTCTACTTTGTAATGATAGGTAACGCTAAACCTTTCTAAAATTGGCTTGTATTTTAAATTCCACACTTGTTCAGATAGCTTATCACTTCCTAGTAAAAACCTTTTTCCCCTCTCTTCTATACTACTTACTGGAAAACATGCGTTTATTTCTCCTAAACTCCAACTGTCCGATAATACTATCTGCGCTTTAGCAAACTTAATCTCAGGTAATAAGCTCTGTGGTAGCGGATATAACGTTTTTAAATTATTCCACTGATGACTTCTTTCATAAATACCGTTATAATTCTTTGTGTGAGGCTCGGTTTCTCCAAGTATTGCTACATCTAGCCTATACAGATCATTACTTAATGCCTGCTCATAATGATCGCGTAGATAGTTTTCTATAATCCTAATAACTGGACCACTAGACCTGAAAAAATTTACTCTCCCAAATGATAACACTGGTCCATCTTTTTCGATCTTTGTACCAGAGTAGTCTGATAATAAGCTGCCAAAAAAGCTTTCATCTAAAATAAATCTTCCAATATTATAGTGGTCATTGAAAAGCCTCATTAGCCTCGATCTTGCAGGTAGTGATAGCTTTGCTAGTTCTACTACTGCATCTACGAAGAAGTCTTTCGGAACATCTTTTATCCCTATCTGTAATTCAAAAAAGTGTTCTCCAGGTGGCTCTTCAATAATTGTAATATCTTCATTTATATTTGCCCACTTCAGTGCTATTTTCAATGAGGCAGGTGTGCCACGCAGTCTTTGAAATTTTATCCCTTCTTTTATCGCTTTTCTTTTGTCTGTTACCCAACGCAGAATCTCTTCTAGACCATATTCCTCTACTATCCATGGTAATATCTTTTCTTCTAGGCTGAATTTAAACCCTCTTATGCTGCTTGGATCAACTTTGTAATCGATTGCATCAACCAGCGCTTTTTCTTGTTTTGTTGCGTTTGGCGGTAATAGCATTAATTTAACTCAACATTTAAACTTCTTAAGGCAGCACACTCATTCCCCAGTACCACAACATCCTCTCTTGGCTCGATTAATTCTACGTTTTCCACTCCTTCTACGAACAAATTCGCTATAATCCACGACCTTGTTACATTCCATCCTAATCTTTTCGTTGTTTCAAATTTTTCTATAAATTTCTTCTTCACCGTTTCAATAATATCTGGTCTTTTAATGCTAATTTTACTGTGGATATCTATTTCTATAATATTGCAACTTACCACTTCAATTGTATCTGTTAAAATCCTCACATCCTCCCTGTTTAGCTGATTTCTGACAATTTCTAGTAATTCTTCTTGGGGTATGCCAGTTGTGGATAATTGTGTTGATAAGATCGAAACTTGTACTTTTCCTGGTACAGGTGATTCTACTAATGCATCTTTTACTCTTGTATCTGCTGATAATGCATAATACCGATAATTTCCTCCTGTTGACCAGCCAACTATCTTTGCTTTAATCCTTTTCCTAAATCGTTCGTCATCTTCTTCTTTCTGCCTCTCCACTCCATAAAACTCAGCTAAATTATCTAGGTCTTCTCCTCCTGCAAACTTCAGTAAATTACTTCTTACCGCTTCATTAATTCTTTGCCGTAATAACAATTCCCTCCAGGCTGCCACTTCCAAAATCTTTATTGCTGGATCACTTTCTACCAATACTGTAAAACTTGAGTCTCGACGTATCAACTCCTCCTTCATACGTGAAAAGATTTCTTCGAAGTTCAGTGGCTCAATAATGTTAGGCTGCTCCATCTTTATACCACAACTCCATCAAAGCGAATCTTTTCCCCCATTGGTAAGTACAATCCTTCTAGGTCAAGCGTTACTTTTCCTTCTTTCACTTCTGTTATTTTTACTTTTTCTAACTTAAATCTCTTTTCCCACTTTTGTAGTGCTTCTGCTGTTGCTGCATAAATTTCTAGCGTAAAATCCCTATTGATTGGCTTATCTACTAATTCAAATAATCTTGAACCGTAATCTCTTCTCATGATTCTACTACCAATTGGTGTGGTCAAAATATCAACTATTGACTGTTTCAGGTGCTCTAGTCCTTCCAACTCTTTTCCCGTTTTATTGCTCATCCCACGCATTTTTAGCTCGCAAATACATTTTTGCTAATACTCATTACATGAAAACCACACGATGCCAAGTCTCCTGTTCTTGTTACGCCAATACCATTAACAAATACGCTGTTTGACCCTTGCGTTAGTTTCTCACCTAGAGTTAAGATATCTCCTTTTCGACAAACAGATCTACCGTTTACAAAAACGTCGTTACTACCACTCATACAAACATGAACCGGTATCCCCATGCAATGATCTCCTATACAAACTATAGCTCTTCTCATGTCAATTGAGATCAACTCTCCTTCCCTTAAGTTTTATTCCTTCTTTTGTCATCTCCATACTCGATTTTCCAACTTTTAGCGTTATTTTATCTACTACTTCAATCTCAAGATGATGATTCTCCTTATCGTACGATAATTTCGTTCCATCCTTAAACTCTAAAATATGCGCGTCTTTTCGGCATTCCGAGGGAAAATACTTCTGCTGATAAATTGCCGGTAACACCACCCCTAATGACAACTCTTCATATGGCGATAATACCATCACCTGCTCATCAATATCTGGGGAAAACCAACTTCTATCTTCTCCTGCTCTTGCCGTTACCCACGGAAGCCAATCGGTTAAAAATTCTCCTACCTTTACCCGCACTCTTGCCTTTTCATAGTCTATCTCTTTAAAATGTTCGCTAGCCTTCTATTTAGCTCTGCAATCGCAAAATTATGGTCTAACATTTTCCCCCACACTAATAATATGCGGTATAATACCAGTTTCTAACCACATTGATTGACCTGTATGTAGCTCGTGAACCCATTCGACCAACCACACTAGATATGCATCTAATTCTGGTCTAAAATCATCTCCTCCTGCTGATATAAATTCACCTGCTGAAACATTTTCCACGTCCCAAGTATTTTTATTCACTACTCTCGCAACTTCCGCTGCCAGTGACCTTACCACTACCTGAGAATCCTCAACTGTTCCATCAACTACTACTCTTGCCTCAAATCTTGCCCTCAACGCTAATTCCTCTGTTCCCGGATCTTTTCCTGGTTCCAAACTCACAAGCTCTACAAACACCTCTGGCGCTAATAATTCTTTCCTTATTGCAGGATATACTTCACATGTCTGTATTGCTGGGATTTCTTCTTTTAGCGTTTTACAAATTGCCTCATGTAAACCTTTCCAAAATTCTTTCATTGCTTCTTTAAAAGAACATTCAACTCATGCTCAAAATATTCCTCAAACACTTTTCCTGTTTTATAACTAGCCATTTCTTTTACTATCTTTTGTACATTTTCTCCGATCGGTACAGTAACTTCATGAATCGGCAAGGCTGTCCTTCCTCTTCGTCTAAAAATACCTCTATGTCCGGTTGGCATCTTAGCAATAAATGCTCCTTCAAACATATGTTTTCCTGCTTTTGCTCCTTTTGCCATTTGTTTCATATTGCCAAGCTTTGAAGATTTTACTCCGTATAACCCTATCTTTACTAGAGCCCTCTGATAATTTCTTGTTGCTCTGGTTATCCATAATCTTTTTCTGATTAATTGCCGTTTTATTTGCACATCTTTACTTAGTTCTTTCGTAGCTTGCTCTTTTGTCCACAATGCCGTTTTGTTTAATGCTCTTACTGTTGCTCGTGTTATCTTAGCTTGGCTAGCTTCAATACTTTGAATTATTTTCTCAATGCTGCCGCTTATTCCAATTTCAACACGCATTTACACCCCTGACGCTTGAATTTTCCAGATTATTCCTGAATTATCCCTAAGCGGCGGTGAGTGTACTCTGTATCTACAACTACCTATGGAAAAAGTATCTCCCACCATTGGCTTTAATACATCAAACACACTTACTTCTAAAGTCAAAATTTCTCCTACAAATTGTCCTTCACCAATTCCATATAATTTATCTGGCTGTTGCTTTAATATCTGCACCATGTACGACTTATCCCTTGACTCATACAACGCTTGCTCTCCTAAATGTGCAAAACAATCTTTCAATAATCTTTTTATTTTTTCTTGCATACTTTACCTTTATGCACTAATCTCTACATGCACGCTAAGAAGAGGCATACTGGTAGAGCACTTTCATGCCTCACCACTTTTGTAGTTGCTCTACCAGTATTGTTATGCTGCAACGACTTTGATTAATATTCCTGGGCGATGGCACATTGGTAAAGGATTTGACTGAGTATGTAAATCGGTCCCTCTATCAAATCTTCTTGGCTCTTGTTTTGCATATAACGGTTGTCCTAGTGTATTTACCGTCTCATTAAAGTCTGCTGGCGCAAAGTAAGTAGTAAATGTGCTTGCTGTACCAAGTGGAAAACAATGTCCGGTATTTCCTTCAATAAATCTTCTTACGTTTCCTTCAGGATCAGTTGCTTGCCCTCTATATTCCTCAAATGTTATTCCACAGAACGTAAATCCTGATCTCATATCGTTCCGGAGTGCTGCTCCTTCTTGCCATCTCTCATATGCTTCTTTTACTTTGGCATGCGAAGTTAATGCATCAAAAAACTCAGGGCTATGAATCCCGGTCATATATTCACCACTTAAGTTGTCCTCAACATGCCTCAATACTTCCAGACACTTACGCTTGACATCGGTGGTTGCTGTTCCCAGCGCAAAATTTACTACTTTTGGCGTAATTTCAAATTCGTTGTAAAGGTTTAATAACTCACTGCCATCTGCGTCCAAAATTATTCCTTTGAGCGCCCCCATTCGCAAATGTTCTAACGTTATTGCGTGTTTGTTTCTCATCAACTCCAGATGATCTGTTACTACACTCGCCAGTGCCGTAAGTTCGCTTTCTGACCCAAATGCCCTTATTCCTTGTACTTCTTCAGGCAATACTACGTCATCATGGGGAATATGTGGTATCGTAAACGTCCTTATTTTCCTTTTTCCTCTTTTCCCTACTGTTGCTGGTGCTCCTGGGACTTGTGTTGGTAATAAAGTTAAAACTCCGTGGTGTTCTTCTATCGTAATATGTCGAAATCTTACCGATCTACTTGGAAATAAATTTAAATTTTCGACGCAACCATAATTTATCGGCAATATGTTTATTGCTTTGGTTAATTCCGTCATACTAAATGCTGGATTTGTAAATGGATTTTGCATGTTTTTTCCCCTTAATGCTGTGTGTTTTAAGATGTTTGGTAGCTCTGCTCTTCAGTTAGGCAGTTGGCGTTTAAACTCCCTTGCGGATGATGATTCCTCGTGCTTCAAGTTGCTTTATTGCTGCAGCTTTTTGCTCTTCAGTTATATTTGTTAACTGTAGCCTTTTATCCTCTCTTAGTTCTTTTGATAATATTTGCTGTTCTGTTTTTTACTCTGCAGCTTGCATAAAACACCTTATCTTGACAATTAATGCCATTTATATTGAACAATTACATAATGTGCAAACATTTTTTTACATAATTTAATTTGTAGAAAGTTTTGCCTCAAATGCCTTTTAATTGACTCTCTTCTACAGGGTAGTCATAATGTATTATTTAATTAAAGAGAGAGGGTGATTATGGAGCCGCTACATGAAATACTGGAAGTATTAAATAATGATCAAGATTTAAACTCGAATAATATAGTTAAAAAGATAAAGAAAAAACTAGAAGAGAAAAGCAAACTAGATAGTGGATTTGAAGGAGCATTAGCAAAGGAAGAATATAATGTATGGAAAGAAAGTAAGTTTTCATTAGACTGCCAATTTACTACTAATATTGCTAGTTGGCAAGGTACATTACTGCATGTGGCTGCTAAACATGGCCATACGAACATAATAAAAATTCTGATAGAAAGTGGTGCAGATGTTGATGGCAAGCATAGCCATACTCCTTTACATGCAGCTGCTAAAAGTAATCAGCTAGAAGCAGCAAGGATTCTAATAAAAAACGGCGCAAATGTTCATACAAAAGATATCTGGGAATGTACTCCTTTACATTATGCTGCAGTTAGTGGTAGTGAATCTATAATACGGCTTCTCATACAAAATGGTGCAGATCCTTGGGTGAAGGATAAAAATAGTGAAACTCCAGTATATAGCTATGTATACGGGCGTGCATGGCTCCTTTCACCTCTTACTATTACCCACAAATATAAATGTTTGTTGCATAGCTCTTAATGGCATAACTTTTGCTTGAAATAACTGTTTATATGGTGCAATTTACAGCTTTTAGTTGCTAAAATTATAACTCTTAGTTTAATAATTTTAATCTAATAAGCTTTCAGGTTAATAAAATTAAATTATTTGAGTAAATACAATACTATGTTTTTATTTGTGGGTAATAGTAAGCTTTCACCTGGGTCTGGTGATGGGTGTTTAGCACAATTTGAAAAAGCACGCAATGGAGGCCTCTTTGTTCGTTATTCAACACTGTTACTAGGGGCTGTGGCGGCAATAACACTTTTTGCAACCGGTAGCATTACACCAGATGCACCACGTATAATAGGCGCAGCGGCTATAGTTACAGTAGCAGCACTTGCAGCTGGTCGTATCACATATGAGATATTTAAACCCAGTACTAAAATGGCAAGAGTAGAACATGAGCGTTTTGTAGCAGCACAGCAATCACCACAGTAGTCTATTTCTAAATAAAAAAACTGTTACATTATATCTCATATTATGGTAAGCCTAGCATTAGGTGGTTCATATGAGGTAAAAATGAAAAACATTATCATCGCAGGCTCTGGTCCTGTTGGTTCATCTGTCCATCTCAGCCATAATTCTTGCACTTTTTTCCGAAACTCTGCATCTTTAGCTTTTGATTGCGGTTTTATTCCTGTTCCAACGCAATTACTCACTATCGTATCGATTATGTTTGCTGCATAGGAGTTCTTTCTTACCATATCACGAGACCGACTGCGTAAGTGTTCAAGGCTTTGGGAAAGTAAGCTATTTATACTTCCTGACTCTGGTTGAAAGTGCAATAATCTCCTTCCTGAACCTCCATGCTGAACCTTTAGACTTTGGTGGTTTGCGGAATAATTGCTTGAATGATTTTAGTAGCATTACTTTTCCTTATCTGAAACTTTCGATAATTCAGCTTCTAACTCTTCTATTGTTGGCAAAGCTGTTTTGATGTTTTCTGGTAGATTTTCAGTTATTCGATATTCCGCTAATCCTATTGGTTTATTTATGTCTTTGAGTGTATATTTAGCAAGTACATCGTCTTTAGATTTACATAAGATTAACCCTATAGAAGGTTGATCTGTCGAGTGCTTCAGTAAATCGTCAACTGCGGAAAGATAAAAATTCATTTTACCTGCATACTCTGGTTTAAAATCTTTATCTTTTAGTTCAATTACTATGAAGCAACGTAACTTTAAATGATAGAATAATAAATCAATATAAAAGTCTTTATTACCAACATCTAAATGAAATTGTCTACCAACAAATGCAAATCCCTCACCGAGTTCTAACAGAAATTTTTCCATATGCCCTACAAGTCCCTTTTCTACTTCTCTTTCGTGAGCATCCTTACCTATACTTAAAAAATCAAAAATATATGGATCTTTTAATGTATAATGTGCTAGATCGGATTGTGGAGATGGTAATTTTTCTTCAAAGTTAGTAATAGCTTTCCCTTGACGTTTATGTAGACCAAGCTCTATCTGCATCACCATAATGTTACGTGACCAGCCATGTTCAATAGCTTCTTTTATGTAGAATAGCCTCGCTTCTTTGTCCTGAACTAAGTCCATTAGAAATACATTATGTCCCCACGGCAATTGGGCAACAAGTTGTTGCACAAATTCAATATCTTGATACTCCACTGCAAATTGACGCATATATTTCAAGTTTCTCGTGCTAAAACCTTTCATTTCCGGGAATTCAGCCTTTAAGTCTCTACTTAACTGCTCAATTACTTTAGATCCCCAACTCTGACTCTTTTGTTTTTCTAGAATCCGCGTTCCAATATAATGATAAAGCAGTAGCAGTTCTTTATTTACTGTTCTTGCTGCCTTATAACGACTAATTATAGAATCGCTTTATATTGTTTCTTCTGAGCGTTTATCTTTTGCCAGATAGCTTGAAAGAGGTGTATATGAGCTGAAAAATATCAAGTGAGTTTTCTAAATAAGACCTTCATACAAATTTTTTCTTTACAATGAATAAAAATGACGTCAAACTTACATGTAAGTTTATTTGTACCAATAGAATCATTAGGAATACCTTTTATTTGCCTTTTAAAGGGTGTTACAAGCGTTAGTTAGGTCAGGGTGGTATAACTCCTATCCTCAGATCATAGAATCGTTTTAAAACGCAATTACGGGCATTTTTCTTTTCCTTTCATTCTTTTCCCCTTTTTAGCTTTAATGACACTAGCAGTATGTGTTTTATATACTTATATTTTCTATATTTTAAGCGGCAATCAAGTTTTACGAGCTTCTGTTTCTTCTTCTATGGCAGTAACTTTTTTCCTTGAGCTTCATCTACAATTTGCTGATTTCATTACTGAGAGTTTTGCAATCAATTGCTCAGAGGTTTGCAATAAAAGTTGTTGTATTTTCATAAAGTCTCCATTAACCCCTTCACAAGTTGTTCAATCTTTTTTGAAGAATTTTCTTTGTAAAGTGTAAAAAATGTGTTAAACTTACTCGTAAGTTTACTTTGCAATAGTTGGGTTACTAAAGATGCCTTTTATTCGAGTTTTTAGGGAGGCTACACGCGTTAATTTAAAAAAGACGAACTTTTATATCTAAATTACAAATAGTGTTGTAAGGACCTCCTAAAGCGTTTTAAAGGGTAGGAGCATTTTGTTACCCTCTCTATGATAGAAGTGACATAAGTTGGCTGTTGCAAAAATAACGTTTCAAAAAGTCTACTAACCATTTGTTCTTTAGGTTTGAAAAATTTTCTTTGCAACCAACAAAAAACACGATAAACTAACTGTAGGGTTTTTTGTAATAAATAAAAGCTTGAGATAAAAAATAATTTAGAAATGCCTCGTAATCGAGTTTTAAGCCACTCTACATGAGCAACTTAGGTCTTGGTGGTACAATTACCCTGAAGTCGTAGAATCGTTTTAAAACCGCGCTAATTGTATCTTTCATTAAATGTAAATATCTTAATAATGTTTTGTGGCAACCTTTCCAAACTTCTTTCTTTTCGCTTACTAGTTAAAAGCTATTATGAACCATTACTATAGTTATTGTATTTTATATTAGTTTATTATTATATCATTTATTATTATTTATATATATATAATATATAAGATTCTCGGAAAGTGGAAATCAGCCACTGTAGCGGGTTTGAGTGTTACCAAATTGGCTAAATTTTTTGGAAATGGAAACGTAATATTTCTCATGTTAGATGGCTAAAAATCATCGAATTTCAATAGCTTAAGTGTGGATATACTCTAATTTCCAAATCTTGGTAAATTCTCCGGAAATCATGGAAATTGGGTAGTGTGGAATTCATTTTTTGTTGTTAAAATCTTACTTTTAGAGAGACAAAATGAGCCCACAAAACTTTCATAAGTGAGCTCTAAATATTTTTTAGAAGTTACCTATTTCAAACCTTCCTGCACCTAGCTTAAACTCACCTTCTTGTATCTTGTCAAAAGCATCTAATGTTTTAAGCTTAAGCATTAGGTGGAGAAGGGAGGAACTCTGTGCTTCTTCTTAGATATAAAATCTGTAGAGGAGATAAGAATTCCCTTCTCAAAAGTATAGGCTGGACGGTATCGTAGAAAGACCTGAATGGTTCTAATTCTGTATTCACAAGACTAGCCTTACTTTTCATTTTTAATGGTAACGTATGGGGTTATATATGATCAACAACTTTTTGGGCATAGATATATCAAAAGATCGCTTTGATGTTTTTCTCTCATTTATAAGCAAAAAAGGAAAGCGTGAAATTAGAAAAAGAAGCTTTAAGAACGATGATCATGGGTTTCAAAGTCTACTGAATTTTCTACACAAACATAATGTAGAAAAAGTAAAAACCTGCATGGAATCTACTGGTTGTTATAGCGAAGCACTGGCTGAATTTCTACACAATGCTGGACATTTTGTAAGTGTTGTAAATCCTTATTGCATAAAATCTTATGCAAGGAGTAAGCTGATACGACAAAAGAATGATCAGACCGATGCAGAAGTTATTGCTGATTATTGCCAAAGACAGGAACCTTCTAGTTGGACACCACCTTCTCCTGAAATGAAAAAATTAAAACATCTTTATCGTTGCTCAGTTGCGTTAAAAGATGAGTTAACATTAGTAAATAACCACTTAGAAAAAAAAGAGAGACTGCCTAAAGAAGTTGCAAATGCTTGGGAAGACCTTGCAATGAATATAGCTCAAAAAATAGAAACAATAAAAAACTCCGTACGTGAACTATTAAATCAACACAAAGAATTGTTGGAAAATTTTCAACTTCTATTGACTATTCCAGGCATAGGAGAAGGAGGCTACTTGCATGACACCATTCTTTTTCCTGAATCCAAGTAGTCAAGCTACTCGGATGACACCATTTACAACCACTCCCCTACCCTTTCTAGCTGTTTATAGCTGTTAAATCTCAGGAATTTATCAAAATATGGAGAGGCAATAAAGGGTGTGGAATTACTTAAATAATTAGATAAAAAACCAGGCAGATCATTTTTTAATTCTTGCATTTTGTATCTATAATTTTGTATAGAAATAACTTTTATTTTATCATAATCAAGTTTCCAATAAGCAAGTTCTGAAACTTCTCTTTTTGTTATATGTTCTACCGCTAAGGCTTGCAAAATTAACTGTGGAAAAAACCCCGACATCACTTCTTCGTTGGAAGGTGGTGAACCAAGTTTATAGTCTATAATTGCTACTTGCCCACTTGGTAGATACTCAACTCTATCACATCTTGCTGTCAGTAAAATTTCTTGTGGGATCAGATCTCTATTTGTCATCCAAGCAGTTTCATACTGGGATACATCATCACAAGAAATATAGATTCCAGCGTCACGCGCTGGAATATGAAATATCGGACAGGAAAAGCTCTTTTCCAACTCAACATAATTGCTTCGAGTTTCATCAAATTCGACAAAAGATTGAATTATCCTTTGCAGTCTTACCCACCACATATTTGAAAAATTAAACTGACTAGTCGAGAATGCTTTTCGTGCAATGCTCATTTGCGACTTTTTGTTGCGTAAATATCTTGCAAGAATGTTGTGCACCATAGTGCCAAATTCCAATATCGATGGCTTAAAATTCAAGTCTCTTAATTGTTTAAGGCCCAGTATATATTCAACGTAAAATGAATAAGGATTACGAATTAGCTTTTCTATTGCACTGCAAGACATCACCTGCATTTTTTCTTTTCTAACTTCGGTTTGAGGTTTTGGCATAGGCTGAGTACATGGAACAGTACATTCAGGCGTATTTAATATCCTCAGCCAATCGCGATACGGCTGTTTCCCCTCCTTGAGCAGAATTTCCAAACGCTGCAATAGAATTGGTTTTCTATGGCTTAGCGATCTTGTAATATAAACCTTACTTGCGCAAAACAAATTGTGTAAAGTATAAAAAAAATACCCCTGCTCTTCTTGCGCAGAAGGAAGGTTAAATTTTTCTCTCGTAAGTGCATTCAAAAGCGGACTTTGAAAGCTTGGCGCTTCATTAAATCCAGCGAGTATTACAACTTTGTTGTGATATAAGCTGAATTTATTCAAGTCATTTGCTACAGAGAAAAACTCTTTCTCTAAAAATAAGGTCAGAATTTGGCTATATAACTCTAAGGAGCACTTAATTTCTATACCCTCACATGCATTCAAGAAATTACAGGTGAAATTACCTATTTCACTATTTAGCTCTGAAAAATTTATACCAGATAGCACATTAATACACTGCAAATGAGTTGCCACCACATCAGAAATAGGGCAATTTATAGAGTTAAGTAAAAGATTAAGTATAGCCTCTAACCTATTGATAATAAGCAATATATCCTCTTTATGTTTTAGCTTTTTATAGGTATTAATAGCATCTATAATATCTTTAAGGCCATTTGTACTAAAGTTGCGTAATATCTCTATTTCAAATTCAGATAAAATCTGAGAGTACTTTTCTTGAGTGTAATCAAAAGTCACTAGCCTATGTTTAAGGAGCGAAAGTAATGATACACTGCTCCAATTTGAGGTCAAAACTTCGATACTATAAAGTAGGAGTGTTATATAAGGATAATTTTCCGGTATGGCACTGTGTTGCCTTGATAAACATGCTATACGAGCTGCAAGTAATTTATCAAAGACAACCAAAGAAACGTTTTCATAACCTTCATTCTCTATAATTAATGATGTCACTTGTGCTTCTTCCTCTCTGGAATCACAAGTGATGACTTCAATATTGCCAATATGTCCATTACTAACTTTGCTTAGATCGGCAGTTGTATCAAAAATGTAATCTAGATATTCCTCAGGACTTCCTGTCATTCCAGCCCTTTGATTTTTGGTGTATGAACATTGCAATTTGCAGGTAATTTGAGTAGTAGATGGTGTCATTCCAGTGCTTGACACTGGAATCCAGTTTCTATTGCACAGCCACCTGGTGCGCTCATTTAAAGTTAAGTTTTCTGGATCCCAGTGTCTGGGCACTGGGATGACATCAGAACACGCTTCTGGCAGAAAACTCACATCTCTTCTATCTACATTTAAATAATCGATTAGATCTTTCAGGCAATATTGATAATGTTTTTTATCAAGTGATTGCCAATCTTTCTCTTTAATTTTCAAATTCAGATTAGGCAAAATTATTTTTCCAAACGGCAGGTCATATATAGCCTTAATTAACGACTTATCCTTTCCAATTCCAACAAAGATTATATGTTGGTCTTTTTGTAAAGAGATTATCATATTGTTTATGTAATCACTCTTATGTTCTAATATATCTACTACTCCTAAATCTTTTAAAATTTTATTCCAACTCTCAATGAGTAAGCTTATGAAATTCTCTATTTTTTTTGAATGTTCATCGAATTGATAACAATCCGTTGTTTGGGTAGATTGAATTTTATCAAGCAAGGATGGCAGGCTATAAGCTAAATCAATGGGGAAATTATCATTATTTTTTCTATTCCACTCCAATATGAATTGAATGAGTAGCAGCGTCCTCTTTGTTGGATTGATAACTTTAACTCTATCAAGATTTAATATTAAATCCTCTTCATCAATGTTTTCCAGTGAAACTATCTCTGGCAAAATTATGCATTTTTTAGCGTTATAATTCTTGAACGCACTCAGCAGCGCTATTACATCCCTTTTGCAGGGAAGTATGATCTTTATCTCGGGAATTTTTTCTCTTTCATATTCAGAAAATATGTGCTGAACCAATACATTGAAAAAGGACTCATCCACATTAACGGTAAAAACTCTTCCCACTAACAGTAACAATTAATACAATGCTTTATTATACAGGGCTTATTTTGGGGATAAATATTTTTATTTCACTTATGCGAAAGTTATGGTCTTAGTTCTTCTTGTTTACCTGTAAGTTTCACTTCATTTGTTTCAGTGTTAGGCTTTGACATTACGTATGTAACCTTGCCAACTGCTAATCCTACTACTGCAACTATGCTAATTGCTGCAAGTACAGTGAGCGTTTCAACTGCTATTATCCCTGTTGAAAATAGTGCTGTTGCTATAATAGCACAGGCTAATGCTGTTAAGCTACCAGAAATAGCACCTATTGCAATTGCTTTATTTGTTTTAAGTTGCATTTCTTTGGCTTCCTCTGAAGATTTTGTTATGTCTCCGTTTGTACCAGGACTTTTGGGAGTTTTACTACAACTATCCTTCGATAAAGAGCTTGATCTTTTTTTTGCCAGAGCTTCTGCTTCCTTCTCTAGAAGTTTCATTCTTAGGAGTTCCACTAACTCTCCATTGCCACTTTCAATAGCCAAATCTAAAGGAGTATACCCCCATCTATCTTTTTTACTAACATTTCCCCTCTTTTTATTAGAGCGTCTGCTACTTTTTCACAGCCACCCTTAGCAGCATAATGTAATAGTGTTCTACCTAATTGAAACGGGGAAGAAAAATAACAGAAATTGTAATTTATCCCTTCCTAAGCTCTACTTATTTCGTAATAGATATGATTTCCAGCTTTATATTGTGCATACGATTCATCCTGTATCTTGCTGATCACATTCCATTGATTCAAATCTGGAAGACTGTTTACTGGCTTCAATATCTTTATAATGATGTCATCATCCATGACCTTACCTATCTTAAAATGTATAATTTATTATACATAACTTTAGTAAGTAAAGTCAAACATACAAATCTCAAGTTGAAAATCACTAAAAATATAAATGTGCTCACAGTTTCTTATGTTATTATATATTAAAATCTTTTATAATATTACATGACAAACATCAGAATAGAAGTTTTAAATAAATGTGAGCAAGTTGGCCGCAAAAGAGTAGTTAATGTTTATTCGATTTGCATGTGCAAAGAACTACCACCAAAATTATATGAAGAAGTTTGTGGGCTATTTTATAATAAAGTCATACAAGACTGCCGTTATTATTCCTACAATGAAAACCTTCAATATGACTTCATAGAACCACAAGCAAAGTGGGGCTTGGAAATAAGCTTTTTACCTGGCATGACTGACAATGTGGGCAACACAGCGAAACAAATTGTTAGAGAGTATTTAATTAGCAAGGGCCACATTGATGAAGGCGTTCATATCAAAGCAAGAAGTTCAAAGCTGATTTTGGGTAAAGGAAGCATGCCAACCGAAGATGATATAAAGCAAGAATTCAACCCTATCACTGAATATTGCACACTTATCTGTAAGAACTATAGCTGGAAATATTATGGTAAATCGAATACAACACCTGGTGTTATCCCAGTGCCCCGACACTGGGATCCAGAAAATTTCAAGCAATTGTATAATGCAAACTGGATTCCAGTGTCAAGCACTGGAATGACAGAAGGTAGGGTTGGGATGACAGAGGATAGTACTAAGTCTGTTGACCTCAATGTGAGTGACCAAGAGCTTGAAAAAATCAGCAGAGATGGAATCGATGGTAATGGCACTTTAGGGCTCTCGCTGGCAGCAATGAAAGCTATAAAGGATTACTTTAAAAAACTCGGTAGAAATCCATATGATATTGAACTTGAGTCTCTGGCACAGACTTGGTCTGAACATTGTAAACACAATATTTTTTGCTCCCCTATTGATGAAATAAAAGACGGTCTATATGCTCATTATATTAAGCGTGCAACACGTGAGATAAATTCTGACATATGCGTGTCAGTTTTCTCCGACAACGCAGGAGGAATAATTTTTGATGACGATTACTTGATTGTAGATAAAGTTGAAACTCACAATAGCCCTTCAGCTCTTGATCCATTTGGTGGAGCAATGACCGGAGTGCTTGGAGTTAATCGTGATATAGTGGGTTTCGGGAAAGGCGCGGAGCCTATAATGAATATCTATTACTTTTGCTTTGCCAAAGAAGCAAAAGGCAAATTTTATAGGGACAAGGAGCGTACTGATGAGATTTTACCGCCAAAATATATAATGAAAGAAGTGATTCATGGCGTTAATGTTGCTGGCAACTGCTGCGGTATTCCAACACAACTTGGATCAGTATATTTTGACGATAGATTTTGTGGAAAGCCGCTGGTCTTTGTTGGAAGTGTTGGAACTATTCCGCGCAGTATAAATAATGTACCTTCACACATCAAAGGGCCTAAAAACGGCGATAAAATCGTAATTATTGGTGGAAGAGTTGGAAGAGATGGAATTCACGGTGCAACGTTTTCTTCAGAGGCTTTGTCGGGAAACAGCCCTTCAACGATTGTGCAAATTGGCGACCCCATAACACAAAAAAAACTATCCAATGCCGTCATAGAAGCAAGAGAGCTTGGTCTTTATAATGCAATAACGGATAATGGAGCAGGCGGTCTATCATCGTCCATTGGTGAAATGGGAAAAGACGGATTTGAAGTTGATTTGAGCAAGGTTCTCCTTAAAAACGATGGTATGGCTCCGTGGGAAATATGGATATCAGAATCACAAGAGAGAATGACCTTAGCAGTGCCAGAAGAAAATCTTCCTATGTTTAAGCAAATCATGAAAAAACATGATGTGGAGGTTTGTGTGATTGGAGAGTTTAACGAAAGTGGTAAAGCTGTTGTTAAATGTCCTGAAGGGAAAGTAATAATGGACATCGAAACTGAATTTCTGCATGACGGTAATCCCAAAGTGCATTTACAGACAAAGCCATGGTCTAAGGAGCCTGCTGTCATTCCGGAACCCTCTCCTGTCATCCCAACACTCTTCCCTGTCATCCCAGTGCTTGACACTGGGATCCAGCAGGCTGAGCCTGCAAACATTTTATGCAAAAACCCATCCAACGGTGGAATTGAATGTGAAATGGATTCCAGTGTCAAGCACTGGAATGACACCTTTGCATTAAAAAAAATGCTGAGCAGACCAAACATACGCAGCAAAGAGTTTATAGTGGTGCAATATGACCATGAGGTTCAAGGATCGTCAATACTGAAACCACTGCAAGGCAAGGGAAGAGTGTGCAGTGAAGCTGTTGTCTCGAGGCCAGTCCTTTCTTCAAACAAAGGTGTTGTAAAATCGCAGGGATTTGGCTCAAGTTATGGAGAAATTGACACTTATCACATGGCAGCATGTGCGATTGACACTGCAATACGCAACTACGTAGCTGCAGGAGGAAATATAAATCATCTAGCGTTGCTCGACAATTTTTGCTGGTGCGATGCTTATAATCCAGAAAGGCTATGGCAGCTAAAGAGAGCTGCAGAGGCTTGTTACGACTTTGCAACTGCATTTAAAACGCCATTCATATCCGGAAAAGACAGTATGTTCAATGACTTCAAGGGATATGACGAAAATGGCGAGAAAGTGATGATATCTGCACCACCTTCATTACTCATTTCAGCAATTGGAGTTATAGAAAATATTGAAAATGCGGTATCGCTTGATGTGAAAATGCCAGGGGACTTGATATATGTGCTTGGTACAACCCACGATGAGCTTGGTAGATCTGAATATCAGTTATATAGTGGAATAGATAATAACAACGTGCCAAAAGTTGATGCAAAGAGCGCTAGGAAGTTGTATGAGCGTTACAACCAGGCAATAAAAGATGGCATAATTGCCTCTGCAATTGCACCAAACTTAGGCGGCTTAATTATTGCTCTGGCAAAATCGCTAATTGCAGGAGACCTTGGTGCTGAAATCGATCTTTCACTAGTACCAATAGGAAAAACACAAAATACAGACATAATAAACAAGATAATAATGTTTTCTGAATCGCAAAGTAGAATTTTGGTTACTATTGCACCACAAAATCAGCAGAGGTTTGAAGAATTGTTTAAAGGCATAGTTTATTCATATATTGGTGAAGTAACAGAGAAAAAGGTGCTAAACATAAAGGATGTTTTAAAAGTAAATCTGAAAGATTTGGGAAATAGTTATTATATAGCTAAAGTAACTTAGGTTTACAGACGATTTGATAAACGACAAACTCGTCATCCCGCTGCTTGTTAGCGGCCGCGGCGGTATGACGTAGGAAAACCTTTCTTGGGTAGCTATAGCATGTCAGTTTAAAATGTTTTTTTTCCATTAGGTTAAATAACTCTTTCACTATGTGCAATATTTACTTAAAATAAATGTATGTCATTAAATTTGGGTAGGTAGTTATGTCTATTTTACTGACACTCTTATTTATCAGTCTTTCTTTACTCAACGCTTCAAATAAATTGATGATATGTGCTGCTTTATTTATAGGAGCTGCTTTAGTTGTAAATTCAATGGTTGAATTTTATGGCAAAGAAAAAGCTACGTATAGCTTAATAGTGTGTACAGCGCTATGCTGTATTTTAAAATGGCAAAGTTTTAGTTTGATGATATTGACTTCATATGCTGCAATTTTAGTATCTCTTCTCTCGAGCATAATTGTTTTTGAAAAATTGAAGTCCAAGTTGAATTTTCATATGGCAAATTTCATTACTTTAATTATGGCATCAGTAATTGATAGTGCCGTTGTATGTGTTGGATTACTATACAAATTTTCTGCAGGTAAATGCTTAGCAATATATATTAGAGATTTAATTTTTAAGTTTTCTTATGCGTCAGTATTAAGCATCTGCTTGTTTGTAGGAATGTATTTATTTTGCTTGGCGAACAAGAAGTATTTTAAGATTTCCACATAACCTGTTTTCTGATATAGCTAAACTGACTTTGGGTCCTGGGTTGGTGGTCCTAATACGTAACAACAGTTTAGAATTTATAGGTAGTAGATTTGCCCTAAGACTCTAACACAAGTTGTACAGCCCTACGTCATACCGCCCGGTATCTCAGCATAGATTCCGCTAACAAGTAGCGGAATGACGATTTACCAAACGCTGCCTAATTTTCCGTAACAGTTGAAAAAATCAATAGAAAATCAACATATCACTGTAAATTCATGTATTTTAAGGCTATAATGGTTAAAATACGTTATATAGTATAATATGGACGATTTTATAAGAGTTAAGGGTGCAAGGGAACATAATCTGCAAGGTATAGATGTCAATATACCGAAAAATAAGCTAGTTGTTATAACTGGACTAAGTGGTTCTGGTAAATCTAGTCTCGCATTTGATACGATTTATGCAGAAGGCCAACGCCGATACGTTGAAAGCCTATCAGATTACGCGCGTCAATTTCTCAACATTCAGGATAAACCAGATGTTGAGTCGATTACAGGTCTTTCCCCTGCAATATCTATCAACCAGAAATCGATCTCAAAAAATCCAAGGTCAACAGTTGGAACTGTTACCGAAATTTACGATTACTTGCGCTTAGTATATGCACGAATAGGGGTTCCTTATTCACCTGCAACTGGATTACCGATAACAAAGCAAACTGTATCTCAAATTGTAGATACTATAATTGCGTTACCTTTAGAAACTAAAATATATATACTTGCCCCTGTTGTGCGTGGTAGAAAGGGAGAACATCTCAAAGAGATATTGGAAATTAAAAGACAAGGTTACGTAAGGTTCAAAATAGATGGTGAAGTGTACAATGCAGATGACTTGCCTAAACTCGATAAGAACAAGAAACACGACATTTTTGTGGTTGCAGATAGAATATCAATATTGGGCGATATAGGAAATCGACTGCCAAGTAGTATAGAATCCGCACTAAAACTTGGTAATGGTCTAATGTATGTAGAAGTAGTAAACCTACCTGACAACCATAATTCCGAGTATAAAAATGGTCAAATTCTGACTTTTTCAGAGAATTTTGCATGTCCCGAGTCTGGTTTCACTCTTGAGGAAATAGAACCAAGATTATTTTCTTTTAACAGCCCTTACGGTGCATGTGGTTCGTGTAATGGGCTTGGTAAAAAGCTGGCTGTTGATGTAAAGCTGATAGTGCCAGATGAAACTCTTTCAATATCTGAGGGTGCTTTAAAGCCAGTAGGACCAATGTTCCGTCAAGTGCACACAAGTTATGGATTTCTAAAAAGTGCAATTCTATCACTGGCTGAAAATTGTAAATTTAGCCTTGATGTTCCGTGGAAGAACATAGATCAAGAAGTAAAAGATATGATACTCTTTGGCTCTAATAAATTTCAAGGTTTGATCAGTATCTTGGAGAATCAGATGGATTATGATGAAACGCTTGCTGAGCGATACTGCTCTGTTATTCATTGTAAGGAATGTACTGGCCATAGATTGAGAAAAGAAGCACTCACAGTGAAAATTGATAGCAGACATATAGGTGAAATATCAGGGCTCAGCATCGATAAATCCCTTAAGTGGTTTGAAAATTTGCCAGACAAGCTCACAGAACAACAGAAGCAAATCTCAAGTAAAATATTAAATGAAATAATCAAGAGGCTAGCATTTCTAAAGAATGTAGGGTTGAATTACCTAACGCTCGATCGAGAATCTAGCACTCTCTCTGGCGGTGAGAGTCAGAGGATCAGACTTGCTTCGCAAATTGGCTCTGGTTTAACAGGAGTGCTGTATGTGCTTGATGAACCCTCGATAGGCCTTCATCAATGCGATAATGATCGGTTAATTGCTACACTGAAAGACTTGAGAGACATGGGTAACACTGTAATCGTTGTTGAGCATGATGAAGATACAATAATGGCTGCTGATTATGCGATTGATATTGGTCCTGGAGCTGGCGTAAATGGTGGAAAAGTTATTGCAGAAGGAACACCAGACCAGGTGCAAAGAAATTCAGGGAGCATAACAGGGCAATATTTGAGTGGAGAGAAAAAAATTTTAATTCCAAGGAGAAGAAAGCAAGCAACTCAGTTCATAAAAGTAATAAATGCATGTGAAAATAACTTAAAAAATGTGAACGTTAAATTTCCTATAGGGAATCTTATTTGTGTTACTGGAATATCAGGAGGGGGAAAATCAAGTTTAGTCATAGAAACGTTATATAAATATTCAGCACATAAGATATATCATTCGTCTGCACGGTATGGTCGGTGTGATAGAATAGAAGGCCTTGAATATATAGATAAAGTTATAGAAGTTGATCAGTCGCCAATTGGTAGAACTCCTGCGTCAAATCCAGCAACATATGTCGGTATGTTTACTCATATAAGAAATTGGTTTGCAGGTCTTTCGGAGTCAAAAGCAAGGGGATATAATATAGGCCGGTTTTCATTTAATACCAGAGGGGGAAGGTGTGAGGCTTGTAAAGGTGATGGGCACTTAAAGATAGAGATGCATTTTCTACCGGACGTTTATGTGAAGTGTGAGCAGTGTAAAGGGCGAAGGTATAATCGTGAAACATTGGAAGTTACTTATAAAGGAAAATCAATCTCTGATGTGCTTGATATGACGATAGATCAGGCTTGTGATTTTTTTGAAAACCTTCCAATGGTAAAAGAAAAGTTGGTTTCTTTGCAGGAAGTGGGGCTTGGCTATATAAAACTCGGACAGTCGTCAACAACGTTGTCTGGGGGTGAAGCACAACGAATAAAGCTGTCCAAAGAGCTATCAAAACGATTTACCGGAAGAACATTGTATATTCTTGATGAGCCAACAACTGGATTACACTTTGAAGATATAAATAACTTACTAAAAATACTCCATAGATTAGTCGATCTGGGAAACACTGTTATAGTTATCGAGCACAATTTGCACGTTATAAAAACTGCAGATTATATAATAGACATCGGACCAGAGGGCGGAATAAAAGGCGGAGAAGTGATTGCTACAGGAACTCCAGAAGAAGTGGCAAAAATTCCAGAAAGTGTTACAGGCAGGTATCTTAAAACGTATTTATTATAAACTATTTCTTAATTATATTAGGCTAGGTTGCATATTTATGATTTGGAGATAAGAATGTCAGTATATCGACACTTTAGAAGGTACGTTGAATATGGAGTTGTACCTGCTAAGAGAGCAGAAGATTGCACACTAGTTCCAGAAAATAGTTTCTATAAGTCCGTACATTACGTTGATAATATATTAGGACCTGTAAAAGATGTAATTTGTGGAGTTGAGAGTAAGAACGGTTATACTGATCAATATATAAAAAATTGTGAGTATGTAGGTTACAGAGCAGAGGAAGTGTTTCCACTTTGTGAACGGGGTGCTTTTCTAGCAGCTAGCATAATATTGCAACCTTTATTTTTGATGGTGGCATATTTGTCATACTTTCCAGCCAAGTTATTGTCAAAAATAACAGGGGACTATTGTTTAAAAGCAAGTACAAAATCATTAGTTGATCATTCAAATGCATTTTTAAGTGCTGGGCAAGATTGTGCTAGTGCAGTAGCTGAAGTATTTAACAAGATTGTAAGTTATTCTTGCGCTGCTATCATTTGGGCTGCCGCGTCAATGATAACGCCACTTGTGTGGGCTTGCAACAAAGTGCAAAGTAAGTTAAGTGAAATACAGGAGCCAGAAAAACATCAGCTTTTATCTAATAAGTTATAAGTTCTGCTTTTTCAGCATTGGCTCAGTTTGAATTACATTGAGATGAAATAAAAAGTGAAAGAGTGTAAGCACAAGTTACTTTAGCTATACTATATAAATTTTATAATATATTTAATGAATTGTGAACCTTCTCTTACTAAAAAAAGCTACAAATCTTATATTTCCGAACGTATGCGTAAGTTGCGAATATATCATTGATGAAAATCTTAATCTGTGTAGTGAATGCAACAAAAAAATCAATTTTCTAACTAAGCATTACTGCAATGTTTGTGGCGTAGTAATCTCAGACAATATTCATACGTGTGGTAAGTGCATCATCAATCCTCCACCGTTTAAAGTATTAAGATCAGTTTTTGCTTATGATCAACATAGTAAAAACATGATTATAAATTTCAAATTTTTTGATAATTTGAATTACGTAAAAATCTATGCAAAGTGGATACACCAAGCTAATCAGGATACGTTTCAGAACGCAGAGGTCATAATTCCTATACCGTTACATAAAATGCGCTTGTTTAAACGTAAATATAATCAAGCAGCATTGCTTGCAAAAGAGTTGAGTAAGTTGTCCAATTTATCCTATACGCCATTTGCAATAAAACGTCTTCGCCATACTGCGCCTCAAGCTGGTCTTTCACTTAAACAGCGTGAAAAAAATTTGAAAAAGGCTTTTAGCATAACCAACAAGAAAATTATCGAAAATAAAATCGTGATATTAGTTGATGATGTGGTAACAACCGGAGCAACTGTAAGATCTTGCTCTCAGGAAATTTTAAACTCCGGTGCAAAAGAAGTGAGAGTGCTATCGCTTGCAAGAACGGTGAATGATTGTGAAACTATTACGTAAAAATCTTGACTTGTTTTTGTTTTATCTATAAAATAATTTATAGTAAATAGTTGTTGGGGAGCGTATGAGTATAAAAGAGCAAGAAATTGATGCTATATTCCAAGAAATAGAGCAAGAATCAAAAGAAAGTGACATAATTGAAGAAATTAAGCAAAAGCTGCTCGCATGTAACCAAGATACATACAATCAGTGGAAAAGACTTGATTTTCACATAGATCATTTATTTGAAATACGGCGAGAGATTACCCATGCTTCTAGGTATTATACTACTGCATTAAACATTGCTGCTCATAAAGGCTTAGTAAAAACAGTAAGACGTCTACTGAAGAAAGGTGCAGAGGTTAGTACATGCGATGGTGGTGGACACACTGCTCTGCATTGTGCCGCTAGCAGCGGTAATACGGAAATAATAGAATTACTACTGGAGCAAGGAGCATATATTCACTCATGTTCTAAACTTGGCTCAACACCGCTGCATTTTGCTGCTACTAATAATCATATAAATGCAGTGAGGTGACTGTTAAATAAAGGAGCTAGTCCTTTAGCACTAGATAATAATAATTCCATTCCCAGTATGTTTGCTACAGACAAAGAGGTGATTGCTGTCTTGGAGAAAGCAGAAGAAGAGAAGCATAAGGAAAATGCTGCAAAGGAGGCAGAGGAAAAAAAACATCAGGAAGAGGCTGCTGCTTTAAAGAAAGCAGAAGAAGAAAAACATAAGAGAGAAATGGAATGTAAGAAAAAAAGGCAAGCAAAAATGATTGCTGTAGGTGGTATTGCAACTGCATTGATAGTGGCGGGTATTTGATACATTGTTGAATTACCTATACTAGTAACTATTGGTATATCTGTATCCATTGCATTAGTATCTGTTTGCATTGCGTACGTAATGTCAAAACCTAACACTAAAATGGAAGAAACAGAGAGCTCTGTACAGGAAATTGGTCAGAGTATATAGGTCAAGATAAAACTTTACTTTTAATAACCTCAACATCACTAAACTCAAAGGTTTGATTCCCTATGATTTGAAATCTTTCGTGCCCCTTTCCTGCAACTAGCAGAATCATACCCTCGTTATAGGCAATATCTACTCCTTTCTCTATAGCTTCTCTTCTATCTTCTATCTCTAGCGCATTAGGGCAATGTAGTAAAATACCACGACGAATTTCTGCAGGATTCTCATCACGCGGATTGTCATCCGTGATTATCACTTTGTCTGCATATATTTGTGCTACTTTACCCATTTCTGCGCGTTTTGTTTGATCACGATTGCCACCACAACCAAAAACTAGAATTATTTTTTTATTGAAGTGCCATTTTAAAGACAATAGGGCTTGTTTAAGCGCACTTGGAGTATGAGCGTAATCCACAAATGCAAAAGGTTTCACTTTTTCCATTCTTCCTGATGGAGAAACGAGTTTTTCTACGCATATTTCTCTGTAATTCAGTCCAGACGAGGTAACTATACCCATTGCACACAACAGATTATATGCTTGAAATTGCCCCAGAACCGGAAAAAACGTATCATAAATTTCACCACCAATTTTTATTGTAAGGTGTTGACCATTAGGGGTTGGTGTTTGCTCCAATAAAGTAATATCAGAGCCTGTTTTTCCATAGGTGATAATTTTGTTGCTGCGTTTTTCAGCTATCTTAAGCAACGCGTAGTATTCATCTATATCCGCATTTAAAATCGCTGTTTTTCCTTCTGGTAATACCTCGTAAAATAACCTTTTTTTAGTTTCTAAATATTCACCAAGATTTTTATAGTAATCTAAATGATCTTGCGAGAAATTAGTAAAAGCTGCAGCACTCAACTTTAATCCATGGATTCTATATTGATCAATCCCATGACTTGATGCTTCTAACACTAAGTGTTCTACATTTATACCACGCAATGTTGCGTAAAGGTCATCTGCATCTGGAGTGGTAAGACTGTTGCTATTACCTTTTCTACCATTATTGATGCATGTTCCAAGTGTTCCAATAGACGCAGCATTATAGCCAGAGTTTTGCCAGATCTGGCGGCAAAATTCTACTACTGAAGTTTTACCATTCGTACCCGTTACAGCAGCAACATATTTGGGCTGTTTGAATTGATAAAACCTGCTGACTATTTCGCTGTATATTTCTTGAGGATTTGGGTGGAAAATATGAATTCCAGCGTCACGCACTGGAATGACACCATTTGTTATGCAATCACTTGCAATTATCGCTTTAGCTCCACAAGATAATATCTGATCTATGTAAATCCTATCCCTTTCTGACACACAAACGAAAAGATAACCTTCCTTGACTCTCTTGGGATTACATGTAACGCCCTTGATTTCAACGTCAAAGTTAACATCAACAATATCATGCAGTAATTCTCTCAGTTTCATGTCCTACTTCATCGTTTTGAAAGTCTAAACATGGTAACCTTTTTAGTGCGTCATTAAGGTCAAAGATTAAATCTTCAGGATCTTCCAGTCCACAAAATATTCGCACGAAACTTCCACCACAATCTGAATTCATTACAGATCTTGACATAGATCTACGATCTACTGGTAATATCAAACTGTCGCACCCTCCCCAAGAAGCACCAATACTAAAAATTTTCATATGATCAACCATGCAGCTTAGTTCTTCACATGAATATTCTCTATCTAGTACTATACTGAATGTGCCGCTTGCTCCTTTGAAATAACTTTTCCACAATTCGTGTTGAGGATGGGAGGGAAGTGCTGGATATAAAACCTTTCTAACTTTTTGCTGTGCTTCTAGCCACTTTGCCACTTCCATTGCTGTATTTTGGTGCCTTTTCATACGTGTGTGCAGTGTTCTTAGTCCCCTGTGTGCAAGGTAGCAGTCGTGCGATTGAATGGTTACTCCATAATTTTTATAGCTCTCATAAAGCAATTTAAAAATTTCACCTTCAGCAATAATAGCTCCCATAACTAAATCTGAGTGACCGGCTAGATACTTTGTCACTGAATATAGTGCAACATCAATTCCATAATCAAGCGGCTTAAATAACAAAGGAGTGGCCCATGAATTGTCGCAAACGGTTACGATTCCATGTTCTTTAGCAACTTTTACTATATGCTCTATATTCGAAATCTCAAACATTATAGAACCAGGAGTCTCGATCATTATCAATGAAGTATTACTCTGAATTAAATCAGTTATATCCTGCGTTGGATCATAAAAAGTTACTTCTGTTCCTCTTTTTGGTAGCTCATTTTCTGCAAACCTCCTAAGCCTATAATAACTATTATCTTGAATTAAAACGTGCGAGCCTGCTTTAGTGAAAGTCAAAATAGCAAAAGTAAGTGCAAATAGTCCGGAAGGATAAATAAGCGCTTGTCCACTCCCTTCAATTTCAGCCAGTGCATTTGAAAGATAATGGACAGTAGGAGTACCAACATTACTGTAGCTATAATCCCTTGCAACACCATCGTTGATTACATCGTATATACTTTCTCCATTTGCTGCATTTAAGTAGTCCTTGTAAGTAGGAAATAATATGGTAGAAGAATGATAAACTGGCGGGTTCATAGAACCTTTATAGTCATTAAATTTTCTTCCTGCTTTAACTAATATAGACTCTTCCTTCACATTTTTATTATTTATTTTTTAAATTGTACTCGTTTTGCGTATACAAGTGAAGAGAAATTGCATGTATTAGCTCTATCTCACCCTTCAATAACTCATAAATCAACTTATGTCTTTTTAGAATGCTCATTCCAATAAAGCCGTCAGATATTAATATTAATTTAATGTGCGAAGGTAATGTTGAAGATGAAGCAAAATAATGATCAGCATGCTTTGCTGATTCATCGACAATGTTGATATCAATTACATCTATCGAATCGCGTATCTTTTCTTCTATTGTTTTAATAATATCCATAATGGTTTCTTTAAGCAACAACATGCTCCTCTTGTCATCCAAGTAGCTGACACTGGGATGACAGGCAAAGTGATATAACAATACACCCTTATTTATTCTCTTCCTTATTATCTATGTCTTGATAATCAGAATCTACTACTTTTTCTTCTTTATCATTTGGATTCCCTTCTGATGAAAAGCCATTTCCAGCACTATTTTGTTGTGAGGCATTATACATAGCTTCTCCAAGTTTCATAGATAATTGAGAAAGATTAGTAACTTTCTGCTGGATTGAATCAGCGTCATCAATGTTATCAGATTTACTAACTTCTTTTAATTCGTTAACTGCATTTTCAATAGCAGATTTATCTTCTGGTGAAACTTTATCACCATACTCTGTCAGAGACTTTTCTGTAGAATGAACTAAACTATCCGCTTGATTCTTCACTTCAATAAACTTTTTGCGCTTTTCATCTTCTTGCGCTTTTTCTTCAGCTTCTTTTACCATGCGATTTATTTCATCATCAGATAGACCACCTGAAGATTGAATGCGTATTTTTTGCTCTTTTCCAGTAGCTTTATCTTTTGCAGAAACGTGTGCTATTCCATTTGCATCTATGTCAAATGTTACTTCGATCTGAGGAACTCCACGAGGAGCAGGAGGTATCCCTTCCAAACTAAACTGACCAAGTAGCTTGTTATCAACCGCCAATTTTCTTTCACCTTGATGTACCTTAATTGTAACGGCTGTTTGGTTATCTTCTGCAGTTGAAAACACCTGAGATTTTTTAGTAGGAATAGTAGTATTACGTTCAATAAGTGGAGTGAATACTCCTCCTAGAGTCTCAATACCAAGAGAAAGTGGAGTCACGTCAAGTAGTAACACATCTCTTACATCACCTTGAATGATTCCCGCCTGTATTGCAGCTCCAATTGCTACAACTTCATCAGGATTTACTCCTCTATGTGGATCTTTGCCAAAGAATTCTTTAACTTTCTCTATGACTTTTGGCATACGAGTCATGCCACCAACGAGAACCACTTCGCCAATTTGACTAGCAGACAAACCAGCATCCTCAAGAGCTTTTTTACAAGGAGCCATAGTTCTTTCGATTAAACCATTCACTAAGCTTTCAAGTTTTGCTCTCGTTAATTTCATATTTAAGTGTTTTGGACCACTTGCATCAGCTGTAATAAACGGTAGATTTATTTCCGTTTCCATTGCACTTGATAATTCAATTTTCGCTTTTTCAGCAGCTTCTTTGATTCTTTGCATAGCCATTGGATCATTTTTCAAATCAATGCCATTACTTTTCTTGAATTCATCTAGTAAATAACTCACTATTGCGTTATCAAAGTCTTCACCTCCAAGATGAGTGTCACCATTTGTAGCCTTTACTTCAAAAACCCCTTCACCTATTTCAAGTATTGAGACATCAAATGTACCACCACCAAGGTCATATACCACTATTGTGTGCCCATGTTTCTTATCAAGACCATAAGCAAGCGCTGCAGCAGTCGGTTCATTTACTATTCTGAGCACATTTAATCCGGCGATTTTTCCTGCATCTTTTGTTGCTTGACGTTGAGAGTCGTTGAAGTATGCTGGCACTGTTATCACAGCATCTTTTACTTCCTCTCCAAGATAAGCTTCTGCTGCTTCTTTCATGTTTTGTAGTATGAATGCACCAATTTGACTAGGAGAGTATTCTTTATTATCAGTGGTTTTAACCCATGCGTCACCATTTTTTGCTGCAAACACTTTATACGGCACGTTTAGATTTTTCATTTCAGAATCACCGTATTGACGGCCTATTAATCTCTTAGTAGCAAAAAAAGTATTACTTGCATTGGTGGTTGCTTGTCTTTTTGCAGGAGCGCCAATCAACCTTTCTCCTGACGAAGTAAATGCAACTATAGATGGAGTAGTTCTTGCCCCTTCTTTATTTTCTATTACCTTTGTATCCTTGCCCTGCATTATTGCAACACAAGAATTTGTTGTTCCGAGATCTATGCCTATTGCTCTTCCCATAATGAGTACCCCATTGTAAATATTATCTGATATAAGAATATATAAGTATAGGACTTATTAATTACAAGCCCAATTTAGGGTTTCTAATTAGTTATTAGAACTTAAAAAGCGCGAAAGCCATTTAGTCAGCCAAAAATTGCCTCGTAGTTTATTTGAATTATCAACTTCTTCATTGCTGCTATCCTCAATTTGGTATCCAGAGTTCTGTAATGGCTTATAACCGTTTGAATTAACATCATCTCCTTGTTTTAAAACAAATGTATTTACATCTAAACTGTTATCAATACTAATGTTCAATGTAATATTAAACTCTTTTTCGATTGTAGAAACTGTATTCCTTTTATTATTAAAAATATGCGCTATAACCGCACTATGCGCTACTAAATCAAAAGACTTATTTTGGTTCCTATGAGCAATGTGTTGTAAATCCCTTAGTATCGATGCAACAATTACTTCGTTCGATTTTACTCTTCCAATACCCTTGCAGTGTAAACACTCTATAGTATTAATTTCTTGTATGTTTGGTTTAATTCTTTGTCTTGAAAATACCATTAAACCAAAGTCATTTATGTAGCTAAATTGAACTTTAGCTTTATCGTCTTTAAACGCTTGCTTTATAGCAGACTCAACAGCTCTGCAATACTGATATTTCAACATGTCAATAAAATCGACTACTATTAATCCTGATAGGCCCCTAAGATTCACCTGTCTTGATATTTCAGGTACTGCTTCCATATTGGTTCTATAAGCTGTTTCTTCTATGCTATCTTCTCCTGTCATCTTTCCTGAATTTACGTCTATTGAAACAAACGCCTCAGTTAAAGTTATTACCAAAGACCCACCAGATGGCAACTCTACCCTATTGCTATATAACTCAGAAATTTGATCTTCGATTCCATAGTAAGTAAAGATTGGGATAGAACCTCTATACAATCTGTAACGCAACTTACTACCTTTTAATGCATTTTTAGTATATTGTCTCACTGCTTCAAAAGCTTCCTTCCCAGATACTATGACTTCTATACCATCGCTACAAAAATCACGAACAGATCTCATAATTACATCTGCTTCGTTGTAAATTAATGATGGAGCATTTACAGAGAAGGCATTTTTTTGAATGCTCTGCCATAATGAGGATAAGTAATTGTAATCCTGCTCAATTTCTTTCTTATCTTTTCCTGAACCAACAGTTCTTACTATTAAACCTGATCTTTTTGGCAAGTTTATTGAACTCAGTATATCCTTTAACTGCTTTCTGACATTAGCATCTTCAATTCTGCGAGACACTCCACCTTTACTCATGGAATTTGGCATGAAAACACAGTATCTACCCACTAAAGTTATGTATGTTGTAAATGAAGCTCCTTTATTGCCTCGTTCCTCTTTAGTTAGCTGGACCAATACTTTTTGATTTACTGAAATAACATCTTGTAATTTGTATTTTTTATATAAAGGTACCTCTCTTACAAAACCACTACCTAACTCGTTGACATTCTTACTAGCTGCAGAATCTGAAGAAACATTTGCTGAAGCTTCTTCTGTACAATCGTCATTTGAGTAGCCCTCAAAGATAATTTCCTTTTCTTTTTCTGGAATATTGAAGTAATCTAGAGATATCTCGGAGAAAGATAAAAAACCTTGCTTGTTTTTTCCATATTCAATAAATACGGCTTGCAAAGAAGGCTCTATACGCTTTACATAAGCAACGTATATATTACCTCTTAATTGTTTTTTTTCCTTGAATTCTTGTTCAAATTCTACAACCTTATTATTAACTGATAAGGCAACTCTTACCTCATTAGAACAGGCAGAATTTTCTATCAATAATAACCTTTTGCCACTATTTGCCACTTATTTACCGTTTGCTTTTCATTCTGAAGTTAACTTCATGCTACTTAATGCACTGTTGATTGTCAAGAATTTTAAGATCTGCATTATTCGGTTGACTTTTAGTGTTTTGCGTAATAAACTCGCATAGAATTTATTATATCATTATAAGTATGGCGAAAAAAAATGCTTCTTTGCTCGTTAAGTTAGTCAGCACTGCAATCAAGATAACAAAAACTGGTGAAGAAAAATCAACTGGCTATTTTTATGTAAAAAAGCGTAATCCAAAAAAGCTCACCAGAAAACTGGAGTTTAGGAAGTATGACCCAGTAGTCAGAAGGCACGTATTATTTAAAGAAGAAAAATTAAAGTAGTTTTTTTATAAGGAATTTTATTATTATGCAAAATTTACAATTAAGTTATCCTATAATAGTAGAGTTGGGGGATGTAAAAGATACAAAACTGAAATTAATAAAGGTCATTGCACAATTAATAAGTAAGAGGTACAAAACACAGAAAAAAGCAGCAAGCGCTCTAAAGATTGATCAACCTAAAGTATCTCAAATCAATAGGTCAAAAATCGAAGGGTTTTCCTTAGAATACTTGCTTAACTTATTGATTGCATTGGACCAAGACATAAACGTAAGAATAAAGCATAATTCTAAACCTGTATAATATGTAAAGGACAAATGGTGATTTAAATGCAGAACAATAAAACAGTAAGTCAGAGGCATTTTAAAAAGAACTTGTTACTCAACAAAACAAGATTTGAAATTTTGTGCAATGCTATTGATTATAGCTAGATATGCATCTTTTCCAGGCTCTATGTCTGATCCAATAGGATCAAGAACTACCATTTTTGCGTCATTAGAAAGAGCATTAGGCTTTATGCTATCTTCTTGTGAATGAGCAAATATACATTTAACGTTTTCTTCCTTCATTATCTTTTTTAGCTTCATTAAACTCTTCATACCTATGTACGAATCCTCTTCTATAGAAAGAATGGCGCTTGGGTGATTTAAACCAAAATATTTTTCAAAATATTGATAAGCATCGTGAGTGACGATGTATTTTTGATTTTTAAAATCATTCAGTTCTTTCACGATTTCTTTTACTTCTTGGTCTATTTTTTTTATGGCTTTTGTTGCATTAGAGTTGTATCGATGGAAATTTTCTTTATCTATTTTAGACAATGTTGCACTTATAAAAAGTACCATGCTCTTTGCATTTTCGGGACTCAGCCAAATGTGTAGGTCTTTTTCATCTTGAGTATTGGTAATTTTTCTAGAAAATGAATGTGGCCGAGCAGGAAGTAGGTTGATTACCTTTGACAATTGCACTAGTTCTTTATTATTTTTGGCGAAAGTTTGAACAAACGTCTCTAAGTTATCGTCAGTGTAAAATATAACATCACTTGATTCCAAATTACTCGCATCAGAAGGCTTTAATATATAATTATGCGCAGATGTTGCATAGCCAAGCAATTCCGGTTCTAAAATCCCTTCTGTCACAGAAGCTACAAGTGAGTGGATAGGTTTGATTGTAGCTACAACTTTTAAATTGGATGAAAAGGCAATATTATAGTATAGTGTAAATGAAAGTAATAGAAAAAAAGGCAGTAAATGTCTCATATAAACGTTGAGAAGAAGTTAAATTTTGCCAAAAAGTTAAATAATGTCAATAATCGTGTTCTAAAAATAGAAAATCTTGCTCTCACATATGATGGTAAAAGAATCCTTGACAATATCAATATGTTCATGGAAAGAGGAGACGTAATTACAATACTTGGTCCAAATGGTGGAGGTAAAACCTCTTTAGTGAAAGCAATTGCTGGCATAAATAAAAGCTGTACCGGTAGTATCGTATTTGCTGACAACATAAAAATTGGCTATATGCCGCAAAATTTTAGTATTAGTAATTTGATGCCAATAACAGTTGAATATTTCCTTTTAAATAGCTCCTTGAAAAGACTAAAGAAAAATCAATCCATTATTACAGAAGCGATAGAGTTGGTTGGTATCGGTAACATTTTGAAGAATCAAGTGTTAGAAACTTCTGCAGGGCAAACACAACTACTACTGCTTGCACGTTGTTTAATTGCAGAGCCTGACTTGATCATTCTAGATGAACCAGTCAGTGCAATGGATATTAACGCGCGGGCTAAATTTTATGATATTATAAATAAAATAGCAAAAAAACGATTGGTATCGATTCTTATGACTTCTCATGATCTTAACTCTGCTCTACCATCCTCAGATTACGTAATTTGTATAAATAATACTATCTATTGCCAAGGCAAGCCTGATGAGATTATGAAAAATAGAACCCTAAATGAAATATTTAGCAGTTACGCAGCAAAATGATTCAAAATATTTTGCGTCTTCTGCACATAACTACAGTGCTAACACGTTACAATATATTACCTTATTTACTTCCACCATCAAAGAAATCAATAAATAAAATACAAGGCCATAAGCTAAAGTGTGCTCTTGAAAAATTAGGTCCGGTGTTCATTAAGTTTGGGCAGTCTATCTCATCACGTACTGATGTTTTAAATGAGGATATAACAAATAACTTGTTATTGATATGTGATAGATTGCCATCATTTTCACATAAAATAGCAGTTAAAACTATAGAAAGTGAGTTTAATTGTAAATTGAGCAACATTTTTTCAAGCTTTTCTGAAAAGCCAATTGCAGCAGCATCGATTTCTCAGGTGCATAGAGCGGTTACAACTGAGGGTAAGGAAGTTGCTGTGAAGGTTTTAAGGCCAAATATTGAGAAAACATTCTCAAGGGATATAAAAATGCTTTCTTGGCTCGCAGAAATTGCAGAAAAATTTAGCGAACAATCAAAAAGGCTGAGGCCAATTGAATTAGTCAAAACTTTTGCTGAAATTTGCCGATTAGAGTTAGATCTACGTTTTGAAGCTGCTCACTCTTCAGAACTAAAGGAAAACACAAAAAATGACAGAGGTTTTTATGTACCTGAAATAGATTGGAATAGAACTGCAAAAAAGGTTTTAACATTAGAATGGATAGAAGCAACACCAATATACGAAGTTGAAAAACTGAATAATCGTAAGCAAATAGCTATCAATCTTATAGAATCGTTTTGTAGTCAGGTATACAGGGATTGTTTTTTTCATGCTGATATGCATCCTGGAAATCTAATGGTTGATAGTAATAACAATATTATTGCCCTGGATTGTGGAATCATGGGTAGAATAGATCGTGAGACATGCTATTACGTTATAGAGATACTCAAAGGCTTTTTAAATCGGGATTATGACCACGTTGCAAAAATGCACTTTAAAGCTGGTTACGTTTCATCACAGCATAGAAATTTTGTCACAGCTTGCAGGGCAATAGGTGAACCCATTATTGGGCAGCCTATACAGAAGATTTCGTTTGCTAGTTTACTTGCTCAGCTATTAAAAATAACTGGTGATTTTGATATGAAAGTTCAAATACAATTGTTATTGCTGCAGAAAACTATGATTTTACTGGAAGGGACATGTAGAAAGATCTACCCAGAAATCAATATGTGGAAAGTAGTTGAAGCGTGGATAAGCAGTCAACATGAAAGTAAAATAGGGTATAGGGAAAAAATTAGAAATTCTTATCCTGTAAAAACAATCCAAGGGATATTTAGCCTTATAGAAAAATTAAACCTAATAGCTGATAAAAAATTAGAAAACATCCAAGTTAAAAATAAATCAAGTGGAAAAGTCTATTTTTTACTGTGGTTTGTAATTATAATTCTAATCGTTAAATTTTTAATTTTTTAAACTATGGGAAAAAACTGCGTCAAACCCAATTTTTAATTCAACTTAATTTTTAATCTGCAGGAGTCGAGTTGAGAATATCCAATTTTCCACTTTCTTTATAGCATAACATACTTCAGTCCTGATCCGCCTCTTGCTCCTCTTGAAGCCCAATAGCTCACCACTTATGTGTAAATTAATCGTTAATGTTGTACACGTTCTTTTCTTTTTCTACTCTCTCTTGCTCTTCAATACAATATATAGCAAGCGGATTAGCTTTAAGTCTTTCGACTCCTATTTCTTCTCCTGTTCCATCGCAGTAACCATAAGTGCCTAATTTTATTTTTTCTAACGCCTCCTTAATCTTTTCTTTTCTATCTTTTCGGCGCTTGATTAATTCCTCATTTCCACTATCTCCATCAGAATAGTATGTATCAATACTGTTATCTTCTAGTTCTTGTTTCTCCAACTCAGCGAGTATTGATTGTAACTTTAAGCTGAAGTATTCCAGTTGTTTTACGCTCATATATTCTTCATCTTCTGAAGGAGTATAATCCTCTGGTGACTTTATTTTCGGTAACTTTTCCATAATTGCATTATCAAAAAAATAATAAAACCTATATAACTTATGAACAAAAAATTATACTACCCTCAAAGTAAACACTATAATTTATAATAAACATTTAAAAGCCTAGTATGATCGACTTAGTAAAAAAATTAGTAATAGATGGTAAGAACCTTACCTATATAGTATGTATTTTTATTATAATGTTAAGTTTATCTTCATTTACACTTGAAAACAACAATAAACAAGAAGTTATGTTAACATTAACATGGATATGTGCTACATTTGTTTTGCAGATCTCTACAAATAATTTGTTTACATCTGATTATCATGATGGAATATTAGAGCAAATCTTTGTACAGCCACTCTCTTCTAGGCTTATAGTTGCTTATAAAATTTTCGCTCACTGGTTATTATTTGGGCTACCGATTTCAGTGGTTTCTTCCATATTCAGCTTTGCAGTTCTAGGCAATAGTATTGAACACTCAATAGCAGTTGGAGTGTCTTTATTATTTAATACGCTGATAATCATTAATATTTCAGCTACTGGAAATGCATTGATGATTGGTCGAAACAACTTAGCATCAGGAGTATCGCAAATCCTTGTTTTGCCAATGATAATACCAACCTTTGTGTATTTTAAAATGCTAACTCAATTTGAAAATTTGTCCTTGAATATTTATACACTACTAATCACCATGTTAATTTTTGTCGTTTTGATTGTTAACAGCACTATAACTACTCACATGGCACTAAAATTTGCTGTGGAACAGGATTGAAAAATCTTACTGTTATTCAGTAGGTATCCGTTTAGCAGAGTGGCAAAATAGGTAGACAAGATAAACCAAAAAATCAAGAAAAAGTGAGTTTACAACAAATGGTGTCATGCAAGTAGCTGACAACATAGAAACGAAAAAACTTACTTGACAAACTCCGCCAGCCCCTTATTATGAAGCTGAAGCTATTTATTTATCTTCTCTGTACAGATTAAATGACAAAAAAACTCAACGTATTTGGCGTCTCATGTTTAATTTTTTGCACTATGTGCACTCTATGTCTTTATCAAATTTCTAGGTTTTTACCTATACAAGCTGAAATACGCTTATAAAGCATTTAAAACATCAAAAAACGCCAACTTAAAAAATGGATAGTGAATAATTAGCTACCCTAGGGTTTCTTTTGCCTTTTTTTCTGTTTAGTAAATTTCTTAAACATTTATGACTAAAGGTTAGTTGCATTAAAAAGCAGCTAAATCGCGGTTATTAAGCGTTTAGAATAAAAAAACGCCATACTTGAAAGTATAATGTAAGTAATTAGCCAACCACGGGGCTTCTTTTGCCTTTTTTTTTATTTGGTAAATTTCTTAAATTTTATAGCTAATCAGTACTGGGATGACAAGAAAGGAGCACTGCTATTATAGAGTGAAATGAGATCCCAGTGTCACGCACTGGGATGACATTATAGGGGCTACTGGGATGACATTATAGAGAGGCACTGGGATGACATTATAGAGAGGCACTGGGATGACATTATAGGGGCTACTGGGATGACATTATAGAGAGGCACTGGGATGACACCCTGACAATCGTCATCCCGCTACTTGTTAGCGGGATCTGCTGTGGCAACATAAACTCAAATCATTTCAAATTTCAATCCAAAGAGGTATCATTATGTCAAACAATTTCAATTTTAAAGAATTTTTTAACCACTATGAAACAAATAGTACGTCAGATGATATACAAAGGTATTATTTGCTGTGGAAATCAGTAATAGCGCAAGCAATGACTGATGCAGCAAGTCACTGTAAAAAAACAGAAAGCTTGGTAGAGAAACGTAAGGCGATTTCTTGGTTATCGGACTTTAGTCAAGATTTTGCACACACATGTATATTGGCTGATTGTGATCCGGTATACGTAAAAAACAAAATACAGCCAATCTTAAAAAGCCTTACTAGATAAAGCCTTTTTAATGAGGTTTACTCCTTTTACCGAAAAAAATATCATTCAATCTCCTATCTATAGTTGCCTCTATATCTTTGATTAATAGCTGCTTTATTATGTTTACTTTCCGCTTTGCATCTTGAGCGTGATGCTCACTGTTATTGCTGTAATTATTCTTATCACTATAACTACTGCCACTTGGTTTACTACTGTTACTGAACTCACTACCCTTTTTTCTTCTTGTGCTGAGTATCTGCACTATCTTTTCCTTTAAAAAAGACTTCCAGCCTGTGCTAAGGAACAACTTATAGAGAAAATGCGGAGTAAGGAATGCTACTAATATTCGAATAGAAATTCCGTAACCGAGGTCTTCCCTATTTTCATAATACCACTTGCAATATTGAAATAAATGGTAAAACGCATTTTTGAAAGAGCCAAATTCTACAGCATACCAAAAACCATTGCTGAGAAACATGAGCACAATGCTGGATGTGTAAAGATACATTGTGAAGAGAAACAGTTTCACAATTATATCTTTTAGACTACCTAATATATAATTCAATAATCTTAATTTATAGAAAAGTGATATCATTTCACACCCACTTCAATATGGCTGGGGTGGAAGGATTCGAACCTTCGCGTGACGGTATCAAAAACCGCTGCCTTACCACTTGGCTACACCCCAATACTACTTACATCAATAACACTATTAGCCCAATTAGTAAAAGATTTATTTGCTTTTTCTATTGACATCACAGCAATAGCTGGCTGATCATAAGAATGCATTGCTTCGATTTTTTCTACAATTTTATCAATTTGATCATTTTTGCTCTTCATAATTGCTACTACTTCACAACTATTACTAATTTTACCTTCCCATAAATACAGAGAATTCACTTCGGGAAATATATTTACACATACAATTAATTTCTCGTTTAACAATTCTTCAGAAACAGTTTTAGCCTCCTTCAAACTTGAAAAAGTTGTATAAATCAAAACTAAATTATTCATTAGAATCTACGTAAATGCATTTCTACTATACTCCACTTAGGTTTATTCATCAAGAGAAAATAGATGAGATTTTTCTGTTATTCTAGCACTCTCTTCTGTCATTCCAGTGCCTCCTTCCCCTGTCATCCGAGCACTCTCTTCTGTCATTCCAGTGCCTCCTTCCCCTGTCATCCGAGCACTCTCTTCTGTCATTCCAGTGCTTCCTTCCCATGTCATCCCAGTGCGTGACACTGGGATCTAGGAATTTTGATTGAGCACTAAGTTGGTAAACATGAAAGTGGCTAACATTTTTTAAAACACAGCGTTTTCGATGGGATTGCGTGAAATGGCTAGATCCCAGTGTCACGCACTGGGATGACAAAAAAGGGCACTGGGATGACAAGAGAGGGCGCTGGGATGACAAGAGGGGGTATTGGGATGACAAAAAAAGGAGGCTACTGGGATGACAAGAGGGGGTATTGGGATGACAAAAAAAGGAGGCTACTGGGATGGCAAGAAAGGAGCAGCAGGATGACGCCTCACCATGTCATTCCAGCGCTTGACGCTGGAATCCAGCCTTTTCATAATCATCAAAATGTTGTATTTTAACATAAAACGGCTACTTTTATGCTTCCCAACTTAATAAAATTCCTGGATCCAAGTAGTCAAGGCACTGGGATGACACCTTCCCTAGTGGAGAAATCATAATGTTCATACGGTTGTGCGCATAACGCTGGGATTTTTCTATAGTTTAAAAACAAAAAAAGGATGTTACTCATTGAGTAACATCCTTTTGAAGAAGGTGAGTGATTTTGCTTAGTCCATTTTCACTTTCACACCTGCAAGATGATGAACGCTATTTTCACCTACTTCCGTAGAAGGCTGTCCCACCAGTTTGTCCAGATAACCTGTTTTTTTCAGTTCTGCACGAGCTTCGGATAAGTTATTTTGAGAAAGATTTAGCTTCTTTGGTATAAGAGGATCAGGTAAATCTCCACTATCAACCCTGCCAAAGGGGTCCAAATTAATAAAAGGACTTTTTCTTTTCGGTGTAGAAGAATCAGATGAACCTCTTCCACTATCAAAAGAATTACTGCGAGTGAGAGTTCTGTTACTCAAACTATCCAGGTTTTGCGCCACAATAGGATCACTGAGAACATCTTCACTGAAAGAACTTTGTCCATTTAAGTTAGTCAATGAGGCGCTTCTAGGTAGTTCTGGTGGAGCAACTGGAATAGGCTGCTTACCAGAAAGTCTTCCTCCTGCTGTTGCAGTTTTACCAGTATTTTCAATGGGAATAGGAGTATCAACGTAAAAAGTGCTCTTTCCTACTTGTCTAGACAACGTGTCTGATTCAGAAAGAACTTGATATTTAACATTAGTAGTTTCTTCTGGTGCTTTTTTACCCCCCAACCATAATGGCACTTTAAATGGAGCAGTTGTTTTCACTTCTTTATGCTTCGCAGGATTTAACAATTCCGCTTCGCTGCTAACAGTACTGTCAGTCCTTACAGAATCTAGTGAACTGCTTTTTGACAAGCTGCTAGTTGATTGTGTAGAGTCTTTTCTTCTCAGTGAAAAGACTGATGAAAGTGAAAAAGACTTACTAGCTTTTCTTTCTTCTGCGTCTTTTGCGTTGTTACGCCTCACAGATTGATCAAATTCGTATTCTCTTTTACATTCTCCAATAATCCTCTTAATTTCATCGTGATGCTCAGAGAAAATTTCATAAAGATTGTTATTATTTTTAGACAACAAATTTTGCAACTTCTTAGCGTCTAATTTATTGACAAAATCTGCTTGCTGTTTCAACTGATTGATCAACTGGTCCTTTTTGGCACCTTGTGGACCACCAACAGAATAAGCTTTCTCTAATATTTTTTCTCCCAGCTTAGAAAATATTTCCTTAGTTAAAGCAGAGCTATTCACGGCTTTGTCTTCAAGAACTTCCTTAATAAACATCTCCTTTACACTATTGAAATTCCTTGTTTTTTCTTCTGTTTTCAAAACAACAGTTTGACCTTCGTTACCTATTGAATATGGAATGGCGTCTAAACTAGACATACTTTCACTTAAATTACTTAAACTGCGCCCCATTTTTCCTAACGTAGCACCAGTTCCCTCTCTTGTTGCTCGTCTCACAGAACTTATAGCTCCTTTTACTGAATGATAACCTTCTCTTGCTTTTTCTGCAGTATATACTGACGCGTCCTTAACTTTCTCGGCAGTATATTTCGCCCCATCAACTGTTTTTTCTTCTGACCATTTGAGCCCTTTGAATGTGTATTCAACTGCTTTATAAGCAAAAAATAGAGTAAGGGCAACTATTGCACCTGTTGCAGCAACCGGTAAAGCAACTGCCACAAATGGAAGTAATGCACCAAACATCACACCTACTGCACCTACTGCAATCATTTGCTCTTTTGCAGACCAATTAGAGAAATTTTTTATATCTTTTAGTTTATCCTGCACAGTTTCCATGAAAGGAGAATTTTTTTTAACAGGACTTGAATTTGTTTGTTTACTGGCTAACATTTTAAACCTCACTATTAATTAAATATATTCATATTGTACACCCTCGATTCTTAAGTTAGTGTTAATTTGACTGTTAATGTTCATTTGTCTTTGAATAATTCTGCTTGACGTGTTTTTTGGAAGCGTAGAAAATTAGGTCAAGAAGCCGGAGTATTTATGAGGTGCATAAAAAGGGCACTCATCTTTTTGGCTGTTATAACTTTAATAATAATAGCTTTACTATTTAGGTATAATTCCCATTTTCACGAAGACGTAGTGCACTTAAAGAGTGACAACAAAGAATTCAAAAAAAAGCCAGAAAATTCTATAGAGTCGACCATACTACATAGAGAAAAGGAAGTGTACGATCATGTTTTCCATCCTGATGATTAATTTGTAAATAAAATAGCAATTTATGTTTGCATTTTCTTATTAAAGAAGTAATATTAGCGTATTAATTATAGAATCAATCGTTATGTTTGATGAGAATAATCCTTGGAATTTGGGAAAGAAACCGGTAGGGAACAAAACTCCTAATAATGAAGATATTTTAAGTAAAGCTGTATCTGATGTAAGATTCTTTCTTAATGGATTAACCAGAAACAGGGGCAAAAAACCTTATTTCATCATTTTCATTATTTTACTGTTCTATGCTTGCACTGGCTTTTATATTGTCCATCCTAGTGAGGAAAGTATAGAACTTACCTTTGGTAAATATTCTAATACAGAAACACCTGGTTTGCGTTATCACTTCCCCTACCCTATTGGCAAGGTTTTTAAAGTGAATGTTAAGGAAGTAAATCGTGAAGAAATTGGGGTAAGTAATTCTTATGGGCGAGACACAGATCGCGGTGAAGGTGTGATGCTAACTGGAGATGAAAATATAGTCAACGTTAACTTCGAGGTTCAGTGGCGCGTTAGAGATGCTAAGGACTATTTATTCAAAGTGCGGGATTACAAACCCGGTTTCAGTGTTAAAAATGCTGCTGAAAGTGCCATGAGAGAAATAATAGGTAAAAACACGATCTCTTTTGCACTTGGTCAAGGCAGACCAGAAATTTCTAGAGATACTAGAATTCTATTGCAGCAGATTCTTGATGGATACCAAATGGGCATAGAGATTTTATCTGTTCAAATGAAAAAAATTGATCCACCAGAAAAAGTAATCAGTTCGTTTAGAGATGTACAAAGTGCTCGTGCAGACAAAGAGCGTACTATAAACGAAGCATATGCTTATAATAACGATATTATACCTCGAGCAAAGGGTGAAGCGATAAAGATAAAATTAGATGCAGAGGCATATGAGAATGAAGTAATAAATGAAGCAAAAGGTAATGCAAATCGCTTTTTATCTCTTTATGAGGAATATAGACAGAATCCTTCTCTCGTTAAGAATCGTATTTATCTTGAAACTATGGAAAATATTTTCAGTAAGGTAGACAAAGTTGTTGTAACTGATGATCTGAAAGGTATGTTTTCTTATTTACCTCTTACAAATTTAGGGAAATAACCATGAGTAGTAATATTAAAATTGTTTTTGTTTCTGTATTTGTTGTTTTATTGATTGTTTTATCTAATTCAATATTTGTTGTGCAAGAAACAAAGCAAGCGATAGTTATACAACTCGGTAAAGTTGTAAGAGATGTTAGAGAAAGTGGCTTATATTTTAAGTTACCATTCATAAACAGTGTAGAGTTTCTTGATAAAAGAGTTTTAGATTTAAGTCCTGATAAGATCCCAAGGGAAGTGATAACAGCGGATCAAAAACGTATTATAGTAGATGCGTATGCAAAATATAAAATAACAAATCCTGTTACTTTTTACCAGGCTGTGAGGAATGAATCAGGGCTGGTTAGAAGATTGTATCCGGTTATAGAAGCACACATAAGAGAAAATATAGGCAGATTTTCGTTGATTAGTTTGTTGAATGAAAAAAGATCAGAGGTTATGCAATTGATTCAGCGTGGAGTTTATTCTGAAGCTGAAAAATTTGGCATAGAAATAATAGACGTAAGAATTAAGAGAGCAGATTTACCAGAAGAAAATAGTTCTGCAATATTTCGCCGTATGCAAACTGAAAGGGAAAAAGAAGCAAAAGAAATTAGAGCAGAAGGAGAGCAAGCTGGGCAGGAAGTTAGATCAAAAGCTGATAAATTAAAAAGGGAAATTATCTCCAGTGCAGTAAAAGAATCATATGAAATAAGGGGCCGTGGTTATGCTGAAGCAACTAGAATTTATAATGAGGCATTTAAGGTTGATGAAGAGTTTTTTAACTTTTATCGCTCTATGAGCGCTTACAGTAAATCATTTGCCGAAAATAATACTAAATTTGTACTTTCACCAAACAATACCTTTTTAGATATTTTAAACAAAGGATGGAAATAATTTATGAAAAGTAAGGCATTTGTTTTATCTATATTTGCATATTTTCTAATTGCGTTTTCTTCATACGCTAATATGTTTGATTGGAATGCAAAAAAGGTCGTTGATGCTAGCACTACTGCATGTAACTGTAATCAAGGACTTGCCGATTTAGTGGAAGAACTCATTCCTGCGGTTGTAAATATTTCAAGCGAACAAATAATCAAACAAGAAAGTAACAATAGAACTAAAATCCCTTTTATGCCAAGAAATAATTTCTTTGATGATTTTAGAGAATTTTTTGAGCATTTTGATCAGTTTTTTATGGATAGGGGCCCTAGTGTTAACAGAGAGGTGGTGTTGCTTGGTTCTGGGTTTATTCTAGATAAAGGTGGAACTATAGTAACCAATTATCACGTTATTAAAAACGCCCAAGATATCACAGTTACTATGAACGATAATACTTATTTCAAAGCAGAAGTTTTAGGCTATGATGCAAGAACTGATCTTGCTGTGCTTAAGGTTCATTCTAATAAAGATCTTCCTTTTGTTGCATTTGGTAATTCTGATACAGCAAGGGTTGGCGATACAGTTATTGCAATAGGTAACCCATTTGGTTTGGGTAGCTCTGTAAGCACAGGAATTATATCTGCAAGGTCCAGAGACATTAGTATCGGCACTATGAATGAATTTATTCAAACTGATGCTGCAATTAATAGAGGCAACTCTGGAGGGCCATTATTTGATTTAAATGGAAAAGTTATAGGCATTAACACCGCTATCTATTCCCCATCTGAGTCTGGCGGTAACGTGGGTATAGGCTTTGCTATACCATCTAATTTAGCTATGTCAATTATTGACACATTAAAAAGTGGCAAAAAAATAAAACATGGTTGGCTTGGTGTGCAAGTTCAGCCTATAACGAAAGAATTTGCTGAGTCTTTGGGTTTAAAAGATACAAAAGGTGCACTGGTTGCAAGTATAGTAAAGGATAGCCCTGCAGAAAAAGGTGGAATTAAGGTGGGTGACATATTATTAGAATTTGATGATAAAAAAATTGATAGAATGACACAACTGCCTCAAATGGTTTCAAGAACTGAACCTGGAAAAAAAGTACAAATTAAGTTACTTAGAAAGGGCAAAGAGGTCAATATTAAGGTTGTGATTGAAGAATCTGCAAATGATGGTCAAGGTAATAATCAAGAAGAAAATAAATCAACATCCGATTACATAACTGGTTTAACTGTTTCAAACCTGCCAAAAGAATCAAAAGAAAGTAATCCTACAAAAGGTGTGATAGTTATTAATGTAGATAGTAACAGTAATGCCACGCTGCGTGGTATTAAAAAAGGAGACATTATTATCCAATTAGATGGAACCGATATAGAAAATACTAATGATTTTCAAAAACAAGTTGATTCAGCAGTAAAGAAAAACGGTAAAGATTCAATAATGTTGCTCATTTACCGCAATGGAAATCAGTTTTTTACTTCAATAAAGTTAAAGAAATAGCTGGCTTGCAGATTATTCTGTAAGGCAACATTTTGCGTTACTTCCTGTCACCCCAGTGCTCGACACTGGGATCTATCTTCTTTTTTTCTAGATTCCAGCTTCACGCGCTGGAATGACCCCGAAGGGTGAGCGTGGTTATGCAAGAAGTTCTCTGAATTTGTATAGCCAGAAAAATCTTCATAAAATTTACTTCTTCTAAACTCTTCAACTTTCTTCTCATCATTTAGTGAACCATGTTTAGTAAAATATTCATCTGTCCTTTGAATATATAAACGAATCAACTCAGGAAAAGTGTAACCAACTTCATTGTAAGATTTTAAACATGTAATTGGCAATTTGTGTACATCTTTATCAGCTTTTTTAGGATCAATACATTCATCATTCCTTCTTAATATTGTATGTTGCTTGAAAAATTCTTCATATTCCTCAAAATCTTCAAAGATTTCTTTTTTTTGGTAATCTTTCCCTCTACCGTTTTGCTCTATTCTTTCTATTTTTGTCGCAAGCTGCGCTGGTTGTTTAATCGTCTTGTCTCCCTCTCGATTGAAGTACATCATGTAAGGAGTAATTGCATTGATAATTTTGTGTGTTTTCCAATGGCAACCAAAAATCTTTAGTACTAATTTGATTATCGGAGCAAGAAAAATTTTTAATTTCGCTATGAACCAAAAATAATAAAGAGACGCTTGTTTGAGTGAACTAGCAGCATTGCTAACGATACATCTCAAATGTATATCCTTATCTTTAAAATTTTTATGAACCTCTGCAGTTACATGTCCACCCAGGCAGTCTCCGAACAATATGATATCATCTGGTTTTATACCTTTTTCCAATAAGTTAGTTACAACTGCTATACCAGATTTAACTCTATTGCTACGTATCAATGAGCTGTTTCTACTTAAGCCAAGTCCAGGATAATTAAAGAGATGGACAGTAATACCTTGATCTGTAGCCCAATCCCAGTTTTGGGTATAATCTTTGCTAGATTTTAACGCTCTATTCCCGCCAATAAAATATATTAGATGTTTTTCACTTTGATTATTGTTTTGATCTATATTTTTACCAGGAAGCGTTATTGTCTGGATTTTTATCCCATTTCGAGTTTTTATGAACTCTTCCTTAGTGTTTACTCTTTCCGTTGCTGTCATACCTTAATTCTCACTACATCAATTTCATAATACATAAAATCTTTAAAAGAGTCAATCCTCATGAATAAAATCAACTTTTTAAAATTCATTGAACTGTGCTTTCAAACGGTGGTGCCGGGATGTGAGTATAATGATTATCAGTACATAAAAGTCATAGAAGACAGGCTGAAAGCAGCGAATGCTGGCGAAGTAAGGCGCATAATATTCAATATGCCTCCGCGTTCAATGAAGTCCATGTGCATAAGCGTTGCGTGGCCCGCATGGATACTGGGAAATCAACCAACCGCAAGAATAATAGTTGCAAGTTATTCTCGGCTGCTCAGCGAAAAGCACTCGCTTGATACCAGGTGCATAATGCAATCTGATTGGTATAAAGAGCTGTTTCCAGAGGTAAAATTATCCAAAGACCAGAACACTAAATATAAATTCCAAACAGTGCAGAGAGGATACAGAATCGCAACATCAGTTGGAGGGACGTTAACCGGTGAAGGTGGTGATTTTATTATTGTGGATGATCCGCTTAACCCTGCTCAAGCTTTGAGTGAAACGTTTAGAAAGCGTGTTACAAATTGGTTCGATCAGACTTTGGTAACGAGGCTCAACGATAGAAAAAAAGGAGTAATTGTGCTTGTTATGCACAGGCTGCACCTGGAAGACTTAACTGGGCACCTCTTATCCAAGCCAAAAAACATATGGCATCACATTTGTTTGCCAATGATTTCTGAAAAAGTGGAGATAATCAACTCAATTACGACACTAGAAAAAGGTTTATATTCAAGAGAAGAGAATGAGTTATTATATCCCCTGGAGGGAGGAAGAGAAGAAGTTGAGATGATAAAAGTTGAACTCGGGAGTTACGCTTTTGCTGCTCAATATCAACAAAACCCCCTGCCGCTTTCAAGTGGTATAATAAAACAAGAGTGGCTAAAGCGCTATAAAAATTTCCCTGATAATCTCTCACATGTAACTCAAAGCTGGGACACTGCAGTTTCAACAAACGATTCCAGCGACTTTAGCGTCTGCACCACCTGGGCAAAAATAGATAATAAATTCTATTTACTTGATGTATATCGAGCAAAGCTTGAGTATCCAAAGCTTAAAGAGCAAGTTCTGTCACTAGCTGCAAGATGGGCACCACATGCAATTTTGATCGAAGCAAAAACAAGTGGTCAGCAATTAACACAAGAGCTAAAGGCAAATAGCGATCTACCGATTATTGAAATAGTGCCACACAATGACAAACTCACTCGATTTTATCAAATTGTTCCGGTGATAGAGTCTGGCAGGGTTTTTTTGCCACAGCAAGCAGTATGGCTCAATGATTTTGAGTACGAAATTTTAATGTTCCCAGAAGCTCGCCACTATGATCAAGTGGATAGTACCGTGCAATATCTGCAATGGATGAGAAAAACTAACACCAGTGCTTTCAGGGTCAGGGACTTTGGCCCCAACCCTAATAAAACGCTTAGATGGTTAAGGTATATCTAAAAACCTAAATTTATTTCCCCAAAGCTTCTGACATATGCTTTACCTGTTGCGGATGTTTAAGCTCTGAAGAGACACTTCCCTTATGTGGCACAGCAGGAGAAGCCGATCCAATAGAACAAAAGCTACTATCTCTATTAACTTTTTCAGAACTAAGGTTATCAGATGACGGTAATTGTGCGTTTACACATCGCATTAAGTTCTCTTCTGGACTCTCGAAAGATTTTGTTATCTCGCATTTCCCCGAAGGAGTATGCGTCAAATATAAATGCTGCTCCTCCCCAGGGGAGAAAGAGTTGGAGTCTAGCTTCTCCTTCATCTCAGAAGAAAGAAATGGGCGTAGTTCCTCCCTCTGATCAAGATCAAGACGTTTTTGCGACTTTAGTCCACTATTAGATTCTACCACGGTAGTACCTTGTGAAGGGAGTCCTGGAATACTACCAATAATTGTAGAATGTACAGGAGAAGTCTCTTTTGAGGGTGAATTATTTTTTGCTCTTCTTTCTGAGGCAGATCGTTCAGAAAGAGGTGGTTTTTCAGTTACAAAATCCCCAGGAGCACTTAAACTTGAATGCATCGTATCACGCCCTACATCACATCGCTTCAAGCTTGCGTCATGTTGCTTAGGCTTAGAAGGTGAAGAAAGGAAACTTTTTATTGTACTTTGGAGACCACCCCCATGTTTCTTCGGAGATTCACTCTCTTGTGACTTTGCTTCAGAACACTCATCACTAACTTGCTGTTTTTCAGGTTCCACACCACAAATGCTCTCCGTACCTTTTGGATAATCTCCAAGAATCCCCAAATCTGGAGAACCTGATAATGACACATACCAAGTACTATTCCCTATTGACGTGCTTTCATTAGCACCTTTCAATGATAAACCACTAAATCCTGGTTCAGTAAATTGCAGTGGCTGCCATTTATTTCCGGACGTGCCTTGTGATAAACAAGGGTTCGTTTGCTGAGCCCGAGCACTAGTCCCTGCTGATCCACTTTCAGCAGCACCTACCTCAGCAGCGCCTACATTATGCGGCAGCACCCCTCGCCTGGGAAAACACGACTGTGGCTCCTGTATCTCTTCAAAGGATGATCTTGGATCGCTACTTGAAGAATGTGCAACAGAATCCTTAGGTTTCGGAGGTGAACTACTATCATAACCACTGTCTGCTTTCCTTTGGTTGGGCGGTGTTCTTAGTCCACTCGGTCCTGCATGTATAGGAGAATTTACTGTTGAGGAGAATCGACTCGAGCCACGTCTCTTAAAATTCTCAAGATCAACTGCAAATTCAAAACATCCGTTTCTTTCATTATATGCAATTGGAGACTGCATAATTTCAGGAAGTAACTGAGCAATTCTTCTGTTAGAGATAGCGTAAACTGGGCTTTCATAACTGGCAACATTTGGTTTTGCAGTCTTACCTCTAATATCACTTACAAAATCTTTATGTATTATATTAACTTTGTATGCATCCTTATGCTTTAAAGATTCAAGCTGACCACTATATCTTTTTGTTAAAGGTATAAGGACAAAATTATTACCTTTCTCTATTGTCTTTTTATCCGTAAAAATATCATACTCATAGGCATTAATTGATTTCCCTGTCAATTTAAAAATAAAATCGCCAAGAACATCTTTAAAATTTTCGACTTTAGAATCTTCTGTGCCTGGAGTTCCCAAATAAAGCGCTATTCGCCCTTTAACATATTCTGCCACACTCCTGACTACCTTATCACTCACATCTTTAATATATAACATATCATCTTTATATTCATAAAAGTTTGAACTCTTAAGGCCACAGTTTTCTAACCTTGAGTTAAATTCTTTAATATATGCCTGCTTAAAAAATTCAAAAGTCTCTAAATCATATTCCCTCTTAAGGTATTGGTTGCTAAAAGCTATACAGTACAAATAAGGCTTGCCTATCGCTCCTGTTCCAACAGTTTCCTTGACCCATTCATATGCTTCTTTCTCAGATATCCCTACTTCTTGTAGACATGCAGCCACTTTGGATCTCACAGCTCTCTTAAACTCACTAGCAAGATGAACCTTCAAGTTATGAATTACTGCAGGATCCTTAGAATCTGCAAGCTTCACTTTCACTATGCCATTACCTAAATCCTCTTTATCAGGATTAGCACCTGAAACAAATGGAAAACAGTCTAAGTTATAATATTCATTTGCTATCTCTCTAGTGCCATAGTGCCGCCCTATTATCTCCTTTTCCATTCTTCGCAGATATTCTCCTATATTAGTATCGCCAGCAAATAAACCAACAATCTTTTTACCTTCCACAGTAAAATTAGTACTGATTTTATCACAAGCATAATTATTTAAGTTAAACGCATTAACCAGCTCTTTTATACCCATAACTACCTCTATTAAAAATTGTTAAGAAACCACACTACTTGCTTTTTCCTTTATCTTTACTACTACCGGCACTAGTAGCACCACTACTACCCAGTTGTGTGTTAGGCTTACTGCTTTCACGTAGTCGCTCGTAGTTTTTATACTTATCAGGACCAATCCACTCAACATTTTTATCTGAAATCCACTTATTACCACCACCATTATCATTACTACCATGCATATTAACCTCCAGTAAAAATATTATGTAACTAATATACTAAAAATAAAATTAAGTGCAAGCACTTTTTTATATTTTTTTTCAAAAAATTTTATTCACTCTTTTTTCATAAAACTTAAGTTTTCTAGATTCCACTAACACGTAGCGGAATGACGAACTGTCGACACCTATCTATATGCCCCTGGATTCCAGTGTCACGCACTGGAATGACAAGAAAGGGACACTGGAATGACAAACTTGGATCCGGTGTTCTTTATCACATAAGTAGCTAGCACTAGCTATCTCGATGGTGTATTACCATTTCCTCTTGCTGCACGTTCATTCAATACATCAGTAACTTTTGACTTAGGATTTTCTTTAGCATCACTTGCAGAACTAGCACTAGACTTTCCATTATCAGTAGTTCCTGATGGAGCTTGCCAAGTATCAATTGGATAATCGTGTTTAATAGTGTCAGATTCTTTTCTTTGAGTGTCCCTTTCAGCAACTTTTTTTGCAAGCTTAGCGTAAGGGTCATCCGTTTTCTGCTTATCAGTAGACTTAGATTCTTTCCCATCAAATTTTTTCTCATTAGTAGGATTGAGTTCCTTTTCCTTAAAATCATTAGTAGTACCACATTTATTGGTAGACGTGGTGCCTCTTCCATTAACACTAGTATTCGTATCCCATTTTTCGAAATTAATATCCTTGTCTAAAGAATAAAATTTTATCCCTCTCACCACGGGCTTCTTCTCCGCAGGTTTCGGTGGACACACCTCTTTCTTCGGTTCTTCCGGTTTTGCTTTTTTCTCTTCGTTCACTTTTTCTGGTTTTTGTGAATTTTCATGAGATTTTCTTTCAAGCTGAGTAAGACGCAATAGATGTTTCAAAGGATCTGACACAATTTCAAGTTCTGGTTTGTTCAGAACAACCGGTCTTACAAATCCGGGTGAAACTTCAAAAAGGGAAACTGGCACAGCGGGCTTTTCTCTTTCATCCATCTTGATTTCTACATCTTTATGAACTTCTTTAGTTGCTTCTAATGATGTTTTTTTTGCTTTTTTATCTTCTGCTTTATTTGTTTCTTCTGTAGATGCCTCTACTATAGCTGCTAGCTCAACTCCAAACATCTCTGCGAACATTGTAATAATCCATCCAGTAACGGCTAGCTGTAACTTTAATTTAAGATCCTGCAAGGTCTGTAGACGTTCGAGCACCCTTGCAAGCTCTTCTCCTGATAACTCACCACTGCCTAATTTTTCCTGCAATTCTTTTATCTCTTTGTCCAACCTCTGATTGAAACTTAAATCGCGTGCAAAAATCTTCTTGATTAACTCCTTAAGCTTGTCACGCATAAATTTAATTATCGAAAGAAGCCAATTTTTTTCTTTCTTCTCCTTGAGCATTTGGTAGATTTTCGGATCATCTACATTTACTTCAAAGAGGTTGAAGAGAGGTTCAAAGAAATTCCACAGTGTTCTTTCACAATTGAAGTAACCCTCATCATCATCTTGTCCGATATGTAGCTCTGCTTGAGATGATATTTCATCGATACAACTAGAATCCTGACGCTCACACTCGAGCCTCCTGAGCAAATCTTGTCTGGTGAGCTCCTCTACGGCTGCTTTTAGTTCATTTAACTTCTGCTCTGCAGAGAAATCTTGCTCCCTGATTTTTCCTTGGAAGATTGAGCTACCGTTTTTATTATTATCTGAAAAATTTTTCATTATTTTCGTCCCCTCAATAAAATTACTGCCTTTGTTCTTACCTAGAAAGCTTTCTACCATTTTTACTCCCTTCATAAAACTTAATAATTTAATTTTACAGCACTAAACATTTAAGAACTATTAATGTAAAGATGTCAATAAAATTGTTGACATCTTTACACTATATATGTTATATCATACGCCATTTAACCTTTCAATAATATTCTTGCTGCTTTTTCAAACTCTAGTATGCGCTTTCCTTAAATTGGTTCTTATTAGTGTTCACTTTTGCCTCTACCACCACTTTTTCTTGTAAAGTATTTGATATAGATTTTATTATACTCTCTGGCATAATATTTGCAACATATTATATTCAGAAGGAGAAACTATCAGAGCAACAGAGGCAGAGCAATACAAATAGTAAAAACTTTCTAAACCTCAAACTTGAAAATGGAGGAAACGCTTACTTACTAAAGGTGCTCAAAAATATCCAAGATCTTAACTCTAGACCATGCCATCCCAAAACGAATGATTCTCACCGTCCTTGATTTTGAGTGCTGGAAATGGTTGTATTATTTAAATTTTTAGCGATATATAATACTAAATTAGTAGCAATTTATTTTACGATAAGAATTAAGACACGCTTATGACAAAAACAAAATTAAAAAATAAGTAAAAGGTTATACATTTATTCTATTGAGAAGCTTTTGCCATAAACTACTTTGGGTTAGAAAATTTTCTACAATAATGATTGACAAGTTTTAAAGATAGAATACTATACTTAAAATGTAATTGATAATCTAATTAATTAAGGTAGTGGCTATGTTGCGCTCAGATATTCCAGAAGCTTTGTTTTCATCCATTAGAGAAGATGATCCCTATAGAGCATCTAAGCTTTTTCAAATTGAACGCTGGTTATATACAAATTGGCGTCTACACCAAAAAAGTGGACAGAAAGGATGTAATTTTCTTGCACAAGTGTTGTCTGGTGAGGATTGCTGGAAAAAAGTAGACAATTTACACGGAGTTAAGCTTGATAGGCAAATGGTAGGTAAAAAATTGATTGTGCAAAATTCAAATAATCCTTTTAGTACTGATAAAAGATATGAGATTGCCTGTCGTTATTGCCTGGAAGAAGATATTATTGCTCTATTTGAAGAGAGAAAAAATAAACTATCAGCTCAAGGTAAGAGCAGTCTGTTGGAGTATGGTCACTTAGTTAAGCCTCTAGGAGGCAACCTTTTAATAGTTTTTTGGTCACATTTTGTTAGTGGTTACATCTCTAAACTAAATTTAGATGGCTGTCATCCATATGAGTACGGGCTTAAATGTGCTATGAGTTTTAAGCAAGAGCAGGCAGTGGAATTTTTCTGGAATAAAATAAAGTTATTACCTGAAAATGAAATGAACGCACAGAAAAAAGATGAGATCTTGATGAAAACAGCGGTATATGCAGCAGGTAGTCGTTGTAATAGTTATCCTGAAATATTCGAATTTTGTTTTAGTCAAATAACTCCTGATAGGTATCTAGAACTTCTAAAAAGAGACTTAGCTGAAAATGGTTATTATGGTAGTTTAGATACGCTACAGAGTGCACTTCGCTTTGATCAATTCCAAAAATTGTTTGACTGCTTAGGGCCAAGTGATGTCTCAGAAGACAATTATAATATCTGGTTAGACATGGAAATCAAAAAACATTCAGAGCCTTATGTAAGCGAAAGTGTAAAGCTTTTTATGCATATGTGGATAAAGGAAGGATTTGATAGTCATCGTGCTTTAGTGATAAGAGAGGAACTAGAGGATAAATCCCCTCTTTTCTGTACAAATTTATTAACACCTTTAGTAGAAAAGGGCTATATGGAGCCAATATGGGCAATACTAGATAAGGCTAATCCTGATCAAATCAAAAAATTTATGGATTCTAGGCAAGCGGGGTATATACGATCTGTGTTGGAAAAAAGAGATACTGATTCACTGAATAAGTTTCTAGCATATGGAAAGTCTACAGCTGAAGAGCTTACTAGCTTAACTGAGGTAAAATTAAGCAAAGCATGTGAGCAATTAGAGTTGAGTAATTAAGAGGTATTATAAGGCAATTCTATAAAGTAGGTGGTGGTTTCTTGTTACTACTTTAGCTTCTGTCAAAAAGATGTTGCGTTGTAATGCAAATGTTATATACACAAGTCAGCATATAAGCAAAAATAGCTTTTATTATTGATATCTCTGATGGTTATATAATAAGCTTGGCATAGTGGGTTTAATATAATATAATGAAGGGGGTTTATGTTCAAGATACAATATCCAACAGATCATCTAAAAAAAGAAGATGTTAATTCAAAGATTACTGAATTATCGGATGAAATGCAATATATAGAGCAAGCTAGAGAATTTCCTCATTTCAAGCGTTATCGTAGGTCTGACTCTAATTCTGAAAGTGAAAGTAGATTTAAAAGAATCGATGTTCCAGGAGACGGTAGTTGCTTGTTTTGGTCTGTTACTATGGCTTACTTAATACCTGTCAGAAACGACGATGCTTTATTTCGACAAAGGTATGAAGTACTATTTGGAAATGAAGGAGCTGTAATTCAAAATTTAGATCGTATTAGGAATTTGGTAAGGAATTTAAGTACTGCCAATTATGATGATACATTTGCAAATTTAGTAAGAAACGTATTTCGTAATCGAGTAGTTGATCACATAAGTTCTCATAGAAACGAGTTCAGAGGTTTTGTTGAAGGTGATTTTGAGCGTTACTTGGAAAACATGAGGAACCCTAATAATTGGGGAGGTGAGACTGAAATAAGAGCAATGAGTGAAATACTTAGCGCAACAATTAGTGTTTCTGGTGAAGTTGAAACTCAATATGGTAATGGAGATATTCAAATACAGTTATTTCATGTTGGTGTACCAGGTAAACGAAATCATTATAACTTTGGTCTTGAAAGGAATATTATCTCTAATAATAAAGGGCTTGCAAAAGGTTTAAAAAAAGTCATGGGTAAAGGAAGGCCACAAGATTTTGAGTTGATACAGTTATTAATAGAGGAAGCAGGTACAGAAGTTGGCACAAGCAAGCAAGAAGAGGATTTTAGATCTTTCGAAACAAGATTTCAGTCATTTGTGGATCAGATTCCATCTTATTTACACTCTGTAAAAAAAGCAGGGTTTTTTACGCACTTCTTCCTAGGTAGTTTTTCTATTTTGCCGGATACAAAGATTGCAGAAAAGTTAAATATTAAAAAGATTTATTTTAGTTTTGATACTTCGAAAACTTTAAAAGTAGCTATTGTTAAAAATGGTCAAATTGGAAATGCTGAAGACGCTATTAATAATATAGATTTATTTTCCATTTCAGAAGGTAAGCGTGGCCATCAGTTTACTGTTAATGAATTGGAGAGCATATTAAGAAATAATATAGATAGAGGTAGGATTAGAAATCGAAACGTTGAGAATGAGATCCTAAATATTAAGAATGAAATTCAAGATAGAATAAAATCCAGATTAGTACAGATCTATAAAGGAAAGGATGGTATTTTTGTTGATATGGAAACTAAAGGGATACTTGATTCTGCTACTAGCAAAGAATTTCATGAAGTGGAAAAAGGAATATGGAGTAATCCAGAAGGTGATATAGAAAAACTGGTTAGTTCCCGTGCACGGACAGTTAGTAGGTCTTTGAAGAAAATTGTCAAAAAAATTAGTAATGTTCACTCTAAATATACAGGATCAGTAGTCTATGATAATAGTGCACGTGAAGCAGCACATCATGGATTTATGGTAGGCGTTTTCATGAATTTCCACTATAGGTATAATCTTAGAGTTTATCCAGAGCAATTTGCAGGTAGGGGTTATGCAGATATTATCCTGCTAGCTCGTGGTCCTGATCGTGCATTAGACTCTATTCCCATTATTATTGAGTTAAAAGCGGGAGAAGGTCCTAATTCTACTCCAGATAAGGCTTTGCAACAAGCAGAAAGGTATGCACAAGGTTTCCAACCAAATGTTCAGCGAGTTTTAACTACTGCAGATAACATTTTATGTGTTGGTGTCAACCTTGATAATCCGTCTCCTATCTCTGATATTAAAGTATCAAATCGTGAGGGAGAGATAATTCCTCTTTTTCAAGATATATTAGAATCTACTAAGGATTGGGACACACAGACAATCGGTAAAAGGGAATTAAAAGAACAGGTAAAAGATAATTTGGAGCGTATTTATCATACATTTCCTGGTACATCGGAGAAGGGAGATAATCATTATTTCAGTAGGTTTTTACTGGGGCAATCATTATTATTAAGTGAAGATTCAGGAACAAGTTTAAAAAAGTACATTTTTATCTATAGAGATAATATACCTACCGAAGTGCATCCCAATCTTCGTAGGCTTAGACGCCCAGCAGCTGAAAGAGCCAGAGAAAGACTATCGGCTAATCTTGATGCAAGCCATGCAGTTGTAACAATGGTGCTCATTCCAGAGAATATAGAGAAGTTGGTTTATGTGATAAATATTGTTGAAGCTAACAGAAAAGATGTTCTGAACATGCTAAATGAAGTGCTCCCTCTTGATAGGTTAAACAGAGAAATAGGAGATAGGGAAATAGTTGAATTAAGTCTTAATTTTGATACTAGATACAAGTCAGATTTTAAAAGATATCTTACTGTTTGGGCTGAAAAATACAATTCTTTACAAGAGTACAACAACGGAGCTGAGAGATTTCAAGGTACTTTCAGAGAAGTTCCTTATCCTAGTGAGCTAAAAGAAACATTTGATGAGGCGCTGGATGCTTACTCTTCATCAATAGACGAATATAATGAATTGTTAGGAAAAATTGGAGAAGGAATATTTCCTTTTAAGAGTCTTGTTAATAAAGAGGCTCATTTCCAGGGAATATTGAATGGAGTGTTTAGTTATTATAGTGACTTAAAATTACAAGAATTACCAGAAACTAGAGCATTAGTTTTAACTGAGTTTCAAACTGGTGGAGGAGAACGTATTGACATGCTAGTTCATGGTATTAAGTTTGTAGCTCAAGGTGGAAATGCTGAGGAGTACACACCAATAGGGTTGGAACTTAAGACATCAAGGCAGGGCAAAGGAGCTCAAGCTTTATTGAGGGAAGCAAATGATCAAATAAATGAAGAGTATAAAGAAGGTGTTACCTATAAAACACTTACAGATGGTGATGAGGTGAAATTTATTGGTGTTGTTTTTGATAAAGGGTCTAATGATCCGCGTAAACTGATTTTAACAAGCAGAACGAATAAGGAAGGGTTTATTCCTCTTAAAGTAGTTCATAGCTCTCATACTTTACTCCCTCATTTAAGGCAGTGTTCTAAAAGAGAATCTTCATCACCTGAGTATCCACCAAGTAAAAAACCAAGAAGAGAAAGAAGTGTAAATATGGCCTGCATGGATTCATTTGATGAAGAAAAGATTACAGAGGAGGAAAAAGAACAGCGTATCAAAGAGTTATTCAATGCTGACAAGGTAGCAGAAAGAGTAAAGAATATTGAGTTTTATGATCAGCTTTTCAAGGTTTCTCAGAAGATATCTGAAGGTGAAATTATAGATAAAAATGTTGAAGAAGCATTTGTAGCAAAGATTAAAGATATAGATCTAGGTTCAATAGATCCAGAGATTAGGGATATTGTGAAAGAAATGAAGGATAATATAGAGAACAAAGAAGAAGTAAAAAATATTCTGAGAAGATCCGGAGTAGCAGAAAAAATAGGAAAAGTAGCAGAAGGTGCAGGTCTTGCCTTTACAGTATTCTTAGTTGGTAAGCATATAGCAAATGGAGACATAGAGGGATTAGGCTACGATGCATTAAATCTCTGGGTAATGCCAAAGATTGGTGAAAAAATCTCTGGAAAGATATTAGAGTTGGGAACAAAGCTTGATTCTCAGATGTTGAAGGGGTTTGCTCCAGTTATGGGGCGTGCTATAAGTAATTTTGCGGCATTTTTAGGGTTAGCGGAATCAATAAAGGCTCGTCAGAGTGCGACAGATCCTATAGATATGAAGATTGCTGACCTAAACATCGCAACTAATTCCATTTTTATAGCTGCAGATGTACCTGCAATTGTTACAGAAACAATGTCAGTAGCAGGTCTAGAAACTGGAATAGTAGGAGAATTTGCCGGTCCGGTTGGCGCTGCTATTTCAGTTACTGTAATCATTATAGCACAATTTGTAGAAGCAGGACTTGAGGTAGAAAAATTAGGAGAACATATAAAACTTACAGATCAAGAGAAACATGACTTGTATTGGGATTTCTTTCTTGGTAAAAAAGTACCAGATTATATAGGAAATGATCTGCAAGCAGAAGAGATATATAAACAGTATATATCAAAGATCTTAAATCAATTTAAGAGTAACTACGATACAATAGCTATTTCACTGCCTTCTATACTGGTTACAAAAGAAGAATATGCTACTAGTAAACACTTTCGAGATAAAAGACAGGGGCATATGATGCCATCGGATGTTGGTAAAGGAATTGTAGAACTTTTAGGCGGATTTAAGTGTAGTACCCAAACTAGGGTGATTAGTAATAGGCTTGGTTTTGACTTAGGTACGAATATTACGCACTTTCTTTATGCTGATGATATGAATTACTATTCTAGAATTGTTCCGAGTACTATTGAAAATTATAGTGTCACTTGTGGACCACGTGATGATGATATTACAATACATGAAAAAAAAAGGGAAATTCTGTATACGTTGCCAAGTCAAGCTTCATGTGGAGATTCATCACCACATAGGGGTAGGATATTAAATAGAGTATTAGAAAGTGGTCCTTGCAAGAACATTCTGGCGACTGTTATAATGCAGTTATATACAGAAATAAGAATTCCCGTGGGTATGGAAGCATATATTACATACCGGCTCAAAATGCTAATGTTAATATTGTTTTTCAAGAAAAGGATATTTTAAATGGTGATCGAGATAGAAGAGATAATATAGAAAATAGGTACTATTTTGAAAAGTCATTAGATAGTTGTAAGGTGTATAGTCCAGGTAAAAATTTCTTTCACATAGCAGGAAAGTTTTCTTGTGATTTAGGAGCAGATGGACAAAAGAACATAGTCATAACACAAGGTAATCTTACTACAGATTCAATAAACATACATTCTATTATTGGCAGTAATAGAACTAATTACCTAGAGTTCTTCAATGTAGATTATGTAGATGGTAAAGGTGGAAATGATGTAATAACAGCAAAAAACTTTACTACAATAAAGGGTTATTTTGGTGATTCCATTCATGGAAAAGGTTTAGTATTATTACCGATAAATTTTAATGATATAGATAACATAACCCACGTTAATAACATAACAACCATCTATAATAAAAGTGGGGCTTTTATAAGTGTAGATAAACAAACATCGGTAAAAACAGCAGATGGTTTATTTGTAACACCAACGAAAATAGATGATAAGACTGGCATAGTAACAAACTTGCATGTGACAAAAAGCTTGAGAGGTGATATTGTGTTAGATGATGAATTAGATAATTTAAGAAAAATAGAAAATTCAAACTTTAATATTACAAAGCAATTATCAAGTGCTAATTATCATAGTACTATAGGTAGTTCCAGTAATCATATTTTTTATCCTGATAAAGAACATCATAATTTTTACTGGGAAGCTCCAAGTAATATAAGTCATCTTTATCTTTTCGATAACAGAAACGCTAATATTACGATTGCTCAAGCAAATGGTATATTAGATTTTAGCCAATTAAATAGTACATTAAATGATATGCCATTTATAGAAAACGATAAAGGGGAAATAAAGATTAATAAAAATGGCCTAAATGTAACCTTGCTACCAGATTATAAAGATGTCACAGTTACATTTGATGGGGAAGAATATTACAAACTTCAGAATGGAGAATTAGAGCGAGATTATTGCTCTCATAGTTTGAGAATAGATGGAAGATTTAGTGTTAATGGTACTGATCTTTTAAATCATCATAATTGTTTCACATTTGACTCAGACAAAGTACTTTTTTTGAAGCTAAATAATGATTTGCTATTGTTATCAGATAGAGGAGCATTATCAATATCGGATTACTATTCTTCTGTTCATAAAAACTGGGATTTATCCATAGAGTTGAGCGACAAAATTATGGAACCAGAAGAATTTGGAGAAAGAGCTGATGAATTTAGTTCTTTCAGATATTACCAACCAGATGAGCAAGGGTTACAGATTTATCATAATCAGCCTATTAATAAGAATGATATTGGTTTGGTTGATTTGAAAGGTAAGTCTATATTAGATTTCGATATGAAAGTTATGAATGATACCTTATTGCTATCACATAAAAATAACACTCTTGTAAAAATAGAAAATTGGAATACTTACCAACCAGCAAGAGAAATGATGCTTGCTTTTAATGATGCAATAGTTTCTAACTCAAAGTGTATAGCTTCTATTTGTAACTCAGAAGATGTTATAGTGGAATTTAATAAGGAAAAAGCAATTCTATCGACAGAGCAACTGTTTGATGCTGTGAGACGAAATAATCTTAGTGAAGTTGAGAATCTTCTCAGTATGGGTGCAGATGTTAATATTAGAGATAAACGTAGTTGGGCGCCTTTGCACTGTGCTGCTGACAATGATAATAAGCTTGATATATCTAGGGGCAATTTTAAATCGAAATGCTGATATTGAGGCTAGAACTAACATTGGGGAAACACCTTTACATATAGCAAATGCTTATGGTCAATTGAAAATAATTGAGCTTCTTGTAGATAAAGGGGCTAGCCTTGAAGCTAAAACTAATGATGGTTTAACGCCTTTGCATGTGGCTATTCAGCATAATAATACTACACCTAAAATAATTGAGTTTCTTCTTAATAAAGGTGTTAATATTGAAGCTAAAACGAAAAATGACTGGACACCTTTACATCATGCAATTTTCAAAGACAGGCTTGATATAGTTAGAGTACTTTCAAGTCGAGGGGCTAATATTGAAGCTAAAACTAGCGATGGAAAAACACCTTTAGACTTGGCTATTCAAGGGAATTATACAGATATAGTAGGATTTTTAAAACAAACAGAATTAGACAAAAAATTATTGACTGCTACAGAAAATGGAGATCTCTCTGAAGTCAAAAAATTTGTTGGTCAGGGTGCTAATGTTAATGCTATAGATGTGGGCATTTTTGGTAGGAAACCTATACACATTGCTGCTGAAAAAAATTACAAAGATATTATAGAGTTCCTTCTCGGTAAGGGGGTAAGCGTTGATGATACCAGTAACTATGGTTGGGCACCGCTACATTATACAGCGTCGAAAGGCTGTTTAGAAGTTGCAAAGTTTCTCGTTGACAAAGGGGCTAATATTAATCCTCAAAACGTTTATGGCAGAGAGCCTATACACATTGCTGCTGAGCACGATAATAAAAATATTATAGAATTTCTTCTTAATAAAGGAGTAAGTGTTAATGAGGTTGACAAAGACGGCTGGATGCCTCTGCACTGGGCTTCTTGGAATGGCCATCTTAATATAATAGAATACCTCGTGGGTAAGGGAGCCAATATCAATACTAAAGATAGGAATGGTAAAACACCGCTAAATCTTGCTAGAGATAAAGGACATAATAATGTTGTAGAATACTTACAACAAACACAATTAGATCTAGATAGGCAGTTGTTAACTGCAGTACAAGGTGGTAATCTTAATGAAGTTAAGGATTTTGTAGTTCGAGGTGCTAGCTTAGATACTCAAGATAGTAATAATGGTTGGACACCTATAATCTATGCCGCTCAGGGAAGTAAATGGGATGCGGTCAAGTTCCTTATAGCTCAGGGTGCCAAGTTTAATAATGAGATCACATATCAAGGAACACCCTTGCACTTTGCGGCTCAAGAAGGTAATTCAAATATGGTTCAATTTCTTCTTGATAAAGGTGCTAATATTGAGGCTCAAGATGCATACAATAGGAAACCTTTGCATATTGCTGTTGACGCAAACAGGTTGAATGTAGTAAATCTACTTCTTGACAGGGGTGCTAATTTAAAGACTACAGACATGTACGGCAAGACATCTTTAGACCTAGCTATTCAAAAGGGTTACGAAGATATAGTAGAAGTTTTGAAACAAAAACAATTGGATCTAGATAAAGAATTATTAATTTCTACAGAAAAAGGAGATCTTGAAAAAGTTAGAGACGGTATCAGACAAGGTGCTAACGTTAATGTTCAGGGTAGGCAGGGTTGGACTCCTGTGTTCTGGGCCATTCAAAAGAACAATTTTAATATAGTTGAACTTCTTTTAGATAACAATGCTGATATTAAGGTCAAAGATGATGAAGGTTGGACACCTATTCATTGGGCTGTGCAGTTGGGTTCATTAGACGTCGTTAAGCGTCTTGTTGAAAGAGGTGCTGATGTTAATGCCTTAACTGCTGACGGTAGAACAACCTATGATTTGGCTATCAATCAGAATTATAGAGAAATTAAGGAATATTTAAGGAGCAAGTCTGCAGTTCCATCTTCAATGTTGATTCCTCACGTTATTCTAGCTGATGATAGCGTAAGACAGCGCAAACGCCGTCATCACCATGAAGATCACAATCGTCATCATATGTCAAGAAAACCTCTTGCTATAGATTCAAGTAATCAACCTGAGATAGCAGCAAGCAGTGGCACAAGACCATCTTCATTGATAAATGATTTATTTGGTTGGGTAAAGAGCTCTATAGGTGGGTTATTAGGTTCTAGAGCTGCTTTACCTGAGAAAACATTCACTCAAAGTTCAATCTCACAAATTAGTGCACCAATCGATGTAAATGGTACAATAATGTTACTTGATTTATTAATTAGAAAAGTTACAGGTCAGAAGTATATTTCTACAGTAGATCAGCCTATATCTCCACTAAAAGCACAGGGCTATGCACTCAATATTACAAAGGGATTTGAGAAAGTAGTAGAGCAAGCTGGATTAAAAAGTGGTGTATCAATGCATCGATTAAATATTGATTATATGGGAATGCAAAAAGAGATTACTAGAAAAGTCATGAGTGGTAAATTTAATGAAATTTCAGGGATTTTAAAATCGTATGTAGAGAAAGCATGTCCTGATGAAGAAGCTGGTAAATTAAGTCCGAAGAAATTTGACAAGTTTATAGCTCAATTTAATAAGGGTCTGCTAAATCAATCAATAGAGCAGATATTACACAACAGAGATGGTAGATTAGAAGTTGATGGTACAAAAAAACAGCAGATAAGTTTAGAGCCTCAAAGTTATTTAAGTAATGCTTCAGTTCACAGCCATTCAGAAGTATCAACTTGTCTTTCTGAGATAGGAGTAACCAAACTTGGAGGTAATCTCAATAGGTAAGTTATAATATAAGGGGTGGAGCTATAATATGCCAAGTAGTGGAAAATTTAAAGTGAAGGTAGCAAAATTAGCCAAAATAATTAGAGATACCAGACCAAGTTTGATGGTCCTAATACTAAAATGGATGAAGTAGACGTTACAGGTAATAATGCTAAGTGGTTAATGTGTTTTCCATATTGAACTTACAGTACGTAGCTTTGATATAGAAGTTTGGGTAACGTTATGATAGTAATTTATATAATTCTATGTGCAATCTTTATAGCCATTTTAGACAGTTCACTAGATTCTTAATTAGGGAACATGTCTAACTTAGAGAAGGTTTTCATAAATGTTGAAGTGAATAATTATGTTTTTTCCTTGAGTTGTAAAATTTCAGAATGAGAGAGACCGGTAATTTGAGCTATAACATCAATAGAGACACCGGCCTTGAGTGAGTTTTTTGCAACTTCAATTTTACCTTCAATTTTACCTTTTTCATGACCGATTTGGATGCCTTCTTGTCTACCTTCTTGCCTACCTTTTTCTTGACCTAGCCTAAGAGCATGTCTTCAAACTGAAGAATGAGCTAATTTGTGAAGCATAATAGTGATCATATTAAAGAAGATATAGTTTTTTGAGGTGAGAGGAGAATGCTCGTAATCTTTACTCATGCGCCTAAAATTGGAAAGCCAGGCAAAAGTTCTTTCAACAATCCAACGTTTGGGAATAACTTAAAATCCTGTATCAACTATTTTCTTGGCAATCGTTAATAAACATCCCGTTTCCAATAAGCATCTGTTTTGTAATTTACCTATGTACCCTTGATCAGCAAAAAACTTACGTAAAGTTGGAACTTTGCATTTAGCTTGGGCAAAAAGATTTAGAGCACTATCACGATCTTGAATACTTGCACTGTGTACTTCAGCAGCAATTACAAGACCCACAGTATCTACAATAATATGGCGTTTTCTGCCCTTTATTTTTTTGCCAGCATCATATCCTCTGGATCCCCTTTTTGAGTAGTTTTCACTGACTGGCTATCAATTATACCTACTGATGGAGTCTTATTTTTACCAATCATCTCTCTTACTTTTTTAACTAGAAAATCATGAATTTCTTGCCATATTCCACTTTTTTTCAAGCGCGAATTACAACTATATACGGTTTTCCATGGTGGAAAATCTTTAGGCAGTTGTCTCCATTGACATCCTGTTCTCATCATATAGCGGATTGCATTAATAATTGTTCTAATACTATGTTTTCTTGGTCTGCCGGTCTTTTTAGGTTCAAAATATGGCTCTATTGTCTTCCATTCTTTGTCACTTATATCGCTTGGGTACATCTTAAAATATACCTTATACCATACTTCTTAACTTCTTTCTACTCAGTTTGAAGACATGCTCTAAGACCCTCATCAAATTTTTCAGCAAAAGCAGCTATCTCATCCATTATGCGTTTTTTCATTTGTTCATATGCTAGTAACTCTTCTTCTGACCAATTAAACTTATTCATCTCTTCATAAGCTCGTTTTATTATTACGTCACTACCAACTATCTTATCTAGATCCTCTTCCCTTGTTTCTCCTGCATAGCGAAAAAAGTAACACCATTTTTCTACTATATTTTCTAGTTGGTCTTCTTTTGTCTTTGTAAATTTTGGTAGTTCTATGAATACGAAGTAAAAATCCTTTAAGTCATGTTCAAAGCTATTTTGATCTAAAATGACGTGATTAGATTTGTACTCAGCCTTATCAGGAAATAAAATACAATCTGCTATAGCAATAAAGATAATTTCCTTAAGGTCATGATATTGATCGCCTTTGTCAGCCTGTCTTGAATAGGCTTTAGCAGCATAGTATTGAGCACGTTTTTCAAAGCCTTTGGTTTTAGCGACCTGCATTTCAACTATCACTTGCAGCCCATTTTCATCTCTACAAAGAACATCAACAATGCTTTGTTTTTTAGAAGCAATATCAGGGTCTTGAATAGTACTTAAAAACTCTATATCCTGTATTGCATTTTTTCCGGAAAAGCCGAGAATATCATTAAAGAAGTGAATAAGAATATCTTTATTTTTTTCAGTACCAAAGATGCGCTTAAATGATATATCATTCTTGGGATCGAGAAACTTAGAAAGAGCCATGACGAATTAACCTAAAAAGCATTGATAATTATACACAATTGTGAAGAAATATTCAACTAAAATTCAAACATAGAAAGAAGCATCCCTTTTGTATATCTTTATTTGGTAGTATTAAACTGTATAATATTTATGGCAAATATCTCTATAAGGTATCAGATAGCACAAAAAGTAAGGAGCTGGAGGTTAAAGCGAGGCTATACTCAAAAAGATTTAGCAAAAAAAATCGGAACAACATATCAGGTAATACTGCAATATGAAAAAGGAACACGTAAAATTTCGATTGAGAAGTTATACGCTATGGCAGAGATATTATCAATTAATATTAAGGATCTTATTCCTGTATCAAATGAAAAAATCTGTTTTGAAGATGAGGGAGAGAAAATATTAAATCTAGTAAGAAAATATAAAACGATTAATGATCAGGAATTACGTAGAATGTTTTGTTTACTAACCAAATTTATTCAAGTTAGTGAAAAAAGTAGTAAAAAAGCAGAGAAAGTAAAAATTGCAAGGGGTTTGGTTAAAGCAGGAATTTCTGTTGATACTGTTTCAAAAACAATTGGTCTGTCTGCTGATGAATGTGTTGAAGAAAAAACGGGTTCTATATACTACAAAATAGGAAAAAAGATAAAAGAATGGACGGGAGTATACTCAAAAGGATTTGGCTGAGAAAATGGATACAACACGTGATGAAATAAGCAACTATGAGCAAGGACGTGTGGCCATTCCACTGGAAAAATTATATGCAATAGCAGAAACATTATCAATTAGCATTACAGATCTGCTCATAGAGGAAGATGAGATAGTAGAAAGTGAGCTACCTGATTTAATAAAAGAATACAAAAAAATTGAGAGTCAAGAATTACGCTATGCGCTAATAAAATCTCTGTTTGAAAGCATACAAATTTGCGAAGAAAAAGTGAAAAGAGCAGAAAAGATGAAAATTGCAAAGGATTTAGTGAAAGGAGGAATTTCTATTGATATTATTTTGCAAGCGGTATGCATCTCTTTAGACGAAATTCAACAAGTTTAAAATAAAAAAATCACCATATATTAATATCTTCACCTATTCATAAAAAAATAAATAAAAAAGATTGAAAAATTGATTTGACTTCACTCGGAAGCTATGGCTTTATGCCAATGCTGATAAAAAACAGCAGTAAATATCTAAAAAAAGTTTGTTGTTAGTGAAAGGTAAATTATATGAATAATAATAAGAATAAAGAAGAAATCGAATTCAGAATATTAGAAAGCAAAGGCAAAGCATTACTTGATCGTGAAATAATGGAAACGTTTCTAAGTGCAGTACATGAAAGGCCACAAGCTCAAGAAATTGCTAAAAATCTGGTGAATACTTATACAGGAGTAGGAAGGATTTTAGGCCGAGAAATGGATGACCTGAAAGTTATAGAAGGAGTAACTGATTCTGCAGTAGCAATGATTATGTGTGTTAAGGAAACACTAGAAAGGGTGCTCAGAGAAAAGCTTAAGAGTGAGCCAATAATGGACTTACAAGGGCTAGTAGAGTATTTGAACGTAAGTATAGGACACTCAGAAAGGGAATGTGTAAAAATACTGTATTTGAATAAGAGGCGCCAACTAATTGGAGAAGAATCCTATATTGGTGAAATGGAAAAAGCACCAGTATACATAAAGGAAATTATAAAAAAAGCATTAATAAAAAATGCAACATTAATAATAATGTCACATAACCATCCTGGAGGAAGCTTAGAGCCGTCAGAAGAAGATCAAGCAGTAACGAAGAGCTTAGCAGCAGCATGTAGTACTGTAAGCGTAAAATTGTTTGACCATATTATCATCACAAGTGGAGGCTATTTTAGTTTTAGAGAAAACGGATTATTATAGCAGAAAGTATTTGCAAATCTACTCACTATAATTTATAATGAGTAATGAGATGTATAAAGTTTATTGTACGCTTAAAAAGTATTTTTAATAGTGAGGATAATATGGGTAATAAAATAATTGTACCTTTTGATGATCAAGAAGGAGGTACTTACGAGTTAAACATTGATCTTGATAGATTATCGAAGGGTGAAATATCAAATTCTATTAGAGGTATTGGTCGTACTAGCCAGCAGCCTACCTTTGTGAGCAAAATTAATAAGGCTAAAAGCTTGGAGAAGTGCCCTCCCCTGATAGAGACGTTCAAATCAACTACGGAAAAGGGCTCGACTACATATATGGTACAAAACCTTTAAATGATCAAGAAGATAAAAATCCATTTGCTTCAGCTTTGCAAAAAATAAAGCCAAGTATAAGCGAAAGCGAAAAGTTGAGCTGGTTTAAAAGTGAAGTGGTAGAGGCAAAAAACGTAAATGAATTGCACAAAACTATAGACCAAGTACTAGCTGCTGGAGCAAGGCTAAATGCATGTAATGATGGAGAATGGAGCTTCGCGGAATATGTGATACTGGGCACACATTTTCATAAATTTGATAAGGCTGATCGTAAAAAGATAATGCGTAAATTAATGCTAAGTGGTGCAGAGTTTCATGATACTTTATTGCAGAATAAACTAATAGGTGAAATCTATAATGAGCTACAGCCAGAAGTTCAGCCACAGATAGATAAGCAACTAGAAGAGCTAGAGGAAGCTGGCGAAAATGCTGTGCAAGAAGGAGAATTAATAGATGTTGAGATAGATAATACAACATCGTATATAGAATTTTCTGGGAATAGTAAGGTAGAGGTAGCCAAAATACCGAGAAAGTTAGGAAGTAATATCTTAAAAATTGGTAATGATGCAGTTGAAGTTAAAAGTGAGAAGGGAGGTATAAGAAACTATACCGATATTTCAGATGGCAGCTCTATCATGTTAGAATTTCCTACAAGCCTTGGTAAGCTAAATATTATGTTGTACCATGATGTAAAAAAATATGATCAAGTACAATTGAGAGTAGAAAACAAGGAAATGTGGGCTGAGTTACAAAAAAGAGGTGAAGAAATTGGAAAAAATTGCCTTTTTGGGGGAGTGAAGCTTAAGGAAGTGGTAGAAAGAGGTAATTTCACTAGGTGCGGCATATGGAGTGAAAAGCAGAAGGAAGTAAGTGAAAAATTGTTTTCATGGGCAGACAAAGTACGTGAAAATAGTAAAGAAACTTGTAGGGCGCTTTAATTTAAAGGTTCCAGAGTCTGGCTATTATATCTGGAGCCTTTGAGCTATAGTAGAAAATATTATATGTATGGTTCTTTTTGTGGAAAAAAGTCTAGATTATAAAGTGGGAGAAAAAGTAAAAAGTTGGAGGTTGGAACGAGGGTACACTCAGAAAGATTTAGCAGAGAAACTTGGTGTAAAGTACTGGGTAATACTGCAATATGAGAAAGGGAACCGTAGAATTTCAATTGAAAGGTTGTATGCTATAGCTGAGGCACTATCAATCAGTATTACGGATCTTATTCCTTTATCACAAAGCTGTCTTGAAGATGAGGGAGAAGAAATACTGAACCTAATAAGAGAATATAAAAAGATTAATGATCAGGAGTTACGTAGAATGTTTTGTTTATTAACCCAATTTGTCCAAGTTAGTGAGAAAAGTAGTAAAAAATCGGAAAAAATAAAAATTGCAAAGGGTTTGGTTAAAGCAGGAGTTTCTGTTGATATTGTTGCAAAAACAATTGGTCTGTCTGCTGATGAATGTGTTGAAGAAAAAGTTGGTTCTATCTACTAAAAAATAGGAAAAAAGATAAAAGAATGGAGACTAGTGCGAGAATATACTCAGAAGGATTTAGCAGAAAAAATGAGTACAACACGTGATGAAATAAGCAACTATGAACAAGGACGCGTAGCTACTCCACTGGGAAAATTATATGAGATAGCGGAGGTGTTATCAATTAATATCATGGACCTGCTTGAACTAACAGAAGATGCAGATGATAAAATAAAAAATGAGCTACCTGATTTGATTAAAGAATACAAAGAAATTGAGAGCCAAGAACTACGTAATGCGCTAATAAAATCTCTGTTTGAAGGTTGTGAAGAAAAAGTGAGGAAAGAGGAAAGAGTCAAAGTTGCAAAGGATCTAGTAAAAGGGGGAATTTCTATTGATACTATTTTGCAAGCGGTAGGTTTATCTATTGATATGGTTTTAGATGGATAACTCGTAAAAAAATTATAGCAATAAAGTTTTTTTCTTAAATGGAGGATAAATGTTTGTTTCTGCAAGCAATGTTAGTTACGGAATAGGGCAAAGAATAGAAAATTGTAGGTTAATGCGAGGGCATACTCAAATAGGATTAGCAAGTCAAATAGGTTTAACATACCAAGAAGTAAACAGCTATGAAGATGGGTATATTCCTATTCCAATTGAAGTACTATATATAATAGCAAGAGTATTATCAGTTGACGTTGTAGATTTATTACCTGAACCAGTAATAGTAAGGGAAGACAGCTATGAAGACGAGGAAATACTCTATCTAACGAAAATATACGAGAATCAAAAGTTAGGTAAGATAGTACCTTCATTAGTCAGGTTTGTTCATATTAGCGAAAAAATTAATCAAGAAGAAGCAAGGTTGGAAATAGCAAAAAATCTAGTAAAAGAAGGAGTTTTAGTTGACATAATTTCCCAGGCAACAGGCTTATCTATTTACGAGTATGATAATACAGAGAAAGAAGTCTGCACTGATTCTATATATTACAGAATAGGGCAAAGAATAAGAGAATGGAGGTTGATAAGAAGATATACTCAAAAAGATTTGGCAGATAAAGTTGATTTAACGCTCAAGGAAATACACGAATATGAAAAAGGATATACTGCCATCTCATTTGATAAATTATATGAAATAGCAAGAGCATTATCAGTGAATATTAAAGTTCTACTGCCTAAAACAAGAGAAAGCAAAAAGCTATTGAGTTTAATGGATGAGTACGGAGAACAAGAATCATTAGTCAAATCTCTATCTGAAGATATGAAAAATGGCAAGGAAAAAGTTAAAAAAACAGAAAAAATCAGGGTTGCAAAAAACCTAGCAAAGGCAGGTGTTGCTATTGATATTATTGTGCGAGCAAGTGGCCTAACTGCTGATGAGTTGGATGAGTGTGAAAATTGAATTGTGTTAAACAATATATTAAGATATAAGTAAAAATAGTTATATATTTTATATTTCTATACAGAATTTGTTTATCACTTTCTGATTTTCCTCTATCATTGCCTTTGCCTCTTGCTGAAGAGATTTAATATTTTTTGATGTAATATTATCCATGTCAGGTGATGCTATTTTCAATTGGGATTGTATACGTATATATTTATCAGCTATAACTTGATTAAGTTGGTAGTTTACTGCATCTAAACTTGAAGAAAACATCACATGTATTAGTGGTTTTATCCAACCTATCTTTCCAAATCTCTTTGAATTGGCATACTCTATGCTTCTATCTGTTCTTCCAGTACCTATCGATAACAGTACAATATCATCATTTGGAAATAACTTCTTACCACTTGCATATGCACAAGACGCTGGATTATTGGCAAATACCCCACCATCCACTAATACTCTGTCTATCTGGTCAATTTTTAGATGTTTTGGTATGAAATAAGTAGGTGCAGCCGTTGCAGCTCTGAGTGCATCTTTCAGCTTAATATTACCTTCTTTCCAGCTTTTGAAGAAAAATGGGCAGTTATTGTGAATATCGTAACTCGTAATCAACACATTACTTAAAGTGTTTTTAAGGATATCATCGCCAAAATATTTATCCAGTACAAATTCAATATTTTTATGTGGGTATTGTGCGCAATTAAGCCAAGAAAATATTGATCTTCTCAAAAATGAAGATTTAAAAATATATGGTCCATATTCCCGATAGAACTCGACTAAATCATTAGCAGAATATTGAGGTTTATCTTTTTTACATAATCCTGCTATAACAATTCCACCAGTTGAGGTTCCTGCCATAAGATCAAAGATTTCAGCTACTCTCTTTCTTGTTCTTTTTTCTATTTCCGCTAGAATGATGGCTGGTATTATGCCCCTTATGCCTCCGCCGTCAACTGAAAGGATGTATTTTTTCATGATTAGATATTTATTAGTTCTATTAACTTGCTCACTTTTATCAGGGTGTGTTTCTTGTCCAAGTACTACTGTATGTTTCACTCCTAGAGAAAATTGTGCCGAACAAATAACCAATGCTATAGATCAAGCTCAAAAATCCATATTAGTTCAGGCATACCAATTTACCTCAAAGCCTATTGCTGAATCCTTGGTTCAAGCTAAAAAGCGTAGAGTTGATGTCATGGTTATTCTCGACGAATCGCAAGTTAGCTCAAAGTATAGTGTTATTAATGAACTGTTTCATCAAAAAATCCCAATATACATAGACTATAAACCTGCAATTTCACACAGTAAAATTATGATTATTGATGAGCAAAAAATCATAACTGGATCTTTCAATTTCTCTGACGCCGCGCAGAAAAAAAACGCTGAGAATCTACTGATTATAACAGGAGAACCTACATTAGTTGAGCAATACATCGAAAACTGGAAGGATCGTAAATCTCAATCTGATCCTTATACACCAAAAGTAGAAGAATAATTACTTAAAATCAGCTTTAAGCTCATCCAACTCCTCAGAAAGATTTTTCACCCTTTCCTCAAGTACTAACACTTTTTCCATTAAACCATATTCAATGAGTTTATCGTGAAATTGTACCCTTGAGTCTAGCTTGGATAACCACCATATCAATGCTACGGTTTGGATTAATATGGTAATAATTACCGTAATTGGGATTTTTTGCTTTTTCATGTGAAAATATTAACTTGTTATGGATAGTTTTAGAAATTTATGTATAGATTATAGAAAACTTACAGCTTTAGTGATTACTTTTTGTTGATTCGTATTGATCCTCTGCTTTAGCAAGTAGCTTTATGATTTCTCTATATGTTTTGCCTTTGTTTTTATCATATCGCAATTCCACTACAGCCATATCTCTTGGTCTTCTTCCATCTCGATCTGTAGCTATAGGATTTGATCCTTTATCTAATAAGAATTTGACAATTTCTAAATGTCCATTATCTGCAGCATAATGTAGTGCTGTTCGCTTAAATTTATTGGCAGTATTTATATCAACATCCTTTTCTACTAAAAATTTTATAATTTCTAAACATCCTTTTTCTGCAGCATAATGCAATGCTTTTTCGCCAATATTTACATTATTTTGTATCAAGAGCTCGATATTTTCTAGGTCACAAGTTTCAGATGCAATCTCTAATTTAGTAATGCTATCTTCATATCTCTTTTCAGATAAGGAAATACATACGATTACAATACATACTGCTAGTGCTATTAATAAAATTAGTCTATTTTTATATATGATCGAATTTATGTTCATGTATTATATATTTATTTGGAATTAAATGACCATTTGCTTAAGTTTCACTTAAACAGCTTTGCTCACTGTTGCCTCTACTATAGTTTGATATCCTCTATTATTCAGAATATGTTCTGCCTTGCTAATTACCCATTCACCTTCAATTTCCTGACAAAATCCTGAAAGGCTGATCTTAGCTTCTGCAAATAATTCTGGATTACCAGGAACAGTTACATTTAAATTTGATGTACTACGTTTTAGTTGTTTTAACTTAGCTGCTGCTGCACTAATTGCTGATTCTGCGGTAGAGTAAAGCGTTTGCAGGGTATAACTTGGACCCTCATTTCCCACTTTCTCTTCTATAGTTTCTCCCTTTTCATAACTGTGCCATTTTGCAATAACAGATCCATATTTGTTACGCACATTAAAATTTACCTCCCAATTTATAATATCTTTAGGTGTTAATACTGTTGTACCTAACATCTTTCCAGTCGCTGATCTTGCTTCTCCCTTCGGAATAAAAATTATATATCCTCCTACTGGTTTTACTAGTGCATCATATTTTTTGCCTAATCCTTCCAAAAAACTCATGTCGCTTTCATCTGCTTGAATGGTATGTGGTATAAATATATTTTCAAATCTTTCAGCGACTTTACCTTCATACCCATGTTCTTGTGCTATTTCTTTAATCAAATCTCCCAAGGTAATGTCTTTCCATTCCTTTGATTTTCTTTCCTTTAATGATCCTCTTAAACTTGCAGCGTCACATTTTATTCTTAAAGTTTGTGGTGGACTTTGTATTGTAATTTGATTTGCCTTATATACCCCCATAGGTAATAAACCTGTTTCTTTATATCCTAGAAAAACCTGTAAATTACCCTTAAGTTCTAAAGCGCTAGAACTATAATTAATACATATCTCAGCTTCGTCACTTGTAGTACCTGATCCATCAGTGACACGTAGTAATATTAAACTCTTTTTTAAAAGCTCTGTTACTGGGTTATTTTTTGCTACTATATCAAAATCTGGTGTCATTCATCTAAAATGTTTATAACAGATTCTTTCGGTATTTTTTGAATTTTAGGAAGCTTAATTCTTAATCCAGCGGGCAAAAAACTTCCACTTCCATCAACTATGTTTTTTAAATTTTTTATTTGTATAATTTTGCAACTTTACCCAACCATATAGATAATAAAAACCCGTTTGTCATAGAAACAGAATTCTATATCAAACAGCTGCTGCAACAATTTCCGTTTAAGCTATTGTGAATAAGCACGTCCGCACAAACTTAAAGTGCTTATTCACAATATTCATTTCAATTACTGCTATGTAAATTTTAAATATTCAAATTAATTGCTTCTTTAAGCCTTGCGTTAGCAATTACTATAATTTTACGCATTAGAGCTGTTATAGCTACCATCTTCTTCTTACCACTTTCAACAAGCTTAGAATAAAAGGCACCAAGTGCAGATTTGGACTTTGCAGCAGCCATGGCAGATGTAAAAAGTTTTGCACGAACATTGCTTCTACCACCTGTTATTCTTCGGTATCCAATAGTTTTACCACTTTCTTTTGGATAAGGTGCAACCCCAGCAAGGCTTGCAACTTCTCTCCTGCTTAAGTAACCAAGCTCTGGCATTAAACAGAGAAAATCTTGAGATAACTTTGGACCTATTCCAGGAACTGTTTTTAGGATTTTTTGACGTTGTTGTAACTCACGGCTTTCATCAATAATTTTTTGTATAGTATTATTGAGTTCATCTATTTGAATATTAAAGAATTCGATAGTTTTTTGACAACTTTCTTTTATATGGTCATTTTCAGGTGCTGCCAGTCTACATTTTTCCTGAGCTCTCATTTGCGTAATGTCATCACGACGTTGACAAAGTGCAACCAAGGTTGATTGATTTTCAAAAGTGGGTACAAATAGAGAGATAGTGCTGTGACGTTCAAATCCATATTGAGCAAGAGCTCTTGCATCTGATTTATCAGACTTTGCTAAAGTTCCGTGAGACAAGATAAAGCTTTTTACTTTACGGGTATTAGCTCGATGTGTGGCAATATTTTTGTCAACAAGAAAATGTAATAAACCAAGCTCATACTTTCCTGTATTTTCTAAAGTTACTAAAGAATTAGGTAGGATATCTGAAAACTTTTGAAACAATTGTTGCCAGCCAGAAGTATTATTGTCAAATCCTACAGTATTCTTCTGTTCGTGAACTGCAACAACATTTTTAAATTTCCCGATATCAATGCCAATAAAATTTTGATAAGATGTAATCATTATAACCTCGATAGTTTAATTAATTTAAGATTGTAAACGGGTGCATATACATGTCCCACACAACTATTCAAACGTATCGAGAGATGGGCTAGTGTACCTTGATGGACACGGTTGTAATACCAATATTCTGCCGGTCGCACACGCCCGTGATAACCCTATCCCTATAGTGAGTAGGGTTATCTTTCCCTCTTATTTCCTTTATATCATATTTTTGACTTACAATATTCTGGTCATGAAAGACCAACTTATATAGAAATGAAACTAAGTGATATAGAAAAATTGTTTGAAAGGAGATGAGTTCAGTTTGTCAAAAAGGTTCTCAATTAAGCATACGTAACAGCTCTTCTGGTTATGGAGTATAAAATGTGAAAAAAGAGAATAATTACTCTAATTTTTTATATTATAAAGTAGTAGGACAGAAAGTAAGAAGTTGTAGGATAGCAAAGGGGTATACTCAAAAAGATTTAGCGAAGAAAGTCAGTGTAACGTATCAAATAGTACTACAATATGAAAAAGGAACACGAAAAATTTCGATTGAAAAGTTGTGCGCTATAGCAAAGGTGTTATCAATTAATATTACGGATCTTATTCCTGTATCAAATGAAAAAATCTGTCTTGAAGATGAGGGAGAAGAAATACTAAATCTAGTAAGAGAATATAAAAAGATTAATGATCAGGAATTACGTAAGATGTTTTGTTTGCTAACCAAATTTGTCCAAGTCAGTGAAAGAAGTAGTAGGAAAGCAGAGAAAGTAAAAATTGCAAAGGGTCTGGTTAAAGCAGGAGTTTCTGTTGATACTGTTTCAAAAACAATTGGTCTATCTGCTGATGAATGTGTTGAAGAAAAAACGGGTTCTATCTACTACCAAATAGGCAAAAAGATAAAGGAATGGAGACTAGTGAGAGAGTATACTCAAAAGGATTTAGCGGAGAAAATGAGTACAACACGTGACGAAATAAGCAACTATGAACAAGGACGCGTAGCTACTCCACTGGGAAAATTATATGAGATAGCAGAAACATTATCGATTAGTATTACAGATCTACTAACAGAGGAAGATGAAGGTAGTAAAGTGGAAAATGAGCTACCGAATTTGATTAAAGAATACAAAGAAATTGAGAGCCAAGAACTACGTCATGCACTAATAAAATCTTTGTTTGAAGGCATACGGATTTGCGAAGAAAAAGTGAAAAGAGCAGAAAAGATCAAAATTGCAAAAGACTTAGTAAAAAAAGGAATTTCTATCAATATTATTTTAAAAACAATAGGCATCTCTTTAGACGAAATTCAACAAATTTAAGTAAAAAAATCAGTATCTATTAACATCTTTACTTTTTGATGAAAAAATAAGTAAAAAAGATTGAGAAATTGATTTGACTTCACTCGGAAGCTATGGCTCTATGCCAATGCTGATAAAAAAACAGCAGTAAATATTTAAAAAAAGTTTGTTGTTAGTGAAGGGTAAATTATATGAATAAAAGTAAAGAAGAAATCGAATTCAGAATATTAGAAAGCAAAGGCAAAGCACTACTTGATCGTGAAATAATGGAAACATTTCTAAGTGCAGTACATGAAAGGCCACAGGCTCAAGAAATTGCTAAAAATCTGGTGAATACTTATACGGGAGTAGGAAAGATTTTAGGTAGAGAAATGGATGACCTGAAAGTTATAGAAGGAGTAACTGATTCTGCAGTAGCAATGATTATGTGTGTTAAGGAAACACTAGAAAGAGTACTGAGAGAAAAGCTCAAGAGTGAGCCAATAATGGACTTACAAGGGCTAGTAGAGTATTTGAACGTAAGTATAGGACACTTAGAAAGGGAATGTGTAAAAATACTGTATTTGAATAAAAGGCGCCAACTAACCGGAGAAGAATCCTATATTGGTGAAATGGAAAAAGCACCAGTATACATAAAGGAAATTACAAGAAAAGCATTAATAAAGAATGCAACATTAGTAATAATGTCACACAACCACCCTGGGGGAAGTTTAGAACCTTCAGAAGAAGATCAAGAAGTAACAAAGAGCTTAGCAGCAGCATGTAGTACTGTAAGCGTTAGATTATTTGATCATATTATCATTACAAGTGGGGGTTATTTTAGCTTTAGAGAAAACGGATTGTTATAGCAGAAAGTATTTGCAAATCTACTCATATTAATTTATAATGAGTAATATAATGTATAATAACAAAGTTTATTGTACACTTAAAAAGTATTTTTAATATGAGGTTTATATGACTAGTAAAGATCAGAATAAAAAGACTAATGTTAATCACAAGAAAATATTTGGTGCTCTTGAAAGCGTTGATATAGAGCAGTCTAAATTTGTGAGTAAAATTAATAGCCAGAAGGAGATAAAACTGGAAGATACAATGCCTTTCCCTAGCAGAAACGTTCGCGAAAACAAAATCAACTATGGAAAAGGACTTGATTATATATATGGCACAAAACCTGTAAGTGATCAAGAAGATAAAAATCCATTTGCCTCAGCTTTGCAAAAAATAAAGCCAAATACAGAGAAGCTGAGCTGGTTTAAGAGTTCTATAGTAGAGGCAAAAAACGTAAATGAATTGCACAAAGTTATAGACAAAGTACTAGCTTCTGGAGCAAGGCTAAATGCATGTAATGATGGAGAATGGAGCTTCGCGGAATATGTGATACTGGGCACACATTTTCATAAATTTGATAAGGCTGATCGTAAAAAGCTAATACGTAAATTAATGCTAAGTGGTGCAGAGTTTCATGATACTCTACTGCAGAATAAACTGATAGGTGAAATCTATAATGAGCTACAGCCAGAAGTTCAGCCACAGATAGATAAGCAACTAGAAGAGCTAGAGGAAGCTGGCGAAAATGCTGTGCAAGAAGGAGAATTAATAGATGTTGAGATAGATAATACAACATCGTATATAGAATTTTCTGGGAATAGTAAGGTAGAGGTAGCCAAAATACTGGAAGCAAACAGAAAGTTAGGAAGTAATATCTTAAAAATTGGTAATGATGCAGTTGAAGTTAAAAGTGAGAAGGGAGGTATAAGAAACTATACCGATATTTCAGATGGCAGCTCTATCATGTTAGAATTTCCTACAAGCATTGGTAAGCTAAATATTATATTGTACCAAGAGGCAGATCAGGTGCAAGTGAGAGTAGAAAATAAGGAAATGTGGGCTGAGTTACAAAAAAGAGGCGAAGAAATAGGAAAAAACTGTCTCTTTGGAGGAGTGAAACTTAAAGAAGCGGTAGAAAGAGGTAGTTTCACTAGATGTGGCATATGGAGTGAAAAGCAGAAGGAAGTAAGTGAAAAATTGTTTTCATGGGCAGACAAAGTACGTGAAAATAGTAAAGAAACTTGTAGGGCACTTTAATTTAAAGGTTCCAGAGTCTGGCTATTATATCTGGAGCCTTTGAGCTATAATAGAAAATATTATATGCAAGGTTCTTTTTGTGGAAAAAAGTCTAGATTATAAAGTGGGAGAAAAATTAAAAAGCTGGAGGTTAGAGCGAGGGTACACTCAGAAAGATTTAGCAGAGAAAATTGGTGTAAAATACTGGGTGATATTGCAATATGAGAAAGGGAATCGTAGAGTTCCAATTGAAAGGTTGTATGCTATAACTGAGGCACTATCAATCAGTATTACGGATCTTATTCCTGTATCAAAAAGCTGTCTTGAAGATGAAGAAGAAATATTAAATCTAGTAAGAGAATATAAAAAGATTAACGATCAGGAGTTACGTAAGATGTTTTGTTTGCTAACCAAATTTGTCCAAGTTAGTGAGAAAAGTAGTAGAAAATCGGAAAAAATAAAAATTGCAAAGAGTCTGGTTAAAGCAGGAGTTTCTGTTGATATTGTTGCAAAAACAATTGGTCTGTCTGCTGATGAATGTGTTGAAGAAAAAGTTGGTTCTATCTACTACCAAATAGGCAAAAAGATAAAGGAATGGAGACTAGTGAGAGAGTATACTCAAAAGGATTTAGCGGAGAAAATGAGTACAACACGTGACGAAATAAGCAACTATGAACAAGGACGCGTAGCTACTCCACTGGGAAAATTATATGAGATAGCAGAAACATTATCGATTAGTATTACAGATCTACTAACAGAGGAAGATGAAGGTAGTAAAGTGGAAAATGAGCTACCGAATTTGATTAAAGAATACAAAGAAATTGAGAGCCAAGAACTACGTAATGCATTAATAAAATTTCTGTTTGAAGGAATACGGCTTTGTGAGGAGAAAGTGAGAGAGGTAGAAAGGATTAAAGTTGGAAGGGATTTAGTAAAAGGGGGAATTCCTCTTGATATTATTTTGCAAGTAGTTGATTTATCTGCTGATCAAATTGGATGAAAATTTATTTCTAAATAAGGTATATATGTTTGTTTCTGTAAGAGATGTTAGTCCTATAAGTTACAAAATAGGGCAAAAAATGGAAAATAGCAGGTTAATGCGAGGGCATACTCAAATAGAATTAGCAAGTAAAATAGGTTTAACATACCAAGAGGTAAACAGCTATGAAAATGGGTATAGTTCTATTCCAATTGAAGTACTATATGTAATAGCAAGAGTATTATCAGTTGATGTTGTAGATTTATTACCTGAACCAGTAATAGTAAGGGAAGACAGCTATGAAGACGAGGAAATACTCTATCTAACAAAAATATACGAGAATCAAAAGTTAGGCAAAATAGTACCTTCATTAGTCAGGTTTGTTCATATTAGCGAGAAAATCAATCAAGAGGAGGCAAGATTAGAGGTAGCAAAAAATCTAGTTAAAGAAGGAGTGTCAGTTGACATAATTTCCCAAGCAACCGGCTTATCTATTTACGAGTATAATGATACAAGAAAAGAAGTCTGCACTGATTCTATATATTACAGAGTAGGGCAAAGAATAAGAGAATGGAGATTGATAAGGAGATATACTCAAAAAGATTTGGCGGATAAAGTTGATTTAACGCTCAAGGAAATACACGAATATGAAAAAGGATATACTGCCATATCATTTGATAAATTATATGAAATAGCAAGAGAATTATCAGTGAATATTAAAGTTTTGCTACCTGAAACGAGAGAAAGTAAAGAAGAGAATAAACTATTGAGTTTAATAAAAGCTCTGTTGCCTAAAATAACAGAATGTGAAGATGAGAATAGCAAAAAGCTATTGAGTTTAATGGATGAGTACAGAGAAGATGAGAATCAAGAATCGTTAGATGCATTAGTCAAATCTCTATCTGAAGATATGAAAAGTGGCAAGGAAAAAGTTAAAAAAGCAGAAAAAATCAGGGTTGCAAAGAATCTATCAAAGGCAGATGTTTCTATTGATATTATTTTGCGAGCAAGTGGCCTAACTGTTGGTGAGTTGGGTGAGTGTGAAAATTGAATTGTGTTTAAGATATAAGTAAAAGTAGTTAATATATTTGTGTGATTCATATAGGTCATAACAACTGATTTGTCAGATTAAGTCTGAATTTTAAATAGTTAAGTAACGTTGTGTTTTTGAATTGACTTTAATCTTTGATCATGCTTGTAATTTTGCATGACAAAAGGCTCCTTTGACGGAATGTAATTTTTTTGCACTTCACTTAAACAAGGAATTGTACTTTCTAGCTCTTTATATTTTTCCCATGGAGTTTTCCCTTGAAGAGAGCTATGAGGACGTTGTCTATTATAATGGTTTTCCCAATCTCTGAGTTTAATTTGTAGGTCAGGATCCTTGATGTTAACACTACTGTAAAATTCATCTAAATCTGTACGCTGAGCTCTTTCCACTTTACCGTTTAAATGCGGGGAAAATGGCTTGATAGGACGAAATTTGATTTTCCATTTTTTCAAATATTCTTGCACCCCATAAGCAAAAAATTCCTGTCCTCTATCGGTTTGAATTCTTTGACAATGAAATGGCATTTTTTCTCTTAGTTGTTCAAGAAAATCTAGAGTGTTTTCTGCAGTACGTCTTGGGTACAATGTAACAACTTTATAACGTGTACAATCATCTATAGCGGTATACTGATAAAGTCCAGAAGCTATTTTGCATACATCCATCTGTATACGCTCTCCTGGTACTTTACAGTTGTAACGCTTTATTTGTTTGCGGTAATGACGTTTAATACGTAAAAGACTTACATCATATTTTTTGAAAACTTTGTGTATAGTAGCCAATGAAAAAGAGAGATCATGTAAACGTTTCAATTCAGTTTGAATACGTCTTGCTCCTAATTTTCTAGTTTTTCTTAAGTGGAGAATAAGTTGATCACTAGATATATTGGTTTTTTGTAAAGGTGAGGTTTTAGGCCTGCTACTAAGATTTTCTAATCCTTTTTCACCAAACTCCTTGTAACGTTTACACCATTTGCGTAAGGTAAAGCGTGAAATATTATAGTGCTGACATACTCTTCCTGCATGACCTAATTTTTTATATAGGTTTACCCAATTCAGGCGTAGCTTAACTTTAGAGTCCATTTACTTGCGGCTTTTATTGTTGATATACTTCCCACCATAATTGTAATAAGGTATATAAACTATCACAAGTACAAATTTCTATTTGATCTTACATTTTTATTGTAATAACCTATATGAATCACACAATATATTATCTATTCTAAACCCTTATTTAGCTCTGCAGAATTTTTTTGGCATTTCTACGTATCAAGATAAAACATCACAGAATTTATCGATTACTTTTTGATTACCTTCTATCATTGCATTTGCCTCTTGCTGAAGAAATTTGATGTTTTTGAGTGTAATATTGTCCATCTCAGTCGATGCTACTTTCAATTGCGATTGTATTCTTATGTATTTATCATCTATTACTTGTTCTAGTTGATAATCAACGCAATCCAATCCAGAAGCAAACATCACATTCAGTAGTGGCTTGATCCACCCTATTTTGCCAAATCTCCTTGAGTTAGCATACTTTATACTTCTATTTGTTCCACCAGTACCTATTGATAGCAGTATAATCTCATCATTTGGAAATAACCTCTTACCACTTGCATATGCACAAGCTGCTGGATTATTTGCAAAAACCCCTCCATCCACTAATACTCTGTCTATCTGGTCAATTTTTAGATATTTTGGTATGAAATAAGTAGGTGCAGCCGTTGTAGCTCTGAGTGCATCTTTTAATTTGACAAAATCTCTATCTTCTCTCCAACTCTTAAAAAAGAAAGGATAGTTGTTATGAATATCATAACTTGTTATCAGTACCTTACTTAAAGTATTTTGTAGAGTATCATCACCAAAATATTTATCCAGTACAAATTCAATATTTTTATGTGGGTATTGTGCACAGTTAAACCAAGATAATATTGATCGCCTGAAGAATGAAGATTTAAAAATATATGACCCGTATTCTTGGTAAAGCTCAACTAAATCATTTGCTGAATATTGGAGATTTCCCCGTTCATCTTTTTTGCATAACCCAGCTACAACAATTCCGCCTGTTGAAGTACCAGCCATAAGATCAAAAATTTGAGAAATAGGTTTCCTTGCTCTCTTTTCTATTTCTGCTAGAATTACTGCTGGTATTATGCCCCTTATACCACCACCGTCAATTGAAAGGATGTATTTAGTCATGAGTAGATATTTATTAGTTTTATTAACTTGCTCACTTTTATCAGGGTGTGTTTCTTGTCCAAGTACTACTGTATGTTTCACTCCTAGAGAAAATTGTACCAATCTAATAATTGATTCTATGGATCATGCTAAAAAATCCGTGTTGGTTCAGGCATACCAATTTACCTCAAAGCCTATTGCACAATCTTTAATTAGAGCAAAAAAACGTGGTGTTGATATTAAGGTTATTCTCGACGAATCGCAAGTGAGCTCAAAGTATAGCGTTATCAATGAGCTGTTTCATCAAAGAATACCAATATATATAGACTATAAACCTGCAATTTCACATAGCAAAATTATGATCATTGATAATCAAAAAATCATTACGGGTTCGTTCAATTTCTCTGATGCTGCCCAGAAAAAGAATGCTGAGAATCTATTGATCATAACTGGAGATTCTCCACTAGTTGAGCAATACATCGAAAATTGGGAAGATCGCCAATCACATTCTAAGCCTTATATGCTAGAATAGTTACTTTGAGTTAGCTTTGAATTCATCCAATTCCTCAGAAAGATTTTTTACCCGCTCTTCCAGACGATATACCGTAACAGTTAATCCATTATTTTGTTCTATGAGTTTTTCATGTATATGCACTCGTAAATCCAGTTTGGCAAGCCACCAAATCGCCGCTACCGTCTGTATTAACATCGTTACAATTACTGCGATTGGGATTTTTTGATTTTTCATAATTACTTAAATGTGGATTTATTATGGATAACTACTTTATAGTAACTACTTCTCTGATTTGTACTGTTCCTCTGCTCTAGCCAGTAACTTTATTATTTCTTTATAAGGTTTGTTTTTATCGTGTCGCGATGCCATTACAGCTATTTTTCTAGCTCCTTTTCCGTCATTATCTTTTATGTTAGGATTCGCGCCTTTTTCTAATAAGAACCTTACAATTCCTAAATGCCCTTCACCTGCAGCATGATGTAAAGCTGTCCTTTTAAAAGCATTCTTATCGATTGCATTTATATTTACTTTCTCTTCTACTATTAAAAATCTAATAGTATCTAAGCATCCTTCTCTTGCTGCATAATGTAATGCAGTTTCGCTTAAGTTTGGTATTATATCTTTTACTAAAAATCTCGTTGTTTCTAAACTACAACTTACAGTAGCTACTTGTAGTATCTTTCTGTAATTCTCGTTAGCTTTGGATTTTTGGTAGCAATATGTAATAACAACACATACTATTAATGGTATAAACCATACAAAATGTATTTTATCCTTTTCATTACATTTTAGTTGACTCATATTCAGTAGTTTCTTTACATTGAATAGACTATGTACTTATTTTTCCTTAACATTACTTACTTAAAGATGCTGATAACATAGTAAGGTAACCTGAGCTATTTAGAGTATGCTCTGCTCTATTAACTATCCATTCACCATCTACTGCTTGATTAAAATCTATAAGATTAAGCTTTGCTTCTGCAAATAACTCTGGATTACCAGACATAGTTATATCTAAAGTTTCATTGTTACGCTTCAATTGTTTCAATTTGGCATTTGCTGCACTTAGCGCTGACTCTGCATTTGGGTAAATTTCTAGCATAATATAACTTGGTTCGCCGCTACCAACTATTTCTTTAATAGTTTCACCCTTTTCATAGCTGTGCCATTTTGCTACTACTGAATTGTATTTATCACGTACGGTAAAATGCACTTTCCAATTAATTGTGTCTTGAGGTCTAATAGTCGTTGTTCCTAAAGCTTTTCCTGTGGCTGATTTTGCCATGTTTTTTGAAATAAATAATATATACCCACCAGCTAATTTTACCATTGCTTCACGCTCTATTGCTATTTTCGTTAGAAGGCTTATATCACTCTCCTCAGTTTGATTGATGTGAGATATAAGTACGTCTTTAAATTTCTCATCGACTTTATGTCCATATCCATGTTTTTGAGCTATTTCTTTCACTAAGTTTTCTATGGTAATTTGATGCCATTCTTTTGATACTTTTGCTTTTAAAGATATTCTTAAATTTGTTGCATGAGCTTTTATTAGTAGAGTCTTAGGTGGGCCTTGTATCGTAACTTCGTTGACTGTATATATACCCATTGGAAAGATTCCCGTTTCCTTATAACCCAGCGCTATGTTCAATTCACTTGGAACTTCCACGTTTTCATTGCCATAATCAACGCACACCTCTGCAACATCATCTATAGTACCAGATTCATCAGTAAGATGCACCGATATTACATGATCTTTTATTCCTTCAATGCTAAATTCAGGTTTCATTTATTCCCATACTTTTAACTTCGATTTTTTTAATTGCTCTTGTATTGTAGGTAACCTGATCTTTAATCCTGCAGGCAAAAAACTTCCATACTCCGCAAGTCCAGGGTTTTCCTCCAATACTATTTCTACTGCTCCAGAGCTATATCCATAGTGTTTAAAACATATGTAATCTAACATTTCATTTTCTCGTGCTATATAATGTACTATCATATATAACGCCTTAAACTTAAGCTAAATTCTATCTTTTTTGGTAATCCACATGGAAAATACGACGTTTGCTTTTCTTCTAACCGCACAATAACAAATCTTCCCAAAACATTTCCTAAATTGTCTACTAAGATACTTGGTTCCTGATTTTCCTCAGCTTCTTTCATACTTTTTAATTGATTTAAATCATTGAGATTATGGAAATAAATTATTCCTTCTAAGTCTATATTTTCTGTACCTTGGCCAATATTTTGTAATGAAGGTATTTTACCAATACACTCAATTGTACTCCAACGGTTTTCTTTACTATACCTTAAACTTGTTGGAGAAAGCTTATGCTGACCAAGTGATAGCATTAGTAAATTGGTTCTATTGAATCAAACAGAACGTCACGCGATTTTTCTCTTATTCTTTTTATTACTGCATCAGCAAGACTACGTACATCTTGGTTAGGTTCTGCTTTTATACTTATATTAAATGTAAAAGTTTGATTAAAAATTTTTTGTTCACACTTTTCACAGTCTTTTAAAACTTTCTCTGAATTATCTGCTACAGAACTTTTTTCTGTAATCACTCTAGCACTTTCAATATTCGTTCTACTATTCGAAATTCCACTAAAAGTATTATTATTTAATAAAGGATTTCCTTTACTAAAAATACTTCTATTTTCACTGATTATCTTAGTTGTATTGCCTATTTTTGCTTCTACTGGTTTCTCAAATGCTTTTATTGGATTATCATTAAACAATTTTCCTACACCAATCCAATTTTCTATAGGTTTTGTAATTGATTTCCAGATACTTGAGAAAAAGTCCTTTACCTTCTGCCAATTAGCGATTACAAGCGCTGCACCAACTGATAGTCCAGCAACAGCAGCTCCTATAGGATTGGTTAGCGTTAAAGCTTTCAGCCCCATGATTACTGCTGGAATTACTCGTGCTGATAATGAAGTTAATACTGGTAAAAGTGTTCCCTGCAAAATAGCCTTAAAAGTTAATATTCCACCTCCAGCCAATGCAAATACATAACCAAAACCTACCACTGCAATCTTACCAATAATAAGAGCTGAAATTATACTCATTATTCCTGTAGTAATAACTGGAAACTTTTCTGCAAACCAAGCTATGGGGTTAGTTATCTCTCTTAGAATATTACTTATCCACTTTAAAGGAGGTAGCATTACTGAGCCCAGATTCATTCCCACCTCTGCTATCGCATTCCTCAGTAATCGTAAGTTATTTGCTGTAGTTGCTGCACGATTGTTAAACTCTTCTTGCATGGACTGTTTAAATTCTTCCTCATCAGCTAAATGATTTATGGCATCTTTATAATTCTTTAAGCTTCCAACTAGTAATGCAATATCATCTTGATACTCTTGACCAAACAGATCAAGAAGGATTTGCGAACGTTCCTGTTTATCTACCTTCTCTAGAGTTTCAAAAAAGTAAAGTAGTGCGTCTTGGCCATTTCTGCTAATCCTTTGTGTCATCTCTTCTGCAGTTATTCCCACATCTTCCAATGCTGCTTTAAACTTTTTCCCCTGTCCTTCAGCAGTCTGAAGTTTACTAAGTAGAGCGTTTATTGCAGTTGCTGCTTTTGCAGGTTGTTTGCCTAGGCTAATAAAGGCATTTACTAAACTACTTGTCTGTTTAATATCAAAACCAAACTGTTTTGCAGTACCACCAACTATAGCAAGTGCTTGGACCATATCCTTTGCTTTAGCAGCACTATTATCTGAAAGGTGATTTATAATATTACCTACTCTTTCCATGCCTGCTACCTCAATTCCATAAACATTGGCAAGCTTAGCTATAGAATCACCTGCTTCTTCTGCAGACATATCAAATGCTGTGGCCATTTTAGCTACTGTTGTTGTAAATCCAATTAACTTATCTTTTTGAATTCCAAGTTGTCCACCACTTGCAGCTATTTGTGCTAATTCTGTAGCTGATAGAGGTATTTCACGGGATAACTTCTTTATATTCTCACTAAACTTATTAAATTCCTCATCATTCTGAAACTTTACAACCTTCTTAACATCAGCCATAGCACTTTCAAAGTTAATCGCAACTTTAATTGGCGCTGCAAGCGAAAGACCTAGTCCTATAGTCTCCATTACTTGTGATCTATAATGCGCTTTTCTTGCTAAAGCATTTTGCTGTTTTTGTATTACAGATCCTAATTTACTGTATTTTCCTTTTAGTACTTCAATAGATGAACCAAGTTTAGTTTGATCTCTCACTAAAGATTTAACATCCTTTCCACTTTTCCTAATTTCTTCATTTAATGTGTGAAGTGCATCTCTCTTTTTAATATAAGCCTCTTTTGCCTTTGATGCCGATGCTTTCAATTTTTCGAATTCATTTCTCAGTGCTTTGCTTGGCTCTTTTTTTTCCTTCTTCTCTTTAGCAATTGCTGTAGCTGATTCTTTCGCTTTCTTCTCCGCTTCCTTCCAATTCTTCATGGCTTGAAGGGCATCATGATTTAATTGCTTAAATTTGGAAACCGATTTCATTGATGAATCAAGCTGCTTTATACTATCACCCAACTTAGAAAGCTTTGCTGCACTACCTGTCATTGCATTATTAAAACTGCCATCTAACGTTGCACCTATTTTTATTGAAAGCATTGACATTTTTTTGTTACTCCTTCACTTACTTCTAACCACTTTAGAAACTCTTTTGTACTCATATTAATAATTTGCTCAATTCCACTTCCTGTTGTTGAGCTAAGTTTTAAAATATTGAATCTTAACTCCTCTGTTCCAGCGGCGACAAAAAACCTTTTAGCACCTTCTGTATTTCTACATAATCTTTAATACATAAATCTTCAACTACTTCTTTTGGTACGGATGCTAGATTAGCAATTAAAGCTACTTCTTTTAAAGCTTCGCCTTCTATGCGTTCTATAGCAAGTAAATCTCTTACTTTAGGTTCACGTATCGATAATTCTGAGACAGAAATTCCATCAACTGTTATTGGGTTATTAAGTGTTATAGCTTGCATACTTCTCCTGAAAAAGTTAATTAAATAAAAGTCTATATCGGCTTTTACATAACTAATTTTTGTTACTATAGTTTTTGTGTTTGATTAACGATTCTTCATACTAAATTTCTCAATATAAAGATGATAATAGGGGTTATTTCCCTTCAACTTGAATTAATTCTTGAACCTCATCGACAGAAAGACCTGTACACTTGACAATAGTGTTAATATCAACATCATTAGTCAACATCGCTTTTGCAACTTCAATCTTTCCTTCTTTTTTGGCATCATCAAGTTTTTGAGCAAGGACAGCCTGTTCATCACGAATACGCTTAGTCTCCTGTTCATAGGCTATAAACTCTTTTTCTGACCAGTTAAACCTGTTTAGCTCTTCATACGCTTTTTTGATTATTACGTCACTTCCTGTTATCCTTTCCAATTCTTCTTCACTTGTTTCATCAGCGTACTTAAAAAAATACACCCACTTCTCAACTATATTTGAAAGCTGATCTTCTTTAGTTTTGGAAAATTTAGGCAGTTCAATAAATACAAAGTAAAAATCTTTTAGATCATGTTCATTAGTATCTTCATCTCGAATGGTGTGTTTTGATTTATACTCAGACTTATCCGGAAATAGTATACAATCTGCTATAGCAATAAAGATAATTTCCTTAAGGTCATGGTATTGATCGCCCTTGTCAGCTTGTCTTGAGTAAGCTTTAGCTGCGTAGTATTGGGCACGTTTTTCAAAGCCTTTGGTTTTAGCGACCTGCATCTCAATTATCCATTGCACTCCTGTGGAATCTCTACATAGCACATCAACAATACTTTGCTTTTTAGATGCAATATCAGGATCTTGAATAGTACTTAAAAACTCTATATCCTGTATTGCATTTTTGCCAGTAAAGCTCAAAATATCATTTAGAAAGTGAATGAGGATATCTTTATTCTTTTCTGTACCAAAGATACGGCGGAATGCTACATCATTCTTAGGGTCGAGAAATTTAGATAAAGCCATAGCACAAATGCCTAAAAAACATCAATAATTATACAGTATTATCAGTAATTTTTCAATAAAGAAGTGAAAAGGCATCCGTCTATTACATTAAATCCCTAGAATCGTTTGCAGCAAGGCCATTTGATCCACACCGTTAATCTTACGGATCATATTCTCAGCATCGATTTCTATTAATTCATTACCACCTATCGTAAGTTTATAGTAATGGGCAGCTACAGTGCATTTTAGAGTGGCTTTTTCAGCAGGTTTCCAGCTACCAAAATCAAATTCTTTGAATATGCCTCTGAGGTTGATAATTACTCCTTCAATATCATTACTACCACTTCCTTGCATTCCACCACGAAGAGTTAAAGATACTGAGTTTCCATCTATCAAGCCAAAAAGTCTAAATAGTTCTGAATCATACTCAGCAAAAGTAAAGTCTGCTTCAAGCTTTTCCATGCCCATGTCAATATTTATTGGAATATCCATACCACCAGCTCTGTACTCTTCGGTTTTTATGGTAAGCTTCGGCAAGGTTATTTCATCTATTTTTCCTGCATAACCACGACCATCTACAAATACGTTAAAATTTCTCAGTATTTTGGGTAACACTTCGCTTTCTCCTAACTTATTACACTATTATTTACAAGATGGGATCTGAATATTATTTGCTCAGCTGGATATGGCGGTGTAAACTCAAAATCAAAAGACACTTTTCCGCTTGCAATATTTGCCGGTGTATTGAGTTCGGGAGTTGCATAGCATTTTCCACTGATAATCGCTCCTTGGGCTTTTAAATTGGCCAAATAAGAATTCACCCCCTCGATCACATCATCTATATAAGTTTTGGTAATATTGCGATCAACTGCCCATAAATGAGCTCGAAGTAGACTATCATTGATTAAATCTGCAGTCCTTCTCACTGACAGAAAAGCCCATTTCGAATCGTTTGAACATGTTCTATTTCCCCAAAGCCTATAGCCATTTTGATGAATTATCGTTGTTACTTCATTTTCATTTAAATGGTTTGCTCTACAATTTGTATTACCGAGCGTAAAATCAATAGGCCTGCTTGTTCCAACAATACCATTTATCTCTTTATTTGAAGGTGAGTGCCAAAATCCTTGTTCGCTATCTACTTTTGCTATTAAACCAGCTACAAATGGGCTTGCTGGCAAAATTTCTTCTTTTCCTTCAATAAATACCTTAATCCATGGATCAACTACGTAAACTCTTGAGCTGCCTACACTTTTTCTCCACTTGATTGCTTCTTCATCATTGGTATTTGGTCCATCTGCTACTATTATGCTTCTCAGCTTTTCTGCTATAGGAATTAATGCTGCAACCACTGCATCTTCTGGTAGTTGGTAAGTAAACTGAGGTGCAATTAATATTCTTGGGGCAACATGAACTATACTTTCACTACTGAGGAATGCCTCTATCCCTTGATACTCTCCAGTCTCTTTATCAACTCCTCCAATTATATTCTTCAGCGTCTCTTCTTCTTTTAATTTTGGATCGCTGTTTTCACTTTCTTCAACTCGAATAACTACTACTGTTGCACCGATTTGGGAAAATATTCCATTTACTGCAGAAGGTAAACTGCCACTCTTTCCGAGCTTTGCTGCTTCCTTTAAGCTTCCTGCAACTAACACTGGTTTATTTAGCGGAAATTTTTGCTCATCAGCTTCAGGTGCAGTACCGATTACACCTATCACTGATGATTTAGCTGCACGTACTGTTTTTGCCCCTGAGGTTACCTCAATAACATTTACTCCGTGCAAAAATTCTTCAGCCATTTCTTTGCATCTTTTGTTTAAAATCGTTTAGTAAGTTCTCTAGCTCTCGTTCACTCTTGGCTTCTTCAATTTTCCTCTTCGCCATGTCTTCCAACTCCTCGCATTTCACTATCGCTTTTACTGCTTTTTTCACTTTTTCCTCAATTATTCTTGCCATTTCAATAACCGTAATACCACGGACTTTTGCTAAAGGTTCTATAATTTCTTTATCCTTTGCATTCATAGATTCTGGTGCTGCTAAGATGTTCTCTGCGGCTTTCGCTTGAATCTCATAAGATTTAGACTTCTGGTAAGAATGTCCTGCGTATTGGTGAGTATGATTATCATAATAAAAACGCATACTATCAAGTGCAGAAAGCTTTGCATTTTCCAATAATTCCAGCTCAATATCTTCCTTATTCCTTTCAACAATTTTCTCTCCTTCTGTTAAACAATAACTTTTTTGCCAGTCAAAATTCTTTGGTGCTTCATACCAATCATTTCCAGTTGGCTTGTTTTCAAGTGTTGTTGTTTCAATCTGCTTGTGGTTTTCAAAACGTATATAAATAGTCACAAATTCCTCCTCATTGCCATATTTGATCAGTTCGTTCTAACCCTGGACATTGCCAAGCCCTGAGCGTCCTTTCCACATCTACCTCAAGCCCTGTGGTGAGAAAATTGCTACGTATGTTATAAATCCCCCACTGAATAAATTGACCATAGTTGACCATAGTTGACCATAGTTGACCATAGTTGTGGTTTAGAAGAGATACTGCGTTGGGTAAAAAATAAAAGAAGAGCTATAGTAGAAGGAGTAAAATTTCAAAGACTGCGAGGAACACCTGCTTCACTCAAAATAGCTCTCAAATGGGCAAATATAGAAGATATTACAATTATCGAAGAACCACCTGGTAAACATTTTTTTGAACTGCAGATAGGGATAAAAGATGTTCCAAATGACTTTTTTGTAGATGCGGTTGTAGAGCTTGCAAAACTATCATTACCAGCAAGATCAAGGCTAATGAGGATTTTTAATGACTACTATAACGTTGATAGGTTTATATTAGATGAAAGTATATTCGGCAGCTTATTATCAGACTATTCAGGTAGAAAAGTTGAAAAAGATGGACCAGTGTTATCGTTTGGAAGAATAAATTTTTTCAGTTCTAGAGGTCCGTTAGTAGAGATTGTAGACAACTATTTAAGAGAGCATTATGAACAAACATTTAGTAATGACATATATCGATTAGATGTAGCAGTACTTGGAGAAACAGAGCCTCACACAAAGGATTACAAAGGCATCTATGAAAGGAGTCATCAGTGGTACAATTTAAAAGCACTATATCCATTACCACAAAGTTTATTACCAGAAATAAAGTTTGCGAAAGCACAAGTTATATTATCGGACAGTTGGAGCTTAGGAGAAATAAACGCATGTTTTCCAGTAAGTAGTGTAGAGGAAAGAGGGAATAAATTTGTATTGGGAAGCGATAAACTTTCAGGGCAACATTGGAGTTTAAAACACAAGCCAATTTTAGAAAGATTCAGCATTATCCATCGTTACAAATTAGAAAATTATACAGATCAGAAGGTCAGAAAATATGTTTTAGCAGAACACAACGTTTACTATAAAAATGACTCAGATTCAGAGCAAAAAGACTCAATACACGAATTAGAAAAGCACATTTTAGTATTTTATCCAGGAGTACTGAAGTGGCACGAACATCGACATTTGCACAGAAGTTGGAAAAATAGTCAAGTAATATGTATAATAAGCTAAGTACTTATATTTAGATCCTCATATATTATATTAATAATAGGTAAAAGTGTATGAAATAAAAAGAAAAAGACTTGCTTTCTTATGCTAAAACGGACATGACTTGAATAGCGGCAGGTAAATATAAGAAATTTGTCTGGCGCTAGAAAAGCTAATTTTGTGAGGTATGAAATGAGTTTTAGCAAGAGTAAGTTTTTTAAAGAAGTATCAAGTAACGGGTTTAAAAACATTAATAAAAGAAATGAAGAAGGAGAGACGATCTTGCATCAAGCAGTAGAAATCTCTGATTATAAAACAGTGAGGTTATTAATAAAAAAAGGAGCAGATGTTAATGCAAGAGATAAAAATGGTTATACACCTCTGCACTGTGCAGTATTTGCAAAAAGTTTAGAAAATGTAAAAGTGCTGCTAAGAGAAGGAGCAGAAGTAAATGCCACTCAATATGTCACTGGATGTACGCCACTGCACTCTGCGTGCAAAATAGGAGGAGCAGGAGTTGAAATAATAAAAGAGCTGGTAAAGGCCGGAGCTGAAGTTAATCAACTGAATAAGTACGGTGCAACACCAATGTACTATATCTGGGAAAGTGAAAAGTATCGTCTATGTGATAGCAAAGAGAGTGAAAAGGCGAGTAAATTTTTGAGAGAAAAAGGAGGAATAACAAAAAGTAGAGAACTGACGTGCTATGGAATAGAGGGGCTAGTGGGAGAAATAGCAGACATGTTGAATGTAAGCTACATGCCGGAGCTAAAAATAATAGAGATAGGAGAAATAAGGAGGAGAGACAAATCGCTAATAAAGAAAGAATGTCAAAATTTAGCAAGCAAGATAATCAGCCAAGTGAATGCAATGATAGATGAGGTGGTAAAAAGGAAGGCTTAGGTTTAAAGAAAAGGTGGGGTAAGTTATGGTAAAGCTGGGTAAAAAAGAGGAGTCACTATTAGAGAACTCGTTTAAAAATATTTATGAAAGAGACGAAAAAGGAAGAACAGCTCTACATTATGCAGTAGAGGTAAAAACAGTGAGGTTATTAATCGAAAAAGGAGTAGATGTGAATGCAGCAGATGTAAGAGGACATACAGCACTGCATCTAGCGATAACGGAGAAACGTCTAGAAACAGTTAGAGAATTGATAAAATCAGGAGGGAATGTAAATGCTGAAGAGTATGGCAATAAATGCACTCCGCTGCATCTTGCATGTATGGTAGGAGAAAAAGAAATAGTGGAGGAGCTAGTAAAAGCAGGGGCTGAAATAGAGCAAGCAGATAAATTTGGAATAACAGCGATGGATTATGCGAAAAATAGCAAAGAAATAGCCGAGGTATTAAAGAAAGAAACAGAGAAAATGGAAAGTTTGTTAAAAAAATAAGAGTCGTATCAGAAAGCGCAACAGCAGTTGGTAAAGGAAGGGCTAGACCAAATTTGAAGGCTGTAGCTGATAAAAGTTGGTCTTTTTCATAAGAGTAAATGGATTGATGGAAAAAAGGAGTGGTAAGGCTCCTTGCACTACAAAAACATTTGCAGGAGAAACTATGAGAAAAAGAACATTAACTTGCCGATACGAGCCAGATGAATTAGCGGAACAACATCTAGCAGACGCCTATGAGCTGTTACTAAGGTATGCGGTAAAAAGAAACAATGAAAAGGAGATAAAGAAAAATGATAACAGTGGCCTTATATGCAAGAGTTTCATCGAAGAGTCAAGCGCAGAACAATACAATAGAGAGTCAAATTGCCGAGCTCAAGCATAGAATTGCTGCAGATAAGCATGAGTTATTGAATGAGTATGAATTTAAGGATGATGGGCTTAGTGGGTGGAGTTTAGAACGTGAAGGTTTAGATGCATTACGTGATAAAGTAGGAGAAGATCAAATTGATAAAATTTATATTCATTCACCTGACCGACTATCAAGAAAATCTGCACATCAAATGATATTACTTGATGAATTTGAAAAAGCAGGAGTAGAAGTAATATTCTTAAATCATAAGACTGAAAATAATCCAGAGTCTAAATTGTTATTGGGAATGCAAGGATTAGTGGCAGAATATGAGTGTACAAAGATTATGGAACGTAGTCGTAGGGGAAAACTCCATAGAGCAAAAAAAGGCTGTGTAAGTGTAATTGGCATTGCACCTTTTGGTTATAATCGTATAAAGCATGTAGATAGAGAAAAGACAAAGTTTGAAATAAATGAAGAGGAAGCAAAAATAGTAAAGCAGATATTCATGTGGGTAGGGCAAGAGAGAATAAGTATAAGGGAAGTGATACGTAGACTAAGAGATAAGTCAATTAGAACAAGAACTGGAAAGAAGGTGTGATGTCCAATAATAATTTGGAAGGTGTTAAGAAATCCAGCATATAAAGGACAAGCAGCGTTTGGTAAATTAAAGAGGGTTGAAAAAAGAGAAAGAAATAAACAAAAGGTTTCTATCTGTCGCACAGATGAGGACAGCTGGATTTATATACCAGTACCAAAAATAGTTGATGAAGGGTTATTTAATAAAGTACAAAAGCAACTGGATGAAAATAGAAAAGGAGCAAGGATGCAGAGAGAGGGAGGAAAAAAGAAATATCTATTACAAGGTCTAGTTGTGTGTCAAAACTGTGGATATGCGTATAGTGGTGCACAATGTGGAGTTGAGGGAAAAAAGTTTAGCTATTATCGCTGTAGTAGTACTATACGTATTACTGATGGTAGGGAGAAGTGTACTAATAAATTGGTCCGTACAGATATGTTAGAAACAGCTATATGGGAAAAGGTGAAAAATTTACTAAAAAACCCAGAGATAATAAAAAATGAGTATCACCGTAGAATTGCAGAAAATAAAAATGATGAATCATCAGATAAGAAGCTTGCAAGAAGGGAAAATCAAATAAAACAAGGCATCGAAAAGTTAATGGAAGACTATTATAGTCAAGAAAATGTAGGAGATAAAGGATATATAAGTGAGGAAGAATTTAAACAGACGATGAAAAGAATGAGGGAACGCTTAAGAGGGATAGAAGAAGAGAAGAAAAAGGTAGTTGATCAAAAAGCAATAGAGAAGGGAATGAACCTTATCATCAACAGTATAAAGAGTCTTTATTCCAGTGTAAAATCTAATTTGGAACAGCTAGATTGGCAAACTAAGCGTGGCATCATTAAAGCATTAGTAGAACGAATTCAGATTGGTTATGACCAGGTAGAAGTGGCGTTTAGAATCGAAGAACCAGCACAGGATGGAGAGATTTTTAATTTGCAACATTGTACTGGACGTCATGATAAGGGGGCTGGCGGAGTTTGTCAAGTAAGTTTTTCGTTTCTATGTTGTCAGCTACTTGCATGACACCTCTGGGCACTGCCGTCATAAAGGAACCAGTGTTAGCTACTTGGATGACAACCATTGTATTTGAGGCAAAATTGACTATCACTTCTTTTTATAGAGCTTGCTCCAAATTCTATTGTTAGTTAATACAAAAAACACTGTTAAAATTATAAAATACGCCACTACTTTTAATCCAAGTTTATGCCGGCGCTCTAATTCTGGCTCTGCTGCCCATTGTAAAAAATTTATCACATCATACGCCATATTTTCAACTGTGGCTTGTCTTGCACCATCATATTCCACCATTCCTTCAGAAAGTGGTGGCGCCATAGCTAACCTGCCTGTTGAAAAGTAAGGGTTGAAGTATAAATCATTTTCATCGTGCTCGCCGTTTTGATAGCCTGTTAACAGTGAATAGACATAATTTGCACCATCATGCCTTGCTTTAATAATTAACGATAAGTCTGGTGGAACTGCACCATTATTGCTTGCTGCAGCTGCTTCTTTTGTATCAAAAGGTGCAATAAAATAATCCGAAGGTACTCCAGGTCTATCGAACATTTCACCCAAATCGTTCGGACCATCTTTAACTTGATAAGAAGCTGCAATCTGTTTTATATCTTCTTCAGAAAAACCAACATCTTGCAAATTACGAAATGCTATCCTATTCATTGAATGACAAGCAGCACAGACTTCTTTATACACTTTATAGCCTCGTTGAATTGACTCTCTATCGAAAGATCCGGTAATTCCATCAAATTTCCAGTCCATTTTTTTATTTGGTGATGGCTTGAATTCTTCTGCATACACAAAATTAGCAAAAAACAATATGCAAAGTATAGCTAACATACTTCTCATCAGCATTACTTCATCTCCGGCACAGAACCACTTAAGGTTTTTGGTGGTTCTTTTGGCTTTTCATATTTACTAAGCAGTGGTAAAATTATTACAAAATATGCAAAATAATAAAGAGTGGATAGCCTACTCATAGTGATGTAAGGCTCTTTCACCTCTTGTCCTCCAAGCCAGGCAAGAAGTGCAAAATTTATTGCGAAAACCCAAAAAAATTTTTTGAACACTGGGCGATAAGCACCACTTTTAACTTTTGATTTATCAAGCCAAGGTAACAAAAACCAAACTAAAATAGACGCAAACATGGTAAGCACACCAGTAAGTTTATCTGGAATTGAACGTAGCATTGCATAAAAAGGTAAAAAGTACCACTCTGGCACTATATGTACCGGAGTGACCATAGAATCAGCTTCTATATAATTGTCTGGATGTCCAAGATAATTAGGAGCATAGAAAACAAATGCAAACAAAACTACAAAAAACAGACCAAAAGTTATGCAATCCTTGACTATATAATAAGGATAGAGAGGAATGGTATCCTTATCTGATTTTACCTCCACTCCACTTGGGTTACCAGAGCCAAACCTATGCAGAGCTATCACATGAAGCATAGCTAAAGCAATAATAACAAAAGGCAGAAGATAATGCAGAGCGAAAAAACGGTTAAGTGTTGGATTATCAACGGAAAAACCACCCCATAACCATATAACTATTTTATTGCCAATTAAAGGTATAGCTGAAAATAAGTTGGTTATGACTGTTGCACCCCAGAAACTCATTTGTCCCCAAGGCAATACATATCCCATAAAGGCAGTTGCCATCATTGCAAAAAACATAAATATACCAACAAACCACACCATCTCTCGTGGCCTCTTGTAAGATCCGTAATATAATCCACGCATTATATGAACATAGACTACCATAAAGAAGAGCGATGCTCCAACAGCGTGAGTGTAGCGTATTAACCACCCGTAATTCACATCTCGCATTATGCGCTCTACACTATTAAACGCATAATCAACATGCGGAGTGTAGTGCATAGCAAGAAATATACCTGTTATTATTTGTAAAATTAGCGCTATACCAGCCAAAGAGCCAAAGTTCCAAGCATAATTTAAGTTTTTTGGCACTTTGTAAGAAGCAGTGTGTTTCAAAAAAGAAAATATAGGCAATCTATATTCTATCCACCCTAATATGCCTTTTTCTTCTATCGTTGTTTTTTTTTTCTGCATAACTTAAAGCTTTCTCTACCTTTAACTCGTTTTATTGTAGCAACTTATCCTTTACACACAAATAAAAAGTTTAAAGCGATATTAATTACTACCTCTTCAGCAACCTATCACGTGCCGCATTTAATTTCTGTGCAAAATACTCTGAGCCTCCCTTATCTGGGTGAACTAATTTCATTAAATTTTGATATGCTTTATTAATTTCATTTTGACTTGCCTCAGGATTCAGCCCCAGTATCTTTAATGCTTCATCTTTGGACATGTTACTACTACCGAACTAGTATGATTTTGTCTTGTAAATTTATTCAACAACCCTATTCTAACTATATAATGAAAAATTATCTACAAAGTGTTTATAAAGATGGTATGAAAATCCAACTATCTAAAGTCAACAAATATTTATTAGTTTTACTGATTACTGTCTCAGCATTTCTCATATCTGGGCAAGTATCCAGTTCAAGCAGTATCGAGAATGATTTTCAAGATTTACAAGAAAAATTACCATTATTGAAAGATCAGGATTTGTTATTTTTAAGTCCAGCTTCAGCTTTAAATTATGGTGATAGGGCAGGTGAAAAAGTGTTAATGGTTATAGTTCACCATACTGAAACATCAACATTAAAAGATACAAAAGATACGCTGAATGCTAGAGGATTGTCAGTTCATTTTATTGTCGATAGGGATGGCAGCATCACCTTAATGGTTCCATTAGAGAAAGAAGCATGGCATGCTGGTATTAGTTATGCAAGAGTTAAGATAGATAGCAAGCTTGAAGAGCTACGGAAGCTTAACAACTATTCTGTAGGTATTGAAATTGTAAACACAGGACTTGAGCCTTTTCCGGAAGAGCAAATGAGGTCCGTTAAAGAGCTGATTTTATACCTTATGGAGCGTTTTAAAATTAAAAGGGATATGATATTTAGTCATTCTGAAATAGGAACCATAGTTTACAATCAAGAACTTGGCTATACAATGCGTAAACCAGATCCACACAAATTGTTTGATTGGGAGTTATTAGAGAAAAATGGAATTGGATTGCACATAAGTGACAGAATAAACCCTAAAGATGCTAAACAGCAAATGGGCGAAATATTGTATAAAGCAGGTGATAGAAATGAAGGTATTTTGAAATTAAAACAAAGGCTGAACAGATTTTTCTATAAGATATTACCTTGGAATAATAAGAAAGGTAATGTAATTTTTCCTGATAATAATGCTGATTACTCAGATGAGTTTGATGAGAATTTTGTATGGGTTATTTATCAGTTTTCAATACATAGTTTACCAAGAGAAATTAGAAAAGATTTACCTCTTAAATTAGAACAAGCAGATATATTTCCTGAATTCTTTAGTAAATATAGTCATGGCATTTCTTCTAGTTATCTAACCTTTAGTGAAAAAATTAAATCGACTCTACAATCATGTTTAAGCAAAGTAGATTATGAGAATTTATTATCTTCTCTTGCACAATATGAGAATAACATTTCTCCTGATGCATCTACCACTTTAATGTACAAAATTAAGTTATACTATGATTCTTATTTAAGATATCGCATATGGTCTTCACTCTATAAACCATTTAAGCTTAATTTATTGGAAGAGTTAGACATTTTAAAGAGTGGAGTGTTATCTTTAAAATCACTAGATAGCTCTGAGGCTGCAGAAGTCTCCAGTTTAATTGATAGCTTTAAAGCAGATATTTCTTTAGAATTTCAGGATTTTGAGGAGCAATGGCTTCAGGAATTTAAGAATGCCTGGGAGAAAGAATTTATACCCTCTTTGAAAGAGAAGATAACATGGACTGCACTACATGAAGCAATATTGGATTATTTAGAAAAAGCAAAGGAAGAAATTCGTTAAACGAAAACTTTTTTTAAGATCACTTTTTTAACAATTTATCACGTGCCGCATTTAATTTCTGTGCAAAATACTCTGAGCCTCCCTTATCTGGGTGAACTAATTTCATTAAATTTTGATATGCTTTATTAATTTCATTTTGACTTGCCTCAGGATTCAGCCCCAGTATCTTTAATGCTTCATCTTTGGACATGTTATCACCAGTGTAATTTTCAGTATAACTTCTACTGCTATTAAATTCGTTCAAAAACTTACTCAATATAGAGTTCATCATGAAACTTATGTTATTTTTTTTTGTCAGGAAAAGAAAAAATACAACAACGCTAGGCAAAACAAATGTAACTACTATGAATACTAAAAAAAGAAAAAAGATGAATGACATGTATATTTTTTTATCATTTTATGATTAAATAGTAACAATTATAATTGTCATGGTAAATAACATGTTCATCCAGATTGAAGAAACACCAAATCCAAACACACTGAAATTTCTCCCTGGATTTGCAATTCTAAACGAAGGAGAAACGGCTGATTTTTCAAATGCAGATGAAATAAAAAACTCCAAGCTAGCAGCAAATCTTTTTCAAATAGAACATGTGGTAAGAGTGTTTTTTGGTCATGATTTTATTTCAGTAACAAAATTGGGTGGAATTAATTGGGATACATTAAAAGTAGAAATTTTAACTACAATCATGGATCACTTTACTTCAGGTGGAAAAGCACTAGATAAAGAAGGAGTAAATGATAATAATATACCGGATGAAGAATTTTTTGATAAAAATGATATAGAAATTGTAAATAGAATAAAAGAATTGATGGAAAGTTATATCAAACCTGCAGTTGCTCAAGATGGTGGCGATATCAAATTTCGTGGCTATAAAGACGGGATAGTTTATGTTGAGTTACAAGGAGCTTGCTCTGGATGCCCAAGTGCTGCAATTACTTTAAAGCAAGGAGTGCAGAATATGCTGAGCTACCACATACCAGAGGTTGCAGGTATAGAGACCACACTATGACTAATCAAACGGTTAGAGGAACAAAAGATCTCCTGTTTGATGAATGGTACAAGTTTAAACACATAGAGCAAACAACAAGCAGAATCTCAAGTCTATATGGCTTTTTGCCTGCTCAAACTCCGATATTTGAATATACGGAAGTTTTCACAAAGACTTTAGGTGATAGCTCAGACATCATCACTAAAGAGATGTACACCTTTAATGATAAAGGGGGAAAGAGCATAACTTTACGTCCTGAGTTCACTGCAGCGGTTGTTAGGCTATTAATTGAAAAAAAACTGCAAACGCCGATAAAATTATTTTCAACAGGGCCTGCATTTCGTTACGAAAGACCGCAAAAGGGAAGACAGAGGCAATTTCATCAGATAAATTTTGAGGTTTTTGGTGTAGAAGATTCAAAAGCCGATGTTGAATTGATATCACTCGCTCAGCACTTACTAACTGAATTTAGCATCAATAAAAATGTAAAGCTGGAAATCAACTCTTTAGGTGATAGTGAAACAATAACTAAGTATAGAGAAGCTTTGATCTTATACTTTACAAAGTATCAAAACGATCTATCAGAAGATAGCAAAAATAGGTTGATCAAAAATCCACTCAGAATACTGGATTCTAAGGATGAGAAAGATAGATTAATAATTTCTGATGCACCTAAAATCAGTGATCACTATACAAAAGAATCTTCATATTTCTTTGACCAAGTGTTAAATGGACTGCAAGCTCTTGGCATACCTTACACTGTAAATAGCAAATTAGTTCGAGGTCTAGACTATTATTGTCACACAGTATTTGAATTTGTCACAGAAGATTTAGGTGCACAAGGGGCAGTTTTTGCCGGTGGAAGATACGATAATTTAGTATCTTCAGTAGGTGGAAAACACACTCCAGCGATAGGATTTGCAGGAGGTATTGAACGCATAATGGAGTTAATCAATTATTCTCCGAAAGAAGAGCGACCTATTTACCTAATTCCGATCGGCAGAGAGGCTGATGAACATGCTCTAACACTTGCGAATGAATTGCGCAGAAATGGTTTATATGTAGTCTACGAATATAGCGGAGCACTTAAAAACCGAATGAAAAAAGCAAATCAAGCAAATGCTAAAGCTGCTTTAATCTTTGGCGATGAAGAATTGAGTAGTAAAACTTTAAAGATTAAAAGCATGGATACAGGTGAAGAAAAAATAATTGCTCGCGATAACACAATAGAAAACATCAATTAGGAGCAATGCAAATGTTTTTCTTAGTCAGCTATAGAAGAAAATTCGTCTGCACAAGAATTTTTCATAGCATTCAATGTATCATAATCTGTAAAATCTAATTTTACTGGTGTGATAGTAATAAATCCTTCTTTTATTTTATTTACACTACCACTGCCTGAGTGCTCTCGAGACCAATTTAAGCTAAAAAAGCCATTCGAATTTTCAGTAAAAGTTAAATCCCCATCAATGTTATATTCACCTTGTTCAGCAAATTCTACTCCTTTTACTTTTTCCGTAGCAGGAAAATTTACACTCATCACTATGTTTTTAGGCCAACCAACCTTAACTAGCTTGGCAATAACCTTTGGTGCAAAAACCTTTGTATTGTGCCAGTCTATTTTATCATGATAAACTTGGCTCAGCGCAATAGAAGGTATAGACCTTGCAGCACCTTCCATTACAGCACCAATTGTTCCTGAATAACAAATATCGTCCCCGACATTTGATCCAATATTTACTCCGGACAATATTAAGTCTGGTTTTTTATTCATAACTTTATTTAGCGCAATAATGACACAATCTGCAGGAGTACCAGACACACTAAATTCCCTTTCACTATGTTGGTTTATTCCAATAGATTGTTTCACTGGATAATCAAGAGATCTTGCAGCCCCGCTTCTATCAGTATCTGGTGCCACTATCCATATTTCTGACGCAAAATTCCGTGCAATCTCTTTGAGTAATTTTATTCCTTCACTTCCAAAGCCATCATCGTTTGTTATCAATATTATCATATACAATACTCAGCTATACAGTTCCAAATTATGTAAATCACTGGCTGTAAATAAACTCATGAGGCTTTAAGTTTCTTTGCATAACTATGAACTGTAACAAAGAACCTGCTGTAAATCAATAGATTTCTTGCACAGGCCATAACTGTCATTACAATAGAAACGAAAAAACCTACTTGACAAACTACGCCAGCCCCCTTATCATGGTACTGAAGGTATTCAGTTATCTTAATCTGTGCAGATTAAACAGCAAGAAAACAACGTAGTTGGCGTCTTATTTTTAATTTTTTGCACTATGTGCACCTTATGTCTTCACAATATTTCTAGGTTTTTACCTATATAAGCTGAAACGCGCTTATAAGTCGTTTAAGACAGTATAGTACGCCAATTTGCAGGATTAGAGAGTGAACACTAATTACCACTGGGTTTCTTTTGCCTTTTTTTCTGCTTAGTAAATTTCTTAAACATTTATGACTAAAGGTTAGTTGCATTAAAAAGCAGCTGAGTCGAGGTTATTAAACGTTTAAAACATAAAAAAACGCCAATACTGAAAATAGACAATGACTAGGGCTTCTTTTGCCTTTTTTTTGTTTGGTAAATTTCTTAATGTTTGTAGCTAAAAGAGCCCAAGAGAGGTGTCATCCCGCTGCTTGTTAGCGGGATCTATGTTAAGAGATACCGCGAATGAATCGCGGTATGACGTAGGACTGCTGTCATCCCAGTGCCCAGACACTGGGATCCAGCCTTTTCATAATCATCAAAACGTTGTATTTTAACATAAAACGGCTACTTTTATGCTTATCAACTTAATAAAATTCCTGGATCCCAGTGTCAAGCACTGGGATGACAGGGGAAGGAGGCCACTCGGATGACACCCTGACACCCTTCATCCCGCCACGTGTTAGCGGGATCTATGCTAAGAGATACCGCGAATGAATCGCGGTATGACGGTCTGCGGCGATATGACGGTTCGCGGTGGCATGACGATAACTTCGTCATCCCGCTACGTGTTAGCGGGATCTATGCTAAGAGATACCGCGAATGAATCGCGGTATGACGGTCTGCGGCGATATGACGGTTCGCGGTGGCATGACGATAACTTCGTCATCCCGCTGCTTGTTAGCGGGATCTCTTGTTAGCGGCTGAGATACCGCGAATGAATCGCGGTATGACATGTTGCTTGGATCAGCTATAGTATTTCTTAAAATTAATAATAAATTTCTTGGCTAGCAAGAAGCTGTAAATTTTTTTGCGAGACCTAAGCCGCTTTTGATATAGCTAAAGGTTTACTGACAATCGTCTCATTCCACTACCTGCTGACTTACTTTCTGCTTAGCATATCCATCAAATCAGATTCTTTGAGTTTACTATGGTCAACTTTACTGAACTTATTTACCACAGAGCTCATTTGATTATACTGCTTAATCAGAAGATTAACTTCAGTTACACTTGTTCCGGACCCCTTAGAAATTCTAAGTCTTCTTTTGCCATTTAAAATATCTGGATTTTGCCTTTCCTTTTCAGTCATTGAGTTTATGATGGCTATATATTTTTTCACTTTATTGTCATCTGGCACACTGCTACTTAGCTTTTTTGTGAATGAACTAGGGATGAATTTCATTATGTTGCTAATGCCATCCATTTTACTCAGAGTTTTTAACATTCCCACTAGGTCGTTTAGGTCGAATTTACCCTTTTTTACTTTCTTTTGTAACTTATCAATTTCTTCCTGACCAACAATCTCAGCAGCTTTTTCAACCAACGATACAACATCACCCATGCTAAGTATCCTTTTTGCAATTCTATCGGGATAAAAATCATCGAGGTCACTTAATTTTTCACCACAAGCAATAAATTTAATTGGACAATCGGTGATCATTTTCATAGAAAGAGCAGCACCACCACGTGCATCACCATCAACGCGGGTGAGAATAATACCGGTTACACCTATTACCTCATTGAATGATTTGGCAATGTTGACCGCATCCTGGCCTATCATTGCGTCGGCTACTAAAATAACTTCTGCAGGTGAAGCTATTTCCTTTACGGCTTTCAACTCATTCATCATATTATTGTCAATATGAAGCCTGCCTGCGGTATCTAGTATTAATAAATCACAATTATCGTTCTTTGATGTTGCCAGTGCCCTTTTTGTAATTGCAATAGGCCCCTCATTTATTACTATAGATAAAGTTTGTACGTCTATTTGTTTACCCAGCACCTCAAGTTGTTTCTGGGCAGCCGGCCTATAAATGTCTAAAGAGGCAAGCATCACTTTTTTCTTTTGCTTTTTTAGCTTTAAAGCAAGCTTTCCTGAGGTAGTTGTTTTACCTGCACCTTGTAAGCCCACCATCATAATCACAGCAGGGGGTTTAACTGCTAGATTTAAGTCACTTTTCTCTGATCCGAGAACTGCAACTAAATTATCCTGCACAATTTTAATTATCATTTGTGCTGGAGAAACACTTTTTATGACTTTTTCCCCAATCACTTTATCTTTAATGTCATTGATGAATTTTTTCGCAACTTCAAGTGAAACGTCAGCTTCAATTAAAGCTATACGTATTTCACGCATGGCAAGATTAAAATCATCTTCAGAAATGATTGACTTTCCTCTCAGTTTACTAAATACAGAATTTAAACTTTCAATTAACGATTTAAACATAATAGCGTTAGTAGAATACTCATTAAAAAGAGAGAAGAAGCTGAAACAAAACTCACTGAGTTATAATCCAGCACTTCTTTAAGTTTAGTAATATTATTAAAGTATAAACCAGCAAGTGAATTAGTCAAGTTTTGCACTATGCTGGCAAACATTTCTCTAGTTTTAGAGACTAACTGATTGAACAGCAAGACAATATAGGGTATGAAAGCTCTAAAAGTCCAATCAACATCCATTTTAAAATTTATTCTCGGGTAAAATAACTTGCGTAAAGGAATAAACAATAAAGTGGTACATAATAACAAATTAAATTGCGACAAAATATTTTTTGTGTTGTACACAAAATCGAAAATCGAAGGTTTATTGTAAATAGGTAAGTAAGGATTGCCAGCGATTACGCATATAAATGCTAAAATGATCATAGTCATTTTGCCCCCCCTCTCTGCTAACGGTTTTGACTTACTTTTTGCAATAAATAAGTAATAAAGAAACTTTAGCCCCACGCTTAAATGAAGCAGCAAATTTAGAACCTTATATAAATTTTTATACCCTTTTAAGGCAACAGTGTTCATTTCAATTTCAGCTGTGATATATGATTTACTGATAAATCCAGCGGTTCCAGGAAATGCAGCCATTGTAAGTATTGCGATTATAGCACACATGCCTTCCACTGACATCAGTTTACCTACTCCATTAAAACTAATTGTTTTTGTTCGTGAAATAATCGAATTGCTGACCACAAACAATAATGATTGATAAACAAGAGAGAAGATTATATGCAGTATCAAAATTGGTATTGCCTTTTCCGAAGGGCTGAGTAAACCTCCTGCAATAATCAGCAAGCCCATTTGTCCTACAATATTATAGCATAAAAATCTACGAATATTTTGCTCAAGAGAAGCAAATATAATGCTGTAAATTGCAGTGATGGCGCCTACAAGCGCTAATATTTCAGTACAATCTTGCCATAGGTTATAAGTGTGTAAAAGCATCACTAAAAAAGAGACTTTAGTGGTAAATAAAGAGAGATATGTAGTGCCATGTAGCGATGCAGCAGGATATGCATCAACAACCCAAAACGAAAAAGGGAAACAAGCGCAGTTTATCAATAAACCTAAAATTATCAGGTCAGTGCTTTGAAGTGCCAATCCTGCTATTAATATAACTCCAACGAAAAAGTGTACACAAGCGTACCTTATTGCAGGTCCACTATCTCTACAGCCAGCTGCGATAATAAAAAATGCACTGACAGTCATTAATTCACAAAATATTATAACCAATATCATATGTTTAGATAAAACTGCATAAAGTGAACTAATAGTGTAAGCAGCAAAAGATAGCATCTCTGAAAAAGTCAAATTTTGTGCTGGTAGAACAGCTAAAAATGCAACTGATAAAAAAGATATTAGTATGATACGAAAAGATAAATCAAAATCTAGAATTGGGAGAGACCAATTTACTGCAATGCTCAAATTTTCAGGTAATTTTAGGACTATAACTATTAATACAGTCAGTAGAAGTAACAGTGACGATTTATAAAGTTGCACAATAATTTAAACCAATATGGTTTATGCTATCTCAATATATGAATAAAATCAATTTGCATATTAACCACTAATTAAACTAATTATCATATAATTATATCAGAGTTTAGAGGGTTATAGAGAAACCGGTCAGATTAGGTTTTTAATCTAATCTGACCGATAGCTTTAATAGTGAGGTAAGCTTTAATATAGCATTCTTAATTCACAATGCTACACTCGTGCATAATTTATTTTTAATTTGTGCACGAGCGTTAGTAAATTATTTACTTTTTGAAATAAAATTTGGCATCACTTTAATATTGAGACTTAGTAAACCTCAGTAGGGCTTCCAGTTGGACCCATAAGAATTACTTGTTCACCTTCTTTAAAACATTTACATAAATTAGTGGAACCGCCAGTTTCAAGCACAATAGTGGAAATAATTCCTTTTTTTTTGTCTACTTCAGTGCCGGTTACGGCTATACCTTCCATAGCAAGGTTTGTATTATTGGCTTTTCTGCTATTGGTTTCAAAATTTTGCAACCTAAAGAATTGTCCAGGTTTAAAATTCTTTGCCGCAAGTGGTGCTTTGATCACTATTTCCACAACTTTGTCTGTTAAATATTGAACTTTTATAACCTTTGCAGTGAATTGCTCTTTGATTTTATTGAAAAATTCTTTGTTAGCCAGATCTTCAACGCTTGACCACGCATTTTTTTTCTGGATCTCAGTGTCAGCTACTTGGATGACATCTTTTTTGGTGAAAGTTACTCTTACATTACAACATTCATACAATTGTGCATATGACTCCGAGATTCTAGCTGGAGTGGCAGAAATGAAGCTATTAACTCTATTCAAAAGCTGAGAAATGATAGGGTAACCATTCTTAGCGCTTGCCATAGCTTTCACGACGCTGCCGCTATACGAAGGATGAAGATCACCAAAAAAGCTAATTGTTTTATTGCCTTGCTTATATACTAATATTCTGTCTTTATTCTGCATCTTAGGAGAAAATATTGGATCTATTTCTTTTCCTGATGAATTCAAATGAGTAAAATACCCATTGCTTAATTTAAAATGCTTTTTATCTTCTGTTGCAATAACTGTATTTGGCTCAGTACCTGCTGCTATAAAAATAGAACGTGCTTTCATGCATTTGATTTCGCCGGATTTTGTGTCTATTAGTTTTATTGATTCAGCATGATTATATTTATCCGTCACAACTTCAACTGGCTCTAAGTTTTCAATAAAGTAAATCCCTTCTGACAGTGCATTTTGCACCTCTTCGCTATTTAATCGATAACTTGGCGAATCTTTTAGCTCTTTTCTATATACAACTTTCACTCCCCCCAAACTCTGCATTAACTCTAATATTTTTATTTCTCTACTCTCTTTTTTTGCTAACTTTTGCTTTTCTCGGATCAATTGTGCGTGCGATATAAACTCATTCGCAATTTCGCGCTCTTCCTCTGTCCAATCCTTTTCAACACAGTCCTTTCCATACTTATCAACTAATATCTCATAACGAAGAAGAAATTTTTCTGCTTGAATTGGATAATACGCTAAAGCTTCAGTGGCAGTGTCAATCGCAGTAAGCCCCGCACCTATGACAACTATCGGCATACGAACTTGCAGATTTGCTATAGAATCAAATTTAAGAGCGCCAGTCAGTTGTAACAACATAAGAAAGTCAGATGCCATGCGCACCCCACGAGCTAGTATATTCTTTATTTTGATCATTCGTTGCTTGCCAGAGCCAAGTGCTAGTGCGATGTGATCAAAACCCAAGTTGAAAGCATCATCAACATTAATCGTGCCACCAAAACGAATGCCCCCATAAAGTGCGAAATTCTCACGTCTTTCCAGCAGTAATCTAATAATCTTTAAGTAATTTTTATCCCACCTAGAAGTAATGCCATATTCTGCCACTCCACCAAACCCACCTGCCGTGCGTTCACTCAATTTTTCGTGTTCAAAATCTTTAATTAGCTGGAAATTATCGATTAAAGGTTCAATCTTTAGTCCATCAATGGCGATAACGTTATGCCCATCATTCAACAAATGATGAGCTAAATTAAAACCAGCAGGACCAAGGCCTACAACTAGAACGTTTTTTCCGGTGTTTTCTCTTGGCAATGAACGCTGAAAATTTAAAGGATTCCAACGGCTGAGCAGAGAATATATTTCAAATCCGTACGGTAAATTAAGCACATCATCCAAAATCCTTGTTTCAATCATTGGCACATTCACGGGTTCTTGTTTCTGATATATGCACGAGTTCATGCAGTCATTGCATATTCTGTGCCCAGTAGCCGCACATAATGGGTTATCTATCATCACAATTGCAAGGCTTGCTATGCTGTAACCTTCGCTTTTCACCAGATTCATTTCTGATATTTTCTGTTCTAGTGGACAGCCATGCAGCTCAACTTTTAGTGGGGACTGTTTAAAAGTATTGTCGTTATTAATTAGCCCCTTTGAGCAGCTGTCCTTATTTTGCTTATGACAGAATATGCAGTAGTGAGCGTTATCTAATGCTTTGTTCAAACTCACCTTTTTGCTTGTTAGATCAAAACCATATCGTCTTTTTACTTCATTTGAATACAGCACTTCAACTTTGTCTACTTCTTTTTTAGAAAATGGTATGAGATTTTCATGGTCAATTTTCCTATGGATACTAAAGAGTATACTCCGTTTATTTTTTACTCTCCACACTGCATATTGTGCCGCAAGTTCTATTTCTTCTTTGTGATTTTCTTTATCTTGAAACCAATGCATCACCTGCTCGGCAAAATTTTTTTCTGTTGTTGGCAAAGTGAGAAAATGACTTAGTTTGTTAGTAATATCTATATTCGCCACATTAATGTATTTCTTCAATGCGTAGCGTTGGACAAATAACCTTTTGCATTTATATATCACAGCAAAGTCATTGTGTTTTTTCTTTAGCTCTTCTATTTCTTTTTCAATGTTGAAAAGTTTTGCAATGAACTCGTCAAATAAATATGAGAGGTCTATTATTAACTGGCTATCACCAATCTGATTTTCCCTTGCTTCAATTAATGAACAAAACAAGCTTTCATCACATGATTTAATATAATTCAAAAATGTCTCATCCAATTTTATTAATCCACTGCGAGTATATAAATTTGAAAATGAGATATTAAGCTGCATTATACAGTATGCACAATGTCTTTTGTATATTACGTATTTTGTAGCATAGCTAAAATCGTTGCTTCTGCAACCTTTTCTTCACCAACACACGCAATACACTCAAATTTACATGCACTTAAACGTGCGTTTTTAACATTAGCTTGCAGAATCAGTGTGTCCCCTGGAGTGACTGGCTTTCTGAATTTTGCATTTTCAATAGACATAAAGTAAATAGCTTTGTTTTCTATTGTACCTTGACTTTCTTTACCAAGAACACATATAGCAGATGCTTGAGCTAGAGATTCAATTATCAAGACTCCTGGCATTATTGGATGACCAGGGAAATGACCAATAAAAAATGGCTCATTAAAAGTCACATTTTTGATTGCTTTTATACTTTTACCAGGATCACACTCTATAACCCTATCTACTAAGAGAAACGGATAAGAATGTGGTAGTATTTTTATAATATCACTGATATTAAATTGCATAAGCCTACTCAATGCCTTTTAAAGCAAATTCAGGTATTTCCTTGTTTATATTGTTTAATACCATATCCGATAAATCAACTTCATCCATAGAGTATAAAACTTGGTTCTTTTTTGAAATAAATAGTACCAAATCTATGTTGTTTTTTTCTGCCGTTTTTTTAGCAACTTCTTTTATCTTGTTAAAAACACTCTCTACTGCATCTCTATAACTTTCTTCTAAATACAACATTTTTTCAGCGTAAGCATCTCTAGCATTTACAGTATGCTTATTAAACTGTTCTGTCTTTTCCTTTTTTGCTTCTTCTGACAAAAGTTCAAATTCTTCTTTTGATGGCTTAAGTTTTTCTAACTCACTTTCAAATTCTTGTTGTAATCTAGAATTCTGCTCCTTTATTTGTTGTTGTATGTTTCGCAGAGCAAGAGATTCATTGATAACTTTATCACTATCAATAATGGCAGCCTTTGTGTTCTGAGGTTGATATCCTGCAAACTTATACCCCACAAATAAGGAAATAATTAAGGCAATAACTGATATAAATAACTGTATATATTTCATTCAAATCCCCGCTTCAATAGAAAATTTAACATTTGGTGATGGTATTATATCATAAGATTCCTTTACTAAAGGAAACCCAAAATCTAATCTAAGTCTACCAAAAGGAGAAGGCATTGAAAAGCCAAAACCTGGTGACACTCTTATAAGCTTACTATCATTATATGGATCTTTATATTTCTCATTTTTATCATCTAAGCCAAAAAGTGTTGCATAGTCAACAAATAATGAGCCTTTGATACCAGCATAGTCATATAGTTTTGGTAGTGGGAAATCTACTTGCTGTGTTAAATTAAAATAAGTTTTGCCTCCCAATGAGCTTTTATTTTTGTCTTCTGCTCTTGGTCCAATGCCGGAAAGGTCAAACCCTCTAATCTCATTACCCCCTTTAAAAAAGTGCTGGCCAATGTTTAGATCTTCATCGGTATAAGAAAAAATATGACCTGCTGCCATCTTAAAGCGTAGTATTATGCTATCGTCAATTTTACTTAATATAGGATGCGTGTAAAAAGACAAGAACTCAGATTTTAGGAAGTTTACATTCCCTCCCAATCCTGAAATATCCTGACTTATACGCAATAAATATCCTTCTTTTGGAGCATAAAGATTATCCAGTTTATTATATGCCAATGTGTATCCTACTGATGAAATCTGATGTTCATCTTTTTGATCTCTTATTATCTGAGAGATATCCTCATCTTTTCCACCCTTATTATCCATGTGTATATGATTATACTTATAAGAATAGTGAAAGGAATTGATGAGATTTTCTGAGATTTTATATGATAATTTTGCTGTTCCTCCCCAGTTACAAGTATCGAAAGTAGTGTTTGGTTTATCTTGTTTTTCATAAAATACACCCATGCCTAGTGACGTATCAGAATCGTTAAAATTATTTTCAACAAACTCTAAATCAGTAGAAAATACGTATTGACTTTTTTCGAGAGCAAAAGAGAGCTCTTTTCCAGTACCAAATAAATTACGGTCTTTGAGGTTAATTTTAATCAATGCTCCACCAGGAAGAGACACACCTCCTCCCAAATACAACGAAGTAGTGTTTTTTTCTTTAACATTTAAGTCAAGATTTACTACATCGTCATTAACTGCGTAACTATTTACTTTCACTGTTTCAAAAAAATCACTACTAATTAGTTTTTTACGTGATTTTTGAATCTCAGATATATTGTATGCATCACCTTCTGCTACACTTAGCTTACTTCTGATCACTTTATCTAAAGTGCGATCGTTACCATCAATTGTAATTTGATTTATATAAATCTTTTTACCAGGCAGCACTCTGTAGGTCACATCTACAACATTGTCACGTTGTGCATACTCTGGATTAACTTTTGCAAATATATATCCTTTCTCATTTAAATACTTGTTTATTTTTTCTACTGTATTATTAATTTTAACTCTATTAAATATCTTATCGTTTTCCTCTGTTATAAAGTCCAATATTTCTTCTTTTAGGCTTAAATCCTGAATTTCAGTTTCAATATTAACCTCATTATTTCCAAACAAATATTGCTGTCCTTCGTCAATCAAAAAAGTCAATTCTATCTGATTGTTATTATCAATCTCAACAATCGGTTGAATATTATTTTGAATATATCCCTTAGACGAATAAAAACGATCGAGCAATTCTGTGTTAATCAATAAATATTGTGGTGAATAACGAGTTCCGCCCTTAAACATGGCTCTAAATAACTTACTAAATATGTCATTACTATGCACTTTAATAGCTTGCTCTAGCTCGTTTTCAGAAAAGTTTTTGTTACCTATAAATCTTATATCCTTAATTTTAGAGGTTTTACCTTCTTTTATTTTAAAAATTAGATTGACCCTATTACTATCAAGCTTATTCAGCTCATATGCAACGTTAACACCAACCTTACCGTTATTTCTATAAGTAGTGATTAAATTCATTAAATCGTTTTGCAATTTTGTTTCAGTGAAAATAGTTAGCGATTTTGATTGAATTACATTATTTAGCAGCTCTTTGCTGTTAAATAATTTATTACCCTTTAATATTATCTTGTTAATTAGTGGATTTTCTTGAATTTTTACTACTAAATTTTTTTTATCATCGATATAAGCGTTAACACTAGCAAACAACTTTGTTTTATATAAACCTTTTATAATCGAATCTATATCATCGTCGTCTACATAGCTACCAGGTTCTAACTTTATATAAAACCCTATTGTTTGATTGCTTACTCGCTCATTGCCAATGCATTTGATATCTTTTATCTGTACTTTTTCCTTATTTTCTAAAGCAACAAGTAGAGCGGGAAAGGAGATAAAAATTACTATTAGTATGTAAAATAGCTTTTTCATATTTATTTTAAAAAAGACTCCTAATATCATTCGAAATTGCAATTGCCATCAGCAAGAACAAAATGAAAGCACCAAAGGTAGCCTCATATTTTTGATATTTCAAACTTAAATCTCTACGTATAACTGCTTCTATAATATAACGAAATAAATGCCCACCATCCAGTAGCGAAATTGGTAGCAAGTTAATCGCAGCTAAATTAGCTGAAATAATTGCCATGAGATACACAACCATAATAAATCCTTTTTTGGCTGATTGCCCTGAATATTTTGCAATTTTTATTGGTCCACCTATTTCACTTGCACTTCTCTTACCAACGATAATTTGAAAGATAGCTTTGATCGTTAAGCACATAGTGTGGTAAGTTTCACTTACTGATAAGCTCACAGCCCCAAGAAAAGATGACTGCTTTAATGTATTGACTGAAATAATCCCTATAGTTTCTCTTTCTATTATGTTGCCAAAAACATCTCTACTCTCAATTGTCAATGGAGTCAGGCTAGTTCTACGCTCCTCATTATTTCTGCTATATTTAATTTCCATTCTCGTCTTGGGGTTCGACATTATCACACGTGAAATATCTTCAAAGTATTTTATTTTATGTTCATTGATTTGTGTAATAGTGTCACCTGGTAATAGGCCAGCTTGTTTGGCTGCACTTCCTTCAATTACATCCCTAATCACCGGTGGAGTGCGGTAATAACCTGCCGTGCTAAAAAATATTGTAAAAGCTATAACAGCAAGTATCATATTTGCAAAAGGTCCTGCAAAAACCACTGCTGCTTTTTTATACCGCGGTTTTGTATGAAATGAATACAACTTTTCTTCTTCAGTTAATTCTTTTTGATCAGCTGGGACACTCGCTGCATTAGTATCCCCTAACATTTTAACATAACCACCCAATGGAACAGCGCTTAGTTTCCATCTAGTTCCAGACTTATCGTTAAAACCAAAAATTTCAGGACCAAAACCTATAGAAAAAGATTCAACTTTAACTTTGCATGCTTTGGCAACAACATAATGCCCATATTCATGCACAAACACTATAACAGAAATGATTAAGGCAAATGACAAAAAACAATATATTCCATCGCTAAATTGATGAATAAGATTAGAAATTAATTCCACCTGTATATTTAGATCTTAACCAAATCTTAAGTATATTAAAATACGCCTCGCTTGACAAGTATTTAGTTTAACTTTTAAATTAAAAAAAAGTTTAATTGTAATGACAGATACCTCACTACTCAGAAGAAAATTGATGTATAGAAGCTGGCATAGGGGTTGCAAAGAAACCGATATACTTTTAGGGCATTTCGCATTGAAATATCTTGATAAATTTTCCTTGAGCGAACTAATCGAATACGAAAAAATAGTTGATCTTGATGATTACGAATTATATTGTTACATAACTCGTAAGACAAACCTCCCTCCTGGCTTAAATAGTCAGATAGTCAATTTAATTGCTTGCTTTATTGAAGCTAATCCTTTATGCACTCAAGATTAGTGATAATCTTATTTACCTTATCTAGTACCTCAATATATTCTATTCTTTTCTCGTTTCTATACTTTTCGCGCTCTTGATTTGCTTCATCCAACCGCTTTGTTAATTCTAAAATTTTATCCTCAAGAATTAGCGCTGCAAGTAAGAAATTTAATGCATCCGAACCCTTACCTCCAGTTTTTTGAGATACAGAACCAACTAGCTTGTCAAAACTATTAGCAAGACGTAATAAATGGCTCTTTTTCCCACTTTCGCAAGATATTTTGTATGTGTTATTACGTATAACTATTTCTACTACTTGCATATGGTGCTAAAAATTTCTATCGTACAGTATAAACTCAAACCCCTACTTTCATCTTATTTATGGTATAAATTTTTATTCATTTATCAAATCAGATAATTTTTTACTGCTACGAAAATATGTTTTAAAGTATTGGTTCTTTGTAAACTTCTGTAACATTAAATGGCTTGTTTCTTTCAAGTTATAACTTCTAACTGAAAAAGAACCAAACCCCCTAATTTCAACTCTATTATGATGCTTCAATGTGCTTGAAAGTATCCCAAAAAATCTATCAACTATAGCTGCTATAACAATCTTATCTAAAAAAGGATGTCTTTTTGCTACCCTCGCTATTATATCAGACTTTGTTGCCATTTATATGAAGCCAAAATAAGTAAACCTTATCACTTAGCAGATAATACTATGTTATATTCTTCAACACCCAATACTTCAACTTCTATTTTTTCTGATATAGAGAACTTTTTATTTTCCGGTAAATGCTCTTGATCTATTAGAAGGGTTACATCGTTCTCAACTTCAACGACTAGTCCATTATCTTCTCTTTTACCTACAATAACCTGTATTTTATCGCCTACCTTAACTTTCTTTATCAGTTCTTCAAGAGGATCATACTCTATTTGTTTTATTCCAAGATAAATTCTTGCCCGATTCACGTTAGCCCTTATTACTTTTGCTTCTATTTTATCACCTACATTATACTTCTTTATCTCATCTGAGCTATTTTTAGACCAACTTAAATCTTTCACATATATTGTCCCTTCTACGTTCTCATCTATTTCAGAATCATTGAAAGCAACAGATACATATGAGCCGGTATTATTCTTCACTTCACCAGAAACAATAGAACCAGGAGGATATTTCTTGATAAATACTTGCCAAGGGTTGTCTACACACCTTTTCATGCTTAAACTCATCCTACTCTTAGCAATGTCAATACTGAGAATTTTTACATATACTTCTTGTCCCCTTGTTACGAGACTACTAACTGGTAAATTACTCTTAACCCAAGTTATTTCTGACGAGTGCACTAAACCTTCAATTCCAGGTCTAAGCTCAACAAACAATCCATAATCTTCTATGCTTGTTACATAACCCTTATGCACACTATCAACTGGATATTTTGACTCTGCATCTTGCCAAGGGCTATCTTCTAGCTGCTTCACACCCAAGGAAATTTTAGCATTTTCCTTATCTATTTTTATAATTTTAACTTTTATAGTCTGGCCACAAGCAAAAACTGCAGATGGATGACTCACTCTACTCCAAGAGATATCTGTAATATGTAGCAATCCATCTATAACTCCCACTACATCTGATTCATGAATACCGACAAATACACCGTAATGAGTGATGCTTTTTATTTTTCCTTCTATTATATCGCCTTCATTTAAAGATTCTAAAAATTTAATTTTTTCACCAGCGTGCAATTTTTCTAACACCAGCTTTCTTGATACTACAATATTACCTTGCTTCTTATCCATTTTAAGCACGATGAACTTTTGTTCAGTTTCAATAAGGTGCTTCGCGTTTTTTACTTGCTTCAAATCCACATGACTCAGCGGTAAAAAAGCGCTTATTCCGTCACCAAGATCAACAATAAAACCACATTTAATTGAGCGTTTAATAACTCCGCTTACTTCAGCTCTTGTAACTGTATCTTCTTCCAACTTATTCCATTTCTCGTCTCTAATTGCTTTTTCACGGCTAAGAACAACATTACCATGATAATCTTCAATTCTTTCCACATAAACTCTAATTTTCGAGCCAATAATGATCTCATCATTACAACCGAGTTCCTTGATCAGAATTCTCCCGTCAGACTTTAAACCAATATCAACCACAACGTCGTTAGGGTTTATTCTTGTAATTACACCTTCTACCACATCTCCTTCGTTAATTTTGTTAACAAAAGAATCTTCAAACAAGGCATTATCTTGATCCTCAAATTGGCCTTGACATATCTCTTCTATAAACTTGTTTGATGATAGCTTTCTGATAGTAACCGGTAGATTTACAACTGGATCATTATTATTCATGCAATGTGACCTTTAATTTAAACTTTATTAGAACTCATATATTATATAATATTAATAATTATTGACAAGTAATTTTTCGTTAATTCATTTCGAGAATTGTTTAAGCTATATAAAATATAGTGAGAAAATTATATATGTATCAAGAATATGCTATTTAAGAATAGCAAGTGGATTAGATCGTTCTCCAGAAGGTCCAGGTTAAAACCGGATGTTGATGAAATATTGGAAAAATATTCTATTCAAAACAGCAAGGAATCTATAGAGAAGATTGTAAATTCACGAAAAAGAATATGGGTAGAAATAGGCTTTGGCAACGGTGAAAATATGCTTTACCAGGTGCTCAATGAACCTGATCTATTATTTATAGGATGTGAGCCCTACTTAAAGGGGGTTTCTCGCTTGCTAACAAACATAGAAATACAAAACATAAAAAACATTTTAATATGGACAGAAGATGCAAGAGAATTGATTGCAAATTTTCCTGACAACAGTGTTGAAAGATTCTTTATCCTCTTTCCAGATCCATGGCCAAAAAGAAGTCACAATAAAAGACGATTAATTAATAAGGAATTTTTAAATTTATTAGCAAAAAAAATACTTATAACAGGGGAAATATTCATTGCAACCGATCATCAGGACTATGCAGAGTGGATAGCATCACATATAAAGCAGTGTAACTCTTTAATCTATAGGGAAGACGATTTCACAAGTTATACTCTTACAAAATACCACAAAAGAGCGCTCAAAGATCAGCGTAAAGTAAGGTTCTTTAAAGTAAGTGTTATTAATAATTTGCAGACTATGGATCAATAGAGTTTTTGCATATCTCTTTTACGTTAACTATAGATTAAAAATAATAAAAAAAGAGGGAGAAATAGAGTAAATTCCTTTAACTATTTCTCCTTATGAAGAAATAGCAAATTTTTTAAGTTTCTCTTTAACCAACGGGCTCCCATGAAGAGAGGAGAGTAAAGATCTTTTTTCATAGATATCTTAACACTTTTTTCTTCTTTTGTAGTTGGCGGACGAGTAAGAAAGTGAACCTTTGGTGCACCACTAATTATTGCCATTGGTGTTTGCTCTGCCCCTTCTCCCATAACTAAAACAGCAGATGTTGCCAGTGCATCAAGAAGATTGACTTGTGTTACTTGCAGTGATTGATTATAAAGATCTGGCTTGCCTATATAGGAATAAAGTGGTTCAAATCCACACCAACCAAGAGCAACGCCCGTAACCCCACGACGCATAGGTGTTACATTACTATCTGTAATCAAAATACCAAGATGTTTTATGCAGTGTTTTGTCTTGAGATAGTTCCATATTGATAGAGCTGTTTTCTGAACATCTTTTGGATATAGAATATACACCTCATTACCATTTGATTCATCAATACCAGCAGATGGAATTAAGATATTATCTTTAATCGTTAAACAGATACTGTGAGCCATATCAACAATTGCATCAGCTTCTCTTTTGATTAGCTCTTCTTTAGAACAAGCAGTTTTGCAAACCACTTGTTTTTGACAAACGGAAATGATTTTTGATGTGATAGCAAGAACAACTTCCTCTCTTAGCAACTCTGAAACATAGCGATCAAGAACCTGCTCTAATACTTCTCCACATTCAATGCGGTGGGTATAAATTGCTTTAACATACATACTATTACATCAAAAAGTTTCTCATAAAAGCCCTCTTGCCTGTTGTTTCAGTTGGCATAATTTACAATTAAGAGACTTAATGAGCTTCACAATTTTTTCTTCCATCTTTATCACGTGTTAACCTACATATAGTATAATCTTTTGTTTTAGCAAGAGCGGTTTTATACCATCCATCAAGAAGTGTTAAGTTGAAATATACATCACCTTTATAAAGTCTGTGAATTTCTGTTATGATAAACTCTGAAATTAGATCATACTCCAAAAAAAGGTGCGCTATTTGTGCTCCACCAATCATGAAGATTTGAGGGTAACTCCAATTACCTTGGATTGACAAGAACTCTTGCATAGAAGAAACAATAGTGCATTCTATGCCTTTATTAAAACAAGGACTTAATTTGTTACGAGAAAAAACAATAGGCTTTAATATGTTTTGTGGTATTGTTTCAAATGTTTTTCTTCCCATAACAATAACTTGTTTGTCAGTCACCTGACGAAAATGATCTAACTCACTTGGATAATGCCAGGGCAATCCATTATTTATTCCAATCACCCCCTTGGGATCAACAGCCATAATTCCGATAATCTTCATTCCTGTAAAGCAGCTTGAGCTACAAAAAATCGCATGTGATCACGCACATTATGCACTCGAAGGAAATCAACCTTGTTGTGCAATGCAGATGATAAAGCAATTGTTTCTAAATCTCGGTTAAAGACAGGTTCTGTAGAAAAAGAAGAAATAAATGACTTTCTAGAATGACCAACCAGAACTTTGCAGCCAAAACTTCGCAATGCTTCTATATTGCGTAAAAGCCAGATATTCTGATATAGAGATTTTCCAAAACCAATACCAGGATCAATAATTATCGAGCTTTGATCAAAACCTAGGGTAAGTAACCTGCTAATGCTCTTCTCTGCCCAATTATTTATGATATCAATTGGGTCAGTGTCGTCTGGAATAATGTTGTCTCTATGTGGTGGTATTGAAAGTGAATGCATAATAACGATGCTGCAACCATTACTAGCAATTGCTTTTAAGGTATTATTATCTAGAGCTTCCTTCTGATTGTTTACCCAGGCAATGTTGTAGTGTTCCAAAACATTTAAAATAACGTCTGGCCAGAAGCTATCAATGCTGACTTTAATATCACCAACTTTCATATACTGATTGAGATTATCAAGTACTGGCTTTAGACGTGCATACTCTTCCTCTGGGATCTGCATTAAAGATCCAGGTCTTGTTGATTGAGCACCAAGTTCAACTATGCTTGCACCATCTGATAACAGCCGCAGTGCCTGCTTGGTTGCTTGATCTGAATCATAATAAAGACCACCATCTGAAAATGAATCGGGAGTAATATTGACAATACCTACAAGCTCTGGTGAAAGCGTAAAACTCCTTAAAAAGCAATCCTTAATGTTAGGGTTAACAGTACCAAACGTTTTGTTAATTACTGCCATGGGGCTCAGCATTGCCATCAAGTGAAGCAAAAATGGTCTGTTTATCAATTCTGGGTGAGGAATTCTAAGGTAGGGTGTATCGAGCGTTAGATCATCCCATAACAAAATATCCAAATCAATAACGCGAGGTGCCCACTTTTCATAGACCTGCGAACGGCCAATATCACACTCAATTTGTTTTAGACCTTTTAATAGCTCTTCGGGAGAAGAAGAACAACTTCCATAGACAATCATGTTGAGAAATGGCTTATCCCACTCAGGTGGAGCACCGTTTGGTAAAATGGCCTTAGTTTCTAGAATGATCGAAGACTTTAAATCTTTAAAATAGAGTTCCTTTAGTAACTGAGCAGCCCTTTGTAAATGGGAAAAGCGATTTCCTATATTTGAGCCAATAGAAATATAGATCATTAGTTATCTTCCTGTTCTTGTAATGTATTACAATAAGTAAAGAGAACACCTCCATGCACACCGGGAACGGGTGGTGCAACTTTGTGAGCAGTCACTCTTATGGAAGAAATAATATGTTTTTTTTGCACCAAAAGATTATTAATGGCTCTGTATATATCATGGGTTAAGTGCTCGATTAAATTGAATTGCTTGCTTTGAACGAGAGATTGAATACTCTGAACTACCTCCAAGTAGCATATAGTATCCTCAAGCCGGTCAGTTGTAAGTCCTAAAGGGGGGGATTTAAAGGTAAAATCAATATTAACACTAACTAATTGAGAATGAAACTTCTCTTCTGCACTACATCCTAAATGAACCCAAAGCCGCAGGTCAGATATAAGAAGATTACATTGCATTTTAATATCACTGAGTTTAATCTACTTACAATTAATGACACACACTAGCGTTCATCATCCCGTCAAGAAAACCCCACAAGAGTTTTGCTCCTTTTTTAGCGCCTTGCATGGCTTTCTCTTGCTCTTCTTCGCTTAAGTCTGCAATAAGATTTGCACATTCCTCAGAATGCCATTCATCAGCATGCATATGAACCGTAAAAAATTGAAGAGAACGCTCATCACTTATTGAATAGTGTTTTTTTAAACCTTCAATTTTAGACTTAGAAACCTCTGGAGTTTGACGTTCATAAGCATAAAGTGCACCCAAACCGGAAGCAAAGTCTGATCGTACAATATCAAAGTAACCATCAACTAACTCCTGTGTCTCTTTAATCTGTGCATCCTTATGGAGATCAGACCGTGTTACACCAAGCCCTTCAGCAAAACGTTTCCATAACTCTGGGTGATTTTCATCACCTTGTTCTTCTTCTATCAAATTACCAAGCAAAACCTGTCGCATTTTTAGATCTGGGCACAAAAAATGTATACCACTGATATAACGAGGAAACGCAGCAACGTGGTGATAATATTCTTTAGCATAGGTTTGTAAAGCTTGCAAGCTTAAGCTTCCTGTATTCCATGATTGGTAGAATGGATGATTTAGTAAGTGCAACTCATCTAACTTATTATTCAAAGATTTAGTAAATTCCATTATTTCCTCTATTATATCAACATATAATTCATATACTATAGTTTTCTCATTGTTACGATCATGCTAGGATCAACACAATGGTGGGATTGGTAGGACTCGAACCTACGACCAATTCGTTATGAGCGAACTGCTCTAACCGACTGAGCTACAATCCCTTTTATCAATATTTATAATACACACAAAAGCAAATTTGTCTATTAGCTTATTTCACTATCAACCCAACTTAGCAAATCATTTGTTGCACCAATTTTGCGTGCAATTTCCTTACCATCTTGAAATATGATTAAAGTGGGTATAGATTGTACTCCATACTTACTTGGCACTTCAGTCCCTTCATCTATGTCGAACTTGCAGATCTTAATCTTGCCTTTTCTGTCTTTAGCCAACTGTTCAATACGCGGCATTAGACTTTTACATGGCCCACACCATTCTGCCCAAAAGTCTATCAGAACAAACCCTTTATAGTCAGTGACTTCAGATTTGAAATTTTGATCATTTACTGATATAATGTCATCACTCATAAAATACCTAAACTTAGAACGATTGCTTGTAAAATATAGCGCATCAATCAACAGTTAATCAACTAAATTCTTCTGAAAAATTGCCCTAAAGTGTCTTGCACAAACAAAAAACTTCTCACAAATGGTTATATCTGATGATTAAAGATATCCACGTTTTCCCAACCCATTAAGTCTAACTCAATGCGAGTAGGAAGAAATTCAAAGCACTTTTGGGCCAATTCTTTTCTATTTTCACGTTCCAACATTAAATCTAGCTTTTCCTTTATCTTATGGAGATACAAAACATCAGATGCAGCATAATTTTTTTGTTTGTCTGTCAAATTTTCATTTCCCCAATCAGAAGATTGCTGTTGCTTATTTAATTTGGTATCAAGTAGTTCTAAGCACAGTTCTTTTAAGCTATGATTATCTGTGTAAGTGCGAACTAACCGTGAAGCTATTTTTGTGCAATAGCACGGAAGTGCCCAAGTTTCCAAGTAATAATGTATTATGCTCAGATCAAATCGCGCGAAGTGAAATATTTTAGTTATATTTTTATCCTCTAATATTTTTCTCAAATTTGGCGCTGTGTAATCGTTCTTGAGTTGAACTAAGTGAACGTTGCCATCATTAAAAGAGAGCTGCACAAGGCATAATCTATCTCTGCTATGAAGTAGCCCCATTGCCTCGGTATCAACAGCTATAGACCTTATATCATCTGGTATTGAACTAGCTGGCAAGTCGTCTTTATATAAAAATATTCCCATAAAATTAATACATTTTTTGGCACAATTGAAAACCTATGATAATCAAAAATGAGCCTTAAGTATACGAAAAGATCATAGAAGGAACCACGCAAATTTATGGGCTCTCACATTTTTCGTGTACACGGGGTTTACAAATCGCTGTATATGCCTATAATTAAGTAAATTTAGGTTAATTTAATTGCGGGAGTAGCTCAGTTGGTAGAGCGCAACCTTGCCAAGGTTGAGGTCGAGGGTTCGAACCCCTTCTCCCGCTCTTTACTTTCAAAATCATTTCGTCAAAAATCCCTTGACATATTTCGCCAGCGCCCTTATTATGACAATAAGGGTATTTATGACTCAAAACTTGTTTTTGACCTGCAGGCTCAATGACAAAATTCAGTAAAAAACTCAGGGTATTTATTGGCGGATTACATAAAATTATAGCGGCTGCATGTCTTTTTTATTTTTTCTACATTCAGCCAAATCGCGCTTATTTTAAGCGTTAGCACATTATTACAGCGCCACTTACAGTAATATAGAGTCAAAACTCGCTACTCGGGGCTTCTTTTGCCTTTTTTTTCGTTTGGTAAATTTCTTAATGTTTATAGCTCAAAGAGAGGTGTCATTCCAGCACTTGATGCTGGAATCCAGGAATTTTATCAAGTATAAAAGTTATGTTAAAATGCACTATTTATGGAAAACTAGATCCCAGTGTCTGGGCACTGGGATGACATCATAGGGGCGCTGGGATGACACCCTGACAATCTTCATCCTGCTACGTGTTAGCGGGATCTATGCTAAGAGATACCGCGGCGGTATGACGTAGGATTGCTGTCATCCCGCTGCTTGTTAGCGGATGAGATACCGTGACGGTATGACGGTTAAGTAATTCGTCATTCCGCTACGTGTTAGCGGGATCTAGAGATACCGTGACGGTATGACGTAGGGGTTGCCGAGAACTTGTCATTCCAGTGCTTGACACTGGCATCCAGTTTTCTTTATAATTTCCTTTGTGAAAGAACAAAAGTGCTTATTTGTAACCATAGCTAGCTTACCAAATGCTGGGAAGTCTACATTGATTAACAGCATCATAGGCAAGAAAATTGCAATTGTTACACCCAAAGTGCAAACAACAAGGACGCAAATAAGGGGTATTGCAACATGCAACAACACACAAATTGTCTTTACTGACTCCCCAGGAATTTTCTCAGCAGAAACAAAACTTGAAAAAGCTTTAGTCAAATCTGCATGGTCAGCAATCAAGGGTGATGACATCACTTTGTTACTTGTTGATGTAAGCAATTATTTGAAAAATATAGAAAGAATTAAGACTATATTTACGCGGCTGCAGCGCACAAAAGGCAGATGCATTTTGGTTATCAATAAAACTGATTTGGTAAAAAGGCCAGAACTCAAGATGGCGCATGAGCATCTGAATTTGCTTTATAAATTTGAAAAAGTTTTTACGATATCAGCATTAAAGAATGATGGACTTTCTGATTTGATGAATTACTTGTCTGAAGTTGCACCGGTGAGCCCTTGGTTTTATGAAGAAGATCAAATAACCGATTCCTCGACAAATTTTTTATCAGCAGAAATTACAAGAGAAAAATTATTCTTGAACTTGCGTGAAGAATTGCCATACTCTATAGCTGTTATAACTGAACAATTTGAGGAAAAAAAAGATAAGAGTTTAGTCATCAAACAGATTGTATTCGTGTTGAAAGATAGTCATAAAAAAATAGTGCTAGGGAAAGATGGCAGTAATATTAAAAAAATTAATATCGAAGCACGTGCTGAACTAGAAAAATTATTTGAGTGCAAGGTACACCTCTTTTTATTTGTGAAAGTGCGACCTTGGATCGACCGTCCTGAGGAGTATATAGGCAATGCTTAATTCTTTGTTAGTATTTGATATTGAAACTATACCGGACATAAATTCCTGCAAGAATTTGCTGGATATTGATGACAATAGCAGTGTGGAAGAGAAAAGGGATGCATTAACAAAATACCACTTGGAAATAACAAACGGGCAAAACTCTTTTCTGCGTCAGCCCTTCCACCAAATTGTAGTTATCAGTTTTTTACTTTGCAATATAAGCCACCAGAGCGGTTACGAGGTGTTCACACTGCAAGAAATAAGATCTGGAGGCACACTAAATTCCAGTGAAAAGGAGCTAGTGAAAGGATTTTTTAACTACATATCAGAGAAAAAGCCAAGATTAGTTTCGTTCAACGGACGCACTTTTGATATACCAGTACTGAAGTATCGTGCTATGGTCCATGGCATTCAAGCAGAATACTTTCATAAAGCTGGTGATAAGTGGAATAGTTACAATCAGAGATATAGTAGTGATTGGCATTGTGACTTACTTGAAACCCTCTCTGATTTTGGAGCCTCTGCAAGAGTAAAAATGAACGAAGTTTGTGCAGCGTTTAATCTTCCTGGTAAGATTGGAGTTGATGGGTCACAAGTTATGGGCTTATACGATAGCGGCAAGATACAAGAGATTCGAGATTATTGTGAAACAGATGTGATTAACACTTATTTGATTTACTTGAGGTTCATGCATCATCAGGGAAGGATTACTACTGAAAGCTACAACAAAAGCGTGGAAGAGCTGCTTTTAGAGTGCGAAAAAAAAGAACATCTAAAAAAATTTAAAGAGGAATGGTTGTGGTGGAAATTTTTATATTGAATTTAAATGAATAGATGTTATGGAGCAATCTAATAATTGCTCCATAATAGTAGCTATCCACCTATTGCTGGGAAACTTTCATGTGCTATCTGCTCAACTTCTGCTTGTTCAATCTGAGAAGAATTTTTATTTTTTACTTCTTCGAAAAAATTTGACCCACCAAAAATATAATTTACTGCATTGGCAGCGTAATATTGAGCATTACCTAAAACTGCAGAGTTAATTCGATTTAATATCCTAACAGGATAGTAAAAGAGAGATACGGTATTATTTGATCGAAAATCACTTTCATCCATCCTATAAACGGCCTCATGATAACCATCTATTCCATGCAAATAACTTACTAGACTAGAATATCTTTCTGGTGTCGATACTCTTAATTGTGCACCTACGTGAGCATAACCAAACGAACCAGGGCACAATGCTGGCACTGGATCTCGCTGATGGTGAGTGACCCTTATGGTTTTTTCCTGAAGAGCGTCATTATAAATTTCACTGGCAGTCAGGTCAAAAACCCTTGGATCAGCAAAAGTTGCAACATGAACATCTTCAGCGCCTTCTGTTTTGTTGAGGCATAAAGCAGCTATCTTAGCAATAGCTCCTCCCATACTGTGACCTGTGAGATTGATTTTAAAATCTTTGATTTCTGATCCTTGTTTTTCAGCATGAGATTTCAAAATGCCATAAAGATTAGGCCATGAATCTGTAAATGAATTATAAAAACCACGATGAATTCTTCCACCGTCAGGTAAAAGTTCTGAAGTAGTAAAAGATGCATTTAGATCAGTGATTGCATCATTTAAGCCACGAGTACCGTGGTAAGCTATTGTTATTTCTTTACCTTTTATGAAAACATACCCAGCATCTTCTTCGAAACTATTACCAAATGGAATGATTTTATAACCTTCGCTAAAAAGTTCAGCTCTAGTTTTATACATTTTTTTAAATTCAAAAATAATATCCTCAGAAGGATTAGTTTCTTTGTGCATTCTCCCATCTGCTTCAATAGCTATAAAATCTTCCTCACTTACATTTTTACAAGTTAATATATGATGTTTTTTTTCATCTAACTTATCGTCACTATCACCATAGCTTATTTTACAGAAATTACTCATTTCCAATAATTTCTCCTTATCAAACCCTGCAATTTCTGCGATACTTTCATCTATCTGGTAAGCAGAAGGTAAAGAATGTGGTTCATTTGGGTCGCGAGGGTTTATAAATTCGTAATCTTCAATAATCTCAAATGCATCGTCTTTTTCTATGTTGTCCCCTATTAAAGAAGAGTTTGATTGTTCAGCATTGTCTAACTTTGAGCTTACATCACCTACACTAGTATTTGTGGTAAACCAATTGCGTAAAAAACTAAAATCCATAACTACCTCAATCTACTATCAGCTAAACAATTTATTTAACTATAATGTAGATTGATATTATTGTCAATAGTATTTTCTATAATCTTTCTATTGCTAGAATAAAAAAATTTTACTTCCATAGAATAAATAGTAGAGTTATAATGCACCAGCAAGCAAAAAATATTAACCTTTGTGCTAAATTTTGGTTAATATAAACGTTAGGCATATTAAAAAAGTTGTTTTTAAGGTGTTGCACTTTACTTTTGTTTTCGCTATAAGATTGCTTTAAGTTGAATTTTCAACATTTTTATATATTTACATTTAAGACAATGATTTCGAAATTTTTTGGGGGCACTTCATGAAAAAATCTATTTATACTAGAACTGCTCTAGTTTCTTTATTAACTTTATGTTCTTTCAGCAGTTTTGCAGCTGACTTTCCTGATGAGAGTATGAAGGAAATAAAAAAGCAAGAGAGCACAAAAACTTCTGGAAAAACAGAAGTTATGAAAACATCAAATAAAAAACTGAAAGAAAAGATGGACAGAATATGTAATGCTGATCCAAGAAAAAAAGCTGAAGAGCTTAAGAAAAAAGAGGAGCTAAGATTAGCAGCCGAGCAGAAGAAAAAAGAGGAGATCAGGCTAGCAAATGAGAAAAAAGCAAAGCTTATAGAGGACTCAAAAGCGAAAGCTCTAAATGCTAAGAATTCTAATATAGAAAAAGGTAAAGTTTCAAAAACTAAGGCTTCTAAAACTAAGAATGCTAAAATTAAAGCTAAAGATGTAAAGAAGGATGTAAAAGTTGTTAACAAAAATACAGAGGAAAAAGGTAAGGCAAGTCCTGTTGTTTCAGTTGGTGGAGTTGATATTATCGACACCAACCAAGGAAAAGATGGCTTAAGAATAACTTTTGGTGGTGTTGTTGATGCTCAAAGCTATGGCAAAGCAGGGCCAAGTGGTGAAGGGTATAAACGTTACAACGTTATGCCAAACAGATCTATAGAGTATTATACTGCCCCTCAGGATAAGATACAAGGAGCAAATCCCGTATTCCCTAGTGGAATAGGAAATATTGGTGATTACAGCAACGATATGGGTATGACTGCTGATGCGATATTACACCTCAGAGCAGAAAATAAAAATGAAGATTTAGGTCTTCTTTATGGTGCTGACGTGCAATTTCACGTCCCAGTTACAGAAGGCAAAGGGGCTTCACAGGGTGTTTACGCTGCAAGGAGCAGGAGTGCACATGTATTTTTAAATTCAAAACATGGTGATCTAAAGCTTGGTTATCAATTTGGTCCTGAGGCTCTGATGAGACTTGATGCAACAAGAATTGCAACTGTTGACGGAGCTGCAGATAGTGACTGGTTCAGAAAAGTGAACTTAGAAGGAAGCGCTGCGAGCTTTCCATTTTATGTAACACCACGTCTTTACACTGAAAGTTTTTCGAGTGAAAGTGAAAAATTCTCTTTCCGCATGGCAGGGAAATACAACAAAGATGTTATGACTACACTGCCATTTAGAGTTGCTTACTACTCACCAAATTATATGGGCGCAAGATTTGGTATCAGCTACTCACCTCGTTATGATAGTAGCTTGTTTACTGTAAAAGAAACAGTTCCTTTCAAGGATAGTACAGATAATGATAAAATAAAACATAAGGAAGAGATAAAACATGTCGGTCCAGACTATGAGCACATAATAAGTGCTGGTGCATCATATGAATATGACTTTGATAAATATAAGGTGAAAGTTAAAACTTCTGCAGTTGGTGAGTATGGTCAAGCGAAAAAACCAAGTAAAGATAAGCATCTTTATAAGGAATTTGTAGAGTACAATGACCTTATGGGTGTTAATTTGGGTGTAAGCGCTGATTATAAGATTAATGAGGATCAAGGCATAAAATTTGCTGCCTCTTTTGCATATCTGGGCAAATCTGGTCAACCAAAAGGTATTGAAATACTGACAAAAGATGCTAATAATAAAATTGAAAAATATGAACTGCTTCCTGATGCTAACAAAAGAATGGAAGGGCTGAAAGCTCAATTTGGTGAAGATAGTATGGACACCATATATTGGACTGTAGGAGCTGGCTATCAATATGAGAATATCTACACAAGTTTAACATACTTTGGTAGCAGAATGAATGATGGAGATATGCTTCACGATGGCGCACTTGGCGTTCAATATGATCTATCTCCTGCATGCAGTAAGAGCAAATTTGTTCCTTACGCAGCTCTCCATTATTTTATGACTAACGAGAAACAAAACGCAAATCATAAGATTACAAAAGCAGGTAGTACCACAGAAGAGGCACCTTCTAACCAAGGAATTCTCCTTCTTACTGGTGTGAAGTTTTCTTTCTAACCAGCTAGTACACACCACAATTTAATGTGGTGTGTATCTTATTTGTTAGTGTTTATTTGTCAATCAAATAAACATATAGTGTCCTCTCTCCTGTCATCCCAGTGCATGACACTGGGATCTAAGTTATATGCAAAATTATTACGTTTACATACTTGCAAGCAAGAATAATCGAACTTTATATACAGGTATAACATCAAATCTGATTAAACGAATCTGGGAACATAAGAGTAAAGTTATTTCTGGCTTTACATCAAAATACAATGTACATAAATTAGTTCATTTTGAAGAATTTCAAGATATAAATTCAGCTCTTAATAGAGAAAGACTGTTAAAAAGTTGGAAAAGAAAATGGAAGACTGATTTGATCGAAAAAGAAAATCCAAATTGGGTAGATTTATATGATAACATAGTCAGGTAAAATTAGATCCCAGTGTCACGCACTGGGATGACACCCTATGGTTACTGGAATGACACCCTATGGTTACTGGGATGACACTCTATAGCTACTCAGATGACGGGAAAAGAACACACTGGCTTATCTACTAGCCGTATAGCTACTTTCAAATTCAATCAATTAAACAGGAGGCCCCTATGCAAACCACACTAAAAAATCATTTAGCTGGAGAATTACTTACCACCGCTACGTGCTGGAAATTAAAGCTCGCAGGTGGAGAAGTAATGGGATTCACTGACTATGATGAAGATTTAAATATTAATAATATACTCTATAAATCTTCAAGTGGATTTACAGCCAGTAGTATAATATTAAACAGCGATTTAAAAACTGATAATCTAGAAATTGAAGGGATATTAAATAGTGGTGATATTAAAGAAGAAGATGTTTTATCAGGAAAGTACGACTTTGCAAATATTGAAATATTTCTTGTGAATTATAAAGACTTGACCCAGGGAACAATGAATCTACATTCAGGAACTTTTGGTAAAGTGACATTAAGTAGTGGAAGATTTATTGTTGAAATTAGAGGGCTCTCAGCAAAGCTTGAGAGAAGCATAGCAGAATTATACTCTCCTGCATGCAGAGCACAATTTTGCGATGATAAATGCAAAGCCGATACTAAAAAATTTAGTAAAATAAGTACAATCACTAAAGTAATAGACGAAAGAAGATTTGAAGACACGAATTTAACTGAGAGTGATGAATATTATAAGCACGGAGTAGTGAAATTCTTTGGCTCAACAGCATTTGAAGGTATAGTAAAAGAATATAAAAATAAAGTAGTTACATTGTTTACTTCGCCTTCATACCAAATTTTTGCTGGAGATAAATATTCAATACTCGCAGGTTGCGATAAAACATTTCCAACTTGCAGAAGCAAGTTTAACAATACTGTAAATTTTCGTGGTGAACCCTATATACCAGGTTTTTATATTGTTTAGCAGCACAATTTTCAATATTATGAATATGCATGGAAAGGTGGCTGAGTGGTCTAAAGCACACGCTTGGAAAGCGTGCACATATGAAAATATGTCGGGGGTTCGAATCCCCCCTTTTCCGCATATTACTTCTAGAATAGTATAAAACCCGCTATGTCAGCCTCCTTTTACCCCACTTAGGTATGTACCAATATACCTAATTTTGTTACAACATTCCCAACAACATAAATTATTTTAGCTATGCTATCAATAGCATTGCTTTAAAAAGAGTGCCCATACTTTCAGTCAACCTTAAGAATTCACTAAAGATCCTATTCTTTTGTTCATCACTTGCACTTTTCATTAAAGCCTGGGTTCTTTCTTTTATGCCAAAAAGATATAAAAATTCTCTTTGAGTTAAAATCTCGCAATCTACGTGTTTTAATGAATCTTTTAATGCTTGAAAGTTCACAAGTGCAGTAATATCACTATTACCAACATTCTCAAGAAAATTAGCATACTTATGTTGTTTTATCGATTGCAAAGTGCTCTTATATGCGGGGTATACATAACCGTAATCTATAATCAAAGCAGCTCCTTTATGATTATATATCTTCTTCTCAAGTTTTTTTAATATTTCAACCCCAGTTGAACATATTTCCACCACTGCACCATCGAAACCCCCTGTCATGCAAGTAGCTGACACTGGAATCCATGATTCTTTTTTTCTGGATTCCAGTGTCACGCACTGGCATGACACCAAGAGACTGCCATCATCTTGTTTTGTCACCATATTTTCATACCACACCTCATCACGATATACAAACTGATCTATCGGAAGAGCGTCAAAGAACTCATTTGCTAAAAAAATGGTTGGTTGTTCTGGTAGGTTGTCAATATTTTTGTGCCAATTAACATCTAAGCCTTTTAATTTTTCCTTTTGTATCTTCCGTAAAGTAGGGCTTATTTCAACTAAGTGGATCAACATTGAATTAAAAAAGCTGCTGTATTTTTTAGTGACTCTTATTATATCGTGAATGAGTGTTCCTTTGCCTGGTCCAAGTTCAACTAGAGAAAATTTTGATGGCTTTCCTAATTTTTCCCATGTATGCATTATCCAAACTGCAATTACTTCACCAAATAATTGGCTGATCTCAGGTGCAGTAGTAAAATCACCATCCTTACCAAGTGGTAATCTACTCGTATAATAGCCGTATTTTTCATGGTACAAAACGGCATTCATGAAATCACTGATGGATATTGATCCTTGACTTTTGTCAATTAATTCGTGTATATAAGTGAGCATGTTATTAATAAATGTTTAACTATAGCGTGCCATAATATAAAATAGTAGAGTATTTATATATATAGTATAAACTTAAGTTTGTGAGTAATAGTGCTTCAGTTATGGACAACAAAAACACCGATTATGTTGCCCTTATACCTCAAGATGATAGTATTGAATACAAATTTGAAGAAGCTGTCAATTTTATAGAAAACAAGGTTATAAATGCTGATGGACTAACTTTAGCGGAAGTGTTTCAAGTGCTAGTTCAAATGCTAGATGGTGATCTAGAATTGGTAAAAAAAGTACTAGCATATGCTAATATTATGGCAAAGCATGGAATGAAGGTAGCAAAAGAGTCGCAATTAAGCAGAGCTGATGTTCGCCGAGCTTTGGAAGGTAAAGAAAGTGTTGTCAATAGACAAGATTTTATAAAGAAACCACCTCTTCCACCTGCTATAAAATCGACCAAAAAGAAAAGTAGAGGTCTTTAGATGGCTGAATCTATAAAAAAATTTACTGTACAATGTGACTTCAAAGGACAAAGTTCACCTTTTGCAATATATATAGGAAATCCAAAAAGTGATGCTCATCCAATTCATCATCAAGATTCCTGGCTTGTAAAAGAACGTGGAGGGAATATCCCTAATAAAGTAAAAGAAAGTCTACAAAAATTATATAAACTATCTCAAGAAAATGGAGTCTCTTTCTCAGAGTTATGTGCGTATGCCATTACTGTGGTTAGTAATAATGATAAAAAAAGTGACGACAAGCAGTGAGATAGTTTAATCCCTCAATATTTCATTTATAGAGGTTTTCGATCTCGTCTTTTCATCCACTTTTTTTACTATAACTGCACAATAGGTTGAAATGTTATTTTTAGATGGAATAGACCCTGGTACCACTACAGAATAAGGTGGCACTTCGCCATAAAATACCTCGCTAGTTTCTCTATCAATAATCTTTGTTGATGCTCCAATAAACACACCCATGCCAAGGACTGATCCTTCTCTCACTACCACACCCTCGGCTACCTCGCTACGTGCTCCAATAAAGCAATTATCTTCTATAATGACAGGTGAAGCTTGAATAGGCTCAAGGACTCCACCTATTCCCACTCCACCGGAAATATGGCAGTTTTTTCCTATTTGCGCACAGCTACCAATCGTTGACCAGGTATCTATCATTGTTCCTGAATCAACATATGCACCAACGTTGATAAAACTTGGCATTAGAACAACATTTGTACCTATATAAGCAGATCGGCGGACAAAACACCCAGGAACTGCTCTAATTTTTAACTGGCGAAATTTCTCCTCATTCCATTCACTAAATTTGTTACCGATCTTGTCAAACCAGCAATTGGTATTGTCTATTATTTTGTTTTCTTCAGTGAGAAAATGTAATAATATTGCCTGCTTTATCCACTTATGTACTACCCATTCTCCACTTGATAGCTTTTCTGCTACTCTAATTTTGCCACTATCAAGGAGCTCAATTACCTCTTTAATTGCTATTCTTGCTGTTTCCTTTAGGTTATAGTCATTAAATTTTTCTCTATTTTTCCAAATATTTTCTATCTCACTTTGTGTTTTTTTTAGTTGCAAACCTTCCATTTGTTATATATATTAATATTAAATTTATAGCTCTGTATCATTTGAGCTTGTTACCACTTTATATGTAAGTGCTATGAAAATACAATGTAATAGTTGTACTAAAACTTACTTAGTATCTTCTGAGCAAATTGGTGCATTTGGAAGAAAGGTAAAGTGTACGAACTGCAATCATATATGGCATGAACATCTAGAAGAAGCGTCAAACAAATCGCACTCTGCTAATATACAGGAAAAAAAAATTAGTGGAAGGAATTTTTTACAAAATCTAGCATTTACCACTCTAGCTTTTGCAACAGCTACAGGGTTATGCGTCGTAATTGCTAATGGCATCTTTCCTAGAGAGATGAACAAAGCATACAAAACGATCAGTTCATATAAGGATTCAATAAGCTATAAATTAGGGTACAAAAAAGAACAAACAGAAAATCCAAATGTAAAAAAACTTGTTGTAAATAAGTTTTATCAAGACTACCTTTTTTTATCTAATTTAAGATCTAGTTAAATAGGCATAAACCATCGCCGATATCGGTATCCAGTTCCTATAGCTACTCAGATGATGCAAATAGTATTAGGGTGACAGAGTCTTAAAAATAAGTTATTTTTCAGTAAAAAACAGCTCATGAGTATTAAAATTGCACCTTCTATACTTTCAGCAGACTTTGCAAAATTAGGAGAAGAAGTAAGAAAAATTAGCGATTTAGGTGTAGATTACATACACATAGACGTTATGGATGGGAATTTCGTTCCAAATATTACAATTGGTCCTAGCGTTGTCTCTGCAATACGTAAATATAGCAATCTTCCTTTTGATGTGCATTTAATGGTCAAATCTCCTGGTAACCACATTGAAAGCTTTATAAATGCTGGTGCTGATATTATCACTGTACATGCAGAAGCAGAGATACACCTTGAGAGGTTGATAAGAAAGATAAAGTCATACAAAAATGTAAACGACGCAAAAAAAACGATTCAAGCTGGAGTCTCAATTGTTCCTTCAACTTCCCCAAGTGTGCTTGAATACATAATACATGAGCTAGATATTGTGCTGATTATGACAGTCAACCCTGGCTTTGGAGGGCAGGAATTTATTCATTCACAGTTGAACAAGATATCTACTATAAAAAAAATGATACAGGAGCGTAATCTTAAAACACAAATTTCAGTAGATGGTGGAATTAACTTTTCTAACGCAACTGATATAATAAAAGCAGGTGCTGATATTTTAGTTGCGGGATCGGCGATATTCAAGGCTGAAGATATTAAGAAGGCCGTAAATGATCTTAAAAATCCATCGTGGTAATCCTATATAGCTAGTGCAGCCCTACGTCATACCGCGATTCATTCGCGGTATCTCAGCCGCTAACACGTAGCGGAATGTTGGCAAACCTAAGATCTTTAGCTAGTTAACACAAATTATTTCTATTATCTACCAATTTGAAAAAGTCTCTGGTCCAAGTAGTCAAGCTACTTGGATGACAAGAAGTAACGCAAGAAGTTTACTTTTAATAAAAGCCTGATGATGAATCATTATTACCAAATTTCGGCTTATTTCTGTTGCTGAAACCAGAACGAGGACGAGAAGGCTTCTTATGGTAACTTCCTCCAGGTTTTCTATTAAATGAATTATTGTAATAATTATCCCTGTCATTTGGACCATCTTTCCTTTCCTCGTTGTAAAGCTCACCTTCAAAAAACTCTCCCGTCTCTTGATCAACTCGACGTCTTGACAACTTTGGACATCCACCTTTTTCGAAGTCAATTACTAGTGCTTTGAAAGTATCATCTTGTTTAAGTATGCTCTCTATAGAATCTATGTGTTCATTAGCTACTTCACTTATGTGCATTTTTCCTTTTCTGCCATTAAGAAATTCAAGCTCTACAATAGACTTCTCTATTTTTACAACTTTGACATCAACTATAGAACCTTGTTCTAGTTCTGTTATTGAATCAATCATCATACTCTTTGCAATTTCAGCTTCAGTGCCACTCGTGGCAAAAACAGAAACTTTACCATCATCTCCTATTTCAATTTTTGCATTACTTCTTTCACACACACTGCGTATATTTTTTCCTTTAGCACCAATAGCTGCAGAAATTTTGTCTTTATCTATGTAAAATGATAACATCCTTGGTGCATGGTCTTTGACGTCATCACTGTGTTCTGAAATCACTGCATTCATTTTTTCTAAAATATGTAATCTTCCAGCTTTTGCCTGTTCTAAAGATTTTTCAACAATTTCAAAGCTTATACCAGAAATTTTCATATCCATTTGTAGTGCCGTAACCCCTTCACTAGTTCCTGCTACTTTAAAGTCCATATCACCAAGATAATCTTCATCACCCAATATATCGGAAAGTATCACATACTCGTCTTTATCTTTAATAAGGCCCATAGCAACTCCAGCAACAGGGGCCTTTATTGGCACACCCGTATCCATTAAAGCAAGAGAAGTCCCACAAACTGTTGCCATAGAAGAAGAACCATCAGACTCCAAAATTTCGGATACTACTCTTATTGTATAAGGAAATTCAGATTTATCGGGTAAAACAGGATGAATTGCTTTCCAAGCAAGTTTGCCATGACCGATTTCTCTTCTTCCTGGTGCACGTGCAGCAGAAGTTTCTCCAACAGCAAATGAGGGAAAGTTATAATGCAACATGAAATGCTCACGTCTATCCCCTTCAATATCATCCACAATTTGCTCATCTTGAGTAGTACCAAGAGCAGTAACAACCAATGCCTGAGTGTTGCCTCTTGTAAACAGCGCAGAACCGTGAGTTCTGGACAGAATATCAACTTCAACTTCTATCTGACGTATCTCATCATGCTTACGACCGTCTATCCTTACACCTTTCTTCCTAATTATTTCACGTACTAAAGATCTTTCAAAGTTTTTTACTGCATACGTAATTAACTTTTCATCTTTTCCAGTCTCTTTAAGAGTATTCAATATATTCTCTCTGACCGCTTCTAGAGCTTGAACTCGCTCTTGTTTTACTGTTTGCGAATATGCTTTTTCAAAATCTTTACCGTATTTTTCGAGCTCTTGTGTTATATCTGATGTATCAACAGGAGCAAAGCTTTCAGGCTTATTGCCAACTGTATCAGCAAACTCTTTTATGAGCTTAATGACAGGTTTAAGGTGTTCATGGCCAAATTTTATTGCATTAAAAACATTTTCTTCAGAGAGCTCTTTCACTTCTGACTCAACCATTAAAATCGAATTTTCATCACCAGACAAAAACAGATCCAAGCTGCTTGCTTTCATCTCTTGAACAGAAGGGTTGAGTATATAGTTATTATTTTCATCACAACCAACTATCACTCCAGCTATAGTAAAGTGAAAAGGAACACCAGAAACCGCAAGAGCTGCAACAGCACCAATCAATGCTGGCACTTCAGGAGGATTGACTGTATCATAAGTTAATAGATTACACACCACACTAATTTCATCATGAAATCCTTCTGGAAAGAGTGGCCTTACACTCCTATCTATTACTCTTGAGATTAAAGTTTCTCTATCAGATGGCTTGCCTTCTCTTTTAAAAAAACCGCCAGGGATCTTACCCATGGCATAGCTTTTTGCGATAAACTGCACATTTAAAGGTAGGAAATCAACGCTTTCTTCCTTCTTTTTACGTACAACAGTTACTAAAACAGAAGTATCACCGTAATTTACAACTACTGAACCATGAGCTTGGCGTGCTATTTTTCCTGTTTCTAAAGATAAGGCACGACCACCCCACTCTATAGATTTTTTTATAATTTTAAACATATTAAATTCCTCGATTATTTTCTAATGCCTAACTTCTCTATTAATTCCTGATAGGCTTCATTACCAAATTTACGCTTTATATAATTTAAGTGCTTGCGTCTTCTACCTATCAATATAAGTAAACCACGCTTAGAGTGATGGTCATGCTTGTGCACTTTAAAATGCTCAGTTAAGTTACCGATCCTCTCGGTCAAAATTGCACATTGTACAAAAGATGAACCTGTATCATCCTCTTTAATCGCATATATATTTATCAAACTCTTTTTCTTTTCGGATGTTATCGACATCTAAACCTCATTTTAAATATTAAAAACACGAATAGGTTTCACACAACCATAAATAAAACTGCAGATTGCAATAGGTACACTACCCACTATCGTACAACAAATATCATAATTCTTTAAATTACGCAAGTTATTTAATACAACTTCCTGACCTTTTCTGATTTTCTCCGCATCTTCTGGGGAAATTTCAATTTTGAACATCGATTTTAAAGCCGATTCAATGGGAATGATGAAACTTTTTGCATTACTCCCTGTACCTTCTATTACTCCAGTATCACCTTTTGTTATCGGAGAGTAAGTTATTGTGTTTCTTTCAGCGAGCTGTTCAATTGTCACTGATTCGTTTTCTCTAAAGTCACCTACCATAGTTCTTCTTAATTTCGTAATGTGTCCAAAACAATTTAATGGAATGCCAAGATCCCGAGCAATTGATCTCACATATACACCACTACCGCACATCATAGAAAAATTTGCACTATTATTTATGGTGTCCACAGATATCAATTTCAGCTCATGTATTTTGACTTGTCGGGGTTTTATATTTACCTTTTGCCCACTTCTTGCCAATTTATACGCCCTTGCTCCTTTAATTTTTATTGCTGAAAATTGAGGAGGAGTCTGCTTGATCTCACCAATAAAATTTTTAATTGCACAATTTATTTGATTATATTCGGGTTTTATATCGCTAGTTCTAATGATATCACCACCCAAATCATCCGTTGTTCTTTGTTCGCCCCATTTTATTGTAAAATCGTATGCCTTTAAGTCACAAGATAAATACGGTATAGTTTTTGTTGCCTCGCCAAGAGCAATTGGCAACACACCTGAAGCTAAAGGATCAAGTGTTCCCAGATGACCAGCTTTCTTAATTCCAAAGATCTTTTTAACTTGGGTTACAGCTTGTGCAGAACTAATTCCTATTGGTTTATCGAGATTCAGCCAGCCGTGTATCATATGTGAATTATATACAGCTGATGACAGTTTAGGAAGCAGCTTGAAATATATACTTTAAATAATAATGTAAAAAATAGCTTGACTAACATGCATCTATTAACACATACTTAATCCTTTTAAGGGGACTATTATGACTATAAATACAAATAAAAGCATATTGAAGTGGGAAAACACTGCACATATAACAAAAATGAGTATTGAAGGTTTAGTTGCACTTGCATCTTTAGCGGGAGCAATAACGGCAATATTAATTGCTACTAAAGTAATTGCTGGACCTGCATCTTTAGCACTTGTTGCTAGCCCTGCTGGAATTGCAGTTCTATTTATTGCCGCTGTATATTTTGCCGCAGCAGCTTATGCTTCATATCAGCAAATGAATGCAATGGAGAGCACTCAGGGTAAAGATGGTGCTCCAGGTAAAGATGGTGCTCCAGGTAAAGATGGTGCTCCAGGTAAAGATGGTGCTCCAGATATAATTGATAAAGAAGCACTTAAAACTATGATAGGAGAACCTGAAGTTATGAAAATAGTTGAAGATAAGCTCGAAGAAAAAATAAAATAACAAATTGTATAGGAGGTAGATTTTCTACCTCTTTCTTTTTCCTTTCATTTGAATATGTAAAGGTTAAGGCAATCTATTCCATACCTCAACTACATCCTTACTAAACTCTATTATCTCTACTGTTTTAAATTGGTAACAGTTGTTGATGGATTGAATTCCTAAATTCCCTATAAAGGGGATGGCATCATTACCTAAAATTTTACCACTACGGCAGATTATCAGCCTGTCGATTAAACTATGCTTCAGTAGCTCTGTGATTAACACTCCTCCACCTTCAACTAATAACCTTGTTATGCCAATTTCTGAAACAAGTTTTGATGCCATGTCTTTTAGGCAGACTTTATCGATAATGTCAGGCTCCGATGTCATTCCAGCGCGTGACGCTGGAATCCAGTTTTCATTATGCAATTGCTTGAAGTTTTCTGGATCCCAGTGTCTGGGCACTGGGATGACAGGAGAAGGCGTTAGAATGACAGGAGAGTGTGTTGGGGTGACATCTGGAATAACAGGAGGTTTGTGATTTGAATTGACTATCAAATAATTAATGTTTTTTATTTTTCTCTCTATTTCTCTGTTTGTAATCACCCAAGTTATTACTTTATCTGCAGTCTTTGCAATATTATGCTCTTCCTGCAATTTTTCCTGGCTATCTATAATTAGCCTTATTGGCGATCTACTTCCGAGTTCTGGTAATCTGCAAGTTAAGAGTGGATCGTCATTAATGAGGGTGTTGCTACCAATCATAATTGCATCATATTTTGCTCTGAGCTCATGCACCCAATTTCTCGTATCTTCACTTGTTATCCATTTGCTATCGCCTGTAAATGTTGCGATTTTTCCGTCAAGAGTTGTTGCAATTTTGCAAGCTATAAATGGTCTATGAAATTCTTTAATGGTGAAAAAACCGACATTCAGTTCTTCTGCCTCTTTTTGCATAATACCTTGCTCAACTTCAATTCCTGCTTCTTTCAGAGCTTTAATGCCTCCACCTGAAACTCTGCTATCTGGGTCAATAGTTGCAATTACTACCCTTTTTATTCCAGCTCTTATGATTTCCGCAGTACATGGTCCTGTAACTCCAAAGTGGCAACATGGCTCGAGCGTGATATACATAGTTGCACCATGGGTTAAACCTTCTGCACTTTGCAAAGCAACCACTTCTGCATGTGGGCGCCCACCTACTCCTGTATATCCCTCACCAATGATTATACCATCTTTTACAATAACACACCCGACAGTAGGATTTGACGCAACATTCCCAAGATTTTTTTCTGCAAGCCTTAATGCAATTGACATGAAATGATCATCAGTCATTAGAAAGAAGTCATTTCATATGAAGTGTCGAATATTCTCCTGTGCTCATGTATAGCAAATCTATCTGTCATTCCCGAGATATAGTCGCATATTACTATTGAACGCTGGGATTCACAAGCAAGTTTGCTCCACTCTGTAGGAAGTAATCTTGGATTTTCATAAAAACATTGAAAAAGTTCCTGTATTATGCGTTTCGCTTTGTTCATCGTTCTACTCAGTTTATAGCTTCTGTATATTTTCTCCATGTTGAATCTTTTCATTTCTTTTGTAGCATTCGCAACTTCTGGTGAAAATGTGACTAGCATTTTATTTAGACTTCTTACGTCTTCTACACTTTTTATTTTATGATCTTCAATATTTCTTTCAGTCTGAGAAACAACATCACTTATCATAGTTCCTATAGTTCCACTCAGTGATTCATGTATGAGTTTGCTCTGAGGTAATTCTGAATATCTGCTCCTTATGTCTTTAAACATTTTTTCAATTAAAGGAACATTCAGCAAATCTTCGATGGTTACTAAATTTGCTCTGAGTGCATCATCAAGATCGTGAACACTGTAAGCAATATCATCGGCAATTGAAGCAACTTGCGCTTCAATGCTTGAAAATTCCTCAAGTTTTAGATCATATTTTTCATTATATTTTAATAACAGCTGATTATTTGTAGAAGACTCCGCGTTTTGACCAAGCAAGGGACCATTATGTTTTGCAACCCCTTCAATCACCTCCCAACTTAGATTCATACCATCAAAATCAGCATGTTTTTGTTCAAGATAAGTTAAAATCCTTATAGCTTGAACATTATGATCAAACTCATACTTCTCACTATCAACTTGAACTAGAGCATCCTCACCTGTGTGACCAAATGGGGGATGACCAAGGTCATGTGCAAGCGCTATGCATTCAGTGATGTCCTCATCTAAGCTGAGCCTGCGTGCGATGGATCTTGCAATTTGTGCAACTTCAAGGCTATGAGTCAGCCGAGTGCGATAGTAATCGTGCTCGTAATTGATAAAAACTTGTGTTTTGTACCCCAATTTCCTAAACGCATTAGAGTGAACAATGCGATCCCTATCACGCTGAAAGCAGCTGCGATTCTCATCTTCTGGCTCTTTGAAGTATCTCCCTTTTGTTTTGCTTGGAAAGCATGCATAACTTAATAGAAAATTATTGTTTGACATGTAAAATTTCTACTATAATAAATTATCAATAATAAACGGTGGTTACTATGTCAACAAATTACAACATCAACTTAACTGATAATGCACTAAAAAAAATCCACTTTCTTGCAGAGCAGGAAGGGGATAAGAGTTCCGTTTTGCGGGTTGCAGTTTCAGGCGGTGGATGTTCTGGCTTCAAATACAATTTTCTTATGGATCAAATGAATAAAAATCTATCTTTGGATGATGAAGATGATGATTACGATGATGAGTTTGATGACGAAGACGAAGATGATGACTATGAAGAAAGCGAGGACTATAGAAGCCACTCCAGTTTTAGCGAAAAAGGTAAAGATATAGTAATTAATGATGAAAATGGCAATCCTGTATTAATGGTTGATAATTGTTCAGCAAAATTTTTAAATAACTCAGTTATAGATTATACTGAGGATCTCAGTGGTTCTGGTTTTCAAATAAAGAATACCCTTGCTAAGTCTCAATGTGGTTGTGGTAACAGTTTTTCGGTTTAATTATTACCAAAATTTAGATGCCTTCTGGGTCTTTTAAACATGGGTGATAATGTAGCTCTAGAACTAACTTCTGTAGATAAAAGCTTCAAGGACAATTCTGCTGTTGTAAAAGACATCAACCTAAGTGTCACAAGAGGGCAAGTAGTAGCGCTGATTGGCAATTCAGGTGCAGGAAAAACAACTATATTGCAAATCGCAGGCTTGTTGGACAAGCCAACTTCAGGTATAGTTACGATAGATGGAATAAATTGCACACAAGCCAATAATAAGCATAAAACCCATGTAAGAAGAAATTTTCTTAGTTTTGTTTATCAATTTCACTATTTGTTACAAGAGTTATCGGTGTTGGAAAATATTATGCTTCCTCAACTTATTGCAGGAAAAAGCAAAGCTGAAGCAAAAAAAAATTCGCAAGCAATGTTGGAAAAATTTGGTCTGGAAAACAAAGCAAGTAGCATGGTATCTGAAGTTTCGGGTGGGGAAAGGCAGAGAGTTGCAATTGCAAGAAGCATTGTAAATTCTCCAAAGCTTTTACTTGCAGATGAGCCAACAGGAAATTTAGATCCAACAAATTCTTTTAACGTGTTTTTACTGCTACATTCATACGTAAAGGAAAATAACAGCTCTATGCTTATAGTGACGCACAATCATCTCCTTGCAGAAAAGGCAGACTGCATTTTCCAATTGAGAGATCGATCATTAGTGAAGTTGTGAATAGGGAAAATAGCACAATTTAAACTACCTATGCCTTATACTTATCTAACCAATGATCATTAACAGAGTACAACTCGCATGAAACGCTTTCATTGCTTTTTATACACGGACTTTTTAACTTACGCTGTTTACTTAGGGAACACCCCGATAACATAAACACAGCTAAAACAAAAAATAATAGCTTTTTAAACATAACAAAACCTTTTCATTTATATTACTACACTCATTTCTCTTGTTTGTAAAGGTTAGGCATATTCTTTTACCTTTACCTCTTTTTTGACCTTTTGAGAAGAAATAGCTGCACTGTTTAAGCGCAGTTTTATATAACCATCTACGATTTGAGTCACTTCCTCTTCTTTATCCCTTAGAAAGTGATTAGTATCGTCTATTATATGGTATTTCATGTGATCACTTTTTACTGAATTTATTAACCTTTTTGCTAATTCTGTTACATCGCTTTCTTCTGAGATTGTATCGTTACTGCTTTGTATTATAAGCCCAGAAACTGGACAGGGAGAAAGAAAAGAAAAATCGTACTTAGTTACCGGAAGAGAAAGAGCAATAAAACCCACTATCTCAGGGCGACGCATTGTTAGCTGCATAGCCACCCATGCTCCAAAAGAAAAACCAGCGATCCAAATTGGAACGTTGCTAGGATTATGTTCCTGAAGCCAATCAATAGCTACCGCAGCGTCAGTTAATTCTCCTATACCCTTATCAAAAGTTCCGGTAGATTTTCCCACACCACGAAAGTTAATTTTCAATGCAGAAAAATTGTTATCGATAAAAGACGTATATATACCATGTACAATTTTACTACCCATATTACCACCATATTGAGGGTGATGATGTAAAACCAGCACAACCGGCGCGTTGGCATCTTTGCTTTGGTGGTATTCACCTTCTATCTTTCTTGTTGCATTATTCAAAAAAACTTCTACCACGGTAACTCCTAATAAAAACCTGCTTGACAGGTATTGATGACATGAATTATTAATTATGTATTAATTTCGCTGTTTTTGCAATAAATTTTTTATCGTGTTAAAGCTAACGTACATAGTTATGGCTATAGTTGATGGTAAACTTATTTAAGTGACAGATGAGTCCATTCTCTTTAGAAAATAGTGGTTACGTATATGCTGATTACAATGCAACTGCTCCAATTAGTGAGAATGTAAAAAAAAGTATATTTGAGGTCTTGTTAAAACAAACGCTCAATCCATCATCACTACATAAAAGAGGACAAGAAGCGAGGAAGATTCTTCAGGATGCAAGAGATAACATACGTGATGCTATTGGTGTTCCAAGTGATAAAGAAATAGTTTTTACGTCTGGTGCGACTGAAGCGAATAACCTTGTTATGAGAGGAATAGCAGGCTATCTGCATGTAATTTCAGCTATAGAGCATCCTTCAATTCTTAATTCTGCATGTAATCCATATATAATACCCGTTAATCAGGAGGGCATTGTTGACTTTTTAGAGCTAGAAAAAATTCTAAGCGAACTTAAAGGAAACAAAGCAATAGTTTCAGTTATGATGGCAAATAACGAAACCGGAGTTATTCAGCCTGTTAAGGAAATAGCTGAAATAGCACACAAATTTGGAGCAATTTGCCACACTGATACTGCTCAAAGTGTTGGGAAAATTAAAGTTAATATGGAAGATTTAGGAGTGGATTTACTCACTTTATCCGCCCATAAATTTGGCGGTGTAGCAGGCAGTGGAGTTTTAATATTCAATAAAGAACTTGCGATAGAACCTATTATAATAGGTGGTGGACAAGAGAAGGGATTTCGTGGTGGTACGGAAAATACTGTTGCGATTGCAGGCCTTTCTGCTGCACTGCAAAATATTCCAGACCTTCTATCAAAAATGGATGAAGTAAAGGAGCTACGTGATCAATTAGAGTGTGAATTATTAAATCTTGCAAGTGATATAAGAATCTTCGGTAAAAACTCTAAGAGGCTGCCAAACACAAGTTTTATTTATATGCCAGGAGTAAAGAGTGATGTGCAACTCATGCATTTTGACTTGAATCATATTGCAGTTAGTAATGGTTCTGCATGTTCTTCTGGAAAAGTTGAGTCTTCCCATGTTTTGCTTGCAATGGGGACAACAAAAGAGCAAGCAGAGTGTTCAATTAGAATCAGTATAGGTCCAGAAACTAAACCACAAGACATAAAAAAAATAGTGGATTGTTGGTATAATATCTACAAGAAGAACACCTTGGTATAGATAATACGTGGTATCATGCAGGGAGCTATAAATTAGATGTAAAAACTTACTTGACACCCTTCGCCAGCCCCCTTATCATAACAGTGAAGCTATTTATTTATCTTCGCAATCTCTGCAGTGGATTAATGACAAAAAACTTAATGTATTTGGCGTAAATCATGCTTAATTTTTGCACTATGTGCACCTCATGTCTTTATAAAACTTCTAGGTTTCTACCTATATAAGCTGAAACGCGCTTATAAAGCGTTTAAGACAGTAAAAGACGTCAAATAGACAAGGGAGAATTTGAATACTAGCTACCCTAGGGTTTCTTTGCCTTTTTTTCCGCTCAGTAAATTTCTTAACGTTTATAATTTAGGTTAATCGCATTTAAAAGCGGCTGAATCGTAGCGTTTAGAATAAAAAACGCCAATATTTTGAAGTACATATAAATAACTAGTCACCAACGGGGCTTCTTTTGCCTTTTTTTTCGTTTGGTAAATTTCTTAATATTTATGGCTTAGGTTAGTTACAAATTAAGAGCAATATTCACGGAAATGGTGTCATTCCAGTGCTTGACACTGGCCACTTTAGACAATGTTACAAAAATAATATCATAGAATTCAATAGGATAATTCCTGGTGTACAGTCCCAGAGTGTGATGGTATGATAAAATATGAGAAAACAATACCATCAAAGGAGGAATTATGGGACCATACACCTAGAGGCTGTATTACAAGAATTTTGGGCGAACTTAGTTATGTGTAATATATTATCGCTTCATATGTGTGATGCACAAGGGCCTTGGAACCCAGATCAAATTACTGAGTATCGTTTAAATTTTTCAGTTTTGTTTGGTGTAATGAGCAGAAACTCTATCAAGTACTTATTGCACCAAAAAACTTTCAAGCCCTTTTTAAGCATGCGTGCTAAAGTTAAAATTCGACCAGGGCAGCCACAATAAGGTAGATAAGCCCAAACGCCATCATGTTTTTAGGAGAGTTTGCTAATGGAGGCTCTTAAGTTGACGCCATTGGCTGAACGGATACCTCTTAACTTGACGCGTATGGTTTATTTAACACTCCCAACGGTTACAAATAATTCACCATTTCTTCTGGTTTCACTATCCTTTCAAACTCCTCCTCAGTGAGCAGTTGAAGTTTTGCTGCTGCTTCTTTTAGAGTGATATTTTCTTTATAAGCAAGCTTCGCTATTTTTGCTGCATTGTCATACCCTATATGCGTATTTAATATAGTGACCAACATTAACGACTGATTCAGTAAATCTTTTATCCTCTCTTCATTTGCCTTAATACCAACTACACATTTTTCTGTAAAATTTAAACTTGCATCAGCTAAAAGTCTTATAGACTGCAAAACATTGTAAATTATCACTGGCTTAAACACATTCAATTCAAAATGACCGTTTGAACCACTAATGGTCACAGCAACATGATTTCCCATAACTTGAGTGCACACCATAGTTACTGCTTCACACTGAGTTGGATTCACTTTACCTGGCATAATTGAAGAACCAGGCTCATTTTCCGGTAACATTATTTCCCCAATTCCACATCTTGGACCAGAACCAAGCAACCTTATATCATTTGCAATTTTCATTAAACTGACTGCTACTGTATTGAGTGTTCCACTGAGCTCAACTAAAGCATCGTTTGCTGCTAGCGCTTCAAATTTATTGCCTGCTGAAGTAAATGGAAGATTAGTAATTTCTGCAACTTTGCTTGAAAAATCTTCAGCAAAACCCTTTTTAGTATTGAGTCCTGTGCCAACCGCAGTGCCACCTTGTGCAAGCTCGTATATACCACTTAAAGTTAATTTTACTCTCTCTATCCCCTTTTTAATCTGGGCTGCATAGCCAGAAAACTCCTGTCCCAGTGTTAGGGGCGTTGCATCTTGTAAGTGAGTACGTCCTACTTTTATTATATTTTTAAATTCCTGAACCTTATTATCCAGCACCTTATGCAATTTTTCAAGATTTGGAATAAGCAAGCAGTTTATTTGCTCTGCTGCTGCTATATGCATTGCTGTTGGAAAGGTGTCATTTGATGACTGACCATAATTCACATGGTCGTTTGGATGTATCGGAGATTTACTACCCAAATTACCACCTAAAATCTCTATTGCGCGATTGCTGATCACTTCATTCATATTCATATTAGTCTGCGTTCCGGATCCGGTTTGCCAAACAACAAGCGGAAATTCATTATTAAATTTGCCATCTATTACTTCCCTTGCGGCTGCGCAGATTGCGTCCCCTACCTTATTATCTATGCTACCCTGCTTCATGTTAACACGTGCTGCTGCAAGTTTTACTATTGCTAATGCTTTAATCAGAGGCTCTGGCATTTTTTCTGTGCCAATCTTAAAATTTTCTAAAGAACGTTGAGTCTGCGCTCCCCAGTAATGTTCACTTGGTACTTTTACTTCCCCTAAGCTGTCTGATTCTATTCTCGTTTTTCTATCCATATTTTCCTTCTTAGCGTCATGCAAACTGGTTCACTACATAATTTTTTCATGTCTACTTCTTGGTTAATTAAATCATACTAGATCCAAGTAGTCAAGTGTGGCCTTACCCAGAAAAAGTAGAGAGAAAGTTAAGACGTTTTTGGAGTAAAATAAAACGTTTTTTCAAAATATGGCAAATAGTTTATTCTCTTTGTAAAAAACATTCCAAACTTTCTCTCTACTTTTTCTGGGTAAGGTCAGTTCAGCTATAGGCAGCAATTTTCTGTATTTACTTTAAATTGAAGAAAGCTCAAATGAAAGATCGTGTTTTGCTAAAAATCACAGAATGCAGTCTGGTTACAATTATTTATCACTAGTGCCTAAAGTGATCTCCTTTATCCTCTCATCTGCTAGTATTTTTAATTCCTCACCGTATCTATAATAATTTCGCTTTATAACGTGTAACTCATCAGCAGAAGAAGAATCTAATTTAGGGTAATATTCGTAATCGCAATTTTCTTCGATGTCCTCAATGCTTATAGATGATGCTAAAAGTGGAAATAGAATTAATAGTAAAGTTAGTAGGATTCTTGTACAACTATTACACCACGTCCTGGGTGTCATTCCAGCGCGTGACCAGAGAAAAAAAGATATGGATCCCAGTGTCAAGCACTGGGATGACAGAAGATAGTGCAAGAAATTTCGTAAAAAGCTTTTCATACCAACTATTTAAACTCAATTGTGTTATAAATATATTAATAGCGAAAAAAGAAAAACAAGGTTTAATTTTCTTTTTTATTTGCGATTTATCTATTAATTAACCGTGAAAGGTTACGTGTAATGCTCCTTCACATAATTATCAATAATTGCCTTAAATTCTTCAGAGACATTATCACCTTGTAAAGTTTTGAAATACTTGCCGTCTTTGTAGACTGCTGAAACAGGTTTTTCTCCATATCCAGGCAAGCTGATTCCCAAATTTGCGTGTTTGCTTTCTCCAGGACCATTTACTATGCATCCCATAACAGCAATGTTCATATGCTCTACACCTGGATTTTTTTTCTTCCACATCGGCATATGAGTTTTTATATAGCCATTCACTTCTTCAGTTAATATACGAAAACGATCGCTACTTGTGCGCCCACAACCAGGACATGAATTAACCTGAGGGTTAAAGTGTCGCAAGCCTATAGATTGCAATATTTCCTGACACACCACCACTTCATTAGTACGCAATTCACCAGGACGTTGAGTCAAAGAAGCCCGTATTGTATCTCCAATGCCATTTTGCAATAAATAAGTAAGCCCTGCTGCGGTATTTACCACACCTTTATTGCCCATACCAGCCTCAGTTAAACCCAAATGCAGCGCATAATTGGAAGATTTTGCAAGTGCCATATAAACTAAAATTAAATCTTGTACTTTGCTAACTTTACATGAAATGATTATTTTGTTTGAATTTAGACCAATTTCTTCAGCTTTTTTTGCACTATCAAGAGCAGACATTACAAGTGCTTTGCGCAGTATAACATCAGAAGGCCTTGCATTACTAAGCGAAGAGTTTTCATCCATCAGTTTTTGTAAAAGGTATTTATCAAGACTACCCCAATTTACCCCAATTCTAACAGGAAGATCGTGCATTATTGCATACTCTATCACCCTTTCAAATTTCTCATCACGTTTGTCGCCAAAGCCTATATTGCCTGGATTGATTCTAATTTTACCCAGCATTTTGATGTTGTCTGGATAATCTTGAACTAATTTATCTAGCTCATATTGACCGCAGCCTACCAATATTTTACCGTCAAAAACTTCTTTATTTATCTCTTCTACTATATAAGGTATTGCCCTTGCTACTTCCTCTGAATTCAAAGCAATCCGTACTAACTCTGAACCTGCGCGCGCTAGTTCTGTTATTTCTTTTGCATAATGTTTTGCGCTACTTTTTATATCATCAGAATCTATATGCACACCAAGCGCCATAGATTGTACGACTATAGGATTATTTCCACCTATCTTTACTTTTCCAACTTCTACAACATGAGTTTTGTGCCTGGAAATTGGCGATAATTCATATGCATCGTCATTCAATATCAGGTCTTTATCTAGCATATTATTAATGGCCAATATTGTGATACTATTTTACTGTGTCAGCTACGCTGCCAAATGAACTCGAACCATTCAAACTATAAGCATCTACGTTATCCAAATTAGCAATAGAATCATGTGAGCACGTTTTTCTTGATGGATTTTCTTTTATAGTGACATTTATAGGAGAAACTTTTTTTTCTCGTGTTGAAGTAACTTTCTTCCCTTCTTGTTGTTCACTTTCATGCTGCTCGCTTTCATACTGGGAAACTGGCTCTTGATCTATAAATACAGCACCCTTTAAACGTGCGATATTAATACCATGCTGATTTATCATAGCGCTCTCTTCATCGTCGACTATGCACGCTTCCATGTCATTTGGCTCATTATCAAGACTAGCAATTTTTTTCTCTTTTAATTTTTTGATTAGATCTTCTTTATTTATAGCTCGATCTTGTGACTTTTTTTTCTTGAGGAGCTCCCTACGCTTCTCATACAGTTTATATGACTCAGCAAAATCCTCATCTGTATGAAAGTTTGCACCACCAGGGTTACCAGGAGGTATGTATCTCTTACTGAGCTTAGATTTAGCTTCAGCACTATGCACAGTAAAAAAGCTAGAAACCAAAAACATTAATATAAACAAAACTTTAGAAAAAATCCTAAGCATATGGTGCTATAGTAAATATCGTGTTTTAAAAGATAGCAATTAACAAACTTTAAGTAAACCAGAATCTTTACTAACTTTACAATACAAATATTTTTCTAAAAAGTGATATGTTTACTATCAAAAAACCTACATAGGCTAAGAGAAGAGTAAGGTGCTACAAGTTGCGTAACACCTTCTCAAGAAGAGTGTTATGCAACTTAGTCTGGCATTTGCATATGCTTCTTTTCATTGCCATCGATAGCATCTACATTATTAAGTTTTGCGTCTGGTGTATCTTTAGACAAGTTCTTTTCTTTCTCCCTTTCACACTTAACTCCCTGATAGATACAGAATGCAACAAAAGAAGTTATCGCTATTGCGGCAACAGCACTGACTATGGCACAAATTAGTAGTGTTTTTTCTTGATCTGCTACTGCTTCTGTGAGTGTTTCCACTTTTTCTTCTAAACCTGTGAAGTTTTCTTGCAAGCCTGTAAACTTTTCTTGCAAACCATTGAATTTATCTGATAGATCTGTTGACAAACCGTCAAATTTACCTGACAACTCTGTAAATCTTTCTGATAAACCACCGAATTTATCTGACAGTTCTGTTACTTGTTCTGGCAAACCTTTGAAGTTTCCTAATAGCTTCTCTAGTTCTTCTACTTGTTCCTGCAATTTTGTTATGTCTGTTATGTCATTGCCAGACAAACTATACCAAGCATTACTCAAAATATTTGACATTTTTACCCCCTAATTAATTAATATATTACTATTGTACGTTCTTAGTACTTAAATTAGTATTAAATCAACTGTCATTATGTATTGACCTTTTAATAATTTTGTTTGACTTGCTTTTTGAAAGTGCAAAAACTTAAGTTAATGTATTACAAGGTTGCTATTCAACCAATATCTCTCTCTTTCCTGAGTAATTTGGAGAGCTGACAATTCCTTCTTTTTCCATTCTTTCAACAATATTTGCAGCTCTGTTATAGCCTATTCTAAGTTGTCGCTGAATGTAACTGGTTGAAACTTTTTGATCTCTTTGAATGATGGCCACTGCTTGGTTGTAAAGGTCGTTTTCTTCATCCTCTGTTTCACCTTCTGATTCCACAGAAGAATTTTCATCTTCTTTGGTAATTTCCTCCATGTAACTTGGCTCACCTTGCATTTTCAGATGATTAACTATATCTTGCACCTCATCATCGCTCACAAATGGACCGTGAACTCGAATGATCTTACCACCAGAGGCCATATAGAGCATATCACCCATACCGAGCAATTGTTCAGCTCCTTGTTCGCCAAGTATTGTACGGCTATCTATCTTAGAAGTAACAGCAAAACTGATTCTCGTTGGAAAGTTCGCCTTTATCACACCTGTGATCACATCCACAGATGGTCGTTGTGTTGCCATTATGATGTGTATTCCTGCAGCACGAGCCATCTGAGCTAAACGTTGAATAGAGCACTCTATCTCTTTGCCGGCAACAAGCATCAAATCTGCCATTTCATCCACGATCACTACAATATACGGAAATGTCTCCATCTTGATTGGTATTTTTTCAAACAAAGGTTTGCCTGTTGTTGAGTTAAAGCCAATCTGCACAACGCGCTCCAATTCTATTCCACTATTCATTGCTTCTGTGATTTTTTGGTTATAGTTTATTACATTGCGTACATTTAAATACGACATCATGCGATAGCGATTTTCCATTTCTTTCACTATCCACTTAAGAGCGATAACAGCCTTTTTTGGCTCTGTTACTACTGGCGCCATTAGGTGCGGTATTGCATCATATATTGAAAGCTCAAGCATTTTTGGGTCGATCATTATCATCTTACATTCATCAGGACTTAATCGATAAACGAGCGAAAGAATCATAGTGTTAATCGCAACTGATTTACCCGACCCTGTGGTTCCAGCAACGAGCAAGTGGGGCATTTTAGTCAGATCTGCAATAACTGGTTTTCCACTTATTTCTTTGCCAAGGGCAATTGGGAGATTTAAGTTTGCATTCTGGTATTCTGGTGATTCAAGCAAATCACGCAGCATTACAATTTCTCGTTCCTTGTTCGGCAACTCTATTCCCATAGCATTTTGCCCACGAATTATTGAAATACGTGCAGAGAGTGCACTCATCGAACGTGCAATGTCATCTGCAAGGCCAATTACTCTTGCAGATTTCGTACCAGCTTGTGGTTCAAGTTTGTATAAAGTCACAACCGGCCCATAGCATACACTGATAATTTTTCCTTGCACGCCAAAATCACTCAGGACTTGTTCCAGCAGAGATAAATTTTTATTGCTCTCCATTTCATTCAGCTGCTTTCTCTGCAAAGACTCCTCTGCTTTAGAAAGTAAATGAATGCTTGGAAACTCGAACTCACTGGAAGGTTTAAAAATTTCTTCGGTAGCTTTTTTCTGTCTTTCTTTTGGTTGTTGTTTAGTAGTGATTTTAGTTCTATGTTTTTCTTCTACTACTAATGGTGCAACTGAATATTCAGCAGTTTTATGTGATTTGAAGAATGGAACATTTACAAATAAGCAAGCTATTTTTTTACATAAGAAGAATAGAGAGTAAATTGCTCTCTTCCAACCAACCGATCCTACAAGACCTATTGATGTTACTATCACAAATACATAAAATGGGCAGTTATTAACGAGTGCATTCCCTATTATTCCACTGTGTCTGTACCTTGCAGTGATGCCTAGCGAAAGTTGTGGTAATATAGCACATACCCCTAAATTGATTAATATTAAATAGAGAATTTTCAGCAGTATTTTTGCTGGCCTGAAGATCAACAAGTAAACTATGGTTGTAGCTATTGTAACACTAGTTAATCCAAGAAATTGAACCAATATATCAGCTAAATATGAACCTACTATTCCACCTAAATTTGTCACTTCCTTATTTGTAGCCGTGTTTAAGGAAGGATCTTTATAGTTGTAGCTAAAAACTGATATATATACATATATTAAAAGGGATAGATATATTGCTGATTTTAGATATTTTTTTAACATCTACCTAAAGTAGTAAGCTACTGTATATTTTACAAAGTGAATTGTTATTAGCAATATCATTATAGATAAATCTAATCCGTTGAATGGTGGTATATACCTTCTGATAATTTTCAATGGTGGGTAAGTCAGCTGATTCAAGGTGCGCATTATGCGATTGACAGTATCATTATACACGTTCACTATATTAAGCCTAATCAGTAAATCTAGGACAATCCAACATATTAGAATGAAGCTATAAAGATCAAGTAACGTGTTGAGTAGATATATAGTTGGATGCATGCATATCTATTACACGAAAGTTATAATAAAGACAAGTATTTAGCCTTTTCAAACTCAAAATGTTGTTTTTGCTGAACCAAAAAAAACTTCATTTTTTGAGCTGCACCTAAGGTAGGAGGAAGGAGGGCTGTATAAAATATATTTAATGTTTTAGTGGGTCCAATATTGCCTGCTTGTAAATATTGTCCCTGTGTCCTATTGAAACAATAATTACTATACGTTTTGCAGTATTTACACGATAGACAATACGGTAATCATCAGCAACTTTTATTCTTCTATGTCCCTTTAATCTCTTGCGTAGCAACACACCGTTACCAATAGGATCAATCTCAAGATACTTTTTTATTGCGTCTTTAATACTTGGCTTTACATCTTTCGGCAAGAAAGGCAAATTTCTTTTAAGAACATGCTTTAGATATTTAATGGTGTATCGCTTATTTCCAGATGTCTTCACTATCCTCTACTTCTTCTGCATCATCAGCATTTAACTCCCTAATAATTTTGGAAAATGCAATATCTTCCGCTTCAAGTTCGATTGCTTCCTTGACTAGCTTTTCTGTTAATTTTTGAACAGACTGCTTAGTGGCTCTAGCTAGTTCAACAAGATGCTGCGAAGTTTTTGGGTCAAAAGTTATACTAATTCCTGAATCTGCCATATGTTTTACCAAAGCCTACTAACAATTATACAACATTTTTCTGAATTTTTCAATAAAGAAAGTTGATGATATGTAAGAAAAATTCTGCCACCTGCGTTAATAAACAATTAAAGATTTAGCATATTTGTCTACGATAGTATTCCTCTATTCTATTACTTAAGTTAGACCACTTTTTTCTATTAATATTTTTTGTTTACAAAGATGAGCAATTACTCATCACGCAGTTGATCTATGGATATAATACTACCGTTTGATAATTTTTCAGTATATTTTTCACTTTTGTATTCTTTATCAGAATCGATACTGATTTTGTCAAATATTAAAACATCTCCTGAAATTTTATCACGAAACTCACTAATAGCAAAAAACGGTATAGTAATTCGCTCTTGTTTTCCTTGAAAACTCAAACTGACGCTAAATTTATCCTCAGAAACTTTTAAATCATAGAATTGATGCTGTAATATAATAAGCATTTGAGTGGGGTATGACTTTTTCAAACGATCTGGCATGGTCACACCATTAAAATATGTGAAAAATAATATTTCTAAATGAGGGATAAAACCATTACCTGATATAACATCTAAAGTCTTTTTGATAACTTGAAACTTGGCAGAATTAAGCAATTTTTTGTAATCTGTTTGCTCCATATAACTTCCACATACGTAAATTTTTGGGGAACTTCTGTTACCCGGCGTTCCCTGAACCGTGCTTATAGCAATGAAGTTATAGTGCTTAAATTAAGCAGCTATTGCATCATTGTCTTCAGCAGCAAAATTATCGTTTGCATTTAAATTATGAACTCTTAGCGGTGGTGTCTAACCGAGCAAAACTACCATCTTTACTATGCATGTCGATCCTTATTCGCCCCCATATAAATTAAAAATATGGTGGAGGCGCCGAGTACTGCCCTCGGGTCCAATACACCTATTACAGGGTGATTTTATTGCTATAGTACACAAAATGTACATAGCTATTATATAGCAACATTAAATAAATGTCAAGATATTATGACCTTAAGTTGATTTATTGCTAAGACAAAATTAAGATTTCCAGTAAAAAATTCTGTGACCTTACCCAGAAAAAGTGGAGAGAAAGTTAAGAAAATTTTTTACAAAAAGAATGATGAATCACAATGTTCAGGAATGCAATAATTAATAGCAGAATGCCTACGCTGTTTTTTGTAAAAATTTCTATGTATTCAAATATAGCAGTTCTAGCTTGTTGAACGGAGTGCTTAGGTGTACAGTTCCAAAGTGTGATGGTATGATATATAAGAAATTGCCATCGAAGGAGGAATTATGGTTACACCTTTACAACTTTGTTATATTACGCAAAAAGACTCAAAACTCTCAAAACCTTATGAATTTATATGTAACCAGTGGACACAAGCATCCTGAATTATTTATACTAAATCCATACCATTACACTTTGGACCTACTTCCTTATTCATTCTCACAATCCGTGAACGGTTACAAATACTGGAGTTTACCCTTTTTCTTGTTATTTTTTTAATCTATAGTTAGCATTCAAAACCATATTCGAAAAGTATCTCATATATTTCCAGATTTTTTCAATGCTGTTTATTTCATCCTCAACATTGTCTCTACCTTTATGAACTAAGTTACAATTTAGCAGCATTAAAAATTATAACGTATTCCTACCTCCAGAGTTGCATCTGGTATTTGTAATGCTTTTATACCACTTAGTTGCCCGCCTGCAGCAATACCAACTGCACCAACTATCTGTGGAGCAATTTCATAATCAACACCGACCTTCAGTTTATAGGAAATAGAACCCAGTATTTTATCTACTACAGATGCCTCCTCTGCAGCAGCTCCAGTAACCTCACCTGCACTCGAAGTAGTGGTAGCTCCTGGATCTTGAGATTTTGAATCTTTGCTTTTACCACCTTCACCAAAGCCAAAAGGTATTACTTGTAAGTATCCTCCTAAACCTCCACTGACATATAGTTTAACGGGATCAATATCAAGGTCAGGGTAATAACGATAATTTGCCAATAAGCTAGCCCCTATTTTCCTTGTATCCTTATTAGCAATATCACTCATGTTAGCAAGAACCTCAAGTTCAAACTTAGAGTTTTTGTCATGATGATAACCAAAAACAACGCTAGGTTTCATTACAAAGCCACCACCCCATCCAGCACCAAAGTTTAAACCTGCATAGTACTGATCTTCTGACTTACTTGCACTATTATTAGCTGCACCTGCTAGAGATGAAGTAAGCAACACAGCCAAAACGCATAATCTCTTCATTTTCATATAACTCCTCATACAAAAAAATATATAATGCATAAGTATATATCCTTTATATTAAAAAAGATATAACCGCATGTCAAAAAAAGTATACCTACAAAGTAAAGGATGTGCTACTCGGATGTATCCGTTCAGCAGAATGGCAAAATAGGTAGACAAGCTAACGTATTTGTTAAGTTATGTGTAAACAGGAGGTTATGAGAAACTTGTAATAAAGTTGTATAACATAGCTGTTCATAGAGCTCACCCAAATCGGGCATATGCATTTGCAAAAGCCTGCAATCACTTTGCAAAAACCGATAAATTAGATGCAAAACTGTTGGAAAAATATGCTGAATTCATCGCAAAAAACGATGGGGTAAAAGACTTACTATTACCCACAAATAAAAACATAGTATTGTATTTACTCAAATAATTTAATTTTATTAACCTGAAAGCTTATTGGATTAAAATTATTAAACTAAGAGTTATAATTTTAGCAACTAAAAGCTGTAAATTGCACCATATAAACAGTTATTTCAAGCAAAAGTTATGCCATTAAGAGCTATGCAACAAACATTTATATTTGTGGGTAATAGTAAGATCTAAATCCGATAGAGCATTGTTGGCACACCATCAAAAGTCGCCTCAGACTTCTAATGCATCAATGTAAAGACTTACACCTTTTAGTTGGTAATACCATTTTAGACGTTTATCATTCGTTTTAGAAAATACTATAGAATCCAGAAAAAAACATGCCTAGACGAGCTATTTGAATGACATTAGTTGTTAGTTACGCAACTTTCATAACAGCTTCGCTTATGACATTTGTTTACTGTTATGTCTGTAAGATACCCTACTATACCACCTAATGCTGCACCTGCAATTCCTAATAATACAGCAGTTGCAATTACTCCGATAGCAATAATCTCAGGTATAATTCCTATTGCAACTAGTGTAGCTCCTACAGCACCAAATAATAATGCTAAGCCTATAACTCTTGGAGAAATTCCTGAAGCTTGTTTTTGTGGAGAATTACGTTTTGGGTTGCCTACTATAGGTGGCTGATTAATTTGCTTTTTCTGCTGAAAATTATTGTTAGTTTCGTTACTGACAGGTGTTTGTTGCAATGGAACTGCACTGCTTGTAATCGTTTGTGGGCCAATGTCTACTGGTTGTTCTTGTTGTGGAGGGGTTGAAACAAACGGTTGTGTAGTGGTATCACTTGCAGCCGGTTGTTCTAAAATTTGCTCATTATCACAGTTAATAGCCACATTGCTACCTACTTTTGATTGAAATGATTCGGTAAACACTACACTGTAATCTACATCATCAATTATTGTTCCTGAAGTTGGATCTGGATTTTGATAGTAAGTTATAGTGGCATTAGATATTTCAGGTCTACCTTTTATCGTTCTTTTTACTAGCTTTTTCTTTTCTATTTGACACACATTAAACTTATCAGAAAAACTGAAAGTTAATTTATCTTTAAATGTTTCTGCAAAATCGTCCACAAAACTATCTTTAAAAGCAATTGGAACAGAGATACGCTTTCCACCTAGAAAGATCTCTTGAAAGCAAAATTTGTTAGGGGCTTTTAGTACGCTTACCTTCAAGCTTCATAACCTCTGCTATATCTAAATACACTATACCTTCAGCTATTTTTGGATTGATTTTATTAATCAAATTTCTGATATACTCTTTGTCTTTTTCATTTACTATGATAATTCTGACGTTAAATCTTTCACATCCACATTCATTATTTACACTCGAATTTATTTCTGTTCCTCCAATTCTATCACCTAAAACAACCATTCGAATAGAAGATAACCTTTCATATGCTTCTTGCATTTCTTTGTCATTCAAAAGTGCTCTTGCTTTTTCTATAATGCTTTCTACGCTTCTCTTCTGATATTTACTAAGATATTTTTTACTGAAGTTACTGTAATCATAATTATGATCTTTTGTTGCCATTTCTGCATAGCGAAGTGTATCAAACAAATGCGAACTCTTATTATGCAATCCAACAGTTGATACTGCATTTTGGCTCACTGTGTTTGGACAATGGGAACCTGGACTATATCTATTTTTCTCATATATCAATTCGCCTGCAACAACAGGTATTCCCCTTACTTTCATTTCATTTTTTGGTAGTAATTGGCCATTTGTAAAAGCAAATGCTGAAAAAAGTGCCCAAGCATTGGTACCGTGTGCAGCAAAAGTTCTCTTATCAATCACATTACTGCGTACATTCAATCTAACTTCAGGGTGTTTCCTTTTAAATTCCTCACTTATCTCAAACAATTGTTTTTCCGACTCGCTTGGTCTTCTGTTCTGCATAAAGTTCTTATGAAGTTCAGAAAATTCTATTAGTTTCTGTATATGAGCCTCTTGCATATTTACCATCCTAGCCAAATAAACTTATATAATATCAGTTCAACCAATCAATCCACAAAAATCAAACGAATATTTTCAAAACAGTGCTAAACTTAGGCTGCTATGACAAGAACAGTTGACGTATTACTACCACTTCCAATTGATCAGTTATTTTCATATGCAGTTGAAGAAAATACTGAAGTTTCAGTTGGAGATTATGTAGTGGTGCCATTTGGCAAAAAACGCTTGATCGGAATAGTTTGGAAATATAGTGACAAGAGTGGTCGAGCATTAAAATTTATTGAGCAAAAAATCGATTTACCAAATATTAGACCAAAATTGATTGCATTTGCAGAGTGGGTTGCACAATACAATGTAATGCCTATTGGTATGCTTGCCAAAGTGATAATGGGAGGAGTGTTAAAAGTAAACCACATAGACAAATTGGTTTGTGCTAAGCAGAAGCAGGAAATAAGTGAAATAAGTTGCCAATTAAACCCTGAACAGCAGATAGCTAGCGATAAAATAATAAGCAGTTTGAATGAGTATTCAGTGACTTTGCTTGACGGTGAGACAGGATCTGGAAAAACGGAAGTTTACTTATCCGCAATTGCAAAATTGGTAGAAACTGTAAACAGTGCACAAATTTTAATCCTCTTGCCTGAAATTGTTTTAACCTCACAATTGGTAAATCGTGTTCGCGGTCAGATATCAAAAAACTTAGTTGAATGGCACTCAGGGCTCACTCCAAAAACTCGCCGGAATAATTGGCTCAATATAGCAAGTGGAAATGCGCAGATAATTATTGGTGCACGGTCAGCGCTTTTTTTGCCTTATAAAAACCTAAAATTGATTATCATTGATGAAGAGCACGACTCATCTTTTAAACAAGAACAGGGAATTATATATAATGCTCGAGATATGGCGATAATCTTAGCCAAATTTGAAAATATTCCGATTATTTTATCATCAGCAACTCCACTGCTTGAAACGATTCATCATGTTAAAAGCGGGAATTATAATCATGTAAAGCTAACCAAGCGATTCGGTGGTGCAGAATTGCCACTCATTAAAGTAGTAGATATGAGGAACAACAAGCAATGGATCTCCTCTGAGCTTTTTGAAAGCATCAAACAAACCATAGAGAAAAAACAGCAGGTTATGCTCTTTTTAAACCGCCGAGGGTATGCACAACTGGCATTTTGTAAAAAGTGTGGATATAAAATTTCCTGCTTAAATTGTGCTGTTTGGCTTACATATCACAAGAAAAAAAATGCTCTTTTGTGCCATCATTGCTCTTATCAATTAAAACTCCCAGAAAAATGCTCTGATTGCCAGAGTGAACAGTCATTTTCCCTTTATGGCGTAGGAATTGAAAGGTTACTTGAAGAAATGGTGAAATTAATACCAAACGCAAAAACTGCGATGATAAGCAGCGATCAGAAGTCGGTTAGTAACGTAATTGACTTGGTACTGAAAGAAGAGGTGAACATTATAATCGGCACACAAATAATTGCTAAGGGGCACAATTTTCCTAAATTAACTTTGGTTGGAGTAATGAATGCAGATTTGAGTCTCGAAAATTCTGATTTAAGAGCAGCAGAAAAGACGTATCAATTGTTGCACCAAGTTGCAGGCAGGTCAGGAAGGTTCAATGAAAAAGGAATGGTAATAGTGCAAACCAATAATCCTGAAAGTTCAATAATAAAAGCATTGCTACATCAAAAAAGGGACTCATTTTATGAAATTGAACTTAAGTCAAGACGCGAAGCCAAAATGCCACCATTTAGCAGATTAATAGCGCTTATAATTTGTGGTAAGAATCAGATTGCGACACAAAAAGCAGCGAATGAAATAGTAAAATCTCTTCTCCGTCATCCAAGTAGCTCAACTACTTGTATTCAGGAAAAAAATGTAAGTGCAGACAAAAAGGAATTTGAAATTCTTGGTCCATCACCAGCAGCAATAAATTTCTTAAATAATAAGTATCGGTATAGGGTGTTGCTAAAAATACACAATAAGCACAGTCTATCTATACAAAAGAAGCTGAAATGTTTGATTAAAAATTGTAACTTGAATTCGAGTATTGCAGTGATAATAGATGTTGATCCTGTGAGTTTTTTTTAACGAGTGCCGTTAAGCCTTCTTGCCAATTACCACAACATTCTCACTGGGAAAAAAATAATCAGGTACAACCATATTTTTTGGTGCAGGACCCCCAATTACTCGGCCTGATGTGTCATAATATGAACCGTGGCAAGGGCAGAACCAACCGTTACCATCTTTTGTAGCGTGATCAATCGGCACACACCCAAGATGTGTACATATTCCAAGCATAATTAACCATTCGTCTTTTCCTTCGTATACTCTCTGCTCATCTAATTGAGGATCCCTCAAGCTCTTCACATTCACAGCTCTTGCAGCCTCAATTTCTTGCTTTGTGCGTCTACGAATGAATACTGGTTTACCTTGCCACTTTACTTTTACTCCGTGTCCTTCCTGAATTCCAGACAAATTCACCTCCACTGTGGAAGTTGCTAAAACTTCAGCAGAAGGATTCATAGACTTAACCAGTGGCCAAAGTCCACTTGCAGCTCCTATACCTGCCATAGCGCATGTAGTTAATGTTATAAAATCTCTCCTACTCTTATTTTTAGTAAGATCTTTAACAGGAGGTGTTTTTTTATCCTCTTTGTTTGCCAGTGGTTTTTTATTTTTAGTTAAATTTTTGTCCATTGATCTCTACTTAGCCATAAGTATATATTTTAAATTAAATACTGCGTATTAATCAACAAAAACTTGCGCTTTTTGTTTAACCTGTACTACAGTTGAGAAGAGATAGAGTTTTCAACTTCAGAAATACTATCTTCAGTGGAATCAGGATCTTCAATTTTCGCTACTGACACCACCTTTTCTCTACCCTCTGTTTTAAACAGAGTGACTCCTTGAGTGCTACGTCCTGCAATTCTGATATCATTTACTGAAATACGAATTAACTTTCCTTTATCTGTAATAAGCATGATATTATCACCCTGCTCAACTGGAAAACTAGCAACAACATTACCGTTTCTGTTGGTAGTAAGAATATTGGTGATACCAACACCACCCCTGTTAGTTATTCTATACTCATACGCAGAAGTTCTTTTACCAAAGCCATTTTCGGTAATAGTTAATATAAACTCCTCATTCACTGCAAGTTTTAAGAACAATTCGTTATCTATTCCTAAATCATTCAAAGTCTTTTCCAATTTGGAATCAATGGAGTTATTAATTGCAGTCCCCAGTCTTTTTGCAAGTGGAACTTTTAAGTAAAGTTCTTTTGTTTCTGTTGCTACACCTATCCCATTTAATATGGTCATGGATATCACGCTGTCATTCTTTGCAAGTTTGATACCTCTTACGCCATCTGAATTGCGACTTTTAAATTGACGCACATCACTTACAACAAATCTGATACTTTTGCCGAATCTTGTTGAAAGAAAAACATGATCAATTTCATTGCATACTTTAACTGATATTAACTTATCTCCTTCATCGAGCTTGATTGCTATTTTTCCATTGCTTGGAATATAGTGAAAATCCGCTAAAGAGTTGCGCCTTATGTTCCCATGAGCAGTAGCAAAAACTATGTTTTGATTTTCGTCATTTTCACTTGGTAATGGCATTATATTAGTTATAGTTTCACCATCGCTAAGCGGGAATATATTAACAAGTGCTCTTCCACGTGCAGTTGGCTCTGCAAGAGGTAACTTATAAACTTTTAATCTATAAACTCGGCCAATATTAGAAAAGAATAAAAGGCTAGTGTGGGTATTCCCAACAAATAATTTTGTGGTTACATCCTCTTCTTTTAATCCTTGTCCTAGCTTTCCTTTTCCACCACGACGCTGAGTTCTATAATGAGAAAGCTTCACACGCTTGATATAACCATTCATAGTTACGGTTATCACCATATCCTCTTGTGGAATTAGATCTTCAGCTTCAATGTCCGTATCTGATTCCTCTATTGAAGTTTTTCGCGGCACAGCAAATCTGTTCTTTATTTCTTGTAGATTGTTTTTTATTTCTTTCATCAACTTCTCTCCTGAGCCAAGAAAAGCGATATATTCTTTTATCAGGTTGATCATTGAACTTAGCTCAGCTTCTAATTTGTCTTTTTCAAGGCCTGTTAAACGTTGCAATTTCATGTCAAGAATAGCTTTCGTTTGCAGCTCAGTTAATCTATACACTCCGTCTTTCAAAAAGCTTGTGCTGTCTGAGATTAATCCAATAATTGTGTTTATCTCAGCTGAAGTTTTCCATTCTTTATTTAAAAGTTCTCTACTTGCTTCCGCAGGATCTTTTGCACCACGGATGATTTTTATCACTTCATCTATGCTCAAGACCGCAATGTAGAGCCCTATATATATATGAGCTTTTTCCCTCGTTTTTCTTAGACGAAATTCTGTTCTCCTGATTAATACTTCTTTTCTAAAATCAACAAAAGCAGCTATGATTTCTTTTAATGACATCAAAGCAGGCCTGTTGTTGTTGAGGACTAAAGTGTTAACACTAAAACTACTTCTTAGTGGAGTTAGTCCCAATATTTGATTAAGTATAAAACTTGCTTCAGCATTTCTTCTGAGGTCAATTACTACTCTAATACCAGACTTATCGGACTCATCCCTAATTTCTGTTATGCCATCAATTCTTTTTTCTTTTACAAGCTCACCTATCTTCTCAATTAATTTTACTTTATTTACCTGGTAAGGTATTTCATCAATCACTATTGCTTGCCTATCTTGTGGCAGGTCTTCCATGTGAGTCTTGCCTTGCACAACAACTGATCCACGACCCGTTGCAAATGCTGATCTTATTCCAGACCTTCCAAGAATCGTTCCCCCAGTTGGGAAATCCGGCCCTGGCATCACTTCAAGTAACTCATCCAAAGTAACTTCAGGATTATCTATATATAACATACAAGCATCTATTATTTCTCCAAGGTTGTGAGAAGGAATATTGGTTGCCATACCAACTGCAACACCGCTTGCACCATTTACCAATAGATTCGGAAATTCTGCAGGCAGTACAACAGGCTCTGTTTCATTTCCATCATAGTTTGGCCTAAAATCAACTGTATCTTCGTCAATATCATTTAGTAAGAAGTGCGACACTTTGTGAAGCCTTGCTTCTGTATATCGCATCGAAGCGGGTGGATCTCCGTCTATCGAACCAAAGTTACCTTGTCCATCAACAAGTGGTAAAAGAAGAGAGAAATCTTGGGCCATTCTAACCAAGGAATCGTAAATAGCTGCATCACCATGTGGGTGATATTTCCCCATTACATCCCCTACTATACGAGCCGCCTTTTTATATGGCTTACCAGCATCGTATCCAGCCCTTGACATTGCATATAATATGCGCCTATGAACAGGTTTAAATCCATCTCGCACGTCAGGTATAGCCCGGCTTATGATAACGCTCATTGCGTAGGAAAGATAAGAATCTTCCAGCTCTTTTACTATTGAGATTGGTACTATATTATCCTGCATTTTCTATATTTTGATTGAAGTAATTAATAATATTAACATTCAGTTAAGCAAATGGGCAATGACAGACTTGAACTGCCGACCTCCTCGGTGTAAACGAGATGCTCTACCAGCTGAGCTAATTGCCCCTTTAGATGTAATTCTATAGCTCAATATTATTATTGTAAACAAAAATAGCGATAAATTAAATTTAGGTAAGCTATAAGCTTTTATGAAATCTTTGGGTGCGTGCTATGGAGTTTTATAAATTTTAGTCTTGCTGTCACTTTGTATAAAGGTATTTTTTCACTCACATCTTTCGAAGTTGTAGCCATGTTCAACAACTTTAAGTAGAATATTGTAGCATTTTTAAAATCTGAAAGTTTATCTAGAATAACAGCTAAATTATAGGTATAAAAAATATTGTTTTCATCAAGGGAAATAGCAGTTGTCATATACTCTTTACCTTTTACATAATCCTCCTTTTTCATATAAATCAGACCTAAATTTGCTAATAAAGGAGCATAATTTTTATGTATATCATACAATTTCAACATTTCACTCAACGCCAGATCAGGATCATATTGTGAGATTATCGTCAGAAAATTTTTTAATATGTAAGGGTTACTAGGGTATTCTTTTAACAGTCTTGTGTAAATCTCTACAGCTTTTTTGTATTCTTTATTAGCGTAATAAATATTTCCCAATCGAATTAAAGCATTTTTATGATAAGGAAACTTTGTGATGATCTGATTAAGGAGAGAAATAGCTGTTTCATTATCTCCTGACTCAAAGGAATCTTTTGCTTTTTTTAAAGTAGAGTATATGTCAAAACTCTTGCCAGAATTCTGCGCAATTTTGATATTAAATTTGTCACTTTTTCTCTCAATAACATCAAGATCTTTATACTTTTTATCAGCTTTTATATGCTTAACAACACTATCAAAGGCCTTCTGTATCTCCAAATTTTCACTAGCATAGGTAACAGAAGACCTCCATAAAATCACAACGCAAATTAACATGAAGACAAACATAGATCCTAGTGTTGTGGCATTGGCTGCAGCGTGTAACCAGTAAACCTTATTTCTTTGAGCTATGCGTAACACATTACAAATTCATAAATGCTAAATTACCTATCTCATACAATAATAAAGATATTATTAATTAGCGATGCTGCGTAGAATGCACTTATCTTTTGTCTTCCATATTTCGCTCTATTAGACTTCTTGCATAACCCAAACTTAAGTAGAAAAAAGGCAAATAGTTATTATAGCTCTAAGTTTACCGACGATAAGAACCGTCATTCAAGTAGCTCCTCCCTGCCATCCAAGTAGCCTTCTTCTTGTATCTTGTCAAAAGCATCTAATGTTTTAAGCTTAAGCATTAGGTGGAGAAGGGAGGAACTCTGTGCTTCTTCTTAGATATAAAATCTGTAGAGGAGATAAGAATTCCCTTCTCAAAAGTATAGGCTGGACGGTATCGTAGAAAGACCTGAATGGTTCTAATTCTGTATTCACAAGACTAGCCTTACTTTTCATTTTTAATGGTAACGTATGGGGTTATATATGATCAACAACTTTTTGGGCATAGATATATCAAAAGATCGCTTTGATGTTTTTCTCTCATTTATAAGCAAAAAAGGAAAGCGTGAAATTAGAAAAAGAAGCTTTAAGAACGATGATCATGGGTTTCAAAGTCTACTGAATTTTCTACACAAACATAATGTAGAAAAAGTAAAAACCTGCATGGAATCTACTGGTTGTTATAGCGAAGCACTGGCTGAATTTCTACACAATGCTGGACATTTTGTAAGTGTTGTAAATCCTTATTGCATAAAATCTTATGCAAGGAGTAAGCTGATACGACAAAAGAATGATCAGACCGATGCAGAAGTTATTGCTGATTATTGCCAAAGACAGGAACCTTCTAGTTGGACACCACCTTCTCCTGAAATGAAAAAATTAAAACATCTTTATCGTTGCTCAGTTGCGTTAAAAGATGAGTTAACATTAGTAAATAACCACTTAGAAAAAAAAGAGAGACTGCCTAAAGAAGTTGCAAATGCTTGGGAAGACCTTGCAATGAATATAGCTCAAAAAATAGAAACAATAAAAAACTCCGTACGTGAACTATTAAATCAACACAAAGAATTGTTGGAAAATTTTCAACTTCTATTGACTATTCCAGGCATAGGAGAAGAATCAGCAATAGCTATTTTAGCTGAAGTTTCTGATATAGAGGTTTTTAGAGATGCCAGGCAATTGGCAGCATATACAGGAGTTATACCACGAAATATGACGTCAGGTTCCTCTGTATATGCCAAACCCAGATTAAGTAAATCCGGTTCACAAACATTACGTAAGGCACTTTTCTTTCCTGCCATAGTAGCTAAGAATCACAATCCTATCATTATGAGCTTTTGCCAAAGATTAAAGGAAAAGGGTAAGCATAATATGGCCATCGTTGGTGCTGCAATGCGTAAGCTACTCCATATCATTTTCGGTATTCTGACATCCAAAAGTGCTTTTGATCCTAACCATATCAAAAACTACAGGGCTAGGAGGTTGACTGAAGGTTTAGTACTTTAAAATCAAAAATGCTTCCTATCTATCTTATGTAAAGTGGTATCTTACACAAATTTATTGAATGTTGTTGGTTAGTGGATATGTTGATAAGTAAACTTCATCTGTTTTGTGCGTATAAAACTAATTTACTTATCAACATATCCACTAACTATAATCTGTGTACTGTTACACAATTGGAAGTATTTTTTGATTTTATGATGCAACTTGGGAAATTTTTATAATTTTTTTGTTGACTAACAAGACGGTATCTCCTGTCATCCCAGTACCTTCTCCTGTCATCCCAGTGCCTTCTCCTGTCATCCCAGTACCTTCTCCTGTCATCCCAGTGCCTTCTCCTGTCATCCCAGTACCTTCTCCTGTCATCCCAGTACCTTCTCCTGTCATCCCAGTGCGTGACACTGGGATCTCATTTTACTTTATGATGATGTCATGAAAGTAGCTGAAATTGGGATCCAGAAGACTTAATTTCAACCAAATAATAAAGGCTAGATCCCAGTGTCAGCTACTTGGATGACAAAAAAAGGAGCACTGGGATGACAGCAGTCCTACGTCATACCGCAATTCATTCGCGGTATCTCTTAACATAGATCCCGCTAACAAGCAGCGGGATGACACCTCTCTTGGGCTCTTTTAGCTACAAACGTTAAGAAATTTACCAAACGAAAAAAAAGGCAAAAGAAGCCCTAGTCATTGTCTATTTTCAGTATTGGCGTTTTTTAAGTCTTAAACACCGCAATTTAGCTGCTTTTAAATGCAACTCACCTTAGTTTAAATGTTTAAGAAATTTACTAAGCAGAAAAAAAGGCAAAAGAAACCCCGTGTTAGCTAGTTGTCACTCTCTAATCCTGCAAATTGGCGTACTATACTGTCTTAAACGACTTATAAGCGCGTTTCAGCTTATATAGGTAAAAACCCAGAAATGTTGTGAAGACATAAGGTGCACATAGTGCAAAAAATTAAAAATAAGACGCCAACTACGTTGTTTTCTTGCTGTTTAATCTGCACAGATGAAGATAACTGAATACCTTCACTATCATGATAAGGGGGCTAGCGGAGTTTGTCAAGGAAGTTTTTTCGTTTCTAACGGTTGTTAACGTGCTGCCAAAAACTATGCAAGAAGTCTATTGAAATCGCGTATATCAATCGTTGTAAAATCACACAATTGCTCTGTAGAGCTATGCCCTGTAATAATTACTATACCATTTTGCTCAGAGCGTATTGAGATTAGGTTCAGCACTAATTCACACGTTGCACTATCAAGATTACAAAATGGTTCATCTATCAGCCAAACGTTTGCATTAGAAATCAAGAGGCGAGCAAGCGCAACTCTTCTTTTCCAGCCTGCAGAAAGTTCGCCATATCTAATATTAAGTACAGGCTGCAACTGCAAGCAACAAATAGCTGCCACAATCAATTCCCTAGTATTTCGTATTCCTGCCCAGAATTCTATGTTTTGAGCAACAGTTAAGCTATCTTTACAGGCATTCTTATGGCCTATATAGACCATAGAAGGTATATAGGATTTTGGATCATCATATATGTCTTTTCCGCAGTACCTTATATTGCCTGATACCGGCGGTAAAAGTCCAGATAAACTTCTAATTAAGCTGGTTTTACCACTACCATTTGGACCAGTGATTAGAATCTTTGACTTTGGTTCAGCTTTAAAACTGAGATTTTTAAATAGTACCTTATTATTACGCGCACAGGATAAATTTTCACATTCGAGCATGGATTATCTGCCCTTCCCCTTATGTTTACCTTGAGTTGAAGCCTGAGCTTTTACAAATAGCTCCCAAAATCCTTTCTGGCCGCCTTCTCTATGTATCAATTGTGCAAAACGCTGCATTAAACCATTACCCATCATAACCATCTTTGTCCATTTACCTAACGGTTTTGCTATGTCAACTATTTCTAGATCTTCTTTATAAACCTGTATATCTTTTTGCTTTTCGCGTAGCATTTCCTGTTGTTTCATCAACTCTTTTTGCTTATTTTTTTGATATAATTCGTTGAATTTTCTGTCTTCTTCCCACTCTTCTTTAAAAACTTTTCTAGGAAATATGATTTTTCTAATGCGATTTTTGTATATTTTTCTCAAAAAGAGAAATACTGCAGCTACAGCAAGTAATGTTACGCTATATAATATGATCTGTGTAAGTGGCATTTCCTGTATCTAATTCATTAAAAATACCCTTACTATTATACCATAATTATAGAAATTGTGCAATTTCTTTGCGGGTAAAGACAGTATAAAAGTAATACTGCTCTATTTCGTAAATTGGACAAATATCTGAGAATGGGCTTGTATGTAGTAAGGTTTATTTCTATACTTTTTAAAGAATTTAGAAGTAAAACAAATATGAACTGCTATAAAACTCACACGTGTGAAGAATTAAGGAAGAACGACGTAGAAAAGGAAGTTATCCTCTCTGGATGGTTATATCGTAAGCGCGATCACGGTAACTTAATTTTTGTTGATTTAAGAGACTTCTATGGAATCACTCAACTAGTATTGAATAATGACAAAGACTTTTTTGATGAGACATCAAATTTAAAATTGGAGAGTATAATTACTGTTACAGGAATAGTCAAAGCTAGAACTGAAGATACGGTAAACAGCTCTATCGCAACCGGAGAAATTGAGGTTGTAGTTAGCAATTTGCACGTTGAATCGGAAGTCGAGTTCCACTGTGATGAAGAAATAGCAAAAGAAGAAAGAAGTATATTAGCGAGCATTGCTGGCGAACAAGAATACCCAGAAAATATAAGATTTAAATATCGTTTTCTTGATTTAAGGCGAGAAAACACCCGCAACAATATTATTCTGCGCTCACAAATTATTGCAGAACTCCGCAAGCTCATGATAGAGCAAGGGTTTTTGGAAATTCAGACTCCAATACTTACTGCTTCGTCCCCTGAAGGTGCACGTGATTATTTGGTGCCAAGCAGACTAAATCTTGGTAAATTTTATGCATTGCCGCAAGCTCCACAGATTTTTAAGCAATTGCTCATGGTTTCAGGGTTTGATAAATATTTTCAAATTGCACCGTGTTTCCGTGACGAAGACGCAAGGGCTGACCGTTCTCCGGGGGAGTTTTATCAACTAGATCTTGAAATGTCTTTTGTGACTCAAGAAGACATCTTTCAGATTATTGAGTCTACCTTATATAAAGTGTTTGCCAAATTTTCTTGCAAATCAGTTGATAAAGATTTTCCGCGCATTACATACAAAGACGCAATGCTCAAATATGGATCTGATAAGCCAGATCTGCGCAATCCATTATTAGTCAGCGATGTTACAGAAATTTTCCGTGATTCAGAGTTCAATATTTTCAAAAGTAATATTGATCGTGGTATGGTAGTCAGAGCCATCCCTGCTCCTAAAACAGCAGAAGAACCACGCAGCTTCTTTGATAAAAAAATAGAACATGCGCAAAAAGAATTCGGCGCTAAGGGGCTTGGGTATATAACATTTGATAAGGACGGCATCGCAAAAGGGCCAATTGCTAAATTCCTTGATGAAAACAGGCTAAATTCTATAAAAGAAATAACGGATGTAAAGCCTGGAGATAGTGTATTTTTTGCTTCTGATAAGGAAAATGAAGCAGCAACAATTGCAGGGAAAGTGCGTTCTCTCTTAGGATCAGAACTAGGTCTTATAGATAACGATATATTTAAGTTCTGTTGGATTATTGATTTTCCATATTTTGTATATGACGATAAGAGCAAAAAAATAGATTTCTTTCACAACCCATTCTCTATGCCACATGGTGGCTTGAAAGATTTAGAGGACAAAAATCCACTGGATATCCTTGCTTACCAATATGATCTTGTTTGCAATGGAATAGAACTGTCAAGCGGGGCGATTCGTAGTAACAAGCTGGATATCATGTATAAGGCCTTTGCCATTGCAGGCTACAGCAAAGAAGAAGTTGATACAAAATTTGGCGCGCTCGTGCGTGCATTCAGGTTTGGTGTGCCCCCTCATGGTGGAATAGCACCAGGGGTTGATAGAATGGTTATGCTACTTGCTGATGAGCCAAACATTCGTGAAGTAATCTGTTTTCCTATGAATCAGCAAGGAGAGGATGTTCTAATGGGTGCTCCTTCTGAAGTGGACAATAAACATTTACGTGAATTATCCTTAAAGGTTATTGAATAAAAATTTTTATAGCGGAGTGTGGTAAACCGAAAATCATGAACGATATTCAAAAAGCAATACTATCAAGCATAATCTGCAATATGATTATATGGTATGAAGTAACTCTATTTGGAGTTTTAACACATATAATAAGCAATGTTTTTTTTCCTTCAGAAAGCGATTATTTAAGCACAATCAAATTTCTTGGTAGTTTTGCAATTGGATTTGGATTTAGACCACTTGGTGCATTTATTTTTGGTTACATTGGAGATAAATACGGCAGAAGGAAAATTTTGCTGACTTCCGTAATATTAGCTTCGATATCATCTACTGCAATTGCGGTCATACCAGGATTTAAAGAAATAGGAATATTTTCTCCTATATTACTTCTGCTTTGTAGAATAATACAAGGAATGGCAACAGGAGGGGAAACGAGTATCAACTCAGCCTTTTTAATAGAGCATTCAAACGATAAAAAAAATCTAGGCTTTTTAGGTAGCATGAAAGCTTTTAGTGGTGCTCTTGGTTCTATTACATGTTTTGTAATGATAGCTATTTGCAAAAAATTTACAGGTGAAAATTATGAAATTTGGGGCTGGAGGTTGCTCTTCTATTTCTGCTTTATTATGGGCATAATAGGCTTCTTAATAAGATACATAATGGAAGAGAGCCTAGCATATAAAATTCATGATCAAAATAGAAGCTTATCTGATTCTCCATTTTTAGAATTAATCAGGGACTATAAAAAGGCATTTGTGCTAGCAATTGGGCTTGGCGTTGCCCAAAATGCAATTGTTTATTCAGCAATCATGTTTTACAACATATCTGTAAAAGAACTTATTCTCTCAGGTATTGATATAAAAAATGTAGTAAGGATTATGGTTGAAATTACATTTGGAACGTCCGCAGTGCTATTTGCAATACTGTCTGATAAAGTTGGAAGAAAAAATGTAATGATTCCTACATTAGTAGCTCTAGCTTGCGCCGGTTTGCCGGTACTTTCGCTATTATCGTATGATAATCACTATATTGTAACGCTCACTTTTCTGTTGATAAGTGTGCCGATAGGTGCATCTTTTGGGATATATAATTCTCTTGCCTGTGAGTTATTTCCAACGAAAGCTAGGTGCACCGGCTTTAGCCTCGCACATAACATATCTGCAGGAATTTTTGGTGGCCTTTCTCCATACATATGCATGTGGCTTATAGAAAAAACCGAAACAAAACTTGCAGCAGGTATTTATCTTACTGCCTGCGCATTAATTAGCCTAATATCTGTGCTTCAAATCAAAGCCAAAGACAGAAAAGTTGATTGGTGAAATCGTTTCAGTCGAAAAATAGCACTTCAATAGACTTTTCAATGTGCTTAGGGATAGGAGCAGTAATAGTGATTTCTTTATTGCTTGGTAATTTTAAAGATAAAGAATGCGAATGAAGGTGAATTTTATTTGCTACCCCATTAATAAAAGCTTTTTTACCACCGTATTTACCGTCACCAAGAATAGGGCAATTTATATGAGCTAAATGTGCACGTAACTGATGGGTCCTGCCGGTAATTGGTTGTAATTTTAAATAAGCGACATTATGTTCTAACCTTGCTATAATTGAAAAATGCGTAGTGGCATTCTGAGGTGAATTTTCATCAACGACCACTTTTTCTTGACCTGAAACATATTTTTTCACCAATGGATAGTCTATTGTTCCACTATCGTTGCTCGGTATGCCAGAAGTCAATGCCAAGTAAGTTTTTTTTACCCTTCGTCCTTTAAATTCCTCCATAAGGTATCTGGCAACACTAGCATTGCGTGCGAATATTATCACTCCACTCGTATCTCTATCCAGCCTATGGACAATTTTAAATGTTTCTTCCTCTCTTATTTGGTCAAGCAAATCACTAATGCTAATCTTTACTTTTACGCCACCTTGAACGATGACCCCTGCGGGTTTGTTTATAGCTAGTATATATTCGTCTTCATATAATATGTTCTCTCTTAGTAGATTCACTAACTTTTCATTATATTTGCGATCAGAATTAGCGTTCTCAATATAATTCAAGTGCTTCAGCGTTATAGTTTGTCCAGAATTTACTCTATCACTAGACTTTGCTTTGCAATCATCAACTTTGATTAACCCTTTCCTTAAAGATTTTTCAATTACAGATTGCTTTAGATCAGGAAAGATTCTTCTGATGTACCTATCCAGCCTAACGTTATCGTCTTTTACTGATATGGTTTTTATATTCTCCATTACTTTATTTGGATGTATGCTAATATCAACTGTTTGCATGACATAAAATAAAGTATAGCACAAGATATAAACCCTTCGGCTACATGTGCTATTTATTTAGTAGATTAAATATGAAGTTTAAAACTCTGCTGTCAACTTCCTGCAAAACTAGTGAAAACCAAACTTGCTTAAAACCACTTAATTAGTTATAGTCGTAAGTTTGAGGTACAGTAAAATGACAGCTTTTGTCCCTTTGATTATTTTTTTAATCTTGTACCTTGGAAGTGGTGCTTATTTTTCTTTTATCGGAACTGATAATCCACTTCATCAGGTTTCACCAGTAATCTGCTTGTTACCAGCGCTATTTTTTGCTGTCTCACGTGGTACAAATAAAATTCAGCATAACATCGATACTGTTATCAAGGGCATGGGTGACAAAAATACCCTTACTATGTGTTTAATTTTTTTATTTTCTGGAGCATTTTCTGCGGTTACTCAATCAATTGGTAGCGCAGACACTGTTGCTAATTTAATTCTTAATTTCCTTCCAGCAAGATTAATGCTGCCTGGAGTATTTTTGGCTTCTGCTTTTATTTCAACTGCAATTGGTACATCTATGGGAGTTGTTGCGCTGATGGTACCTATAGCTGTTAATCTGGCAAAAAGTGGAGCTTTTGGCCTTGAAATAGGAACTGCAACTGTAGTAGGTGGTGCCGTGTTTGGTGACAACCTCTCAATGATATCTGATACCACCATTGCATCTGTTTCTTCACAGGGAGCTTCAGCAAAAGATAAACTTAAAATAAACTCTAAGGTTGCATTTACTGCAGGTATTATAACACTCACCTATCTGGCAGTGATTTCAAGTAGTACAAAAATTATTTCTATATCAAATTTAGATTATTATTCTATAATAAAAATTATTCCTTATATTTCTTTAATAATCATGGGGCTGCTTGAAGTCACCACTTTAGTAACAATAACTGTAAACATAATTATTGCTGGTGTGCTAGGAATAGCTTTTTTTGACTATGCCATCGTTCAATTTCCTCATGACGTGTACGACGGTTTCAAAAAAGTAAACGAAATAGTAATATTTGCTCTATTTATCGGTGGGTTGAGCCATATAATGTACAAACAAGGTCAAAAAGCGTTGCATAAACTCATCGATGAAAGCAATATCACAAAAACTAAAGCTGAATTTTTGATAGCAGGAATTGCGTCTATGTTTACTACCTTAGTTGCCAATAATACCATTGCTATTTTACTAAGTGGTGGCATTGCAAAAAGACTCGCACAGAAACACGATATTGTACCATACCGCAGTGCATACTTATTAAATGTTTTTGCTTGTGCTACAAAAGGCATCTTACCTTATGGTTCTCAACTATTGCTGGCAGGTAGCATCGCCTTTGTATCACCTGTTTCTTTATTAACACAGGTATATTACTGCTTTATTTTAGCAGCAGTTACAATAGGCGAAATAATCATCAACAGCAGAAAAGAGAAACATCGTGCGGCTGCAACTTAGAGTTTCTCTTTTTTTTACCCATAAGGAACGGAATTACTTGACAAACTCCGCCAGCCCCCTTATCATGAAACTGAAGGTATTCAGTTATCTTCATCTGTGCAGATTAAACAGCAAGAAAACAACGTGGTTGGCGTCTTATTTTTAATTTTTTGCACTATGTGCACCTTATGTCTTCACAATATTTCTAGGTTTTTACCTACACAAGCTGAAACGCGCTTATAAGTCGTTTAAGACAGTATAGTACGCCAATTTGCAGGATTAGAGAGTGACAACTAGCTAACACGGGGTTTCTTTTGCCTTTTTTTCTGCTTAGTAAATTTCTTAAACATTTGCAGCGTAGGTTAGTTGCAATTAAAAGCAGCTAAATTGCAGTGTTTAAGACTTAAAAAACGCCAAATACTGAAAATAGACAATGACTAGGGCTTCTTTTGCCTTTTTTTTCGCTTGGTAAATTTCTTAACGTTTGTAGCTAAAAGAGCCCAAGAGAGGTGTCATCCCGCTGCTTGTTAGCGGGATCTATGTTAAGAGATACCGCGAATGAATCGCGGTATGACGTAGGAATGAATCGCGGTATGACGTAGGACTGCTGTCATCCCAGTGCCCAGACACTGGGATCTAGCTAAGTTAGTGAGTGTAAAAGTAGCCAACCTTACGTTAAAACACAACGTTCTTGATGAGATTGCATAAAAACTGGATTCCTTACATCATAGAGGCACTGCCATTATAGAGTGAACCAGTGTCAGCTACTCGGATGACACTCTCTTGGATGGAAACCAGTGTCAGCTACTTTCATGACACCTTGACAATCGTCATCCCGCTACGTGTTAGCGCCGCGGCGGTATGACGGTTAAGTAGGGTGTCATTCCAGTGCTTGACACAGTTGTCTAAGTGAGGAAAGTCACCAGTGGTTATATTATTGCTATATTTCTCACTTACCCAACAAACTTAGATTTTACACTAAACTGTGCTGCCACTAACTTTGCAACCGGTACTCTATAGGGTGAGCATGAAACATAATCCACCCCTGATTCGATGAGAAACTCTATAGATTTTGGATCTGCTCCATGCTCTCCACATATACCTAGTTTTATTTCTTTTCGGGTTTTTTTGCCTCTTTCAATGGCTATCTTGATTAACTCCCCTACCCCTTCGATGTCCAGCACTTCAAATGGATCATTGTCAAATATATTGCTTTCCCTATAAGAATCGAGGAAATTAACTGAATCATCTCTTGAAAGTCCCATGGTTGTTTGCGTTAAATCATTAGTGCCAAAACTAAAAAACTCTGCATGTTTTGCTAACTTATCAGCAATCAGTGCTGCTCTTGGTAGTTCTATCATCGTTCCAATTGAATAAGCCTTGTCTGATGTCATTCCAGCGCGTGACGCTGGAATCTGCGTCTGGATTCCAGCTGAGATGACAGAGGATTCTTTCTTTGCTAGCTCGCATATCAGAATAAATTCTTTCTCATTCATTATAAAAGGGATCATGATCTCAGGCTTGATTTCTACACTTTTTTCCTTTTTTAGCTCATTTGCAGCACTAAGTATTGCCCTAATCTGCATGCTATATATTTCAGGATGAGAAATGGCAAGTCTACAACCTCGATGGCCAAGCATTGGGTTCTTTTCTGACAACTGTGCTATTTTATTTTTTACTGATTCAACTGACTTACTAAGTGATTTGGCGATTTTTTCTATAGTAGACTGATTATTGGGTAAAAATTCATGTAAGGGTGGATCAAGCAACCGTATAGTGACTTCCCTACCCTCCATAATAGAAAATATTTCTTTGAAATCAGACTTTTGCATTTCTTCCAGTTTAATGAGCGCATTTGCCCTTTCATTTTCATCGTCAGCTATTATCAACTTTTGAATGAATTCGATTCTATCACTAGCGAAAAACATATGTTCTGTGCGACATAAGCCTATACCTTCTGCACCGAATTCTTTTGCAATTTTTGCATCTTTTGGAGTATCAGCGTTCGCTCTCACTTTGACCGTTTTGATTTCATCTATCCAGTTGATTATCGTTTTGAATTCTTGCGATAATTCAGGTGAAATTGTAGGAAGAATGCCAAGCATAACCTCCCCTGTTCCTCCGTTGATGGTAATTGGTTCACCTTTATTTACTTTTGTATCCCCCACAGAAAAGAAAGTTCCATCTTTATCGATATAAAGTCCACTTACACTGCAAATGCATGGCTTACCCATTCCACGGGTTACAACAGCAGCATGCGAGGTCATCCCTCCTCGTGCTGTTACTATGCCACTTGCAGCATTCATTCCATTAATATCTTCAGGACTCGTTTCTGACCTTACTAAAATCACTTTTTTACCCTGCTCTGCAGCTTTTTCAGCATCACTTGCACTAAACACTACATATCCAGAAGCAACCCCTGGAGAAGCCGGCAGTCCCTTCCCTATTACTTTTTGGTCACTCTTAACGTCAAGAACTGGATGCAATAAATTGTCAAAAGTTTTTGGATCAATTCTCAATATTCCTTCTTCTTTTGTAATCGTTCCTTCGTTTACCATATCAACTATTATGCGAATAGCAGCTTCAGCCGTGCGCTTGCCAGACCTAGTCTGCAAAATCCATAACTTACCGTCCTGCACAGTAAATTCGATATCCTGCATGTCTTTATAATGCCTTTCAAGTTTTTCACATACCACACATAATTCTCGGTAGACACTTGGCAGCAACTTCTCCATGGTGTTTTCTTGCTCTCCGTCAATTGGCATAGGAGTATAAACACCAGAAACCACATCCTCACCCTGAGCATTAACCAAAAACTCACCAAAAAGCTTTTTTTCTCCAGTTGAAGGATTTCGTGTAAATATCACACCAGTTGCAGAATTATCATTTAAATTACCGAAAACCATTGCTTGCACGTTGACCGCTGTTCCAAGGTTTTCAGGAATGTTATGTATTCTTCTATAGGAAACAGCCCTATCATTTTTCCAAGAGGTAAATACTGCATTAACTGAGTTTAACAATTGCTCTTCAACGTTCTGCGGAAAATGTTTTCCTGTTTTTTCATGTACTATCCTTTTGAAATTGTTAACAATTCTCTTTAAAACATCAACATCAAGATCAGCTAAGCTTTTTGCTCCACTCTTTTGCTGCTTATTATCAACAACATCTTGAAATAGGTGATGGTCAAGCTGTAGTACAACATTGGAATACATCATGATGAAACGGCAGTAGCTATCATAGGCAAAACGTTCTCCACTTTTTTTTGCAAGCCCAATAACTGTTTCATCATTTAAACCAACATTTAAAATAGTATCAAGCATGCCCGGCATTGAACTAACACTACCAGAGCGTATTGAAACTAATAAGGGGTTATTTAAATCCCCGAATTTACAACCGATGTCATTTTCGAGCATCGCCATGTAGTTTTTAATCTCGTTACGTAGGTCGTTAGACAATTCATTATCCTGACAGTAGGCCTGACAAACAGAGGTGGAAATTGTGAAACCAGGTGGAACAGGAATGCCAACATTGCACATTTCTGCTAAATTTGCTCCCTTTCCTCCCAGCAGATTTTTCATTTCTGCATTGCCTTCGCATTTACCCTGGCTAAAGTAATGTATTAACTTTTCCCCCATCATTTTCTCGGGATTTTCACTGATAAACACATTGTACATATAGTTCCAATAAACCTGTGAGGACTTGAAACCTTAGGATAATAAATTTTACAAAATTTGGCAACAACGTTCCTTCTGGCAACATCAGTAAAGTTAACAAAAAAGATGACAAATTATTATCAATCAGAATATATAATATAAAGATATATTTAAAAATTTTTTATGGCTCTTTCTAAGTTTTTCAACCCTAAGAATAATGGTGTGCTGCAGTAACAAACAAAGTAATGTTTGTTTTATTGAAAATGAAGGAAGGCCCTTCGAAATCGGGTTTCAGGAGCAACCACCCTAAGTGGCTCTATTTAAGAGATAGGGTTAATTTCTCTATGAGCAGCTACAATTTAAAGACCTTGCTTCATCAATGTAATGGAACAAAACCTTTTTAGTAAGTTCAAAACCTTCTAAGGTATCTCCTTCGCATCTTGCTGTAATGCAGTTTTGTGTATTTGATGCTCTAAGGAGCCACCAACCTTTATTATCGTTATCATTTACCTTAACACCGTCAAGATCTGAAAATACAATATTTTGCTGCTCTAGTGTTTTCTTTATTGATTCAATTATTTGAAATTTTTTCTCATCTTTAACTACAATCTTTACTTCATGAGTGATATATAACTTCGGTAAATCCTCAATCACCTGAGATAGGCTTTGGTTTTTCTTAAGCAAAATGTCAACTGCTTTAACAGCAGAATATAGCCCATCATCAAAACCTAGCTCAGAAAAGAAGAAGTGCCCGCTTAACTCACCAGCAAACTTTGCCTCTTCCTCTACCATCTTCTTCTTAACTAGTGAATGTCCAGTAGCGCAGGTAATAACTTGCCCTCCTAACTTACTAACAAAATCATGCACCTTCATACTCATTTTTACGTTGGCAATAACTTTGCTTTCTGGATATTCCTCCAGCACTTCACGTGCAAAAATTATAAATAAATGGTCATTGGAAACAACGTTGCCTTTATTATCAATTAAGCGCACCCTATCGCTATCACCATCTAGCGCAATGCCAAGATCACATCCATATTCCTTCACAATGTCAATTAATTGAGCGAGATTTTTTTCCTCTATGGGATCTGGATCATGCAGTGGAAATGCCCCATCTATAGAGTTATTGGTTACGATATGCGTATGACCAGGCAAGATCTTTTCAATACACCTTATAATTCCACTTGCTGGACTATTTCCACAATCCCAGGCTATTTTTAATTTCTGTGTAGTATTATTCTTCACTGCACTTTTTAATATGCGAATGTACTCACTATATATATTTATGTTAATTAAGCTTCCAATTCTTGTACTGTTTTTAATTGGACTGCTTATAATTTCCTTTATCTCTTGATCTGAGAAGACTTTTTTATTACTAAAAAATTTAAAGCCATTATATTCGCTGGGGTTATGAGAGGCAGTTATTATGATACCAAGATCCGCCTGCGTGATTTGCGTTGCAGCGTAGAGCATAGGTGACGAGCATAGTCCAACACGTATAACATTTGCTCCAGATAAAGTTAAGCCCCTAATTAATTCTCTTTCTATACTTGGTGAATCTATCCTGCTGTCGTAGCTGACACAAACACTAGCTACGGTTTGGCCAAACTTTCTACCTATCTCGTACCCATCATTAATCTGCAAATCTTTGCCTACTATACCTCTAATATCGTATTTTCTTATAATGCTATTGTCCATACTGCACTGCTTAAGGAGTAACTACTATATAGCATAGTGGACAAGTGCTCAAGTTTATTTACTCAACGATTAGTTGATTTTTTAAAAAAATCTGTTAATATTATAGTATACTTTTTAAAGATGCAAAATTATGCCACAGGAAAACGAAAATGTATTTATAGCTGAGAATCAAAGTCTAAATGTAGATGAACAGAAGAAAAATGATATTCTAAGTGTCATTGAATCTTGCAACGATCTTCAGGATTTTATTAAAAGACTGGAGGAAGAAAATTTAATCTGGTACTTTATTGGTCCTTTACGCAAAGATGAGGACATTACAGGACAGATAAATTTAAAGTGGGAAAAGGAGTTCCAAAAATTTGAGCAATCAATAGACGCAATGCATAAAGAACTTAAGTCGTCTCTGCCTGGTCAAAATTTCTTAGCGTATTCAACAAAAGATAACGACTTCAAAATTAGATTTGAAAATGAAGAAAAACCAATAGAAATTAGCAATATTTTAAGAGCCAGCAGAGAAGGTAAGGTTTATAACATATCTTTAGAGAAAGATAGTCAAATAACTGCGACCAAAAAAGGCAGCGAAAGGCACTATGATTTTACTGGTTCAATCTCATGTGAAATGACCATTAACTGGCAGGCTAAAGATTCTGAAGGCAACAGCATAGACTGTAGCATGATCGTAAAATTGGATTCTAGTGGTATACAAAGTGTCATTGGTGAGCCAAAGTTTGGTGATTTAAAGTTCACACCAGAGGAAACAAAAGATAAAATATTAAAATTAGTTGAGCAGAATAAAGAAGTTTTTATCAATGGAAAAACTCTGCATCAAGCTTTTACTGACATGTCCAGGAGTGTAGACGATCAGCAAGTACCAGCAGAGGAAATATTTACAAAAGATCCACATATATCACCACAGTCACCTACACCAAGCAGCAGTGGGTATTCCTCTCCTAGCACACCTTCTTCACGTAGAAGTTCTTTCTCTAGTGTTAGTGAATTTAGTGATGAAGATGAAATACTTGAGGATGATATGTCTAGTGATGAAGAAGAGCATGAACAAGAAGGAGCAAAAGGTGAAGTAGACGAAATTGAGGAATTAGAGAAAGAAAAAGAAACATTTGCTAAATATTTTGCAGCGCAGGCAAAGCAGCTTGAGGATCTAAGATTAGAACGTGACTCCTTGAGAGATAAAGTTAATGAACAACAGCGAGCGATATTTGAAAGAGATCAAAGAATAAAGGAGCAAGGTACTTTAATTGAGTCACTTATGAGTAAAGAGCAATTAAAGAATCAAGAGTTAGTTAAGGAATTAAATCAACTGTACAAAGAAAAAGAAGATTTAGAAATGGCAATTCAGCAATCTGGTATAGGTAAAAAGTCTCTTGCAGATGAGATAGAAGAAGTGGAGAAAAATGAGAAAATAGAGAGTTTGAGAAAAGAAATTAAGCAGAAGGATGAAAAGATACAGCAGATAGTAAGAGAGAGCCAGAAATTAGAAGGAAAGCTTCAAGATTTAAGGGCAAAGTATTCGGAAGTAAAAAACGAAGATAGTGAGTATATTGAAAATTTAACCCGTAAACTAAAACAAGCTGAGATTGAATTTATCGATAATAAAGATAAGCTGACTGAGCAAATAGAAAAATTGGCAGAAGAAAAGGAAAATTTATTTAGACAATTAAGAGCAAAAAGTACAGATTCAACATCGTTCAGAAAGCAACAATCAGAAATAGATAAGCTTAAACAACAGCTTAAGGAAAAGGAAGGGATGTTAACGTGTACACAGGAAGAGCTGGCATCTGTCAAAGAGAGTCTAGAGCAACTGCAGAACATATTACAGCAGGAAAAAGGTCAGGCAACTCAAACTGAAGTTGAATATGAAAGTAGAGGAACAAGCATGCAGCAGCAAGACCAAGGTACACAAGCTGTAAACAACAACTCAAGCAGAATAGCTAGTGAGTTAAGACAAGAAAACAAAAAATTGACTAGAGACAAACTAACTATATCTGAACAATTAAAACAAAAAATAAGAGAGATTGACGAGTTAAAGAAAAATTTAAAGCAATTACAAGAAGAAAATAAACAACTAAAACAAGAAGTTACTAAAAATGCAGGAGTTGATACACCATCTTCAACAGGTCAAAAAGAAGCTAAAGAAGCAGAAGTTATACCGCAAAACATTATGGATTGGCCTGTTCCAATTCCAGACGATAAACCGGAAGAGCAGAAAACTCCATTAGAGCCAATCAAGGTAAATACAGAATTATCAGATCCAAAATCAATCCCCGCTGAGGATCCAGAAAAATCTCCTCCTCTTTCAAAAGGATGAGTTTTGCTTCTATTGTTAACTATAGCTAAGACGTCGTACCGCCATGGCGCTAACACGTAGCAGGATGACGAGGTTATCGTCATTCCGCCGCGAACCGTCACACTGCCGCGGTATCTCACATAGATCCCGCTAACAAGCAGCGGGATGACAGCAATCCTACGTCATACCGCGATTCATTCGTGGTATCTCATCCGCTAACACGTAGCGGGATGACGATTGTCAAGGTGTCATCCGAGTAGCTTGACTACTTGGATCCAGAAAACTTAACTTTAAATAAGTGGCTGCATAATAAAGACTAGATTCCAGCGTCACGCGCTGGAATGACACCATTTTCGGTCTCTTAAATTGCTTTAGCTACAAACATTAAGAAATTTACCAAGCAGAAAAAAAAGGCAAAAGAAGCCCCGTGGTGCGAGTTTTGACTCTATATTACTGTAAGTGGCGCTGTAATAATGTGCTAACGCTTAAAATAAGCGCGATTTGGCTGAATGTAGAAAAAATAAAAAAGACATGCAGCCGCTATAATTTTATGTAATCCGCCAATAAATACCCTGAGTTTTTTACTGAATTTTGTCATTGAGCCTGCAGGTCAAAAATAAGTTTTGAGTCATAAATACCCTTACTACTACAATAAGGGGGCTGGCGGAGTTTGTCAAGCAAGTTTTTTCGTTTCTATGGGTTAGTTGGTACGCGCTTTGCCTTTGAGCAGATGTAAAAGCACAATTATTACGAATAACATTCCACCAACAACTGATATAGCGCCACCTATAATGAAGCACGTGCGTGCCAACATTGATGAAATGCTTGGCAAATCTGCAACTTTTCTTAAGGCACCATATCCACCAAGCCATACAAGTCCAGTAATATGGAGAAAATGCCCCACACTGTACGCATAAATCTGTAATCTTACCATGGAACTTTTTACCTCTTTAAAGTTTAATTTAGGTAACAGCCAATAAATGAAATTCATAAAAGCTATAGTGATCCCAACTACAGAACCATGATAATGAGCGGGAATGGTGACATTTCCTTCAATAGTCAGCACTCCAAGCACATCTCCATAAATGAACAATAAAAATGAATGTAATAAATAGTTGCTTTTATCATTAGTAAAAGTCCTGATGTTGCAGCACACTAATATTATCAAAAAGCACGGCAAAACTGCTCCAGCAATCCTCATATGCCAAGTAAAAAACTGTATTAACTTGGCGCTATCAATTGGATAAACAAAATATATAAACGATGCACCCATAGCCAAAATTGTGTTTATAAATAGTGGTAAAATAGTAATTTTATTGCTTGAAGCTAAACTAGCATCGCTTAACATTATTAAATAGACTAAAAACATTCCTTGAGTAAAAGCAAACTGCAATAAATGTCCGCCTCCCCAAAAGAGATATTCGTAAAACAAATTCTTATCTGAGTGATATAGACCTGGAGGCATATTTTGATATGCTAAAACAAAGCAAAGAAATGACGAAACAAGTGTAATAACCAGCCCAACTTGCCCCACAGAGAGAAATGAAACCTCTTTTTTTGATGTGTATGCTAGCATTGCATTTACTAATATACTGGTGGTAAACAAACCAAGACCAAATAAGAATAATTTGTTTTGTAACACGGGAATATAGTTACTTTTGATAACTTCAGTGTTTGGAACGAATGCGGATATAAACATGAGCAGCATCGAAAGGGTTGATAGAACCCATGAAAAGTTAAACCAATTATTGGTATTTTGTAGGTTTATAATAAAAAGCAGAGATATTATAGAGCACATCCACACCAAAATTGACAAATTCACGTGTATCACCAGCGCATTATCAAAGATATATTGTGCAGAAGGAACGAGAGAGGAGATAAAAGGCAATCGTAAAAAAATAACAATTATTGACAGTAACCCAGAGCAAGCAAGAGCACATACTGCTAAGAATATCCACTGTTTGCAAAGTGTAGCGTTATTTTGTATGTTGAGCACGGTCATTTTCTCTTTTTATTTTTGATTGATAAAGTATTATAATATAAAGCGCTATAAATTTTTCAAATTAATTGGCATTGATGAATAATATCACAGCAAAGCAGGTCATATCCTTATGGAATGCACAAGTTGGTGGATTTTTGCCGGATAAAAGAGAAATGGAGATTGTATAATATCTTCTTAATCTAATGCTTCAATGTTTCCGACATAGGAAAAGTATCATCTTTATTTTCTATAGAGGAAGACACACTATTTTGATTATCATCACCATCAATTGGAGTAGTAGGGTGCATTAAAGCAACTTTCATAACTTCATCAATATTCTTAGCAAAAACTACGTTGATCCCCTCTTTGATGCTTGCAGGAATCTCTTGCATATCTTTCTCATTTTCACTTGGTATAATCACAGTTTTGATTGATCCTCTGAGCGCTGCAAGTAACTTTTCTCTTAAGCCCCCAATAGCTAAAACTCTACCACGCAATGTCACTTCGCCTGTCATAGCAACATTTTTGTTAACTGGTATATTTGTCATAAGAGAAACAATAGACGTACATACCGCGCCGCCAGCAGAAGGGCCATCTTTTGGTACAGCACCCTCAGGTACATGCAAATGTATATCATTATTTTGGAATTTTTCGGGCTTTATACCAAAAAACAAACAATTTGATCGAATATAACTATACGCAGCTTTTATAGATTCTTGCATAACCTCTCCAAGCTTTCCTGTGTATTTTATTTCTCCCTTGCCCGGAATTAGGACTGATTCTATCATCAAAATATCACCACCTGTTTCAGTATAGGCAAGCCCAGTTACTACTCCCACTAAACTCTCATTTTCTGCAATACCAAAGGTATATTTACGTACCCCTAAATAATCTTGTAAATTGTCAACCCCTACGGATATTTTCTTATTTTTATCAGTCAATATTTCTTTAACTGCCTTTCTCATGAGCTTTGCAAGCTCCCTTTCCATACTCCGCACACCACTTTCACGTGTATATAAACGTATCAACTTGTATAACGCCTCATTAGTTATGTCCCATTCCTTCTGATACAAACCATGCTCCTTCTTTAACTTCGGAATAAGGTGGTGTGTAGCAATACTGATTTTTTCATCTTCAGTATACCCGGACAATTGTATAATTTCCATCCTATCACGCAAAGGATGTGGCAAATTTAAGCTGTTTGCCGTAGCTACAAACATTACACTTGAAAGATCAAACTCAACTTCCAAGTAATGATCCGTAAAGTGTTTATTGTGCTCAGTATCTAAAACCTCAAGTAATGCAGATGCAGGATCGCCACGCGAATCAGAACCCATCTTATCTATTTCATCAAGCAGAAAAAGCGGGTTGCATGAATTAGCTTTTTTCATATGTTGAATAATTTTACCAGGCATTGAGCCAATATAAGTTTTCCTATGCCCTCGTATCTCGGACTCATCACGCACACCACCAAGAGCTATGCGAACAAAATCTCTTCCTACTGCTCCTGCCATAGACTTAGCTAAAGAAGTTTTACCAACACCTGGCGGTCCAACCAAGCAAAGTATAGGACCTTTTATCTCTTTTACTCTTTTTAATACTGCTAAAAATTCTATTATCCTATCTTTTACTTTCTCTATGCCATAATGATTTTCATCTAAGATTTTCTTAGCTGCATTTAAGTTAATTTTTGCATCTTTGTACTTTCCCCACGGCAAATCAAGTAACCAATGCAAGTAACTAGATATAACTGTAGCTTCAGGAGAAATGGGATTCATTTTCTTGTATCTCTTCAAATCAGTTATAGCTTTCTCTCTTGCTTCCTGGGAAAGCTTTGTTTCATTTATCTTTTTTTCAAATTCATTGAGTATATTCCCTTCATCACCATTCTCAAATTCGTCTAATTCTTTCTGTATAGCTTTCAATTGCTCGTTAAGGTAGTAAACTTTCTGAGTGCTTTCAACTTGCGATTTAATTGTCTTATATAAACGGTTTTGTGCGTTCAAAATACTTATTTCTCCCTCAATAAAAGCAAAAGCTTTTTTTAAACGCTCTTTTGGGTCATAAGCCTCAAGTATGCTTTGTTTATCCGATACTTTTATATTTAAATGTGAAGCTACCGTGTCTACAAGTTGATCAACTTCTTTGATTTGATCAATGGGGTTAATGGCAACTTCAGGCTGATTTTTCTTGTTTAGCTTACACCAGCTATCGAACGCGTCTATAACAGATCGCCTTAAAGCTTCTAAATCAATATTGTCTTCATCTTCTTTATAATGATTGTCTAACTCTACCCTGGCTTGTAATAAAGTATGAGAGCTAATATATTCTACAACTCTTCCCCTTCTTATCCCCCGGATTATAACTTTTACTGCATTGTCAGGCAATTTTATTAATGGTTGTATAATGTTTGCTAACACACCTACTTCATAAAGATCTTCTGGCTCCGGATTATCAACAGAGCCATCTTTCTGTGCTACAAGAAAAATCTCATTTTGGTGACTACTACTACTTGTTGCATATTCTAGTGCATTAACAGATTTTTCTCTGCCTATGAATAAAGGCACCATTATATTTGGAAAAATTACTACATCTCTTAAAGGTAACACTGGCAATGCAGTAAAACTAGAGCTCACAGCACGTTCAATGTTCATAATATATGCCTCAAATTAATCATTAACCGTTATAACATTGCCATTATTATTATGATTAACCGTTGCTTTTCCTAATTCTACCATTTTCTTAGTGATTACTATAGTGCTACCTTCAAAATCTCCGTTTCCAGCTGTATACATAACGTCAAGCAAAAGTGACTCCAAGATAGCACGTAACATTCTTGCACCTGTTTTATAGCTTATAGCCTTTTTAGCAATAGCTGATATTGCTTCATCTGAAAACTCAAGGTTTACTTTGCTAAACGCAAGCAATGCTTTGTACTGTTTTATTAGTGCATTCCTTGGCTCTGTCAACACATGTATTAAATCTTCATGATCCAACTCATCTAAAACAGCAGTTATTGGAACCCGCCCTACAAATTCGGGTATTAAACCGAATTTGATTAAATCTTCAGGTTGAACATCATGTAAAGCATTCTTTTTCTTTTGCTCTTTAGACTGACTTATATCTGCTCCAAAGCCAACTGACGTTCCCTTTTTTCTCGCTTCAATAATCTTATCAAGGCCTTCAAAAGCTCCTCCACAAATAAATAGTATGTTACTAGTATCCACTTGTATAAACTCTTGTTGTGGGTGTTTTCGCCCTCCTTGTGGCGGAACATAAGCAACTGTACCCTCCATAATCTTAAGCAGAGCTTGCTGGACCCCTTCACCTGAAACGTCACGGGTTATTGAAGTGCTTTCAGATTTTCTTGTAATCTTGTCTATTTCATCTATAAACACTATACCACGCTGTGCTTTTGCAACGTCATAATTTGCAGCTTGTAATAAACGCGACAACACGCTTTCTACATCATCACCCACATAACCTGCCTCAGTTAAAGTTGTCGCATCAGCCATAGCAAATGGCACATCTGAAACTTTAGCAAGTGTTTTGGCTAGCAAAGTCTTACCAGAACCAGTGGGACCAATAAGCATTATATTTGACTTCTCGATTTCAATATCACTTATAGCATGAAATTGTACCATGGATTGACAATGGTTATACATAGCTACAGATAAAACGTGTTGCGCGTGTTCTTGACCTACAACATGCTTGCTGAGAAAATTTTTTATATCCTCAGGTTTCTTTAGTAATAGCTTCATATCAGATATACGATCTGAATTAAAAGATCTATCTTTCTTTTGACTTATTGCTTTATGGGATAATTCTATGCACTCATTACAAATAAACACCTTTAAACCATCCGAGGAGTTAGTAATCAATTTATCTACTTCATCTTGCGCCTTGTTGCAAAAAGAACAGTAGTGTAAATCATTATTGTTATCCATTAACCCACCTTTTGTTTAACTTTAATATTTTCAATTTCAATATCTGTACGCTCAGCTATCACCCTGTCAATTAAGCCAATTTTCCTTGCTTCTTCAGGATCCATGAATTTATCTCTTTCCATCATTCCTTCAATTTTCTTCAGTGAATTTCCAGTATGTTTTTCATAAATTTGATTTAGTTTTTTCTTAACTCGCAAAATTTCATTAGCATGTATTTCTATATCAGTTGCTTGACCATGATAACCACCAGATGGCTGATGTATCATAATTCTTGAATGAGGTAGAGAGTAGCGCTTACCTTTTGTACCAGATGCAAGCAATAAGGAACCCATAGACGCAGCTTGACCTATACATAAAGTTGAAACGTCTGGGTTTATATACTGCATTGTATCGTAGATCGACAAACCAGCAGTTACAACACCACCTGGTGAGTTGATGTACATACAAATGTCTTTATCGGGATTTTCCGATTCTAAAAATAAAAGCTGTGCTACTATTACACTGGCCATGTTGTCCTCAATAGGACCTGTTACGAAAATTATTCTTTCTTTCACTAGTCTTGAATATATGTCATAAGCACGCTCACCGCGACTAGTTTGTTCAACTACAATTGGTATAAGAGTCATACCTTTTCCTATTAAATATTACCAAACAATTCCTTTAATTCTTTCACAGAAATAATCTGCTCTTCTTTACTAACTTTTTCTATTATATAATCTGTCACTTTATACTCAAGCGCTTGCCCTCTAACTAATTCTTGAAATTGTTTATTTGATTCAAAATGCTTAAGTACTCTGTCAAACGGTACATCCTTACTGACATATTGATTTACAATAACATTCAAAACATCATTTTGAGTTAATGATATTTTATTTTCTGCACTAAATTTCATAAATAACATAGCAAGCTTTACACGTTTTTCAGCTTCTTTACAAGAATCATTTTGAGCACCCAGTTCTCCTTCCATTCTTTGTTGCTCCTGTTTTACTATGTCTGTGGGTAAATCAAAACTATAATTAGCATCCAAATAATCAAATAGCTCCTTTTTAATTAAGAGATTTCTCATTTCGGTGCACTGATCACCAATCATTTTTTTTGCATGACTTATTAGCAAAGAATAATCTTTAAAACCAATACTCTTAGCTATTTCATCATCATTTTCAAAATCTTTGGCAATTTGAATCTCATTAACTCGCACAGAAAAATCAGCTTCCTGTCCTGCAAGGGAAATGGCTTGGTAATTTTCAGGAAATTGCAACTTAAAGTCCTTTGTTTCTCCCTTTTTCATACCAGTTAATTGGTCTTCAAAACCATTAATAAATGTGCCAGACCCTAAATTAACGGCAAAATTTTTGCTACTTCCACCCTGAAAGAGCTTATTCCTAATCCGCCCTTCAAAATCAATTATCAATTTATCCCCATCTTTCGCTTGATAAGAAGCATCATCAACAGAGGCGAAATTGGGGAACTTTGTTTTAATAGAATCAATAAATTCTTTTATATCTTCCTCTTCAATCTTTGCTTCAATTTTCTTTAAGTTTATTTTGTCAAGATCTATCATCGGTACTTCAGGCATCGACTCAAAAGATAGCTTGTATACAAAATTGCCCTCCTCATTTTCTTTGCCCAGATCTGGTAATGATATAACATCAACCTTAGGATAAATGTGAGACTTGACTTCAATTTTTTTCATCAAATCACTTGAGCAATAATCAATTGTATTATTTATCACATATTCCAAAGCTTCGTTTTTATAATTTGCAACAACAAGGTCATAGGGCATCTTTCCAGCCCTAAACCCAGGTGATTTTGCATTTTCTGCTATCTCTTGCAACCTGGAATTTACCTTTTGTTTTATATAATCACTACCAACTGTGATTTCATACTCATACTTTAGTTTATCTATACTAAGCTCTTTGTAGGTATATACGCTACTTACTTCGACTGTATTTTGAGGTATATTATTAGACATCATAATTCATTTATTAACATTTTAATTCATATCTTAATAGAGTCATTTTACCAGAATTTAAGTTAAACACAATCCTTAAGAACAGGTTTTTATGCAAACAAAAGTGTATTCAGTGATTATAAATTTTCCCTTAAAACCTAAGTTACATGACTTTAAAGTGCGGATAGAGGGACTTGAACCCCCACGAGCAAGCTCACCAGGACCTAAACCTGGCACGTCTACCAATTCCGCCATATCCGCAAGAAATTTTCAGTACCCTATTATAGGTATTCCATTAAAAATATTCAAGGTTTAAAGTCTTACTTAATTTATAGTATTTACACAATCAAAAAAGCTTATTAACATTTCTTAATGAAAGCTCTAAATCCTGAAAATCAATAATGAGATTAATAACAAGCTTCTTACTTGCAATTTTTTTGATTACACAAAGTGGTTGCACAACCCTTATAATAGGTGGTGTGGTGGCTACAGCGACAGCAATAACAATGCAGGACAAATCCTTGGGAAATATCATTGATGATACGACTATGGTCATCAGAATTAATAAGGGGCTCTTAAAACATGGGCTATTTTCATCCATAAAAGTTAAAGTAAGTGAAGGAAGAGTATTGCTCATTGGAAGTGTTGACACTCCTGAAAAACAACTTACAGCAGAAAAAATAGCTTGGCAGCAAAAAGAAATTAAAGAAGTGATAAATGAAATAAGAGTAATACCAATTCAAATGGCTTCCATGCTAGACACTACTGTAGATGGCATGATAACAGCGGAAATAAGAACAAGACTTCTGGGGAAAAGAAATATTAAATCAATTAATTATAGCGTTAATACGGTTGATAGAGTTGTTTATTTGATGGGTATAGCCCAAAATAAAGCGGAATTAAAAGCTGTAATATCAATTGCAAGAAAAGTAAAGGGAGTAAAACAAGTTGTAAGTTATGTACGATATAAGTACAGTAAATTACGCCATTAGGCAAAAATCGCCTTCAAATTATAACATTTGTACAGTTGTGACAATAGGTAGAGAACATAAATGAAAGTTGCCTTTCAGATGGATGAAAATATAAATTTTGAAACTGACACTACATTCGTGCTAATAAAGGAAGCACAAAGGAGGAAGCACGAAGTTTTTGTCTATGCTCCTAACAATTTAGCACTAAAGCTAAACCATCCAATTGCTCTTGCTCAGAAAGTCAGCGTTGATGATTTTAGTTTTATCTCTAAAGAGGATGTAGCAATCAACTTGAATGAAATGGACATCATATTTATCAGACAGGATCCACCCTTTGATATGCGCTACATTACAACAACCTATATCTTAGAAAAAACCAGCGCATTGGTAATTAACAATCCAACAGAAATAAGAAATTGTCCTGAAAAATTGATAACTTCATTATTTCCAGAGCTAATTCCGCCGACTTTGATCACTGAAAATATATCGATGATTAGAGATTTCTACCACAACTATCAAGATATTATTCTGAAGCCGTTGTATAGTTATGGAGGAAACGATGTAATAAGAATACGAGATGAAAACAGCATTCAAGTGGTAGTGGATCTCATGATAGCAAAATATGAATGTCCTGTAATTGCGCAATCATTTTGTAAAAACATAGATAAAGATAAAAGAATATTGCTACTTTATGGTCAACCAATTGGAGTAATGAAACGAGTTCCAAAAATCAGTGGAGAGATCAGAACAAACATGCGACTTGGAGCAAGTTTTGAGCCCGCTCAAATGAACGATAGAGACAATGAAATATGTAACAAAATTGGTCCTGAATTAAAGAAAAGGGGGCTAATATTTGTTGGTATTGATATTATAGATGACTTCCTGCTCGAAATTAACACAACTTCACCCACGGGAGTGGTTTATATCAATAAATTATATAATATATCGCTAGAAAAAGACCTTTGGGATGTGTTTGAAGAAAAAGCAAGCAGCCATCAACTAAACCTGTGAACAATTACCTTAACAAACTCAGTAGTCCCATTCTTTATCCCTGTTTTTTTTGTATTATTGGTCATATCACGCAATTTTTGAGAATTATTTAATAGACCAAATAGTACCTCTGTTAGATTTTTTTTTGCTTCACTATTCTGCTCAACTATTACAGCTGCTCCCGAATCTTCAATATATTTTGCGTTATAAAATTGGTGATTATCTTTTGAGTCAGGGTAAGGAATGTATATAGCAGCGCGCCTAGCAAGAGTGATCTCTGCTATTGAAGTTGCTCCTGCTCTGCTAATTACCAAGTGAGCATTGGCCAATCTATTTTCCATATCATCAAAAAATTCACTCAATTCACAATCGATCTTTTCACTTTTGTATAGACTCTTGACCTTGTTTACATTTTTCTTCGTACATTGCTGCGTCACTCTAATTTTCTTTTTCATTTTAATAGGCAAATTACAAATTACGCTGCTTACTACATCATCAAAAAAATTTGCACCTTGGCTACCTGCTATGACTAATATGTTTAGGACTTTCTCAGTGCTAGAATGGCTCTGTGCTTTTATATCAATAAAATTTCCTGTAAAAATACATTTATTACCTTCTGTATATTTAGTCTCCGGAAAGCTGGTTGCAATTAATTTTGCACTCTTAAAAAAGAATCTATTTACTCTTCCTAAAACTGTATTTTGTTCATGTAAAATTATAGGTATAGAAAGAACCCTTGCTGCAAGAAGAGTTGGAAAAGAAGCATAGCTACCAAAACCAATTACTAATCTTGGCTTCAATTTTCTGATTTTATATATTGCTAGCACACAACTATACATTAATAAAAGGAAAAACTTAAATTTGTTGCCGCTTGGTCTACGTAATGATAAAATATAGCTTTCTATGTCGATATTTTTATTTGTTTTTTTATCAGTGAATAATATGCAATTGTATCCTTGTGTCTTTAGTGCTTTTGCTAAGGCTATGGCCGGAAAGATATGCCCACCTGTGCCACCTGTTGCTAAAATAATATCCATCTGTAAATAATGCATCCTAGATTGTTAACTGTTATTTAATAATTTGCACGTAGAATTTTATTAAGCTTTATGATAGTTGAGTTAAAAATGCCTAAAAGTAATAGTAAAAAAGAACCTAATGAGAAAAATAAATCTCAAGAACAAAGAGAAGGCAGAAGCGGAGGTTTTTTAGAACTGCTAAAAAATATAATAAAAATTCTTTTCAATTCGGTTGTTGACCTACCTGAGCACGAGCAGCATAATAAAATGAAAAGCACTAATCTACAACAAGGTTTGGATACTAAAGGAAAAGGCCCAGAAGATCTTCATCCAAAGGCAAAGCTTAAAGTTAAAGAAGCAGCTAAGGGATTGAAAGAAGAGTTACAGAATTCTGATGCTGGTGGTAATCAATCTATTGAAACTAAAGTGCCTAATCAAACTACTACCCAAGACATTGACAACTCTAAAACGATGGAACGTTAGTTCAACTATTTAACGACTCATCATCTGCAGCAAGCACTGATTCGTGTATCATCTCTGAAATGGTTGGATGAGGAAAAATCGTAGATTTTATGTCGAAGTCTGTTCCTTCTAGTTGCTTTGCAAGAGCAAAATTGCTAATTAACTCCGTTACTTCTGCACCTATCATGTGGCTACCCAGAAGTTCGCCTGTCTTTTTGTCTATAATTGTTTTCACTAACCCTTCAGTTTCACTGAGTGCAATAGACTTACCATTAAAGTTAGAGTGAAATTTTCCTATTTTTACATCATACCCACCTCTTATTGCCTGTTCCTCAGTAAGGCCGATGCTCGCTATTTGTGGATGAGAATAAGTGCAATTTGGTATGCATTCTTTTTTTAACGCATGAGCACTTTTACCAGCAATCTTTTCAACGCAGATCACAGCTTCATGGCTCGCTTTATGTGCTAAACATGGTGGGCCAGCTACATCACCTATTGCATACACATTTGATTCACTAGTTTCATACCATTCATTCATTTCAATAAAACCAGAAGGGCTTAATTTAATTTTTGTATTTTCTAAACCTATATTTTCAATATTTGCTTGAATTCCAACCGCAACAATCACCCTATCAAATTCTTTGCTCTCGCCACTACTTAGTAGCACTTGAGCAGAGTCTTTACTTTTAGTAAGAGCTTTTACGCTACTGTTTGTATATATTTTTATCCCCTGTTTTGTGAATATTTCTTCTGCTAGGCCTGAAATGTCTTTATCTTCCAGCGGCAAAATAGTGCTCTTTATCTCTATGATTGTTACATCAACCCCCAAAGTACTATAAAAACTTGCAAATTCTATTCCAATTGCACCAGACCCTATGATTAGTAGTGATTTTGGTAATCTCTCTGGAGTCATAGCGTGCTGCGCATTCCATATTAAATCTCCATCTGCCTCTATTTCAGGCAGATTCCGTGCCCTCACTCCTGTTGCTAAAATGATATGTTTGGAAACAATTTCTTGTTCTTCCTTATCGCCAGCAACTTTTATAGTACTATTGCCTGCAAGTTTACCAAAGCCTTGATGAACTCTGATATTATTCTTCTTCATCAAATATGCAACACCGCTTGACAATTTATCAACAACGTTTCTTGAGTATTTCACTATTGATTGTATATCAAAACTCGCTCCCTTTACTTCTATACCAAACTCTTTTGATCTTTTTATTAGCCTATAAACCTCAGATGCTCTAAGTAGTGATTTTGTTGGTATACATCCCCAATTTAAGCATATACCGCCTAAATTTTTTTCTTTTTCTACAATTGCAGTTTTAAACCCAAGCTGTGCCGCCCTAATTGCTGCTATATAACCACCAGGACCGCTACCTATAACCGTAATATCATACTCATTCATCAGTTTTCTTCGTATTCAAAAAGATTATATATAACAGATGGAAACCGTATGATCAATATTCAGGTAGCTGACAACATAGAAACGAAAAAACTTGCTTGACAAACTCCGCCAGCCCCCTTATTATGACAATAAGGGTATTTATGACTCAAAACTTGTTTTTGACCTGCAGGCTCAATGACAAAATTCAGTAAAAAACTCAGGTATTTATTGGCGGATTACATAAAATTATAGCGGCTGCATGTCTTTTTTATTTTTTCTACATTCAGCCAAATCGCGCTTATTTTAAGCGTTAGCACATTATTACAGCGCCACTTACAGTAATATAGAGTCAAAACTCGCACCACGGGGCTTCTTTTGCCTTTTCTTCTGCTTGGTAAATTTCTTAATGTTTGTAGCTAAAGCAATTTAAGAGACCGAAAATGGTCAGCGCTCCTTTTTTTGTCATCCCAGTGCCCATATGATGTCATTCCAGTCTGGAATCTAGTTCTTATTGTACATTTACTTGGTGTAGAGTTAAGTTTTCTGGATCCAAGTAGTCAAGCTACTCGGATGACACCTTGACAATCGTCATCCTGCTACGTGTTAGCGGATGAGATACCGCGAATGAATCGCGGTATGACGTAGGATTGCTGTCATCCCGCTGCTTGTTAGCGGGATCTATGTGAGATACCGCGGCGGTATGACGGTTCGCGGTGGCATGACGATAACCTCGTCATCCCGCTACTTGTTAGCGGCTGAGATACCGCGAATGAATCGCGGTATGACGTAGAAGCTATACTTTTATACTCACCAACTCAGTATCCAATCTGGATCCAAGTGTCAGCTACTTGAATGACACAGTTTTTGCTTAAACCCGTAACGTTCGTACATTTTGCTAAAAGTTCAAATATCAACATCATGCACGTTGAGTGCATTGCTATTAATAAAGTCACGGCGTGGTTCAACTATATCACCCATTAATATTGAAAATATGGAATCAGCTTCTTCACAATCTTTTATTTCAACCTTCAATAAAGTTCTAGCCTCAGGATTTAACGTAGTATCCCATAGCTGATCAGCATTCATTTCACCAAGACCTTTAAATCTCTGCAGAGTTAAACCTTTTTTACCATAGTCTATTATTATTTTTGCAAGCGTACTTGGAGAAGTGATTTTTATTTCAGTTTCTTGTGACTTTAAAAATGAATCACCATTAAATAAATTACTTATACCATCAAGCAAACTTAATATGTTTTGCATATCTTTGCCTTCAAGCATACTAAGTGCAAATATATATTTGTCTGCCAATCCTTGAAATAATTTAGAGATGTGAATTTCTTTTTCTTCATCCTTTATTTCTACTTCCCAAGTATATTCACTGTACATTAATTTTAAATACTTTAATATCTCATCAGCCGATGATAGAGCATTCTTTTTGCTTAAAATTAGCAATGACTCTAAGAGATTTTGTGGTATTTCTCTATCATAATTTTTGCTAATATTAGAAATGCTAACGCATTTATTCAAAATAAGGCGCAAGTCGTTAAATTCTGTAGCTGTACCACTTAGTGTTAATCTTTTAACTGCTGAGTTTATTATATACTCTTCAAAAGTTTCGTCATCTTTAATATAAGTGTCTTTAGCATTCTTTGTAACTTTATAAAGGGGTGGCTGTGCTATGTATAAGTAGCCTTTTTCAATAACTTCACGCATATGTCTAAAAAAGAAAGTTAGAATCAAAGTTCTTATATGTGAACCATCAACATCTGCATCTGTCATGATGATAATTTTATGATATCTAGCTTTTTCAATATTGAAGTGTTCACTCCCTATTCCAGCACCAATTGCAGTAATTAAAGAGCCTATTTCTGCAGATGAAAAAATACGATCTAAACTTACACGTTCTACGTTTAGAATTTTTCCTCTTAAGGCAAGCACTGCTTGTGTTTTACGATTACGCCCCTGCTTTGCAGTACCACCTGCTGAATTACCCTCTACTATAAATAATTCCGATAACTCAGGGGCTTTTTCCTGGCAATCAGCAAGCTTTCCTGGCAGAGTTGCAACATCAATATTGTTTTTGCTTTTAACTAACTCTCGTGCTTTTCTTGCGGCTTCTCTTCCTTTTGCTGATCTGATTGCTCTTTCTACTATACTTGCTGCCAATTTGGGATCAGTTTCAAGGATTGTGCTCAATTTATCAGAAACTATGCTCTCCACAACTGTACGCGCTTCAGAACTAACTAGTTTATCTTTTGTTTGTGAAGAAAACTTAGGATCAGGCATCTTGAGAGATAAAACACAAGTTAAACCTTCTCTAACGTCCTCTCCAGTTAAATTTACTTTTGCTTTCTTTAAAAACCCTTCATTAGTTGCATAGTTATTGATACATCTGGTTAAAGCGGATCTAAATCCTGCCAAATGCGTACCACCATCTCGTTGCCTTATATTATTCGTGAAGCATAACATATGTTCATAGTAGGAATCATTCCATTCCATCGATATTTCCAAGCTGATGCCAAGATCTTCTGCATCTCCTTTCATACTGGCAATTTTAGTTACATGTGTCTTATTCTTATCTAAGTACCGCACAAAATTCGCTGTACCAAAATTGTCTTTAGATTGATTGCTCTGATTGAAATGAGATTCTGTATATGGTTCATTGCGCAGATCACGTAAAGTAATGTCGATATTTGAATTTAAAAATGCTAATTCTCTTATACGACTTTCAAGCGTTGAGTAACTGAAATTAATGCCATTAAAAGTCTCTGTTGATGGCATGAACGTGACTTTAGTTCCTCTTTTGTTTGTATTTTCGTTGACTACCTTTAAAGGTTCAATAGACTCACCATCTTCAAAGCGCATAAAGTGTTCTTTCTTATTGCGCCAAATAGTTAATTCCAACCAGCTTGATAATGCATTCACAACTGAGATTCCAACACCATGTAATCCCCCAGAAACTTTATAGGTATTACTGTCAAATTTACCACCAGCATGGAGTTGAGTCATTATTACCTCTGCTGCTGATATTCCTTCTTCTTCATGAAGGTCAGTTGGAATGCCACGACCATTATCAGTTACAGATACTGAACCATCTTTATTTATGCTAACTTCAATTTTATCACAATATCCAGCTAAAGATTCATCTATTGCGTTGTCAACAACCTCATATACCATGTGGTGCAAGCCAGATCCATCGTCAGTGTCACCAATGTACATACCTGGACGTTTCCTTACAGCATCAAGACCCCTTAAGATTTTTATTGCATCGGCATTATAACTATTTTCCATTAGATTGCTTCGTTTATGAATGTTAATTAATATTACATCCAGATATACTAGTTAGCAACATTTTTAAACTGATAACCCACATTAAAAGCACAACTTTACGAACGTTTATTTTTTAAGGACAGCAAATGGTGTCATTCCAATGCGTCTTCCATAACTGTACGAACATTCATTTTTGAAGGTAAATTGCACAACAGATGATGTCATTCCTGTCTGGAATCCAGAAATTTTGCTTATAACTGAGCTGATGAGCTAAAGGTAGTTGTCTTACGCTAAAACAAACGTTTTTAATTAAGTTGCATAGAAGCTGGATCCCAGTGTCTGGGCACTGGGATGACACCTCACTGGTGGGAATTGCTCCCAAACTACAACGTTCGTACAGTTGTGTATGTCTTCCCATGGAGATTGCTCTCAAATCATAATGCTCATGCAGTTGCGTGCTCGACTAATTAACAGAAAAATCTATAATTCAGTTTACGTATTTTCTTATCTCAGCCAAAATCTTATCAGATTGACTTTCGTCTGAATTTAAATCAGCTGCAAAGTGTGTAACATATTTTCCTCCAGGGCCAATAAGATATATTATCGAAGAATGGTTGATTTCTTCTTCTCCGTCTACTTTGCTTGCATATACTTTATATTTCGCAACTACTTCGTCTATTTTTTCTCTTTCACCAGTTAACATTTGTATTCTATGGTCAAATTGCTGCTGAAATTCTTTAAGTCTTTCCGTGCTATCGCGCTCAGGATCAACTGTGATGAAGAATGTTTGTAGCTTGTTGTTAGTTTTCTCATCTAACTTTGCAAGTGTTTCTGAAATTATCCCAAGGTTCATAGGACAAATTCTTTTACATGAGGAAAATCCAAAGAAAATCATCATGTATTTATCTTTAAAATCACTACTGCGCAGAATCTGTCCGTCCTGATTAATTAAAGAAAAATCTCCGCCTATCTTAACTTCCGCGTTGTGAATCGCTGCCGGGGCAAATATGCCTTTTTTAGTGAAATAACAATAACCTAAAAAAACAACTGCTAATGCTGCTAGCACATTAGATAACAATCTTATAAACCTTACCATTAGAATGCTCTCAGTAAAATCAAATTGTATCTTTATTGGTTAACCTATTCAATATATTTATCCCAAAGTGTATTGTTAATTTTGTCTAACAGTTTCTTATGTTCATCAATTTCTTCACTATTTGGTGAATGTTCTCTGGGAGTTAGATTACGCACTTTATGCTGAACGAATGTAGAGTTACTGTCCTGATTGCATTCATTATCAAACAGAAAGGTTTGTAACCCTCCTGTAAGTTCAACATATACCTTTGCAAGCAATTGAGCATCAACTAGTGCTCCGTGCAATTCTCTATTCTCTAGCGATATATCAAAACGCTTACATAATGCATTCAAAGAACCAGGGGATCCTACGAATTTTTTCCTCGCAAGAGGTAATGTATCTAGCACTCTATCTGAGGAAATTAACCCAGCATTCAGCTTGCTTAACTCCATGTTAAGGAACTTAACATCGAATTCAGCGTTGTGAATTACCAAAATATCATTAGATATAAAGTCAAGAAATTCAAGTGCAACATCTGAGAATAATGGTTTATCTTCTAAAAATTCTTCACTAATACCGTGAATCTTAAACGAGTGATAAGGTATATCTCTTTCTGGGTTAAGGTACCGATGGAATACTTTACCTGTTGGAATACGATTAATTAATTCCACACACCCTATTTCAATAATTCGATGACCAGATCCAGTGTCAAGACCTGTCGTTTCAGTGTCAAGTACTATTTCGCGCAGCTTGCTTTCCATGGTTAACTCTAAATAAAACTAATCTTACTTGTCATTTGTCTTATCGTTATTTGTCTTTTTATAGTTAATAGAAACAAGCAACCAGCTTGGGTCTGATGAATTAACATTTTTTTTGAATTGCCATACATCCTCAACTTTATTAATGGTGGATGTGCTACCTGATATTATATTTTCTGAGCTATCTTTAATAAAGTTAATTTGCTCTGAAAGGAAATATACTGCAATAAACACTGTGTTTTTTACTAGCTTTATTTCTAAAATCTTTTGTGAAACGATAGAAACAATTATAGACTCGTGCACCTCTTTACGATGTTTAATCTTCTCTGCAAAATTATCATATAAGTCTTTATCGAGAAGTGGTTTTAACTGAGACAAATTTCCTTGATTGAAATACTTTATTATTAATTCAAAAGCTATGCTTGAACCTTCTATAAAGTGGGAAATAGAAAAATCTTTGTTTTTTTTTAATATTTGTTCATAAGTAACTTTTATTGAATTTTCATCGTTGCTATCAATGTAACCCTCAATGTTTTCTACTACATCTTCTTTACTTCGGCTTACATCCAACACACTAGTTAGCTTTTTTAGATTGAGATTGGCTGACCTTTCTAAAGAATTATACAAACGTGAAAAAATGAACGCCGCTAATAAAGTATATATTACAAGCTCTATCATAGTAACTCAGCTCCTTGGCATATAAAGTATCCGAACATTATTAATTATTAATGAAAATATGTTTTTCATATCAACTTATAATCAGGTTTGCTATTCGTTTGTAAATGAATATATTATATAAGAAAGTATTAAATATCTCAACTTAATTAAAGGAGACGTAAGAAATGCCACAACAAAAAATGAGAATTCACGGTCAATATGTTAAAGATCTATCGTTTGAGAATCCGAATTCGCCATTCCTTTCTTCAAATAAAGCTACCGATATTAATGTAATGGTTAATATCAATTCAGCGAAATTAGAAGGAATGGAAAACAAAGAAGGAGTAAATGAAGAAAAATCTTTCCATGAAATTACTTTACATATAGAAGTCAGAGCAACGATAAAAGATGAAGGTATAAAAGATGGCGTAGCTTTCATTTGTGAGACAAAATATTGTGGCATTTTTTCAATAGAAAATTTTAAAGAGTTGAGTGAGGAAGAGGTAAGACAAGCTTTGTTTATTGGCGGACCTACTTTTCTTTTCCCTTTTGCAAGAGAAATAATTGCAAGAGTTACAAGCAGTGGTGGATTTCCCCCACTAATGCTAGATCCTATAGATTTTGAAACTATGTACGAGCAGCAAAGTCAACAACAAAGAAGTACCGGTAGTAATTCCAATTTTAACTAATATGATGTAGCCTGATGAATAATTCTTTAAACGCAAAAACGACTTTAAACATTGACGGGAAGTCATACAACTATTTTAGCCTAAATAGTGCTAGTGAATTTTTAGGAATAGATGTAACTAAATTGCCCTGCTCACTTAAGGTTCTGCTTGAAAATTTATTGCGCAATGAAGATGGAGTAAACGTAAAGCTGGATGATATAAAAATACTAGCAAGTTGCATTAATAAACACGCTAATCATGAAATTAGCTACAAGCCAGCAAGGGTGTTGATGCAAGATTTTACAGGGGTTCCTGCTGTCGTCGATTTAGCTTCTATGCTGAGTTATGTCAAGAAAAATGGAGGCGATCCAAGCAGCATAAATCCGTCTGTGCCCGTTGATCTTGTGATCGACCATTCTGTTCAAGTAGATAGTTATGGAAGTGTTTCCGCATTCAGTAAGAATGTTGAGCTAGAAGTAAAAAGAAATTTGGAGAGATATCAATTCTTAAAGTGGGGAGAATCATCCTTCACAAATTTTAGAGTAGTACCGCCAGGTACTGGAATTTGCCACCAAGTGAATCTTGAGTATTTAGCGCAAGTTGTATGTAATAAGGATGGAGTTTTGTATCCTGATACTTTGGTTGGTACGGATAGCCATACTACGATGGTTAACGGGTTATCAGTCCTTGGTTGGGGTGTTGGAGGCATAGAAGCTGAGTCTGTGATGCTTGGTCAACCAATTAGTATGGTGATTCCAGAAGTAGTTGGATTTAAATTAATTGGCAGACTGCCGGAAGGAGTAACTGCGACTGATTTAGTGCTGACGGTTACCAATATCCTAAGAACAAAGGGTGTTGTTGGTAAGTTTGTAGAATTTTATGGTGATGGTTTAGATTATTTATCTTTGGCAGATAGGGCAACTATAGCAAACATGGCCCCAGAGTATGGCGCAACTTGTGGATTTTTTCCAATTGATCAGAAAACGCTAGATTATTTAAGCTTAACCGGAAGGCCAGAAAAGCTAGTTGAGGCTTATGCGAAAGAGCAAGGATTGTGGCGTGGCAATAATGAGTTAGCATTTTTTGACACACTAGAGCTTGATTTATCAAGCGTGAAGCCAGTAATGGCTGGTCCCAAAAGACCACAAGATAAGGTTTTTCTTTCACAAGTGGCAGAGTCTTTTTCTAAATCATTTTCAGTTAACGAATCAAAGGAAAGTGATAAGCTTCAAGATGGAAGTGTAGTTATTGCAGCAATAACAAGCTGCACTAACACCTCAAATCCAAGTGTAATGATTGCTGCAGGTCTTGTAGCTCGTAATGCAATTAAACTTGGATTAAAATCAAAGCCTTGGGTTAAAACTTCTCTTGCTCCAGGGTCACAAGTTGTAACAGAATATTTAGAAAAGTCTGGATTGCAGGTAGATCTAAATGCTTTGGGTTTTAATCTAGTTGGATATGGTTGCACAACTTGCATTGGGAATTCTGGTCCACTTAATAAAGATATAGAAGATGGCATTAAAAACAAAAATTTAACTGTTGCTGCAGTTTTATCTGGTAATCGTAACTTTGAAGGAAGAATTCATCCGTTAGTCAAAGCTAATTACTTGGCATCTCCGCCACTTGTTGTTGCATATGCACTTGCTGGTACTGTGCAAACTGATTTGACAAAAGATTCAATATGCAAAGATAAGAATGGAAATGATGTCTATCTCAAAGATATATGGCCAACAAACAATGAAATCGAAGATTGTGTTAAAAATGTGGTAACACGTGAGATGTTTATACAAAAGTATAAGGATGTTTTTTCTGGTGATGAACATTGGCGAAAGATAAAGTGTGAAAAAAGTGAAATCTATAATTGGGATGCAAACAGCACTTACATACAAGATCCGCCCTATTTTGATAATTTATCACCTAAAAATAATAAAGATAAAACAATCGATATAAAAGGTGCACAAATATTGGCAATGTTTGGCGATAGCGTAACCACTGATCACATTTCCCCTGCTGGAAATATTGCCTCAAGTAGTCCTGCAGGTATATATTTAAAAAATCTTGGAATTGAGCCACAGGACTTTAATTCGTATGGGTCTCGTCGTGGTAACCACAATGTAATGATGCGTGGGACTTTTGCTAACATTAGAATAAAAAATGAAATGGTAAGCATCGAAGGCGGCTATACAAAATATATTCCTTCTCAAGAAACTATGTCGATTTTTGATGCAGCAATGCGCTACAAAGAAAGTAATGTTCCTCTCATCATTGTGGCAGGAAAGGAGTATGGCACAGGTTCAAGTAGGGATTGGGCAGCAAAAGGTACTTTATTGTTGGGGATTAAAGTTGTAATTGCAGAAAGCTTTGAGCGTATACATAGGTCCAACTTGGTCGGCATGGGTGTTCTTCCACTTATATTCCAAAATGGAATAACCAGAAAGATATTTGATGGTAGTGAGATAATAAGCATAAAAGGTGAAATAGTGCCAAGTGGAAATTTAGAATGTATCATCAAAAGAAAGGATAGTTCAAAGCAATCAATTCAACTCAAATGCTGTGTACAAACCGCAACTGAGATTAAATACTTAATGCATGGCGGAGTGTTAAGCTACATACTTGCACAATCCTTTTAAAGTTATTGCATGGACTTCTTTTAGCCAGCCCTGGCTCTTTTATAAATAATAATTTATTCTACGCGAAGTTATGATATAATTTTACCTTACATATAGTAAAGGTGTTTTATAGATAATTATGATTACCTCTATACAAGAACCTAATGAACTCAGAAAACGTTTACAAGGATTTTATCGTACTGATGAAAAGAGTTATATACGTTATCTTGTAGAAAAAGCAGAGCTTTCAGCTGATTCAAAAAGTAGAATTTATAATATTGCAAAACAAGTTATTGAAAAAATCAAACACAATAAATTAAGTATTGTAGATTCCTTTATGCAGCAATACTCGCTTTCCAATGATGAAGGAATAGCATTGATGTGCCTTGCTGAATCGCTACTTAGAATACCAGATGATTATACAATAGACGAAATAATCAAAGATAAAATTGCCAATCAGGAATGGAATAAATATTTAGGGCACTCTTCTTCGTTGTTTGTCAATGCTTCCACATGGAGCTTGATGATAGGTAGCAGTATATTGAGAGATAATGAAGGCGATTCGAAGTTCTATTACGCAATTTCTAAGTTACTTAAGAATTTAGGAGAACCGATCATTCGCAAAGCAGTAAAACAAGCAATGTCTATGCTTGGTAATCATTTTGTTGTTGGAGAAACCATAGAAGAAGCTTTAAGGTATGCAAAACTAGATGACAATAGTAAGTTTTTATACTCTTTTGATATGCTTGGCGAAGCTGCTCACACAGCTGAAGATGCAGAAGAGTATTTTAATTCATACATGCACTCAATAAAAGCTATAGGTGAATCCACTGAAATAAATGATTGTTTTAAATCGCATGGAATTTCAATCAAATTGTCTGCGTTACATCCACGTTATGAATTTGGTCAATTCGATAATATAGCTGAAGAGTTGAGAGCTAAACTGCTAGAGCTTTGTCATGAAGCAAAAAAATACAACATTTCATTATGCATAGATGCAGAAGAAACAGAAAGGCTTGAAATGTCCTTAATCTTGTTTGAACAATTACGGCTTGATGAATCACTTTCTGAGTGGGAAGGGCTTGGCTTGGCTGTACAAGCATATCAAAAACGTGCTTTGTCTGTTCTTGACTTTGTAGAGGATGTTGCTATTCGATCAAATCATAAAATTATGGTCAGACTTGTAAAAGGTGCATATTGGGATTCAGAAATCAAGCGTACGCAAGAATTGGGATTAAATGATTACTCAGTATTTACAAGAAAAAGCTATACTGACGTATCTTACCTCGCGTGCGCACAGAAACTTTTGAGTAAACCAAACAGCTTTTACCCATGCTTTGGAACTCATAACGCCTATACTTTTGCTTCTATCATGGAACTTGCTGATAAAAACCACCCTGGATTTGAATTTCAACGCTTACATGGAATGGCAAAAGACTTATATGATTATGCAATGTCAGAGCTTGCAACAAATGTTAGCTGTCGTGTCTACGCACCCGTTGGGGAACATAGTGACTTGTTGCCTTATCTTATAAGATGCCTTCTTGAAAATGGAGCTAATAGTTCATTTGTTAATCAAATAAATGATTCTAACGTTAAAATTGATGAGTTAATTTCAGATCCACTGGAAAAAGCTATAAATTTTAATTATGAACCTCATCCAGGCATTCCGTTACCACAAGATATTTTGGGACCAGAAAGAAAAAATTCTTTGGGAATGGATATTAGTGACTCGGTGATAGTCTCACAATTTGCAGATGATATAAAGAGCTTTAGTGAAAAAAAATGGCAAGTTGGGCCGATAATTGACGGACAGTCACTTTTTGATGATGCCAAATTTACTGAAGTGGTGAATCCTGCACATTTAGAAAATGTAATTGGAGAAGTGTCAAATACAACAAGTGCTCAAGTTTTAAACGCTCTTGAAATAGCACATAATGCTTTTACTGAATGGCAGAATGTTTCAGCAGAAAAGCGCGCTAAATGCCTTGAAAAAGCTGCAGATTTGCTTGAAGAAAGGATGAAAGAGTTGATTTACATTCTGATCGTAGAAGCAGGAAAAATTTTATCTGATGCAATAGCGGAAGTAAGAGAGGCAGTGGATTTCTTACGTTACTACGCAACGATAGCAAAAAATGAACTGAGCGACTGGAAAAAATTGCCAGGTCCAACGGGTGAAGATAACTTCATCTTTTTTGAAGGCAGAGGAGTTTTCCTGTGTATATCACCATGGAATTTTCCACTTGCTATCTTCATTGGGCAGGTTTCAGCTGCACTTGCAGCAGGTAATGCGGTGCTGGCAAAACCGGCAGAGCAAACGCCGATTATTGCCTACGAAGCTGTTAAGATACTACATGAAGCTGGGATACCAAAAAATGTGTTACACCTCATTCCTGGGGATGGTGGATATTTAGGCAAAATATTAGTTCCAGACAATAGAATTGCTGGAGTAGCTTTTACTGGCTCAACACAAACTGCTCAAATAATTAATAAAATGCTTGCGGATAGGGATGGTCCTATTGTACCGCTTATTGCTGAAACAGGAGGGCTCAATGCTATGATTGTTGATAGCTCCGCTCTCTTAGAGCAAGTGACTACAGATGTTGTACTTTCTGCGTTTCGCAGTGCCGGCCAACGCTGTTCTGCACTTAGAGTGCTGTTTATTCAAGAGGACATAGCAGAGAAGCAGATAAAAATGATATGTGGTGCAGCGCAAGAACTCAAGATTGGTGACCCAATACAACTTAGTACTGATATTGGTCCAATAATTGACAAAGCATCTATCGATATGCTAACTCAACATACGCAAAAAATGTCAGAGGACGAAGATTCAAATCTGTTATTTAAAGTACCCATGGATACAAATTCTCATAATGGTTATTTCTTTCCTCCATATATTTATGAGATACAAAAAATTTCGCAATTAAAGCAAGAAGTATTTGGTCCTATTTTGCATATCATACGTTTTAACAAGTCACAATTAAATGAAGTTATAAGTGATATAAACAATACAGGATATGGGCTTACATTTTCTTTGCAGAGCCGTATACAAAATCAGATCGATTTAATAAGCAAAAAAATATCAGTTGGAAATGTCTACATCAACCGTAACCAGATAGGTGCAGCAGTTGGGATACAACCATTTGGTGGTAGAGGACTATCTGGCACCGGGCCAAAAGCTGGTGGTCCTCATTATTTACAGCGTTTTTCTACAGAAAAAGTTGTAAGTGTTAACACTACAGCATTCGGTGGTAACACTACACTTATGTGTTTGGATTAATTTGCGGGCCCTAATTTTTCTCCTATCTTACCCCTAAGCTAGACGTTCGTGCAGTTATGTACACAGCGCTAAGATCCGAAAAGGACCAGCTTATGCACTGAAATAAAGCGGCTCCAAAGGAAGTCTTATCTTTAAACAAAAGAAAAAAGCTGCTATAATCTGAATAAAAGCATTATAAATGAAATGAATGTGAAAAATATCTTATTAGCGCTTTTAGTACAAACGGTATTCAGTTTGCCGCTATTTGCAGCTGATCCTGTTTTGCTCAACTGCATTGAAACTCCAGAAATATATGACCTTGATGCAAGGCCAAAAAATTTTAGCTCTTCAAACAATTTAAGAAGGAAAGCTGGTTCTCCAAATAGTGCAATAGGAGAATTAATACACATAGTGGGTAGAATTACTGATATAAACTGTTTACCAATACAAAATGCTGTAGTTTCTATATGGCACGCGAATTCACGCGGCGTGAACCATTACGATGAGAATATAGAGGATAATCAACTCGATCCGAATTTTGCTGGATCAGGAAGGTTTGTAGTGAATAATCTTGGCTATTATAATTTTATTACGATAGCACCTGGTAAAATTGGTGAGAGAGCTCCACATATTAACTTTCTAGTTCAACATCCAGATTTTCCAGAATTCACAACGCAAATGTTTTTTGCTGACCATAATTGCGATAATTGTGCTGATCCTGTTATTGGAGATTTTGTTAGTAATGGTCTTGCAAGCCTTCTCATAACACCATTTACTTACAGTGATCAGGTCATAAAAACCTATACGTTTAACATTACCTTGGGTGGATATAATAAGTTCTCTAATAAAAGATAAAAACCCTTGCATGTAAGGTAGTCCATAGTAAACTTAAATGTTATTGTACTTAGGATGTATATGAAAAATATCTTACTGATGTTTTTGCTATGTTTTATGTACAGTTTACAATTATTTGCAACGGAGATGCCAGCAATGAAAATAACAATTTCTAAAATTTCGCCCGATTTTAAAACAATAGTAATGGGTTTATTTGAGGACAACGAAACCGTAAATGATGGCGGAGTTTTGCAAGGAAAACAGATCATAGATAATATAAAGCAATTTAGCGATTTTAATGGAAGCTTTGGTGAATTTTCTTCTACCATTTTACCAGAAGGAAAAAACGTTGTAGTTGTTGGACTTGGTAAGAAGGATGAATGGAATGAAAATAAAGAATTAAATATTGGTGGTAAAATATATTGTGAGCTAAGCAGATTAAAAATTAAGAAAGCAGCGATTTTAATCGAAGGTAGTGCAGCAAATGTTGCATATGGTGCGTTTCTGCGTAGTTTTAAGTTTGATAAGTATAAAACTAAAAAGGATGAGAAAATTACAGAGGTAGAGGAAATTACCGTATTAGTAAAAGATGAGCAATTAAGTAATGCTGAAAGATCATTTGAGCACTTAAGGCAAGAAGGTGAGAGTATATTCCTTGCGCGCTCTTTTATAACAGAGCCTCCTAACATTCTATATCCAGAATCCTATGCTGATCATATAAAAAAAGAGCTTACTAAGCTTGGTCTTGAAATCGAAGTGCTTGATAAAAAGCAGATGGAAGAGAAAAAAATGGGAGCCTTGCTTGGAGTCGCACAAGGAAGTAGTAAAGAACCAAAATTAGTAGTGATAAAATGGAATGGGGCTTCTAAAGAACAAAAGCCAATAGCTTTTGTTGGTAAAGGTATAACGTTTGACACTGGTGGAGTATCACTCAAACCTTCACGTGGTATGGAGTCGATGAAATATGACATGGCAGGCTCTGCTGCTGTAGTTGGGGTGATGCATGCTTTAGCAGGACGAAAAGCAAAAGTAAATGCAATCGGCGTGGTTGCACTTGCAGAGAATGCAGTTGGTGGTAATGCTCAAAGGCCGAGTGATGTAGTAACTTCAATGTCTGGACAGACGATAGAAGTGTTGAACACCGATGCAGAAGGAAGGCTCATACTTGCAGATGCTTTATGGTATACGCAAGACAGATTCTCACCAAAATTTATGATTGATCTTGCAACTTTAACTGGTGCTATAGTGGTTGCACTTGGAAATAACGAATATGCTGGTCTTTTTTCAAATAATGATGAATTAGCAAACCGTCTGATTGATGCAGGAAATGAAGTAAGTGAGAAGTTATGGCGTTTTCCTATGAATGAAACTTATGACAAAATTATTGATTCACCGATTGCTGATGTTCAAAACATCGCTCCTGCAGGCTCTGGTGGAGATAGCATAATGGCTGCACAGTTTTTACAGCGTTTTGTGAATGAAACTTGCTGGGCACATTTAGATATCGCAGGCACTGCTTGGTACGAAAAAGGTACTGACATTTGTCCAAGAGGAGCAGTAGGTTTTGGTGTAAGGTTACTTAATAAGTTGGTTAAAAAGTACTACGAAGCCAATGATTAAAGGTCTTTATACTGGATTTATGGCTTGACTCACAGCTACATGAACGTTTATTTTCGAGGCGCAGCAAATGAAAGTAGCTGATGCATATTTCTTTTTTTCTGGTCAAGCACTGGAATGATATCAAGGAGTAACTTTTTATTTAAACAATGATTATAATAAGAGATCTATTGAAATTTTAAAGTTATTAAATATTGACGCTATATACTTAAGTGTTAAAATAGAATGAAAAGTTTTTAGGAGTTTATATGGCAGTAGGTGGGAAAGCAAAGACAGCTAGTAAAAATAACCCTACTCAGCGTAAGAAGGCCGAGCAAAAAATGTATAAAGATAAACCGGTAAAACCTGTTAGATATATAGATCGTGACTCGCGCATGAATTATATGTCTGCTCAATATGACAACGGCAATCTGGTTGAAGATGAGGTAAGCGGCAATCCTATAAAGTGGGAAGCTGTATAATAGTTGTGGTTAAAGTTACTATTAATTCTAAGGAATGTGAAGTAGAGCATGGGCTCACTATAATTCAAGCTTGTGAAGTCGTGGGCGTTGAAATTCCACGTTTTTGTTATCATGAGCGTTTAGCAATTGCTGGTAACTGCAGAATGTGTTTGGTTGAAGTTGAGGGTGGGCCTCCAAAACCAGTAGCCTCTTGTGCAATGCCAGTTGCAGAAGGGATGGTTATTCACACTGATACCCCTAAGGTTAAAAAAGCACGTGAAGGTGTGCTTGAGTTTTTGCTAATTAACCACCCGCTTGATTGCCCAATTTGCGATCAAGGTGGTGAATGCGATTTGCAAGATATCACGATGGCTTATGGGAAAGGAACCAGCAGACTTGATGAGCATAAGAGGGCTGTGCCAAAAAAACACTTCGGACCACTGATTGAGACTGCGACGAATCGATGCATTCATTGCACTCGGTGTGTTAGATTTTTGTCTGATGTTGCAGGTACAAATGAACTTGGAGGAATCGGAAGGGGAGAAAATGTAGAGATTAGCACTTACATAAAAAGGCATATTAGTTCTGAATTATCTGGAAACATCATAGATCTCTGCCCGGTAGGGGCTTTAACTTCAAAGCCTTACTCCTTTACAGCGCGTCCATGGGAGCTATCACATTGTGAGACTATAGATGTGCTAGATGCTGTGGGAAGTAGCATTAGAGTTGATTATCGTGGCCTGGAAGTTATGCGAATATTACCAAGACTGAGCGAAGAGGTAAATGAAGAATGGATATCAGATAAAACCCGCTTTGCCTATGATGGACTAAAAGTTCAGCGTCTTGATCAACCTTATGTAAAAAAAGATGGTAAATTAGCCCCAGTTGATTGGAATGAAGCATTAACTATTGCTGCAAAGAAATTAAAGAATACAAAATCAAATAAAATAGCTGCAATTGCAGGTGATTTAGCAGATTGTGAGTCTATGCTTCTACTCAAAGAAGTGATGCAGAAGCTCGGCTCGGGGAATATAGACTGCAGGCAAGATGGTGCAAAGCTTATACCAAGTAATCGCGGATCTTATGTGTTCAATACCACTACCCAGGGTATAGAGAATGCAGATTTGTGTCTGCTTATAAATACAAATCCAAGGATAGAAGCACCGATCATTAATGTAAGATTGAGAAAGAGATATTTACAGGGCAACTTTCCTATTGCAAGTGTTGGTCCTAACATTGAATATTTGTATCATGTTGAGAAATTGGGCGATAATCCTGATATTTTGAGTGAAATAGCAAATGGAAATCATAAATTCTGTGAGCTGCTGGTAGTTGCTCAAAACCCTATGCTGATCATTGGTCAAGATTCATTAGTAAGAGATGATTCTGAATCAGTTCTAGTTCTAGCTGGCAAAATTGCAGAAAAATTTAACATGGTCAGAGATGACTGGAATGGCTTTAATGTGCTGCATAAAGCTGCAGCAAGAGTCGGTGGTCTGGACGTTGAGTTTGTTCCTGAAAAAGGTGGAAAAGACACTAATCAGATACTGGAAAATGCAGAAAGTGGTGACATAGAAGTGGTTTATCTTCTTGGTGCAGATGAAATTGATACATCAAAATTAGAAAATACATTTGTAATTTATCAAGGTCATCACGGTGATAAGGGTGCACATGTGGCAGATGTTATCTTGCCTGGTGCTGCATATACAGAAAAACATGCAACTTATGTGAATACTGAAGGTCGAGTGCAAAGAACAAATTTAGCTGTATTTCCTCCAGGTGAAGCAAAGGAGGATTGGTTAATTATTAAAAATCTTTCACAATATTTAGACCTTTCTTTACCGTATGATAGTTTATTTGATGTGAGAAAAAAATTAGATACTATCGGTCCACAGTTTAGAAATGCCGATCAAGTGGTAAAAAACACATGGGTGCCAATTAGCAATGATGGGATAAGCTTAAGTAATACACCTTTCACTTTAAAGGAGTGTAATTTTTATATGACGGATTCAATAAGTCGCGCTTCAAAAATAATGGCAGATTGTACTAAAGCTTTTTATGAACACGCTAGTTAATATTTTATTTATTTTAGTACCGCTACTACTTTCAGTTGCGTACTTGGTATACTTTGAGCGTAAGGTTATTGGTGCAATTCAACTGAGACACGGCCCAAGTGTAGTTGGACCTTTTGGGCTATTGCAGCCATTTGCAGATGCTATTAAGCTACTGATTAAAGAGCCGATAATACCATTTAGAGCGAGCACCATACTGTTCATTATGGCCCCAATGCTTACCTTTATCTTGGCATTAATTGCCTGGGCAGTTATACCGTTTGGTGCTGAAGTAATTGTAGAAAATGGCCAGCAAGTAGTGATTCCTAAGGTTATAGCAAATATTAATGTTGGAGTGCTTTATGTGCTAGCTATATCGTCGCTGGGAGTATACGGCGTAATTATTGCAGGCTGGTCAAGCAATTCTAATTATGCATTTCTTGGCGCTATACGGTCGGCTGCTCAGATGATTTCATATGAAGTTTCAATAGGCTTAATAGTTGCTACAGTTGTTGTTACAACTGGTACGTTGAACCTTGGAGAGATGGTAGTAGCGAAACACAACATGCCATTTTGGGTTGATTTGCTACTAATGCCTATAGGAATAATATTTTTTATTTCTTTGCTTGCAGAAACTAATCGTCACCCATTTGATTTACCAGAAGCTGAAGCAGAGCTTGTCTCTGGATATAACGTTGAATATTCATCCATGCCTTTTGCCCTCTTTTTTCTTGGAGAATATGCAAATATGATTCTAGCAAGTGCTATGATGACGATATTCTTTCTAGGAGGATGGTATCCGCCGCTGGAGTTCAGTTTACTTTACAAAATTCCAGGTTTGATTTGGTTCGTTTTGAAGATAGTTATACTTTTGTTCGTATTTATTTGGATTAGAGCAACAATACCTCGTTATCGATATGATCAGCTAATGCGTCTTGGTTGGAAAGTGTTTCTGCCAATATCGGTGCTTTGGGTGGTACTCATTTCAGGAGTGTTGCTCTTTACTGGGAATTTACCTGGGTCCAATGTTTAATTTTCCAAATACAAGATTAAGGCGCAGGCGCTCGAGCAAATGGGTTCGCAATTTAACAAGTGAAAATAGTCTATCAGTAAATGATCTGGTTCTTCCTCTGTTTGTTCACGACAGAAAAGAAACAACTGAACCAATTTCTGGCTTACCAGGCGTAAAGTGTTATTCAATAGATGGATTAGTGTCTATAGTTAAGGAAGCTAAAGATTTAGGAATTAATGCTGTTGCAATTTTTCCTGTAGTTGATAGTAAACTAAAATCTGAAAACGCTGAGGGAGCATATAATTCTGACAACTTAATCTGCAAAGCAATCCGTGCTGTAAAATTAAAGATACCTGAAATTGGTATTATTGCAGACGTTGCACTGGATCCATACACTATTCATGGCCATGACGGCATTTTAAAAGATAATCAGATGGATGTAGAAAACGATGAAACTATATCAGTACTGTGTAAGCAAGCACTTGCTTTAGCGAAGGCAGGATGTGATATAGTTGCTCCTTCTGATATGATGGATGGTAGAATAGGAAGAATCAGAAAATCATTAGATGATAATAACTTTCAAGACGTATTAATATTATCTTATGCGGTGAAATATTGCTCTAGCTTCTATGCTCCATTCAGGCAAGTCGTTGGTTCATGTGGGCTATCACATTCTATAGACAAAAGTGGTTATCAAATGGATTATAAAAATGCGCACGAAGCAATGTGCGAAATTGAAATGGATATAAATGAAGGTGCAGATTTTATTATGATGAAACCAGGTATGCCATATTTGGATATTATCAAAACAGCAAGTGATAAGTTTAATTTTCCGATTTTTGCTTACCAAGTAAGCGGTGAGTACGCAATGATAAAAGCTGCTGCAAATAATGGCTGGCTAAATTATGACAAGGTGATTTATGAATCTTTGATTGGTTTCAAACGTGCGGGTGCAAGTGCAATATTCACTTACGCTGCACTTGATATTGCAAAAAATTTAAGTGCACAAGCCCTATAAAATTACTAAATTTTTGGCGCATGTTCTTCTACTGTTGCTGCATATTACCTAAAATTTTCCAATACATGTTTTAAGTTATTGATAAGTCCGTTACAATACAGTATTATAAATAATATAAACCAAGTGTTACTTAGAGCATGGGGATTTTTTTTGAATTTTTGGGAAAGATGCTAGGTAAGGTTTTTCCTGCCAAAACAGTAAGCTCTTTTTTGGGAATAGGATATTTACCAGGTTGGCAGAACTATTGGTCTTCTTTTTTAATATTATTTATTGTCGATGTTATATTGATTTTTACATATGGAGGCGAATATTTACTATATAAAATGCCAAATTCAGGAATAGTTGTAGCTGCTGTTTTTACAAAATTGGCAATAGTTATGTTAGTAATACAATTAATTGGAATATTTATTTTTCATGCTCAGGACCCTTCAGCAAACAGTGGTGAAGAAATAGTAATACAAATAGCGTCAGGGCAAGTATTGACTGTAGCACTTTCAATGCCAGCAATAATGTCAATTTATTATACTGTAAGTAAACTCTATGGGAGTATATGTAAGCAGATGTTTCAATGCCCATTTTGGTTTAATGATTTTATGCACTTTTTCTTTTTTCTTATGATACCTTACGTATTTTTTAATGTCGTAGAAGTGATAAAACCATGGCCAATAAGTTCAATACAACTCAGCTATAATAATGCAATTTCAATTACATTTGAGGGGATTTTTCACACATTTTATGCGGTGATTTTACTGTATTTAACAGCATTTATATTCTGCGATTTAACTATGCATGATGCAATTGTCCTAAATAAAAGCATAATTCAGTATGTGAGGGAAAGTTCAGCAGTTTTAGGTGATTATTTACATAGTGCTGCAAAAAAAATAAATATTGAATAGTACTTATTTATTTATATATTTAGTATAAAAAGTGTGCAATTTGTGTGAATTTACAAAGTATAATAAAAGAGTTGCAAGATTTTTGGGCTGGTGAAGGGTGCGTTATACTTCACCCATACACATCTGAAGTTGGTGCTGGTACATTACATCCTGCAACAATTATGTCTGCAATTGATACAAAACCGACAAAAATTGCATATCTACAACCAGTAATTAGGCCAGCAGATGGACGCTATAGTGATAATCCTAATCGCTTGTATCAACATCACCAATATCAAGTTATAATAAAGCCATCTGGTAATAATTTACAAAACGTCTATTTAGATAGCTTAAAAGCTCTTGGCATATCTACAGAAAAATATGATATTAAGTTTGTTGAAGATGATTGGGAAAACCCAAGTGTTGGTGCATCAGGACTTGGATGGGAAGTTACATGCAATGGAATGGAAGTAACACAGCTTACTTATATACAGCAAGTTGGAGGGATTGACTGCAAGATGATTCCTGGTGAGGTGGCATATGGGTTGGAACGTTTAGCAATGTGCATACAAGGTGTAGATAATGTTTACGATATAACTTGGAACGATAACGGTGTAACTTACGGAGATATTTTTAAACAAAGAGAATATGAATTTTCTTATTTAGCGTTAGATTATTATGATACTAAAGTGGTACAGCAGCAATTTGAAGATACGGAAAAATTATGTAAGTTCCTTATTGAAAAGGAGCTACCAATTGCAGCTTATGACCAATGTATTAAAACTAGTCACCTACTTAATCTGCTTGATGCAAGAGGTGTGCTTGGTGTCAATGAACGTACAGCGCATATTGGTAGAGTTAGAGAGCTGACAAAAAAATGTTGCGAATTGTACATGAGTAAATAGCGTATGTCGTTGCAGTTGTTATTTGAGTGCCTTTCAGAAGAAATACCATCGAGAATGCAGAATGTAGCTGCAACTCAAGTTAAGAGCTGTATTGCCAATGTTTTTAACAAAAATAATGTAAAATTTACATCAATGGAGGTTTTTGTAACGGCACGTCGCATTACCCTATTTGTTGACAACATAAATGCTTTGGAGCTAAAGGATTCCAATAACGAAGTTAAGGGACCAAACATTAACGCACCAAAAAGTGCTATCGAAGGTTTTTTAAGAAAATATCAGAAAAATGAAGAAGATTTGCTCGTTCGAAAAGTAAATAATGAGGATTTTTACTTCATTAAAAGAGAAAGCTGCTCATTTAACATCAGAGAATTCCTCAAAAATCAACTGGAGGAAATGCTCAAAAACTTTTCTTGGTTGAAGAGCATGAGATGGGGCGAAGGAAAAGAAAGGTGGGTTAGGCCAATTAAAAACATTTTATGCATTTTAAATGACGAAATAATACCTGTGTCTTTTGCAGGGATCACAGCATCTAACACAACATATGGCCATCGATTTCTCTCAAGTGATGCGACGTTAACTATTAAAGCACCTAAAGACTATTTTGAATTGCTAGAAAAAAACAGCGTAATTCTCCAGCTGGACAAAAGAAAGCAATTTATACTAGATCAGATTAATAAATTCACAAAAGAGCAGAATTTACAACTTGAGAAAAATGATTATTTACTAAATGAATTGACAGGGCTTATAGAGTGGCCAATCGTACTGTTTGGTGAAGTGAATCAAGAAAAGTCATTTGGATTACCGAAGGAAGTAATTCTTAGTATAATTAATACGCAGCAAAAATATCTTGCTTTAAGTAATGGAAAGAGAATTTCACACTTTGTCACTGTTGTCAACGTCAACAATGGTGAAGTTGTTAAAGGACACGAAAGAATATTAGAAGCACGTCTTGCTGATGCACAATTTTTGATATCTCAGGACAAAAAGGAAGATCTGGATCATTATGTCAAAAAATTGGGTTCGATATTATTTCATGCTTTTCTTGGCAGCGTGGGGGAAAAGGTGAAGCGTATTACGTCTCTGTCAAAGTATATAGCTATATTTATTCCACATGCTTCGCTGATAAAAGTTGAACGTGCTGCATATTTGGCAAAAGCTGATTTGGCAACATCGATAGTAAGAGAGTTTCCAGAATTACAAGGAGTAATGGGTGGATATTATGCTTCTTATTTTCAAGAAGATAGAGAAATAGTGGAAGCTATAACTGAACACTATAAGCCAATCGGGCCAGAGCAGGAGTGTCCTAAATCCCCTTCAGCAATTGCTGTGTCAATTGCAGACAAAGTGGATAGCTTAGTTGGTTTAATTGCAGCAGGTGAGAAAATCTCTGGTTCGTATGATCAGTTTGGTTTGCGGAGAATGACAATTAGTATAATTAGAACAATACTTGAAAATAATTTGCATATTCCAATTAGGCTATTGATAGATAAGTCAGTATCTTTATATTCAAGGCTTCTATTTAATGAAAATACAACGTCAGTTGATAAGCCAAATAGAAAACAAATTTCAGAACTAGTATTTAGATTTTGCTTAGAAAGATTCAAGGTTATTTTAAAAAATAGAGATATAAGGCAAGATGTCGTAGATTCAATACTATATAAAATCGATATTAATGATCTGCTGACAGCAGAAAAGCAAACTGTTATATTGGATCGTTATCTTAGTACGCCAGAAGGTGAACAGATTCTAAGCACTTACAAAAGAGTCAGTAACATGATGAGCAAAGTAAGGAAAAGTGATGGCACTACTTATAGTGCATCTTACGGTAAGAGATTTTTGATTGAAAATGAAGAAATTGCGCTATCAAATTGTGCTATAACTGCTTGTAAAAACATAAAACAAGCGATAAAAAATAACCACTTTAATGCAGCGCTTGATGAACTTGCTGGTTTTGCTCCGTTTATCAATCAGTTTATGGACAGTGTAAAGATTAACTGTGATTCTGATAAGCTGAGAAGAAACAGATTATCTTTGCTTGAAAATGTAGTTTCCGTCTTTCATTTAGTAGCAGATTTTAACCTCATACAAGTCAAGTAATGGATAAATGTTCAAGCAATATAAAGAACAGATAAAATTATCTCCGCAGTCTTGTGGTGTGTATAAGATGATTGGAGATAAGGATAAAGTTTTATACATTGGTAAAGCAAAAAACTTGAAATCGAGATTATCTGACTACCTTCAATTCGAAAACCTTTCTGAACGAATTAGAGTTATGCTCTCACAGGTTGTTAAGGTTGAAATATTCATCACTGAGAATGAAATCGAAGCACTGCTTCTTGAAGCACAGTTAATAAAATCATTGAAACCACTTTATAATATTGTGCTCAAGGATGGAAAATTTTATCCTTATATAACAATTTCCAAGCACGATTATCCAAGAATAGCAAAATATAGAGGCAAATTTAAGAAGAATGAGTTTCATTATTATGGTCCCTTTACATCTGCCGCTGCTGTTAAGCAAACTATATTGTCATTGCAAAAAGCTTTTCTCCTAAGAGTATGTTCAGATCAATACTTTTCCTCAACAAAAAGACCATGTATTGAATATCAAATTAAGCGCTGCTCAGCACCATGCATAAACAAAATCACAAAAGACGACTACTGCCAATCAGTAAAACAGGCACGAAATACATTGCTTGGAAGAAATAAGGAAGTGAAAGAACAGTTACTTTTCACAATGAGAAAGTGCAGCAGTGAAGAAAACTATGAGCTTGCTGCTATATATAGAGATCGGGTAAAGTTTCTTGAGCAAATTCAAATACAGCACACGGATTTTTCTTTTGAAAAAGATGCAGATTTCTTCAGTATTGTACGTGAAGAGGATCTAGCATGTATTAGTGTGTTATCGTTCAGAAATAAAGACAACTACGGCAGCACTCCTTACTTTGCCGAGAACTGTGGTGATCACTCAAATGATGAAATTTTATCCACCTTTTTGGTCAATTTTTATAATTCAGCTAACATACCTCCAATACAAATTTACGTTCCAGATTCTATTGTGGATAAGGAAATTATAGAACAAGCACTATATAAGGTTGCTCAAAAGCCAGTAAAAGTTCTGCATGCAAAGAATAAAAAAGAGCGTGATTTATTGAAATTTGTTTATGATAACTCTCAGCATAGCTTAGAGCAGAAACTTATCGATTATAGAAATAACCTAGAAAAGCTTGAGGAGCTTAGCAAAATCTTCTTGTTACCAAACATTCCAAAGCGTATTGAGGTTTATGACAATAGCCATATATTTGGAAATCAACAAATTGGTGTAATGGTTGTTGCAGGGCAGGAGGGTTTTTTAAAAAGTGAGTACAGAAAATTTACTATAAAGGAAAAATTTTCAGGCGATGACTATAAAATGATGAGGGAAGTGCTAACCAGACGTTTCTCCGGCAATATAAAAGGCATAATACCTGATTTTTTACTGATTGATGGTGGACCAGGACATGTTTCCATAGTACAGAATGTACTGGAAGTATTGAATATAAACGTTCCTTTTGCTTGTATGGCAAAAGGTCCTGATCGTAACGCAGGAAATGAAACATTTTATATGCTGGGCAGGGAAGAATTCAGTCTGGCAAATGACAGCAAAGTCATGCTTTACTTACAATTGCTGCGTAATGAAGCCCACCGTTTTGCGATAACTTCACATAGAAAAAAACGCGATAAACAGTTTATAGTTTCACAATTAAGCAAAATACCCGGCATTGGCAACAAAAGGAAAAAGGCGTTGATGTCTTATTTTGGTTCAGTGAAAAATATAAGCAAAGCTTCTCTGGCTGAAATTCAAAACGTACATGGAATTAGTAAAGGTTTAGCAGAAGTCATTCTTAAATACGTGAATTATAAGAGAGGAGTGCTCTTAACCTGACACATATGGCTTTTTGAATACTCCTAATGAACATATTTATAAATAAATATTTACTCTTCTTTTTTATTGTTTTTGGGTTTTTCTTGATCAACCATTTCTCCACCGATCTCTTTTATTTTTAGTATCAACGACTCTGGTACATACATGTCAATTACTTCTTCTGCTGTCACAAATAAAGCCTGATAAGAGTGTGAATTTATTATCCAATTAGGCAATATGTCTTCTGCTTTTATTTCAGAATGTTCCTCTTTTTTGCCATATTCTTTTTTGTCATATACTGTGTAGCAATATAAGTGCACAGCAAAAAATAATACATAAGAGAGCAATATTCCTTTAAGCACTCCGAGAAAGATTCCAGTAACTCTATCGATAAACCCCAACCTTATGGGTGATAATATGTACATTAGCCAGTTGTTTATTATCATGAATATAAGATTAAGTATAATAAATACAGAGATTGTAGAAAGTATGTTTAGTATAACTTTAGAATCAAAATATTTACTATAATTTGGAGTGAAAAAATCATAGTGATTAGCTGTCAGAAAAATTGATAAAAATAGAAACATTAGTGCGCATAGCTCTTTTATAAAACCTCTAGTTACCGAGATTATTACGCATAGAACAACAATGAAGATAATTAGGCTATCGAAAAGCATATTTTATATCTATATGGTTTTCAAGATATAATAGTTGTAAATAACAAGGTTGTAAAATTAATTGTATTTATGCTGCATCAATTGATCTAAATACCTAGCGATAATGTCAATTTCTAAATTCAGATAATCATTTATTTTGTTGTACTGAAAAGTTGTATTTTCCCATGTATAGGGAATTATATTTACTATAAATTCCTGATTAATAACTGAATTCACTGTGAGGGAAACCCCGTCTAGTGTAACGGAGCCTTTTTTTGCAACAAATTTAATTAATTCTTGTGGGCACGATAGTTTGATTTCATGAGAATCTAAATTTCGCTCAATTGTTAAAATTTTTACTATCCCATCAACATGACCCTGAACCAAGTGGCCATCGATTCTGTCGCTTAGCCGCATTGCTTGTTCTAGGTTTATTTTTTTTCCTATTCTCCACGTATTTAAGTTAGCAACCTTCATAGTTTCTTGAGACACTTGAACTGTGAATACATCGTTCAGTATGTTCACAACAGTTAAACATACACCAGAGCAAGCTATTGAATCTCCTTTGTTTATAGAGGGTAAATTTTGTGTTTTGATATGGAAAATTTGATCAGAGTTGGAGTGAGTGGTAGTATCAGTTATAGTCCCGATATCCGTGATAATTCCTTTAAACATATGGTGAAAATAAATAATTTTACCATGAAAAATTTTTTACAACAACTTACTTCTATTTTGTTATAGCTAAAGTAATTCTGGTTTACCAACGATTTAAAAAATGACAAATTCGTCATTCCGCTGCTTGTTAGTGGGATCTATGTGAGATACCGTGACGGTATGACGTAGGACTGCTGTCATCCCGCTGCTTGTTAGCGGGATCTATCCGCGGCGGTATGACGTAGGAAAACTGAGCCTGCACTAGCTATAGGCGCGAGAAAGGGGATCGTTTTCACTTACTTGCTTAACAGATTCTATAGAATATTCAGAATATATAAAGTAAGCTAAACTCAAAACACATAATGTAATCAATGTTGGTAACCCTATGTTCAATGCTAACCCAATATTTTCTCTTTTTTCTGGTGGCACTAATCCTTTTAACATTGACACTTTTCCTAATGGAAAATGCCATAAGCAAAGTGTTGATGCAGATGCTACTATTATAAATAGACAAAAATAAGCCTTTTTTGAGGAAAATACAGTTTTTAACGGTGATTTGAGTGTAATGTTAGTAGGTGGTAGAGTTTTAGCTTCATTTGTTGCTGGTGAAGGATCTTTATATTTATTTATTGGTAAAGGGTTTGTAGATTTATGAGGAGTATTTTCATGTTGCGTAGGAGGTTGTTGTATATAAACACCTGAAACTAATTTGAGCAATTGCTCTTTTTTTTTATATACTTGCTTATGTAAATACTCTTTTGGAAAAGAAGACTTGCCAGCTGGTTGTGGTATTTCTAGTATTTCTAATACTTCTGATATCTCACCTGACTCTAATATTTCATGTAATTGTTTATCTTGAAAATAAACAATATTGAATATTGAGTTAAAAACATTGCGAAATGTTTCTGGATCTTGATTTTTGTATCCATTCATCACTTCAATAAATATTTCATCGAGTTTTTTCCCCTGCGCTCAATCTGGTTATCTAACATAGCTACTCTAGCATCATTTTGTGCTTGTTTTATGGCTAATTGTTTTTCTTTCTCTGATAGTTCTTTGGTCTGCTTTTTTGACTTCTTTTTTCTGTTAGCCTTAAAATACTCTGTGTGCGAAGTAGTTTGACCTACATTCTGTTCTGCTTCTTGAGGTATTGGATTTCCTATACTACTTGTCATCCAAGTAGCTGACACTGGGGTCCATTTTTCTTTTTTTTCTGGATTCCAGCGTCAAGCGCTGGAATGACACCAAATGGTATATTGTTGCTCTGTATAGAAGGTTTTGGTGTTCTTAAAAGGGATAACCTTATTACATCATTAAAAAAATTGGATAAGGGAAGGAAGATTCTATATTTTGGTATATTAGCTTTTATTGCAGCAGTAACCACTGGAGCTTTACAATTTACTTTGCTTGCTACGTTAAAGCCAAACGAGCCTGTAAATGGTACAATTTGTCTATTTTGTGCGTTTTTTTGCTTAGTTTCACTCTGTTCTTGTCTGTCTTTATTTTCTGCTTCTTTTACTTGTAGTGTAACTTGACTCTGTTCCTCATTTTCAGTTTTTTCTGCATGTTTTAGCTTTTCATTTAAAAATGACCCTATTTGGTGCAAATTATCTAAGTTAATGTCTTTAACATTTGTTTGTAGTATGATTGTTATTCCTTGCAGAAGGATTTGAGGCGGAGCATTATTTACGAATTCTTTTACAGTTTTATAATTGTTAGTTTTACAGTAGTTATTATATAATTCACTGCTTTCTTTGGGCACTTTTATGTTGACTGTAAAATTTTTTTCCTGAAGAAGGCAGATTTTGAAAAAATCAATTAAAGATTTTATTCGAAATAATCTTATATTAAAGGTGTCTTTATCTGTTGCTGTTAGCTCAAATGAAAATTCTTGTATATTACTTTCAATACTTCTCGAGCGAATGGTACTGATCTTAATTATTTTGCTAGAAAATGCTTTACTTATGTTTTTGGATCTTTCCTTAAAGAACTTAGGTAAATCCTCTATTTTGTACTTATTATCAGTTTCAGTGTCACTGTTGTGCATGGTTGATACAGCAAATTCATCAACGCAAAGGTAAGTAAAAAAAACTAATTGGTCAATAAATTAATAATCAAAATGGGACAGTTTTTAGATTGTTGATGCTATTCAAGATTTTACTATAATTAAAGTTTAAGCCAGCGTTTCTAAGATGAATAAAGAGTTACTGAATGAAATACCTTCACTTGAAGATAAAGCGGTCTCTGAAATTGAGAATGCTTCTTCTTTACAAGATTTAGAAAAAGTCAGGCTATCATATTTGGGAAAAAAGGGTGTAATTAAAGCTTATTTTGACAACTTAAAAGAGATAGAAGACGCAGGAAAAAAGCGCAATTTAGGCGAAGTTATCAACGTTTTACGTAATAAGCTAGATCAGCTTATAATGAATAAGGAAAATGCACTAAAAGCCGAAGAAGTTAACTTTAAATTGCAGAACGAGGCGGTTGATATCACGTTGCCCGTTAGACCAGAAAAAATGGGCAAGGTCCATCCACTCAGTAAGGTTCTAAATGAAGTAAAGCTTATTTTTGCACATATGGGTTTTAAAGCAGTTGATGGCCCTGACATTGAAGATGAATTTCATGTATTTGATGCACTGAATACTCCAAGTCACCACCCTGCGCGGGATGAGCAAGATACCTTCTACTTAAAGAATAAAATAAACGACAAAAGAATGGTGCTGCGCACTCATACCTCATCTGTGGAGATCAGAACTATGGAAAAAGCGAAAACTTTTCCGATTAAAATCGTATCTCCTGGTAGAGTATACAGAAACGACTTTGATGCAACTCACACCCCTATGTTCCATCAAATAGAGGGGTTATATGTCAATGAGAATGTCAATATGGGCCAGTTAAAATTTACTATTCATCACTTCCTTAATAAGTTTTTTGGAGATAAAGGGCTGAAGATACGTTTTCGTAATAGTTTTTTCCCTTTTACCGAGCCTTCTGCAGAAGTGGAAATAAGTTATAAAGGTAGTAAATGGATAGAAGTACTGGGATGCGGTATGACGCATCCAAATGTATTTCAAAATGTTGGAATAGATCACACTAAATACAGCGGTTTTGCGTTTGGCATTGGTATAGAAAGGCTTGCAATGCTAAAATATCAAATTAGCGACTTAAGGAGCTTTTATGACAACAAAATCAGCTGGCTTGATCATTACGGTTTTCATTTTTCATCTTTAAGATAAGTGATAAGTAAAACTCATACGTTCGTTATACTTGCTGCAGGGCATGGCAGGCGGATGAATTCAGATTTGCCTAAGGTCCTACACAAAATAGGCAGTTTTTCCATGCTCCAGCATGTCATTTACAATGCAAAACAGTTAAATCCTGAAAATATTGCTGTTGTAGTTGATCTGCCTTTAATTGAAAGACTAAAGTGCTTTAAGGATATACAGTTAATTACACAAGAATTAACACTTGGCACGGGAGATGCAGTCAAAACTGCAATGAGAAACCTGAAAGAATTGCCAGATTCGAGCATAATTATTGTGCAGTATGGAGATACCCCACTCATAAAAAGCAGCACAATAACTAAAATGGTTAGTTGCTTAGAAGGCAAGGCTCTAGTTTGCCTAGGTTTTAGGACAAGCAATAAAGAATACGGTAGGTTAATTATTGAGAATGGTTCCTTAAGAGAAATCGTAGAAGCAAAGAGTGATAAAAATAATCATGAAGAGTTTCTTGCAAATGCTGGAATAATGGTTGCATGTGCAAAGAATTTACGTGAATTGGTGGAGAAAATAGAGTGCAATAGCTCAACTCATGAATATTATTTGACCGATATAGTTTCCATTGCAGTGAAGAGTAATTTAAATGTCGGTTACGTTATTACCGGTGGAGAAGAGGCAACGGGAATAAATAACAGAAATGACCTTATAAAAGCTGAATTTTACTTTCAAGAAAACAAAAGAAAATTTTTTACCAACTCTGGAGTAACGCTTGTTGCTCCAGAGACTGTTTTCTTTTCTCTTGATACGCAAATTGCCAGAGATTCAGTTATTTACCCATATGTTTTTTTCGGTACTGAAGTGAAAATAGAGTCTGGTGCGAAAATACTGCCATTTTCGCATTTAAAAAACTGCTTAATTAAAAGTAATGCTGAGGTCGGTCCATTTACCAGAATACGCGGAAACACAACAATTGGTAATAAGGCAAAAATAGGAAATTTTGTGGAAGTGAAAACAAGTGAAGTTGGTCAAAACACTAGAATAAAACACTTAAGTTATATAGGAAATGCTAAAGTAGGGCAGAGGAGTAATATAGGAGCAGGTACTATTGTTTGTAATTATGATGGGAAAAAGAAACATAAAACGAACATAGGAAGCAATTGCTTTATTGGTGCCAATAGCTCACTCATTGCACCGCTTAATGTTCATGATGACTCTGTAATTGCGGCAGGTAGTGTTATAGTGGAAGATGTACCAGAAAAAAGCCTTGCAATAGCAAGAGAAAAGCAGGTGATTAAGAGAATAAAGTAATTCGCTGTAATTATATTATTTTTAATGCTTATATTTGTATACATGCGTATATCAATATTTGGAGGGTAAAAATGAAAAAATTACTTACCTTAGTAGCTATATTGCCTGCTGTTTCTTTGTCAGTACCATGTTTTGGAGTTGATTGGGTTAGAGATAGGATCTATACTTCTTCGTCATACAGTTCTGGCAATTTTAGTCATAGTATCGGTTATCACTACACAAACAGCGTAAAAATTTCAGTTGCAAATATTTTTAAATACAGACTGCAAGGAGGAATTTTAGCAAATTTACGTTATCATTACGAGTTTACAAACACGGATATCACTCCGTATGTCAATGTTGGTATAGGTGCTGCTATCGATTTTATTGGACAGTCAAAGTTTGGTTTCTCATATAAAATAAGCTCTGGTCTTGATTTTCCGCTTTCTTCAAGGACAAGTGCTTTTGCTGGTTATAGTCTATTGAAAGCATTTGAAGATTATAATCATGGATTTGAGCTTGGAATAAATTATAACTTATAAAACCCCAGCTGAATAGCAACAGGTTGTACTTTTTTCAAATTGAAGCTGAATTTTTGCTAGATAATTAATAAGCCGTATTATGGAGTTTTAATTAGAGACCTACCGCAAAAGCAAAGTGAGGGAGATTAAAAATGATCAAGTTTTGCTTCTGTTCAAAACAAGATTTTTTGAGAATTAATTATTGTCTGAGAAAAAGCAGATAACAAGGTGAAAAAAGATAGAAGTATTTAAGTAGCTCAGAAGGAGCATTAAGTCATGTTTTTTATTTATATTGACAGCATATATGACATCGTTTACGATTAAAGTTAATAACAATAATTTATATTTATCATGTTTGCAGTAATTGAGACTGGTGGAAAACAATATTTAGTAAAAGAAGGCAGTATAATAAAAGTAGAGAAGTTAGAAGTTGAAGAAAAAAAAGAGGTAGAAATCAATAAGGTGATTTGTATTTCAAATAATGGCTTATCTTATTCATCTAATGCTACTGTTAAAGCTGAAGTATTGGAGCAGTGTAGAGGAGAAAAAATTATAATCTTTAAGAAGAAAAGAAGAAAAAATTACCGTAGAAAGACTGGTCATAGGCAGTATATAACTGTTCTTCGTATCAATGAAATTAATCTTCAAAAGTAAGAGGTAAGATATGGCAACTAAAAAATCAGGTGGTAGTTCCTGTAATGGTAGAGATTCAGCAGGTCGTAGGTTAGGAATAAAGAAGAATGGGAAGGTTATTCCTGGTAACATAATTGTGCGCCAAAGAGGCACAAAATTCCATCCTGGGAAGAATGTTGGTATAGGTAAAGATCATACGATTTTTGCCAAAGTAGAAGGCTGGGTCAGCTTTAGAAGGTCAGCAAATAAAAAGACTTTTATTGATATCTTGCCTACAGATAATATGAAAGCTTCAGCTTGAATAAATCAGGGGTCTGTAGCTCAGGTGGTTAGAGCGCACGCCTGATAAGCGTGAGGTCGGAGGTTCAACTCTTCCCAGACCCACCATTTAACCTATTCGAACTTTTCTCTATAGTAATTTAACATAGCACAAAACTGACCTTAACCAGAAAAAGTGGAGAGAAAGAAAGGGCGTTTTTTATAGTGAAAATATTTTTTCAAGTTTGAATAATGAATAGTGATGGCAAACAGAAGAGAATATACAGTTGAGTTTAACATTAGGAGCTGTAAAGCTAGTGAGAGAAACGATTACAAAAATAGCAAGAGACTAGGTGTAAGTGATGGTGTGTTGGGCAAATGGGTAAGGAAATATAATAAAAAAAATCATTGATATTTCGTGTTAAGTTAAGTATACTAAAAAGCTACTCACAAAGTAGGATATAATAGAGAGGTAGAACTGTAGGTGCACAGGTACTTAGCAAATTTAATGATGAATTCAAAGCAAGTTATATTGAAGGATTAAAAAAAACTTATTTTGGTGTTTTGTTGTCAACAACCTCTGAAGTTAGAGAAGAAATAGAAAAGTTAATAGAAGACAATCTAACTAAAGGTAAGATAACTATAGATGGAAAAGAAGTTTACGTGGGTTTAATACATCAAAATGATGATACGTATAGTGTTGAATTTAGTGAGGATGATTCTCAGCTAGGTATAAAGGGTGCGTATGTTTATGAACTGCTAATCAACAAGGGTAGGGCAGGTAAGAAAATATTAAGTGTGAAAATTAAAGGTGATAGTAAGGGAAAAGATACTATAATAGGTGGTCCAGGTAAAATCTCAATATTTCCACAACATCTACTTTACGTAAAAGAAGCAATAGCCCATTTGAAAGATGGTGGGAACCCTATTACGGAGTTAGCACTTGCAACAGGAACTGGAAAAACTTTTATAGAATTGCTTGTATGATATCTGCCAGCTAGACTAATGGGCATACATTACATATCTTTAGCACCAGATACTGATTTAGTAGAACAGAAACGTGATGATTGGAAAAAACTATTATCTAATGTAGGCGTTAATGATATTAAGTTAAATGGAATCAATAATAAAGGAAATTGTGCTATATTAAGCAATAAGGGTCTTCTGAAGAATTGGAATCAGTTCTTGGAGGTTGTAGGTCTTGAGAATCTTCCTGGTATTATAAAAGCCTTGGGTATTCAGGATAAAGAATTTAAAGTAAGAGATGGAAAAATAAGTATAGATGGTAAGAGTTTTGTAATTCACAAGAATGAAATTCAGTTTGGCGATCAGAAATACAAGGTTAAAGATGGCAAAGTTAAAATTAATAATGAAGAATTTACTCTTGATATTGAGAAGCTAGTATTCCTATCTTTTGATGAAGAACATAGGGTAGATAAAGAAGAGATGTATAAGTATCGCATGGGATTGTTGTCTGCACTTTGTCCTACGTTGTTTTTGAGCGCAACACCTTCTGGCAATATTTATGAATATGTTAAAAACAATAACGGCTTGATAAAAACACTTTCTCTGAAAGATAAAATGGAATCTGGTGCTTACGGCCCTCTGGAGCTTAAAGTTCATCAAAGCGTAGAAGAACCCTTGGTCACTAAATATATTAGTGAGCTTGAAGGTGCGGTAACTTTTAGGGAGGAAGCAAGAAGTAAAAAATCTTTTTATCATACGCCGTGCACAGACTTAGAGGATGAAGATTTAAAAAAGGATATAGAAAATTATATATTCTACAATATTCAAAGCGTAGTTGGTGAACCAGCTCTCGTTTTAGCAGAGTCTAATAATCTGAAAGGTGAGTTCAGGAAGAAGATTACCCATGACGTGTTTAAAGACGGGATTAGTTACGGCTATAATACGGTTGGCAAAAAACGCAATGAAATAATAAATCACTTAATTGATGTATATGGAAGTGATAAAAGCCATATAATCAAGGAAGTTGTTGACGGTACTCTCGATTATAAGAGTGAAGTTCACGATTATTCCGCATTTCGTGTTATGCATGGAGTAATTGAGAACACACTTTCCTTCCTTAAGGGGCTTTCAAGGAGTGAGTTAGATATAGCAAGGTTTCCAAATTTTAAAGATCTGGGTTCACAAGTTAAAGAAAGTTTGGATAAATGTTCCGCAGGAGAAACGCAAGCAGGCCTGAGAAGGTATTTGACAGAGCAAGGTATCGTGAATGACAAAACAACGAGTGATATTATACAAGGAATGCTAGATGTAGTTAAATTGTTGCAGGATAAAAAAGATACAGACCTGTTTACAAGATTGGTAAGAAACTGGAATCAAGATAAACAACTTCACACTATGATACCGATAAATCTTCCAGTGGATGCATATGGTCTTAATAAACTTGACAAAGAAAAGATTTTAAAATCTTTGGGAATAGGGGCAAAAGAGGTTTTGTTCACAAACCTTGGTTACTTTACGGAATGTGAAATGTTTGACTCAACAAGATCACTTTCAGGAAGAAGATTTACATTTGATGAAAAAAAGTTGAAAGATATTTTCCAGTACTTAAAAGATAATTATGAAATAAATGGCAATATTACAAAGATAGAAGAGGAATGCTTGGAAGCGTACAAGCAATTAGAAGAGAGTGAGAGAAAGAGGCAAGAATATTATGATCAGCATATGTATCCACTTGAAGATAGAGTACGTGCTATAAGCCCTAAAGGATATACATATAGTCTTAGTAACGGAGGGTTTTGTCAGCTTCGGTCTTGGAGGATCAGTGATACCTTAAGTCCTCAAGCTCTAAATGAATTTGAGGAAAAAATCAGTAAAGACAAAGAAGAGTTTAACAAGTATAAAAATGGCAAAGATTACTTAGACTTAGACTCATTGGTGCATTATAGTAAGGAAAATTTATTTGAAAGATTTTGTCAAGTGAAAGAGCAGTTTAAAATGCAAGAACTATATCCATTGCTTAAGCTAAGGAAGTTCTCTGATAAATACAAATATATAGAAGGGAGTGTCCAGGATCATGATGCACTATTGCGTATGGGGCTTTGTGGTAATTATGTTAACCATGAGAAAGTGCAGGGCTTTAATGCCATTGACTTACAGCATGTTGTGATGCTTATAGATCAACGGTCTGATTTTCTTAATAATCCACCACAACTTATACAAGGCCCTGGTAGGCTTAGGTGTTTGAACCTTGCAAGACCTTCAACCTTTTTCTGTTACTCAAGTGAAAGGCTAAAGTTTGATATAAAGTTGTTACAGAAGGGAGACTACATAGACGATTACAACAGAACAGTGAATCAGGATAATGCAAAAACTCCAGAGCAGTTTGGTGATGAGATCTTAAGTATGATAGATAAGCTCATTGAGAATGAGGTATCTAAGATAATAAAAGGAAAAAAAGAGACTGACGTAAGCTCGAGTAATGAAGGGGAAAAGCTGCAATTTAAAGAGGTTGATGATTTAGCAGTTGAAGTTCTTGATCAGCTAATTTCTGCATTTGAAGCAGCCTATAATAGTAAAGGCCATAATGGTGCAGAAGCACAAGACTACTTTGTTCAAGCTCTTAAACGCGTAACTTATAAAATTGAGGGGCTATTTAGAGGTAGAGTAGATAATCTGGGTATTGAGCACAATATTAGGGGTATTCAATCTAAAATTGATAATATAGTGAATAAGATTCAGGAGAATAACAAAAATAAAGGAGAAGTTGAGGCAAAATTGAAAGTTGATGGAAATATTATAAAAAGATTCCTAATTAAACTTTATCGCTTAGTAAGGCGTTTAATATTTTGCAGAATAAAGCTTGAAAGAGAAAAAATAGGACTTGAAAAAGAAGGAAGAAGTCTTAATCAAGAAAAGACAAAGTTTGAAAAAGAAAAGTCACGATTTGAGGCACAGATAAAAACCGAATAGAAAGAAGAGTTCATAGGAATAATCAAAAAGAAAGAGAGTATAAAAGGGAAAAATATAACAGAGGAGGAGAGAAAGTATATAATAGAAAATGACATAGAAATTACAAAGGAAAATTTAAAAGAAGTAGAAACCATTCTTGGGCAGATTACAGCACTGGAAGTATTAAAGAGAGAAGAATGGTTTATGCAGCTTGTTAAAATTGAATTTAATACAAAAACAACATTATCTTTATTAGAAGAGATAAAATCGCTTGTAGCTAACGCTAATACGGAATTAGACGAAACAACTCAGATTAATGTATATGCAAAACAACTGATAGATCAGCTTAAACATATGAGTAGTGAAGTGGATAGTACTATTAATGAAGCACGTCTAGAGTTTGTTAGAATAAGATTAGAAAAGCTTAAGGAAGAAAAAGCAAAGATAGAAGAGCTTGCAAATAAAAAGCAAGAATCGCAACAAAAAAAGGAGAAGTTTGAAAAAATACTAAATTATAAGGAAGATAGTATGAAATATAATAAGCATTACAACAACGTAGTTAACTTATTTTTAACAAAAAGTAGCATCAAGAAAAATTACTTGCAAAATAAAGTTGAGTGGGTACGTAAGATATATCCAGAGTTTATGGAGGTATTTTTTAGCCAATACTATACAGAAGACCGTAAGGGTTCTCAACAGTTAGAAGAACATGAAGACATTCATCAGTTAGAAGAACATATTATCTGTTGCACAAAGAGTTCGGTTTTCTTGGAGCTGTTTACCAATGTTGTAATGCCGCTGTACAATGATGGTATGCTGCAGATAGCACTGGATACAATTTACTGTGATGAAGATAACACTTTAAAAGTGGGAGAAATTAATAAATTTTATGAAAGCGTGTTAGAAGGAAAGCCTAATGTAGGACAGGCTAAAGAGGTCATAGACTATATGACAGCAATACAAAAAATGATCTGTAAGAATATAAAACCACAGCCTAATAGTTTACGCGAATATACAGTATACAACGCAAGATCAGAAATTAAGAAATTAGAAAACAAGGAAGCTCATAAGGTAAAATCGGATATTTGTAGATATATCATAAAGCCAATCGTGGAAAAATTGTCAAGTTCTTCTACTATAAAGTATTGGGTAGATGATAATCCATCTAGGCAAGAGAAAGTTGCATATGCTGCTGAAAGTGTTGGAGAAAGGTTAAAAAGCGCAAAACCTTTGAACTGCGAAGTTATTATATCTCCAAACACGGAGTTCACTAATCCTATCCGAGCACAGTTTTCCAAAGGTAATATATCAACTGAGCTGAATGATGTTGTTTCTCAAAAATGGTGCGGGGAATCATTGGATTTAAGGTTATCTTAATTTATGCACATAAATATTATCTAAAATGCATAAAGTACTGCTAATTTTGCCCGTTTAACAAGAAGGTTGTGAGAGGAGTTTGTTTTTGGTATTATTGGTCCACCATTTAACAGTTAGTAGATGTATCCTTTATAGCGACTTTAATATTGTATAAGCAGAAACCTAAAGCATGAGTTTATATAAAAATTTAGTAACCAGTGAGTCAGTGGCTGCTGGTCATCCAGATAAAGTAGCAGATCAAATTTCAGATGCAATACTTGATGAATACCTTTTCACTGATCCTTTTGCGCGAGCTGCAATAGAGACTTTAGTCACCAAAGATAACGTTATTATAGCTGGGGAAGTATTCGGACCTAACATCAAAAATAGCAGGATTGAAAGTATTGTACGGAATACAATAAAAGATATTGGTTATGAGCATGATGTTTTCCACTGGAGAAAAGTGAAGGTAAATATACTGCTGCATGAGCAATCAAATGACATTGCAATAGGGTTGGATCAAGGTGCTGGCGATCAGGGCATAATGTATGGCTATGCAACAACAGAGACAGAAAACCTTATGCCAGCAGCCATTTTTTATGCACACTCGATTCTGAAAAATATCATGAGCGCAGTTAAAGAAGCAAAGCTTGGTCCGGATGCAAAATCACAAATCACTTTGGCATATGAGAATAACCTCCCGGTACGTGCTGAAAGTATCATTGTCTCAATACAGCACCCTGAGGATTTGGATCAATCAAAAGTAAAAGAAATAATTTATCCTTACATAGTTTCATCTTTACCTAAAGGGTGGATATGTCCTGAGGAAAATCTCTTAGTCAATCCAACTGGTAGATTTGTTATTGGTGGACCGGTTAGTGATTGTGGATTAACCGGAAGAAAAATTATGGTTGATACCTATGGAGGTTATATTCCACACGGTGGAGGGGCATTTTCCGGAAAAGATGCAACCAAAGTTGATAGATCTGCAGCTTATATGGCAAGATACCTTGCTAAAAATATTGTCTTTGCAGGTTTAGCTGAACGTTGTCTTGTGCAGCTTTCTTATGCAATTGGTGTATCAAAACCTACTTCATTCTATATTGATACATTTGGTACGAATGCGGTGGAGGAAAGAGTAATTAAAGAGTTTATCGAGAATAGTATAGATTTATCAACAAAAGGCATAATCAAGCATTTATCGCTTAATCGCCCTATATATAAACGTACAGCCTGTTATGGACATTTTGGTAAAGAGTCAGAAAATGACGGTGGATTTTCTTGGGAAAGCATGAACTTGTCTGCTGATCTTTGTAGAGAATTCAATATAGAAGGTAATAGTAAAATTTCTTTAGATTGCTAAAATTTTTGATTTACAGCCTCATATTTATATACTAGCTTATTGTTGAAGTATAATTGCTTTTTCATAATAATTATACTATATTAGTGATAATTATTATATTCAGTTTTTATTGTGAGGCTCATAAAATGTATAACGGAATAGAAGAAGAATTCTGTAGCATAGCTATAAAAGAATCATCTGATCTTATTGATAGAATAGAAGAACATCCTTTTTATGTTGAATTGATGAATGGCAAATTAAGTTATAAGAAGTTCAAGTTCTACGTTCAACAGACTTTTTTATGCTTAGTGGATTGCACTTGTGCTTTTTTAATTATTGCAGCTAGAGCTAATGATATTGAAACAATGGATAAATTAACCTTTATAGCTCGTAAAATATTCAGTATGCGAAGTCTATGTGAGGAGCAGTTTACAGAATGTAACTCATCCGATAATCACAAAAGATCGAAATCTAGTTCTGCCTTTATTGATTTCTTCATGCGTGCTGCATACCATAATTCAGTAGCTGAAGGCTTAGCAGCTTCTTATCCATGTTTTGGTATGTGTCAGATCACCTTTCAACATACGGTAAAAGATAGCATTCCTTCAAGCAATAAGTATAAAAAATGGATTAATCTCTATAATACTAATATAGTGGATAACACAGCTGATGCTATAACTGAGATTGTGAATAAGCTGTATAGAGAATCTAGTAATAAGGAGAAGAAAAAGATGCTCGAGTTTTTTCGTAACGGATTAGAACTTGAGGTAATATTCTGGGATGAGATGTATTACTCTAATATATCTAGCAAAGAATATTAGCAGCGGATTATTTACGTTGACTTGATCTTTATCGGTAACTACAGTGTTCAGTGGCATAATTAGGAGCTGTTACGGGTCAAATCTTTTAAAGGATATAATTGAGCATCCTTTTAATGTTAAGTTGGCGAATAACACCCTAAATATAGAGAACTTCAAATTCTATGCTCAACAAAAGACGTTGCTCTTAGGTGATTATATTCGTACTACCTTAATTACTGCATCCAGAATGGAAGATTATAGTAGTATTATCTCGCTTACTGAAGTAGCCCAAAGAGCAGTGACTGTTAATAGAGTGCTATATGACTACTACTTTACTATGTACAGTATAAGTCGTGGAAAGAAATCTCTTGAGTGTTTTAATTTCACTAATTTTCTTTTATCCATCTCGTATAGTAATACCTATGAGGCTATGACAGTTTTGTATTCTTGCATGTTTATATACAAGACTGTCGTTGATAGCATGAAAAATAGATTCAAAAAAAATAATAGATATAGGGATTGGTTTTATTTTTGTTACAGTGATTCAGTAAAGTCTGGATGCATTATTTTGGAAAATATTATTGATGGATATTGCAGCAGAGCAAGAGAAAATGAAAAGAGCAAAATGCTTGAGTTGTTTAGAATAACTGCACAATTTGTGTTAGATTTTTTGAACGGTGCATATAATTTTTCAAGATTCAATCAATTTCCTAAGGAACATTGACAATTTTAAGCTAATTTGTATCCTTAGTAAGTATTTTTTAAAATGCTATGAAAAGTAAAGAACATGATTTTCATTTAGTGGACCCAAGTCCTTGGCCAATTGCTATATCAGCAGCAATTCTTATTCTTGCACTTGGATTAGTTGGCGCGCTTCATAAACAAATTTTCGGAATGTTTTGTTTAGTTCTGGGAATCTCTGCAGTATCAGGGGTGCTGTTCTATTGGTGGAGAGATGTAATAAGGGAGGCCATTTATGACAAATGTCACACTGCCATTGTAAAACATGGACTCAAATTTGCAATGTACTTATTTATTCTCTCGGAGGTCGTGTTTTTTATAGTGTTCTTTTGTTCATTCTTTAAAGCCTGGCTTGATCCAGTTTTTTTATTTGAGGCGTTTTCTCCTGCAAAAAAAGTTGAATGGCCCCCTGAGGGGATTTTGCCGCCTGATCCATGGTCATTACCATTCATGAATACATTAATATTATTGCTTTCTGGTACAACAATTACTTGGGCAAATCACTCTTTACTTGAAAATGATAAAAAGAGCATGATTAAAATGCTGTCCATAACTATATTGCTTGGGTTTTTTTTTATAATAGTGCAAGCAATAGAGTATCATGAAGCGAGTTTTTCTCTACAAGAAACAGGAGAAAAGCTTATTTATACATCCAATTTTTATATGATTACCGGTTTTCACTGCGCACACGTTATAATAGGAATAATATTTTTATCAGTGTGTTTATTTAGAGCGCGGAAAGGCCAGTTTACACCTCAGGACCATTTGTGCTTTGAGTTTGCCTCCTGGTATTGGCACTTTGTAGATGTAGTCTGGATGTTTTTATTTTTGTTTGTCTATTGGTTAAGCGTTTATTAAGTGGTTAAAATAATAGGTCTAGATCCAGGGATAAGCAAGACTGGTTGGGCTATTATCAGCCTGAACGAGAAAAATAATATTGAATTTTTGGGCGGCGGTACCATATCAACTGATGGTAAATTGGGTACAGGTGAACGCTTACATATAATTTTTGAACAATTAAAGAAAGTAATATTTCAATATTCTCCGAATGAAGCTGCAGTAGAAAAAATTTTTGTTAATAAAAATCCTAAATCTTCACTAACTTTAGGATATGCAAGAGGGGTTGTAATTTTAGCGTTAAAAATAACAAAGCTAACTATGAATGAATATGATGCAAACTATGTAAAAAAAAGCATTACCGGAAATGGCCATGCTGATAAGGATCAGATTATATTTATGGTGAAGCAAATAGTTAAAAATTTGAGTATAAAATGTCACCATGCTGCTGATGCTCTTGCTGTAGCAATTTGTCATGCTTATACGAAAGGTTCTTGTTTTGTTGAGTAACTTTTATATGAGATTCAGTTTGAAGATTTCCAGATCTGAAAAAACTATTTGATTGTATTTATCTTGTCTAACGTTCGTTGCAAAATAATACATGCGGAGATTTTATCATCTATTTTTTTCGATTTTGTGATTGATATTCCAGTGATTTTTAGTGTATGAGTTGCGATAGATGTTGAGAAGCTTTCGTCTTGTAAGTATATATGTACTTTATATTTTTTTATTATTTTATTTGCGAATTGGATTATGGTTTTACACCATTTAGTTTCTTGCTCGTCCATTTTTAATGGTAGTCCTATTACCATTGATCCAGCTTCATTTTCTTTGAATATTCTATGCAGATAACCTAAATCTTTGCTCATATTTTTCCTATAATATACACTATGAGCTGTGGCTATAAGCTGTGTTTTATCGCTAAATGCTATGCCTATTTGCTTTTCTCCCATGTCAAGGCACATTATGCGCTTATCTTTTGGAATAGACTTTAGAAACTCATCTGGATTTCTATGTAGCATCTATTAGACTTCCTTTAAAGTGACCTTACCCAGAAAAAGTAGAGAGAAAGTCAAGAAAATTTTTTACAAAAAGAATAATGAATCAAATTGCTCAGGAATGCAATAATTAATAGCAGAATGTCTACGCTGTTTAATACACAGCTTCTAATTAAAACTCAACTGTATATTCTCTTCTTTTTGTCATTACTACTCCTTTTGAAAAAACATTTTTATTATAAAAAAACGCCTTTTCTTTCTCTTCACTCTTTCTGGGTAAGGTCATATTTTAATTACTATAGGTTAAAAAGTTAAGATAAAAAATAAAAATGTGGGTTTTGTTTTGACTTTTTGTGTTAATTTTGCAGAATATTAAGATTATCATTTAAATAAAATACATGACGAAAGAGGATTGGGAAGCGGTAATTGGGCTTGAGGTGCACGCTCAAGTTTCTTCTAATACGAAGCTATTTTCTAGCTCATCAACGGAGTTTGGTGCTGAGCATAACACTCAAGTTTCTCTAGTTGATGCGGCAATGCCAGGTACGCTGCCAATACTAAATTATTACTGCATAGAGCAAGCAATACGCACCGGTCTTGCACTTTCTGCAGAAATTAATAAGTGTTCTTACTTTGATCGGAAAAATTATTTTTATCCTGATTTACCGCAAGGTTACCAGATAACCCAGTTTTTTGAGCCAATAGTTAAAAATGGTAGAGTATTTATCAACGACAATGAAAAGGAAATAAGAATTGCGAGAATTCATTTAGAGCAAGACGCAGGAAAGAGCGTTCATGAGGAAAGCAAAACTTATGTGGATTTAAATCGTGCAGGGGTTGCTTTAATGGAAATTGTTTCAGAACCAGATCTCCGTTCATCTGCGGAAGCTGCAGAATGCATGAAAAAATTGAGGCAGATTTTGCGTTACATTGGTTCATGTGATGGTGATATGGAAAAGGGATCACTTCGTTGTGATGCAAATGTTTCTGTCCGCCTAAAAGGCAGTAGCACATTTGGCACTCGTTGTGAGATAAAAAATCTGAACTCGATACGTTATATTGTGCAAGCTATAGACTATGAAATACAAAGACAAATTGAAATTTTAGAAGGTGGGGAAGAAATAAGTCAAGATACCTTATTGTTTGACGTTGCTTCGGGAAAAACAAAAGTGATGCGAAACAAAGAAGATGCAAGCGACTATAGATACTTCCCTGAGCCTGATTTATTACCTGTTGAGGTAAGCCAGGAGAAAATTGATTTAATTCAATCATCTTTGCCTGAGTTGCCAGAGCAGAAAAAGCAGCGATACATTGAAAAATTAGGTATCAACGAATACGATGCAAATGTCATTACTTCCGATAAGGCGATTGCTGATTACTTTGAGGAATTGATAAAAAAACATGATTCAAAGCTCGCGGTCACCTGGTTAACTGTAGAGCTTTTCGGTCGTTTAAATAAAGCAAATATTGATATTGTGAGCTCTCCAATCAAAGCAAATGCCTTGTTGGAACTCTTAGATTTTATCGTTGATGGAACAATCTCTGCTAAACTTGGCAAACAAATTTTTGATATTATGTTTGAAACTGGCAAACCTGCATCCCTTATTATAGAAGAGCAGGATCTCAAGCAAATAACTGACAAATGTCAAATTTCAGAGGTAATAGATAAAATCATCAATGACAACCAAGATAAAGTTCAAGAATACAAAAGCGGTAAAACAAAATTATATGGTTTCTTTGTTGGTGAAGTCATGAAACTTACCAAGGGAAAAGCCAGCCCCGATGTCGTGAATTCAATTTTGAGTGAAAAGTTAGATAAGGTGCCCGAAGGTTATCCTGCTGGAGAGGTAAAACGCTTTTACCATGGTATTACCTATCAAAAATTGTGGCTCATATTCTTTCTCGAACGTGCGATGGATAAAAAGTGTCCTTTCCTCTTGGCTACGGAAATGGAGTTAGCTGAAGGTTTTGGTGATATTATTCTTCGGTATGAACAAAACAGAAGAATAACACATAGATTCATACAAATCAAGCACAAGCAAGATGGACACAGAAAAATCAGCATAGGTGACTTATTAACATGGCGAAAAAGTAGTGAATTCAGCTTAGTAAAATATCTTGTTGCTTATTTAAAAATCAAAAGTAGAGGAAAGTTCGAGGGTGAAATAGAAGATTTTGTTATTGCCACAAATGTCGGTTTTGACTTTGAAAGTCTAGCAGATAAGGGAATTTCATTTACAAGAATGAACACAGAAGATGAGTTTCTGAATATAGGCAGTAGTGTAAGATATAAATTTGATAATAGTATTATCTCACACTTGCAGGAGAATATGGATTTTATAAAGGGTGAGGTAGGTGGACAAGTTAGCGATGGAGAAATAAATAAGAAAATAGAGGAATTTCTAGATAAATTGGTGTTTGCAGTTAATTTACCTAACCATGCTGAACTGGAAGGATTAATCAAAAATGAGATAAGTAACAAATTGATCGAAAAGTTCAACTACTTTGGTAATGACGAAACTGCTTACAACGCGCTTTTTATGAAAATGTGGAGTTGGATGAAGGATAGAGAAGGACGTTTCCTTTCACATAAAGAAGGCGAAGAGCTTTTCCGAAAAGTAGAGATGTGTGCTAGTACTTTAAGTGAGATAAGACAAGAAGTAGAGAAAGGGAATAAAGAAATAGGTAAAATAGCAAAACAACAGCGTAAGGATAGTAAAACACTGCATAAAATACATGCAGTTGCAACAACACAGAATAACAAGCAGATAGAGAAGCCTATTCAGTTTAATATGGTATATCCAGTTGAGATGTTTGTTGGGAGGGACAGCGAATTGCAAGAAATATATGGTAAATTGCATGAAAGTACTGGCAAACTAACGGCAATATCACAAATGGTTGTTATCGGTGGTCTTGGAGGAATAGGAAAAAGTGAGTTAGCTAGGAAATACGCTTATGAATATAGAAAAGATTATGATGGCAATGTTGTATGGGTAAACGCTGAAAACTTTGGAATTATGAAGAATTCTTTTCTGAAGTTAGCTGAGGATAATAAACTAGGTATTCCTCCCCAGGATAAGTACGGAAATGACAAGACGATAGAAACTATTGTTAAAGAAATATATGCTTTCTTTGCAAGAAGGGGAAGGAAAAGCCTGTTCATTTTTGATAATGCTGAGGGATATGAGGATATTAGTAAGTTTTTGCCATTCTCTTTAGGCCAGGACTATAACAAGCCTTGCGTATTAATTACTTCTCGTAGTAAAGATTGGAAAGTAGGAGAAGAGGAAGGTAAGATACAAGTAATACAATTAGATGAGTTTACTGAAACAGAAGCTTTGAGGTTTGTGAAGAAGGCTTTGAATATAAGAAATAATTTACAAGATGAAGAAATAAAAAAACTAACAAAAGAATTGCAGTATTTTCCATTAGCTTTGGGGCAAGCAGTAAAATATATAAACGAAAGCAATATTGTACTAAGTCGTAGAAGTAAGAAAAAAATTAGTGTTAGTGACTACCTGAAAGAATATGAAGAAGAAGCAGAGAAACTGCTTGACTTTGAATCCAAATATAAAAGTGACTGTTATACTAAAACAACATTTGTAATTTGGAAAATTACAAATGTCCTACCTTGCTCCTGATGATATTTGTATAAGAGAAATTTTTTCAAATAAAGTTACTTTTAGCTCATGGTGCATCCTATTACTAGAAATTTGCACTTAATTTATAGCTCCGCTTCTATCAGGGCATAGGATGACAGAAGTGGGCTTTAATAGCTGTAGTACTATAGTGTTATACGCCAAAAGTAAGTATTAGATATAACAAATAGAAGAAATTAGATAGAATGATTAAAGGGGCAAGGATATAAAGGTTTAACTTGAAATAACCTGATAAAATTTGAATCACACTTCCAAGTGCTGGCACCCATGAAAGTAATAAAGTTGCAAAAATTAGCAAATTTTTTGTAACTTTTGGCATTGTATATTCGTTTTCTAATTTGTGGTATGATTTTCGTATAGAGATTGTTATTCTACCTAAATACCAGTTAACTATTCCACCAAGGCTTGATCCTAGTACTCCAAAAAATAACATAAGTAGTAGATTGTGATGTGATCTAAAGTACAGCATAGCTTCAAACATAAAGCCTTGGTGTATAGGCAAGATTAACGATGATAATAGGCTATCTTTAAACAGCAGAAAGTAATCTTCCATATAAGTTTACCAAGTTGTTGTACCATCTTCATTGTCAGAAATTGTAACCCCCATTTGTTTCAACTGATCCCTTATTTTGTCTGCAGTATCGTAATTTTTATTTTTTTTTGCAATTTTTCTTAAGTCTATCAACCTTTCTATTTCTTGATGATTTACATCCACAGCAAACCACTCTTGATAACTTGACTCAAGAAGACCAATAAATCTGGCACTCTTAACAAAACTCTCAGTTAATTTAAGCTTTTCACTTTCATTACTCATTTTGTTAATTTTTGCAGCCATTTCATGCAGTATAGCTAGAGCTTCAGGAATGTTTAAGTCGTTTTTTAAAGCGTCTATAAAATCTTTAGAAATCTCTGCGTTACTTTCATCAATATTCGTTGTATCTAAGCCACGTAATAACCGATAAAATTTATTTAAGGTTTCCTGTGCATCAGAAATAACGTTTTCTGTCCAATCAAGTGGTTTTCTGTAGTGAGTTTTGAGCAGTGCATAGCGTATTACTTCACCCTTTATTCCACTATCTAGCAAATCTCTTACTTTGACTATATTAAATAAGGACTTGCTCATTTTTTCTTCACTTACTGTAAGAAAGCCGTTATGTATCCAGTATTTTGCAAACATTGATCCAGCAAATGCAGACTTACTCTGTGCAATTTCATTTTCATGGTGAGGAAATTGTAAATCTATGCCGCCACCATGAATATCAAAATCTTTGCCAAGATAAGCATATGACATTGCTGAGCATTCTATATGCCATCCAGGCCTGCCCTCTCCCCATGGGCTATTCCAATAACTTGAAAGTTTGTAGTCAATATCACTTGCAGGCTTCCACAGTACAAAATCTCCAGGGTGCTTTTTATTTTCATTAACTTCAACTCTGCTACCTGGAACCAATTCATCAGTTTTTTTTCCTGATAAAGCACCATATTCATGGTAAGATTCTATATTAAAATACACGTGTTTGTCAGACTCGTAAGCGTGGCCTGATTGCAGTAAATGTTCAATTAATTCTATAATATAATCTACGTTTTCCGTTGCTTTTGGTTCGTGTGTTGGCTCTTTACAATTTATGCTTTCCATATCATCATGAAAAGCTTTAATGTAATATGTGGTTATACTTTCTATGTTGCTATTTTTCTCACTTGCTGCATTGATTATCTTATCATCAATGTCGGTTATGTTACGCACATAGGTAACTTTGCCATAACAAAACTTAAGTAGCTGAAATAACACATCATACACAACAACAGACCGTGCATTGCCTATATGTGCTGTGTCATATACTGTTGGTCCGCAAACATACATTTTCACATGATCTTTATCGATTGGTGTAAAAAGTTCCTTTTTTTTTGTTAAGGTGTTGTAAAGCCTAACCATATACGAAGCTTTTGAGAAAAGAAAATGCCCCAATGATAAGTTGTGGCCCTTTGACTACTACAACAAGAGTAAGCAATAGTCCGCACAATGATATTAAAACTCCCAATATGGATAGAAACCCATCTTTACTCATAATACCAAGTGAAATAAGAGTCGTACCAATTGCAGGAATAAAGTTGGTAAGAGGTAATGGAAGAGCTATTGATAATGCACAAAGCAACATTACAAAAGCTAAAATTTTTTCGCCAGGCCCATAGAAAATAAAAGACATTCTTGGCTTCATGAATTTTTCTATTTTCCTTAATGCTGGAGAAGTTTTCTCCACCACAAGAGCTAGTGTTGAACGCTGAAAAGATCTTCTTTCTAGCCAACTGGGCATCCAAGGAGAATCAAATCCAAATAGAAGCTGCAGTGAGAATAAGATTAAAGGTATAGAAAGAATAGTTGTATAACCAGGTGGAACCGGTATAGGCACCGATAGTGGCAAGGAGAAGATGATTATTAAAATACCAAAACCGCGCTCATGCAAAGCTGTTTTAATATCGAACAAAGTTACTTTATCGCTATCATTGTTATTGGTATCTGCAACCTCTTTTAGAATATCAGAAGCTAGTTTATCACTTTTAGTCAACTTATCATTTTGTGACACGAAAAACCCTTGATAAAAGTAATTCTTAACACAATTATTGTTTTATTTCAATATGCATTATTCATTTCGCGCTAGTACTTCATTCTTTTGTTAAATTGTTGTAAAGCTTTTAAGAAGAGAAAGTGCTCCGGTTATAAGTTGTGGTCCTTTGACTATTACAACAAGAGTAAGCAACAACGCACACAATGACACTAAAACTCCCAATATGGATAGAAACCCGTCTTTACTCATAATACCAAGTGAAATAAGAGTTGTGCCAATTGCAGGAAGGAAGTGAGTAAAAGGTAATGGAAGAGCTATTATTATTGCACAAAGCAACATCATAAAAGCCAGAATCTTCTCACCAGGCCCATAGAAAATGAAAGATAGTCTTGGCTTCATGAATTTTTCTATTTTTTCTAATACAGGGGAAGTTTTCTCTACCACAAGAGCTAGTGTTGAACGCTGAAAAGATTTTCTTTCTAGCCAAATGGGCATCCAAGGAGAATCAAATCCAAATAGAAGCTGCAGTGAGAATAAGATTAAAGGTATAGAAAGAATAGTTGTATAACCAGGTGGAACCGGTATAGGCACCGATAGCGGCAAGGAGAAGATGATTATTAAAATACCAAAACCGCGCTCATGCAAAGCTGTTTTAATGTCAAACAAAGTTACTTTATCGCTATCATTGTTATTGGTATCTGCAACCTCTTTTAGAATATCAGAAGCTAGTTTTTTATCTTTAGTTAGTTTCTCACTTTTTTGCACAATTATCCTTTAATCAAACTATTCCTTTTAAACTAACGTAATTATTGCTGTATTTCAATATACATTTATTATTGTTAATTGTTAGAGTTAAAGTACAATCGTAATTTTGTCATTATACTTGCAGTTGGTGCAAATGAAGTTGTTTGTTACAGCATCAATGCAATACAGTTTTCCCTTGCGTGTTTTTTGGGTTACACGCAAGGGTTAAACTACCTATAAAAAAAAGTTATAGTATATCATTAGTATCTGACTGTGAATAATGACTTTCGTCACTTAATGGATCAGAATACAATGAACTCTGTGATAATTCGATAGATTCACTTTCTTCTTCTGTGCCCCATATCCATGATATAAAACTTCTAAAAATAGATGCAATAGATGAAAATACACCAGGTTCACTCGTTTGTGTAGATTGACTTTCTTCTGTGTTATCATCTAGCTTAGCGGTTTCTTTTTGCACTTCTCTTTTTTCTCTATAGAGTTCTTTGTTATTATATAGTGTATCTCCTTCTGTTTCCTCTTCCTCCACTATATTTGTTTTTTTATCATCTTCATTGCTTTCTCTAAGCTCTAATGCCTTGTTATGAGCTGGATTTTCATATTCTTCAGTTTTATATTCTTTTGTCTGTCCACTATCTATATCTTTTTTATTTTCTTCTTCTACTTGATTCCCGATTAAATTTCCAACTAATTCAGGGTCTAATGAATTCTTCATATTTGTTAATAGCTCATTTTGGAACACATGGCCCAGCTCATGACCTAAAACAAAGTCCATACCGGCAAATTTGTATACTACTATCGCTTTACCATCAGTTGCACCATAAGCATTATCTGCGTCAATGCCAGCTAATTCATTATATTTCTGGTAATCATTCTTGTTGTTAAAAACATTAACTTCTAAATTTAAAGTTGTTTCAGGTTTGTTTACATCAAACAATTTTTTAAAATTTTCATAAGCAGCATGAATGTCCTTTTGAATTTGGAACTTCTCTTGTGATGACATGTCATCATACCTTATATTATATTTTATACCTTCATCTTGGAATGAAAATACTTTTGGTAATACTTCCTCTATAGTTTCTGGTGCTTTGTCAAAGATCTTTGACTCTGAAGGCTTATATATCTTATTAAAGAATTTTGGTATACATTGTTCTCTAATGTTATATATATGATTCCCATCCATATCACGAACTTCATAATTGTATACAGGATTTGAGTTATTTTTGATTAATTGAAACTTTTGTCCATTAGTGTTAATACCTATTTTACCATTATAATCTTCAGAATAGTTTTTGTATTGTTGATTGTTATTTTTACTCATTTTCGTACCTCACTATTTAAATAAATTTACTCTTACATTATCAGTATAGTATGTATAAAAATTTATTAATAATAATGATTGTATTTTTAAATTTTCACTACAAGACTTGTTTGTATGCTATATAAAGTGACCGCGAAAATTTCTATAAAGCATTTTAACAATATTAGAAAAATTATGAATTCAGAGGAAGGTGAAGCAGACGCAACAGCTTAAGCGGAAAGATTGAAAAATAATTGATGCTTTAAGTGAGTAACACGCACCTTAGTGCGTGTCACGAAGTATGAGGACGCTAACGATCTGGTTCATTAGACGATAATTTTTCTGAGTCCTTAAGCTCCTGTTTAAGGTTTTTGATGCCTTTTCCTAAATCACCCATAACTTGCGGTAATCTGCCTGCACCAAACAGAACTAAAATTATTATTAAGACTAGAAACAATTGCCATGGTCCTAAACTCATTTTCACCTCCATTTAAAATATTGACCTTTAAATATTAAAACTTGACTGAAGTCAAGTAACACATAGATTATATCACCTTTATTTAATTATAAATCAAGGTTTTTTAATTATTTTATAAAAATTCCAAACTAGATTGTTTTCTTGCAGCGAATAAGTGGAAACTTTTCGCTTAACTATAGAGTAGAGGAGAGCTCACTAAAAAACTTTGCTAGCGTATCATCTTTAGGCCTATGGTATATATCGCTAGAAACTCCTGATTGAATAATTTTACCATTTTTCATTACGTAGATAAAATCTGCAACTTTCAATGCTTCTTGCGGGTCATGAGTTACCATTAGCACAGGGATATTTTTACTTCTAAAAAGGGACAATATATGTTGTCTTATTCGGCACTTGAGCAGTATATCCAAATTAGAAAATGGTTCATCTAACAACACAACATCAGGGTTTTGTGCCATCACTCTTGCTATTGCAACTAATTGTTGCTGTCCTCCAGATAAGGCGTTAGGGTACATATTTTCATATTTTTCTATATTGAGTAACTTCAAGATTTCCAATGCAATTAGGTGCTTTTCTCTCTTGGAAGAGCTGCGGATAGCAAAGGTTATATTTTCTACTACTGTTTTGTGAGGAAATAATGCAGAATGCTGAAAAATCAATCCGATATTTCTATGCTCTATAGCGACTGATGCCTTATTGCTTGCAACTAACCTATCATTTATAAAAATAGTTCCAGATTTTGGATTTTCTATCCCTGCAATTAATTTCAAAATTGTTGACTTGCCACAGCCAGAATGCCCCAATAAACATGCAACACTTCCTTTTTTTACTTTAATGTTTATATTGCTTAAAGCAAAGTCGTCTTGATTGTTATAGAAATAACCAATGTTGTTAACTAGCATTAATTTTACTTAAACCATGTTATTAAATATAATAGCATTATACTCAAGAAGTACAGAAATTTTTCTTGTCGTCATAAATTGGTTATGCAAGAAATCTAGAAAAGAGAAGGATTTTTTGCTATAACTTTACATAAATGGTAGGAAACACGGGACTATAGCTCAGCAGGATAGAGCGTTGGACTCCTAATCCGAAGGTCGTGCGTTCGAATCGCACTAGTCCCACCACATTGCTTCACAAATTTCATGGAGATTTTTTTTCACAAATACACACACCTATTCCAGTGTCAAGCACTGGAATGACAAGTTCTTGGCAACCCCTACGTCATACCGCCGCGGTATCTCTTAGCATAGATCCCGCTAACAAGCAGCGGGATGACGAGGTTATCGTCATGCCACCGCGAACCGTCATACCGCCACGAACCGTCATACCGCCACGAACCGTCATACCGCGATTCATTCGCGGTATCTCTTAGCATAGATCCCGCTAACACGTAGCGGGATACTTGACCTTTACAGGGATGACGGTTGTCGTTTAGTTATAAATATTTAAGAAATTTACCAGGCAGAAAAAAAAGGCAAAGAACTCCCGTGGTGCGAGTTTTGACCCTATAATAATTTAAACTGGCGCTGTAATAATGTGCTAACGCTTAAAATAAGCGCGGTTTGGCTGAATGTAGAAAAAATTTAAAAGACATGCAGCCGCTATAATTTTATGTAATCCGCCAAAAAATACCCTAAGTTTTTTACTGAATTTTGTCATTGAGCCTGCAGGTCAAAAACAAGTTTTGAGTCATAAATACCCTTATTGTCATAATAAGGGGGCTGGCGGAGTTTGTCAAGGAAGTTTTTCGTTTCTACTGAATGACAATTGTGGCTTGGGAGGTAGTGCAAGAAGTCTACTGATGGCTTTCAAAGCAGTTGAGCTTAATTATTAGAGTAGTAATGTTTATTTTTATATTGACTATTGAGGTTTATTATTTTATAACTAAAAACTTAGTTATTTTAATGAGCTTGAATTTATAACATATGCCTACGATAAATCAATTAATACGTAAGGGTAGATTAGGATTGACCCACAAGAAAAAGGTACCAGCTTTGGGAGAAAGCAACCCTCAAAGGAGGGGTGTTTGCACTAAGGTGTATACTACAACTCCTAGGAAGCCTAACTCAGCACTCCGTAAAGTAGCCAGAGTAAAAATTAGTGGGTATGGTGAAGTGACAGCTTATATACCTGGTGAAGGTCATAATTTACAAGAGCATTCTGTTGTTTTGATACGTGGTGGGCGGGTTAAAGATTTGCCAGGTGTGCGTTATCACATAATAAGAGGTGCCCTTGATCTGCGTGGCGTGCAAAATCGAAAGAAAGCTCGTTCAAAATATGGTGTAAAGAAATCTGGTTAAAATTTATGGCTCGTCGGAATAAAGCAAAAAAAAGAGAAATAAGTCCTGATTCGCGTTATGGCAGTGTTTTGCTGATGCGTTTCATTAATACAATCATGAAATGTGGTAAAAAATCTACTGCAGAAAAGATTATCTATGACGCTTTGTCTTTAGCTGAAAAGAAAATAGGTGAAGGTGGGTTATCAATTTTTGAAACAGCGGTAGGAAATGTTACTCCTTCTATAGAAGTGCGTTCTCGACGCATTGGTGGTGCAACTTATCAAGTGCCTGTTGAAGTTCGACAAGATAGAGCGATTTCTTTAGCGTTAAGGTGGATTGCTAAAGCAACTTCTGCTGCTCGAAAAAAGAGTGGAAAAACCACTGTTGATTGTTTGCAATCTGAAATACTGGATGCTTATAATAAACGCGGTGGTGCGTTTAAGATGTGCGAAGAAAAATATAAAATGGCTGAGGCTAATAAGGCATTTTCTCATCTTCGTTTTTAATGTTAGCTAATTAATTGTGATATGGAAATTGGGATATCTAAATACAGAAATATAGGAATAATGGCTCACATAGATGCTGGTAAGACTACCACAACAGAGCGTATTTTATTTTATACTGGTAAGCAAAATAGAATTGGTGAAGTGCACGATGGGGCAGCTTCTATGGATTGGATGGAGCAGGAAAAAGAGCGTGGTATTACAATCACATCTGCTGCAACAACATGTTTTTGGAATGATCATAGGGTCAATATAATAGACACTCCAGGTCACGTTGATTTCACTATTGAAGTTGAGAGATCTTTAAGGGTTTTGGATGGTGCAGTTGCTGTATTTGATGGAGTTGCTGGAGTTGAACCTCAATCTGAAACAGTTTGGCGTCAAGCTGATAAATATAGCGTTCCTCGTATCTGCTTTGTTAATAAGATGGATAGAATAGGGGCAAATTTTTATCGATGTGTTGATATGATAAAGACGAAGCTTGGTGCAGCACCTTTAGTCATTCAGTTGCCAATAGGAAGTGAGAAAGATTTCAAAGGTATAATTGACCTTATTTCTATGAAAGCCATTATATGGCAAGAAGAAACGTTGGGTGCTAAATTTTCTTATGAAGATATTCCTTCTGATTTGCTTGACAAGGCTCAAGAATATCGAAATCTTTTATTAGATGCTGCAGCTGAGATGGATGATGAAGCGATGAATACTTACTTTGAGTCTAATGATCTGCCAGTAGATTTACTGAAAAAATGCGTGAGAAATGGAACTATCAAAGGAAAATTTGTTCCTGTATTATGTGGATCAGCTTTTAAAAATAAAGGCGTACAACCACTTTTAGATGGTGTGGTTGACTTTTTACCTTCTCCTATTGATGTTGATGTAATTGTTGGAACTGATCCTAAAGATTCAGAAAAGAAAATTGAGATCAAACCTTCAGAAAAAGAGAAATTCGTTGCTCTTGCGTTTAAAGTAATGACGGATAAGTTTGTAGGCAGCTTGACGTTTATTCGTATTTATTCCGGTAAGTTAAAATCCAAATCCGCTGTGTTAAATGCGGGAAAAAATGAGACTGAAGGAATTGGCAGAATGCTGCTTATGCATGCAAATAACAGAGAAGATATAAACGAAGCTAAAGTTGGCGATATAGTTGCCTTAGTTGGATTAAAGAGAACAATTACTGGTGACACTTTATGTTCACCTGATTTTCCTATATTATTAGAGCGTATGGAATTTCCTGAGCCTGTTATTGAAATTGCTGTGGAACCTAAAACTACTTCAGATCAGGAAAAATTAGGTGTTGCTTTAAATAGATTGGTTGCAGAAGATCCTTCTTTAAGAATGTCAGTAAATGCGGAGAGTGGACAGACTATATTGAAAGGCATGGGTGAGCTGCATCTTGAGATTATTGTTGATAGAATGAAGCGCGAGTTTAACGTTGAAGCTAACGTCGGTGCGCCTCAAGTTGCATATCGTGAAACTATCACTAAATCTGTTGAAATTGATTATACTCATAAAAAACAGTCCGGCGGTGCTGGCCAATTTGCAAAAGTAAAGATTATATTTGAACCTCTTGAGCCTGGTTCTGGGTTTCAATTTGAAAGTAAAATTGTAGGTGGTGCAATTCCAAAAGAATATATTCCTGGTGTACAAAATGGTTTAGAGTTGATAAAAGAAGGAGGCATGATCTCTGGTTTTCCGGTTATTGATTTTAAGGCTACCCTTATTGATGGTGCTTTCCATGAAGTTGATTCTAGTCCTTTAGCTTTTGAACTTGCTGCTAAAGGTGCTTTTAAAGAGATGGCAAACAAAGCTGGTCCAAAAATGTTAGAACCTATAATGAAAGTTGAAATCATTACGCCTGAAGAGTATATGGGCGATATCATGGGCGATGTAAATAGCAGAAGGGGGCAAGTTTCAAGTATGGAAACGCATAATAGTAGCACTATAATTCTTGCTTTCGTACCTCTTGCGAATATGTTTGGTTATATAAATGTTTTGCGTTCTATATCTCAGGGAAGAGCTCAGTATAGTATGCATTTTTCTTATTATGAACAAGTACCACAATATGTGGTTGATGAGTTAAAGTTAAAGTATAATTAAGGGTAATAATTATGACAGCAGTAGTGGAAGCATTTGGAAAGCCGCATGTAAATGTGGGAACAATAGGACATGTGGATCATGGGAAGACAACGTTAACAGCGGCGATAACAAAGCATTATGGAAATTTTGTAGCGTACGATCAGATAGATAAGGCGCCAGAAGAAAGGAAAAGGGGGATAACGATAGCAACAGCGCATGTTGAGTATCAGACGGAAAAAAGGCATTATGCACACGTTGATTGTCCTGGACATGCTGACTATGTAAAGAACATGATAGTAGGTGCAGCACAGATGGATGCGGCGATATTGGTAGTGTCGGGGGTTGATGGGCCAATGCCACAAACGAGAGAGCATATATTGCTAGCGAAGCAGGTAGGTGTTGGATATATCGTGGTGTATATAAATAAAGCTGATGTTGCTGATGCTGATATGATAGATTTGGTAGAAATGGAAGTGAGGGAATTGCTGAATAAATACGGATTTCCAGGGGATGAAGTGCCTGTGGTAGTGGGGTCTGCATTGAAAGCGCTGGAGGATGACAGTAGCGAATATGGAAAGAAATCAATAGATAAATTGATGGAAAAGTTAGATGAGTATGTGGCGGTTCCACCAAGGCCTGTGGATTTACCATTTTTATTGCCAATCGAGGATGTATTTTCGATATCGGGGCGAGGAACGGTGGTAACAGGAAGGATAGAGAAGGGAGAGATAAAGACGGGAGAAGAGATAGAGATAATAGGTCTGAAAGCGACGCAAAAGACGATATGCACAGGTGTAGAAATGTTTAAGAAGTTGCTGGATAAGGGGAGTGCAGGACTCAATGTAGGAATATTGTTAAGAGGAACAAAAAGAGAAGAAGTGGAGAGAGGGCAAGTATTAGCAAAACCGGGGACGATAACGCCGCATAGAAAGTTTAGGGCGGAGGTTTATATATTAAAGAAAGAGGAAGGAGGAAGGCATACACCATTTTTTGCGAATTACCAGCCACAGTTTTATTTAAGGACAACGGATGTAACCGGGAGCATAAAATTGCTAGATGGGAAGGAGATGGTAATGCCAGGAGATAATGTGAGTGTAGAAGTAGAATTGCAAGTACCGATAGCAATGGATAAGGGATTGCGTTTTGCGATAAGAGAAGGCGGTAGAACTGTTGGTTCTGGTGTTGTTTCTGAAATTTTGGAGTGAGAGTTTGAGTTATAGGAGTGTAGCTCAATTGGTAGAGCGCTGGTCTCCAAAACCAGAGGTTGTAGGTTCAATTCCTATCGCTCCTGCATTAATGTTGTGGTGAAAATGTTAAAAAGTTTGTGTGTTTTTTTCTATGATATAAAGCAAGAAATACGAAGAATTGCTTGGGTAAAGAAACAGGAGGTGTTGTCATCTCTATTTGTTGTGATGATTGTTATATTATGCTTTTCGATTTTCTTCTGTTTTGTGGATTTTATGTCTCTTTACGTAATTAAGGCTTTATTTGGAATTATTTATGGAATGTGAATATAAATGGTATATCATTAGAGTTGATTATGGATATGAGCAAAATATACGCGAATTGGTAAGTAATGCTGTTTATTTTAAGGAAGTGTTTATTCCTTATCAAACGGTATGTAATTCAAAGTCTGATATAAAAGAGTTATGTGAAGTGTATGTATATATGCATCTATGTGATGAAAGCAAAAATATTTTGAATCAAACGCCTGGATTCTGCAGTGGCGAATCTGGTGATTTTGAGATGATTTCAGATGATGAGATAAGTTTAAAGTGTAAAGAATTTAATAGATATAAATGGTATATCTTGAGAGTTGCTTCCAATTGTGAAGAGAAAGTGCGCCAACATATATTGGAAAATTCTATGAGATTGGGTGTTAATGATTACTTTAAGGAAGTTTTTATTCCATATGAAGAGCTAAGTGAAGTAGAGTTGAAATCTAAGAAAATTGCTACACGAAGGAAATGCTTTCCTGGTTATGTCTTTTTATACGTGAATTTATGCGATGAAGTATTGAATTTTATCAATAATATACCAAAATCTCTTAAGGTTTATGGATTTTTGAAAAATGGTAATATTCCAAAGGTGATTTTGGATGATGAGATTCACTCAATGTGTAATGCACTTTATAATGCTCAAGAGACAAAGAAGTTAGGTTATGGTTATGAAAAAGGTGAAAAAGTGAAAATTAATAATGGTCTTTTTCAAAATTTTACTGGTAAGGTAAATATGGTAAACGATGAGAAAAAAATTATTAATGTGGAAGTATCAATTTTAGGTAAGCCGACAATAATAGAGCTTGATCTGGCTCAAGTAGAGAAAATAGAGGATTAATTATGAGTGTTATAGTTGCTAAGATTAACTTACTTATGGAAGCTGGGAAAGCAATTCCAGGACCGAAAATTGCTTCAGTACTTGGTCCACGTGGTATACCTGTTCCTAAGTTTTGTGAAGCTTTTAATAAAGTTACTAGCGCTGCTAACGCTAATTATAAAGTAGGCAATTTAGTAACAGTGCGAATTTCCATAAAGGATGATCGCTCTCATGATTTTACTGTCAGCGGTCCACCTGTGGCTTATTTACTTAAGCAGGAGGCTAAATTAAGTAAAAGTTCTGGTAATCCTGGTAAAGAATTAGTGGCTAAATTACCTATGTCTGCTATAATTAAAGTGGCAAAGTGCAAGATGGTTGATATGAAAGTGGATAATGAAGATTCAGCAGTGAAAATGGTTGTAGGTACTGCAAAATCTATGGGTATAGAAGTTGTGGAAGGTTAGGTAAATGAATACATATAATGATAATCCTAAGCAGTGTTTGAAGAAGATTATTGAGTCTGCTTCAGCAAAATTTAATGAATCAGTTGATATTGCAGTCAATTTAGGCGTAGATTCACGTAAATCTGAAGAGCAGGTGCGTGGTACAGTAGTTTTGCCTAAAGGTATCGGGAAGAATATTAAAGTAGCTGTTTTCGCTCAAGATAAACATTTATTAGAAGCTGAAAAAGCTGGTGCTGATATTGCAGGAGGAGAGGATTTAGTTGAAGAAATAAAAAAGGGTAGAAAATTAGATGTTGATTGGTGCATTACTACTCCTGATTTTATGGCAAAAATCACTCCTATTGCAAAAGTATTGGGTGCTAAAGGGCTGATGCCTAACCCTAAATTTGGTACTGTGACTTCTAACATTGCAGAAGCTATTAAAACCATTAAGTCTGGTCAGATAAAATTTAGAACAGATAAAAATGGTGTTATTCATGGTAAATTAGGAAATATTAAATTTGATATTGATGACTTGCTAGAAAATTTAAAAGCCTTTCTTAAAGTAATTAAAGATAATAAACCTATTTCTGCGAAAGGAATTTACTTTAAGGGTGTTTTTTTAAATTCAACTATGGGTGAAGCTTATAAGATAAGCAAAGTGGAAGATATAATTTAAGGGAGTGATACCGTGAAGCGTAAAAATAAGGATGAATTTATACAGAGCACAATAAACGTATTTGTAAATAATGATTTCTTGATATTAGTAAATTTTAAATCTATAAATGCTAATGATTCATTAACTCTGAGGAATAGCCTGAAGTCTATAGCAGGTGGGGTATTAGTAGTTAAAAACACTCTAGCGCGCTTGGCTTTGGAAAGGACTGGTAAATTTTCTTATTTATCAGGCAAATTTTCTGGTTCTGTTGCTATTATATACTCTAGTGGCATAGTAGAAGCTGCAAAGTTAATAGTTGATTTTATTAATGCTAACAAAGAAAAAATGTCTGTGATTTGCGCGGCTCATATAAATGAATTGTTAACAGTGGAAGATGTTAATAAACTGGCTAAGTTGCCTTCTTTGGATGAGTTGCGTGTTAAAATTATGCGTTTAATATCTTATGATATTCCTGCTCGATTGGCGTTGTCTATTAATTCATCTTCTATGAGGCTTATGAGAGTTTTGGATTATTATAGTTCTAAAAAATAAATTTGTTGTTAAGTAAGGTGGTAATTATGAGTAATGTAACAAGTGATTTGGTTGATAAAATATTATCTTTAAACCTATTAGAGGCTTCTGAACTTGTAAAAGTTCTAGAAGAGAAAATAGGGTTGCCTGCTGGTTCTTTTCTTGGTGGGGCTGTTGGTGCTGGGGCGCCTATTAGTGATAATGCTGCTGCTCCTGCTGCTCAAGAAAAAGCTGAGTATAAAGTTGTGATTAAAGAAATTGATGCGAAAAAAAAAATAGAAGTTATTAAAGCTGTGAGAGAAGTTAATTCTACATTGAATTTAAGAGAAGCAAAAGAGTTGGTTGAATCTTTACCTAAAGATTTAACTGCTAATGTTCCTAAAGACGAAGCAGAAAAAATCAAGCAAAAACTTATTGAAGCAGGAGCAACTAAAGTGGAGCTTGAATAATATTTAATGTATTAATTTTATTGATATAGCTCTTTTAATTAGTTTGGGGTATTTTAATGGTTGATTCTTCTTATATGTACGCTTCTGGTGCTTTTGTCCCTAGAGTTTCTTATTCTAGGTCGATTGATTTAAAAGATTCTTTATTGGATTTGGTTAAGGTTCAAAAAGAATCGTATGATTCATTTGCTCCTAAGAATAAGGGTAATGAAAGACTTGAAGTTATCTTTCATACAATCTTTCCAATAAATGATCCTTTGCGTAGGGCTACTATTGAGTTTATAAGTTGTAGGGTAGATGATCCTAAGTATGATGAATCTGAGTGTATAAAGCGTGGTGTAACTTTTTCTGCTCAGGTTATTGCTTCTATACGTCTTGTTGTTATGCAGGATGGTATTTCTCTTGATGAATATAAATCGATTAAAGAGAGTGGAGATCATTCTAAACTTGCAACCGTTGTAAAATCTATAGAAGAGCAGGAAGTCCACTTTTGTGGGTTGCCTATGATGACTGATAAGGGCACTTTCATCATTAATGGTGTAGAAAAAGTTATTGTCTCACAAATGCATAGGTCTCCTGGTGTATTTTTTGATAGCGATAAGGGAAAAACTTACAATTCTGGTAAATTGATCTATTCTGCTAGAATTATTCCTTATAGGGGTTCTTGGCTTGATATTGAATTTGATGTTAAAGACCATTTGTATTTTCGTGTTGATAGAAAAAGAAAATTGCCAATCTCAGTTTTGTTAAAGGCGTTAGGTCTATCAAATAATGATATACTCGATAGATTTTATGAGAAAATAAAGTATGTAAAACATAAAGATGGTTGGAAAGTGCCTTTTGTTCCTGATAAATTTAAAGGAGTGAGATTGCCTTTCGACTTAATGGATATTGAAGGTAATGTGCTGCTTAAAGCTAACGTTCGTATCACCTCAAGACTAGCTAAAAAGCTATATGATAATGAATTGACAGAGTATCTGGTTCCTTTTAATTCTATATGTGGTTTATTCCTCGCAGAAGATTTAATGGATAGTGCTAGCTCTACGAAAATTTTATCTGCTGGTGAATCTATAAAGCTGGAAGACATAAAGAAGCTTGAGTTATTGTCTGTGGATGAAATATCAGTATTGAACATAGATAATGTATCTGTTGGACCTTATATATTAAATACGCTTTTCTTAGACGAAAACATGTCTTATCAGGATGCGCTATATGAAATATATAGAGTTTTGCGTCCTGGTGAAGTTCCTGTTTTAGAGATAGTAGAGGAGTTTTTCCGTAATCTTTTCTTCAGTCCGGAATATTATGATTTGTCTAACATTGGTAGGTTGAAGCTTAACTCTTACCTTGGATTAAATTATGATGAGGATTTAACTGTTTTAACGTATGAAGATATTATTGAAATTGTAAAAAAAATAGTATTGTTACGTGACGGTCAAGGATCTGTAGATGATATTGATCATTTAGGAAACAGAAGAGTAAGATCAGTTGGAGAGTTTATAGAAAATCAATTTAGAACTGGGTTGTTGAAATTGGAACGCGCAATAGTTGATTCTATGTCCACTTCTAGTTTAGATAAAGTTTCTCCATCTGATTTTATTAATCCAAAAGTGTTAACTAATGTCTTAAGAGATTTCTTCAATTCTTCTCAATTATCTCAATTTATGGATCAGACTAATCCGTTATCTGAAATAACACATAAAAGAAGGTTGTCCGCGTTAGGTCCTGGTGGTTTAACAAGAGAACGGGCAGGATTTGAAGTGCGTGATGTTCATCCAACTCATTATGGAAGAATTTGCCCTATTGAGACTCCTGAAGGGCAAAATATAGGGTTAATCAACAGTTTAGCTATATACGCGCGTATTAATAAATATGGTTTCATTGAAAGTCCTTATAGAAAAGTAGTTAATAGGGTTGTTACTGATCAAATTGAGTATCTGTCTGCCATAGATGAAGGTTTATATTATATAGCTGATACCAGCGCAAAGCTCGATGAAAATAATTGCTTTGTTGATGATATGCTATACTGTAGATATGCTAGTAGTTTCATTATGGTAAGTAGTGATCAGGTGAGTTACATTGACGTATCTCCTAAGCAGGTAATATCAGTTGCGGCTTCCTTGATTCCATTTTTAGAAAATGATGATGCTAATAGAGCATTAATGGGCTCAAATATGCAACGTCAGGCCGTACCTTTATTGAAGCCTACCGCTCCTCTGGTTGCTACTGGTATGGAGTCTTTTGTAGCTTCTGGCTCTGGTGCTGTAGTTTTAGCAAAACGCGATGGCATAGTTGATAGTTCTGATAGTAACTCTATAGTTATACGTGCTTTTGATAAAGAAAGGGTTAACTACTTGGACGTAGATATTTATCATCTAAGGAAATTTCAGCGTTCTAACCATAATACTTGTATTAATCAAAGACCGCTAGTGTGCGTAGGTGATTATGTTAAAAAGGGTGATGTAATAGCTGATGGTCCTGCAATTAACAGTGGTGAGTTGGCGCTTGGTAAAAATTTGCTAGTCGCTTTTATGTCTTGGCAAGGTTATAATTTTGAAGACTCTATTATTATTTCTAGTGAAGTTGTTAAAAAAGATCTCTTTACTTCTATTCATATAGAAGAATTTGACTGTGTTGTACATGATACCCCTTTAGGATCAGAAAAAATAACTCGTGCTATACCTGGTGTTAATGAAGAAAATCTATATCACTTGGATGATAGTGGTATAGTGAAAATTGGTACAAGAGTTGGTCCAGGCTATATTCTGGTAGGTAAAGTTACACCTAAACCTTCTCTTTCATTGCCTCCTGAAACGAAGTTATTAATGACAATTTTTGGTGAAAAGTCATTCGATTGTGCAGATTCCTCTTTATATACATCTCCAGATGTTGAAGGGACAGTAATTGATGTACAAGTCTTTACACGCAGGGGGGTTGAAGAAAATGAAAGGGCATTACTCATCAAACAAAAAGAGGTAAATGACTTTGAGGAAGAGCGAGATTATATAATCAATGTTACTAGTGAATATTTCTATGATGAACTGAAGAAACTTCTTATTAATTCTGGTTCTCAAGATCGAGAAAAATTTGACTCTATTGAACGTGAGCAATGGTGGGGTATAGGATTAAAAAACCAATCCATTTCTGAGCAAGTTAAGAGCTTAAAAAAAGATTTTGATGAAAAAGTATCACATGCAATAGCACAGTTTAAGCGAAAAGTAGAAAAATTACATGAAGGTTATGACCTGCCTCAAGGTGTGTCGATGTCAGTAAAAGTTTTCATTGCTGTGAAACATAGTCTGCAACCAGGGGATAAAATGGCTGGTAGACATGGGAATAAAGGTGTGATCTCTCGAGTTGTGCCAGTGGAAGATATGCCTTATTTGGAAGATGGTACTCCTGTTGATATTATTCTTAACCCTCTTGGTGTTCCTTCACGAATGAATGTAGGGCAAATACTGGAAACGCATGTAGGTTGGGCTTGTAGAAAATTAGGGGAAAGGGTAAGTAATATTCTCGATGAGATCAATAAAATCAAAAGTGCTTTTTGCAAGGGAATTAGGTCCCTTAACGATGATAATTTTACACAATTTGCAGTAGCATACCTTGACAATAAAAAAATTGAAAATATTGATGATGATGAAATAATGGCTTCTGTTTTAAATACACCTAATAAAAATGCACTAAATGACGAGTTGAATGCGTTAGTAGAGAACTATTTGAACTCTTGTAAAAGTTCATACAGCAATTTACGTAATTTCCTGATTGAGGTTTATAGCTATGGTAGTAACGTATCTATCTGTAATGATATTCGTAATATTAGTGATAATAATCTCATTGAATTTGCACGTAAATTACGTGATGGCGTTCCTGTTGCTGCACCTGTATTTGAGGGTCCAAAAGATGAACAAATAGCAAAATTATTTGAACTTGCTGGTTTGGATAACTCTGGACAAGCTGTATTATATGACGGTTGCAGTGGTGAAAAATTCGACCGCAAGGTTACAGTTGGTTACATGTACATGCTTAAGTTGCACCACTTGGTTGATGGTAAAATTCATGCGCGTTCAGTAGGGCCTTATAGTTTGGTTACTCAACAACCTCTAGGAGGAAAATCTCATTTTGGTGGTCAGCGTTTTGGTGAAATGGAATGTTGGGCATTACAAGCCTATGGTGCTGCTTATACTTTGCAGGAAATGTTAACTGTGAAGTCTGATGATATTAATGGTAGAGTTAAGATTTACGAATCGATAATAAAAGGTGACAGTAATTTTGAATGTGGAATTCCTGAATCCTTTAATGTGATGATAAAAGAACTACGTTCTTTATGTTTAAATGTAGATTTAAAGCAAAATGATGTAGTGATTGAAGATATATCTCACACTAACATTGCACAACCTTTTAATGAGGTTAGCATATCGATTGCTAGCCCTGAAAGTATTAAGCGTATATCTTGTGGTGAGATAGAAGATGTTTCAACTGCAAATTATCGTACGTTCAAAGTTGAGAAAGGTGGATTATTTTGCCCTAAGGTTTTTGGCCCTGTCAATGACGATGAATGTTTATGTGGAAAATACAAAAAAAGAAGACACAGAGGTCGCATATGTGAAAAATGCGGAGTAGAAGTTACATCTTCTAAAGTAAGAAGAGAAAGGATGGGTCATATAGAGCTTGCATCTCCTGTTGCTCATATATGGTTTTTGAAATCGCTTCCTTCAAGAATTGGAGCATTATTGGATATGTCTCTCAGAGATATTGAGAATATTTTATATAGCGATAATTATATCGTGACAGATCCTCTTGTTTCGCCTTTTGAAAAAGGTGAGATTATTAGTGAAAAAGCTTATAATGAAGCTAAAGATAGCTATGGAATCGATAGTTTTGTAGCTATGCAAGGTGTTGAAGCTATAAGAGAGTTGCTAACGCGCCTTGATTTACATGAAATTAGGAAGGATTTAAGACTAGAATTAGAGTCTGTTGCTTCTGAGATAAGAAGAAAGAAAATTATAAAGAGATTGCGTATTATTGAAAACTTCATTAAATCTGGAAATAGGCCTGAGTGGATGATACTTACAACTATACCTATTTTACCACCTGATTTGCGTCCTTTGGTATCGCTTGAAAGTGGTCGTCCTGCAGTTTCTGATCTGAATCATCATTATAGGACTATTATTAATAGAAATAACAGGTTGAGGAAATTGTTGAGCTTAAATCCTCCTGAGATTATGATTCGTAATGAAAAAAGGATGTTACAAGAAGCAGTTGATTCTCTTTTTGATAATAGTCGTCGTAATACTTTGGTAAACAAAGCTGGTGCTGTTGGATATAAAAAGTCCATTAGTGATATGTTAAAAGGAAAACAGGGTCGTTTTCGCCAGAACCTCTTAGGAAAAAGGGTAGACTACTCTGGACGTTCTGTAATAGTTGTTGGTCCAACTTTGAAACTAAATCAGTGTGGATTACCAAAAAGAATGGCTCTTGAACTATTCAAACCTTTTGTTTACTCAAAGCTTAAGATGTATAGTATGGCTCCAACTATTAAGTTTGCTAGTAAGTTGATAAGAGCAGAAAAACCAGAAGTTTGGGATATGCTTGAAGAGGTAATAAAAGAGCATCCTGTTTTGTTGAATAGAGCGCCTACGCTACATAGACTTGGTATTCAGGCTTTTGAGCCAATCCTTATTGAAGGCAAAGCAATACAGCTTCATCCGCTTGTCTGTACGGCGTTTAATGCTGATTTTGATGGTGACCAAATGGCAGTGCATGTGCCAATTTCATTGGAAGCTCAGCTTGAAGCTAGGGTGTTGATGATGTCCACTAATAACGTTTTAAGTCCTTCTAATGGCAGACCGATTATAGTTCCTAGTAAAGATATAGTACTTGGTATATATTATCTGACTTTACAAGAACCTAAGGAAGATAATTTACCATCTTTTGGTGCTTTTTGTGAAGTTGAGCATTCTTTGAGTGATGGCACTTTACATATTCATTCTAGTATAAAGTATAGGATGGAGTATATTAATAGCAGCGGTGAAACTCACTATAAAACTGTTTGTACAACTCCTGGCCGTTTAATATTATGGCAAATTTTTCCTAAGCATGAGAATCTAGGCTTCGATCTAATAAATCAGATATTAACAGTCAAGGAAATAACTGGTATAGTTGATTTAGTATATCGTAACTGTGGTCAAAGTGCTACAGTGGCATTTTCTGATAAATTAATGGTACTTGGCTTTGAGTATGCCACATTTTCTGGTGTTTCTTTTGGTCGTTGTGATCTGGTTATACCTGAAACTAAAGCTACACATGTTGATCACGCGAGGGGTGAAATTAAGAAATTCTCTATGCAATATCAAGATGGGCTAATAACTAGAAGTGAGAGGTATAACAAGGTTATAGATGAATGGTCTAAGTGTACGGATATGATAGCTAATGATATGTTAAAAGCAATATCTATATATGATGGAAATAGTAAGTACAACTCAGTGTATATGATGGTTAACTCTGGTGCAAGGGGTTCTACTTCACAGATGAAACAGCTAGCAGGAATGCGAGGGCTCATGACCAAACCTTCTGGTGAGATTATAGAAACACCTATAATTTCTAATTTCCGTGAAGGATTGAACGTATTTGAATACTTTAATTCTACTCACGGTGCGCGTAAAGGTTTAGCTGACACTGCGCTTAAAACTGCAAACTCTGGATACTTAACTCGTCGTTTAGTTGATGTGTCTCAAAATTGCATAGTTACAAAGCATGACTGTAAAACAAAAAATGGTCTTGTTGTGAGAGCTACAGTTGAAGGAAGTACTATAGTTGCATCTCTAGAGAGTGTTGTGCTGGGTAGAACATCTGCAAATGGTATATATAACCCAGTGACAAAAGAATTATTAGTAAAAGCAGGGGAATTAATTGATGAGGATAAAGTAAAGCAAATCAGCATTGCAGGTCTTGATGCTGTAAAAATTAGATCGCCTTTAACTTGTGAAATAAGTCCTGGTGTGTGTTCTTTGTGTTATGGAAGAGACCTTGCAACTGGTAAAATTGTTTCAATAGGTGAAGCAGTTGGTGTTATAGCTGCTCAATCTGTTGGAGAGCCAGGTACTCAGTTAACGATGCGTACTTTCCATATAGGTGGGGTAATGACTAGAGGCGTTGAATCCTCAAATATTATAGCTTCTATTAGTGCTAAAATAAAGTTAAACAATAGTAATATAATTATAGATAGAAACGGAAATAAAATTGTGATAAGCCGTTCCTGTGAAGTCGTGTTGGTTGATAGCCTTGGTAGTGAGAAGTTGAAGCATAGTGTACCTTACGGTGCTAAACTTTATGTGGATGAGAGTGGGTCAGTAAAAATTGGCGATAAAGTTGCGGAATGGGATCCTTATACATTGCCTATTATCACGGAGAAGACTGGTACAGTGTCTTATCAGGACTTAAAAGATGGAATTTCGATCACTGAAGTGATGGATGAATCTACAGGAATATCAAGCAAAGTAGTAAAAGACTGGAAATTGCATTCTGGTGGAGCTAGTTTACGTCCTCGTATTGTGCTGCTTGACGATAATGGTGAAGTAATGACACTCGCAAGTGGCGTTGAAGCATGTTATTTTATACCAATTGGTGCAGTGCTCAATGTACAAAATGGCCAGAAGGTTCATGCAGGTGATGTTATTACAAGAACACCAAGAGAGTCAGTTAAAACTCGTGATATTACTGGTGGTTTACCGAGGGTTATAGAGTTATTTGAAGCACGTCGTCCTAAAGAGCATGCTATTGTTAGTGAGATAGATGGCTATGTAGCGTTTTCTGAAAAAGACCGTAGAGGAAAACGCAGTATATTAATTAAACCTGTAGATGAACAAATTTCTCCAGTTGAATATTTGGTATCAAGAAGTAAGCATGTAATAGTCAATGAAGGTGATTTTGTACGTAAAGGTGATCTATTGATGGATGGTGACCCTGATCTCCATGATATTTTACGTGTGCTTGGGTTAGAAGCTTTAGCGCACTATATGATTTCTGAAATACAGCAAGTTTATAGATTGCAGGGTGTTCGTATAGACAACAAGCATTTAGAGGTGATCTTAAAACAAATGCTACAAAAAGTGGAAATTACTGATCCTGGTGATACTATGTACTTGGTTGGCGAAAGCATTGACAAGCTGGAAGTTGATAGGGAAAATGATGCTATGAGTAACTCTGGCAAACGGCCTGCTCATTATCTTCCTATTCTGCAGGGGATTACTAGGGCAAGTCTTGAAACTAGCTCCTTTATTTCTGCTGCTTCTTTCCAAGAGACAACAAAAGTACTTACAGAAGCAGCATTCTGCGGGAAGAGTGATCCTTTAAGTGGATTAAAAGAAAATGTTATAGTAGGAAGATTAATTCCTGCTGGTACAGGTTTGATTATGAATAAGATCAGAGCACTTTCACTTTGTGATAATATAGATAAATATGAAAAATATTTTGATATTGAAACTTATGACGAGAAATGGTTTATGGATAATAATTGTCATTTACACTCTGGTGAGGAAGAGAGCGTAGTGGCATATGATCAGTCGAATTGAGTACAGCTAGTGTGTCTCTTGACCAAAAAAGCCAATAATATTTTCTTTCACTTCTGTGCTATCTGCCATGTTATTTACTCTCATGCGAAATTCAGATGAGCTTTGAAGCCCGCTACTGTACCAACCTATGTGTTTGCGGGCCATCTTTATTCCTGTGTCATTTCCATAGTACTCAAGAATATTGTCGTAATGCTCGAGTATGATGCTTAATCTCTCTGAAGCTGTTGGCTCAGAAGTTTCACTTCCACTGAGAAAGTTCATTGCTTGATTAATCAGCCAAGGTTTACCGTAGGCACCACGACCTATCATCACTCCGTCTGCTCCAGATTCTTTGAGAGCATTCTGAATATCATTTAAATTTTTAATATCGCCATTTACTATAACTGGAATTTTCACTTGCTCCTTAACATTTCTAACGAATTTCCAATCTGCTTGGCCGTTATAGAGCTGTGCCCTCGTTCTTCCATGCACAGTGATCATTTTTGCTCCTAAGTCTTCGGCAATTTTCGCAAGCCTCGGTGCATTGCGATTTTCATCGTTCCATCCAGTGCGCATTTTCACCGTAACTGGCACATTCACTGCTTTGACCACGGCCTCAATTATCTCAGCGGCTTTTTTCTCATCACGCATTAGCGCTGATCCTGCATAACCGTTTACAACTTTTTTAACAGGACAACCGAAATTTATATCTATTATTTTTGCACCCATATCCTCATTTAGTTTTGCAGCCTCTGCCATTACATCCGGCTCGCATCCAGCAAGCTGCACAGCAGTTAATTCATCGACTTTTGCTTTTTGCAGACTCTGGCGAGTTTGCATAATCATGGCTCTGCTTGCAATCATTTCTGAAACTAACAAACTTGCACCTAGCTTCTTTACAATACTTCTAAACGGATAATCAGTTACCCCTGACATTGGAGCTAAAATAACTGAAGAATCAATCGTCAAACTTCCTATTTGGAGGGGCATACATTCTATGTGTTCAAACTTAATGCATTAGCATATGCTGCTGCAGCACCTTGTAGAGCCGAATTTACTTTTTCCATAAGAGAAGGCTCTGCCTCTACTACCTTAGCTCTCTCGTAATGACCAGGTTTTAAGTATATTGTTTCTTGTCTTTTATCACCCCATAACTCGTCGTTTAATTTATAACTTCCACGACCAAATATGTGATTTAGCAGATCATTATTTATCATTTGTGAATCTGGCTTAAACTCCTCGTGCTTCTCGTTGTTATTGTCTTTATAATAGACATTAATTTTAATGTTAGCTAAAGAAGCTAAAATAGGAATTTCTTTGATAAAAATATAATAGCACGGATTATTTGTTGCTTCTAAATAAGCTTTGTAAAGTTCAGGGTTATTAAGAAATGAATTTGTAATAACGTCACTATTGTATTTTGTTTTGTAAATCTCTTCATCAAAATTATCTGGATCAAGAGCTTCTGCATATTCTCTTAGATTGCTGATAGCTTTATCATGCGATACATTAAAATTTCTAATAACTCTACCTACTAGCTCCCCAACCTTATCTTTAGCATTTCTAGTCTTTTCATTTGTCTGTTCAACCAGCTTCTTTATTTCATCTGACCTCCCAGTTAGATCTCCTGGCTTGTTTAAAAACATATTAAAAAGCGTTTCTAGATGCCCTCTTAGAGAAGCTGGCATACTTGGATCATCCAAAGATTTAAATTGACTTAAAAATTTGTGCCTCTCCATTCTCATATCTTGTGCTTTTTCAGCCTTATATTGACCAGAGCTATTATCACCAAATACCGCATGGAAAAAGCAGTTACCGTCCCCTGCAGTATTATATGTAACAATTTTTGAGTTCATATTCAAACCACTATCTACTGAAGCATCAGAATTTCTACGACTTCTATTCTCTGGGCTTTCCGTGCCATCTGGTACAACACCACTATCTCCATCTTGAGTTTTTTGCTCACCTTGACCTGCTCCTTTTCCATTAATATAGTTCTTTGCTAAGTAAAATAAAGGTTCAACAACCATTTTGTATGCTACTGTAAGAATTATTCCCATTAAAACCCAAACTATGGGGTTAGAGATGAGCATAGCAAGTGGAAAGATCAATAGAGGGAATCCTATTATCAACCCCAAATAGCCAACAGCAAATGTGGCTGCTAGGCATACACAAGTAGCGTAGATAACGAATTTTCCACCAGCAAAGTAAGTGCTCTCTTTAAATTGATTATATTTTTTTATGATGCCCGACATACTATATCCTATGAACGCTAAGTTAATTAAATTTTAACAAATTCTAACAAAAAAATCAACCATAATAATTTTAGTAGTATGAGAAAATATTGAATATTAATAGCTTTTGAAGTACAGTAATAATGTTAGTAATAGCACAATATATGCACGATATAGAATATATACGCAAAAACCCTGAAGGATTTGAAAAGGCAATGAAAAGCAGGGGGATAAGAGAGTTTACTGCAAAAGAGGTATTAGAAATTGATCACGAGAAAAGGTCATTAACCACTAAATTGCAAGATTTAAATAGGCAGCGCAATGAAATCACAGAGGAAATAAAGAAGCTTAAAATGAGCAAGAGCCCTTGTGAAGAGCAAATAGAGTTGTCAAAAGACATCACGAATGAGATAGAGGCAATTAGCTTAAAGGAACAAGCAGAAAAGGATAAGTTAGTGAATGTTTTATCTAACTTGCCGAATATTCCTGCGCAAGATGTGCCAATAGGCGCAGATGAGAACTCTAATTTAGAGGTGAGAAGATATGGAGGAAAAAGACAGTTTGATTTTGTACCAGAATCTCATTATGAACTCGGAGAAAAATTAGGTTTAATGGACTTCGAACAAGCGGCGAAAATTTCCGGATCAAGATTTGCGATATTAAAAGGACAGTTAGCTAAGCTTGGACGAGCGCTAATAAATTTTATGCTTGAAATGCATGTTAATGAATTTGGCTATACTGAGGTGTACCACCCAGCTTTGGTGAAAAACGAAGCTATGTATAACGTTGGTCAGCTACCAAAATTTTCTGACGATTCGTATTTAACTACCGACGAATTGAGGTTGATTCCCACAAGTGAAGTGTTTTTAACAAATTTGGTTGCTGATAAAATAGTAGAGGAAAAAGAACTGCCTATTCGTTTTACTGCGTATTCAGAGTGTTTTCGTAAAGAAGCAGGCAGCGCAGGGCGAGACACGAGAGGCATGATAAGGCAACACCAATTTGGTAAAGTGGAGTTGGTGAGTATTACAACTGAAGACCAATCAAATGATGAACTTGAGCGCATGACGAATGTTGTTGAAGAGATATTAAAAAAACTAGAATTACCGTATAGAGTAATGCTACTGTGTAGTGGTGATATGGGTTTTGCTGCACAAAGGACTTATGACATAGAGGTATGGTTACCTGAGCAAAATAAATATAGAGAAATATCAAGCTGCTCAAATTGTGGTGCATTTCAAGCAAGAAGGATGAACGCTAAATACTCTTCAGAAACTGATAAAAAGATAAAAAAATATGTTCACACTTTAAACGGCTCAGCTTTAGCTATAGGAAGAACGATTGTTGCCATAATGGAGAATTATCAAAATTCTGACGGGTCGATTGCAATACCAAACGTGTTGCAAAAATACATGAGTAATGATACTGTTATAAGCAAATAATAATTTTGACATATAGAAAAGCGAGGAAATAAAGATGAAGGTTCTGGTTATAGGTTCTGGTGGACGTGAGCACGCTCTACTTTGGGCTCTAAAAAAATCTCCTATCTTGACTGAGTTATATGTAACTCCTGGTCGCCAAGCTATGAAAGATCTTGGGACTCTTGTGGATGTAAATATTCAAAATTCAGTGGATGTTACACAATTTTGCAAGAGAGAAAATATAGAGTTGGTTGTTATTGGTCCAGAACAACCAATAATTGATGGGCTTGCTGATGATTTAGTTGCAGAGGGAATAAATGTTTTTGCTCCGAGTCAAGCAACTGCAAAACTTGAGGGATCAAAGTCTTTCACCAAAGGACTATGCAAGCGATATGGCATACCAACTGCCAAGTACGAGTGTTTTGTTGATGAAGGATTAGCTAAAGATTTTGTACGTAGCAATAAAATAAAGTTTCCACTTGTAGTGAAAGCAAATGGAATTGCGGCAGGGAAAGGCGTGATGATATGTTGCGCAGAAAACGAAGCTTTTTCAGCAATAGATTCAATGCTAGTGGAGAAAGAATTTGGTGAATCAGGTGAAGAAATAATCATAGAAGAATTTTTAATTGGAGAAGAAGTAAGCTTTTTTGCTCTTGTTGATGGGTTGAAAGTAGTAACTCTTGGGTGCGCAAAAGATTATAAGAGAGTGAATGAAAATAATGAAGGCCAAAATACTGGGGGTATGGGATCGTACTCATCACCTTCAATTATAAGTAAGGACATGGAGCAAAAAATCATCCAAAAAATAATATACCCTACAGCTCAAGCATTGGTTAACATGGGTACGCCTTATAAGGGAGTACTCTTTGCTGGTTTAATGATTTGCAGAGATGGCCCAAAACTTCTCGAGTATAACGTTAGATTCGGTGATCCAGAAACGCAATCTATATTACCTAGATTTGATTCAAATTGCGATTTGTTAAAATTGATGTTGTCAGTTGCAGAAGGAAAGTTAAATGTCAAAATGGTGGAACTTAACAACCAATCTACAGTTTGTGTAGTTGTTGCAAGTAAAGGCTATCCGGGTGATTATCAAAAGGGAGAAGTAATTAAGGGATTAGATAAAATTGAAAGCATTCCTGGTATATTGGTATTTCACGCTGGTACTAAATTAGATGAGAGTGGTAATTGGGTTTCAGATGGCGGAAGAGTGCTAAATATAGTAGCAGAAGGGAGCACTATAGAGGAAGCCAAAAGTAAGGTGTACTCAGCATTAAATTTTTTAGAATGGCCAGGGGGCTTCTTCAGATACGATATTGGTAGTTAATGTTAGCTGTCGGTTAGCAGTTAGCTCACAGAAATGCAAAACTTACTTGACAAACTCCGCCAGGCCCCTTATCATGAAATTGAAGCTATTTATTTATCTTCTCTGTACAGATTAAATGACAAAAAAACTCAACGTATTTGGCGTCTCATGTTTAATTTTTTGCACTATGTGCACTCTATGTCTTTATCAAATTTCTAGGTTTTTACCTATACAAGCTGAAACGCGCTTATAAGTCGTTTAAGACAGTATAGTACGCCAATTTGCAGGATTAGAGAGTGACAACTAGCTAACACGGGATTTCTTTTGCCTTTTTTTCTGCTTAGTAAATTTCTTAAACATTTGAACTAAGGTGAGTTGCACTTAAAAGCAGCTAAATTGCAGTGTTTAAGACTTAAAAAAACGCCAATACAGAAAATAGACAATGACCAGGGTTTCTTTTGCCTTTTTTTTCGTTTGGTAAATTTCTTAAATATTTATGGCTAAACGACAACCGTCATCCCGCTACGTGTTAGCGGGATCTAGAGATACCGCGGCGGTATGACGGTTCATGGTGGAATGACGATAAGCTCGTCATCCCGCTGCTTGTTAGCGGGATCTATGTGAGATACCGTGAATAAATCACGGTATGACGTAGAAGCTATACTTTTATGCTTACCAACCCAATCAAAATCCTGGATCCCGCTACATGTTAGTGGGATCTATGCTAAGAGATACCGCGGCGGTATGACGGTTCGTGGTGGAATGACGATAAGCTCGTCATCCCGCTGCTTGTTAGCGGGATCTATGTGAGATACCGTGAATAAATCACGGTATGACGTAGAAGCTATACTTTTATGCTTACCAACCCAATCAAAATCCTGGATCCCGCTGCTTGTTAGCGGGATCTAGAGATACCGCGGCGGTATGACGGTTCATGGTGGAATGACGTAGAATTTTATACTCATCAACTCAGTGTCCAATCTGGATTGTATCTTATCGGTAAAAAAGAAGAGCTATTTTAGGAAGTTTTTATAGGGCTAAAACTAAAGAAAACTTGCATATAAGTTCATCAAGTGTAAAATTAGAGTTGTTTTAAAAGAATAGGTCAATTATGAATCTTGTAACAAAATCTGCTATCGATTTTACTGCTTCAGCTGTTCTCTCCGGCGGAGAAATTGTTGATGATTTCTGTCTGAGTAAGCACATAAAAAATAAGTATGCTGTCCTTTTTTTCTATCCACTTGATTTTACTTTTGTTTGCCCAACTGAATTGATATCGCTCAATAATAGAATAAATGAGTTTGCAAAGCGTGGTATTGAAGTGATAGGAATAAGTGTAGATTCAAAATTTTCACATTATAAATGGCGAAACACTCCAGTTAATGATGGTGGTATTGGAGAGGTTAGCTACACTTTAGTGTCTGATATCAAAAAGTCTATATCAAGAGACTATGGGGTCTTATATGATGACTCAATTGCGCTGAGAGCAACTTTCGTTATTGATGATAAATTTATTGTACGTCATCAATCGATAAATGATTTGCCTTTAGGGCGTAATATCGATGAATTCGTTAGAATCGTTGATGCAATTAAACATAATGAGGAGCATGGTGAAGTATGTCCAGCAGGGTGGAAAAAAGGTAAGCCAGCAATGCAGGCAAGCGATGAAGGAGTAGCTGATTATCTAAACTCATACAGTGAAGAATTATAGATTTAGTACAAAAGTTCTTATTATTGGATCTGGAGCAGCGGGTTATGCTGCTGCTATATATGCAGCACGTGCAAACTTAGAGCCAATTGTAGTAACGGGAATGCAGCCTGGTGGTCAGCTTACAATTACTACAGATGTTGAAAACTATCCTGGTTTTGTTTCAATACAGGGTCCAGAACTAATGGAGCAAATGAGGTTGCATGCAGAACAGGTTGGAGCAAAAATAATAGATGATGAGATAAAAAGCGTTGAACAACTTGAGGATTCTAATGAGTATAGGTTTAGATCTTCTGGTAATACTAATGACTACTATTCAGATGCAATTATAATTGCATCTGGTGCGCAAGCAAAATGGCTTGGTCTCAAGAGTGAAAAGGAATTTCAAGGTTACGGAGTTTCAGCTTGTGCAACTTGTGATGGTGCATTTTTTAGGAATAAAGTTGTAGCCGTGATTGGTGGTGGAAATACCGCTGTTGAAGAAGCAATATTTTTAACTCGATTTGCCAAAGAAGTGATATTAATACACAGGCGTGATAAATTGAGAGCGGAAAAGGTAATGCAAGATAGGCTCTTTAAAAATGATAAAATAAAAGTAATGTGGAACCATACCGTAGAGCAGATTCTTGGAGAAGAAAATCCGAAAAAAGTTACTGGTATTATAGTTAAATCAACGGAAGCTCAAGAATTGAAAGTCGATGGAGTGTTCATTGCAATCGGGCATGCACCAAATACTGGTATTTTTAAAGGTTTTGTTGAAATGGATGAACAGGGTTACATAATTACAAAACCTGGAACAACTTTAACTAGTAAAGCAGGAGTATTTGCTGCAGGTGATGTTCAAGATAAGGTATATCGCCAGGCAGTAGTTGCCGCAGGAACAGGGTGCATGGCTGCACTTGATGCAGAGAAGTTTTTAGAGTCGTAATTAATTAACTCAGAATTAGGATTTTATAGCTAAAGTGACTTAAGTTCATCGATAATTTTAAAAACAAAAATTCGTCATTCCGCTACTTGTTAGCGGAATCTATGCTGAGATACCGCGAATAAATCGCGGTATGACGTAGGAAAACCTTTCTTGGGTTAGCTATAGATAAATCGCTTGCAATTTTCCTTTTTTTTTACATAATTATATTAGTAAATCATTAATAAAGAGGGTTTAGTATGCCTTATAGAAACGGTGTAACATATTATGGAGCTTATGGAGGTGGTGATAACACGGCATCGCAAGCTCGAAATTCGACAACTTTAAGACAGCTAAGTGAATCAACAAAACAGTTATTTAAAGCTATTGATGATGAAAACCTAGAGAATTTTAAACAAGCTCTAGCAGAAGGTGCGGATGTTAATGCGTTTGATGAGAGATATACACCACTAATGACTATTATCATGAATGGTGATGACAGCCCTATATGCTTGAAAATGATGATGTTGCTTTTACAACATCAAAATTTAAATATTAATGCTCAAGAAACTAAAAAATGTAATACAGCTGGAAAAGAAACCAAAATGGAGAAATAGAAACACCCCTGAGCTTAATATGTTTACAAGGAATAACACAAGATAACGAAGAAGTATTGATTAAACTTTTAAAACATAAAGACCTAGATTTTAGTCAAATAAAGCCAATACGAGCTATAGAGCAAAATTCACGGTTGAAGAAAATAATTGAACAAGCTATTACAGAGCGATTAACTGATGCTATTAATAGAAAAGATTTAGATGATGTAGAAAAGTTAGTAGAGGATAATTGTTTCATAAATCGTGCAATTGTTACTGCTGCATTTGAAAGTATTGAACGTATCAGAAATTATCTAAATGAAAAATTCCCTACAAGTGCAGAGCAACCTGTAGCAAATACGAATAATATACCAGCAGGTTTTGAGGAGTTTGCACAAAAACTTGTAGATGAACTTGAAAAGACAAAAGCTCAACTTGCAGAAACAGAGCAAAAGCTGGATAAGGTTGTGCGTGAAAAAACGAGCGAAACTAGCAAAATTTCACAATTAGAAAGAGATTTGAAACAAGTAAGGGAAGAAAGAGATAGGCTTTCATCAGAAAATATACTGCTCCGTACTAAAAGTCTGAGTAATAAAAACGAAAAATCCTCACAAGCAATTTCTCCTGGTAAAAAACAAAGCAACTATGCTTATGCATTTTTTATATTATCTGGAGCATTGACTGGTTGTGTAGGTTTAGCAATTTTATACGATTATCTAGTAATAGGTGCTTGTCTTACAGCAGTTGCACTGGTCCTTTTTTTAGTAGGATATTATTTATGTAAAGCGGATGAACGAGATATAGGACCTGGTGGTACCACCGACAATCCTCAAGTTACAAGGGTTTTGATTTCTTCTCCAGGCCCTGCTGAAAATTTTTGTACATGTTAAAAACATCTTGATAATTGAGGTGAGTGTAAACCTGGGTGGTTTCCAGGCTTGAGTGGCCAAGCAGTTGTTGTATTGATCTTATGTCAATATCTTCTTGAAGCAAATGAGTAGCAAAACTATGACGAAATGCATGTGGAGATAAGATTTCTGGCAGATTTAATATTCTCCTTATTTTCTGCAAACGATTAGCCACATAAGTTCTTCCCAATTTTTTTCCTCTTACTCCCAAAAAAAGATATTGTGTTTCATTATTAATGCCAAGATAAGGACAGGCTTTTACATATTCCTGTATACACTTTTTTACTACCGGAAGAATGAATACCTGCCTTTGTTTATCTCCCTTACCTGTTACTATTAAACTTTCATTGTTAATATCACTAACCCCAAGGTTCAACGCTTCACTGATTCTTAAGCCTGTACCATATAGCAGGACGATAATTGCAATTTCTCTTTTTACCACCCAAGGTTCGCTCAAGTCAGATAATTTCATTTCTTTCACCAAAGTTTTTATATCAGGTATTGATAATGCTTTGGGCAGAGTTCTTCTCTGAATTGGCCTTGATAAGGAAAATACAGCTTCATTGTCTATATTGTAGTTGTTTTTTATGTACTTGAAGAAATTTCTGATTACTGAGAGTGCTCGAGCGTTAGATCTTGCATTCACACCTCTTCCATAACGAGAGGTAAGCCAACTTCTTAACTCAGGTATACTTAAATTTTTCAGAGTACCAACATTTACTTCTCCACCAATGTGAGTATTTAGGAAACTTATAAGATCCTTCAAGTCCCTCATGTATGACTCTAAAGTGTTTGGTGAATAAGATCTGTTGCACCTCAGCCACTCATACCATTTTTCAATGATTGAACCGAGGTCCACAATTATTTTTTAAAGAAAGCATCGATGCACGCATCTCGAAAGGCTTCATTTATATCAGGATGAGAGTGACAAATTCTGTATATATCCTCTGCTGCTGCGCCATATGCCATTGCAACCGCTGCTTCATTGATTAGCGTATCAGCGTATGCTCCTATGATATGCACACCTAGTATTGTATCTGCTCTGCTACAAGTCAGCACTTTCACGAATCCTTCAGCATCATCAGTGATTTTTGCTCTGCCGTTTGCAGCAAATTGACATTTACCAACTTTGTACTTATAGCCAGCATTTTTGAGTTCCTCTTCGGCTTTACCGATCGAAGAAACCGCAGGGTGAGTGTAAATGACAGATGGTATAATTTCATAATCAACGTGAGGTGACTGTCCTGCTATTATCTCTGCAACTGCCACTCCTTCTTCCTCTGCTTTATGAGCAAGCATTGCTCCACCAATCACATCACCAATAGCAAATATTCCTTTCACATTAGTTTCATATCTGTTGTTAACTTGAACGAAACCGCGATTATCTTTTTCTATTTTTTCATCAATACCAAGACCATCAGTACATGGTTTGCGTCCTGCTGCCACCAATACCTTATCCGCTTCTATAGTGTTTGTTTGATTATCTTTTACAGAGCAAACTTTCACACTCAAAAAGTTACTACTTTGTTTTATTCCCTCAACTTTAGTGCTAAGTAAAAATTTTATTCCTTGTTTTTGTAGACTAGAAAGTAGAGACTTACTTAATTCTCCATCCATTGCTGCAGCGATTCTGTCAAAAAATTCTACTACAGTGACTTCAGACCCTAGCCTCCTCCATACAGAAGACATTTCAAGCCCTATTGCCCCGGCTCCGATTACGACAAGTTTTTTTGGTACTCCAGTTAAAGACAATGCACCAGTTGATGAAATAATACTTTTCTCATCGATATTAATTCCTGGCAAAGAAATAACGTCAGAACCGGTTGCAATTACTATATTTTTTGTCTTCAGCACCTTATCTTCAACTGAAACTTCAAGATTACCTTGGTCAAAAGAAGTAATTTTCCCAAGTCCATTGATTTTAGTGATTTTGTGAAGGTTAAACAGATATTCTATACCTTTTCCAAGTTCCTGAACTCTGGCGTCCTTATAGCCTAGCATTTCTTTTAAATCGAAACTTGCATCCTTAATTTTTATGCCAAGCTTCGACAGATCATTTTTCGTGTGAGCATACTGATAGGAAGAATGAAGTAGTGCTTTGGAAGGTATGCACCCAACTCGCAAGCATGTACCACCAAAAATGCTATTTTTATCTATGCAGGCAACTTTCAATCCAAGTTTTGCAGCAGCAATAGCACACTTATAACCGCCTGGACCACCACCTATAACAATCAGGTCATAATCAATCATAAAGAACAAACCTATTTTCTAAAGAATAAACACCATTTCCCTCAGTTGTTACATATATTTTATCGTGAGTAAACACTGGAGTGTGAAACACATTACCAGGTACTTTGATTACCTTTCCTGCACTTTCAGATCCAGGAAAAGCAAGCATTGAATCTTTATTGCTTGTCACCCAAAGTGTATGGGCATGCACAATTGGAGCAAACAATTGCGTATTTTCTATTAAATCAGATGCCCAGACTGTTTCTCCATTTTTTATATCCAGGCCGATTATTTTATTATCTTCAGTTACTATAAAAATTCTTCCGCCTTCTTTTTGTTTCTCTGCAGGAATAAGAGGACTATAATATGACTCAATGTCTGATACACTTTTTACTTGCAGTGACTTTGACCACAAAATATTTCCTGATTTCACGTCAATACCATAAATATAAGAATTGTTTGTAGCTATTAAAGTATCGCCAAGCACTCTCGGTGTAGTAGTTACATCTGTGAGCTGTGTATCCAAAAGGTTTGTAGCCAATTTTTGGCTCCACAATTTTTTACCGTCTTCATTAAAAGCTATTAACTCACCATTTGAAAATGGTGCTATTATTTTATCGTTAGAAATTGTTGGCGATATGGAATACAAACCTCGAACCTCATTGATACCGTTTTGATAAGCCCAAACGGAGCTGCCATCTTTTATATCAAACACGTACAGATAATTATCAATAGTCAATACTACCAATTTATTATTTATTACTGCTGCTTTCCCTCTTACTGGAGCTCTCAATTCTTTTTCCCACTCAATCTTGCCAGTTTTTGCATCTATTGCGTGTAAAGTGTTATCCACTATAAAGAAAACATTTTTTTCATAATGCGATAGGCTCATGTTACCAATTTTTTTCCTACGTGAGAGGTGTAATTTCCAATTCATAGCCTTTGAGTTATCAATATCAAAGGAATATAAAGCGCCGTGCTTGTCTGATAAAATAACGCTATCTTCTGTAAGCACTGGAGCTACATATCCTTGAGATAGTTTTTTATCCACTAGACTTATTCGCTCGCTTGCCATTGTGTAACTGCTACACAATAACATTATTATAACAATTATTACTTTCATTACTTAGTTGAGAACAAGATTTATTAATATACATACTAGAAATCTTAATCACAATGAAAATGTTCTTGTTGTACGTTGAAACATTGATTTATGAACAGAATATTATATTATTATGTAAAAATCATACTCTTAGAGGTAATACACCTCATCCACTATGCGGCAACGTGCATAGCTGTATGAACATTGAGATATAAAAGTAATTTATACCAAGAAGAAAGATGTCATCCAAGTAGCTTGACTACTTGGATCCAGATTGGATACTGAGTTGGTGAGTATAAAAGTATAGCTAACGCGAGCTCTGCGTCATACCGTGATTAATTCGCGGTATCTCTTAGCATAGATCCCGCTAACAAGCAGCGGGATGAAGGTTGTCATAGTGTCATGAAAGTAGCTGACACTGGTTTCCATCCAAGAGGGTGTCATCCGAGTAGCTTGACTACTTGGATCCAGAAAACTTAACTTTAAATAAGTGGCTGCATAATAAAGACTAGATTCCAGCGTCACGCGCTGGAATGACATCATTTTCGGTCTCTTAAATTGCTTTAGCTACAAACATTAAGAAATTTACCAAGCGGAAAAAAAGGCAAAAGAAGCCCCGTGGTGCGAGTTTTGACTCTATATTACTGTAAGTGGCGCTGTAATAATGTGCTAACGCTTAAAATAAGCGCGATTTGGCTGAATGTAGAAAAAATAAAAAAGACATGCAGCCGCTATAATTTTATGTAATCCGCCAAAAAATACCCTAAGTTTTTTACTGAATTTTGTCATTGAGCCTGCAGGTCAAAAACAAGTTTTGAGTCATAAATACCCTTATTGTCATAATAAGGGGGCTGGCGAAGTTTGTCAAGTAAGTTTTTTCGTTTCTGCGGGCTACTTGAATAACGGCTACAATATTTGTACAATTGTTCGTCATGCGCTGGAACCCGTTTTAGCCCTTATCTATATCTCAGTTCCACCAACAGTTATTGCGTCGACTTTGAGTGTTGGTTGACCAACTCCAACGGGCACATTTTGTCCATCTTTTGAGCATGTGCCAACACCGGGGTCCAACTTTAAGTCGTTGCCAACCATGGATACTTTTTTTAGCACTGTTGGCCCATCACCAATTAGTGTTGCTCCTTTGACTGGCTGTGTAATTTTACCATTTTCTATTAAGTAAGCTTCTGAAGATGAAAAAACAAATTTCCCTGACGTTATATCAACTTGCCCACCACCGAAATTTACTGCATACAGACCTTTCTTTACGCTAGATATTATTTCTTCCGGCGTATGTTTCCCTGGTAACATATAGGTGTTTGTCATGCGCGGCATAGTAACTTCTTTATAACTTTCTCTTCTACCATTACCAGTTGGATTCACACCCATGAGTTTAGCATTCATATGATCCTGCATGTAGCCTTTGAGAATTCCATCCTCTATCAACACATTATAACTGGGTGGAGTACCTTCATCATCTATGCTAATAGAACCACGCAAATTAGGCAGAGTTCCATCATCAACTACTGTGATGCCACTAGCTGCTACTTGTTTACCAATAGAATTTGAAAATGCTGAGACTCCTTTACGATTAAAATCGCCTTCGAGTCCATTACCCACAGCTTCATGCAACAATACTCCCGGCCAGCCCGGACCTAGAATAACTGTCATTTCTCCGGCTGGAGTTGGAATTGCTTCAAGATTTACCAGTGCTTGTTCCAAAGCCTGGTTTGCAACTTCTTTCCACTTTTTCTCAGAAATAAACTTACTATAAGAATCCCTTCCACCGTTTCCTGCGTAGCCTCTCTCAGTACGGCCATCCTTTTCTACAATGACTAGCACATTAAAACGTACCAGAGGCCTGATATCGCTTAATCTGTGATCACCCTTTATTATTTGTACGACTTGCCATTCTCCACTTAGAGTTATTTTTACTTGCTTCACGCAGTTATTTTTGGACCTTACATACTCATTAACCTCATTGAGTAGTTTAATCTTTGAATTCAGATCCATTTCATTTGTAGGGTTAATCCTCGAATATAGGCTTTTTGTCTCTTCGTTTAAATTTATTAAATTTGTCTTGTTTAAAGACACTGAGCTTTTTACCATAGAAGCAGCATTACTAATTTCTTTTTCGCTAATCTCAGAAGAACAAACGAAAGATGTACTATCCTCACAAAAAGACCTTAAACCAAATCCCCTTCTGGTATTCAAATCCACGTGTTTTAATATATTGTCATCAAAAACTAGGGACTCCGACTGGCAAAATTCTAGAAACAGCTCACCACCATCGCTATTGCTCAAAGCGTTATTGACTATTTTATATACGTTATTAATATTAACATTGTTTTGAGCGAAAAATATTTGGTCTAGATTTGGCATTACCTTTGAACTAAAAATTGTTTAAGTATATTATTTAACTTTAACATAGTAAACTATAAAAAGCCCGGGTGGCGGAATTGGTAGACGCGCTAGCTTCAGGTGCTAGTAACTTTTTAAGTTGTGGAAGTTCAAGTCTTCTCTCGGGCACTCTTAGCTTCCATATTGCTTGTTGAATTAGTTAATGCTACAATATAACGTATTAGGTAATATTTATGCTATGTATGGTGAAAAAGATAAGTTAGCCTACAGAAAGAAGGTACGAACTTACTCGAAACGCTTAGTTACTACACTATCTACTGCTTCTTTTATTGGATATATAGCAGCATTAGCCTTTAGTATTCCTGTCTTAAGTCTGTATTTTAGTATTGCCGGCACTATATTAAGTGTACTTTCGTTTGCTTTAAATATATGGTCATTAAAGGATCATTTCCTACAGCAGAAGCAACTTGGTGTAGCAGGACAAAAAAAACTAACAAAGATCTGTCTTGATATTACATCTAACGTTTCGTTTTTAATAGGAGGAATTGCATCTATATTGCCTCTCGAATCTCCTATCATTCCTTTTGTTTCTACTGCCTTTTTTATTCTAGGCTGTGCCTTTATGGCAGCTAATATCGTTCGGACTATGATTAGTAAGCCACAAATAGATAAAAATGATAATCTCAAAGCTAGTGATCAAATTAACATTCAAACCGCGATAGCTGGGCCTAATTATCATGCATCAATAAATTAACCCATTCGACTTATACAGGAATATTAGCTATATAATTCCATTGAAGGGAGCCATTCAAAAGAGCTCAACGTAATTAGCATTAGAAAAGTATAAGTGAATTTAAAGCTTAGTGGTAAATAGGGGACTGAGTATCCTTATTTCAACATCAATTACTTGAATAGTTGCTCAAGCCATCAAAATAAAAATTTTTATTCAGTAATTTGTGTATAAAGGGTACTATTTTACTAGTAGTGAAATAAATCAGAATGAAGTCTATTTTATTAACGAGGCCTTTATTGGATTCGTTCAATACAAGAAATATATTGAGAAAGTATGGATACAAAGTTTTTATAGAACCAGTATTCACAATAAAGTACTTAAATCCTGATATATCTGCGTACGAATTTGACGTTGTGATATCTACAAGTAAAAACAGTGTAAAGGCTTTTAGTCAAATATGCAAAGAGGATGACTTTCCGATTATTACAGTTGGTAATTCAACCATGCAGGCTGCAAAAAATTTGGGATTTTCTGATATAATCTCAGCAGACAGCAACGTTGATGGTCTGATATCATTCATAAAAGCTCATTATTCAAACGCAATAAAGTTCTTGTATATAAGGGGACAAGAAGTATCATGTGACCTAAAAAAGAGATTATCTGAAGAAGATTTTAATGTAAGAGAAGTTGTACTCTATAAAACAATTATAAAAAGGAGTCTAACTAATAGGTGTAAAAATTTACTGTTGGATGGTAAAATTGATAGTGTTGCTTTTTTTTCCTCACAGACAGCAAGGGTATTTTGTTCATTAGTTCTAAAAAGTGGGCTATCTCATGTGATGAATAATACAGTTGCATATACCATGAGTAAAAACATTGCTGATAGTTTAAGGTTAATCAAATGGAAAAAAATTATAACATCGAGGTTGCCTACTGGGGAGAGTTTAATTGATATAATTAATAAGGATTGTTGATGCTAAAGATTGCAACTTGGAATGTAAACTCCATACGTAAAAGAGTTAACCAACTTTGTAGTTTTATAGTTGACAGTCAGATAGATATAGTTTTGCTGCAAGAGATAAAATGTACGGAAGAGCAATTTCCTTATGTAGAGATAGAAAAGTTAGGATATGAATATGCTATCTATGGACAAGTTGCAAGAAATGGCGTTTGTGTTTTATCTAAATATCCGATACTGGAAAAATTAAAAATTGATGTTGTAGAGAGTCATCAAGAAGCACGTTATATAGAATGTGTGATAAAACACACCAATCATAAGGTAAGGGTAGGAAGTGTATACGTTCCAAATGGTCAAAGCCCAGACTCTCATATGTTTGAGTATAAACTCAAGTTTTTTGATAACCTATATGAAAGGATGAGCACTTTGTTGAAAAATGAAGAGTTAACTATTATAGCTGGCGATTATAATGTTGCACTGGATGAAATTGATGTTTTTGATTCAAATTTATTGAATGGCCAAGTGTGCTTTCATATAAAAGAACGTGAGAAGTTAAGAGCAATCTTGAATCTTGGGTTTAAAGACACGTTTAGAATATCCCACCCCAATTTGCAACAATTCACTTGGTGGCATTATCAAGGCAATTCACTCAGAAACAATCAAGGAATGCGAATAGATTATATGCTATTATCGCCACAAGCTGTAGATAAATTGGAAACATGCTACATAGATGATAGATTGCGTAAGCTAGAAAATCCATCTGATCATACTCCTGTTGTATGCGTTATAGAATAATAGTAGACCTCTTACACAACTCACTTTATTGGCAAACTTAGGTAGTCTTACTTGGTTGCTGCCCTGTGGTTTTTTGCTGATCTAAAGTAACTTGTTCAAGCACAGTAGACTGCTCACTCTTTTGAGTAAGTTGCTCCTCAGTTGTTACAGCAGGTTGATTACCCTGCCCAGTTTCATTAACTTTGGATCCTAAAATTTTACTAATACCATCAAGAATTTTCCCATCCCATCCTTCTTTTTTCTTTTCATCTCGTGAATGAGGGTTATATAAAGTACCTTCTTTGTCATTTGAAAAAAGAACCTCAACTCCCCCTTTTATGGCGAATATTGTACCAATAACGGCAGCAACTATCGCGAGTGTAGTAGGACCAAAAATTAATATTGAAGCAATGGAAAAAGAAATAGGAAGAAAAATCTTACGTAAGAATGCTGTTGCCATCTCTTCATCACTGAGTGGTGGTTCATCCTCCTCTTTTTTACCTTTACCTAAGAATGGTATTTTTTCTTTCACCCCATTCATAAAAGAGCTGGAAATATTTTTTGGGTCTATCTTTACTCCAAGCGGCCACCCAGCAAGCTTTATGAGTGAATCTTTAGCTTCTGTACCGCGTATATCAGCTACACATTCAGCTACTTCTTGCTTTATTTTGTCATTCTTTAAATTCTCTTCACTAGCTAAATTTTTTTCTCTAATTTTTTCAAATACGGAAAGTAAAAACTGAAGAAAATTTTCTTCACTTAGTGGTTTTACATCTTCTAGCTTGACATTTTTGAATATGATCTGATTTTGACTTAGCATGAAAGCAAGTACTGTCTCATCATCTTCCTTTAATTCTTCAGATTGTACTCTGTTTTCTAGCGACTGTATAAAGGCATCATAGATTGCCTTATGTTCCTCCTTAAAGATTACTTCATCCTCCATTACCTGAGCAGATGGCTCTGAAGGTTTTGCATTCTCTTTTTGTGGAACTAATATACCTGTCATGGCTGACCTATTTGCATTTACCTATGCTATAATTGTAGCATATTTTTCGTATTAGTTCAAATGATTTATACTCCTAGAATTCGCAATGTTTAAATCATAATTAAGAGAATTTAGACCCCAGTTGTCGCCAATTTTTACTTCCACTTCAAGTGGTATAGAAATTTCTATTGCATTTTCCATTACGTCTTTCATAAGTTTTGCTGTTTCTTGTACCTTTTCGTCTTCTACTTCAACCAGTAGTTCATCGTGAACTTGGAGGATTATTTTACCTACTTTTAACTGATCAAAAAGCTGAATCGTCGCACGTTTTATTATATCAGCAGCGGTTCCTTGCAGTGGTGCATTTATTGCTGCCCTTTCTGCAAATTGTCTTACATAAGGAATTGTATTGTTTATGTCTCTTACAAAGCATCTCCTGCCAAACAAAGTTTCTACATAACCATGCAATCTTGCGATAGACACTGCTTTTTCCATATAGACCTTTATTTCTGGGTAACAGGAAAAATAGTAATTAATGTATTCAGCAGCTTCCGCAATGGTAATTCCAAGCCGTTTTGCAAGGCCAAACGGGCTGATTCCATATATAATTCCAAAATTAATGGATTTTGCTTTGCGTCTTAATTGCTCATCTATTTCTTGCACTCCAAAAACTTGCCTAGCGGTGATATCGTGAATATCTTGTCCGTTTGCAAAAGCTTCTTTAAATGCTGCAACGTTTGCAACGTGTGCCAGGAGCCTCAATTCTATTTGCGAATAGTCAGCAGAGATTATCTTGCACCCTTTTGGCACAATAAATGCTTGTCTGATAAGATTTCCCTCTTCGCTTCTGATAGGAATATTCTGTAAATTAGGATTGCTGGAGCTCAGCCTTCCAGTTGCAGTTGCAGTTATTGAAAAGCTTGTGTGTATTCTATCATCGAGCGGATCAACCTGTTTTATTAATGCATCAGTGTAGGTACTCTTCAATTTACTTAAATGTCGCCAACTTAAAATTTTACCTGCAATTTCTACCCCTTCTTCTTCGAGTGCCTCTAGAACTTCATAATTGGTGCTATACAATCCAGATTTTGACTTTTTCTTTTTATTAAGCCCCATTTTATTAAATAAAACATCACTTAATTGCTTTGGCGAAGCAATATTAAATCTTTCCTCTGCTAAGTTATATATCTCATCTTCAAGCACGGCAATTACCTGCTGAAATTTATCGGACAGCTCCTGTAATTTTTGTATGTTCAGCAATATTCCATTTTTCTCCATATCAAATATTACTTTCATAAGTGGCTTATCGAAGCGCTCGTAAATTGTGAACAATTTTTCCTGAAATAACCTTTGCTTTAGCTTTTCATGAATTGCTATTAAAGTTTTTGCCGAGAAAATTTCTGCATTTTCACTCAAATTATGCGCAACTATGTTTGGAATACTGTGATCATGTTTTCCTGTATCCAAGCTATACGACATTATCATCAAATCATCAACTGAATCTAGCATCTTCTCCACTGCAGGGAAGATTTTCCTCATCTCTTTAATGTTATGTATTATTTTAAGCACCCCATTTGAGAGTAAAGTTGAGTTGATTGTAATGAGTGCATTTTGTATGCTATCTTGCTCTATACAAAAAATATTACTTTCGCTATAAGATAGACTTAATACATTGTTTTCAAGGTGGTAATGAATTGCAATTTTGCCTTCATATCTACAATGCTCCAAAAATTTCTCTAACTCTTCACTACTATATTCTATTTTCTCTTTTGTGCTAGATACATTATAGGAAAAAAGCTTTTCTATTTTACCTATTAAGGAATTGAATTCATACTTCTTTAAAAAGGATAATAGTTTTTCCATATTTGGAGGGCGAACTTCACATTTTGCAATATCATGTTGAAGGTCTACTTTTTCGCATAGTGATAAAAGTTCTCTTGAAATTAGCGCTTTTTCCTTATGTTCAGCAAGAATATTACGAATCCTCGTTTGCTCGATATTATCAATGTTCTCTATAATATTATTCAATGAATCAAATTCATCTAGTAATTTAGCTGCAGTCTTCGGACCTATTCCCGGAACGCCTGGAATGTTGTCAGATGCATCACCAGTTAGAGAAAATAAATCAAGAAGCTTGTGTGAGTTTACACCAAATTTTTCTATTACTTGTTTTTCATCTATATATATATTTTTAATGGGGTCGAATATTAAAATATTGTGGTTCAAGAGTTGAAATAAATCTTTATCTGATGAAACGACTACCACTTTAAAGTCTTGGTGGTTGGCGTATTTTGCAGCTAGTGTTGCGATTATGTCATCTGCTTCATAACCTTCAATTTCTTCATAGCTGAGGTTAAAAGCTTCTACCGCTTCCCTCAGTATGGTGAACTGTGGAATTAGATCCTCAGGAGGCGTTACTCTGTTTGCTTTGTATTCAGGATATAAATTGTGCCTAAAATTCTTTTTTCCTGCATCAAGTGCTATAGTTAAGTAGTCCGAATGGGCAATGTACTTAAGAACCATATTCAGAAAGCCATATACACCACCTATTGGCATTCCTGTTGTGGTAATTAAGTGAGGTAGTACATAGTAAGCTCTGAAAAGAAAACCATAGCCATCGATGATTGTGAAAGTTTTTTCTTTCATTGTAGATATTTATGCGTGCTTTTGATGGTCCACTATTTAGCTGCGAAAATCAAGTTTTTGTTTTTCTGCTTTTGAGCATTGTAAGAGATTCTGCCGAAAATAGCATTCATGCATGGTTATACCAATTAGACTTCTTGCATAACCATATGACGAACTTTTATTGGGAATAGAAACGAAAAAACTTACTTGACAAACTCCGCCAGCCCACTTATCATGAAACTGAAGGTATTCAGTTATCTTCATCTGTGCAGATTAAACAGCAAGAAAACAACGTGGTTGGCGTCTTATTTTTAATTTTTTGCACTATGTGCACCTTATGTCTTCACAACATTTCTAGGTTTTTGCCTATATAAGCTGAAACGCGCTTATAAGTCGTTTAAGACAGTATAGTACGCCAATTTGCAGGATTAGAGAGTGACAACTAGCTAACACGGGGTTTCTTTTGCCTTTTTTTCTGCTTAGTAAATTTCTTAAACATTTTAGCTAAGGTAAGTTGTATTTAAAAGCAGCTAAATTGCAGTGTTTAAGACTTAAAAAACGCCAATGTTTTTAAATAGATATTAATCGGGGCTTCTTTTGCCTTTTTTTTATTTGGTAAATTTCTTAATATTTGTGGCTAAACGACAATCGTCATCCCGCTGCTTGTTAGCGGGATCTAGAGATACCGCGAATGAATCGCGGTATGACGATGAATGAATCGCGGTATGACGGTTCGCGGTGGCATCTCGTCATCCCGCTACTTGTTAGCGGGTGAGATACCGCGGCGGTATGAAGGTTCGCGGTGGTATGACGATAACCTCGTCATCCTGCTACGTGTTAGCGGATGAGATACCGCGAATGAATCGCGGTATGACGGTCTGCGGCAGTATGACGGTTCGCGGTGGCATCTCGTCATCCCGCTACTTGTTAGCGGGATCTAGAGATACCGTGAATAAATCACGGTATGACGTGTTAGCTATACCTTTTTTCTACTTAGCTTGGGTTATATAAGAAGTCTAATGAAGTGAAAATAAATTTATTTACCAAAATAGAGTTGCCTTGGTCTACAGATCTTAGTTTCTTTATCATTTATCATTTCATACCACTGAGTAACCCAACCAGTGGTTCTTGCAAGTGCAAAAATAGGCGTGAACATATTTGAGGGAATATCGATAGCATTCATTATTATACCTGAGTAAAAATCAACATTTGGATATAACTTACGCACGATAAAATATTCATCCTTTAAAGCTATTTCTTCAAGTTTTTTTGCAATTTTGAGCAATTCATTATTTTGTTCTAGTTTACTTAGAACCTCATGACAAGCGTCTTTCAATATCCGCGCGCGCGGATCATAATTTTTATAAACACGATGTCCAAATCCCATCAATTTAAATGGATCTTTATCATCTTTAGCTTTTTCGATGAATTTATCTATATCTTCACTTTGCTCTATCTCTTTTAGCATATTTATAACTGCTTCATTAGCTCCACCATGTGCTGGTCCCCAAAGTGTAGCAACTCCTGCAGAGAGGCTTGCAAACAGATTAGAGCCAGCCGATCCCACCAATCTGACAGCCGCCGTAGAAGCATTCTGTTCATGATCAGCATGGAGAGTAAATATTTTATCCAGAGCTTTTGCAAAAAGGGCGCTTTTATCATTATCAACAGCATCGCCAAATATCATCTTTAAGAAATTTTCACTGTAACTTAATTCATTGTTAGCATTTATGAATTCCTGATTGTTGATATGCCTATAAATCATTGCAACAATTGCAGGAACTTGTGCTATTGCAGAAATTCCAAAATCTAAATCTTCACCATTGACATTGTTGCCATGTGTTTCATTGTAAGATGCTGACAAATTTGCAAAACATGCAACTAAAATCGACATAGGGTGAGCAGTTTTTGGAAATGCTTTGATTACATTTGTAACTTGCTCTGATACTTTGGATGATTCTTGTATTTTGAGAAGAAATTTTTTGTGTTGCTCTGAACTGGGTAGTTCACCATAGAGTAATAAATAAATCACAGCAGTAAAACTATTATTCTCTGCCAAATCAGCTATATCATGTCCCCTATATTTAAGAACTCCTTCATCTCCATCAATAAATGTAATCGAAGAAGAACATGAAGCTGTGGAAACAAACCCCGGATCATAAGTGAATAATCCTGTCGTCTTATATAAATCCTTGATATTTAACACGTCAGGACCTATTGTTCCACTTAATATGGGTAGCTCAATTTTTAATCCATTACTTAGTTCTAATAGCACTTTTTTATCCATCACTTAAGCTACTTAAATTTTATACAGAATATACAAACTGAAGAGTATATATTAATACAGTTAACTTTACATTAACCGTATTAAGCGGTCATCAATGCTTTTACTTTTGCATTTAAGCGACTTATTTTACGCGCAGCAGTATTCCTATGAATAACACCTTTATTCACACACTTGTGTAAATTAGATTCAGCATTCCGAAATGCCAGAACAACATTTTCTTTGTCGCCAGACTTGATTATATCAACCAATTTTCTAATAGCGGTGCGAGTTTTACTTTTCCGCATCTTATTTATTAAAGTGCGCTTTGCTATTACCTTTATCATTTTTTTAGCACTCTTATGATTTGCCATATATTAATACCTAAAATACTGTACTTTTTTTTTAATTATAAAGTTTTTTTGTTAATTTGCAATATCAGTTTTTTCTATGGTTAATCTACTGCTTCTCTCTTCAATAATTTTTTCTAAACTTTGCAAGAATTCATTTTTGTTTAACCCAGGATATATTGGGGGCAATATTTCTATTACTGCCTTTCCGGGATTCTTTCTCAGAGAAAGTATGCTTTTTGGCCAAAACAAACCAGTGTTTAAAGCAACCGGTAACACAGGAACAGATAATACGCTATATAAAGCAGCAATACCTGGTTGATATTTTATATTTTGGTTTATAGTCGTTCTTGTACCTTCAGGAAATATTATTATGCTTCTATTTTCTTTTATACGCATTTTTGCTAGTTTAATTATATGGCGTATAGCACTGATACCATCTGAACGGTTAATAAAAATCATTTTCAGCACTATAAGATGTAAACCAATGAATGGAATCCATTTCAATTCACGTTTTAAAATAAAAACCGCTTTTCTAAATAGTAGTATAAAAATAAATGTTTCAAATGGAGATTGGTGTTTAGATGCAATGATAAAAGGTTGCTTAGGAATGTTTTCCATTCCCCTCACTTCATATTTAATGCCACATAATAAACGCAGCATGAATAATACAACTCTCACCGAACAGACGAGGAAAATGGTTATTACATACTCAGGAAAGAAAATTACAGGGAGAGCAATTAAAGTATAGAATACTTCCCATAATATAAGGAAGAAATTAAACAATAAACTCGAAATCACAAACTCACATAAACTTATTTGAATTTAACTTTACTACAAATTAAAAGCAATAAGTTTAATTATTGATCATCTGAGTAATAGGATGCGAATCAGCTAATTTGTCCTTTAACTTTTCGTTAGCAATATGAGTATATATTTGTGTTGTAGAAAGGTTAGTATGGCCAAGAACTTTCTGTATCAACACAATATTTGCTCCGCTATCCAGTAGATGGGTAGCAAAAGAATGCCTAATCACGTGTGGAGAGATCTTATTTTCATCAATATTGCATTTTCTTGCTAACTCCTTCATTAATTGACCGACCCTCTGCCTTGTAATTGGTTTATTAGGTTTATCACCTGGGAATAGCCAATCGGATTCCTTTTCGTTAGGGATCAGATTGTCACGAACTGATAAATAATTTCTAAGGCTCTGCAATGCTTGTTCATTAAAAAGAATTTGCCTCTCTCTACCACTTTTTCCTTTTATTATTATATAGCATTCTTTGTTATTACTGTTTATTAAATGTGACACTTCACATAACTTCATATCAATTAGTTCAGAAACACGCATTCCAGAAGAGTAAAGGATATCTAAAATCGCACATAGCCTTTTACTGCTTATCTCTTTATTCGATTCGCTTGCTGATTTTCTCACTGCGTCCATTAGCAAAAATATTTCTTCGACACTTAAATACTTAGGCAAAGGACGAGAAACTTTTGGATTCTTTAATTCAGCATCATTAGCCGGTGCTGGATTAAAATCTATTATTCCGTCATTAAATAGACACTTATAGAAATTTTTCGTAGCGGATATTTTTCTTGATATAGAGCTACTTTTATATTTTTTTTGTGTACATAGATATTTCACATAATCTTTAATATTGGTTTTGTTTACGCCAACCAAGGTAGTGCCGCTTTCTAATAAAAATTCTTCAAACTGGTGTAAATCCGAACGATAACTTTCCAGAGTATTTTGTGTAGCGGATCTCTCTGAAGCCAAAGCATCTATGTAATATGTTATGTAAAGATTTTCTTTTTTATTTTGCGACTGTTTATTTTTCATTATCAGCTCCTATATTTATTTCTTTGGCTATAATTTGATTGGAAGTGTTTCCTATGTGTCTTATGAGAAAATATGAGACAAATAAGGCATTTATCAATAGAGTGAACATCACAAACCTTTGCTTTAACCTTTTTTTTAAATTTAATCTTACTCTTATCATAGTTAAATTATAACGTCAAATCTATAAAAAACACCTTATAAAGTGAGCTCTACTATAAATATAGAATACTTCTTAGCTGTATCTATCTATATTTATTATAACATAACATTTATTATAATTCTAACATGGACAGATAGAGATTTCAATTACGTTAGTGTTATGGGTGTTAATAAATTTTTAATATATACAATGAGTACTTTACAAAAGAAGAAATCAAATGGCATCTTTTTTAAATAAAGTGCTAATAAAAGGAACGGTCACATTTGACCCTATAGATTCATTATCTATCTTCTCTATAATTTTATCAATGCTATAGAAAGAACGTTCTATTCTTGCTAAAATATAATTAATCACTTTTAAATCAATTTTTAACTGTTTATCTGAAAATCGTTTTATTAGCATGATTCTTAATAATTCTTCGCTTGCAGGCAAAATTTTTACGCTGATAGTTGATAATATTCGAGAACTTAAATCTCTTAGTTTGAAGTTAAGTTTTTTTGGTGAAATTGAAGAAGTGATTAGCAGCTTCTTATCATTTTCTTTCATGTAATTGTAACAATGTAATAACATTTCTTCATCTTTAATGTTTTGTACGTCTTCTAAAATAAAAGCATCGCTATACCTAATCTCGCTTACAAAGTTATTCACATTGATAAAAATTGCATCGTTTATTGACTGCCAAATATGAGCAAGATGAGTTTTACCAGAGCTTTTAGGTCCAAAAAGAATGAGAGATTTCCAAGATAAATCCTCAATTACTGAATTATATATGTGCTTATTTTCATCTAAGATGATGTAATTTTGCCGACTATAATCAGCTTGATTGTTGTTAAATAAATTTAATTGCACATTAAACCTCTTACGTAACCTCTTTCTGATAGTAATTTTTGCGCAGAAATTTACTTACGCTCCTCAAATATCTCAGGTATTCTGGGCTCATTTCTCCTCTTACCATAAATTGATTATGCAAAAGGTCTGTTAGCCGTTTTTATAAAGCTCACTTTTAAAATATTTATTGATTGCATATTCTACTGATACATTGAACATTGCTATTATTGGAATAAAAAGTAATATACCTGTAAATCCAAAATATGAAGCGCATATAGTAATTCCCAGAATAATTACAGTTGGATGTATATGAACTTTTTTTCCTATTAATAAAGGAACTAATATGTTTGAATCTATTAATTGTCCAACACCAAATAATAGCAAAACGGCAGCACTTTCAAACCATTCACTAAATTGAGTAATAGCGCTCAAAAACCCAATAATGGTATATAATAATGGTCCTACGTAAGGTATGAACGTTAATATTCCTGATAAAATTCCAATAACAATAGAGTGTTTCAATCCGATTATGCTCAGGCTCACAGAGTAAAAGACCATCATGACAATACATACATTTACCTGCCCCTTTAGATAATTAGATATGATGAAATCCACTTTGGAAAAATAATTTGCAACTTTTTCTCTATAAGAAACAGGAATTAATTTATTAGCTTTTTCTATAATTAAAGGCCAATCACGTAATATATAGAAAAACACTACAGGAGTAATCACCATTAATGATACCGTGTGAATCAAGCTAAAGCTTGAACTTAACACTTGGATTATAAAGTTACTAGCAATATCAAGAGCATTTATGAAATAAGATACATAGTCGCTGTAATTTTCTGCTAGATTTTTAGATAAGTGATCAAATAAGCTATCCTCGATTTTTATATTAAGAAATTCTAATACAGAGGGGATTACTTTAAGTTTTAATGAAGGCACTTTACTCACTAAGAAATTTAATATTGAAGTAATTTGAACATATATAATAGGTAAAACAAATGTTATAACTAGTATAAAAGCTATTAATAAAACAAGTATTATAAAAATTACAGAACATGAACGCGGTATTCTATACTTTTCAAACTTGACTACTAGCGGATTAAACAAATATGCAATAACAATAGACATTAAACATGGAAAAATCATAGGACGCATCAGGAATAACATCCCTATTATAAAAAGCAGTATAAAACAAATAGTTATATGACGTTTTTGCATGCGTTTAGCATAGTCAATTTACTGAAAAATATACAGTTTATTGTAAATACTATCTATTCATTGTTTTATCAATTTTATTAAGTATTAGGTCAATCAAATTTTCACCCAATTCCCAACTAGATAAAACTCCGTTATGTGGATCATCTTCATACCTTTTCGAATTAACAATCTTGATCAATTTTCCACGTAGCAATACATCATTTTCTATTGCGTGCGCCAATTGTGCAGGTTGTGGTATTAAGTAATCTCTTTTGCTATTAATAACTATTATTGGCATATTCAATTTTCCCTCATCTCGCAACTTTCGTATATCGTTCACTAAATCAAAATCTAGATCTAAAGCCTTTAGCAATTTTTTAAAAATGGATGAGGGCAACATACTTAAAATTTTTGCTTGAGGGATCGGAAAATGCCCTATTGCTGTATGAAAAGAGCTGAAAGTGCTAGTAAAAATAACACTTCCAAGTTTAACGTTTTTGTCTGCAAAGTGCTTCAAAACTGCCGATGCAACTGCTCCTCCAAAGGAATGGCCAAAAAGTATAATGTTTTCAGGCCTCACACCCTTGTCCATTAATTCATTGATTTCTTCTATCGAGGGCTTAAGCAAACTTTGATCTCTATTTATAAAGGGAATAATAATAAGCATTACGGATAAAAAAATGCAAGTTAGAGCAGCTAAGCTTGCTAAACCAACTACTCCAGCTGTTATGGGGCTTATAAGTAGTAATATTGCAATGGGCGCTGATACAGATGCCACGAGGAACAAAAAGCTAACTGCAGCATAAGTTATGTAGTTTTGGAATATAGCCGGATATTTATGTGTATGAGCAATAGCTTTTAGCCTATTTCTGCCACATAAATGCTGTAAGCATTGTTGAGCATTTTTATGATTATCCCCTATTCCATGAAAGAATATAGGGTGTATCTCATTTTCTTTATTACACTTAGTAATGTGCATTCTAGCATCGTATTATATCTTATAAGATAATACACTCTTTTTTTAAAACTGTAAATAACTTGTTACTATACACTTACGCTGAAAATGATAAATATGCACACTAACAGACTTAAGAAATACAAAATAGCAGCATTAATAGTTGCAGCAGGAGTAGGCAGTAGATGCAGTAACACAATTCCTAAGCAGTATACAAAACTTGCAGGTAAATCTGTTTTATTTCATGCAATTAAAAGATTTCTGGCTAACCAATATATAGATTACATAAGAATAGCAATTAATAGAGACCATGAAAGTTTTTATAGGGAAGCAATGGATCTCTTATCCAACCATTATTTAAGTGAAAAATCAGCAGTACACTCCTTCCAGCGCGTGACGCTGGAATCTAGAAAAAAAGAAAGTATGGATCCAAGTAGTCAAGCTACTTGGATGACAGGAGGTGTAGATACTAAATTACTAAGTCCAATATATGGAGGAGAAAACAGGCAAAATTCAGTTAAACTAGGGCTTGAAAGCTTACAAAAAATTAACCCAGATTTTGTAGTTATACACGATGCTTGTAGGCCTTTTGTGTCAGATGTTCTGATAGATAACTTGGCTCAGTCCATGATTAATGATCAATATACAGGAGTAGTACCAGCAATAGAAGTCGAAGACACTATGTCATTGGTGGGTAATAATTTCGTTGAATCTACGATTTCAAGAGGAAAACTCAGAGCCATACAAACTCCTCAAATTTTTAATTTCAAAGAATTATTATCGTGCCATCAATCAGACAAAGAATTTACTGACGATTCATCACTAATGGTAGAGCACAAAAAACATGTTGCGATTATTAAAGGTGAGAAAAGCAATTTTAAGTTAACCACAAAAGAGGATATCAATATGGCAAAGCTTCTCTTTGAAGAGCCAAAATTTCGTGTCGGAACTGGTTATGATATACATAAGTTCATTAAAGTTCAAAATGGTGCTGAGAGCTTTATAAAAATTTGCGGTGTGAAAATTGAACACAACATGGCAATAGAAGCGCACTCTGATGGTGATGTTGCAATACATGCAATCGTTGATGCAATACTCGGAGCACTGGGATGTGGCGACATAGGAGAGCACTTTCCTCCTAGTTCCTCTGAATGGAAAGATTGCAATTCATCTCACTTTCTTGACTTTGCTGCTAAAAAAGCAAAGGAAAAAGGGTACAGCGTGTCTAATTTAGATATTACTATAGTTTGTGAGGAGCCTAAAATATCGCCTTACAAAGTAGAAATGAAGAAATTCATATCAAAAGCATTAGAGATTGATGATGAATTTGTAAATATCAAAGCAACCACTGCAGAAAAATTAGGTTCTATTGGAAGAAATGAAGGAATAGCAGCATATGCTTCTGTGTTATTGCATACAAACTTTTATTGGGAATAGAAACGAAAAAACTTCCTTGACAAACTCCGCCAACCCCCTTAACATAAACACTGAAGCTATTTATTTATCTTCTCTGTACAGATTAAATGACAAAAAAACTCACGTATCTGGCGTTTCATATTTAATTTTTTGCACTATGTGCACTCTATGTCTTTATAAAATTTCTAGGTTTTTACCTAATATAAGCTGAAATGCGCTTATAAAGCATTTAAAACATCAAAAAACGCCAACTTAAAAAATGGATAGTGAATAACTAGCTACCCTAGGGTTTCTTTTGCCTTTTTTTCTGTTTAGTAAATTTCTTAACGTTTATAATTTAGATTAGTTGCGGTTTAAAAGCAGCTGAATCGCGGTTATTAAGTGTTTAGAATAAAAAAACGCCATACTTGAAAGTATAATGTAAGTAATTAGCCAACCACGGGGCTTCTTTTGCCTTTTTTTTCATTTGGTAAATTTCTTAAATATTTATAGCTTATATCTAAAATAATACCTTGTATCTTTTTTCTGTTTAGGTTATGCAAGAACCCATGCTTGACACTTGGATTTAGTGCAGCTACCCTAAATTGGAATTGCTATTCTTGGCTGAAAGGAACACATTTTTAGAATAATGAAAACAATCAGCACTTTAATTCAAGAAGGATCGGAGTTATTATCGTCACATAAAGTTGAATCACCACATTTAGATTGTGAAATCATCATGCAGCACGTACTTGGAGTGGAAAGATCATTCATAATTATGAACCATGCTGATCAAGTGCCGATGGAGAAAGAACTTTTATTTTGGAAATTAACAAAAAAAAGAGCGGAAAGATATCCAATATCGCAAATAATAGGTAATCGTGAATTCTGGAGTAAAAATTTTATAGTTAACCAGCATGTTTTGGATCCAAGACCAGATAGTGAAACATTAATCTCAACAGTGTTAAAATATTACCCAAATAAAAAGCAGAGACTAAAAATTGCAGATTTTGGTACAGGCACAGGTTGTTTATTGATATCCGTACTTAGTGAGTATGAATATGCCGTTGGTATCGGTTTTGAAAAAAGCTTGGAAGCATACAAAGTTGCCTATCAGAACACAAAGAAACATAATCTCCTCATCAGAGCCAAAATATTTCCAAGCTCATGGACAGAGTGCAGAGGTTCATTCGATCTTATAATTAGCAACCCTCCATATATTAAAAGAAGCAAATTGAAAGACTTGCAAGCTGAAGTGCAAAAAGAGCCAAGAATTGCTCTTGATGGTGGAATTGATGGTTTAAACTGTTACTTGAGTATTTTTTCAATATTAAGGAGGTGTCTTAAAAAAAATGGGTTTGCGATATTGGAGATAGGTGAAGATCAAAATGATATTGACAAAATAATACCCTCATACAAATTAGCTTTTCAGGAATATGTACATGATTTGGCAGGAATGAAGAGGTGCATTGTTGTGCAAAAAACATAGCTAATGTTTTCTTGTATTATCTCCTTCATCCCATATTATCCTATGTCATTCCAGTACCCTCTACCTCGTCATCCCAGTGCGTGACACTGGGATCTATATTTAACTAGATCCTATGGTCAAGCCATAGGATGATAGGAACGGTTTTATGCATTTTTTAAAAGGGCAACATGTTTAAGCTTTGCTGGCAAAGTGGAAAGTAAGGCCAGCCTCTATGCCGTGTGTGTGAAATAGTTGATTACCTATATTTATTTCCTCAGTTACTTTGTTACCTAAGCTAGGATCAAGCTTCTTTTTTCCAATATTATTAGGGTCGTCTACCACTTGTCCTAACTTTTCTGCTGTAAGCTTAATATCGCTACCAATAGCACCAAAACCTCTATATCCGATATGCATATTTACATCTTCGTTTATGCGATAGTCAAAGCCAGCTTTTAATTGACCTGCGGGTCTTATTGACGGTTTTTCAAACATCGTCATTCTTGTTGCACCGATTCCAATACCAACGTAAGGAGAAAAAGAGAAACGGTCACTTTTCCAATGATGATAAACATTTGCCATTACAGATATGTTCTCAATTTGGTCATGACTAACTGCAGCACTATGGAGATAAGTTCCTTTATTAGGATCCTTGTCAATCTTCTTTAGGTATGAAACAGTTATTTGGCTACTTGTTAAACCAATATTATCCACTTTTACAGAAGAATACATTCCTTCCAATTCAGCTCTATAGCTGTTGTTACCCAATTCCCCTGTGTAACCAAATGCCACATTTGCAGCAAAAGGTGGATTATAATCTCCTTTATACTTACTTAGTAATTGACCTTCTGTTCTCTGAGCACTCGTGTCATTTATAGATACCTTATTAGTATCTTCAGCATCCTTATCTCCAATTTTTGCTTTCAACTCACCCATGCCATTTAAAAATTGACCGTAATACCCACTACCAAAGTAAAATCCTTCTGTTTCACTTGCAAAAGATTGTTGTGACAACAGCAAAGCAAGTGCTGTAACCGCTAATGTTTTTTTACTAATCATTACTACTCCCCTAGTTAAAATAGCTAATCTAATACTAATTAATTAAAAATGGCTTAATATGAAAAACCTAATTATTTGCATAACTTGCACTTTTCTGAGCTAAAAATAGGCAAAGTTAACCTTTATTTTTGATCATTTTTTAATTTATCGTCAATATCCTCATCTTCAAATTCATCATCCTCGTCTTCGTCATCAAACCCATCATCGCTCCTCTCGTCATCAAACCCTTCATCATCATCTTCAAACTTATCGTCAATATCTTCATCATCAATATCTTCGTCTGCAAATTCATCTGATTCATCATACACTGCATCCTCTGTTTTAGTTTCAGCAGGATAATCAACTGAATTAGGCCCCTCAAGAGCATTATTCCCCTCGTTATTAACCTTATCTTTGCTCGCAGCAGCAGAAAGAACTTTGTTTGGGTCATATGGTTCTTGTGTAGGCACACGAGTTTGCTTGAGCAGTCTTTTTGTGAAGGTGCTATCACTATAGTACAAAATTTTCTTTGATTTAATTGGGTAAGTTGACTCTATTAAAATTATCTGATCGTCGCGTGGCAACATAATAACTTCTTGAGGCAATAGCAATGCCCTCTGTGTTTCAGAGATATGCAACGACCTTGAAGCAGGATTTAAATCTAAAAATTTAGGCTTATTCAACGATTCTTGTTGTACAGTTTTGTTTCCTATAAGTTGCGATATTAAATTAGCTGTTTCAATATTATTGGCTGCAAAAGTTATTCTGTAAGTCGAGTTTGACAAAAAGGAGTTCATTCCTGCTTCTTCGTATATTCCTTTGAGCTGCTCAGTATCTTGAACAATTAAGAATAACCTAACTCGATAACCACGAAAATATGCAATACCTGTTTGAAATTGCTCCATTTTTCCAAGTGTAGGAAACTCATCCATTAAAAACAATACGCCATAAGGCTCGTCATCCGATGGCAATTTTCTACATAAAAACTCAGTTGCCTGTTGGTAAAAAACCTGCATTAAAGGCCTGAGCCTAGTCAAGTTGTCAGGAGTTAAACCAACATAAACTGTAGTTTTCTTCTTTTTAAAATCTAAAATATTAAAATCACTTGACGCAGTTGCAGTATCAATCAATGGGTTTGCCCACAATTCAAGCGATGAGTTCATAGTTGATACAACACCCGACCTTTCTTTATCAGCTTTTTGTAAAAAAGCTGCAATATTCATATATGCTACAGGGTGTAGTATTTTACCCATTGTATCAAGAGCAACAGCAAGATTATAAACTACGTCATCACTACGCATCGTACGCACAACTTCACCAAAAGATTTAACTTTCTCTGGTGCAGCAAGTAAGTATAATACCACTCCAACAAATAAGCTTCTTGCTTCATTTTGCCAAAAGTCTTGTTCAGGCATGATGAGGTTAGCTATTTTTTGCACATCGTCAACCATCTGCCCAGGTTTTTTACTAATCCATTGTAATGGATTGTAACAGTGACTTATTCCATCTGGCTGCGCTGGATTCCATACGTATACTTTTTGTCCTTGTCGTTCTCGCCAACCACTTGTTATTTCATAGTTTTCTAATTTTATGTCGTGTACAATTACCGAGTCAGTCCAAAATAATAAATTAGGAATTACAAAGCCAACACCCTTACCAGAACCTGTAGGTGCAAATAACAATGCATGCTGAAACCCATCAGCAATAAAGTATCCTCTTTTATCTTTACCAAGCAATAATCCCTTTTTGCTTCTTAATCCTGCTTTTCGTATGTCTTTCTCTGATGCCCACTGCGAGTCTCCATGAAGTGATTCTTTCTTTTTAAATGGTCGCCACTCAATTATCCTTTCTCTTAAATTCCATAAGATAATCATTAAAACAACAATAGGCATTGTAGAAGATAGAATTAATTTAAATTTGAGCTCAAGGCTATATAACTCTGGGTGGTGCCAACAATATTGTATATGATCAAAAATCGTTGGCCAAAGAGCTTGAGGGAAAGGCGTCAAACTAGGATTAATTGCCTTAAAATCCACAGCATCCGGACCGTCAACTAATAGAAAGAACAATATACCAGATAGATAGAAGCAAAACTCAAGTACGCTAAAAGCTACTACACCTCCTATGAGAATATTACGTAGGTGATTTCCATTACTCATAAACTACTCTTTTTTAACTTATGTATAAATTTAAGCATTTTCGCTTGCAGATCTAGTAAATAATATCTCAGAAATGCTTCTTTTGCCCCCACCGGTTCTTTTTAGCTGAATAACAATATCAATCACATTTCTAATGTATGGTATAATTTGGTCTAGAGGAATGCCAAGATTTGCCTGCATAACCATCAATTTTATTTGCTCAAGGGCCATTGTTGGACTATCCGCATGAAGGGTTGATATTGATCCAGGGTGACCAGTATTTATCGCCCTAAGAAAACTAAAAGCTTCCGCTCCACGGAGCTCACCAACTATTATTCTGTCTGGCCTTAAACGTAAGCACGCCTCTATCAAATCTTGAGTGGTTACTTTTGCTCTGCCCTGCCCTCCTTTGGAGGCAATCAGATGCACTCTATTTGGATGATCGTTCAAAACGATTTCCCTTGCATCCTCAACAGTAATAATTCTTTCCTCAGTTGGAATAGCACGCAAAGTAGCATTAGTAAAAGTAGTCTTACCAGTGGAAGTTCCACCGCTAATTATAATATTTTTCTTACTTATTACAGCGTATTCTAAAAACTCTTTTATTTTTTTTTGCCTTAACAGTAAATCCAAATGACGGTCAACTGGATTATCAGTTGCTTCTGTAACAGTTTCAGAAAAAGCCCCCATTTTTTCGTAATCATCGAGTGCTAATTGCATGCTAGAAGGCTTACGAATCGATATGACTACTTTATCAGGTTCACATGCTGGTGGAAATACTATCTGTATACGATAACCATTTGGTAATGTTGCCGAAAGTAAAGGTGCTTCTTCGCTAAGTTTTTGTTCTGTAGCTTGAGCAATCAGTCTGCCAAGAGATTTCAAATGGTTAAGATCGAATACTTCTAATTTTTCACACCTTATTTCACCGCGATTTTCAATCCATACTTCCTTTGGCTTATTTATTGATATTTCATTTACGCCTTCTTCTTGAAATATGCCTTGTAATGGCTCCAAATATGTATCAAGTGCAGCATAATTCATTTCATTGATTTAATATTGCCTGTGGAGGAAATACTATATCTTGGTTAACAAATACTTTCAACGCGGTGCCTTGATCGACATAAATAGTTGGTTTTTTATCTGTATATCTGCCCACTATATCTCGCATGTCTTTAGAAAAATCATTGATTGACTTCCCGATTGCTTCATCATAAACAGATTTGCTTCTTTTCTGAGTTTGCCTCAACAGTTGACGTACATCGTCTAAAGTTATACTGATATTGTCACTAGTAATTGCATCAACTCCACTAGCTCCAGAACTTTTTATCACACTTACTATTTCTTCCTTTATTATTCTCAGTAAATCCTGATCACTTTTAGCATTCCGAATTTTTTCAATAGCCCTAAGACCCAATTTCCATTTTTCGTCTCCTACCATCCCAACTTCAGTTTTTATAGTATCCTCCAATCTCTCAACAATAGCCCCTTTGAGAGAAGAGATATCTATTTCAGTTGCAGTGATGGATCTCACCGCATCCATAGCAGTTAGCGTATCAATAAGATTAGAGGCCTTTTGCCCTATAACAGCCGAACCAATTGAAACACCAGCAAGTGCCACTGAAGAGAATAATGCACTTACTATTTTATTATCAACTATTCCAGCTATTCCTGCTCTGCCAAGCTCGTCAGTACTAAGTGATGAGATAGCAATATCTATTCCATGAGTAAGAATGACCCTACTCCAGTTTATATTTACACGAGCTCTTGCGACATTCGAGTCAAATGAATAACTGCCTATCAATCTTGAGCCTTTAGGTATTAAAACTGTATCACCAGTTTCTGCATAAACATCTCTACTCACCATAGCACGCAGCATTCCTTGCAGATCAGAGTTTATTGCAGTTTCAAGAACAGCATCAATAATTTTACCTTGAGTAACCATTAAACCAAGCTTTCCTACTCTGGTAGCTTTGCTCGATTGTGCTGAAGTGTCAGATAAAATAGCATCAGCAGCCTTATTCTCTCCACCATCACTTGAAATTGTTAACATTTGTGCACTACGTCTGTCTCTAGGATAACCGCTACCCCCTATTGTAGGAAACGAGGTAGGTAAATTGCCCATAACATTACTAGAAGGAAAATTTTGCTTTGGCAAAATAGGTATATTTGACACAGGAGTTTCTTTTGGTTTCTCTTCTTCTTTTCTAATTTGTTTTATTTCTGGTATGATTGGTGGTGTAGGAAGAGGAGGTAAGGGTGGTAAGGGATCAGTTATTATTCTTTCAGGAACCATTACATTATCTGGAACTTGTTCCAACTTTCCCTTCAATTCTTGAACATTTTGCTTTGTTTCCTCTTTTTTAATAACTTCTGAACCCTCTTTATGAGAAGGACTAAAATAGAGATAATACACTCCACCAACCAGAAGCACTAAAATAATGACCATCAATGCCCTATGACCTTGATTAGAGCCAACTGTTACTACCTTGTTCTCTATTTCTGATTCATCTTCTGAATTGTTACGCCTTTCTTTATTCATATTGCATATACCACAGCTAAAGTGACCTATTTATAATTTCAACTTCACCATCTTCATAACGCATAAATAGCTTTTTATGTACTCCTTTTATTATAACATAATCATCAAATAACAGCCTTTTACAAGGTTTATCCTCCTCTTCTACAAAAATCTGAGGTATTTTATTATTATTTCTAAATTTTAAATAGGTTAAATAACCATCATCAAATAGCTCAATCGGAACTATATCCGCATTACCACCTTCATCAATATATGTATAATTGTACTTCGTATCATTTTCTTGTATTATTTTTTCTGGCTTGTCTGTAGTATATTGCATTTGAGTAGGTAAAGAAACCTCATCTAAATCAAGATCAAATTCACCTTCTTCTTGAGGATAATAAAAACGTACTACGTAAGATATATCCTTTTCAGCAGAATAATCGTGACCCACTTTCTTAGCATCAGTATCTGGGTATTTATCGTAGTTTGGCCTTGAGATTAAATCAAAAATGTAATTTCTTTTTTTAGTTGTTGTAATAATCATGTTAGTGCGACTACTAACTTCAAATGGCATGATAAGCAATTTATTGTCATAAGGATTAATTTTCCAACTTGATGCATCACCAACAGCGATATTTTTAACTTTTTCTCCTTCCGCAAATTCAATATAAGAATAGTAACCCTGACTAAAAACCACCGTAAATACTTCATTAGGGCTATACACAAAAGTCTTTATTCTACTATCTACAGAAATAGGCTCATTATAATTAATGGATGCGTTTAAATTGCCACTTACAAGTAAAGCTAAAACTAATAATATCCTATACATATTCATCATCTACTCTATATGAAATAACTTGAAATCCTAATGGGTTAATATATCTTTGCTGATCATCCATTTCAAGCGATGCATATCTATATGACATAATAACTATCTTATTTTTTCTTGTGGAACTTCCATCTTTCCGTATAAATTCCACAAAAAACCTCACCTGAAGAGCATCGTTACCCAATTTTTGAATTGAGCGAATTTTAAATTCACTTTTGGTATCTGAGTACAAATTAAAAAGATCATCCATATTCTGTGATCCTACATAATTTCTAAATTCATTATACACATTAGGTGAGGAAAACAACCTCACCTTTGTATAATAGTTATAATTATAATGATATGGATCAAAAACCTCCCTTGCTTTTATATACTCTGAAATAAAATAATCGTTTAGCGCTTCATTTGCAGAATATTGTTTTACTGTGACAGGATCAACCAATTGCACTATTCCTGATTTCTTGTCAATTTCTATAACAAATGGCTCAATAGTGCTACTTGTGCTAATTTTAAATATGACTAATATGCTGATAGAGATCGTTGCTAATAATATTAATGCAAATAAAAGTAGAATATTCCTTTGAGCAATAACTGTGCTGTAGCGGTTTGAATTCCAATCTATATCCTTATCTAAGGATTCAGTATTTTTTTCTCGCTTAAAAAATCTTAGCATTTTAGTATTCCTAAAAATCTTAACTTATGTTAATAAACATAGCAAATTAACAAAGTAGTTACAACAAAAAAGCTAAAAAACTCTTAATCTATGGCCTAGCTTACCAAACTTTGTCTCCATATATGAATCGTTATATTTATTACGTTCCACAATAAGTGGTAGACACTTTGTAACTCCTATACCACTACTTTCCAATTCTGACAATTTCCTATCATTGTTTGTAAGTAATTGGATTTTGTTAATGTTCAATTTATTAAGCATTTTAGCTGCAACAGCAAAACTCCTTTCATCATCTTCAAAACCTAATATTCTGTTTGCATCAACAGTATCAAGATTATGTCCTCTTTGCACACTGTACGCTCTTAACTTATTAGTTAAACCAATGCCTCTTCCATCTTGCATCAAATACAATATAATACCACTTCCAGAGTCAGCTATCATTTGAATTGCTTGATGTAACTGACTTCTGCAATCGCATGATAAGCTATCTAACAAGTCACCCGTATAGCACGAAGAATGAATTCTTACTAATGGTTCGCCATCTTTATCTGGATTGCCAATGATAATTGCATGATGTTCTCTTCCACCACTTTCTGTTCTATAAGATATGATATTTACTTCTTGAGTCTGTTTTAAAAATAATGATGTTTTGCACACTTCATATACATCCTGATTTTCTTGAAAATTATTTATGAATGACGTGTCCAGTGCAATAATGTCATTTTTCTCGCACCAATTTCGCATTTCATGGTTATTCTCAAAAGTCATATCAGCCACTAACGCGTATGGCAATAATTCTGAGAACTTAAGCAAGGCAATAGCACATTCATCTATTGTCTTTGAGCATTGCAACTCTCTTATGCAATCTTCTTTTGAACAGTTTATTAAATGGAGCAGTTCATCAAAATTATTCACCAACAGACGTTTGCTGTTATGTTCTTTATTCTGAGATATGTATTTTACCTTACTTGAAGTTAAAGTAACATATACATTACTTGATATAAGCTTGTATTGATTAAATAAATCTCTTTCTAAAGCCTCAGCAGCAGCAAACAATAGGTAATTACTTTTATCATATATTACAATTGGCCGGCCGCGCCTGATTTCGCTGATAGCTCTTTCTACCTTATTGCTACTCTGATTTCCTATAAACATTTTTACCCATATTAAGCAGCTATGAAAAAACTGGTGCGGCCGAGAAGACTTGAACTTCCAAGGCCTTATGAGCCACAGCGACCTCAACGCTGCGTGTCTACCAATTTCACCACGGCCGCACTATATTCTAGTTTTTATATAATTATTTTAAATTATTTAATCATTTTAGAATTTTTCATCTAGAGTGTCAATCTGATACTAGAATAATTTAGAAATTACTTGTATAATTTGATTATGAATTTTGTGATTATAAATTTTAATCATTTAAGACAACCTTACTACTAATTTTTAACTTAGGTTTTTATACAAATGAATGTAGCTAATATCTTTATTTTTTTAGCTCTATCTCTTATAACCAGCTTTCATTTCGTCCATGCACAGATATTATACACATGGTCTCAAGTTATCCCAGAAAATAAATTAAGCATACGTGCAATTACAGACAATGACATGTGTCCCATTGTTTATGTCGATGGCGAGGAAATAGAAATGCTGAATCGCAGCTCAATTAACAATGGTGATCATAACGAAACAGTTTGTGAACTGACAGCACAAACAAGTGCCAAAAACATTAGTATTGAGGATCTACGAGTTCCTATATTACCAGAAAAGGTTAATAAAATTGCTTTTATTGGTGACACGGGTTGTAGAATAAATATGTTATTTCAGCAGGAATGTAATTCGGTAGATAGCTGGCCTTTAAAAAAAAATTTAGATTCAATCGCCCTTCATAAACCAGATTTAATTATCCATGTTGGTGATTATCATTATAGACAAACAAAATGTAGAAATACAAAAAAGTGTGGCGATATTTATGGATATAATAAAAAAGCTTGGTACGCTGATTGGTTTGAGCCTGCAAAGGATATTTCATTACAATCCCCTTTCCTTTTTGTTCGTGGAAACCATGAGAGTTGTAATAGAGCTTATGAAGGATGGTTCAGGTATCTAGATTCATACCCCTTTTCGTCTGAAAAATGTGGAAACTTCGTTTCTAGTTGGTCCTTAGATGCTGGACCGATGAAATTTTTTATCTTCGACTCTTCATCCGGTGAGGATATTTTTACAACCCAAAGCACAATTGATGCTTTTGAAAGGCAATTTGATAAATTGATACAAGATAAGCCCACGTGGTTTTTAACTCATAAACCGCTTTGGAGATCTCCAAAAAAAGAATTTTTGACATTAAAAAGCCATGGTAATCTTACACAAATTGAAGCTTTTGGAGATAAATTTCCAAGCAATGTCACTACCATAGTTTCTGGCCACATTCATATAGCCCAGATTTTATTAATGGATAATGTTCCAGACCAGATTATAGTTGGAAACGGTGGTGCATTATTACACGCTCAAGATCAAGAGCCTGTTTATCAAAATGTAGAATTTGACTATTCAAATGGTAGAAACTACTTAGCACACGAGGTTAGAAACTTTTTCGGTTTTGGCTTTGCAATACTAAACTTAGATGATCACAAATTTACCTTCTATAATCAACACAATAAGGAAATGTATTCTGCGAAGCTAACAGAAGATTTTAAACTTAAACGGATTAAAACTATAGTCAATTCATTTTAGGACTTGTTATTAGCTATTTTAACAACGCTACTTAAACATTTTTTTTAATCGATTGATTTCATCAGCAAATTTTGAGTCGGTCTTTATAAAATTTTCTACTTGTTTTACTGCATGTATAACGGTAGCATGGTCTCTGCCACCAAAGTTTCTCCCAATATCTGGTAGGCTTTTTTGCGTAAATTTTTTGGCAAAATACATAGCTATTTGTCTTGGCCTTGCAAGACTGCGAAGTCTTCTATTGGATTGCATATCTGCAACCTTTATATTGAAAAATTCAGCTACTTTCTTTTGTATTTCTTCTATTGTGATTGACCTATGATTTGACCTAAGAAGATCGATTAGGGTTTCACTAGCTGATTCTACCGTCATACTTCTTCCAATTAATGAGGTATGGGTAACCTTATTTAATGCTCCTTCTAATTCTCTTATATTAGATTTTATGTTCCTTGCTAAAAACTCTAGGACATCTTTCGGAACATACATATTCATCTGCTCCACTTTTGCCTGCAATATACCAAGCCTTAATTCAAAAGTTGTTTCATTAATATCTGCCACCAACCCCCAACCGAGTCGTGATCTTATTCTTTCTTCCACTCCATCAAGATCACTAGGAGACCTATCAGCTGATATAACCAATTGCTTATTTTGGTCTATCAATGCATTGAAAGTGTGAAAAAATTCTTCTTGTGTACTATCTTTACCACTGATAAATTGCACATCATCTACCATCAATACATCTACTGATCTAAATTGCTCTTTAAATAACATAATATCTTTGCTTCGCAGCGCTGTAATATATTGGTACATGAATTTCTCTGCTGATAAATATACTACTTTTCTTTTTTCTGATGGGGAATTGACTATGTGCCAAGCTATAGCATGCATTAGATGTGTTTTACCAAGTCCCACTCCACCATATAGAAACAAAGGATTGCTGCCTAATATTGGATCTATAGATTCTGCCACACGCTTTGCCGCCGTAAATGCTAATTCATTTGGCTTTCCCACTACAAAATTATCAAAGGTGAACCTTGGATCCAGCGGCGAACCAAGATTATGATTACTTTCCTCTCTGTTTTTTAGTATAACATTAAAATTTGAATTCCTTTCCTCAATTACTTGAATATCAATAGAACGTATGCTTTTATCTTCGCTTTGCCATAATGATAATATTTTTTTCATGTAATGAACTGTAATCCACTCTTTTATAAACCTTGTTGACACGGATAAAAGAACTTCCCCATTTCTGCTACTGACAAATTTTAGCGAACTCAGCCAGCTGTTATATGTTGCTTCTCCATAAAGATTATAAAGACAATTTTGGATTTTTTCCCAAGTAACATTGTGATCCGTTACTGTAATAATCTGATCAAAAAACATAGTAGAAACCTTAGGGCTAGTTAAGTTCATATACCATACCAAGAAAAAAGCAACAATTAGAAAAATACAAGATAATCAATAGCTTACTGCAAAATGAAAAGCTAATACTACTTAATACATACTAAAAATTATGGTGATTTTTTGATGAGTTGTAAAGGGTATAAAAACACTAAAATTGATCATTTTTATTTCAAAAAAATGAAAAATTTGTAAATGTCGCTTGTATCGAGGATTAGAAGCATGCTATTAAAAATAGTAATACATTATGTATAAATAAGATGTTAAATTTACTGGCAAATAAGTAAAGTATTCATATAAATATAGCTAACCTAATATAGATTTACTGAAGCAAATTTATGATTATATTAAGTAATTTGAGTTGTCATGCTGTATTCGGTATTGAACTAGAGTTTTACATTGAAGGAATAGAAAAAGAATATTTATTTCTGAATAGCATCAAAAATAAAATAGCATTTCTTGAATTTTCTTGCGAGAAGGAGAATTCTACACATCAATATGAGATAAAAAGTGGTTGTTATACGAACTCCGACAATTTAACTAAGCATTTTGAGTTAGCAAAACAATTACTTACTGAAGTAGTACAAAAACTTGGTGGGAACGTTTCTTTTAAAGCAAAGCCTTATTTGGATAGAGCAGGCAGTGCATTAAATGTGCATGTTAATCTCGTGAATTCAAATAACGATAACTTATTTTATATCAATGAGCAAAAGTATAGTGATTATTTGATTCATAGTATTGGCGGATTATGTGCAATGATGAAAAAACATATGTTGTTTTTTGCTCCAAATGATGATTCATATTTAAGATTTCAGTACCAGGATATTTACACTCCAACTACGATTAGTTGGGGAGTAAATAACAGAACTGCTGCGATAAGAATTCCCTATTTTGGCAACGATTCCAAAAGATGCCGCCTAGAGCACCGTGTTCCTGGAGCAGACTGTAACCTTGAAAAAGTACTCACAGCAATAATTGAAGGTATAGTTTTTGGTATAGAGAACAAAATTGCTCCGCCAAATAGGGTCTACGGCATTGCATCTGATTCTCAATATAAGATGGAGAGCTTAATACAACAACTACATGTTAAACCCTAACCCGTTAAACCCCTTTGCTGGCCGTTCTAGCACTTCCCTCACATCATTATTTACCCCATGCTGTAATAGCCACTCTGCAGGAGATAGTTTTCTCTCAGGTTTAGATTCTATACTAATATTTGCACTTGGTCTTTCAGGAAGTGGATTACCAAGCGCATCCATGTGTTTAGGTAAAGGTTCCATAACAATATTTGTATCACTAGAAACGGAATGACTATCTTTAGTATCAGCGCTTTTAGAAAGTGAATTACCTTTGAAATCCATATGTTCAGGTAGTCCATTTTTCATTTCTTCTTGTGCTCTTTTATTTTTTAATTCTTCTGCTAGCTCAGTTTCAGTTCTTTTTGGTTCTTTTACGGATATTTCCGTATCTTTTTCTTCACCTTCATCTTCTGAAACACGAGTAATTTCAGCTTTAGTTCTTATTTTATGAATCAGCAAAAGTAATAAGTAAGTAACTGCAGCAGCAGAAACGATAATGGCTATCTTTGCGGCAATGTGGATTGCTGTTAAAAATATTAAAGCTGATAAAGCTCCAGCTAATCCAGACACAATAACTTTTCTCTTGCCTTTTGTTACATTTAAAATTGCCACCATAATAACCTCTCAAATACTGTTCTAGAATTATTATACAGAAATTTTCTTATACTTGCAATTTTGCGAAAATTTTAATTATTTGCGTAAAGTTTTAAAGCTATACAAGGATTAATTAATATGCAACGTATCTCGACTATAATATTGTACAAACACACATATTTAGTTAACATTCAACATGCAGAGCTTACTCATAGAGCGAAACAGGGCGGTGGTATTATTACTTATAGTAATTTTTATCTTCGGTTCATACGTTTATGTAAAAATGCCAAGGGAAAGTAACCCTGATATACAGATTCCTATAATCAGCGTGTTTGTTGGACTTCCTGGGATTTCTGCTCAAGATAGTGAAAAGCTATTAGTGCTGCCTATAGAAAATGAACTAAGATCCATCGAAGGTGTAAGAGAATTGAGAGCTTTTGCAACTAATGATGGTGCTCACATGATACTCGAATTTGGAACAGAGTATGATAATAAAGAAGTGCTCGATAATGTCCGTTCAAAGCTTTCAAACATAAAATCGAAGTTACCTGTTGAAGCGGAATCTCCGATAATCAATGAAATAAACTTGAGCTTATTTCCGATACTCAATGTCGGCTTAATTGGTAATTTGCCAGAAAGAGCCTTAACTGAAATAGCACGCAAGCTAAAGAAAGAAATAGAATCTCTGCCAAATGTTCTCAAAGTTGAAGTGGCAGGTATGCGTAAAGAAACAGTGGAAGTTATAATTGAGCCCATAGTTCTAACAAAATATAACATTCAATCAAACGAAATATTCCAAGCTATATCAAGCAATAATAGACTAGTGGGAGCTGGGTCACTGGAAAATGATACCGGTAAATATTCGATTAAAATATCAGGGTTATTAAAAGATATAGAAGATATTATGAATATTCCTATTAGATCTCAAGGCGATGCAGTTTTGAGAATCAAAGATATAGCAAAAGTATACCCTAGGTTTGAGGATCACCAAGGGTTTGCTCGCATTAATGGATTACCTAGTGTCGTGCTAGAAATTTCAAAACGTAACGGAAAAAACATAATAGACACAGTAAATCAAGTAAAATACTTAATGGATAAGGCAAAAGATCAATTACCTGAAAATTTAAAAGTGGTGTACTTAAATGACCAGTCAAAAAACGTCCGCGATGTGCTTGATGACTTGGAAAACGGCATAATATTCGCTGTGTTGTTAATATTGATCATAATGATGCTTTCTATGGGAACAAGGATTGCTATTCTTGTGGCACTCTCGATACCCGGTTCCTTTCTCATTGGGATAATAGCTCTTTACTTTATGGGCATAACCTTAAATATCGTTGTGCTCTTCAGTTTAATCATGGCTGTTGGCATGCTGGTTGATGATGCAATTGTGATCAGCGAATATGCCGATAGAAAGATGATCTGCGGAATGGACAAAGTAGAAGCCTTTCACACTTCAGTTCGTGATATGTTTTATCCGGTTCTATCATCGACGTTAACTAAATTAGCAGTGTTTTTTCCTCTATTATTCTGGCCTGATACTGTTGGTAAATTCATGCAGTACATACCAATTACAATAATTCTAACTTTGACTGGATCGCTCATTATGGCTTTGGTTTTTATACCAACACTTGGTGCAATATTTGGTAAGCCTTCAATAACTTCAAAAAAAGAAATAAAAAAAATGAGTGCTATAGAAAGTGGTGAGATAAAAAATGCTGGGCCTATAATAAGAGCTTACATACGCATGCTAGAGAAGGTTTTAGATCATCCTAAAAAATTCATATGTGCTACTGTATTCGTCCTGTTTTCATTTATTGTGCTGTACTTTACCTTTGGTCCTGGAGTGAAGTTTTTTCCGAAAGTGGATTCAGATAATATTTTAATCAGTGTTAAAGCAAAAGAAAGCTTATCAGCCAAAGAACGAGATTTGATACTAAAAGAAGTGGAAGAACGCATTTTGAGCGTTGAAAAAGAAATTCATGTTTCTTATGCTAGATCAGGAGCATTTTCAGACAACGTTATCGCCAGAATTCAACTAGAACTTATGGATTGGCGCTTCAGGCGCAAAGCTAAGCACATATTAAACGATATAAGGAGCAGTGTGCAAGACATGAAAGGAGTAATAATTAATGTTCAAGAGGAAAAGTCAGGACCGTCGGCTGACAAGCCAATACAAATTAACCTCAGCGGAAGTGCATCCAATCTGAATTTAGCAGCAGAGAAAATTCTAAAAATTATGGACCAACCTTCATCCGGGTTTATAAATATTCAAGATAGCAGATCAGCACCTGAAATAGAGTGGAATATGAGTGTTAATAAGATTAAGGCTACAAGTTCTGGAGTAAGTGTTGCAACCATTGGCGATTTTATAAAGATGGTTACAAATGGAGTGTTGATTGGAAAATATAGACCAAATAACACGGATGAAGAAATCGATATTGTACTCCGTTTCCCCAGAAGGGACCGCAACATGAAGACTATAGATAATCTTTTTATCAATACAGTTAATGGCCCGTATCCTATGAGCAACATAGTAAAATATGCTCCCGAAAAAAAGGTAAACAAACTAAATAGGATTGATGGATTACGTACAGTGACAATTTCCGCTGATGTGGATACTGGCTATCTTGTTAATGAAAGAGTAAAGTTTATTCAGAATTCTATTTCCCAGGATTGGGACAAGGGAGTAAAAATTGATTTTAAAGGCGACAAAGAAGATCAACAAAAATCAGGAACATTTTTGTTAAAGGCTTTTATATTAGCAATTACACTAATGATATTGGTATTAGTGACACAGTTTAATAATGTATACCATACATTTATCGTAATGACAGCAGTGTTTTTATCCACAACATGTGTGTTTTTTGTTTTCTTTCTTATCCAACAAGTTTTCGTAGTTGTTATGTGTGGAGTGGGGATAATTGCTTTGGCAGGAATTATAGTGAATAATAACATACTATTGCTTGATGCCTTTCATCACCAAATTAAGGTACACAAAAATGACATCAAGCGATGTGTAATAAACGCTGCAATTTCTCGCATTAGGCCAATATTGCTTACCGTTGCAACCACAGTTCTTGGTTTAATACCGATGATTACCAGGTTAAATATCAATTTTTTTACGCTACAAATCACATATGATGCTCCATCAAGCCAGTGGTGGGTTGACATTTCAACAACCATAGCAAGTGGAATATTGGCTGCAACGGTCTTAACTTTATTCTTTACTCCGGCGTTGCTTGTCATACAAAGACATGAAAAAACTTGACTTAAATTAGCAATCATTTAACATTTAAGATAGCGTTCTTTGCCCGTTGAAGCTATAATTATAACTAATTACATTGGATTTATTTATTATGATTGCTAATCGTAAAAGCAGTGTTAAGCAGAAAAGTAACAAGAATAACATAGTTGGAAGCCTTGATGTAATAAAAACAGCAGGAGAACTTTCACTTCAAAAAGGTTTAGATTTTAATGTTGTAATAAAGGCACTAGAAAGTGCTATAGAAGCAGTGGCTTATCAAAAATATGGTAGCAAAAGTAAAATTGTAGTTAATATAGATAGAAATACAGGCAAAGTTACTTCATACAGAAAACTAAAAGTTATTGATGACGAATCAAATGAAGAAGAGAACACTGAGTATGAATCAATTACGCTGACACAAGCTAAATTAATAAAAGGAGATGCAAAAGTTGGAGATACTGTTAGTGAATTGCTCTCTCTTAATACTGATCTTGCTTCAGCAAGGATTGCCCAGCAAAAGATTGCTCAAATAATTAAAGATGAAGAGTCAAAAAAGCAATATGAGGAATTTAAAGATAAGGTGGGAGAAATAAGGTATGGTATTGTTAAACAAGTAGAATATTCAGATCTTATTATAGACATAAATGGCACTAGGGCATATCTTCCATTGCGAAATTTGACCGGTGGTGAATCATTTCGTGAAGGCGATAAGGTTAAAACTTACATACAGACAGTTAAGCGCTCTGATGATGGACGTCAAATTATTCTTTCTAGGACTCATGAAGGCTTTTTAGAGGCATTATTAAATCAAGAAATACCAGAAATTGCTGACGGGTTAGTAACAATTAAAGGTATAGCTAGAGACGCCGGCTCAAGGTCTAAGGTTGCTGTTTTCTCTCCTGACAAGAACATTGATCCAGTAGGTGCTTGTGTTGGAGTTAAGGGAGATAGAATAAAAACTATTATACACGAATTAAATGGTGAAAAAATTGACGTTATAAATTACTCCTCAGATTTGGGTCAATTTGTTATTAAAGCCATTACTCCTGCAGAAGTATCGAAGGTTATTATTGATGAAAATGAAAATTGCATAGAGTTAATAGTTGCTGAAGATCAATTGAGTTTAGCTATAGGAAAAAAGGGCCAGAATGTAAGATTAGCTTCAGAGCTTGTTGGATGGAAAATTGAGATATTAAGCACTCAGCAAGAATCAGAAAGGCGAAGTAAAGAACTTAGTCAATGTTCAGCTTTATTTGCTGAAGCTTTAAACTTAGAAGAGATTATGGGTCAGCTATTGGTAACAGAAGGTTTTTCAAGCGTAGAAGATATATCAAACGCTTCAATTAAAGAGCTTTCTTCAATAGAGGGCTTTAATGAGGATATTGCAAACGAACTTCATAACAGAGCAAACAAGCACCTGAAAGCAGAAAATGATAGAAAAATAGAAGAGCTAAAAAGTCTAGGTATGGAAGATGATGTAATCAATTTAACTTTATCAATAGACAATAAAATTGCTCTTAGTAAACATGATATTAAGACTTTAGAGGACATAGCAGATTTATCAAGTTATGAGTTTTGCAGCATACTCTCTTCCTCAGCTGATAGTAAAGAAAATCTAAAAGATACAGTAGACTCAATAATCATAGAAGCACGTAAAAAGCTTGGGTTAATATAATAAAATAATATGAATAATGAAGATATCAGTAATAAAAAATTAACGCTCCAAGGCTTAAGCAAGCTTAAATTAGACCTCAATTTAAACTCTTCAGCTAGCCCAAGTACTGGAGCTACAATAGTAAAAAAAAGAAGAAAAAAATCTCATGATGCAGAAGAACATAATTTATTTGACGAGAGTAAATTAGGTTCTTTAACAGAGAAAGAACAAATTTTCCGCATTAATGCTGTGCAGAATGCTGCTTTGCTGAAAGAAAGAAATCAGAGAGAAGAAAAAGAGAAAACAGCAAAAGAAGACAGCAATAAAGAGATTGACGAGAAAAATGAAGCGGACGCTTTATCTAAGGAAATAAATAAGAAAGTTTTAAGTGATGTTCACTTAGTTGAACTAAGAGAAGATGGTGTTGACAATGAGGATGACAATAAAAAGTCTTCTAAAGTTAACAAAGATATATATTCTAAGCATTCTAAACTGGTAATTGCACAGGCAATAGATGAAAAAACTGAACAACCCCCTGTATTTAAGCAAAGATTTGGTATAAGAAGTAGAAAGTCAAAGTTTACTAAGGGTAAAAATATATCAAGAGAAGTTATTATACCAGACAAAATAACTATCAGGGAGTTATCTGTTCGTATGGCAGAAGATAGCAAGAGTGTGCTAAAAATGTTCAAAGAAGAAGTCGGTGAGAGTTATAGAGTAGATGATCTGGTGGATCCAGATATAGCATCTGAAATAGTGGAAAAATTTAATCATACGGCTAAACGAGTGAGCGATACCAACAGAGAAAAGGATTTATTTTTTATAGAAGGCAGAGAAAGCCTGCCTAAAAAACCTAAACCACCAATCGTCACTTTTATGGGACACGTCGATCATGGTAAAACCTCATTGCTCGATGCATTTCGTGAATCTAATGTTGCAGAAAGAGAGTCAGGTGGCATAACTCAACACATAGGTGCTTATCAAATAACGACAAAAGATAAGCAAAAAATTACTTTTATTGATACACCAGGACATGAAGCGTTCACTGCGATGCGTGCACGTGGTGCCAATATTACTAATATAGTCGTAATAGTAGTTGCAGCTGACGATGGAATCATGAAACAAACAGTTGAAGCAATAAATCATGCAAAAGCAGCAAATGTTTCTATTATAGTTGCTATTAATAAAATTGATAAATCTGAACCTGGTGATGTAGAAAAAATAATTAATAGTTTGCCTCAATATGATCTCATCTCTGAAGAGCTTGGTGGTGATATTATGATTGTGCCAGTATCAGCAAAAAAGAAAACTAATTTAGATAAACTAGAAGAGGCGATTTTGTTAATCGCTGAATTAATGAGGCTAGAAGCAATAGAAGATTGTCGAGCACTTGGATGGGTAATAGAATCCAAAATAGATAAAGCGAAAGGAATATCAGCTACATTGATAGTTGAGGAAGGAACGTTAAAGGTTGGTGATATATTGGTAGTTGGTACAACATACAGCAAAGTACGTAGTATGGTTAATCACCTTGGTCAAAGAGAAAAAGCAGCACTACCCTCCGCTCCAATTGAAATTACTGGTCTAAATGGTGTGCCAAATGCTGGAGATAAATTTGTTGTTGTAAATTCTGAAAAGCAGGCGCGTGAAATTGTTGAATACAGGCTAGAGTTGATCAAGAAAAAGAAAGAAGATTTAGACGACAATAATTTAGATATATTCAGTCGTAATAACAGTGAAACAGAAGAACTATCTGTAGTTTTAAAGTGCGATGTAACTGGTTCTATTGAAGCAATATCAAGTTCAATTGATAAACTCGGTAAAGACCAAGTGAAATTAAATATCCTACACAAAGCAGTAGGAGGGATAACAGATTCAGATGTGCTGCTTGCAGAAGCATCAAGTGCAGTAATTTTAGCTTTTAATGTAAAAGTGGACTCAAAAATAAGGGACTTGGCAAAACAAAAAGGTGTAGAAATACATATTTATAACATAATATACGAGCTCATTGACGACATGAGAATGTATTTAACTAAAATGTTAAAGCCTGTTACACGAGAGGTTCGTGTTGGTTCTGCATCTGTGAGGCAAATATTTAACGTATCTAAAGCTGGTAATATCATTGGATGTTACGTAAGTGATGGAGTCATAAGAAAAGATTCTTTAATTAAGGTAGTGCGTGGTGGCAAATTGATGCATGAAGGAAAGTTAAAAGCACTACGTAGATTTAAAGATGATGTTAAAGAAGTAGGTGTAAACTTTGAATGCGGAGTATCACTAGAGGGTAATATCGATATTAAAGTTGGAGATATTTTGGAAGCTTATCAATTAGTGCAAGAAGAAAGGGTGTTATAGTAGATGGATATGAAAAAGGAAATTAGAAACCTAAAAATAGCATCGGTATTGCATAGAGCAATATCAAGAGTCCTAATGGAAGGTAAGGTGTTCAATAAAAATGTAGCGGTATCTGACGTAAAATTAAGTAAAGATTTGAAAAAAGCAGATGTATATATTGTGTTATCTTCATTGAATATCCAAGTAGCTGACTACTCAGATTCAGAAAAAAGTACATGGATTTCAGCATCACGCACTGGAGATCCTTCTGAGGATAATTGTGATATTAACACTGTTGTTAATGAAATGAACCAATCTGCATGGTCAATACGTAAATCTATATTGTGTTATGTTGATTTGCGATTTATACCTGAGTTAGTTTTCAAGCCTGATTTAGCGTTCGATAATTTTGTTAATGTAAGCAAAATATTACATAATCACACTTAATTAATGTATTTCAACCGTTACTTTTCATTAATGAGACTGCACAGTTTAACAGGTTTGTGGCTTGTGCTATTTCCCAGTTTGAGCGGTATTCTTTTAGCCTCAACTTCTCTATCGTATCAGGCTCTTTTTCTCCTTGTTTTATTTACTATAGGTGCATTTTTAATGAGACCTGCAGGGTGCATAATCAATGACATTTTCGATAGGGAAATAGATGCGCACGTTGAACGAACAAAATATAGGCCACTTGCAAGTGGTGCATTAAACATAAAGCAGGCTTTGGTTTTACTCTCACTGCTACTATCTATCGACTTGGTAATTTTATTGTTAACTAATAAAACCACACTCATACTTGGAATAATCTCAATGTGTATGATAGCTACTTACCCTTTATTAAAGCGGTATGTTTGGTGGCCACAATTGTTCTTAGGGTTTACCTTCAATATGGGATCGCTCATGGGCTCAGCAGCAATAATAAACCAGATCAGTATAGAATCCTTGCTGTTTTATATAGGATGCGTCTTTTGGACACTTAGCTATGACACCATATACGCTCATCAAGATAAAAAAGATGATGAAAAACTCGGAATGAAATCTACCGCATTATATTTTGGTGATACAACAAAATCTTGGTTGAAAAGATTTTATTTAATATCTCTTATGACGTGGCTATATGCTGGTATCTTATCATCATTAAATAACATCTTTTATATTGCTCTACTTGCTGTAGGGTTCATATTTTACCGCCAATACAAAAATTTCAATCCTGACGATCCCAGTCAATGCATGTCCATATTTAAAAATAATTCCTACGTAGGGTTGCTTCTCTTTTTTGGCATCCTTTTAGATAGAATTATCACCTAGGTCTGAAGAGTTTTGGCTCTAATGAAGTCAATAAACTCAGGTAGCTCGCAGAAACGAAAAAACTTACTTGACAAACTCCGCCAGCCCCCTTATTATGATAACAAGGGTATTCATGACTCAAAACTTGTTTTTGACCTGCAGGCTCAATAACAAAATTCAGTAAAAAACTTAGGGTATTTTTTGGCGGATTACATAAAATTATAGCGGCTGCATGTCTTTTAAATTTTTTCTACATTCAGCCAAATCGCGCTTATTTTAAGCGTTAGCACATTATTACAGCGCCACTTACAGTAATATAGAGTCAAAACTCGCACCACGGGGCTTCTTTTGCCTTTTTTTCGTTTGGTAAATTTCTTAATGTTTGTAGCTAAAGCAATTTAAGAGACCGAAAATGGTGTCATTCCAGCGCGTGACGCTGGAATCTAGTCTTTATTATGCAGCCACTTATTTAAAGTTAAGTTTTCTGGATCCAAGTAGTCAAGCTACTCGGATGACACCTTGACGATTTGAAGAATCGTCATCCCGCTACGTGTTAGCGGGATCTATGCTAAGAGATACCGCGAATGAATCGCGGTATGACGGTCTGCGGCGATATGACGGTTCGCGGTGGCATGACGATAACTTCGTCATCCCGCTACTTGTTAGCGCTTACTATTACCCACAAATATAAATGTTTGTTGCATAGCTCTTAATGGCATAACTTTTGCTTGAAATAACTGTTTATATGGTGCAATTTACAGCTTTTAGTTGCTAAGATTATAACTCTTAGTTTAATAATTTTAATCCAATAAGCTTTCAGGTTAATAAAATTAAATTATTTGAGTAAATACAATACTATGTTTTTATTTGTGGGTAATAGTAAGTTGTTAGCGGGATCTAGAGATACCGCGGCGGTATGACGTAGGGAAACCTTTCTTGGTTAGCTACAGCAGCTTGCAAACCATTCAGAAAAGGGAAGACAAAACTATAAAAAACCATAGGCGCCAGATGGTTTTTAGCTAAAGTCAAGTGTCTGGAATTTTAGACATAGAATCCCCCATATGAACAAGATTCAGAAAAAATGCAACGTACATTGGGCAGAGATTAAGTAATGTATACACGCTGAAGAAGATACGCCACATTTTTAACTGAAATTTAGATGAAAAGTCTGCAGACGGAGATAGATTTTGAGCTCTCTAAATATCTCTAATTGTCATTATAATAAGGCTTTGAATATGCAGAAGTAATTTTTTTAGTTAAAATAAAAAAGTTTTCTGCTATAGCACTACTAAGCAGCAGAAGACCTTGCATGACCTCCAAAAAATGCTTTTACTCTTTCAAGATAAGTAGGTGGTACTGGAGGAATTTCTATACCATCTATAACAGCGCTTATTGCTTCTTTTACATCGTCGCTTGTAATTAACTCTTTTAATTTATGTTTTATAGGGCCTCTTCCAACATCTTGCCCATACCTATTGTAATAATCCACATATAATTCATTAAAGACAGATTGTTTTGCTTCTTCTATTAGTTTACTGATGTTGCTTTTTATTTGAGGATCCATATCACCATCAGAATAAAAATTATCAAAATTGTCCTTTAAAACTGTAATTTTTTTATTGTTACAGCTTCTCAGGAATTTTTCCGTAATAGTTGGCATTCTCTCGTACACTTGAGCGTTTACCTCAACTGTAAAGTTATTTTTTGCTTCAAGACAGCTAAGCGAGTAAATAATACGATTGAACATTCCTAGATTGCACTTACCATTTCCCTCTTTGAAACGTATCAGTAACATGCACTTTAGAAAATCTATATCTGACTTTTGATCCTTAGCTGCAGTCAAAACTAAATTTGCAGCTTGCGTGAGAGTAAGGCTAGTTCTTGATTCTTGCCAAGCCGCTCTGTTAGAGTTATTAAAGTTAAGATAAAGTTTTAATTGCTCTTTTTGATCCCTTGTCAACTCATCTGAACCATTTATGTAATCCTCAAATTCTTTATCCAGTACATTTGGTTGAGCTCCAAATTTCTGTTTTAACTCTTGAGCGCATTGGAGAATACTATGTTCAAAACTACTCGTGTGAACACTCTGATTACTAGTGCCCACGTCACTTACATTAAACAAAAAGCTTAGCTGCTTTACATTCAAACCCAAAGGTGAGAAAAGCCTCACTAATGGATACTTTATCAATTCAAGAAGTGCTACTGGAATTAGCAGTGCATAATTTAACAATAATAAACCAAAATTAAATATAAGAAACCCACGTAGAGCTGATACCTTTGATGCAACGTACAAAAACGGAAGCTGTAGGTAATATATCAAGTGTATATTGAAGAATAAGATTTTGTCCTTTAATTTTATTGTTGGATCTTTATAAACCTCAAATAACTTGCTATTACTATCAATGTTGTCGTTTTTAAAGGAATTATAGTTGTTTATGATTTTTTCTTGCAAAGGAAGGAGCATTTTATTCAGACAAATAAATGCAGCGATAACAATAAAACCTGTAGCCAAAAATGCTAGTGCAGGGCTAGAGGTGCTTGTAGATAAATAGGTATAAAAATTACTAATTAAGTCCTTACAAGGGCGAACTAGAATCGGGTCAAGGATATAGTTGACGAGAAGACTTAAATAGTAATAAGTAAAAAATAAGAATAAAATAGAACCACATAAGAGTAAAATAAAACCACAAACAACCAAAAATGCTTTTAACCCTGGATTCATAACCCCCTCTTAATAATCTGTTAACATAATCTATTTTAGAAATAAATTGAGAAAAATGCAAGTTTTTATAAAGATCGATTGAAATTTCTGAGCTTCAGTTATATCGTTAGTCTATTTAGATAAAAATTATTGTGTCAAATAAAATAGGTTTTTGGGCTATTTTTGCCTTAGTGATTAGCAGCCAAATTGGCTCTGGAATTTTTATGCTTCCAATTAGCCTTGCTCCATATGGCATGTACAGCCTTATAAGCTGGGTGATATCAGGGCTTGGTGCTATATCTCTTGCTTTGGTTTTTGCCTTACTCTGCGCAAAATTTCCAGAAACGGGTGGTCCTCACGTTTATGTAAAGCATGCTTTTGGCCCTGCTGCAGCTTTCTTTGTTGGTTGGACGTATTGGGTGATCTCATGGGTTAGCACGACAGCAGTAATCGTTGCAAGTATTGGCTATCTTACTTCGCTTTTTCATGGAGATATTCAAAATATACGCTTATTTTTAGAAATACTATTATTTACGATCATTACACTAATAAATTTAAGAGGTGTCACTGCTGCTGGATGTGTTGAGCTTTTATTGATGACTGTCAAAATTACCGCACTGCTTGCTATACCAGTAACAGCGTTGTTTTTCTTTGATAGGAATAATTTTATCATAAGTGAGGAAATATCAACCTTCACGATGTCTCAAGTCCTTGCTCGCTCTACACTACTCACTCTATGGTGTTTTATTGGACTTGAATCAGCAACAGCACCTGCAGGATCAGTCAACGATCCAGCCAAGACTATACCAAGAGCCATAGTGCTTGGCACAATCTCTGTTGCAGTTATATATTTCATTAATAGCCTTGCAATCATGGGATTGATAAACGGCAATGATCTAGTTAATTCAAAAGCGCCGTATGTTGACGCAATAAAAATTATGTTTCCTGGTAATTGGCATTTGATCATTTCTATTGTTGCTTTTATTGTTTGTGTTGGCAGTTTAAATGCTTGGGTACTAGCTAGTGGACAAGTGGCCCTTGGCCTTGCAGAAGATAAACTGATGCCACAGTTCTTTGCTAAAAGAAACAAGCACGGTTCTCCTTTCTGGGGCATAACAATCAGCTCCGTTGGCACTTCAGTTCTACTAATTCTCACTTCAAGCAACAATTTTGCTAAACAGATCACATCAATTATCGACTTTTCTGTAGTTTCATTTTTATTTGTTTACCTTGCATGCAGTCTTGCTTTTCTCAAGGTTATTATAAAGGAGAAAAACTATTACAAATTTTTAATTGGCAGTATAGCAACAACCTTTTGCTGCTGGGTAATATTTGAAACTTCTGTGAATACCTTGCTGATCGCAAGCTTATTCACCGCAAGTGGCATACCCATTTATTTATTTTGGTACTGCAGAGCTCCTGCACAATAAAATAGAGTTTAACGACTTTTCTTATTGTCCACTTGTTCAACATTACCCTTCTTAAGTTTACTATCTACTTTTGCTTGTTCATCATCTACACTAGTCTCATCTTTTATCTTACTGGAGTGACCTGCTTGCGATTTTTCATATGCTTCCATGTTGTCATATATAGGGTTACTGATGATTTCTATTTTTTCAGGTGTGAAAATCCTTGCTAAAAATCTCCCTATTATTGGTATTGATCTTAAGAAATCTCTTAGCTTTGAAGATTCTTGTCTTTTATTTAGGAACTGTTGGTCTATTTTAAGGTTTCTTACACCATATTTTTTATCATCAAAATTTATTGCAGGCTTTCTTTTTTTCGAAAGAACATTTTGAGCCTTTAATCCATTGGTTCTTTCAGGCTCTTGAGGTGTAGACATTGCAGGTTTAACCTTAGTTTCATTGTATTCTTTATTCATCTTTCACTTTATTATGTAATATTACTAATATTGCATAATAATAGCTAAATTACAATTAATTGCAAGGTAAAAATATTAAAACAATTGTAAATTTTGTCAGTAAAAATATAATAGAACTTTAAAGTTAGAGGTTCATCTATATGGGATACAAAATTGCTGTTATTGGAGCAACCGGAAGAGTAGGGCGCGAGGTATTAAGCACGCTTGCTGAGTTTCAAGATGAGGCAATAGATTCTGTTATTGCACTTGCGTCGAAAAAATCAGAAGGGAAGAAGGTGAGTTTCGGTAATGAAGAATTAACTGTCTTGTGCCTTGAGGATTATGACTTCGTTGGAACTAATGTAGCCATTTTCTGTGCTGGATATCATGTTTCTGAAAAGTATGTACCAATTGCAACACAGGCTGGATGCATCGTGATAGATAACAGTTCCCATTTTAGAATGAAAGAAGGTGTGCCACTCATTATTCCGGAGATTAATAAAGAAAAAATTATGGAATATAAAAACCACAACATAATATCCAACCCAAACTGTACTACAATACAGATGCTGCTAGTACTACATCTATTACACCAGAAAGCAAAAATAAAGAGAATCGTTGCTTCAACTTATCAATCAACTTCTGGCGCAGGCAAAGCAGCAATGGATGAGCTCTATGACCAGACAAAAAAAATCTTCATGAATGAGACTAAAAAGCCCGAGATATTCCCCAAGCAAATAGCGTTTAATTGCATTCCCCATGTAGGGAAATTCATGGAGAATGGTTCTACAGAAGAGGAATGGAAAATGCAAGAGGAGACAAAAAAAATTTTAGAGGAAGATATAAAAGTTACTGCAACTTGTGTAAGAGTACCCGTCTTTATCGGTCACGCTATGGCAGTAAATGTAGAATTTGATCAACATATCACTGAAGAACAAGCTCGTGAAGTGCTAAGTGAAGCCGAAGATAGTGGAGTTTTAGTGTACAACAGGCGTGAAGACGGTGAATACATCACTCAAATTGATGTTGTACAGGAGAATGCTGTATATGTATCACGTATTAGAAGAGACAATACTGTTGAACACGGATTAAATATGTGGATAGTGGCTGATAATCTGCGCAAAGGCGCAGCATTAAATATAGTGCAGATTCTTGAGATTTTGATAAGAGAGTATTAAGTGCATATAGAGTGCACTTACGTTGTAATTCGAAGGAAATTTGTATACCACATGGCAGCGTGTGACGCAAAAACCATGAGAGCTACAAAAACTTCCTTGACAAACTCCGCCAGTCCTCTTATCATGGTACTGAAGGTATTCAGTTATCTTCATCTGTGCAGATTAAACAGCAAGAAAACAACGTGGTTGGCGTCTTATTTTTAATTTTTTGCACTATGTGCACCTTATGTCTTCACAATATTTCTAGGTTTTTACCTACACAAGCTGAAACGCGCTTATAAGTCGTTTAAGACAGTATAGTACGCCAATTTGCAGGATTAGAGAGTGACAACTAGCTAACACGGGATTTCTTTTGCCTTTTTTTCTGCTTAGTAAATTTCTTAAACATTTGAACTAAGGTGAGTTGCACTTAAAAGCAGCTAAATTGCAGTTTTTAAGACTTAAAAAACGCCAATACTGAAAATAGATAATGACCAGGGCTTCTTTTGCCTTTTTTTTATTTGGTAAATTTCTTAATGTTTGTAGCTAAAGTAACTTAGGTTCATCGACAATCGTCATCCCGCTACGTGTTAGCGGGATCTATGCTAAGAGATACCGCGAATGAATCGCGGTATGACGGTTCGTGACGGTATGACGGTTCGCGGTGGCATCTCTTCATCCCGCTACGTGTTAGCAGGATGACGGTTGTCAGTAAACCTGAATTACTTTAGCTATGCAATGAGATTTCCTAAAAAACACTTTATAGCTCTCGAGTATAAAAAAAAATTCCTTTAATAATAAGGCATGCTAATCAGGAATTTAATCAAACAAGCGACTAAAGTAGGAAGCAGTGAAAATGCAATACGATATATTGAGTATCTCTATCAATTTGAGAAGTTTAGAAACACATTAAACTTCACTTTATCACTAATAAAGCAAAATAAGCTTTCGTTTGAAATATACCAAGAGGGATTAGTGGATATGGAAGAAGGGGTGTGTAAGACAATCAGGTCTTCCGGTGTAAATAGGTATGTTATTGTGCTGAGAAGGTCAAATCCATACATTATAGTGCATGAACTTTCACATATGGTTGAAAATGAGCTTAACTTGAGCCTAGAGCAGGAATTTCTCCATAAGGTTTACCAGGATATTGAGCAGAATTTAAGGCAAGCAAATGTTCTTGTGCAGAAAATTATTAGCCAAGTTATATTTAAGGAGATACAAGCTTATCAAACTGCAAAGTCACGCGCATCTGAATTGTTTGCACGCTATTTTGAGCTATTTGCTTGGGCACAAGAGGTTTATCCTAAGGATAAAGAATACTTAATTCGCACTCAAGATTTAAACAAAGTATTCCTTGCTACTGATCAATGGAAAAAGAGCTGCCTGGATCCACAAATGATGGATAGAATAGATAAGGAAATCAAGGAATACAGCAATAAAACCGCCACTAAAGACGTAACCAAAGTGCAAAGCAGTTGGACTAATAAATTTTCTCCTGGGGGCAAAAAAATTAGCTCTATATTTGGAGATGATGATTAGCTTATAGTGCAGGTTTTCCTACGTCATACCGCAATTCATTCCACGACTGTACGAACGTCTAGTTTAGTGATAAAATGTATATAATTATTGATGTCATTCAAGCATTTACATTTGTTACATCAGCACTCACATTTGTCATCTCATTCAGGAGAAATAGTTTTTAAAAAACTATTTCTTGTATCTTGTCAAAAGCATCTAATGTTTTAAGCTTAAGCATTAGGTGGAGAAGGGAGGAACTCTGTGCTTCTTCTTAGATATAAAATCTGTAGAGGAGATAAGAATTCCCTTCTCAAAAGTATAGGCTGGACGGTATCGTAGAAAGACCTGAATGGTTCTAATTCTGTATTCACAAGACTAGCCTTACTTTTCATTTTTAATGGTAACGTATGGGGTTATATATGATCAACAACTTTTTGGGCATAGATATATCAAAAGATCGCTTTGATGTTTTTCTCTCATTTATAAGCAAAAAAGGAAAGCGTGAAATTAGAAAAAGAAGCTTTAAGAACGATGATCATGGGTTTCAAAGTCTACTGAATTTTCTACACAAACATAATGTAGAAAAAGTAAAAACCTGCATGGAATCTACTGGTTGTTATAGCGAAGCACTGGCTGAATTTCTACACAATGCTGGACATTTTGTAAGTGTTGTAAATCCTTATTGCATAAAATCTTATGCAAGGAGTAAGCTGATACGACAAAAGAATGATCAGACCGATGCAGAAGTTATTGCTGATTATTGCCAAAGACAGGAACCTTCTAGTTGGACACCACCTTCTCCTGAAATGAAAAAATTAAAACATCTTTATCGTTGCTCAGTTGCGTTAAAAGATGAGTTAACATTAGTAAATAACCACTTAGAAAAAAAAGAGAGACTGCCTAAAGAAGTTGCAAATGCTTGGGAAGACCTTGCAATGAATATAGCTCAAAAAATAGAAACAATAAAAAACTCCGTACGTGAACTATTAAATCAACACAAAGAATTGTTGGAAAATTTTCAACTTCTATTGACTATTCCAGGCATAGGAGAAGAATCAGCAATAGCTATTTTAGCTGAAGTTTCTGATATAGAGGTTTTTAGAGATGCCAGGCAATTGGCAGCATATACAGGAGTTATACCACGAAATATGACGTCAGGTTCCTCTGTATATGCCAAACCCAGATTAAGTAAATCCGGTTCACAAACATTACGTAAGGCACTTTTCTTTCCTGCCATAGTAGCTAAGAATCACAATCCTATCATTATGAGCTTTTGCCAAAGATTAAAGGAAAAGGGTAAGCATAATATGGCCATCGTTGGTGCTGCAATGCGTAAGCTACTCCATATCATTTTCGGTATTCTGACATCCAAAAGTGCTTTTGATCCTAACCATATCAAAAACTACAGGGCTAGGAGGTTGACTGAAGGTTTAGTACTTTAAAATCAAAAATGCTTCCTATCTATCTTATGTAAAGTGGTATCTTACACAAATTTATTGAATGTTGTTGGTTAGTGGATATGTTGATAAGTAAACTTCATCTGTTTTGTGCGTATAAAACTAATTTACTTATCAACATATCCACTAACTATAATCTGTGTACTGTTACATAATTGGAAGTATTTTTTGATTTTATGATGCAACTTGGGAAATTTTTATAATTTTTTTGTTGACTAACAAGACGGTATCTCCTGTCATCCCAGTGCGTGACACTGGGATCTAAATTTTATGAAAAACTATTATATTTATATACTTGCAAGTAGACACAATAAGGCTCTATGTATAGGTGTTACGTCGAATTTAATTAAACGAATTTGGGAGCATAAGAACAAGGTTATTCCCGGTTTTACGTCGAAATATAATGTACAAAAATTAGTTTATTTTGAAGAATTTCAAGACGTAGATTCGGCTCTTAATAGAGAAAAACTTCTAAAAAGTTGGAGAAGGGAATGGAAAATCAATTTAGTTGCAAGAAAAAACCCAAATTGGTATGATTTATATTACGAAATTACTAAGTGAGATCCCAGTGTCACGCACTGGGATGACGAGAGAGGAGACCTGGAATAACAAGAAAGTGCTCCATCTCAATAGCGCAATGTTCATACGATTGTAGATTCATTCGCGGTATCTCATCAGCTAACAAGCAGCGGAATGAAGGTTGTCGGTAAATCTTTTAGCTATAGAAGTTAACTTTGCAGTTAACTTCTACAGCGTTTCAAGGTATAGTTTTTATAATAAAGTGCTCGAATATACATGAAAACCATTTTAGCTGTTGAAACAAGCTGCGATGAAACTGCAGTAGCGATTGTAAATAGTGACAAGCAAGTCCTTGCTCACGAAATTCTCTCCCAAGCAGAACACAAAAAACGCGGTGGGGTGATCCCTGAAATAGCGTCACGTGCTCATATGGAGCATTTAAGTGGTCTAATAAAAAGCGCCGTGGAAAAATCTAACCTTAACTTTTGCGATCTTGATGCAATTGCAGCAACATCAGGACCAGGACTCATAGGTGGATTAATAGTTGGTACAATGATGGCTAAAGCAATTGCGCATGTAGCACAAAAACCGTTCATTGCAGTGAATCACTTAGAAGCGCATGCATTAGTTATTAGGTTACTGCATGAGGTGAAATTTCCATTTTTAGTCCTACTAATATCAGGTGGTCACTGTCAATTTTTAATTGCACAGGATGTAGGTAAATATATTAAACTCGGGGAGACACTTGATGACTCGTTAGGAGAAGCATTTGATAAAGTTGCTAAGATGCTGGGTTTAAGCTATCCCGGAGGGCCATTAATTGAAAAGTTAGCTAAAAAAGGCAATGGTGCAAGATTTAAACTGCCAAGGGCGATGATAAAACGTTCTGGATGTAACTTTTCGTTTTCTGGAATCAAGACAGCAGTAAAAAACTTAGTGCAGAAACTCGAAATGAGCGAGCAAGATGTGTGTGATGTGTGTGCTTCGTTTCAAGAGTGTATTAGTGACATACTGCTGGACAGGGTTAGTAATGCGATTATTATGGCCGAATCTTTAAATATCAAAATCAATGACTTTGTGATTACCGGCGGAGTTGCAGCAAATAATTTTTTGAGAGAAAAACTGAAAGAACACATAAACTTAAACATATTTTTCCCCCCTAATAATCTATGTACAGACAATGCAGTAATGGTTGGATGGGCAGGAATTGAAAGGTTACAGAAGAATTATATAGATCCACTTAATTTTGCACCAAGACCTAAGTGGGAGTTGGAGAGTTATTAAAAGCTCTCAATTCTGAATTATAGCTAAAGTGACTTAGGTTTACCGACGATTTGAAAAACGACAAATTCGTCATTCCGCTACGTGTTAGCGGAATCTACGCCGCGAATGAATCTATAGCTGTACGAACATTGTGATTTGAGAACAATTTCCACAAGGGATGACAGCTACCCTGACAACCGTCATCCCGCTACGTGTTAGCGGGATCTCTTGTTAGCGCCGCGGCGGTATGACGTAGCTCAGCTATAGGCAATGAAGGAAATATTAACTATACTTCTTTTTACCATTGTTTATATTTCCTATTTACATATATTAATATTTTACTCACTTAAAGTAAGCTAACTGCCGTTATTAATATTTTTGTAATAAAAATTGTATATGGTGCATGTAATCAAATTAAGAGGAAGATTGTGGAAATTACGCCATCAATAAAAAAAGAATTGAAGCAAAGTACTCTATATATTTGCCTAGAAAAATGCAAAAGTGCATTTTGGTTTATCTTTTGGTTTAGTGCGGGAATCAATTTATTAATGTTATTTCTACCACTTTATACCTCTCAAGTGCTTGATCGGGTGATATCAAGCGAAAGTGTATCAACACTAACTATGCTGACAATTATCACTTTATCTGCATTTGCATGTTCTGCAATGCTTGAAACTTGTCGATATTTAGCCATGGCAAAAATAGGTGATTGGATCGATAAAACTGCAACACCAGATCTGATAGTAAGGTCAATCAGGCTAACGTCAGTGCAGAGCTCAACTTCAAGTGGTGAAGCAATACGAGATCTCGGGGTAATAAAAAATTTCATTACAGGAAATGGTATATTCTCACTGTTTGATACTCCATGGTCGTTAATTTACCTTGTTGTGATTTTCATGATACACACCTCCACGGGGTTTATAGCTATTGCTGGAATCATTATATTAGTCTCTATGGCAATATGGAATGAACTTGCCACTAAACGAATATTACAAGAAACCAACGAAGAAACTATACGGAATATCAATGCTATAGATGTTGCAACAAGAAATGCAGAAGTAGTTGAAGCTATGGGCATGTCAGAATTCATAGTCTCTGATTGGTGTAAACGAAATGATCAGAATCGAGCAATGCAAATTAAAGCACAAAATCGCTCTAATGTAATTACTGGAATCACTAAGTTTTTGCGCTCAACTCTGCAAATATCAGTAATTGGAACAGGTGCATTACTTGCAATTACAGCTCATAAAACTGCTGGTAGCATCATCGCTGCTTCAATTTTAATGGGTAGAGTATTAGCACCATTTGACGCTGCGGTTCATACTTGGAAGTTTTTAAATCAGGCTAGAATGTCATATGGAAGGCTACAAAGACTTATATTAACATCGCCAAAAAGAGAGCAAACGATGGCTCTACCAGAACCTGAAGGAAAATTGGAATTTGATAGAGTATTTTTTACTCCTTATGGAAGCAATAAACCGACAGTAAAAGGAATATCATTTGTAATAGAACCAGGGGACGTAGTAGGTGTGATTGGTGCAAGTGCTTCTGGTAAATCCACTATCGCAAAATTAACTGTTGGTGTATGGAAGCCAATATCTGGTGTAGTCAGACTAGATGGCGCTGATGTATATACTTGGAATCGAGAAAATTTTGGTAATTATGTTGGCTACTTACCTCAAGATATTGAGTTATTTAACACTAGTGTCAAAGCTAATATTGCTCGCATGAGACCAGATCCAAATCCTGAAGAAATAATCAAAGCAGCAAAAATTGCAGGAATACATGAACTAATACTAAGCTTACCAAATGGATATGATACAACAATAGGAGGTCCTGGAGGAGTAACGCTCTCTGGCGGCCAAAAACAGCTTCTTGGACTTGCCAGAGCTTTTTATGGTCACACAAAACTTTTAGTACTTGATGAACCAAACGCTAACTTAGATAGCAATGGAGAGGCATGCTTAATTAATGCAATTGGCATTGCAAGAAAGCAAAATACTACTACTGTTATCATCACTCACAAGCTACCGTTATTGTCCGTAGTTGATAAGGTGATCCTCATGTCAGATGGTGTCATTTACGCTATGGGACCAAAAGATGAGATTTTGAGCAAATTAGTTGCTCCATCATCAAATACCACAGAAGATGAGCGCTCTTCAGCAAATGGTTAGTTTACTTACACTAAATTCTGTATCTGAAATAACAACTGTTCCAGTATTACTAGAAATGTTTACCATTAGAAATAATATTACAAGAATAGTAAATAGATTAATAACTCCTATTAATTAAAGTTAATCGGCAGATAGTGTATATTTCTAATTAATGAGTTTTCTTAGTTTATTAATTAAATAGCTTAATATCAGTAGTGATTTTATAAAAAAATTATAATATAAATAATGTTGCTGCGAAAATTTATAACAATATTTCCCTCTAACGTTTAATGAATTTCAATAAATTGCCTTTTTAATTCTAGATAAGTATATGCTCTGTTAATATGTTTAGTTCAAAATCCAAAAGTAAGTTTATGCTTTCTATTGGAGAAGAAGGCATAATGTTACTATATTTTAAAAATAATACTTTAAATAAAAGGTATTTTGTTAAGGGCAAAAACGATAAAGCAGTTTCCGATTTAATTTCATGTCTTTCATCAGACAAAAAAGCACCTTTATACCTGGTGCTTAATCATGCAGATCAAAATTACTCGCTACAGTTTATTACAAGGGCAAACAAGATTAGTGCCTATCTATCAGCAAAAACAAAGATGGAGCATTTTTCTCGTAATAATGACATAAGTTCAGTTTTTTTGGTTGAGAAGCCAAACAAATTCAATCAAAACTGGTGCTATCTTCTTGTTTCATCAAAAGCAAAGCATTTAGTAGAATATTGGTTGAATGTGTTTATTGAGATAGGCTCCAACTTTAAGGGAATATTAATGTTTCCTATAGAAATAAGTAATATAACAAAAAAGATTCTACATAAAGATCCTAATAATTGGAAAATTATAGTTGCTGCAACTAAAACGGGAGGCTATAGACAAGTGGTTCTTAAAGAGAATAAAATGATATTTACGCGTTTAGTACCATTTACTAATGATAATTTACCAGGAATTATTGCTGGTGGAATATATCAGGAAGTGCAAGATACTATTCGATCCTTAACTAAGTTTGGGTTTGAAAAAAATAACCCTATCGACCTTTGCATCATAGTGTCAGAAGATATTAAAGCTAGTTTATCAGTCATAAATTTTTCAGAGAACAGTGTGAACATATTAACTCCATATGAGTTAGGCAAACTATTAGGAGCAGAACTAGCTATAAGTGAAAAAGATAACTTTTGCGATACCATAATTTTGTTTCACAGCTTTAAGAATAAATTAGCAGCTATTTTTAATACAAAGGAAACTAAAGAATTTTATCTATTCAATTATCTTTATTTAAACTCTCCTCAAATTTTTCTATACTTCGCTTTGGTTTTAGTTGTAATTAACGCCCTTTGTTTGCTAAATTTGTATTCAAACTTCAGTGTCGCTGATAATTTATCCGCAAAGCAGAGCACCTTAAATAACCAATTAACAAAACTTAGCCAAAGCTATAATGTAAAAAAAATAGATGAAGTTTATGATTTTATTAATATCAATAATATTTTATCAAAAATAGAATACTCTCCTCTTACACAAGTTAAATATGTAGAAAAGTTAAAAGTACCAGGTATAGAGCTTCGATCATTTGAATGGAATTATAATGAGGCAAAAAGTTATATTACCACAACTTTAAGGTTTAATTTTCGATCCGGTAAAAATATTTCCTATCAATACGAGAAACTACGAAAAAATTTAAACGATAATTTTCGTACCTATGACATTAATATTTCTAACTTACCTGCTGCTAAAGGGCAAAATCTATCTATTGATGTTGAAATAGGAGAGGCAATGTAGATTAATGACTATCTCTCAATTAAAAAGAAAAGCTACAATTCAGTTTATATCGTGTTTGTTATTATCTGTTGGATTAATAGGGTTATTAACATATGTTGTTATCTATAACGAAAAGGTTTATAATAAAAACCAAATTGCGATTGATAAAATACGTTCTATTAATTTACAGATTACTGGAATTCAAAAAAAGGAAGTTGTTCTAAATAAAAACCTAGATTTATGGAAAAAAATTTCTTCTTCAAATTTACACAGTAGCAGATACATTGCAAATTTAAATTTCGAGCTTAGCAGGTTATATAAAAAGTACTATATATTAGAACCTGAAATATCAATTTCTATACCCGAAGAAGTTGAGCTCCACAACAAAAGTGAACGCACAAAAGTAATAAAAAGTGAAGTGGTCCTAAATTTAAGTTCAATAAGCGATAAGCATATTTTTTTATTTCTACAGTCTATTCCAAATCTGCCCGGTTATGTTATGATCAAATCTCTTATTTTAAACAAGCAGAGAAATATTGATGCTGCAACTATGAATCAAATTTTGAATGGTAATATGATAGAGATAGTGAGAGTTAATATAGTCTTTGATTGGTATACTATATTAAGTAGATAAGGTGATGAACATAAAGCTGTTTTTTATTTTTACGCTACTCATTTCCAATGTTAATGCATATTGCAGTTGTGAAGATATCATAGAAAGCATAGAAATTTGTAAGGAGTATTCTTGCCGACAATATATTGGCAATGAAGATTTTATTGAGCATAAAATATTAGGATTAAATAGTGGAAATTTATGCGTATATATAGAAAAACAAGGTGATGATGAAATGGTTTGTCATCATTCTCAGTATGGAATGATGATAGAAAAAAGATATTTTGAAAGTATTCTTAAAGTTGGCAATCAAGAAATCGATGATTTTATTGATATAGCAAATTTGCGTGCAAAAGAGTGTTTCTTTATTAACAATCAAAAACTAAGCTATACAGATCGGGACGATATAATAAGAGAAGCAGTGGAAAGTGACTTTGACGTTTTGTCACAATATAGTAACGTAAAAAGCATTTTTTTTGATGAAGAGCCAGTTAATAGAATGGTCAATGAAATGGAAAAGTTCAATTTACGGTCTTCAAGAGCTGCAAAAGAGGAGGTATCAGATAATTTCAACTGTAAGGTAGTGAGTTTAGACTCAATTTTATATCTTTCTTCCGATACATGGAAAATATGGGTAAATGGAAAGCTGTTTATAAATACTAAGGACTTAAAGGTGCACTCAGTCACTGAAAATTGTGTGACTTTTGTATGGGACGTAGATCAAAAAGCAATAAAAAAGCATGCGAATGATTCTCAAAATGTATATCTTGGACATGGGAGTGTTATGTTTACGCTTTATCCAAAACAAAAATTTGACTTGGATAGCTTATCTATTAAATAATTTAGTATATAGCCAAAGTGACTTAGGTTTACCGACAATTTGAAAAACCGTCATCCCGCTGCTCGTTAGCGGGATCTCAACATAGATACCGCGGGTGGGTAGCTATATATGCGCTTGTAGCTCAGTTGGATAGAGCGTTGCCCTCCGGAGGCAAAGGCCGTGGGTTCGAATCCCTCCAAGCGCACTTTTAATTAAATTTGACAATAGTACTTTCACATAAGATAATAAAGAGATTTATTTAGAGCATAATTATGTCTGGTGGTACCATAAACAAAGTCATATTAGTTGGTAATTTAGGAAAAGATCCTGAAATTAGGACTACACAAAATGGAAAAGAGATGGCAAGTTTTTCAATAGCCACGTCTGAAAGTTGGACTGACAAACTTTCCGGTATGCGCTCTGAAAAGACAGAATGGCATAATATTGTAATTTTTAGTGAAGGATTAGTAAAAATCGTCAAAGATTTTGCACGCAAAGGCAGTAAAGTTTATGTTGAAGGTTCTTTGAGAACTAGAAAATGGACTGACCAAAACGGCAGTGAAAGATACACAACAGAGGTGGTTCTATATAATTTTAATAGCGCTCTTACTCTCTTGGATTCGCGACCAAATTCCGATTACAAGCCAAGTGAATACAAGCAAAATGAAACAGAACAAAAAAATAAGCACGAAAGTTTTGACAACGATATAAAAGATGAACTAATCGACGATGAAATACCATTTTAACAATTTAAATTGAAATTTACATTTTTATGGACTGCTTGTGTTACTCCTTTTAATTGCAATGGGGATGACATAGATTACCGCAGTTTGCAGCGTTTACTTACAATACAAGCTGAAGCTGAAAATGGCGTAGTTTTACTGGGTAGTACAGGTGAAGGCCTATCGCTTACTGATTCTGAAAAGCGTACATTAGTTGAATTTGTATGTAAGCTAAAATTAAATACGAAAATTATAATTGGTGTACCAGGAGTGAATCTATATCAAACTCTTGAATGGCTTGATTTTTGCAAGGGTATGCCTATTCATGGCTATCTAATGACAACTCCCATTTATGCAAAGCCCGGAATTATGGGGCAGACTTTATGGTTTGAAAAGCTGCTTGAGAAAGCACATGTGCCGGCTATGTTTTACAATATTCCATCGAGAGCGGGAGTGAGTCTTCACGCTGAAACTGTACGCAACTTATCCAGCCACGAAAAATTTTGGGCTATCAAAGATTCAAGTGGCACCGTTGATACTTTAGCTCAGTATAAGAAAGTTGCTCCAAATATTGAGGTCTTTTGCGGAGATGATAATATGATATCCGATATGGCCGCTTATGGTGCGGCTGGTCTGGTTTCCGTTGCTTCCAATGTTTGGCCACATGTAGCACATGAATATGTTAAGCAATGCCTACTGTCATTCCAGCACGTAACTAGAAAAAAAACAACTCCTCAAATGACAGGAAATGACATGAAAAGTTCAACAGATATCTGGCAACAAGCTTGCAAAGCTCTATTTATTGCCAGCAACCCAATACCCACTAAAGCACTTTTGCATGATATTGGTCTTATAGAACATCAAACTGTCCGCCTACCACTCAGCACAGAAGACTTGCCTTCTGTTGAGATATTAAGGCAAGCCAATAAAATGATTCTTGGATGGAAAGAACTGACTAATTAGTAGGACAAGGATTACAACCTTTATCAGCACCATCAGCTTTCACACCGCTGTCAACCAAGCCACTTGGTGGTGTTGGTGGAGAAGAAGAGCGTTCAGTTATTGCACTAAAAAGTGACATAATAACTTTGCATGCTACTGCAGCTAAGACGGCTATAGCTAGGGGCGATTCAAGGCCAAGGGCAGCTAAACCTGCTCCAACTCCAAAAGAAACAACAGCCACTGCTATAAGAGGTAAAACACACTTACTCAATTTATCAAACAATTCAGCTTTTTCATTTATCTTTTTTTGGTCATATATATTACCGTATATTTTATCGAGAGAGCTTCTATCTATAAGCAATAAAATGCCAACAAGCGTACACGCAACTAGCGGGAGCATAGAGCCAATCATCCCCCCTACAATAAGAGGTGATAAACTAGAACGATACATAGTAAGAGCTATGGTACTAGCTATAAGCCCTATAGACCCTATGGTTATTGCTGCATATGATGCAAACTTTTTTTGATCAGGCATGATAATCCTCTTCATTGATGTAATCCTTCATTATTGCATAATGTTGCAACCAATGTCAATTATATAACTGAGGCTTTTTAATTGACTTTGAGCGCACTTTAGTCTATACAATTTTAATATCTTAAGCTATAAGACATGTCAGATCTATAGCTAAAGTGGATTAGGTTTACCGATAATTTGAAAAACAAAAATTCGTCATTCCGCTACTTGTTAGCGGAATCTATGCTGAGATACTGCGAATAAATCGCGGTATGATGTGTTGCTTGGGTCAGCTATAGGACCTGTACCAGCACCATGACCTTACCCAGAAAAAATGGAGAGAAAGAAAGGAGTTTTTTTGTGGTAATCCAATCAATCCAATTAACAGCTTGCTCATTATAGTCTTGCAACTTTGATTTAATATACAATCCAAGTGTCATTTGAACACTCCCGAACTTATCACTTTATGCCACTGGTCTTCATCTAAAATTTCTACACCTAATTCCACTGCCTTTTTATATTTGGATCCTGGTTTTTCTCCTGCAATTAGGTAGTCAGTTTTAGCAGAAAGATGTGAGCTGACCTTTGCTCCTAGAGTTTTGGCTCTTACTTTTGCCTCTCCTCTACTCATAGCAAGTAGCTTACCAGTAAACACTATAATTTTATTATTTAAAACAGAGTCACTAGAGTTGGAGCTCACAGGAAGAATTTGAAGACAAGCAGTAAGATCATTTAACATTTTGATGTTATGTTCCTTAGAAAAAAATGATTCCAAAGATTCAGCCCCTTTTTTTCCTATGCCGTCTATACCGACTAGCTCAGTATTATCTGATGACAGTTCAATCATCGAATTATACCAATTATCATAAGAAACATAATAATCTGCAAGCAATTCTGCTGCAACTTGGCCAATAAATCTAATACCTAAAGAAAATATAAACCTATCTAGAGTTATTACCCTTCTGCTTTGTATAGAATTTAACAAATTAGCTATAGATTTCTCGCCCCAGCCAGACTGTCCTTCCAGATTAAATTCATCCAATTTTTCTTCTAAAGTAAAAATATCATGGATTTGTTTTATCAGATCAAGGTCGTAAAAAAACTCTATCTGCTTATCACCAAGGCCAACAATGTCAAATGCATCTTTCGATACAAAATGCTTTAGTTTTTCTATTATTTGAGCTTTACAGGCAAATTCCTCAGGACATCTTACTGCCGCCTCTCCCTCAACCTGAAGTACTTTACTACCACATTCAGTGCATACTCCAGGAAACACAAACTCAGGTGTATTTGGAAGACGAGAATCTCTGTTCACTTCAATGATCTGGGGAATTACATCTCCTGCCCTTTTGATTGTTACAATATCTCCCTCTCTTATGTCTTTACGTTTTATCTCATCTTGGTTATGCAGACTTGCTCTACTAACTAGCACCCCACCAATATTGACTGGCACTAAATCTGCAACTGGAGTTAAAACCCCTGTTCTGCCCACCTGTATAAATATCTTATTTAACTTTGTTTTTGCATAAACCGCAGAAAACTTGTATGCAAGTGCTGAGCGCGGTGCTTTGTGAGTATTCCCTAGACGATTTTGTAGTACCAAATCATTTACTTTATAGACTATTCCATCAATATCATAATCCAAGTTATAGCGACAATTATAGACCTCGTTATAGAACTTCAGCATTCCATCCAAACTACTCGTTAAGGACTGATGCTCATTTACGCAAAAACCAAGTGCCTCAAGCTTATTTAGTATTTCACTTTGACTTTTCTCTGCTCCACCAATCAAAGAATAAGCAAAATATCTAAGTGGTCTACTTGCTGTAATTTTTGCATCCAATTGCTTTAGAGAACCAGCAGCTGCATTTCGAGGATTGGCAAATTCATCGTTTTCATTTAACTTTAAAAAGTCGCTGTTACTGATGTATATTTCACCTCTTACTTCTAGTCTTCCTTGCACACCTTGCAAAAACTTAGGAAAGCCTTTTATTGTTGCAACATTGTGAGTGACATCTTCCCCTACAAAACCGTCACCTCGAGTTGCAGCTTTAACAAATCTTCCATCCTCATAAATTGCAGAAAACGACAACCCATCAATTTTGGGCTCACATAATATCTCTATTTTGTCTTCAATTAAAAATCTCTTTATTTTAGACAAAAATTTCTCTACACCTTGTTCATCATAAGCATTCTCAAGAGAAAGCATAGGTTCTTGATGTTCCACCTTAGAAAACCTCTCATCAGGTGGAGCACCAACACTATCTTGTGTTGCATAAATTTCTGGAAATTGTGCCTCTATTTCAGCTAACTTTTTCTTCAGTTCATCATATTCAGCATCACTTATTTCTGGCTTATTTTTTTGGTGATACAAAACATTATGATAATTTATTTGATCTTGCAGTTTTTCTCTCATCTTTTCTAAGTTAGTCATGATATCAATATGATGCTACATTAGCCTTTGTCGTCAAGTTGTGAATTTTCTTGAATTTATCATATGGTCTTAATCCATCAAATATCAAAGGTGCCACAATGCTATAGCCATACTTATTCTTCTCTTGCTCAATTGTATTAGCAGATCTCACTTGCTTTAGCCGTATATTTATATAAAATTAAAATAAATTAGAGTAAATAAGTTATTATTTTACAATATTGCTATTTAAATGCTAACAAGATTCGCTCCAAGCCCAACTGGCTATCTCCACGTAGGAAACGTACGAACTGCTTTGGTTTGTTGGATGTACACACGTAATCAAAATGGAAAATTTCTACTCCGTTTTGATGATACTGACCTTCAGCGTTCAGATGTCAAATATATAAATAATATCATAGAAGACCTAAAATGGATTGGTATCGATTGGGATGCAAGTTTTAAGCAATCAGAGCGCTTTGAGCGCTATAACAAGGTGTTCTTGCAGTTAATAAAAGAAGGGCATATTTATGCATGCTATGAAACAAGAGAAGAGTTAGAAATTAAACGAAAGTTGCAATTAAAACAAGGACTTCCTCCTGTTTATGACAGAAGTGCATTGCTTCTAACTGAGCAAGAGAAAATCCATTATGAGCAAGAAGGACGAAGACCACATTTCAGGTTTAAATTGGATAGAAATGAAGTTGTTAAATGGAATGATGAAGTTAAAGGTGAAATAAATATTGCAACCAGTAGCGTCAGTGACCCTGTGGTAAAAAGAGAAGATGGAATTTATACATACATGCTACCTTCTGTTATTGATGACGTTGACTTTAATGTAACCCATGTTGTACGTGGGGAAGATCATGTAACTAATACCGCAGTTCAGATCCAAATGATTAAAGCATTAAAAGCGAAAATTCCTATATTTGCTCACCTTTCTCTACTACATTTTGATGATAGCAAGATATCGAAACGGAAAGGCGGGCTGGATATCAAGTCCATAAGAGAAGATGAGACTGAACCAATGGCGCTAGTTAGTTATTTAGTGAAGCTCGGAACATCCAATCCAATTGAAGCTTGCGCCTGTATGCAATCTTTGATTGACTCATTTGACATTAAAAAATTTAGCTCAGCATCTGTACAATTCAGCTTGAGTGAAGTATACAAGCTAAATAGCAAAGTGCTGCAACAAATGCCATTTGAAATGGTGCAAGACCGTTTAAATCAAATTGGAGTGGACTCCTCAGAGTTTTGGTATTTTATAAGGAACAATATAGAAAAGTTTTCTGAGGTGGCCAAGTGGTGGAAAATATGCAAATCTGATATAGAGCCTATGATTCTTGATAAGGAGCTTATAAAAATTGCGTTCAATGCATTGCCTCAAGGCGATTGTAACGAAAACACATTATCAGAGTGGGTAAAAGCTATTCGACAGACAGTGGATATAAAGGCAAAAGACTTATTTATGCAGTTGCGTTCAGCTTTAACAGGAACAGAAACAGGCCCAGAACTTGCTAAATTATTGATTTTTATCGGCAAAGAAAATATCATTGCAAGGTTAAAAAAAAAGTGAAAATCAAAAAATTATATAGTAACCAGACTGCATTCTGTGAAAAACACGATCTTTCATTTGAGCTTTCTTCAATTTAAAGTAAATACAGAAACTAGCTATCTTCAAAAATATAGTTGAATAATTGTTAATAATAGTGTATAATTATTAATATTTTCCAAGCATTATGGCTCTTTCAAAATTTCTCGATCCTCGCAATGATTTGTGTTTCAAAAAAATCTTTGGAACGGAAAAAAATAAGAATATCCTTATTCACTTTTTGAACGATATTTTAGGATTTGCTGAGGCAAGTGCAATACAAGAAGTAGAATTCTTAAGTACTATCATGGATCCCGAAATTGCCTCTGATAAACAAAGTATTGTTGATGTTCTCTGCAAGGATTCTATTGGTAATAGGTTTGTGATTGAGATGCAACTGGCTCGTGATAAAGGTTTTGAGAAACGCGCTCAACTATATGCTGCTAAGGCTTACTCAAGACAATTAGATAAATCTGGCAACTACATTGATTTAAAGAAAGTCTTCTTTATTGCTATTTCCAATTGTAACTTACTTCCTGAAGAAGTTGGTTATATCTCTACTCATAATATACGTGATATAAAAACCAACGGCCATTACTTAAAAGATTTTCAATTTGTCTTTATTGAGTTACCTAAATTTACAAAAAGCAAAGTAGAACAGCTAGAAAGCATAGTAGATCGTTGGCTATTTTTCTTTAAATATGCTGAAGAAACGACAGATGAAGATCTAAAGAAAATTGCAGAAAAGGCACCAATAATAAAGCTAGCATATGATGAGTTAGATAAGTTTCGTTGGAACGAAAAAGATTTAGTAGCTTACGAAGAAAGAATAATGGATCTACGCAAAGAAGAAGCCATTCTTGAATACAGACTTGATCTTGCTGAAGAGAAAGGTATAGAAAAAGGTATAGAGAAAGGAAAAATTGAAGTCGCAAAAGCAATGCTGGCTAATAATGTTGATGTCAACACTATTGTCAAGTGTACTGGCCTTTCTATTAGTGAGATTGAAGAATTAAGTGTGAACGGTTACATTACATAAAAGGTTTAAATATACTGGACATACTGATATACTTTCGTATTAAAAAATACCCAATAAGCAGAGTTGTGAGTGGAATAAACCACAAAATGTAAGTGCTAGGTGGGGTAGTTATAATTGAATTGCCGTAAGAATTTTTTAACTCTGAGATTATCTCTTCATCTGTGTATCCATCATTGATTTTTTTACGAATTGCTTCTCGCATATCATACGCAATCTGAGATCCAGATTCAGACAATGATTCGCCAGAACATATTGGACACCTTATTATTTCAAATAAACTGGTTGCTCGTTTTTCCATGCTTTTATCTCTGAGTTTATTATCCAGAGTAAAAGCGTTTACGCCTGAGTGAAATATCAATATGAAAAGTAAACTAACTACTGCTCTCATCCTTGGTTAATTGGGTTATTTTACTGAGTTGGTTCATAAAATCAGTGGTGGATAACTTTCCAATAAAGCTTGACCCTACATCATCATCGTACTTTATTGAAAATTGAACGCTGTCATCAGTTGTTTTTTCTGATAAGGAAGACATTAATTTTTCAAACGCATCTGAAGTTTTTGAGTCACCAATCATAAACGAGATTAATTCTTTATAATTTGATATAGCCACGTTGATTTTGTCTTTAAATGAAGACGTAACCAAATTATAATTTTGCATTCCACCATCTGCAGCAAGAGAAAAATTATTACTTTGAATTAAAAATTTCTCTATGTTGAAATTAACTCTGGAAGCTGAGATGTGGTTTACAAATTCGTAATCAAATTTAGTGTCGATACTAAGGTAACTTTCAGGACTTGCAGTATTTTTATACCGATAAGTATAAAAATCAAATCCTAGTTTAGTATTTCCACTTGGTTCTTTATCGAGGTGAAATTGAATGTAATTGCTTTTATCATTCACTTCAGTTATAACACTTTGCTGATTTTCTGAAACATCACATTTTAATCCATAATCTGCGTAACGAAGTGTATCTATATAGTCTATCACGGTACTATTTTTGTTGAATCGCAATGAAGATGGTAAATCATTTAGTCTAACAACAAAGTGGCTGCTATCGTTTGTGTGGCATTTTATATTCTTTTTCTCATGACCATGAACAACAATGTTGACTTCATTGCTTGGTATGTAGATATATACTGATTTATCAAACAATCTATTTTTTATCAATAAAGCATCAGATGAGATGGTTAATTGCTTATTGGAAAATTTTGGGTTTGTCACACGGAAAATTAGGTTAGAAGGAAGTCCACTGAAATCATGTGAAATATCAAACTTTTCGTCGTTAATGTATAGTATTGCTTCAGCTAAAAGATTTTTTACCTTACATGCAGAAAAATACCAAAAACCACCATACGCTACAGGAATAAACAAAAGTAAAGAGATGATAATATAGATAAAAATCTTACGCATAGCTAATTATTCCCCTGTTTATCCAATGATATATTTCTTGTACCCCTTGGTATGGTTACACACAAACCGTCGATATCTTTTGTGATTTTTATTTGGCACCCAAGTCTTGATGTCTCTGTTAAGCCGAAGGCTAGATCTAACATATCGTTTTCCTCATCAGATATGGGATTATGCGTTTCTACAGCATCATAAAATTCTGGATCAACAATCACGTGGCATGTAGAACAAGCAAGAGAGCCTTCACATGCACCTTCAAGCAGATCTGGATCACTTCTGTGGGCTAAATTAAGCAGAGTTTCTCCCTCTGCAGCTTCATAGCTTTTCTTACTCCCATCAGGTAAAACAAAAGTAACAGATGGCATATTATTCCTATTAAAATCCTTACTAATTTCTCTGTATTCTACAGGTAATAACTAATATTTGCAAACTCTTTGCAATTCCAGTGCCTATTTTTTGTCATCCAAGTACCCCTTTCTTGTCATTCAAGTAGCTGACTACTTGGATCCAGATTGGATACTGAGTTGGTGAGTATAAAAGTATAGCTTCTACGTCATACCGCCACGAACCGTCATACCGTGATTTATTCACGGTATCTCATCCGCTAACACGCAGCAGGATGAAGAGGTTATCGTCATGCTGCCGCGAACCGTCATACCGCCGCAGACCGTCATACCGCCGCGGTATCTCTAGATCCCGCTAACAAGTAGCGGGATGACGAATTACTTAACCGTCATACCGTGATTTATTCACGGTATCTCACATAGATCCCGCTAACAAGCAGCGGGATGACGAGTTTATCGTCATGTCACCACGAACCGTCATACCGCCGCAGACCGTCATACCGCCGCGTTATCTCTAGATCCCGCTAACAAGCAGCGGGATGACGGTTGTCATGGTGTCATGAAAGTAGCTGAAACTGGTTTCCATCCAAGAGGGTGTCATCCCAGTGCCCTGACTACTTGGATCCAGAAAACTTAACTCTACACCAAGTAAATGTACAATAAGAACTAGATTCCAGACTGAAATGACAAGTTCTCGGCAACCCCTACGTCATCCCACTAACACGTAGCGGGATGACGGTAAACCTAGATTACTTTAGCCATGAATGTTTAAGAAATTTACCAAACGAAAAAAAAGGCAAAAGAAGCCCCGAGTAGCGAGTTTTGACTCTATATTACTGTAAGTGGCGCTGTAATAATGTGCTGACGCTTAGTTTAAGCGCGATTTGGCTGAATGTAGAAAAAATTTAAAAGACATGCAGCCGCTATAATTTTATGTAATCCGCCAATAAATACCTGAGTTTTTTTACTGAATTTTGTTGTTGAGCCCGCGCGTATCAAAAACAAGTTTTGAGTCATAAATACCCTTAATACTACAATAAGGGGGCTGGCGGAGTTTGTCAAGGAAGTTTTTTCGTTTCTACTGAATGACAGTTGTGACCTATGCAAGAAGTCTGTTGTAGTTTGTACGATATCTTTATAAAATGGTTCGCATAAGTTATCTAGCAGTGCAACTAAACAAATACAAAAATCAAAACGTCGCGGTTTTTGGTCTTGGTAAAACTGGTTTATCCGCCATTAACGCTCTAATAAAGAGTGGTGCAAGAATATATGCATGGGATGATCATGAAGAGCAAATAGCAAATGCAAAAATGATGTATAAAAAATGTAATTTTATTCATCCCAAGGAATACAATTGGCATGAGATCAGTGCATTGGTTTTAAGCCCTGGAGTGCCAACAGAGCCACATTGGATAGTAAAACTTGCAAGGAGATTTGATTGCAAAATAAAATCAGACATTGAGCTATTTCTTGAAGCTAAAACTACGAACCAGAAGGTAATAGGCATCACAGGAACAAATGGTAAATCAACCACTACATCACTAATAGGGCACATATTAAAATCTGCAGGGAAAAAAGTAGCTATTGGTGGAAATTTAGGCGTTCCTGTTTTGGATCTAGAAAGAGATGCAGAAATTTATGTAATTGAATTTTCCTCTTTTCAATTGGAGTTGATGAATGAAATTAACGTGGACATTTCAGCACTGCTCAATATTACACCAGATCACATAGATAGGCATGGAAGTATGGAGAACTACATAGCAACTAAATTAAAACTGATAAACGGTAGTGAGGTTGCCGTAATAGGATGTGACAATGAGATTACTGCTGACATATTCAACAAATTCACTGGAAACAAAATTCCAATCTCAGCTTCGATGTCATCCTCTTTGTCATTCCAGCCACTTCTTTTGTCATCCCAGTGCTTGGCTACTCGGATCCAGAAGATCTCGTTAAAACTAGAGAATCATAGCTTATCAGTAAGCGACGTGAAAATAAACCTAATATCCAATGCAGAAAACATAGCAGCCGCATATGCCATATGTAAGCTACTTGGAGTAGATAGCAACACTATTATCAATGGAATCAAGTCCTTTTCAGGACTGAGGCATAGGAATGAACTGCTTGGCAAAATAAGAAATGTGTTTTTCGTGAACGATAGCAAAGCAACTAATGCAAAGTCGAGCGAAAAGGCGATCTTATCTTATGAAAACATAAATTGGATCGTTGGTGGAAGAAGCAAAAAAGGTGGAATAGAATCATTAAGCAAGCATTTCACGAGGATTAGAAAAGCTTTTCTTATTGGGGAATCAACCGAAGCCTTTGCAAACACTATGGAGAATAAAGTAGATTATGTTAGATGTTGCAATCTAGAAGATGCATTCAGATTGGCTTTTGAAGAGGCCTTAAATAGCGCAGAAGAAGTAACTATATTACTTTCTCCCGCGTGTGCTTCTTTTGATCAATGGAAAAATTTCGAGGAACGTGGTGAAGCATTTTGTAGAATGTTTGAAAATCTCAGGTACAATCACACATGCTGTTTAGTATAATGTTGCGTGGAACAAGATGAAATAAAGTTAATAATAGATAAGCTAATTAGGGTTATTCCATTTGAAGGGATAAGCGATGAAACCCTATTAAAAATTTGCACAGACCTTAATCTAGCTAATAGCTTTTGCAAATTTCAGAATGGAATATATAGCGCTTTGGAGCACATAGCAGAGGACTTAAATAGCTCAATGGAAGCTGAACTAAGAAATTCCAATTTAGAAGATATGAAAGTGCGAGAGCGGGTAAAGTTAGCTATTCAAATACGCCTTTCAAACTACGCTAAGCTACCGAATTATAGAGAACTTTTAAAAAATGTTTTATCATTCTCCGTATCACCAAAAAATACATATTTTTCTAGTAAACTTTTATACAGAACTATTAGCGCGATTTGGTATGGCATTCATGACCAATCAACAGATTTTAACTACTATACAAAAAGAGCAATATTAGCTGGAGTGTACTTAAGTACGATACTTTTTTTTATCAATGATTATTCAGAAGATTTTGCGGATACTTTATCGTTTCTTGATAACCGTATCAACAATGTCATGACATTTCAAAAATTCAAAACTCGCTTAAAAGGAATCATAGGAAATTTCTTATAAGCTTTTCATCATACTGGTTATTCATATTTATATTCTCTTGTTTTTTTTTGATCTTTATGTTAAAATAACTAAATATTCATTAACGATAAAATGAAAGTTATTTATCATACCAATAGTGATATCAAGCCAGAAGAAAATACAAAACACGTGATAAACTTTTTTGGAGTACTTGGGTGTATTAAGGTTAAGGCACTTGGTAAAGGTGCACCTAATGGGCAAGAAAGTAAGTTAGTTAAGCATTATTTTGACTATCCTTATTTTTCTAGAATTGTTAATCCAGAATTCTTTAAAAAAGAATTGAATGATGAAGAAAGAAAATTCAATAGGAGAATAGTATCACTATGGTTATGTTCTGCTATATTTTCTACTGCTTCTATTGTATCGTTATACTTGGCATACCAGAATCAAAAATCAAAAAAGGTACTTACAGGGTTATCTTTTGCATCAGTAGTGCTATCAATTTTGGCTACCATATGTTTTATCGTATTTTGCCTATGGATGCTTTTTGACTTTGTTAAGAAAAGGTTCGTTGTACATAGAATCAAAAGCTTTTTGGAAAATGAAGTTAGCCCTGAGTGGATAAAGCGTTACAAAAAAGAACTTGTAGGTGACGATAAGGAAGTGGATGCAGAAGCTCACGATCAAGAGTTAGGAGAAAATAAAGATATAGAAGATATCGTGGAGTTTCTCTTGGAAAGAAAGAAAATTGTAGCGCTATATGAATTTCTAACAAACGGTGAAAAGTTAGTTCAAGCTGGAATGGCAATGGTAAACATGTTACTTGTAAAAGGTGTGCATCCAAACGATATAATTTTGGATACTAACTCTCTTGGAGGAGGAATTGCAGCAGAAGTTTTAAAAAGGTTTGAAAAGCAAGGGATTTATTTAACGCTAATTCATAGTAATTCTTATAGCTCGCTTAAGGATGCAACTAATAACTTTCCTCATGGGGTAGGGAGTTTTTTCATGAGACGGCTTCCTGCAAAATTCTTGAATTTTTGGTTTAGTCGTTGCGGATTGGAATTTAATTCACGAGAGATTATAGAGAATACAAAATGTCCTGTATTGATTGTCGGTAGGAAAGGCGATACTGTGATTCCACAGGAAATACAACTTGTTGGTAAACTGAGTGATCAATCAACTGAAGAAAGGTTAAGAAGAAATAGAGTGCTTGAACATGATCCAGAAAGAGCTTGTGAGAATAAAAATATTCACATCGATCATGAAGAACATTTGGTATGGAAAGATGGCGAAAAATATGAAAGTTATATTAAAATAAAAAGTGATTTTATTGAGTTGGCGGATAATTATCTGGTAAGTAATAACTTTAATGGAGGTTATAAGCCTGAAGAATACAAAAAAAGCCATTTCTCAGGAAACTTGACGGAAATAGAACTGAAACCCATCAATGAAAAGTATATGCAAGTTTAAGTTAATAGAGAAAGAAAAATTATTCTTGCTATACCGTATGTACGTTCCAAGATTATACTGAAGTTTTTATTGCACTCAAAACCTTCGTTTTTCCTAATCTCTAGAATTATCAATGCATCATCACTTAACCAGCCTGAGTGAGCTAGTCCATTCAACGTTGATTCAACTAGATTGCTATTGTAAGGTGGGTCTATAAAAACTACATCGCACTTTGAAATAGGTTGTGGCAATTTGTTAGCACTGCAACAAATTAGCGTGACATTGTTCGTAATTCCAAAATCTTCTGCTGTTTTTTTAGGCAGTTGCAAATTGTAATAATCTGAATCCACCATGAATGCATGTTTAGCGCCGCGAGAAAGTGCTTCAAATGAAAAAGAGCCACTTCCGCAGAATAAATCAAGTACATTCAAGTTATAAATAGGTTTTCTTGAGGAAAGTATACTAAATATTGCTTCTCGGACAACACTCATAGTTGGCCGTGCAGCTAAATGCTTACCTGTAGTTATTTTTCTTCCGCGATATTTGCCTGCAATGATGCGTAGCATACTAAATAAGCTCCAAAATAACTAATTATTTAATACTATATGATTAATGTCAATATGGCTTTAGCAGTTTAATAGAGAGAAGCTATCGAGTCGCTTGTAAGAAAAACACAAACACAAAACTCATCCGTTATTTTTTTCTGATTTGCCTACTGCATTAATTGCTTGACCAATCTCATCTTGTAAACCACCATAATCATTTCTTTCATCATGATTTATCCCTTCAATTCTGCTTTCTAACTCCAGCTTAATTATAGTATTAATTTTATCTATGTTATCGAGAAAGCTTTTACATTCTTCATCACTATACTCTTCGCCAGATGCTTTTTTTTCAACAAATAGGTTTTTAAATCCTACTAAATCGGAATTCTGATCGGTATTCAGTACAACATTTCTCTCTACGAAGCTAAGATCTGATAGTAATAAACTAACCTCTAATAGATCTTCACTTTTAATGTTTGCAAGATTATCAAGATTGTCTAAAATATTAAACACCTTAAGCCTTTCTTGTGCAATCTCTTTGTCTTCCTTATCAAATTCAGACAATAAACTATGATTATCTACAAATTTCTCACTCAAAGCTTTATTTAATTTAGTGAGGTCGATATTGTTGTCTGGTGTGTTGTCTAATAGTAGATCTACTCTTGCCCTACGCGCATTTAAAATGTCATCGTAGTCATTTAACTTTATATTACCATCACCGTCTTGCTGCAGACCATAATAATTTAATCCTTTAAAGTTATGATTCTTCGTCATTATCACCCCTGTTATCAGCCCTTTCATTATTCTCACGTTCTGTATCTTCTCCAAAAAGTAATGAGGTGTCGTAATTTTCGCCTTCTTGATTTCTTTCTTTTTTTCTTCTAGCTCTTTCAGCACGTTTTTCTATAGCTTCCGGAGTATTAGTGTATTTTTCTGTGCCTAACTCTCGTGCTAATTCATTTGATTGATTAGACTTATTTTCCTTTAGTGGTTGATCAAGCTTGTCTTTTTCTGGTTCTCTCTTACGTCCGATAGTGTAATCATGAAGTTTTTCTAAGAAATCTCGCCTATGCGATTTTGCTCTATAGAGCAGATTACCTTGGTAACCATCTTTTTCTCCTGTACGGTGGCTAACTCCTATAGAATCAAGGCCATGCTCCCAAGTAAACTTCATAGCATCTTCTATTGTATAGCCCAAATGTGACCCTACATATCCTTTATAATAATCTAAATATTTACCAATCCTTCTATGTGTAATATCTTCTTTATCAACTCCAAATGCCCTATAAATTTTTTCCTCAAGCTTATCAATGTCATTTTCAGGCGATGTCACAAATTTTGTTGCTTCAATAGTAGCATTTACAAGTTTACGTGGCGCATCAATAGCATGTTTCAGTACACCTCCAACTCTTGGTATCCTACCCAGTAGATTAGCTGTACCTCCGGCTAATCTGTCTGGTAAATGAGTAGCCCAACTGCCTAAAGACTCTAGTTTTCCACCAGCAAAATCTTGCCACTTCTGCTTTAATCCTTCTGCTACACCAGCTAAAGGTGACGCATGATACATGCTAGATATGCTGTAAACGCTGTATCCACCACCGGCAATACTTGAGCCCATTTGTTGCACAAACTCACGTAAGGAGAACATTAAGAATGAGAGCAAGAATAATACAAAGATTTCCCCCGCATTGATTAAATAGCCCCTCTGTATGTCTTGCACCCTTTGGTAATCGCTATTTTCTTGATAATTTTTGCAATCCTCACAATCTTTACATTTCTGACAGTATTCACTGTTGGGATCCCTATATAATTTGTGCAAATCCTGTAATTGGCAATATGGCTCTCGTCTAATAACATCCTGCACCAAAGACTTTATCTCTCTTTTAAGATCTGGTCTTATGGTACCTTTTCTGTAGTCATCCACTATTTTCCTATAATTTTTACATTTTTCTTCATCTTGCTGAGGTTGACAGTAAAGCTCTGTTATTTTACTATTCATACCACCTATCTTTTTGTCTATATTGTTGATCAGTAATATAATGTTAGCCCTCTCTGATGCATGAGATAAACTATTTGTTAAGCGTACTAGATCCTTTGCACTACAGTTATTATCCACTACTATATCACTTTCCGCAATATAGTGGTCTGCTGGATTATCTTTAGTTCCAGGAATTGGATTAAAGAAAGGATAATCTATATAACGAAACCCTTTTATATGTTCACCATTTTTATCTTTAGGGTAATCCGGTGGAAGCGGGATATATCCAGCGCCTCCAGTAAATTTTATTGTACCACCTTCTCTGCTTATCTTTTCTATACCTTCTATGTTCTTATCTACGTTCAGCGGAGAAGCTTCTCCAAGAGTGTAAGGTACGAAAATTTGCCCTGGGGTCCAACCAAAGTACTGGTTATCAACGATACAAAAACCGCCAAACACCCATTTTGGAGCACATAACCTTACCTCAAACCATTTATTGTAGCATACAGTAAAACCTAACTGCCTATAAAAGGTATTCATTATAATGGAAGCCAGTAATGACAAGAGAGCAAATATCATAATCGACTGTAAACAAAAGCTGATGCAGAATTTTATCCAACCTTCAAACAGACTTTTCAGCGGTGAAAATAAAATAGAGATCAGGAACAATGGCATGATAGCTATAAGAAAAGCTATACCCATAAAACCAGAGAGAAATATTATGTAAGCATATAAGCACAGCAAGAAATATAAAACTATCCCTATGAAAATTGCTGGTATCATAAGTAAGCTTGCCCACATTTGGTAATGTAAAAACGCTGCAAACTTTTTCCAAACAGAATAAGCAAAAAACTTATTGAACATGTCCTCCATGAAGCTAAACAACTTAGCTTCATTTCCTTGAGCAATACTTCCGGTGTTCATGTTGGGAGCAAAATTAGTAATTATACTTATCAGTTGTTCAAGACCTTTAACGAATAGAACGAGAAAATGATCATAGAAAAATCTAAAACTTCCAGGAGATATAAGCACTATTACTAGAGTGATTTTCATCATTCTGATGAGCATATCATGCTTAGTTTCTCGTATCATGCCAAAAAGATAAAGAAGCGATGAAATCATTACAAATAGAACAAGCAAGGAAAGAACAAAATTGTGAAAACTTGAACCTTTTTTAACTATATTCTCAAACATAGTTTGCGCAGCCGCACACTCACTACCTTTACAATCTTTATTAGGTGAGATCAATAAAGTGTCTTTTAGATAATGATAAACTTCATTGAAAAATCCAAAGGTACCTGGTTTTTGTACTCCACCCAAAAACTCAAAAGAGTAGCCACCTACATTATCTAAGTAATATCTATCTAATATTTTTACATATATTTTCCATCCCTTTTCTAACTTCAACTCATTACAATTTCTGTCCTTTAATTCAGTGCTATCTCTGTCTAAAGTAAAAAGTCCATTGGCGCCCTCTGCTGTGGAGTTATAACCTAGATGTACAGTAGGATATTGAGGATCGCGCATTAACTTTAGATTTTCGTTAGGATCATCTTTCCCCGTTTGAAACAAAAGATAAGCACCATGACCATTGGTAAACCAACATGGAGCACCACGTGATACTGTATTTGCGCTATCATCTTCATTAATGCAGTTGCACTTTACAGTGCAACTTGCATCAGGCTTACTTGAAAATTTTTGTATGCTAGGTTTATAATCATTACAAACTAAGTGAAAGTCAGGTAGACTATTATCACCTGACTTGCCTTCAAATTTAGTTGCATATTTTAACTGCTCCAAGCTTTGTAAGGTATAACTGCCTTTTTTAGATTCCTTCTTGTTATTATTACTCCAAGATGTCCATGCACCATTAACTCGCACTATTAAGCTATCTCCATTGGTTTCTAATCCAGTATCTTTCCACTTCACCACTTGGTTATGGTGGAAACCATAATTAATTTCTCCAGTTTCAGGATCAATAACTTCTCCATCTTCTGGAATAAACGCATCGTGATCGTTTGTAAAATGAGCGCTTACTGCAATAGGTTCAGGACCAAAATAATCGGCAGATATGCACCTTGGGAAAGGCATATCGTTCTTACTACAACCTGTGATCAGCACATAAGCTGCAAGAAGTAATACCCTAAACCAACATTTGCCTAAGCGTGATTGCATATCTAAACTTTTTCCAAATATAGAAATAAATTTCTAAAACTTTACTTAAAATATCTTTTTAATTAGTTACTCCATAACATCATTCATATCTTACTTCTCTCCATTTCCTTCCTTGTTTTTAGCTTTATCACTAGGATCACTTCTTATTGTTTCATCAGGATTTTTTTGCTGACCTGATTGTTTTGGTGCTTCAGGTTTAGAGCTCCCCCTCTCCTTTTTATCAGGACCTTCTTGCTTACCTGATTGTTCTGGTATTTCAGATTTAGGGCTCATGGAATTATCCTTCACGTCAACTTCCGTCCGATCTTTACCCACTTGTTGCCTAATGTTCTGTATCATACCTTGGGTGTTATTATCAAGGCCAACAGCCGACAGTATAGCTTGTGATGCGCTACCGGCAACTTTGCTAACATTTTGAGCAGCTCCCCAACCAGAGCTGAATAGTGCTTGTGCCATAGTTTCTGATATAGTAACAAAAGCTTCCATTGCATTAGCAATAATTAAGTACATAAATGCTTGGATCAGATCTATGGGCAACGCTGCAAAGTGCCCACCAGCCCTTTCTCCGGTACTGAGTGCAACATCAACATTAGTGCCAGGACTGTATCCAAGAGGCAGTATTGATTTCATCAAGCACAGATCATACGATAAGAAATTTACGCTAATTAAACATTGATAGCATGCAGAAAAATTTGTGAGATTGTATAGAACTGAATACATCAACTGATTTAAAAGAGATAAAGATGAAAATAAAATAACTGGTTGTACTGCAACGTGAGCCAGCGTTTTTATCCAGTTATCAAACAAGGGTTTAGTCTGTTGAAATAAAATAAACACGATAAACAAAGGTGTTAATGACAGTAAAAACGCTACTAGAACAGTAGATATTACATATTTAAACGTAGCGCTAATAATGCATTTTAAAAACGCAAAAGTAGCGTAGAGTATTGCCAAAAATGCAATAAAGCCAAAAGGACCAGAGAGCATCAACGATAAAAACTTTAACCAAGTTTCTGCTGTGAATAATATTCCTGCTGTCAAGTCTAAGAATGCAAATTTTCTCCCCCCTTCCCCTATATAGCCAGAAAAGCTATCAACTAAATAAGTGCTACCATCTATAAAAAGTCTGGATAAAGTTGTACCAAAAAGTTCCCAGCTTCTATCGCTAAAGGCAAAAGCTATAAATGCTATCTTGAACATTCTTACAATGAAATCAAATTTACTTAGCTGTATTGTTCCAAGCATATAGCCAACGACAGTAAATATAACGTATAGAGTAAGCAAAGCTCTTACTCCTTGAAGAAGACCTCTTGCATATCCTTTGTATGAATCTTTAACGCTGTCACCAATTACTTCTTTTTTCATAAAACCAAATATCTTGTTTATATTTGATGAAATAAAATCATTAATTTTTCTTTTGACAAATAAAGTTACACTATACTTATTGTTTTCGTAATATTTGCCATTTTTGTCCGTAATGTCATCTCTCTCTACGTTGCTTACATCAATACCAAAATATATCTTCTTAGATTCTTCGTTCTGAAAGTGTTTTCCGCTTATTACACCTAATATAGTGTACTCATCTTTTCCGTCTACTCTTTCTCTTACCACTTTGAAATCATTAGTTCCCACACTATGCAAATCTTTAGGTGGCTCATCACCTAAATATACATATAATTTTTCGCCATTAATGTATTCACATGATCTAGTCACTTTAACATGGTACCCACCCCTATTAGCTCCATAATGACCATAATCTGCAATGGCAAGCATCACACTGCTACCAGGTGTTACACTTCCTATTGGATAGTCATGATTTAATTTCAGAGAAAAATCCTTAAAATTATCACTAATTTGCGAACACACATTATCCTTTCTTGCACCTACTTCATTATCTGGAAGACATTGCATACCTTTAGCAGTACCTTGATTATCAAGATCACCAATTTTTGCAACAGCAGTACCTTGATTATCAAGATCACCAATTTTTGCAACAAGAGCCTCAGCCCAGGAAATATCTTCTTTAGTGTTTATTGTAAAATCAATGTTAATCTGCTTGAGATCCCCTTTATTTTCTTCTCTCTTCTTAAGTTTATCTTCAACTTCTTTAAGGTGAGAATACATATCACATTTATTTCCTTTATCATATTTGTTATACCTTATAGAAGAGACACAGTTCCGTTCTTTGTCTTTATATGTATAATTCCATATACCCTTCTCGGTATAGCACACGTTCTGATAGTAACAATTAAGCTCATAAGAGCTGTACTTTTTCACCTCGTTAGAATCGAAGTTTTTTCCATCACATAATTCGTTCAATCCTATTTTAGCGCGGCGTAAATCGAGTAGCGAGCCATATATCCATGGTTCGTTGTCTTGAATATAACCTTTATTAAAATGTACCTTATTATCATATGGGGTATACCCATTGCCAACTAGCACTTTGCTTTCCTTTGCTTTTGTTTTATCAAGAGGTAAAAATTTTATTTTATTTCTCTTTCCATCCTTGCCCTCACAAAAAAATTCCTCTCCCTCTTGCTTGCTAACATTCAATATTTCACTTGCTGACACTTTTTCACCTCCTTCTTCAGCTCTATAACAATTGTCATCAAAGCTGATGCCTTTCCCTCCTGGATTATCATAATCAATTGTTATCTCCCTGGGAATTAAGCTGAAGCTTACCTTATCACCAGGATTTACTTTAATTCCAGTGTCCACATAACGTCTATTGCTGCCAAATTCTTTACCGCCGCACAATTCGTTTTCATTTACGCCTTTTTCATCAACGCCATAATTATTAGGCACATCGTTAATATTTGCAGCTTTACTATAATTTGGTTCTGAGCCATCAGCACAAAAGCTAGCTGGCACAAGTACTTTCCTTGGATTTTTACCTTCTTTAAGAGGGCAAAAATTTACTGATCCATCGAGGGTGAATTTGATTTCCTCACCCCCACTAATTACCTGACCAGAATCAACCCAATGAATTTTATCGGCTTTATGAACTGGAACATCCACATTAACGCTGGTGTTTCTGCTCTGCAACCCAGGCTCAACACACTCCATAGTACAACCAGTGATTGCAAGACACAGTATCAATAATAGTGATCTTTTACTTATCATTGCTGTCTTCCTGGTTGTGGTATCTGAGGCGTTGACCTTTGAGTCCCTTGTGGTATTTGAGGTCTTGACGCACCTGACTGTTGAAAAGTACCTCCTCCTCTTCTTTGAACGCTTTGTTCATCTAACCCTACTGTTCCCATTAAGCTTTGTTGATATTCTTTTCCAGGTTCGTTTTGCACATAAGCACCAAACAACGAGTCAGATATTGCCGAAGAAGCTTTAACTAAAGCTTTCATAGCGTGTCCCAAAATAACAAAAGCCATCATAGCGGTAATATTAGGTGTATATTTGGAAGCATAACCATAGAAGATACAAGGGTTAAAAATCTTTAGGTTAATACTAAGTATACACGTAGAGCAGACTTCAAAATCAAATACTGAATATATGATATAATCCATAACCTGACTTATCAGTGATATAAAAATTAAAAGCACTACTGGATGAATCGCAAATCTTGCTAAATTTTTAACCCAGTTGTGAAACATCTGCCTAGTATACGCAAATAAAAGACAAATAATAAAAATAGGTGCTAAAGAAAGCAATAACGCAACTATTGCTATAGATGTAATAAAAGAAAATAAGGCATTAAAAATAGATAAGCTCACTGTGATTAAACCCCAAATCACCAAGCAAAAAGATACAATGCCCAAAGGGCCAGAAAATATAAGAGATACTATTAACAATACTGAATGCGATGACAGAAATCTATTTAACGGCAAATCAAGAAACTCAAAAACATTTGAAGTAGTGCCTCTGAAATTTGCTATTTCTATTAACTGTCTTGGGGTGTTAATAAAAATAGAAAATGCATTGTTATAAAAAAAATTCCAACTGTTGTCCTGCAGCAGCTGGGTAATAACTCCTATCTTTACGCATATAATTAGAAACTCATATATAGAAATATGAGTTAATCCAAAAAAGTAGTAAAGGGTATATAAGATTATGTATAATACTAACAGCGATATTATCGTAGATCTAATTGTGTTTGTTTTGTTTGATTTTAGAAAACTTTCGTAAAGATGCTTTACAGGACTAGTATCAGAGTGAATCGCGTTGGAGTCTTTATAGCTGGAACCAAAAAATGCAGTTTTTACTTTTTCGTCAAAAAAATTATAGATTGCACTAAAAGTTCTTGTAGGTGGCTCTTTAGTTGTTAGGTTAATGCTAAACTGACCTTCATTTTTGTAATCGCAGCCATGGTCTCTTATTCCGTAATATATGTTGCCTGTTTTGTCTTTTAACTTTTCTTTTAAGCCTTCCATGTACTCAGTATCATGAACTTGGCTAATATCCACAGATATATCCGCTTGGTCTTCACCAGGCTTATGGTCAGGGAATTTATCAGAAACACGTATATATAAGTTATTTTTTAGGCTATGGTTCTTTGTTACCCTTATGTTGAAACCACCTTTGTCATTTCTATCGTAGCAGTGCTCGTCATTTCTACTACATAAACTAAAAGTTAAACTTGGTGTTCGATGGTATTTTTCTATCTTATAATCACAGTTAGTACATATGCCACCTGTTGGAATGTATTCAAAATCTTCACCATCCATGTGAACACGTAATAGTGTAATGTCAGTTTTTACCTGTTTTTCCTTTAATACGTTACTAATAGTTTCAGCAATAACAGATTCACCACTAGAATTTAAAGCATTGAATATCTCACCTTCTATACTATTGTATTCAATATATGCGCAACCTTTGTTTCCGCTGTCGGAAGGAAATTTACATATACGTCCGCAGAGTAAATTCAAAATGCGCGTATCTATTTTGCTTTTCTGATCACTTGAAAGCCCCCTGCAGTCTATATTTCCCCCTTCTTGTTTTATAGAATTGATGACATTTTTAATCTTTTTTTCATCTTGATCTAACTTCGAAAAATCTGAATCCCAGTACTCTTTTCCATTCAACCATTGCGCATCGCCTATTATATATTTATTAGGACATATTCCATCTTGAATACTACCTTGACATTCTTCTTGATTTAAAACATGTGCAAAATGTTCCGTTTCTTGCTCGCTACACTTTTCATCGATTTTCACATACCTGATTTTTGTCTCACTCTCTTTATCTTTACACACTTTACTTCCAATAACACTAAAGCTTATCGTATCGTCTTTTTTAAGTGCAAATGGTAATGTAACGTCATTTCTCCCAGGCCTAATTGCAAAATCTGCATACTGCTTAGGACAAAAATTAACCTTACTAGGCACTATATTAATCTCTGTTACGCTTCTTATCCCATCTGAGATGTAAACACCAGAATCAACCCACTTCTGCTCTGTTGACACTATATCTAGTTTTTCACGCAAACCTGATAAATTTTCTGGCTTAATACAGTGATCCTCCCCGCATCCAGACAATAAAAAAAGTACCACAAAACTTATGCATAGCTTACCCAAGTTTTGGTTACTTAAACGTTTAAGCATCTGTTACTTACCTTAACTAGCATCACCGCCACCTTAGTTAATCTTTTCGCTGGAACTTTTACCACTATCTCCACCTCCTCCACCAGCACCACCTCTTGCCTTCTTGACAGCCGCAGCAGCAGCTTGACCAACACCTCCAGCAGCAGCTTTGGCAGCAGATAAAGCTTTGCCCACCATTTGTCCAGGTGTACTACCAGAACCGAGTAATGCTCTATGGTTACCAGCAAGTTCAGCAGCCATGTTAGGAAGAATGTTTAAAAAGTGGTAAAAGAGGAATAACACTAGACACAACTTTAATAACTCTCCGATGAGAGAGCTGCCAAACTCCATGTATGTAAAGTCGAATAGACCAAGTATGCTGCTCTTTTTAAAGCTATAATTTTGCATCATACATGCAAGAGTAGTTTCATTTTTATCACATTCCCCATCTTTCAATTTAAACCACTGTTTTTTCTTACTATATGAGATTTCTGCTTGTTTCTTTTCATATGACTTGTCCGGTTGTTCATTTTTATACGACTCGTCCAGTTCAAAATTTAAATTTTTAAAATAGATCTTATCACATGCTATGAACATAAAGGACAAAAACGCAAAAAGGATAACCGGGTATAAGCTATAGGTAATCAACTCTTTCACCCAGCCGTCAAAATATCCTTTGGTGTGTTGGAATAAAACCATAGGAATAAACAAAGGTGATAGAATAACAATTACACTTAAAGCAACTAGAGATAAAATAAATACATAGCACAGCCACAAAATAACCATCATCATCAGAACGGCCATAAATATACAGACAAGAGCTACTAAAATTTGTCCACCAGCGAAAATAATACCAATCACCGAACCTGCAACTAACAAGACAGGAGCAGCACCAAGCAAGACTGCTAACGTTGCAACACCTCCAGTACCAATTTTGCCACCAATTCCATCTAAAGGGGCACCTAAATAAAATAAAATTCTACAATCAAGCCTATCCCAAGGTGCAAGATAACTGTAAGATACCTTCTTTCCTTCACGAGTATATTCATAATCTGTACCTGCTTTATAATTACATATGCCTTTACTTTCAGATGACGCTTTTAGCACTATCTCTGACAAACCATTTGAGAGACGAGTTAATTCTCCATAATAATGAGACATGGTACTGCCTGTTGTGAAGTAAATCACTAAAGCGAATTTAATAATCAACATGTACATCTCTTGTGGACTGCGAACTCCACCAGACATAGCTTTTATAGAGAACAGTATTAAAGCTAAAACCAAAACAGCAGTTACAGTGTTTTTCAACCTCTTTTGTGCTACAGATAAGAAACTGCCCTTGTTATGTCCATCTTTATCTTTAAGTGGGCTGCCACTTGAATCAATACCTGCAACTAAATTATCTAACGATTCCTTAATGCATTGCACTATCATAGAAGTCACGGGAATAGGAGCTAATGATTTACTCCCTGCCTGGTTATAGCAAGCTTTAGAGACATACGAGCTAAAACAGCGAGCATTATCATAACCTACAAAAACTTTTCCTTTTTCTTCCGTTTCCCTTATCAGAGTTTTGTAATCTTTCTTGGGATCAATTTCTATTGGCTTATCAGTATTAACACTGGCCTTATCCTTGAAAATCATCATAGATTTTTCACACATAGGAGCAAGTGGGTCAGGTGGCAATTCCGTGCACCCCATATCAACCCCTTGCGGCCAAGGAGTCATTTCGATACCAAGCATTCTCACACTTGCTAACTCCACACACAATCTGCCCATTTTTCTCACTGCTTTAAATGTTGACCCATGTATGGTTTCGCTTTGCCCAGCTTTAAGAACTTTACATTTCAGCTCACCATCGACCGTCGGGGACCATGACCCATCTACATATCCAGTATCTTTTTCCCTTACATCAAAGTCTATGTATCCAGGTTTTTCTCTGGAATCAAAGTCTTTCTTGTTAAAAAGATTACCAAAAGTTAAAGGATTTCGATGACATATTTCTATATATTCACTGTATTGCACACCGTTTTTTGGCCAGTAATAACTTTCTGTACTCTCCTGAACGTTAGAATTTAAGGCTTCTTTTTCTGCTCTTTTCCCGTCATAGTCTTTTTTGTTCACGCCTTCCCGAGCTTTATCTTGCAAACAAGAAAAATATTCATCTTCTGTTTGGTAATTTTTATTGGTACAGCCACTATAACCTGTGTCTTCTAATTTAAAATTTTTGTATTTTCCATCATGACCACGTGCAACTGGGTGTTTAACAAAACTATGTTCACAAACAACAAGCCCCCCTATTGCTTTCCAGACTCCAACAATTGCAGCTATCATTCCAACAATAACAAGAGCGGTAAACAAACCAGCAGAAGAGACGATTAAGACAATGCCAGTAAATATTGCGCCAACAGCAATCGCTATTCCAGCAAGTGCTGCAGCTGTTTTAAACGCCCCACAATCAGGATTAGAGGCACGACTGAAGCTGCCAGTGGAATTAAATCTGCTAACAAATTCTGTCTTGTCAGTACCACTTACTCCATCTGCAAGCACTGGATATGAGAGTAAAAAGTCTATATTTAGTAAAAATATCGCAATTAATAGCAATGACAGCTTAGTCTTAAACATTTTTTACCTTCTGATAAAATATAGGCAACCATACTTTTGGGTTGTCCCCAACTTCATTTAATATATCGTGTAACAATAGAACACTTTCTGCACGTCCGGATAATACGTTGATTATATCATCTAAGTCTTTTAAGTCTATTCTAGCTACCACAGCATTAACTCCTTGTTTCACCAAAAAGAATCTAGTACTCGGATCTGTGTGCTTAATTAATATATATTCACGTTCAGTTAACATAAAAACATCCCGATAGACACTAGTAGCTTTCAGATTTGGTAAAAAAATCTGTGTCGCTGTTTGTTGTACAAGCGTATCGCTAATAGCACTTTTACTTGCATCCTCAACACTCTGAGTAGCAAAAATCACAAAAGCATTTAGTTTTCTCAGTACCTTCAACCAGTCTTTTATCTTGGGTGCAAAAACTGGATTATCTATTAATGCCCATGCCTCATCAAGAACGATAATAGATGGAGTGCCATCAAGAGATATACTAATCCTATGAAATAAATAAATCAATACTGGTCCAAGGGCAACAGGATCTTTGAGCAAGCTAGCCATCTCAAAACCAAATACTCTTGCTCGTGAAAAATCTAGCAAATCTTCTTTATTGTCAAATATTGCAGCATGAGAACCATTATCATGCCACATAGATATTGCCCCAGCTAGAGTATCAGGACCTGCAAGTCCTAAAAACGGTACAAGGTTTCTCAAGAACCTGTCTTCTTTTCTTAATTTAAAATTTCCTTCAATTGCATCATTAATTCGTGCAATATCTTCTGAAGTAAATTTATCATTATATACCGAAATTAAAGACTTTATCCACTCCATTAAAAATGTTCTATTATCAGAGGTGTCATCAAGTTGCAAAGGATTAAAATTTGTTTTAGTTCTTGGTTCTATTACAGTATAGATACCACCAAGTGCTCTTAAGAAAATCTCTGCACCGCGATCTTTGTCAAAAAAGAATATCCTTGGAGAAAATTTTATCGCTTGAGCACATAAGAAATTCATTAAAACAGTTTTACCAGCACCAGTTGGGCCAATTATCATAGTGTGTCCAACATCCCTTATATGAAAGTTGAAAAAAAATGGAGTACCAGATGTCGTGTCGAAAACTGTAACGGCATCTCCCCAGTGGTTATTGAATTTATTACCAGTAGGATAATTATGTTGAGATGCAAATCCAGCCAAATTAAGACTACTTATTGTAGCTTTTCTCACTATATAATCGAAATTACCAGGAATTTGCGCCCAAAATGCTGGTTCAAGGTTAACTCTCTCACGGACAGGGTAAACACCGCAATTAGAAAGCTCTGATTCTACCAACGACAGAGCGTTATCCAATGATTTAGGACTTTTTTCTATACATAAAATAGTCAGGTGATGTTGACCAAATGCAATCTTACCACTCATTGCGTCATCAAGCGCTTGAGAAATTTCTGCTATTTGAGAAATAGCTTTATCTGCAGACTGTATCATTCGATTTTGCTGTATCTGCATTTTTCCAATCGCCATTTGCCTGTTTATAAATTGAAAAGATTGCGTAATTATAAACTCGTAAGGAAGTTGTAAAAACGAATCAAGCATTCCTGCAGAAGTATGATTTCCATATTCTTTGATACTAACTACTCCAGCATATTTACTCTCATTATGAGTCACAACCTGTATCATCTTACGGCCAAAGAATAACCTATGTACTGGTAAGTATCTTGATATTTCAGTTCTTAGCGGAAAAAGCGTATTTGTAACGAAGCCACAATTTACGATTCTAGATAGAAACTCCATTATTTCGCAGAACAAACCATCTGGAGTTTCTTTTACTCCAAGAATTTTAGGCGAATAATTTCTAAGGCTTGTCATTACACGATTTGTCGTTTCCTCTAAATCTTCATACGTGGCACGCATATCACTTTCCCAAGCATGTTTTGAAGTTACATGTCCGAATTTTTTTAGTAGATATGACAAAAATTCTACTCCTTTTGTGTCTGCTCTACGGATAATCGTAATGTATAGGTCATTAATAAATGATTGCCTTGTTGCGTGTTTTTCTCTCCATTTTAGATTTACGTGATTAGCGAAAAAATTCGGCAAACCTTGACTTGCAAATTCATCAGAAAAAATATTTTTTTTACGTCTGATAGTATGAAAATACAAACTAAATGCCGGAGATGAAATGCTTCTGAGCATCTGATTCCTGATATTATTTTGTATTACTAAATCCTCGTCATCGGCGGTTTCAAATGCAAAGCCACTTAATTTTATAACCTTAACCAACCAATTTTCTTTTGTCATCAAGGTTGTGCTATTCCAATAGCAAGAATAAGGAATAAATTCAGCAGCGTGAACTTCCCTGCTCAGAGTAGATTTACTCTTTGATTGAATAGCCCTAAACCTCAGCATCACACAACATTAAGCAATATCATAAGAATTGGCTCCATGATAAAAACGATTTAAACATTTCGAGCACTTTCCTAATTTTACCATAAATAATTCAATAAACAAAGGTTCTTTTGCAGAAGCTATATAGCCAAGTCCATGTATACCTGGTAACATTAAGAGAATCACTCTCAAATCATTTGAATTAATGAAAATTAGCAGGCAAATCAGGACGTTTAATATTGCAAACATATAACTCACACCAAAGAGCATTGCAGGTCTTGTAAGACCTTTAAATAATTGATCTGTTTGTATACTACCTGTGGACATATCTTTAACCTTCTAATAATAGCTCTAACACTAATACTATATCATTATATTAAAAATCCATTGAAACTAGTAGCACTTTAAGTTAAGATACATTGATTAATAATTTAACCCAGATAATGACAAGTTGGCCATTTCAAGAAGCAGAAAAAATATTGCAAGAGTTTCCTAATAAAAAAGAAATAATATTTGAAACTGGTTATGGACCCTCTGGTTTACCCCACATAGGAACCTTTGGAGAGGTTTTCCGCACTACAGTTGTTGTAAATGCATTAAAAAAAATAGCTCCTGGTATAAAAACCAAAATCATTGCAGTTTCAGATGATATGGATGGTTTGCGAAAAATACCAGATAATGTGCCAAATCAAGAGATGCTAAGGGAGCACTTAAATAAACCATTGACTATGATACCCGATCCATTTGGCACTCATGAGAGTTATGGTCATCACATGAATTCGTTGTTGTGTAAATTTCTTGATTTGTTTGAATTTGAATACGAATTTAGGAGTGCAACAGAGTGTTATAAATCTGGCGTTTACGATGAAAAACTTTTATTCCTGCTGAAAAATTATGATAAAGTGATGGACGTAATGCTTCCATCATTTCGGGAAGAAAGGCAGCAGACTTACAGTCCATTCTTGCCGATATGCCCAAAAACTTCCCAAGTTTTACAAGTTCCAGTAATTGAAACAAATACAGATAAAGGAACAATCACGTATGAAGACCCAAACGGGGAAAAAATAGAAGTTCCAGTGACAAAAGGAAAATGTAAACTGCAATGGAAACCTGATTGGGGAATGAGGTGGGCCGCATTTGGAGTAAATTATGAAGCTCACGGAAAAGATTTAACTCCATCTGCTGTGCTTTCAAGTCAAATATGTGAAATACTTGGAGAAAAGCCACCACTTCTGTTTTGCTACGAGCTTTTCCTTGATAAAGAAGGAAAGAAAATATCAAAATCAAGAGGAAATGGCATTTCGATTGAAGAGTGGCTAACTTACGCACCAACGGAGAGTTTATCACTGTATATTTTTCAGAGTCCTAAAAAAGCTAAACGTTTATATTCTGATGTGATACCAAAATCAACCGATGAGTATCTAGAGTTTGTAAGGTGCTATAATGAGAGTAAAGAAAAAGATATAAATAATCCTGCATGGCATATTCATCAAGGTGAAGTTCCCAGTATAGAAACTTCAGGTATAAATTTTACGCTACTTTTAAACCTAGCGGCGGCTTGTAACGCTGAAAACAAAGAGATTCTCTGGGGTTTTATATCCACTTATGCACCAAGCGTCACACCAGAAAATAATAAAATGCTCGATAGACTTTCAGACTTTGCAGTAAAGTATTACCACGATTTTATCAAACCAACAAAATCATATAAAACTCCAAATGCAAAAGAGAAAGAAGCGTTACTAGATTTGAAGGACACTTTACATTCTCTATCTACAACTGTTACTGCTGAAGAAATTCAATCTCAGGTATTTTCTATTGGAAAAAAATATGATTATACCAACTTACGTGACTGGTTTCAGCTATTATATGAAACGTTACTTGGCCAAAAAACCGGTCCAAGAATGGGATCTTTCATAAAGCTTTATGGAATAGATAATACGATTTCTCTCATAGAAAGCGCTACTAAATGTATACTTTAGAGTTTACCTTCTTTCATTTGAGCTCTTTAGTTTTTAGTTCTGCCTTCTAAGGCTTTTACTCGTGACAACCACTGTGCCTGCGATCTTGTCGTGCCAAGTTTGACAGCGTTTGTTGAAATTTGACCATAAAAAGCCCAAGAATAATGGTGCAGCTGACAATATAAAGGAAAAAAATCTCTTTGTTGCTTGTCTTAGGGTCATCTTTTCGAAAGTTTGTGCATCCACAACTCTAAGCCCAAGTAATAGTTTTCCAGGTGTAGCAGCAAACCTTACCCACATATATGTTACATAGCAAAAGAGCATAATGCATTGGACTATTTGATTTAGGATTTGTAATTTTATAAGTCTACTCTGCGTTGTCTTTTCTTCTGCAGACAGTGGCGCTTGCATTTGGTATTTTGCAGCAATTTGACTTAATATTTTGCTATCCTCTGAGTTCATAAAGAGCTTATTTAAGGCTTGGCTGCAAAACTGCAAGAACAAAACGATAATAATCAAATCAAGCAATACTGATATATAGCGCCTAAGTCCTGTTACATAACATATCCCATTTTCATCTTTCTTTACCTTTTGAATAACATTTATAGAAGAAAAAATAGAAAATAAACGATTAAAAAATTTATGTAACATATATATACTTTCCAATATTTAACGTGCCCCTGGCCGGACTTGAACCAGCATGCTTTTGCAAGCAACAGATTTTGAGTCTGCCGTGTCTACCATTCCACCACAGGGGCATTAAGTTTTAATGCTATAGGCAACACGGAATTAGTCAAATTTTATATGTCTTTCAAATGAGGACTAAATATTCTACAATAATCAACAGTTACTCTCAAAACTTAAAATGAATGAATTAGCTAGTCTCCTCAGTTCAAGAAGTGTAGATAAGGAAATATGTAAATTACCGCATAATTTAGAAGCTGAACAGATGCTTATTGGTGCAATGATTCGTGATAATAGAATCTGTGATGCAGTTGAAGACACAATCACAGCAGAAAATTTCTATGATCCATTACATCAAAGTATTTTTACGCAGATATCCAAAACCAGGAAACACGGTATAGTTGCCAATGAACTAAGCCTCAAAATGTTTTTTGAGAACGACCAAGCGTTTACCGAGTGTGGTGGGGTAGAGTACTTGGCAAAGCTTGCAGCAAAGGCAAGTATTGCACTTGATATCTATAGTTTGACTAGAATAATCCGTGATACTTACTTAAGGAGATGTTTAATTAAGCTCGGGCAAGAAATAGTTGGTGATAGCTACAACTACGATATTGAAAATCCTGCACAGGCTCAAATTGAACAAGCAATGACAAAATTGTTCAACTTAGCAGTAAAAAAACAAGGTGAGAAAACATATATAAAACTTGCAAGTTCAATTAAAGACGTAGTTGAGAAGATCAGCACACTGAAAAATAATCCAGAAGCGCTGGGCGTTACAACCGGACTTCAAGATCTAAATCAGCTTCTTGGTGGCCTACAAAAATCTGATTTATTAATTTTAGCTGCAAGGCCTTCTATGGGTAAAACAGCACTGGCGCTAAACATCGCACTTAATGCTTGTAAGATGTTGCAAAAAAGAGCAGATAAACAACATTATGTAGCGTTTTTCTCACTTGAAATGTCAGCAGAACAATTAACCGCAAGGCTGATCACTATAGATTCAGGGATTAGTTATTATAAGGCATTAACCGGGAGAATTAGTGATTTTGAATTGCATGAATTTATCAATGCTAGTACAGAATTATCTGAACTGCCTTTCATCATAGATGACACCCCTGCGCTATCAATTAGTGCCCTTCGCACCAGAATACGCTTGCTGTATCAATTATATAATGTAGAAGTGGTATTCATTGATTATTTGCAGCTAATCAGAGGAACAACAAAAAGAAGTAATGAAAATAGAGTACAAGAAATCTCGGAAGTGACGCAGGGTTTGAAAGCAATTGCAAAAGAGCTGAATATTCCCGTTGTTGCACTATCTCAGCTCTCTCGTTCTGTTGAGCAGAGGGATGATAAAAAACCACAACTTTCTGATTTACGTGATTCAGGAAGCATAGAGCAAGACGCAGATATAGTAATGTTTCTCTATAGAGAAGAATACTACGAATTGAGAAAGCAACCAAGTGAAGGAAGCAATAAACATCGAGAGTGGCAAGAAAAAATGGAAAAAATTAGAAATATTGCAGAGCTTGTTATTGCAAAGCAGAGAAATGGGCCAATTGGCAGTGTGAAGCTATATTTTGACTCTAACAGAGGTTCGTTTAAAGATTACACGGAGAGGCATAGTGTGTAGCTTGGCAGCAATCTTCTTATTTCTAAATTTACTAGCTTATATCTTATCGTATCAAAATTAACTTGACTTTACTTCTTAATTGATGTTAAACTCATTTAACATAATACATGAGGAATAATCATGATAAGTAAAAACAATGTACCCTATCTTGTAGCTGGTGCTCTGGCTACTCTAACTTTATTAGCATCTGGAGTGTTTGCTGCAGCTCCTTATATTGGTTTCTTAGCTCCAGTTGCAGCATTAAGTGTTGGCCTGCCATTTATTATTGGTTGTGCTGTATTTTCTGTTGTAACTATTGCACTTTCGTATAAAGCAATTAGTAAGAACAAAACTATTTCTGAGAAAGATGTTCAACTGGCTGAGAAAGTAGAAGAAATATCTAAAAAAGATGCTCAACTAGCTAAAGAAGAAGATAAAGTACAAGCTCAAGAGCAAACAATTTCTGGGCAAAATGACCAACTGACTAAAAAAGAAGCGGAAGTAAAAGCTAAAGAGGAGGAAAATTCTAAGCAAAAAATTGAAATTAATAAAAAAAATGAGGAGATTAATAATCAAAGAAAAGAAATAGAAGAACTTAAACACAAGAAAACTTTTGTTCCGCAAGCAATGAAGGATATCCAAACAGCATCTGAAAAAGCATTTACATCTACAAAAGAAGCATTTATTAGTGGTCGTGTAACTCGTATTGTTAAAGATGGCTTAAAAGATGTTTATGGTGCTATGCCATCAACTGAGTCAGTAAAAGGAACACTTAGTGGTATTGGAAATAAATTAAAAAATGTTTATGGTACATCAGTTGAGTATACAAAAGGAGCACTTAACAGAGTTGGAAGCAGCTTGTACAGTAGATTTCATGGTACTAAGGTTTCTAGTTCGGAAGAGCAGTTTAAGCGTGAAGATGGATCTAAACCTAGTATGCAAGAACTAACTCGTTTGGATTACTTAGATCTTGCAACTTCTAAGAATTTGAATCATTTAAATGTTGATATTTCTAGCCTAAAAAGTAAGTCGGTTGAGAACTGTAACGCAAAATCTGGTGATGAAAAAGATACTAAGATTTCTAGCCCAGAAAATCAGCCAACTAAAGAAGAAAATGGTCAAAGTTGGGTTGCGTGGGGTAAGGCTAAGGTAGCTGGAATAGGAGTATGTGGTTGTGTTGCTTTATATTATGCTGCACCGTATATTTCTACAATGCTTGAAGGAGTTTCAGTATCATCTGTAGGCAGTGAGACGGGTTATACCAACGATACGTACTATCCTTACCAGATGTAATCTCATTCAGGAGAAATAGTTTTTAAAAAACTATTTCTTGTATCTTGTCAAAAGCATCTAATGTTTTAAGCTTAAGCATTAGGTGGAGAAGGGAGGAACTCTGTGCTTCTTCTTAGATATAAAATCTGTAGAGGAGATAAGAATTCCCTTCTCAAAAGTATAGGCTGGACGGTATCGTAGAAAGACCTGAATGGTTCTAATTCTGTATTCACAAGACTAGCCTTACTTTTCATTTTTAATGGTAACGTATGGGGTTATATATGATCAACAACTTTTTGGGCATAGATATATCAAAAGATCGCTTTGATGTTTTTCTCTCATTTATAAGCAAAAAAGGAAAGCGTGAAATTAGAAAAAGAAGCTTTAAGAACGATGATCATGGGTTTCAAAGTCTACTGAATTTTCTACACAAACATAATGTAGAAAAAGTAAAAACCTGCATGGAATCTACTGGTTGTTATAGCGAAGCACTGGCTGAATTTCTACACAATGCTGGACATTTTGTAAGTGTTGTAAATCCTTATTGCATAAAATCTTATGCAAGGAGTAAGCTGATACGACAAAAGAATGATCAGACCGATGCAGAAGTTATTGCTGATTATTGCCAAAGACAGGAACCTTCTAGTTGGACACCACCTTCTCCTGAAATGAAAAAATTAAAACATCTTTATCGTTGCTCAGTTGCGTTAAAAGATGAGTTAACATTAGTAAATAACCACTTAGAAAAAAAAGAGAGACTGCCTAAAGAAGTTGCAAATGCTTGGGAAGACCTTGCAATGAATATAGCTCAAAAAATAGAAACAATAAAAAACTCCGTACGTGAACTATTAAATCAACACAAAGAATTGTTGGAAAATTTTCAACTTCTATTGACTATTCCAGGCATAGGAGAAGAATCAGCAATAGCTATTTTAGCTGAAGTTTCTGATATAGAGGTTTTTAGAGATGCCAGGCAATTGGCAGCATATACAGGAGTTATACCACGAAATATGACGTCAGGTTCCTCTGTATATGCCAAACCCAGATTAAGTAAATCCGGTTCACAAACATTACGTAAGGCACTTTTCTTTCCTGCCATAGTAGCTAAGAATCACAATCCTATCATTATGAGCTTTTGCCAAAGATTAAAGGAAAAGGGTAAGCATAATATGGCCATCGTTGGTGCTGCAATGCGTAAGCTACTCCATATCATTTTCGGTATTCTGACATCCAAAAGTGCTTTTGATCCTAACCATATCAAAAACTACAGGGCTAGGAGGTTGACTGAAGGTTTAGTACTTTAAAATCAAAAATGCTTCCTATCTATCTTATGTAAAGTGGTATCTTACACAAATTTATTGAATGTTGTTGGTTAGTGGATATGTTGATAAGTAAACTTCATCTGTTTTGTGCGTATAAAACTAATTTACTTATCAACATATCCACTAACTATAATCTGTGTACTGTTACACAATTGGAAGTATTTTTTGATTTTATGATGCAACTTGGGAAATTTTTATAATTTTTTTGTTGACTAACAAGACGGTATCTCCTGTCATTCCAGTGCTCCTTTTTTTTGTCATCCGAGTAGCTCCTTTTTTTGTCATCCGAGTAGCTCCTTTTTTTGTCATCCGAGTAGCCCCTATGATGTCATCCCAGTGCCCAGACACTGGGATCCAGGAAACTTAACTCTACACCAAGTAAATGTACAATAAGAACTAGATTCCAGCGTCACGCGCTGGAATGACATCATAGGGGCACTGGGATCCAGAAGACTTAATTTCAACCAAGTGACTGCATAATAAAGGCTAGATCCCAGTGTCACGCACTGGGATGACACCCTACTAGCGGAAGTTACTCTCAAATGTTTGTTCATGTTGCTATAAATATTAAGAAATTTACCAAATAAAAAAAAAGGCAAAAGAAGTCCCGTGGTTATTATCCGCTTTAAAATATTGGCGTTTTTTATGTTTTAAACGCTTGACAAGCAAGATTTAGCTGCTTTTAATTGCAACTAACCTACGCTGCAAATGTTTAAGAAATTTACTAAGCAGAAAAAAAGACAAAGAATCCCCGAGTTAGCTAGTCTTTTACTATCTCTGTCGAGTATTGGCATTTTTTGATGTCTTGTAACGCTTTATAAGCGCGTTCAGCTTATTTAGATAAAAATCTAGATGTAGATGAAGTTTTGTAAAGACATACAGTATCTATATACTGCAAAAAATTGAACATAAGACGCCGATACATTAAGTAATCCTTACCTTTTAATCTGCAGATTGGCTAAAGCAAATACAATAGCTTCACTGTCATGATAAGGGGGCTGGCGGAGTTTGTCAAGTGATTTTTGTCTCTCCATGCTACTTGGGTGACACCAACAGTTGTATTTTATATTATCTTTTTGCTCTACTAGCACTCAAGTTTCCTATTTAAAATTTTTAATATTAAATTCAATTCATTTGGATTATTATACCGTATCATAACTTTACCCTTAGAATTACTGTCGTTAATTTTGATCTTTAAACCAAGTTGAGAAGATATAGCACCTTCTAGTGCTGCCATATCTTGATTTTTGGTATATCTCTGCTCTTTTTGGTTGTTACTTTGATGTAAGTCTTTTATCAATTTTTCAGTTTGCCTAACGCTTAAGCCTTGGGAAATTATTTTTTCTGCAATACTTTCCGCATTTTCAACATTAATCAACGCTCTTGCATGGCCCATAGATAGCTTTTTTTCGTTGATCATTGTTTTTACTCCATCAGGAAGTGACAACATCCGAATCATATTGGTTATGTGACTGCGGCTTTTGCCTATAGTTGAAGCTAATTCTTCATGTGTATAGGAAAACTCATCTATCAGTCTCTTATACGCTTCACCTTCTTCTATTGGATTAATATCTTGCCTTTGTATGTTTTCAATAATGGATACTTCCAAGCATTCCTTGTCGCTCAGATCTTTTATGATAACGGGTGCACTATCAAGATTTGCAATCTTGCTTGCTCGCCAACGACGTTCCCCAGCTATTATTTCGTAACCATCATCATTTGAATCTTTGCGTACCACGATAGGCTGTATAATGCCACTTTTCTTTATCGAATTTGCAAGTTCTCTTAATGACTCCTCGTCAAAATGTTTCCTCGGTTGAAATTTGCTTGGGTGCAGTAATGAAATAGGCAAATATTCTTGTCGATCTTCTTTATTATCATAATTATCGCCTATGAGGCCGGCAAGACCTCTGCCGAGGCGTCTATCATCCTTCATACCACGCCCTCACTCACTAGCTTCTTCTCCTTACAACTGCTCGCGTGCTTTTTTAAAATTTCCCTTGCCAAACTTATATATGCTTGTGCACCAGGACACTTAAGATCATACACAATAGCAGGTTTTCCATGAGAAGGCGCTTCTGATAACCGTACGTTACGTGGAATAACAGTCTCATACAATGGGATGATAGTTTTGTATACTTTATCATTTAAATACTGGCAAATATCGTTTTTAATCTGTTCACTGAGTTTGTTGCGCCTGTCATACATTGTTAACACGATCCCTTCTATTGCCAAAAAAGGGTTTAGGTTATTCCTTTTTATCAGTTCTACAGTTTTAACTAAATGGCTTAATCCTTCCAGAGCAAAAAACTCACACTGAAGAGGAACAATAATAGAATTAGCAGCAGTCAAAGCATTTATGGTTAGAAGCCCAAGTGATGGAGGGCAATCGATGATTATATACTCATAATTATCGCGTATCTTCTCTAATGCGCTTTTTAGCACAAATTTTCCTCGCTCAAGTTGCGATAATTCAATTTCTGCAGCTGACAGATCAACTACTGACGAAATTAGTGATAAATTTGGAATTTCCTTTATATTGAAAATTGCCGATTCTATCAATTTATTTTCGCTGCTCAGTAGTATTTTGTATATATTTTTTTCTTCCCTACTACGATAAGAAATCCCGAGTCCGGTGCTAGCATTTCCTTGAGGATCAAGATCTACCAATAAAGTGCTTTTTCCCACAGCAGCAAAGGCTGTCGATAAATTTATACTAGTTGTGGTTTTGCCAACTCCACCCTTTTGATTTACTATTGCAATAATCTTGCTCACGCCTTTTATCTTATGTATAAAATAATTCTATTGTATATATGCAAGAAACTTTTGCATTAGAAAATTTTTTTGTTGCTAATCACACTAAAATTAGACTGTCTTTTTTGCTTTGTGTAACACACTTTGAACCTTGTTTCCTAATTCATTCAGAGTGAATGGTTTTGGCAAAAAGTGAAAATCTTCTATATTGATGTCATCACTCTTTAAAAAAGCATCTTCTGCATACCCAGAAATAAAAATAACGTTGATATTTGGCCTATGGATCAATGCTTCTTTAACTATTTCTGGACCACTCACCTCTGGCATGATTACATCAGTGATTATTAGATCTATGTGTTGATTTTTTTTACTGATTATTTCTAGCGCCTCGCTGCCTATGCTCGCTTCTATTACATCAAATCCTTTTCTTTTGAGTGCTTTAGAGATGAATTCCCTTACTGAATTTTCATCTTCAATCAATAAAATTATACCATTACCTTTAATTTCACTTACTACCGGTCTTTCTATTTCTTCACTATCTTCCTCTATCAGATTTTCATCTGATATGTAAACCATGGGCAAAAATATGCTAAATTTAGTTCCATGATTTACTTTGCTAGCAACATAGATGTATCCTTCAGTTTGTTTAATAATGCCATATACAGTAGAGAGGCCAAGACCTGTACCAGAGGTAATATCTTTGGTAGAAAAAAATGGGTCAAATGCCTTTTCAATTGTATCACTTGTCATTCCACATCCAGTATCAATTACTTCAATCACAACATAATTTCCATGTTCGATCGTTTCCTTGTCTGGAGAAAACATGTCCTGAGATGTAGAATTTAGTGAGTCAATCTTTTGATTAAAGGTTCGTATAGTTAATTCTCCGCCCTTTTCCATAGCAGCACTAGCATTGACTGCTAAGTTAAGTATAACTTGCTCTAATTGCCCTTGATCAGCCCTAACAGCACCCAAGTCTCTACCATAATAAATATTAAACTTTATATTTTCACCTATTAATCTTTTTATCATTTCATAAAGATTAGCTATAGTACTATTTACATCAATAATTTTTGGCTGCAAGGTCTGTCTTCTTGAAAAAGCAAGCAATTGTCTTACTAAATTTGATCCACGCTTTGCATTTTGCTGTATCTGTATTATATCTCCAAAAGATGGATCACCAGCTGAATGTTGGAGTAAAAGCAAATCGCAAAATCCTATTATCCCAGTCAATATATTGTTGAAATCATGCGCAATACCACCTGCTAACTGCCCTATAGCTTGCATCTTTTGATAATGCTCAAGCTTTATCTCTAGGTTTTTGTGTTCAGTATTGTCAATAAAATAACAAAGTATGAAGATCATTTTATTATGAAGAAACTTATTGAAATATATTTTTATGTTATTATCGCCGTTGAGCTGTACATCAAAGGACGCATTATTTATTCTATTACTCGAAAAATATTCACGTATTTTCACATGATAACTATCTAATATCAATGTAAAGATTGAATTATTATCTGACCCTGCAAGCTTTATTAGTGCCGTATTTTTCTTTACAAAGTTGCCGTTTATGTCACATTGTGCAATAGCAATTGATGAATTTGCAAAACAAGGGTGTAATTGATAATCAACAATATTTGATTCGGTTGGTGTTATAAAGCCATATATATAGCTATGGTTGTATTTATCACAAAATATAGCAGTGCTCATATAAGCCTTGAATGGAATACCACTTATAGTAAAAAACAAAATTTCATTATCGGTTGTTGTATTGTTATATTTAGATTGAGATATAAAATCACTGATTGAGCTATCTTTTTCCAGTTTTTTCAGTTCAAATATATCTAAAAATCTTTTATTTACAGATAAAATCACCCCTTTGGCATTTGCAATGTAAGTTCCTATACTGTGTTTTTCTATTAACTCTTCATATATCTGCTCCTTGTTTATCTGTGTTGCTTTTAACACAAAATACCCATCTGGCCTTGCTATTGGCACTAATGATAAATTTAAAATCTTATTACTATTTATAGCAATTTGGGGATTATCTGGTATCGGCTCAAAGAGCAAAAGAAAGTTAGATACTCTATTCTTCTTGTTTAAGGAAATGCATACTTGTACAGAAGAGTTATTTTTTAGTGCATGATAGAGTACTTTTTTGTCTTCTTCTGAAACATCTCCTATTTCAAAAATCTTGCCTAACGTAATGTCATCATCTATATGATCTTTAAACCTTTCGTAGAACCTTGCATCAGAATAAATAATACCCTCATCTCTATGTAAAATAAGGCAAAATTCTGTATTATGGTTTAGTGCATTTGCAAATATTGCATTTTGAAATTCTATAGTATTAAGTAGGTGTCTGTAGCGTTTTACATTATATATCATAAAGAGAGTTGTTAGAATGCTAACTAATAAATTAATCTCTATATTAATATGCTGACTATATATATCAAAAAAGTAGAGTATCGATATTGCTACTGGAGGTAAGAGCATAATAACTGCCATCACAACAATTGACATTCCATAATTTCTTAGTATGAAATCAACCCTGTTCTCTTTTTTGTTATCTATGTATCTTTTATTCATTATTGTTACTTGGCATCGTTGTACATACGAAAATGTTTTATTATATTGATTTAATTATTATAGATTTATTAACGTCTTTGATAGATAATTATCATCCAAATCTAATTAAGTTCCTTAAATATCAGATATAACAATGTTAATAAGCTAGCGAGAGGATATTATGGAAAAACAAAGAACACAAGCATTTAAGTGGTTCTGTGCACTAAGAGATAAGATCATAGAATCTTTCTTATTAATTGAAAAACAATCATCCGCAGAGCCAAAGATCGAAAAAAGAAAGTGGGATCGCCCAGGTGGTGGAGGTGGTGAATCTACAATTATTTTTGGCAATGTTTTTGAAAAAGTTGGAGTAAACGTTTCAAAAGTACACGGAAAATTTGCAGATTCAGCCATTAATGAAATTCCTGGTGCAAGTGAAAGTAACGGAGAGTTTTGGGCAAGCGGTATATCTTTAGTGTCTCATATGCAATCGCCCCTTATCCCTGCAGCACATATGAACACAAGGCTGATATATACTTCAAAACAATGGTTTGGTGGAGGGATGGATTTTACGCCAATATATAAAAATGAAGAAGATTGCAAGTATATTTATGAATCAATCAAAATGACATGTGATAGATTTGACACCGGATATTATCCAAAATTTAAAGAGCAATGTGACAACTATTTTTTCTTACCACATAGAAAAGAGCCGCGTGGCATTGGTGGTATTTTCTATGATAATCTGAGTTCTGGCAATTGGAGAAATGATTTTGAGTTCACAAAAGCAGTAGGTGAAGCCTTTTTGGAAATTTATTTGCACATCATACGTAAACATATACAAAAATCTTGGACAAAAGAACAACGAGAAAATCAATTAATAAAACGTGGCAGATATGTAGAATTCAATCTGTTATACGATCGTGGCACAAGGTTTGGTTTAATGACTGACGGCAATCCAGATGCAATTATGATGTCAATGCCACCACTTGTTAAGTGGTTATAGAGAGCTGCTATTAGCAGAAAATAAATCATCATAGTTTAAAGTTGTACCATGATAGTGAGCTTTTATATAGGGGGTATAATCATGGGTATAATAGATAATTTTTTAATTAAATCTGTCAAAAACAATGACATAAAAGGTGTTAAACTGACTCTAAGTCTCTACAATGCACTAAAAGGCTGGCTTTAGTGTAGAAGAAATAAAGCAGAAATATGAGCGTAGAGATTCTGGCTACGATTCTGGCTATGATTCCGATACAAAAGTTGAACAACAATTAGAATTAGGATCTAAAACTCCTAAATCTGAAATAAATTCAGTGAATATTAAATATGGAATAGAGAAAGACGTTTGCGCCATAAAATAATTGACTTTATGTGCATAATCAATATAACTTGAGTTAATTCGCATTGACTCTTTCGTCTAGTGGTTAGGACACCACCCTTTCACGGTGGTAACACGGGTTCAAATCCCGTAAGAGTCACTCAAGTAGAATATAATTAAAGTTTTGAATGGGAAAAATTAGGCTTTATTTTGAAGAAGCTTTATCACAAGGCGTGAGTTTAGCACTTAATCCACAACAAAGTCACTATATTTGCAATGTAATGCGGCTTAAGAAGTATGATAATCTCTCTCTTTTTAATGGAAAGGATGGAGAATGGTTAGGAGAAGTAGTTAATATATCGCGTAAATTAACAAAAGTTACACTCAAAGAATGCACTAAACAACAGCAATATGAGGAAAATTTATACTTATATTGTGCCATGGTAAAAAGTGGTGCTTTAGGCAACATAGTAAGACAGGCAACTGAAATGGGAGTAACCTGCATTCAATTTATTTCAACGGAACGTACAGTAGTAAAAAACATTAACCTAAGTAGAGCAAAATTACAGGCAATCGAAGCTGCGGAACAATCCGGTAGGATGAGTATACCAGAGATTTTGCCTCCTATTAACTTTTGTGAGTTACCTGATTCCCAGAGTAAAAATTTTGTTTTATGTGATGAAACAGGTAAAGCTGATAAAGTGCTGAAAGGTAAGAAAAATGTTGCTATTATTGTTGGCCCTGAAGGTGGTTTTTCATCTTATGAACTTGATCTTGCCGATAAGTTTTGTCAAAAATTGAGTCTAGGAAAAAGAATTTTAAGGGTCGATACTGCTGTGGTTGCTGCACTAACTTTCACCAATTGGTGTAGCTAGATTTTTAAATATGGCTAAGGTTTGGGCCATAGAGAAATCTGATTCAGTGTTGCACGCGCTAACTGTACAAACTCTATAGGCCGCCTGCGAAGCAGTTTGCTACTAAAGAGGAGCTAATAAAAAACATATTCTAAAATAATATTAAATCTTATATTATATTTTTTCTAAAATAAACAAATGAATCTTGCATTTTGCCTGAGTTATTGATACTCTGAGTAAAGAAGTCGGGGCGTAGCGCAGCCTGGTAGCGCATTTGGTTTGGGACCAAAGGGTCGGGAGTTCAAATCTCTCCGCCCCGATGCTAGCAGAAGTTTTAACGCTTTTAATAGTTAGAGCTTTTAAAGGCATTTCGTTCATATTGCAGTTTAACGCTCAAGTTTATAAAATAATTGACAATGTTAATTTTCTAATTTATAAATAAATTTTGAAATGATTACCGAAGGAGGTATAGAGTTTGATTGAAGTATCAGTCCATTATGGTGATGTAGACAGAGCTCTTCCAGTATTGAAAAAAACAATTCAAAAGGAAGGAAGAGGGTTGAAAATGAAAAAACAATATCATGAAAAAAAATCAGAAAAAAGAGCTAAAAAGAAAGCTGAAGCGAGAAAAAAGAGGCACCAGCAAGAATGCAGAAGGCAGCGTTACGGTTGGTAATTTTTTAATAGTTTATCATTGGTTGTTTTATGAATATTCACGAATATCAAGCAAAAGAGATTTTGCATAAATTTAATGTCCCGGTGCCAAAAGGTTTTGTCACTATATCTGCAGAAGGAGTAAAGACTCAAGTAAGTCAATTAAAATCTGACGTGTTTGTGGTTAAAGCTCAAATTCATGCAGGTGGTAGGGGTAAAGCCGGTGGCGTAAAGCTAGCAAAGTCAGCTGAAGAAGCTCAACAGTTTGTAAAAGACATGATTGGTATGACTTTAGTTACTCATCAAACAGGGCCAAGCGGGCAGCAAGTAAGAAGAGTATATATTGAAGAAGGCTCAAGCATTAAGAAAGAGTATTACTTAAGCATGGTAATTGACCCGAAGCTCAGTAGGCCAATATTCATATTTTCCTCAGAAGGTGGAATGGACATCGAAGAAGTGGCGAAAAATTCTCCCGCAAAAATTGTGAAATTTGATATTGATCTTGCTACAAGTTTTGATAGCAGCAAGTTAAGCAGCAGTTTTAATTTGAGTTCAGAACAAATAGAAAAAATAACAAATGTTGCAAAAAATATATATGATGCGTTTATTGCAACTGATGCGAGCCAAATTGAAATTAATCCACTGGTTGAAACAAGTTCTGGAGATTTTATTGCGCTCGATGCGAAAATTAATTTCGATGACAATGCTTTATATCGTCACCCAGAAATTATGGAACTTCGTGATTATGATGAAGAAGTGAAAGAAGAGATAGAGGCTTCAAAGTATGGGCTCAGTTACATCAAAATGGATGGCAGTATTGGTTGCATGGTAAATGGTGCAGGTCTTGCTATGGCAACAATGGATATAATAAAATACTACGGAGCAGAGCCTGCTAACTTTTTGGATGTTGGTGGTGGAGCGAGTAAAGAAACTGTAACTGAAGCATTTAAAATCATATTGTCTGATAGCAACGTAAGAGGAATTTTGGTTAACATATTTGGTGGTATAATGCGTTGCGATATTATCGCAAGTGGAATTGTTGCGGCTGTAAAAGAAATGAGCATTAAAGTTCCTTTAGTGGTTAGATTATCAGGCACTAATTTCGAAGAAGGAAAAAGAATTTTAGAAGAGTCAGGATTAAATATTATTGCTGCAGATGAACTGGGCGATGCTGCGCAGAAAATAGTACAAGAGGTGAAATAGAGTATGTCCGTTTTAGTAAACAAAGATACAAGGTTAATATGCCAGGGTTTTACTGGTGCGCAAGGTACATTTCATTCAGAGCAAGCAGTTAGCTACGGAACAAAAATGGTTGGTGGTGTAACTCCTGGCAAGGGTGGTAGCACTCACCTTAACTTACCAGTTTTTAATACTGTAGCAGAAGCCAAAGAAAAAACTGATGCGAATGCCACGGTAATATATGTACCTGCTAAGTTTGCAGCTAATGCAATACTTGAAGCAATAGATGCAGAGATAGAGCTAATAGTTTGCATTACAGAGGGCATTCCTATACTTGACATGGTAAAGGTGAAGCATGCTCTTGCTCGTTCAAAAAGTCGATTGATTGGTCCTAACTGCCCGGGAATTATTACGCCCGAAGAGTGCAAAATAGGGATTATGCCTGGCCATATCCATAAGCGTGGACATATAGGGATTATGTCTCGTTCTGGAACTTTAACTTACGAGGCAGTAGCACAAACAACCGCTGTTGGTCTTGGTCAATCCACGTGTATCGGAATTGGGGGGGATCCAGTTCATGGTATGACATTTGTCGACTGTATGGAGCTCTTTTTAAAAGATGACGATACTCATGGTATTGTAGTTATTGGTGAAATAGGTGGAAACGAAGAAGAAGATGTATCACATTTTGTGAAAACAGAAAAAACTAAAAAGCCAATCGTTGGTTTTGTAGCAGGTCAAACAGCACCTCCAGGAAGACGTATGGGACACGCTGGAGCAATCATCTCTTCCAGTGGTGGAAGTGCTGGTGCAAAACTAGAAGTTATGCGGAGCGCCGGGATTGCAATTGCTGAAACCCCTGCAGTGATTGGTAAGAAGGTATTGGAAGTAATGCATTAGTGCCTAATCTAAAACGCAGCTGTACGAACGTTGTGATTTGAGGAGCAGTTTCTGCTAGAAAGGGTGTCACTCAAGTAGTTGACACTGGTTCACTCTATAATGGTGTCATCCGAGTAGCTTGACTACTTGGATCCAGGAAAGTTTGCTTGTAAGCAAGCAAACTGATTTGGTGAGTATAAAAGTATAGCTAACGCTGACTCTACGTCATACCGCGATTCATTCGCGGTATCTTATCCGCTAACACGTAGTGGGATGACAAGGTTATCGTCATACCGCCGCGTTATCTCTAGATCCCGCTAACACGTAGCGGGATACTTGACCTTTACAGGGATGACGGTTGTCGGTAGGCCTAAATTACTTTAGTCATAAATATTAAGAAATTTACCAAACAAAAAAAAGGCAAAAGAAGCCCCATGGTTGGCTAGTTATTTATATGTACTTCAAAATATTGGCGTTTTTTATTCTAAATGCTGCAATTTAGCTGCTTTTAAATGCGACTAACCTAAATTATAAACGTTAAGAAATTTACTGAGCGGAAAAAAAGGCAAAGAAACCCCAGGGTAGCTAGTATTCAAATTCTCCCTTGTCTATTTGACGTCTTTTACTGTCTTAAACGCTTTATGAGCGCGTTTCAGCTTATATAGGTAGAAACCTAGAAGTTTTATAAAGACATGAGGTGCACATAGTGCAAAAATTAAGCATGATTTACGCCAAATACATTAAGTTTTTTTGTCATTAATCCACTGCAGAGATTGCGAAGATAAATAAATAGCTTCAGTTTCATGATAAGGGGGCTGGCGGAGTTTGTAAAGTAATTTTTTGTGGCTCTCATGGTTTTTGGATTCTAACTAACGTCACGCGCTGGAATAACACCCTTGGTGGTAACAACTAAAGAAAAATATCAACTAGGTTTATAATCTATTACTACTGTTTTTGCAATTTTATCATAAAAAGTCTGCTTGCGCCGGTCAAATATCGCAAATATTAAAACTAAAATTGGTAAAATTATAAACCACTGAGAAACATAGTGAGTCAGCAAAAAAGAAATAATCAAGAAAACTGTCTCAGAAATACACCTTATTCCTGCTTGCATAAGAGTAGTATTTTTAAATGTGTCTGCATCTTTGATATACATACCACACAACAGTTGTCCTGGCGTACCTCCCAGTCTTGTTATCATTAATATTTCTAATACTGTACACAGCACTGATGTAAAGATTGTATAAGGAGATGTTAACTGTTCAATTTCGTCAAGAAAATTATTAACCTCATTATTGCCCAACAATGCAATTTATAAGATGAATGAAGGAAAGAAAAATATTATTTGGTCAAGTATTGCTGTTACAGTACGCCTTGTAAACCCTACGTAATTTACTTTAACATTTATTTCAGTATCCATAACCCCACCTATATTTCATAATGTCATCATATAATATAAAAGCACGTTGTTAAATAACCGTAAATATACTAATTTGGGTAATATTAGCTACTTGTGCCACTCTATTATTTGAATTAACATTAAATCGTTTACAGTTAGGGAAGTTATGTCAACACCAATCACAGTTGCGTATGGCGATGGTATCGGACCAGAAATTATGGAAGCGGTGCTGTCGATATTGCGCAAAGCGGAAGCGAAGATCTCAATAGATATTATTGAAATAGGTGAGCGTGTTTATAGTAAGGAATGGTCTCACGGAATTTCTCCAAGTGGTTGGGAATCAATTGAAAGGACAAAAATATTATTAAAATCTCCAACAACAACTCCTCAAGGTAAAGGCCACAAGAGCTTGAACGTTGCACTCAGAAAAAATCTAGGGTTATATGCAAACATCAGGCCGTGTATTTCATATCATCCTGTTATAGAAAATAAATTCGATAAGTTTGATATCGTAGTGATACGCGAAAATGAAGAGGACGTTTACACCGGAATAGAGCATAGGCTCACTGGTGATTCTTACCAATGCACTAAAATTATTACTAGATCTGGCTCAGAGAAGATATGCAGGTATGCTTTTGAATACGCGAAAAAACACAACAGAAAAAAAGTAACTTGCCTGACTAAAGACAACATAATGAAAATGACTGACGGAACTTTCCATGCAGCGTTTGATCGCATTGCAAAGGAATACCAGGACATAAAGGCAGAACATTATATAGTTGATATTGGAATGGCACGTGTTGCCACAGAACCGGAGAATTTCGATGTTATAGTAACTGAAAATCTATATGGCGACATATTATCAGACATAGTGGCACAAACCTCTGGATCTGTGGGACTCGCTGGAAGTAGCAATATAGGTAATGAATATGCGATGTTTGAAGCGGTTCATGGTTCTGCTCCTGATATTGCAGGAAAAAACATAGCTAATCCTTCTGGTCTTTTAAATGCTGCAGTGCATATGCTAATTTACATAGGTCAAGTGGGTAATGCAAAACTAATCTACGATGCATGGCTGAAGACTTTAGAGGATGGAATACACACTGCCGATTTGTATAAGGAGAAAAGAAGTAAACAGAAAGTTGGTACAAAAGAATTTGCAGAAGCTGTTATAGATAATCTAGGGAAAAAACCTACAATATTATCTGAGCTTATAATTAGCAGTGGTTCAGATAGTAAAATAAATAAAGTACAAGACAATTACGAACAAGATTACAAAGTTAAAAAGCTAGTGGGTAGTGATATAACGCTTGCTTGGGACAAATCCAGCAATTTTGATCAAATAGTAGGATTAAATAATCTGCAAATGATAGCAATATACTCAAAAGGACTGGCAATTTGGCCAAGAAGCTCAAAATCTTCAAGCGATCAAATAACCTGTAGGTTTATCGCAAATAATGAAAAGCAAGCTATTACAAATAGTGATGTAAATAACTTGCTAATCAAACTTGAAGAAAACAGCTTTGACGTGGTGAGAATGGATAAGTTGTATTTATATGATGGGAAAGAGGGGTTCTTTTCTTAATTCTTTAAAAGAGGTGTGATAAATGAAATGGATTCAAAAAAAATAGAACTAATATTTAAAAAGTTTCAACAATCAAATCCTGCGCCAAAAATAGAGCTAAATTATACCAATCATTTTACACTACTAGTTGCGATAGTTTTATCAGCACGGACAACCGATGTAAGCGTTAATAAAATTACAAGAGAACTATTTAATATCGCTGATACGCCAGAAAAGATGCTGAGTTTTGGGCAAAATGAGCTGAGAAAATGCATAAGCAGTATTGGTTTATATAATTCCAAAGCAAAAAACATAATCGGGCTCAGCAAAATATTGATTGAGCGGTACAATAGCGAAGTGCCTACTGATTTCGATGATTTGGTATCTTTACCAGGGGTTGGGAGAAAGAGCGCTAATGTGTTCTTAAATTCAGGACTTGGTATTCCAACATTGGCAGTTGATACTCATGTTTTTAGAGTAAGCAATAGACTTGGACTTGTGAGAGAAAAAGATGTGTTTAAAACAGAGCAATCTCTTTTAAATGTAGTTCCAAAAGAATACCTGCTTTATGCTCATCACTGGCTAGTTTTGCATGGTAGATATGTTTGCAAAGCGCAAAAGCCTTCGTGTGAAACGTGTATAATTCATGATTTGTGTGAGTTTGAATGCAAAAGGTATAAAGTCTAGCACACTATGACCCCTTTCTTGTCACTCCGATATTCCTTCCTTTTATCATCCGAGTAGCTGACACTGGGATGGCTTTGTTGCATCACACTTTATGAGATGGTGATTTATGGTAAATTCATGTAACTATCTCAAATTTAGCCATACCAATATCAGTGAATTTATTAAGCAAATAGCATTTGATTAGCAGTTCTTTTTCTCGATTTATCTCAGATTTATTCCTAAAACTAAATCCGAATATTTGCTTTAATCTTGAGAAAAACCCTTCAATATAAGATCTTTTCCCATAATTTACTTCTTTTTTCCATTCTTTCATGCCATCTTCACCGTATAATTTTATTAACCTAATAGCAGCATTCCTGTCAGACATATAATCTATTTCTGGATGTTCTGCCGCATTGTTTATTGGTGGAATTTTTGTCTTTATATCATATTCGTTACACAACTTATAAAACTTGTGCCTATCACATGCTCTATCTGCATATAGTGCTTTTATGGCATGCTGAAAATCAACTTCTTTTAGCAAATCACAAGCTCCATAGTGATCAGAGTAGACACCGTTACTGTATTTTACAGCTATGGCTTTTTTGTTGTTTATATTCAACATTACGTGCAATTTTCTCGTTTGCTCATAGCCACGATATTTTCTGTCAGTGCTATTTTCCTTGCTGTGTGTTGTTGTATATACTAATTCCTGTACTGTCTATAGCAATTTCGATATCTTCCATATTATTTTTATCAATTCTGCAATCATTTATCTTAATATTAAGTTTCTTTTGATGCTTGTGAATAGCTGATAACTGCCAAATCTCTTCCTATTTGTTGCAAATACCCTTTTATAAACCCGACTGTTTGTCTTAAACCAATTCTAAAGAAACTGACGATTATATGCACCAAAATCACAACTTTATCACTATAAATATAGTTGCCGCCCTGCATTTTTGGACAATTCTCGTACCAATTTTCTATGGCGTCATTGGTATAACAAAAAATGCTTCCTCTTTCTTGGAGAAATTTGTTATATTCATGGCAGTTACTGACTCTCATTTTTTGTGGCATATTTTTTCTTCAACAGTTAAATGGCTATTTATAATGAATTTTGTCAGTAACTGCCAGTTCTTTTCACTTGAGCGATGCAACAAAGCCCACTGGGATCCAGGTTGCTCATAAGCAAACTATAGTATTTTCAAAAGCGAATGATAAAGGTATAATATGTTTTTTTAAAGTAGGGAAAGCGATGGTATATAGTGTAGATTTAAGGGAAAAAGCAGTGTCTTTGGTAGAAAAAGGAAAGTCAAAGGTTGAAGTTGCAGAGGTTTTTGAGATAGAAACTATATAGATGGCTAAAAAAGAAAGCTACTGGCCAAGGTCTCAAAGCGGTAAAAAGTACTGGTTTTATTCGGAAAATAGACCCAAAAATACTTGTAGACTATGTTAAAAAACACCCAGATCACACACTAGCAGAAATGAAACAAAACCTTGGCTTTGGAATAAGTGCAATTTGGTATAGGTTAAAACAGCTAAAAATAACCTTAAAAAAAGTCACATTCTATCAAGAGCGCAATCAAGAAGATAGGCAGCAATTTATCGATAAAGTCTCAAAAATAGACCACTGTAGCATTTTATATATAGATGAAGCAGGAGTTGATAATAGACTATACCGAGAATATGCATGAGCTCCAAGAGGAGAAAAAATATATGCTGATGTTCCAGGAAAAAACTGGGAAAGAGTGAGTATAATAGGTGGATGGATTAAAAAGAAGTTTATTGCACCAATGACCTTCACAGGAGGGTGTAATAAAGATGTATTTAATGTATGGTTAGAGCGAACCACAATTGCAGCGTAATACAACCATAGTTATGGATAATGCTACATTCCATAAAACTCCCAAAACAAAGTCATTAATAGAGTCTTTTGGCTGTCATTTGCTTTATCTTCCAACATATTCACCTGATCTAAATCCGATAGAGCATTGTTGGCACACCATCAAAAGTCGCCTCAGACCTCTAATGCATCAATGTACAGACTTACACCTTTTAGTTGGTAATACCATTTTAGACGTTTATCATTCGTTTTAGAAAATACTATAGTTTCATTAAGATTTTTTTTTAAACTCCTCTTGTTTACTTTTATCTTGTCCGTTATGCACTGGTCTTGGTGTGATATATGAGAATTTCATTCTTTGCATATTACGGTGTACTGTAGACTTGCTAAACCAAACTTTTCCTGAATTCTTATTCTCGTTTCTTTAATGGTAATGTTGGGATTTTCTTGTATCCATGCTTCAACTTGTTCAAGTTGGCTTTGGTTCAATATAGTTTTTCTACGGCGTTGAGGTGGAGCAAATAATTTTTCTTCTCTGCCAAATTTTAGGTCATGCAGTAAGTGCCTTTCTTGAAATGCAACATATTTTTGCTACGGCTGTTATACTATGCTTTTTTGCTGCAATTACAGCATTTAGTTTTTTTGCAACATATGCATTATTTCTTACTTTCTTCAGCATTTCTTTTGCTCACTTTTTCATCCAATAATTTTGATCTTAATGCCATTTAAACCTCGCTATTTTACTTACTCCAGTATGGCTTTTTTCCATTATTGTCTATCCGTTACTTGTATAGCGGGAATTGGTATTAGGAGATTTATTTGACTTTCTTTTTGGTAGTTCTAAAGCTAATCGCCAATTTGAAAATAATATCGGAGTACAAAAAGAATTGTATGGTCGGTACAATAAATTCATGGATAGTCTTGGGGGCTTAGGAAAAGATGGTCCAGGAGGATTTATCAATGAAATAGCGTCGCAATACTGTGAAGGTCCTTATCAGCAGTTTGTTAGCAATCAAATGAACACCGCGCTTGGCAATCAATTACGTGCCAGTGGACTTAATCAATCAAGCTATGGTCTATCTAAAGTTGCAAGTTTAAACTCTGAACTTGCGTCGCGTGGCTTGAATGACTTTATCGGTTCATCTTTAGGAGGGCTGCAAAGTCTTATCGGAGCACATGGACTTGGTGCACAAATTGGTCAAAATCTAGGTGGTGGTTACACTTCTTACGGAAAATCTTTAAATGATCGTTGGATAGCTATGAATCAAATGTTAGATAATTTTGGTCAGGTTGCGGGTAAGGCTGCAATATAGCCAACTACAGCATTTTATTTTTTCAATAAAGAAAAGAATGTACTTATCTCTTGTAAATAGTATCTCTATGTCCTATCTCTGTGATAACCACTGTACGTTCTGATTGATCTACCCTGTAGACCACGCGATAGTCACCTACTCTTAACCTTCTGCGCCCTTTTAAGCTATGATGTAGTGGTTCACCAAGATTTATTGGATCGACTGTAAGTCGTTCTTTTATAGCCTTTTGAACTCTTAGCCTTATTGTCTTTGGAAGATTTGGTAAATCCCTTTCAGTAACGCTCTTTAGAGACTTAATTTTATAACGTTCTAGTCCCACTTAATATCTTCAAAATCAACTGTTTCTGCGCCTTCAACATCACGCTCATCAGAAATTTTAGACACTAAAAAATCCTCGATTTCAAGCTCAATTGCTTCTTTGAGTAGTTTCTCTGCTAATTCTTGAGCAGGCTGCTTAGTGAGCTCAGCTAGCTCGGCAAGGTGCAGTAAAGTTTCTTTACTGAGAACTATATTAGCGTTTAAGTCTGCCATAAGTTTTACCAAAATCTACTACTGTAACAATTTTACAACATTTTTTTTAATTTTTCAATAAATTAGTGCATGTTGGAATTAGTTTAAAGGATGAAAAATGCTATCTCAGGAGGATATTATTTTATGCCGCAAAGATTTTGGCTTCTTTGCGTTTCAGGGCATGCTGCGAGTATTTAATATCAGATTAAATTTAAAGAGAGAGGATGGTAGCAAAAACTATCTGTGGCTGCTCTTTAGCAGTGTTAATCGCTTGGTGTTTGAAAAAGCACACAGTCAATGGTGGAACATACCACCATGCTGTGCCAAGACAACACTGGGTTTTATATTTCATGTGGCGTTTGCCCTCGGTAATAATCCAAGGGCAAAGTTTATGTATATTACGCACCAAAGAGATTTGATGCGTGAAAAAATCAATGAACTGCACATTGTCCTTGAGTCTCCATTTTACCGTCAAGTCTTTCCAAACGTAAAAGTAGTTGGTCGCAAAAGTACGCGAGTAATTAGAACTAAAGAAGGAGGTTTTGTTAATGGCTTTTCAATATCAGGGCATGTAACAGGTACAGGAGCTGGGGATAGTTCTCTTGATTTTGATGAAGGTCGAAAGTACGGTGGTTGCATTATCCTTGATGATTTACATGATGCAAGCTGCGCTTATAGTCGGGTATCGCTGATCAGTGCCTGTCAAAAGTTTGAACAATGCATAACTTCAAGGCGTAATACTGCTGATACGCCATTTTTAGTGATTGGTCAAAGGATCAGTTTTTATGACATATTTGGTTATTTAGAGAAAAAATCAGAACGGCAATTTGAGAAAGTCATAATACCTGCAGTACTTGAAGATGGCACGAGTATTGATGAAAACAGACTGCCAATGCAGGAACTTAGGATCAAGGAAAAAGCAGATACCGTCACGGAATAATTAACCGTCATACCGCGATTCATTCGCGGTATCTCTTAGTATAGATCCCGCTAACACGTAGCGGGATGACGATTGTCGATGAACCTAAGTTACTTTAGCTATAAACATTAAGAAATTTACTAAACGAAGAAAAAAGGCAAAAGAAACCCCGTTGGTGGTTGGCTATTTACTATGTACTAAAATATCGGCGTTTTTTTATTCTAAAATGCTTGATTAAGAGCGATTTAGCTGCTTTTAACTTGCAACTAACCTAAATTATAAACGTTAAGAAATTTACTGAGCGGAAAAAAAGGCAAAGAAACCCCGTAGTAGCTAGCATTCAAATTCTCCCTTGTCAATTTGACGTTTTTTGCTGTCTTAAACGCTTTGTAAGCGCGTTTCGGCTTTTATAGGTAAAAACCCAGAAATTTTTAAAGACATGCGATGCACGTAGTGCGAAAAATTAAACATGAGACGCCAAATACCCTAAGTTTTTTGTCATTAACCTGCACAGATTGCGAAGATAAATAAATAGCTTCAGTTTCATGATAAGGGGGCTGGCGGAGTTTGTAAAGTAATTTTTCGTAGCTCTCATGACTTAAAAAGCTGGATTCCAGCTTCACGCGCTGAAATGACAGATTACTGTTACCTTATCTAGATACAGAAAAAAAATCTTAATACTTAACACATTTTTCATAGTACACACCGTATGATTGATAAATAAAATAATGAATAGATTTACATAATATTTGGAGGCTACCAATGGTCAACGACAAGATTACTTTGAACTTTGAGATAGAAAAAGGCGAACCTATAGATCGATACTACTTTTCTGCACGTATGAGGCTTACAGATGAAAGCAAAAATCTTTTGCGTGAGAAGCTTGGCAGTACAATTCAATTCGATAACCTAGATGATCACTTCAATCTTAACCATGAGAATTTTTATATCTACTACAATAAATATAGTGAGCACAATGGTAGAAGTGAGCTATACGTTAGGGATGATAACGGTAGATATTTAACTTCCAATCTTCCACTTAATCACTATGGATTCTCAATGGAACTATCATCTGATGGGGCGTCAATAGCAGATTATGGCTTTTATCCTCTTTATGCAATCTATAACCCAAATCACTATGATAAGGCAAAGGAAAAAGTATTTGATGATCACGGTGAATTGTCACCAATTGCATCAAATATGTTAGATAATTTTTTAAGCAACACAAATAGCTTAACCACACAAGAGATGTTTTTACAGTTGCAAAATGGAGCTACTGAAAAAGAGGAGAAATTGATAAGAGAGAAAAGACAAGCAGAAGAAGAATTAGATCAAAAGAATGAGAAATTAAAGGAGTTCATAGAAAAAGGTGAAATTACCTTGTTTAAAGTGGTAAAAGGTAATGACGTAGGTAACGGGCGTTCAGAAGTAGTTTTACAGTTTACTGCAGAAGGTAAGGGGACAAATGAAATTACCCTTGATTCCGAAAAATTCTATATAGCAGATTATGAAGATAGTGAATTCTTGCATTGTGTTAGCTCTGATTATGACATGCTACTTGATTATGAAAATTTATTTTTCGCGCTCAATCAAAGCTTCTACTCAGACTTTGAAAGTGGGTTTTATTCAGCAGACAGCACTGATCCCTATAATTACGCTAAATATTCAAAGGAACCATATTTGAGTGGTGATCAGCTATCTGAAAAATTATCTCATGAGTTGGAGAAAGATAGTAACCAGATAGATGCAGAAGTTATGTTTAGTGATCAACCTATGAACGAAGAAGTTACAGTGAAAAGTGAAGTCAAATCTAGAAAGAAAAGGGCAGTTGAAGAAGATAATGCAGAAGATACTATAGGAAACATAAATGAAACAAATGAGGTAACCGGTGCGACGCGTTTGCACTCTGCTTCTTTATCAGGGGATTTGAATGAAGTTATCGAACTTGTAGAACATAGCGCAAATATTGACGCGAAAGATAAAGCCGGACAAACACCGCTACATCATGCTATTAAATCAGGAAATACAGAAATAGCAAAATATCTTATCGATCAAGGTGCAAATCTCAATTCTCAAGATATTTATTACGAAGGAACTGATTACTCTTGTTTTAAGACACCTTTGCACTATGCCATAAAATCGGGAAACATGGAAATAGTTGAATACTTAGTGGAACATGGTGCAAATCCTAATATTCCAGATGCTCACAATCTCAGGCCGCTCGACTATGCTATAAAGAACACAGCTTTAGTAAAATATCTTGTGGACAATGGTGCAGATATTAATGTACGTAATCCGATATTCCATTTTGTTAAGCTAGGTGAACTGGATATGGTGGAATATTTAGCTCAACATGGTGCAGATCTTAATGTCAAAAACACCTCTGCTCAAACACTACTACATTATGCTATTGAACTCAAACATACAGAGATAGCTAAATACTTAATAGATCACAATGTAGATATTAATACTCGAGATATTAGTTCTGGTAAATCTCCATTACATTTTGCCATGAGCATGAAAAATATAGAGGTAGCAAATTACCTAATAGAGCATGGTGCAGATGTTAATGTTAAAGATAGTTACGGTTTAGCACCTTTACACTTTGCTGTTAATTTAGGAAATCAAGAGATATTAGAATATTTAATAAAGAATAATGCAAATATTGAGGTTCGAGATAGTGAAGGCTGGACACCACTTATTCATGCAGTAAGGCATGGACAATTGGACAAAGTAAAGTACCTGATAAAGAATGGAGCTGATGTTGATATTCGTGGTAATGAAGGATGGACGCTATTTGAGCATGCTGAACAATGGATAGATGATAGAAGAATATTAAAGGATGTAATCAATAATGATAGAAAATATGCAGATGCTGCAAGTTGGGAAAAGACTGGAAAAGATATGCTTGATTACCTTAAGGGAGTTACAAAAAATACTATACAGGAAGAAGAATCTAACTATATAGATCAAATGCAAGCAGATGATAGCAGCAGTTATGTTGAAGATCAACCAGCTTTGCAAAGCAATCGTGACGGTTATGCTGACATGGAAAAAGCTCTGCAGGAGAAATTGCATGGAGATGAAATACGCAAGCAAAGTAATGAGAAAGCTCAAAAAGATATGGAAACAAGAAAAGTCACTGTGGAAACTGACAGTAGCAATAATAAAATTGAAAAACAAGCAAAACCAATAGAAGACGAACAAGAAACTGTTATGGCAAGTGTGATAGAAAATATGGATAAAAATTCTGATAGTGAAGCAGAAGATTCTAACAGTATTGCAAATGCACAACATCCCTTTAAAATAAGAACAGGAAGTCCTCTTGAAGTGGGAAAGTATGAGGTGGAGCTGCAAGTGACATATGATGATATAAAGAATTTTTATGATACCGTACGTGGTAAATATCATGCTGGTGATGGATATAACTACGAGCAAGTAATGGTTTTATATAATGAAATTGTTAGGCCAGCATCGCAGCATTATGATAAACCATTTACCCTGCCTAAGGCATACATAACAGATGGTCATCTATTTGTTCAAAATAAAGATTTTGGAACTTTGGATGATTTTAATGAGATGTTCTATAAAAGTGATGAGTTAATGTGATGTAAAAAGCAAGATTCAATTTGGTGAACGAGAGTTAACTGACAGAGGAGATTGATACGTATGCCTTTATCTTTAAGATTGTTTATCAAGTATAGACATCAGCTCGTCCCATTCTCTTTTACCAATATTACTTTCTTCTCTAGTAACGTTTTCCCCTTTAATTAATTTGCGAATTATTTCTAGACCAGTTCTTGAAATACAAGCTGATTCTAGGCAATATTCAACAAAGGCATTGTAGGCCAATGGGACCCATTTTTTCATTATATCCAGCATAACTTCTGCATAAACTCTGATTTCATATTGGGCATGCTTATCAGCTCTAAGCTTCAAAAAATGAAGGAGGTTATGCAGATCTATTTTCCAATAAAATTGCGTGTAGTAATTAAGCGTTAGATTAGTTCGGGCAATTTCTCTTGCAAGCCCCTGCTCAATAAATTTTTCATAATGAGAATATACTAAATTAGAGTCGTTTGTTAGAGAATCTATTATTTCCTTTGAGGTATCCGGATCAAAAGCTTCACCGCTACCTTGTTTATTATTATCAGATTGTTTTGCAATCTGTTCTGGTTTTGGTATATAAAATTCATTGTCAAGTATTGAATATCTTGCCGAATATTCATTCACATTTGCAGTTCTATGCCTTATCCATTGCCTTGCAACAAAAATTGGAAGTTTCACGTGAAACTTAATTTCACACATTTCAAATGGAGTTGTATGATGATGTCTCATTAAATACTTTATAAGTGCTTCATCCTGACTTATCTGTTTTGTTCCCTTGCCATAAGAAACACGAGCAGCTTGAACTATAGCGCTATCAGAGCCCATATAATCCACTACTCGAATAAATCCATGGTCTAATACCTTATGTTCTTCATATAAGATTTCATCTATTTCTTTTACTGTAGTTCGTTTAGTTGCTTCATTCATAAAATATCCTCAAGATGAAATGGAAATATCAGCTCCACATGAATTGAGTTTTTCGTGCATTGCTTCATATCCTCTCCATAAATGATGCGAATTATTTATTGTAGTTTCTCCACCAGCTACCAAAGAAGCAAGTACCAAAGCTGCTGTTGACCTTAAGTCAGTGGCACACAGATTAGCTCCAGATAAGCTTTTTATTCCACTTATAGTAGCTTTGCTTTTCTCGATGCTGATATTAGCGCCTAACTTTCTCAATTCATCTGCATGTGCAAATCTGTTTTCAAAAATGTTCTCTTCAATTACTGATATCCCATCAGCGATGCACATTGCAGACATCAGTTGTGGTTGCATATCACTGGGAAAGTTGGGGTATGGGTCTGTTGCAATGTTAGCAGACCTAATAGAGCAATTTTTTCTGGAAATCATAACCCCCTCATTATATAGTTCAACATTAGCCCCTATAGCCTTCAATTCATTCACAATACATCTTATATCAGATAGACTTATTCCTTCTAACTCCAACTTACCACCGGTTATTATAGCAGCTAGTGCATAGGTGCCTGCTTCTATGCGATCTGGTATTATTTTATGAACACATCCATTTAATTCTTCAACTCCTGTTATTGTGATCCTTGTATCACTAATCTCAATATTAGCACCCATTTTCTTTAGGAACTCTATTAAATCAAGAACTTCCGGCTCCGTTGCAGCATTGTTTATTATTGTCACTCCTTCTGCAAGTGTTGCTGCCATTATTACATTTTCTGTTGCACCAACGCTTATTTTCTCAAGTATAACTTCTTTTCCTTGTAGCTTTCCTTTCACTGTTGCAATTATATTACAGCCTTCAACTTCAATTTTAGCTCCCATTTCTTCTAATGCTTTGATATGCATATCAACGGGACGCTTTCCGATATTGCATCCACCAGGAAAGACTGTTGTGATTTTACCAAATCTACTGAGAATTGGACCTAGCATTAAAAGAGATGCTCGCAGCTTACTTGCAGTTTCGTGTGACATTACGTGATTGTTGATATTACTGCAATCAATTTCCAAAGTATGATTTGCTTTATAATCTTTATTGCGTGTAAAATTCACTTTCGCTCCAAGACTCTCAAGCAGCTTAGACATTAGATGCACATCAATTAAATCAGGTACATTATGCAAAATTACCGAGAAGCTACTCAATAGACTTGCTGCCATTATCGGTAAAACAGCATTTTTTGAGCCATTAATCTTGATTTTTCCGACCAGAGGTTTATGGTTACTACTTACTAATATTTTGTGCATTTAATTAAGCTAGATCTTACCAAATAAGTATAGTAAATCGACAGTAAAAGGCAAATTACAGATAATATAGCTATCACAGATCATAATGTTCGTACATTTTAGCTATTTAGCAGCAAAATTGATTACACTTGTCCAAAGATGAGCGATGCATTAGTGCCACCAAAACCAAACGAATTAGAAAGTGCATATTGAATTTTATGCTCCTGAGCTTTAAACGGTACAAAATTTAAATCACATCCTTCTGAAGGTTTATGTAAATTTAAGGTTGGCGGAATAATTCCATTATTTAACGCAAGAATACTGAATATTGCTTCAACGCTCCCTGCAGCACCAAGTAAATGTCCTATAGAAGATTTAGTTGAAGAAACAGGTATTTTATAAACGTAGTCACCAAATAACTGTTTCATTGCTATTACTTCAATTTTATCTCCAAGTGGCGTTGAAGTTCCATGTGCATTGATATATCCTACTTGATTTGGATTAATTTGCGCACTTTTTAAGGCAAGCTGCATTGCCTTAAATGCGCCTCTTCCTTCTGGATGTGGTGCTGTAATGTGGTGCGCATCTCCTGTGAGTCCGTACCCAACCAGTTCAGCATGTATTTTTGCCCCCCTTTTTTTTGCATGTTCGTATTCCTCCAGCACCAATATACCTGCTCCTTCACCCATAACAAAACCATCGCGTTCTGCATCCCATGGCCTTGAAGCTTCTTCCGGTTTATCATTGAATTTAGTTGATAATGCCTTCATAGACGCAAAACCTGCAATTCCAACTCTACACAGTGCACTTTCTGCTCCACCTGCAATCATAATATCTGCTTCACCAAGTTTTATAGTTCTTGCTGAATTTATGATTGCATGCGCACCTGTTGCACATGCGGTTACTGCTGAATCGTTTGGACCTATAAATTCGTATTTAATAGAAATATGGCCAGATATCAAATTTATTAGACTTGCAGGGACAAAAAATGGACTGACACGTCTGGGCCCTTTTTCCTGCATGGTAATAACATTTTCCTGAATTGACGGAAGACCACCTATACCAGAGCCAATAGTTACGCCAACACGTTCTCTATCTACTTTTGAATCTTCTAAAGATGAATCTTCCACAGCTTGAATCGCTGCTGCAATGCCGTAATGAATAAAACGATCCGTTCTTTTTAGATCTTTTTCAAAAATATAACCTACAGGATTAAAGTAATTCTCAATGTTATCGGATTGCACAGGCACCTGCCCTGCAACCTTGCAAGCAAGATCAGAAGAGTCAAATCTATCTGTATTGATTGCTTTTATGCCAGACTCGCCTTTTATCAGCCTTGACCAAGTGTTGTCAACATCTGCCGCTAGTGGAGTGATTAAACCAACACCAGTGACTACTACTCTTCTGCTCATTTAACACTAACTATTAGCCTTTTTTACTATTAATGTACTCAACTATTTGCTCCATAGTTTCCATTTTTTGTGCGTCTTCATCTGGAATTTCTATTCCGAACTCTTCTTCTGCTGCCATGATGATTTCAACTGCATCTAAACTGTCTGCACCATGCTCCGAAAGCTTTGAAGAGCTGTTGAATTTCTCTACATCCTTACTAATGTGCTCTAGTATAATCTTTTTCACTTTCTCTTCTATGTCTTCTCTAGTGCTCTTTGCTAGTTCGCTATTCACATTTCTTACCAAAAAAATAACCTATTCTTTGATGTTATAAAAAATTTTTATGTTTGCAATATCTTTTATAACTGGTAAACTACAGCAAAGTTTTCTACTGCCCTAGCTGGCTAGCGTTACGTGCTAAACAATTAACAATTCAAAAATGCTAGACGAAACAACAAAAAATTTGCTTATTGTAGAAGTAAATAAACTTTTACCAGAAAATAGCGAGAATAAGCTTATATCAGCTATGCGTTATATACTCCTTGCTCCTGCAAAACATATACGCTCCTTTTTAGTCGTAGCTTCATCGCGAGTGTTTAACGCGGAAGCTAAAAAAGTAATATCAGTTGCTGCAGCAATTGAATTTGTTCATGCTTACTCTCTAATTCACGATGATTTACCGTGCATGGACAACAGTGATACTCGCAGAAGCCAGCTAAGCTGCCATAAAAAATTTGATGAAGCAACAGCAGTGCTTGCCGGAGATGCACTACTTACTCTGGCTTTTGAGGTATTATCTTCGTTAAATGAGAAATGCTGTGAAATCATGAAAGTTCTTTCTCAGGCAATAGGAATTAGGGGAATGGTAGGAGGACAGATTTTAGATATTGGTGCAGATTTTAACAAAATAAAAGAAATTCATTTGATGAAAACCGCAAAACTATTTGCAGCTTCATGTGAAATAGGTGCTATAATAGGGAATGCTACAGATAAGCAACGTAAAGCGTTATATAACTACGGGATAAACCTAGGGCTTATCTTTCAAGCTAAGGATGATATTGAAGATTACGAACAAGATAAAACAAATAATCTAATGTCTGTACTTGGTAAAAGTGAAGTAGAGGACTATATAGACGCCCTCTTTAAACAAGGCTTGGATAATTTGAGTGCGCTTTCAGGGGATACTAATTATTTATATGATTTATTGAATCAAGTAAAGAAAGATGGTTAGAAAAATTATATTACAAATGCTTATTTCCATAGTAATGATTCTCACTTTAACCTCTGCTTTTATGTTTACTATTGTCTATATAAACAAAGGTAAACCGGGAAAAAAGGACAAGCTTTATGAGATAAGTGCCACGCATGGTGGTTTGATACAGACAATAGCACATTATCTAGTGAAGCCAATACTTGAATCAGCACTCGACCGCTATATTGAAAAGCATGGGCTAACAGAATATTTAGAAGAAATGACGCAGCAAAAGGAAGAAGATTCGATAAATTTTTATGAAATTACTGAAGGCAGTGGCAGCAAGGCTTTCTGTGGCATGGAAGTCCTATTGCAAATATATAAAATTTCTAATAATAACTCAGCAACACTCCCTAGCAAAGTTTCTGATGTTACTTTGAAAATAGGTCAAGATGACCTAAAAGAAGTGGGTTTAGGGGTGATAGGTATGAAAGAAGGCGGAGAGCGTGTAGTTACTATTGCCAATGATAACAAAATGAATTTTAATTCTTATTACGTCAAACTGATCGAAGTAAAGGATAAATATCCCGACTCAGTGAATAATCTGATGGTTTTTAATGACTTAATTAACAAGACTGGAAAACAAGTAAGGTGCGGTGATGAGATATCAGTTAAATATAGCGTAAAGGAGCATAATGGGGAATATATAGTCAAAGATCAAACAGTGCAATTTAGGGTTGGCGATAAAAAAATACCACTTGCTATAGAGCTTGGAGTTGTGGGAATGAGAGCTGGTAATAAAAGAACTATTCTTTCTCCGCCTGACCTTTTGACTATTACTGACGATATGTTAATAAAAGACATAGATTATGATGAAGAAAATATCTCAATAATTGACTTAAGCTTAGATATTAAGCAAGAGGTCGCAGCACACCATTCTACTGTTGAAAAACAGCCTAAAGAATATAGCTGAAATTTTAGGTTTACTGGCTGACCTTCTGAACACTCTCTATACTACTTAAAGTAGGCTTTTTGTTTTTCCTAAAGTATAAACTTAGATAAATCAAGCTGCTTCGAAATTGACTCAAGTTTATCTTTTACATACTTGCTGTCTATAATGAATTTTTCGCTATTTTTCTCAGAAGCAATGAAACTTATTTCATCTAAAAGCTTCTCCATGATAGTGTGAAGCCTTCTTGCGCCTATATTTTCCACTTGCCTATTAACTGTAAACGCTATTTCAGCTATGGTTTTTATACCATCATCAGTGAACTCAAGCATCACATTTTCTGTTTTCATTAAAGCTATGTACTGCTTTAACAAACTAGATTCTGGTTCCTTTAATATTCTTATTAAATCCTCTTGAGTAAGTGCCTTAAGTTCTACCCTGATCGGTAATCTGCCCTGTAATTCCGGTAAGAGGTCAGATGGTTTAGACTGATGAAAAGCACCAGATGCAATAAATAATATATAGTCTGTTTTTACATGGCCATACTTAGTTGTAACAGTTGTTCCTTCAAGTAGTGGTAACAGATCGCGTTGCACTCCTTCTCTGTTTACTTCACCTTTTACTTCTGTACGCGCTGCAATTTTGTCTATTTCATCCAAAAATACTATACCGTCATTACTAACAAGATCAATGGCTTCTTTGATTATCTTATCTTCATCGATTAGCCTTTCACTTTCTTCATTAATTAATATTTCACGCGCTTCTTTTACCTTCACCGTAATAGTTTTTGTTTTTTTGCTCCCGTTAAACATCTTGCCCACTATTTCTGTTACATTCATCACACCAACTTGCCCACCTGGCATGCCTGGTATATCGAAAGTAGGTAACATACTCTTGCTCTCTCTGACGTTAATAGAAACTTCTCCGTCCTCAAACTCTTTATTCCTCAACCTTTCTCTAAAAATTTTTTTACTCTCTTCGGTTGCATTTTCGCCTACCATAGAGTTTACTATTGTTTTCTCAGCTAAAATTAAAGCCTTGTTAGCTAAGGCTTTACGGGCTTTCTCTTTAACTAAAACTATTGCTGCATCAACTAAATCGCGTATTATCGAATCAACGTCACGTCCAACGTATCCTATTTCAGTAAACTTCGTTGCCTCAATTTTTATGAACGGTGCACCGGCAAGTTTTGCTAAGCGGCGAGCTATTTCAGTTTTACCAACCCCTGTATGACCGATCATCAATATATTCTTAGGTATGATTTCATCACGCAATGGAAATGGAACCTGATTGCGACGCCAACGATTTCTGAGCGCAATAGCAACAGCACGCTTTGCATCATCCTGTCCGATTATGAATCTATCTAATTCTTTAACTATCTTCTGTGGTGGCAGGTCATCTAACAAAACTTGAGTACTGTCATTAACTTGAATATCGCTGTCATTTGAATCAAAACCACTCTTAGTATCTTTATAGAGGTCATTTTTTTCATCATAGTTGTCACTACTACAAGGCCGCCCTTCTGAAAGGGTTATAGGCTGATTGGAAAAATTAGTGCACAAAGTTTTTTGCTTGGAAGACATATCACTCCTCTATCTTTTCAATAACTACATTATGATTTGTATAAACACATATATCGCCAGCTATCTTCATAGCCTTTTTTGCAATCTCTTCTATTGATATTCCTTTAATGTCAATTAAAGCTCTTGCTGCAGATAGAGCAAAATTTCCCCCAGAGCCAATAGCTGCGATTCCATCTTCAGGTTCAAGAACATCACCTGTTCCCGTAATTACTAATGAAATAGATTTATCTGCAACAATCATCATAGCCTCTAATTTTCTTAGATATTTATCCATTCTCCAGTCTTTTGCAAGTTCAACACATGCTCTCATTAATTGCCCTGGGTGCTTGTCAAGTTTAGATTCTAGTCTTTCAAAGAGAGTAAATGCATCGGCTGTTGCTCCAGCAAAACCGGCAATTACAGAATCACCAGAAAGACGCCTAACTTTTTTTGCTCCGGATTTTATAACAGTGTGGCCCAGTGAAACCTGTCCATCACCTATTACTACTACGCTTTTATCTTTTCTAATTGACAGTATAGTAGTTCCATACATTTTATTGTTATCGTGTTGAATCATTTTTCTATTACTTTAAATAAGAATCTCATTATACTTTAATCTTTAGTCAAATTTGCTAAATATGTTTAATTATAGCTTATAATATAATACCTTCCTTATAACATTTAAAGTGTAGATGCAAAACATAATTCACCCAGATTTGGAAAAAAGTATAAATAATTGGTTTGAGGCAAAATTTAACGGCCTTACATTGCCATTTTATAGCTCTATAGATCTTAGAAACTCCAGCTACAAAATTGCCCCAGTGGACGCTAATTTATTTCCTGCAGGGTTCAACAATCTAAGTGAGACATCAAGAGCAACAGCAGCAAAACTAATAAAAAGTTATTTTGAAACAAAACAATATAAAAAGACTCTTATAATACCGGAGAATTACACACGAAATAAAATGTATATAGAAAACGTATTTGTTATAGAGAAAGTACTGCAGCTCGCAGGTTTTGAAACTAGAATTGGCCTCTTTCACAACGAAGCATATAATTTAATAGAACCATATGAAACTATCGTGAAAGAAAACTCTCTGCTAAAGACAACTTCAGGATTTGTGCCTGATGTTATTATACTGAATCGTGATATGACGAGCCACATTCCAGACACGCTAAAAGACGTAAAGCAAGATATAGTACCAAGCCCACTATACGGTTGGCATAGCAGACAGAAATTTAAGTATTTTGAAATCTATCAAGAATTAGCGTCCGAATTTTGTAGCGAATTTAAAATGGACCCATGGCTTATTTCTGTGCTTACAGAAAGCTGTAATGGAGTTGACTTTAATGATGATTCATCACTAGGAGCAGTAGCGACTAAAGTTGACCAAATATTATCTCTAGTGCAAAAAAAATATGAGGAATATGAAATAAAAACACAACCTTACGTTTTTATCAAAGCAAGCAATGGCACATATGGGATGGGCATTATAACAGCAACAAGTGGAGAGGAAATATTAAATCTCAATAAAAAAAAGCGTCATAAAATGAAAAAGATAAAAGAAGGAATAGCAATCAATAGCGTTATTATACAAGAAGGTGTACCAACCATTGACATATTTAAAAGCAGTTCTGCAGAACCGCTGATATACTATATAGGAGATACTCCAACATGTTACTTATACCGATCTAATAGCAGGAAAGATGTATATTCTAGCTTGAATGCCACTGACTGTGAGTTTCATGATGTTAGCCAGGTTGTGGAAGGTAAAATTCTGTCACTTTGGAGTATTGTTGGCAAATTAGCAGTACTAGCGTTGGCAGTAGAAATAAAATCTTTTCACCTCTAACCCTTACATTCCCACAGCGTTGCCATCGGGCAGATCATTATCATCATTACCGGGCTGAATATGGTTATGGCCAGCATTATCAAGTTCAGTGGAAGGATCATCATTGACAGGTTGTTGAAACAATTTGTCAAGCTGAACTGCCAGAAATACTGCACTATATATTATGCTAACTGTTACGCTTAAGTTGAAATTATAGATTATACCATTACCTAAGTTTATTGGTATGGTTGCAGTCTCCATTCTTTTTAATATGAAGTTTAACAAACCTAATGACAAAGTTAATGTGCTGATAATAAGGTCCTTCTTACACTTAGCAGACTTTTCAGGATCCTTATTATCTAAGTATTTTCTCCATGAATAATAGTAGCTTATAGGTTCCGAAATAAACAGAAATAGGATCGTTGATGTTAAGTGAATGTGACTTATTACGTCTGCATTACCCCTAGTAAAAAAATGGATGACTTTCAACATCATCAATGCTTCTATGATGCTGCTTGCAAGATTAGCCGATTTACCCACAACTTTTGCCAGCTCTTTTTTACTCTCAGGGTTTCTGTAATCCTTAATTAGATCCTGTAGAGTAAATGCAGAATGGGCAATATATAGAATAGATGTCGGAAACTTTACTAGTCGAGCAACATTCCGTATAAGAAAGATATTGGATCTATTATTGTCAATGAACTCGCAGCAAAATTGCAGTGAAATCTTACACAATAGGGCTGTTAAACCTGTTGTGATGCAGATTACCTTCCTGAAATCATGATCATAAATATCATGCACCTTTTGTGCGAGTATGTTAGATTTCTTTTTTAGCTTGTTTGGCATGAAATAGTTAACAAAATAATAACTCCCTTTTATTCTATCACATAAAAGCCTTGAAGAAAAGCTCTATAAATCAGGACTTTAAGGGTGATTTATGCATAAATCGGCTAAGCATTTTATAAACAAGGAATCAATACTGAGAGTTGGTACGCGAAAATAATATCCATCCTTGATAATTGCTTTATATTCTATATCAAGTTCAACTAGAGTTTCTGAATGCTCAGAAACAAAAGATATAGGTGATAAAACTACAGGTACACCATCAGCTTTTGTACGTGATAGCTCACTTTCAGTGCTTGGCTCTAGCCATTTTACAGGACCAATCTTACTCTGATAACATATTGACCAATCTAAGTTATTGATAGCTAACTTTTCTACTATTAACTCTACGCTTCTTTCTACCTGTGAAGCGTAAGGGTCGCCTTTTTTAATAACGCTAAGGGGCAAGCTATGAGCTGAAAATAGGACTCTTGGCTTACCAATCCTGCTGGCTAATTTGTAGTACTTGGCTATCAAGTTAGTATGAGCCTCAATAAAGTTTTCATTGTCATAATAATGATGAATTATTTTTGTATTGCATTTTAGGCCATGCTTTTTAGCATTTTTTTGCCAATTTTCGATGGATGACAAAGTTGTGGTAGTTGAATATTGAGGGTATAGTGGCAGCAAAATTACTTCATCAGGATCAAACTGTTTTACACTTTTAACAACTTCGTCAGCAAATGGATGCCAATAGCGCATGCAAATGAATACCTTGTGTACATGGTTTCTATCTTCATTTAATTTTAGTTCTAAAGCATTAGCTTGCATTTTTGTATTCTCCAGAATTGGCGATTTACCTCCGATTTCCTCGTATATTTTTCGTGCAGTATTTTCTCGTTTCGCAGATATAAACTTTGCTAAAAGAAACCGAAAGGGATTCGGTAGATTGATTATTCTCCTGTCATAAAAAAGGTTGAATAAAAAAGGACGGACCGCATTTAGTGAATCAGGCCCGCCAAGATTAAATAAGATAACTGCCTTTTTCACCTACGCACTACTACAACAAGTTACTTCTGGGGTGCCTATAAAATTAGCTACACACTCATCAAATTTAGTTATAGGCACTAAATTTCTTACACTGGCATACAATAAGTGGCCTGATCTCTTCAGGTTACTCTTGGTGGATGTGAAGTTCCAATCGAAAAATGTATCGACAAAAAGACTTGGTACCGTTTCAAGAAGTTCAACAGCAGCTAAAGATAGCATTATACAACTTTGCATGACATTCAGAAGAACCTTGAGGGGAAAAAGTAAACTTTAACGAAAAGAGAGGTGCTACTTGTTTCATCCAGTAGTCGCCCTGAGTTAGGCGAATTATACTCGGTGTGTTTTCTATTTTGATCAAAGATAGGAAATTTTATAGTATCTTTCTTAAATTCCTCGTCTATTTCTTTTCTAATATGGTTAGTGATTTTTTTCATTAACTTCTCACGCAGATGAAAAGTTCTGACAATAAAACATGTGGCAATCATTAAGGCAGCACATAAAAGTGCGCATTGCATGAGGCTCATACTGCCTACCATAGCTGGCAGCGCAAAACAAACAAATGGCACTATGATAGCCATTTCAAGCAATGGAATAGTATTCCTTTTCATTGCAAAGGCAGCACCTTTTTTTAATTCTGTATTATGATGTAAGCTATATTCCAAAAAGCTTAAAAATGCCAAATTAAAAGTCAAAAATCCTTTTGTTCCACAAAAAATTGATGACTTAAGATTATTTGCTAGTTTTTTACGACAGTAACCCATACAATACCTCCTTGATGGTTTATTCTTAACTATAAATAAAAAACTGCTTTTATCAAATCAAAATTTACAATAAAATAAATCTATAAATATACTATTTTATATAAGGAAATAATATGGCAATTGAGAGAACACTTTCGATATTAAAACCTGATGCAGTAAAAAATAATATTACAGGCAAGATAAATTCATACATTGAAAGCTCTGGGCTCAAAATTATAGCACAAAAAATGATGTTACTGACAAAAAAACAAGCAGAGCTGTTTTATGAAATTCATAAAGATAGGTCTTTTTTTGGGGAATTGGTAGAGTTTATGACTTCTGGTCCTGTGATAGTTCAAGTTTTAGTTGGTGAAAATGCAGTAAGTAAATACAGACAAATCATGGGAGCTACCGATCCAAAGCAGGCAGATAAAGGTACAATCAGGGGTGATTTTGCTGATGACATTAGTGAAAATAGAGTTCACGGCTCGGATAGTCTAGAAAATGCTCGTAAGGAGATAGCTTTCTTTTTTGCTGAACGTGAGTTGGTGTAGTCAAATCAGATTTTCCTATATATAACTAAATTTTCTGGATCCTATGTCAAGCATACATCTGTACGAACGTTGTAATTAACAGGTGGCAAATCCAAGTAGCTGACAACATAGAAACGAAAAAATTCCTTGACAAACTCCGCCAGCCCTCTTATCATGGTACTGAAGGTATTCAGTTATCTTCATCTGTGCAGATTAAACAGCAAAAAAAACAACGTACTTGGCGTCTTATTTTTAATTTTTCGCACTATGTGCACCTTATGTCTTCACAACATTTCTAGCTATATAAGCCGAAACGCGCTTACAAAGCGTTTAAGACAGTAGAGAACGCCAATTTGCAGGATTAGAAAGTGACAACTAGCTAACACGGGATTTCTTTTGCCTTTTTTTCTGCTTAGTAAATTTCTTAAATATTTAAACTAAGGTGAGTTGCATTTAAAAGCAGCTAAATTGCAGTGTTTAAGACTTAAAAAACGCCAATACTGAAAATAGACAATGACTAGGGCTTCTTTTGCCTTTTTTTTCGTTTGGTAAATTTCTTAAATATTTATAGCTAAACGACAACCGTCATCCCGCTACTTGTTAGCGGCTGAGATACCGCGGCGGTATGACGGTTCGAGGCAGCATGACGACAAATTCGTCATTCCGCTGCTTGTTAGCGGCTAAGAGATACCGCGAATGAATCGCGGTATGACGGTTCGCGGTGGCATCTCGTCATCCCGCTACTTGTTAGCGGGATCTAGAGATACCGCGGCGTTATGACGTAGAAGCTATACTTTTATACTCACCAACTCAGTTTGCTTGCTTACAAGTAAACTGCAACCCTAAATGTTGGAGCACTGTCGTACACTAAGCGCTGTAATGACAATTTTAGTCGCTTCATACAATACTATAAATAATCAAAGTCATTTTCCCATCGGTCAGTTAATGCTCACATATCATCAAAGTTAGTTATTCTCCATAGCGAAGTCTCTAGCTAGGAACAATGAGCCACAGATTAGTATGGTTTTGATGTTTTGGATAGAGGCTTTTAATATGTGATTTGATATTGCATCGCCAATTGATTCACATTCAACTGCTTTTATTCCTATGTTATTGGCTTTTTCCCTAATCAAATTTGTATTTGTTGCTTTAGGTTCAGACTTAACACAAACCGCACATAGTAGCTTGATATATGGCTTTAAGTGCTCTAAGAACTCTGCCACATTTCTGTTACGAGTAACACCAAAAATTATATAGATACCTTCAGCAAAATTATCTTTTACCCACTGAGATAGCACTCTAGCACCGTCATTATTGTGCGCAACATCTAAAAATAATTGCCAATCTTTCGGTAGTAGGGAAATTAAATTACCCTCTTTTATTAGCTCTAGTCGTGCAGGCCAGTAGGTACGCTGTAAACCTGAAGTGATATCCTCTTCTCCAATATCAAATCCATATTTTCCACTTAAAATACTACATGCTGCAATGGCGTTTCCTGCATTGATTATTTGGTGTTCACCCTTCAGAGATGGCAAAGGAAATTCTATTGATTGAATAGCTGATTGGAAAACCATTTTGTTGTTCTTTTTTTTGCAATTCCATTCAAGACCTCCTCTATATAGAGGAGATTTCTTATTTATTGCATGGAATTCTAGTGTACTCATCACAGACTTTTCTTGTGGTGCTATTACGCAAGGAACATTAGGTTTCATTATTCCAGCCTTTTCACCTGCTATAATTTCTACAGTAGGGCCAAGATATTCTGTATGATCAAGTGCAATGGAAGTAATTATTGTTAAAATCGGACTATCTATAACATTTGTTGCATCAAGTCTTCCGCCCATACCTACTTCAACTAAAGTAATATCGGCTTTATGACGAGAAAAAGCTAAAAAAGCTGCAATAGTTGCAGCTTCAAACAGAGTGATAGGTTGTTCTGCAATCACGGCACGGCATTCTTCTAATAAGCTATATAATTCATTATCGTCGATATAACTGCCTGCAATAACTATTCTTTCATTAAAATTCACCAAATGTGGAGAAGTGTATGCATGGACCTTATACCCTGCTGCTTGCATTATATATCTTATAAATGCTAGTGTTGAGCCTTTCCCGTTAGTCCCAGCTATATGAATTACGGGAGGCATTTTTTTCTCAGGATTGTCCAATTTATTTAGAAAGCTTTTTATGCGATCAAGAGAAAAATCCTTTGGTCTACTACCAAGCGGTTTAGGCCAATGAGGCATATATATCATGGATTGTTATTGCATTTTAATTCAGCTATAACGCTTGCTATGCCATGCGTGTCGATTTTTTCACTAAATTGAGAACGTTGATTAATAGCAATACTTATTCCACTCATTACAACATCACTTATCAAGAAAGAACTGTTATTTTTAGTAACTTTAAAATCAATATTTGTAAATTCTTCATCACCGTAAGAAAATCTTGTACCAATTAAGCAAGTTTCATCGTCAACTGCTTTTGTACTCATTATGATCATTTCACTATCATGCATGTATTTATATAAAATTTTAACGCACAAACGCGTAAGATACACTTCATACTCTCTTAAAAAATCTTCTTTTTCTTTTTGTTTAACTAAAGCCCAATGTTTTCCTATAACGAATTGCGATATTCCTTTGAGGTTAACATTATTCTGAATGACCTCCTGAAGCTTTTCGTGTACATGCCCTAGGTTTTTTCTATTTCCTTTTGTAGATATACCATCCACTTGTTGCTTCATAGTATGCACAAAAATTTTGTGATCTGTACAACTAGTGTAAGCTCTTGAAGAAATTGCAATAAAAACAATAATGATTAAAACTTTAGTAATGTTCATAAGATAAACTATAATACTTAAAATGCAAAATTTAATAAAGATTAAATAATAATCGCTGACTTTAATATACCTATAGACATGCCCTGTGTAAATCATCTATAATTCAAGTAAGGGTCTGTGCTATGCGTTATGAGTTAAGTTAAATTTCCCGAGCGATAATTTCTAGAGAAGGGAATTGCCTCTGCTGGTTTCGTTGAAACTAATATGCGATGCCCACCTTAACTTCAGGTCTCAGGAATCTACTAAGGCTGACGGTAGATACGGATCCTTTTTTGATTGGTACTAAATTTATGCTTCATCAATGCAGAGAACAAGGTACCTTCCTATGTTCGCCTAATGAAGTATTCCAAATTGTAATTGATGTTGAAAGGTATCCTGATTTTGTTCCTTGGTGCAAAGCCGTTTATATAAAAGAAAAAATTGACAACCAAATGGTTGTGGATCTTCTCGCAGTTTTTCATGGAATTAAAGGAAAGTACACATCAGAAGTAACCTTTCTTTCTCCAAGTGGAACAAATGAAGGTTGGATAAAAGCTGTATCATCAAATGGAATATTTAAACATCTATACAATGAATGGCAATTCATTCCCATAGATGAAAATAAAACTATGGTAAAGTTTTATATAGAGTTTAAGTTTAAGTCCAACTCATTTTCCACTTTATTAAACTCAGTATATAAATATACACAGAGTAAAATAATTGCTGCATTTAAAGATAGGGCTGAAAGCCTTGCTAAACAAAAGTTATCTTGACATTATTAATATAAATATGTAATTTTTTTAGTAAGTTAAGTGTTTGTATTGTAATGATTTTCAGACTATTGTTTTTACTAATTCTTATGAGTGTTAATTCTTATGCAGTTGTTAAATCCAGTAACCAACATATTCAAAAAGAAACTAATGAAATAACATCAAAGGAGTTACTATCACTATTACCTGATGATAAATTATTAGGAGATCCAAAAGCACCAATTCTAATGATAGAATATGCTTCATTAACTTGCTATCACTGCTCTCTTTTTCATAAGAATGTTTTTCCTAAAATTAAAGAGAAATATATAGACACAGGTAAGATGTTATATATATTTCGTCATTTTCCTTTGGATTACAGAGGGCTAAAGGCTGCAATGCTAAGTCATTGCTACGAAAAACAAGAAGACTACTTTAATTTTAACAAAGCTGTTTTTAACTCAATAGATTCGTGGAATTACTACAATTTAAGTGATTTGACTTTACTACAAAGAATTGCTGCACTAAGCAACTTAAAGCAAGATGCATTTAACCAATGCATTAATGATAAGAAAATTATGGATAAAATCGTAAATGATAAATCACTGGCAATCAATAAACTTGGTATCACAGCCACTCCAATATTTTTCATCAAGCTTAACGATGATGGTAAGTCATATATAGAGCATAATAAAGTTAAACATGAAGGGTATAAAGAGCTGAAATATCTTACTGATGTGATAGATAAATTATATGGAAAAGCTATAGTGAAGTAATACCACTGTAGCTTACCATATAAAAGACTCTATGCTGAGTCATTGTTTTTCACTACTGTTTGTTGTTTTTTACGCTCAAACTCTCTTTTTTTACTGTGCCAAGTGTAGTAATACATAGCGATTTTATTCTCTATTAATACTATTGTCCCATCATAAAACTGAACCATATCCATAACTTTTCTCTGAGCTTCATTAAAACGTTCTTTATACTTTTCACGATAAGCTGGATTATGTAGTAACATAACCCCTTCATTCTTGTTAGATTTTTTGTTTAACGTTTCAACTTCACTAGCAATAGTATAAGACATATAACCCCCTCTAATTGATTATAAAAATTATATTTTAAAAAGAGAAATGCGCATAAACAATCCCTTTAATTCTAGTATAATAATCGATTGTTTATTATACTAGTTAACCATAGTACGATATATAATAATTTTTGTCACTTAAAATTTTATACTATGAAATAATAACTTAAAATAAATGTTTTTATTATTTTAAACTATATTATTATATTTATAAACTGTGTATGAATTAAGCTTCCCTAATTTATAATATAAAACGTAATGCGTAATAATTTTAGTATAAAATTATCATATATAAGAAATCTATTTGCAAAAGAATATAAAAAAATAGAAGAATATTGTATTCTTGAAAAAAAGCAACATATTCAGATTGGCCCTGAAGAAGGAAAGCTATTAAGTTTATTTATAAAAATCCATAAAATCAAAAGTATTGTTGAGATTGGCACGTTATACGGTTATTCGTCGATTTGCATGGCAAAAGCTCTACTGAAAGAAGGTCATATATATACAATAGAAAATAATCCTCAACACTCAAGAATAGCAAAAAAAAATTTTAGTGCTTTTAATCTAAGTGATAAAATTACTCTAATAGAAGGTGATGCACTGGAAAAAATTAATGAATTATCAGCAAAGGCACCATTTGACATGATATTCATCGATGCTGACAAAAGTAGTTATCCTAAGTATTTAGATTGGGCAGAGTCATACATTAAACAAGATGGGCTAATCGTTGCAGATAACACTCTATTATTTAATACAGTATTTTTAGAATCGCCTCCAAAAGAAGTATCAGAAAAATCATGGCATGCTATGAGGGAGTTTAATAATAGATTATCAGATGAAAAGAAATATTTCTCTATATTGATTCCAACTGATGAAGGAATGACTGTAGCTTTAAAGCTAACATAAGTTAAAAATCAAGGTCAGCGTAATGTTTAGGAGGGGTTAAACCGGAAACTCTCTCTAATAATATCTCACGAAAACAAGGCTTTGATTTAACAATGGAGTACCATTCTTTTAAAATTTTACTTTTTTCCCATGGAAAACTACTTACATAATCCATTACGGAAATATGCGATGCTAAAGCAATATCAGCCAAAGTGAACTTATCAGTTGCAAGCCAAACGTTCTTGTTAATTAAGTGTTCGATGTATTCCATATGGCAAGGCAGGTTATGCTGAGCTGCATGAAGAAATCTAGAGTCAGGGCTGCGGTTAGTAATTACTTTTTCATTCATAATATACTTAGTAACTTCATTGTAAAATTTGTTGTCGAACCAATTGATTAGAGCACGTATTTTAGACTTAATAATAGTGGATGAACCAAGTAATTTGACGTCGCTATTGTAAGTCTCTTCTATATATTCACAAATGGCATTACTATCCGCTATTACAAAGTTATTATCTATTAATACTGGTACTTGCCCAGTTGGATTGATCTCCATAAATTCATTCCGTTTTTCCCACGGATTTTCATACACTAGATCGCAGCCTAATTTTTTTTCTTTTAGAAAAGTTCTAACTTTTCGTGAAAATGGACAAAGAGGAAAATGATATAAAATCATAATATTCCTCTTTTGTTATCCCAGTACCTATAGGTTGTTATTCCAGTGTGTGACACTGAAATCCACATCTTTTTTCTCTGGATCCAAGTTGGGATGACAAGAGAAGAGTATTTTAGGTAACAGTTGTTTAATCCAAAATAATGTTGCAAGAGATCTAACATATAAATTATTAAGGTTAATATAGGATATACCTTGTTAAATAAAAAAAAAAGTATAATATTTTATAAGGTATGCAGGCAAAAACTCTGTAATTTGGTCAGATCAGAAATGAAGCAGCCATATCAGAACCTTTTTGGGTTGCATACCTATTTCATTATTTGTTTTATCCGAGGCTATGAATATAGCATTAAAACATCGTCCTAGTAGCTTCAAAGATCTAGTAGGTCAAGATATATTAGTGCGTGTATTAGAAAATGCTTTTATTTTAAACAAAATCCCACAGTCTATACTGCTCTCTGGTAGTAGTGGAGTTGGTAAAACCACCACTGCAAGGATAATAGCTTTATGTTTGAATTGTTCCCTGGGGCCAATTTTTGAACCTTGCGGATCATGTGAAAATTGTCTAGCAATAAAAAATTCAAGCCATCCAGATGTAATTGAAATCGATGCAGCAAGTCACACTAGCATTGACGATGTTAAAGTAATCCTGGGAGATATTTGCTATTCACCTATAAGCTCTAAATTCAAAGTCTACATTATAGATGAAGTACACATGTTATCCAGCAGTGCATTTAACGCATTACTTAAAACCCTAGAAGAGCCACCCTCTAGTGTAAAATTCATTTTAGCAACTACAGAAATAAAAAAGATACCAATAACTATTATTGCACGTTGTCAAAGATTTGATTTACACAACATTCCTGTAGCTAAAATAGTAGAACGTTTAAATGATGTTGCACAAAAAGAGAGTTATTCCATTGAAAAGGGGGCATTAGAGTTAATTGCACGACATTCTGGAAATTCAATGCGTAACGCCTTGTTTTTGATGAATCAAGCAGTGCTATATAGCAAAGATGGTGCAATATCCACTAAAAATGTGATAGACATACTTGGCCTAGTGGATAAAGATATTATATTCGATCTATTAGGAGCAATATTAGAAGGTGATTTACAGAAAGCTCTATCAGTGTTTGACAAGGCGATAAAAACAGCAAACCCACTTAGTATTTTTGAAGGTCTATTGCAAACAATTCAGTTAGTATGCCGTTTTTTGATTACAAAAGAAATTGATAATGCAGTTACAGAGTATGAAAAGAACAGGATAAAAGATTTAAGTATAAAGAAGTCTTTAATATTTTTTTCGAGATTGTGGAAGGTGTTGCTTAAAGGTATTCAAGATATAAAAACTTCAACATGCAACGATGTTGCTGCTGAAATGATGTTAATTAGCCTCTGTTATCTTTCTGATCTGCCTTCTCCGGAACAAGTGGTCAAAAAAATTCTTTCGCAGAATGCACAGCAGGGAAATACGCATAGTATAGGAAATGAACAGCAACAAAATTATGATTTTGACAAAGTTTTGCAACTATTAAGGCGGAGTAACCAAATTTATCTTTACAAACAACTGTGTAATAATCTACAATTAATAGATTGTAAACCTGGATATTTAAAATTAAAAGCTGTATCTAAGTTGGATAGTAATTTTTGCAATGATTTAAAAAATTACTTAAACCAGTTGACTCAGCAGGAGTGGGTTATTACAGTTGATACGGGTTATATAAATAGGGAAGTGAGTAATTTAAATTATGCACCTGCAGTTAAGGATATACTTGATACATTTAAAGGTGCAAAAGTAGTTAATATAGAAAATAAGGAGTAAGTTGTGGATTTTAGTCAAATAATGAAACAAGCGCAAGAGATGCAAAAAAAGCTTGCAGAAGCTCAAGAAAAATATGTTGGGAAAGAGTTTCAAGGTATTTCTGGTGGTGGCAAAGTTTCTGTATTAGTGGAAGTCATAAAAATAGGTAGCTATAAAGCTAAAAAGGTGAACATAGACTTAGAACTTATGAGAAATGAGGAAAAAGATATAGTAGAGGATTTAGTAACAGCAGCGTTTAATGATGCCGTTAAAAAAGCAGAAGAAGATATGGCAAATGCAACTTCTGATCTTGCAGGTATGATGGGTTTACCACCTGGGTTCAAACTTCCTTTTTGAATTCACTACTGAAGTTTCTTTTAGTGTAAGTATTTCTTTTTTAATATTTCTAACGCCAGTACTTCTTCATATAATGCACCTATAGCTAGCACAGCCCTACGTCATACCGCGGTTCATTCGCGGTATCTCAGCCGCTAACACGTAGCGGAATGACAGCAAGTCCTACGTCATACCGTCACGGTATCTCTAGATCCCGCTAACACGTGGCGGAATGACAGCAGTCCTACGTCATACCGTCACGGTATCTCATCCGCTAACAAGCAGCGGGATGACGAGGTCTTTCGATAGTAAATCTTACCTGTGTTAGCTATACCAAAAAATCAAGAGTAAAAAAGTCGTGTAACTCTATTTATTCATTAATAAAATCTTTGTCTTTTCCCAAAAATTAGTTAAAATGTAGAATATTTTGTGTTATTAAGTTAGCACTTGACTTAACTTTAGTTGTTACTTAGACTGCTAAAGTGGAATTTTAATTTTTTTACGAGGACAATTATGCATTATAAAAAGTTTTTTTCAGCAGCCGCTTTAGCAACGTTGCTAAGTTTATCAAACTCTGCTTTTTCAGATCCTGTTGGTCCAATAAGTGATGAAGAAACTAGCTACTACGTTCGTTTGCAATACAACGGTGAAATTTTACCTCTTTTCACAAAAATTGATGGTGTTACAGGTCTTAAAAAGAAAACTGGAGATACAGCCGACACTACTCATTTGTACAACGCTTCTTTTATAGCCGGTGGTGGTGCATTTGGTTACAAAATGGACGATATCAGAGTTGATGTTGAAGGGATTTATTCATGGCTAAATAAAGATACTAACGTAACTGGAACTGCTGTCCCAGGGGCAGTTGCAGAAAGATTAACAGCAATTTCAGGATTAGTTAACGTTTATTACGATGTAGCGATTGAAGATATGCCTATCACTCCATATGTTGGTGTTGGTGTTGGTGCAGCGTATATTAGCACACCTTTGGCAACTGCTGTGAGTAGTCAAAATGGTAAATTTGCTTTTGCTGGTCAAGCAAGAGCTGGTGTTAGTTACGATGTAACTCCAGAAGTCAAACTTTACGCTGGAGCTCGCTATTTCGGTTCTTATGGTGCTAACTTTGATAAAACTGACAAAGACGGCAAAGGGGAACTCAAAGTTCTTTACAGCACTGTTGGTGCAGAAGCTGGAGTAGCGTTTAATTTCTAGTCTATCTCAATCTTGTTATCCCAGTGGGTTTTTTCTTGTCATTCAAGTAGCATGACACTGGGGTGGCTTTGTTGCATAGCGTTCAGAAAAACTAGTGATTACTGACTAAATTCATTATAAAATGACGATTTAAGGATAAATATGCCACAAAAAATGAGAGTCAGTAACCAAAACGAATATAACAAGTTTTTAGAAAAAAGAGGAAATATTTTTCATGATATCAACGAAGCCATAGAAAATTGGTATGAAATTGGGCCAAAATGCAGGGTGGCAACAATATTTACAGCAACAAAGTGGTAATTTTGATACATATAATAACCCATCTGTTCAGAATAGGTTTGAGACAAACAGTCGGGTTTATAAAATGATATTTGCAACGTAATTGGTATGCCTAAATTTGAAATAGTCGCATAAAATTATTTACTCTGGAAAAAACTTACGTTGCTATGCAACAAAGCCATCCCAGTGTCTGCTGCTTGCATAGCATTTATCTACCAAAACAATGGTAATGCAAGAGACTTTGCTTGGATGTGTGATATAATTTAAATTGTAAGGTCTAAAAAATACTAGCATGAATGAAGTGATAACATTTGGTTGTCGTCTAAATTTTTACGAGAGTGAGTTAATCAAAGAAGCATTAAAAAAAGCAGAAAGAAAAAATGTTGTTGTGGTACATAGCTGTGCAGTGACAAACGAAGCAGAACGCCAAGTAAAGCAAAAAATACGTAAGATCTATAAAAACGACCCAAGTAAAGAAATTATCGTAGTTGGTTGTGCTGTTCAGTTGGATCCAGAAGTTTACAGTAGCATTCCTGGTGTAAGTAAAGTGCTCGGTAATCAAGATAAGCTAAAAGCTGAAAATTACTTACTAAATGACGATAAAATCTTAGTCAGTGATAACCAAGTAAACAAATCAGAACCTGTTCTAATTAATGGATTTGAAGATAAATCAAGGGCATTTATTGAAATTCAAAATGGTTGTAATCATAGCTGCACATTTTGCTCAATTACTGAGGCAAGAGGGAATAATCAATCTGTGCCAATAAACAGTATTATAGAGCAAATTAGGATCTTTGTAGAAAATGGATATCAAGAAGTAGTGTTTACAGGTGTTGATATTACTGACTTTGGTACAGATTTGTTTGCCAAGCCATCACTTGGTTCAATGATTAGGAGAGTTTTAAAAGATATACCAGAGTTGAAGAGGCTAAGACTTTCCTCTATCGATGTTGCTGAAGTTGACGACGAATTAATGGATTTAATAGCTAATGAGTCAAGACTTATGCCTCATTTACATTTGAGTCTACAATCTGGTAATAATTTAATACTAAAGAGAATGAAGCGTCGTCACAACAGAGAACAAGTAATAGAATTTTGTCATAAAATGAAGAGCTTGAGGCCTAATATAGCATTTGGCGCTGATATTATTGCTGGATTTCCAACAGAAACTGATGAAATGTTTCAGGATACAGTTGATTTACTGAAAAAAACAAATATAGTTTACCTACATGCTTTTCCATATTCAGAGCGGAAGAATACACCTGCTGCACGAATGCCACAAGTACCAGAGAATGTGCGTAAAGAACGAGTAAAAAATTTAAGAGAAATGAATAGAGAAATGATGAGTAGCTTTTATCAATCTTTGATAGGCACTGAACAAAGTGTTCTGGTTGAGCAAAATAATGTCGGTAGAACAGAAAATTTTGCATTAGTAAAGCTTGAATCAAAAGCTCAAGCCAAGAGTATTGTGAAAGTTAATGTTAAAGGAGTGGAAAATAATTATCTAATTGGAAATATTCTTTCTTAATTTTTGTACATTAAAGAAATATATGATATAGTAGTTATACTATAAATGATAATTATGGGTTCATTTGTGATAACTAAAATATCTATTACTTTATTTTTGATTTTCATTCCATGTGTCTATTTTTTTATTACTTATATTAGTAATACATACATTGAGCAAGTACAACTCTTAAAACTAGAAACGGACAATAATGAAGATGTAATGCATTCTGAAGAGGTTACTGAGAAAAAAATACTAATAAATGATTTAAAATATCAAGAACTTGAAAGTAGTCCTACTGAACAACCTTCTATTCTCCAAGTAGCTGATCAGAAAAATATGTGGTCACGTATTGCAGATCAAGCTGATAATGAGCAGCCTACAAAAGAAAAATCAAAAAAACTTGATTTTTATGTTAGTGCTAACGGTGGTAAGGTATACCATGATAATTCAGAAACATTTGTAAAGGGTATAAAGGCAATAGGGGAGAGAGTACTAACTTTAGTTGAAAGTCATTATGGTTTTATGATAAAAAATATAGTGGCAAATGAAATTAAAAGCATAAAAGAATTTAATGGTAAAATTGATTTCCAATGGGTTAACAGCATATCTTTAGGTTACTATGCTGGAGAAAATGGCCGAGTTGATTTTGAAGCCATGTATTCTAGAGCCAATATTGAAAATAGTAATTCTCCTCTGGTATTTGATAAATCAGCAAGTATATTTGCGTTTTTGTTAAACTTATATTATAATCCCAGCTTTCAGGATACGCAATTTGCTCCATACATCGGCCTTGGTATAGGACCAACAGTTTTTAGATTAAAAAGAATTAATGGATCACCCCAAAGTTCAATGCCACTTAATGTTCCTTGGTTTGCTTATCAAATAAAGCTTGGTATTAACTATTCAATAATCCCAGAAGTCAAAACCTTTCTCGGCTATCGTTACTTTAGCGTTCCAATACCTGTTGCAGATGACATATCCACTCATAATATTGAAGTTGGTTTGATATTTAATTTTTAGTAGTGATTTAATATATACATAAATTCTTATCTTTTCTATCTAACAAACCAAATGTTGGTACGATTGTTGCTTTTAAAAAAATGACAGTTTCTACTTTTCTAATGTTATTCGCTAGCCTTTTTGACTTCTGATGTAATGTAGCTTTAAAGCTTTGCTTATCTTCTCTATGTTCTATAAGCCCGCCGATTACCATAATTTCACCGCTCTTAATTTTTAACATAGAGTTCATTTCTCTGATTTCAACAATTGGAATGTCGCTATTTAATTTCATTTTACTCTGCTGTGCGATGTACTCTATATCTGGATCTTTAATGTAGCCGTTAATTCTTGATAAAGTTGGATGTATATCCATGAATATTTCACTAGTATCAATGTTAATGCTTGGGTGGATTATTAGCACAACACCTATTGGAACACTATTCATCTTGGTAATTAAGGTCTGATTAGAGTTTCTAGTATCTTTTTGTATATCGGAAGTAAAATAAATATGGTTTTTGGTAAATGAAATCATCGCTTGCTGATTATTTATAGCATGTACTCTAGGGCTTGAAATTACAGTTGAAGCGCCAAATTTGTCTAAATTTTTTACTAAATCTCCTAGATCACTCGCACCAAAGTTCATTGCTAGGTTAATAATGGAGTTATCTTGATTTATTATAGACTTAGTTCCATCGCGTAAGTCATTTAAGTTTATACCAGAAAGATATTTGTCATCTAACACAACTTCAACTATTTTTGCCTCTATCATTACTTGAGAAGACGCTAATTTCTTAACCTTATTAATATATTCTTCAACAGCTTTATGGATATCTTTTCTAGCATTCAAAATAATAACACCAGCTTCTCTGTTGGATGAAAGGAATTCGCCATCATCCACCCCGTTAACATCCATTATTGCATTCAAGCCTTTTTCTAATGAATTCCATAAGTCACTACTGTATTGAGACTTCATAACATTGTTATAGTCCCTATCAGTGTGACTTCCATCACTGTTAGTAATATTGTTACTAATGACGAAACTGCTTTGAGCAGAATGTTGAATATTAATGAAGTCTGCGTAATAATTTTGCGCGTATGGCAAGTCCTGCTCAATTCTAATTACACCATTGCTTGTTGAGTAACGCAATTTGGCGCTATTTGCTATACTCTGAATTACTTCATTTATATTCTTATCTTTTAGCTTTAAAATAATATTACCTGATATTTTTGGGTCTATATCCAAGTTAACGTCAGAAAGTTTTCCTATCTCAATCAGCAAATCTTTTACTGATACTTCTTCACTAACATTAATAGAAATAAGCTGATTACTGATTGTGAGATCGGGAAACTCTATTGGTAAAGGCATAATTTCTGGTATTGCCGGTTCATTAATCTCCAAAGAGGTGTTGTATTGCTGCAACGAATAATCGTGCTCACCTATATCATGATGATCTTCGTTGCCTATATTAGTGAGATGTTGCTTAGTAGGCAGGTGTGTGCAAGAAATAATGAAGAGGAGTATTAAGCATTTAAAAATAGCCATTAGAACAGCATATAGATCTATACTAATAGATTTCTATAAAAATATTAAAAATGTATTTAATTTCGTTTTCATCGAGCAGATAATTGTCATATATTAGCTTGACCTACACTGGCTATAGCTAAACTGACTTAGATTTACCGACGATTTGAAAAACCGTCATCCCGCTACGTGTTAGCGGGATCTAGAGATACCGTGAATAAATCACGGTATGACGGTTCGCGGCGGTATAGTAACTCGTCATTCCGCTACTCGTTAGCGCCGTGGCGGTATAGCTATATATGTTTTTTTGTACGCCCCTCTTGTACTTAAATGTAGAGTAAGTTTTCCAGCATAGCCTTAGTTTTTTTATATATTTTACTTCTTTCTCTATATTTAATAATAGGCTTAAAAATAAATGGTAAGCCTATAATTGTTAAGCTTAGAGCTAGGGTTGAAAGTATACAACAGGCTTTGTGTTTACTATGTAGCTCTTTCAGGTAAAGCATCAAAAATCTACAAAATTTTTTGTAATTTTCTTCGATGTTTTTTTTGCTATGAGCCTTGCTAATGAATATATCTATTGCGGTATGACCGTTATTACACTTAATGTTAAGGTCTGCACCTTTTTCTGTTAAAAGCTGAGCTATATCAAAATAATCCTTTTGAACAGCAAGATGTAGAGGTGCAAAACCTTGTTGCTCACAAATGTTCATATTGGCTCTAACTTCCAATAACATTTTCACAATTTTTGTATGGCCTTTTTTAACTGCCAGTAGCAAGGGAGTTCTGTTACATTTAGTAACAGCATTAATGTTTACCTTAAGCTTCAATAAGAGCTTAACTGTTTTAGTGTTACCATTATGGCTAGCTTTATGCAGCCTGGCGTTGCCATTAAAATCTTGATCATTTGCATCTATTCCTTTTGATACAAGAAATGTTACCATTTTTCTATTATTATGCTCAATAGCGCAATCTAATGCATCAAAACCATGGTTGTTTTTTGTGCAAAAAAACTCTTTAAGTTTAATTTCATCGTTACTTGCTTGCTGTCTTTTTGCAATAAGTTTAACTATTTGCATTTTGTTGTTATACGCTGCTAGGAAAAGCGTAGTGTTATTTTCTGCATCTTTGGCTTCTATATTTGCACCTTTCTTTATCAGATATTCTATAATTTCTGCTCTGCTGTCATAATGTGCAGTGCATTGATAGATAGTTAAAAACAAAGGAGTGCGAAAATTGTTATCTTCACATTCGAGATTTGCTCCGCTATCAATTAAAATTTGGACGCTTTTTTTAGAACCGTATAGTGAAGCTATATGAAGAGGAGTATAGCCCTCTTTAGCGTCTTTTTCATTAATTTTTGCGCCTTTTGTTATCAAAAAATCTATTAATTCCGTGTCATCTTGTAGTGCAGCAAGGTGCAGTGGAGTGAATCCATTTTTATCCTTGGAATTGATTGTCAGTTGATTAACAAAAAGTTTAGCAATTTTCTTGTGTCCATGCATAATGGCGTAATGCAGTGGGTTTCTATTTTCGTTGTCTACGACATTAAAATCAGCTTCGTGCTCTAGCAATGATTTTACTCCAACTAAATCACCTTCTTTTGTGAACTTATGCAAGAGAGTGATTCCACTTGCATCTTTTGAGTTAATATCAAATCCATTTTCTACTAATTGGTTTATATCTTCCTCACGCGCCATATCACTTAAGTCTCTAATTGAACCCTTTTCGCGTTAATAATACTCCTACTTGATTAAGTTTAAATGAATCTGTGAGAAATGGCTAGGATACTATGCATTCTTGCATAACAAACTTTTGGCAGCGCGTTGGATGAAACAAAAAAACCACTTGACAAACTCCTCCAGCCCCCTTATTATGACAGTGAAGCTATTGTATTTGCTTTCGCCAATCTGCAGATTAAAAGGTAAGGATTACTTAATGTATCGGCGTCTTATGTTCAATTTTTTGCAGTATATAGATACTGTATGTCTTTACAAAACTTCATCTACATCTAGATTTTTATCTAAATAAGCTGAACGCGCTTACAAAGCGTTACAAGACATCAAAAAATGCCAATACTCGACAAAGATAGTAAAAGACCAGCTAACTCGGGGATTCTTTGTCTTTTTTTCTGCTTGGTAAATTTCTTAAACATTTGCAGCGTAGGTTAGTTGCAATTAAAAGCAGCTTAATCTCGCTTGTCAAGCGTTTAAAACATAAAAAACGCCAATATTTTAAAGCGGATAATAACCACGGGGCTTCTTTTGCCTTTTTTTTGTTTGGTAAATTCCTTAATATTTATAGCTAACATGAACAAACATTTGAGAGTAACTTCCGCTAGTAGAATGATAATTTAATAATAACTAGATTATCATCATTCGTCAATAGTTTATGACTAAATTAATGTTTATATTAAGATAATACACGACAAGTAATAGCCATAATATTTATAGTTACTTTTCAAGCATGTATTGAAATATCTCATTAGCCATAGCAACATCTTGGCGCGGGGCTTTGCCGTGTTCTATAAACACAGAGATTGCGTAGCGCGGGTTATGGTAGGGACCATAAGCGATAAATAACTTATGACTTTCACCCTTAGAGTTTATCTCTGGTGTACCGGTTTTGCCGGCAATTTGTATGCCGCTTAGCCCTTTTCTATAGTTAGAATTCACCACGTCAAACATAGCTTTTCGAATTATGCTAAAATGCTCATAATCTACATCAATGTCAGGGAAATTTTGCACTGTATTACTCATTTCAATGTGGGGAATTACCTCTTTTCCTGTTGCAATCCTCGCTGCAAGAACTGCAAGCTGCAGTGGTGTTGTAAGCAAATACCCTTGTCCTATAACTAAGTTGATAGTGTCACCTAAATACCACTGCGAATATAGTTTTCGTGCGCGCCAATCTCTATCGGGCAACAATCCCGGAGCTTCTTCCTTAAACGTTCCAATCAGCGACCCACCGCCAATACCAAATTTTCTGGCCATTTCCACCAGAGAGTCTACACTTATTTTTTTTCCTATGTTATAAAAGTAAGTGTTGCATGATAATGCCATTGCCTCATTTAAAGATACATACCCATGGACTTTGCTTTTCAGGCAACGAAATTTCCGCTCACCTATTTTCATATAGCCCTTACACGAGAATTTCTCTTCTGGTGTTATTATCCCGTCTTTTAAACCCGCAAGCGCAACTATTACTTTAAATATTGAACCAGGTGGAATTTGATACGACAATGCACGATTCACAAGTGGTAATGAAGGAGCATTCAAGCTTTCCCAAGTCTCATTTGATAGTCTACTTGCAAAAAGATTATTATCGTAAGAAGGTGAATTATATAGTGCTAAAATTTCTCCGTTACTTACATCAATTACCACTGCGGAGCCTTGGTGATCTTTAAATACCTTTGCGATTTTCTCTTGCAGATTAATATCAATTGTTAGCTGTACATCTTGTCCGTCTTGTTGTGGTATGCTTGATAATTCTTTTATGACGCGTTTTTTAGAATTTATTTCCTGCTCAGATTTTCCTGACTTGCCTTTCAATATATGATCATATGTATATTCAATACCGCTGATTCCTACTTCGTTTATGCCTTGCTGTCTTTTTGTATATCCGATTACATGAGAACATATTGAACCAAACGGGTAATAACGTTTATAAAGAGCAGTTACTTTTGTTTCTGACGATCTTGCTATTTTAGACTCGACTTCTGATAATGTTTGCAAATCGACCTCCTCACCAGAAGTTTTTTGCCCATCAAACAGAACAACATACGAAATTTTGTTTACCGCAAGTTCAGTGCTATTCCTATCTAAAATTTTGCCCCGCTGAGGCATAATAGTAGCGACTCTTATTCTATTACTATTAGATAGTGCTTCGTACTTTTGTCTGTTTCGTATTTGTAAATTATATAACCTATAGCTAAAAATAGCGGAAATGGTAAGCTGAATACCACCTAATATGAATGCTCTGCGGTTAAAGACTTTGTTTTTTGTCCACATAACATTCCTTCAAAACGCACTTTTTCCCCCTCTTTTATTGTTACACTTCTGGCTTTTACCGTATTACAAACCCTTTCCTCCCACTCACTTAAGGTAACAAACTTGTAACCCGATTTTTTTAGTATTTTAATAATATGAGGTAAAGCTTCAATTGTGTTTGATCTGTTATTGTGATCATGAAACAGTATAACTGCCCCATTATGTACATTACTTAAAACTCTTTCAACTAAAGCTTCTGGTTTATCACCTTGCCAATCTAGCGAATCAACTGTCCATAATATCGAATACATATCCAATTTATTAGTATTTTCAATCAGATTATTGTCATGACATCCATATGGCGGGCGAAACCATTTTACATCTTGTTTTATTGCATTTTTAATTGCTGTATTTGTCTTTTCCAATTCTTGCAATTGTTCCTCACTTGAAAGTGATGTCAACTTCCTATGCGACCAAGAGTGATTGCCTAACTCATGACCTGCTTCATGGATTTTCTTTACTATCTCATATGTTTTTTTATTTATACGTTCACCAAGCACAAAAAACGTTGCTTTTGCTTCATAGCTTTCCAGAACATTAATAATATCGTTTACTCTATTGTTGGAAGGCCCATCATCAAACGTAAGCGCAACAAACTTATCGTCGTTATTCAACAATTTTTTTATATTACTTAAATTTCTATATGATAGATCCAGATTACAACTGAGCCCACAGTATGGTAAATTAAAATTACAATCACCACAGAAAGCCGTGCTTGAGTATAGCAAAAGAAAAGTTATTATCCTTATAAACATTTTATAATCAGCAAAGTGATAGGATACTATGCACTTTTTTGCTAAGTTAAGCCATCTTTAATTGCTGTAGCCTTTACTTCATCACTTCTTTAATATATTATATTAACAATTTTATATAATATATTATGATTGCAAATATAAATACCGTTGCGCTTCAGGGAATTAGCACAGTAAATGTCAATGCACAAATTCATATGGCAAATGGTATTCCAGCTTTTAATATTGTTGGATTGCCGGATAAAACTGTTGCGGAATCCAAAGAGCGCATCAGAGCAGCGTTAAATTCAATCAATCTACTACTACCTCCAAAAAGAATTACAGTTAATCTCTCCCCTGCGGATTTGCTGAAAGAAGGTAGTCATTATGACTTGGCTATTGCTATTGGACTACTTGTTGTAATGAATGTGATACCAGTTGAAAAAGTTCAGTCTTATATAATCATGGGTGAACTGGCTCTTGATGGCAGAGTTATTCCAGTTTCAGGAGTGCTGCCAACAGCAATTAATGCAAAAAAGGCAAATAAAGGAGTAATTTGCCCAAGGGGAAATGGAGTAGAGGCTTCATGGGTAAAGAATGTTTCAATTCTAGCTATAGAGAAATTAACTGATATTATCAGACACTTTAAGGGTGAGCAATTAATTCAGCCAGTAATTTTTAATTATAGTGATGCACCCAAAGAAAAAAGATTGGTTCCCGATATGAAGGATATCAAAGGCCAAGTTGTTGCAAAAAGAGCAGCTGAAATTGCAGCAGCAGGTGGGCATAATATGCTTCTTGTTGGCCCTCCTGGTACTGGAAAATCAATGCTTGCTAAGCGCTTTATAGGATTGCTGCCTGATTTGACCGAACAGGAGATGATTGATGTTAATATTATTTCCAGCATAACAAAAACTGGTAATGAAATATTCAAAGTAACTCGTCCCTTTCGTGAACCTCATCATTCATGCTCTATGCCAGCAATGATAGGGGGAGGAAAGAATGCAAAACCTGGAGAAATCACTATGGCTCACAATGGCGTGTTATTCCTTGATGAGCTACCTGAATTTCCAAGACTTGTGCTTGATTCTCTGCGCCAACCACTTGAAGATAGAAAAGTTACCGTTGCAAGGGCAAATGCTCACATAACCTACCCTGCAAATTTTCAACTGATTGCTGCGATGAACCCCTGCAGATGTGGTTACTTGGGGGATGCAAGTAGATCGTGCAACAAAGCTCCAAAGTGTGGCACAGATTATAAAAACAAAATATCAGGACCATTGCTTGATAGAATAGACATATGCATTGAAATGCCAAACGTTAGCATACTCTCTCCTGAAATCTCTGTGGAGGGAGAAAGTACTAAAATCATAAGAGAAAGAGTGATAGCAGCAAGAAAAGTTCAAACTGAGCGTTATAGTAAATTGAATGTTCGTTGTAACGCAGAAGTAAGCGGTGAAGCATTTAATAAATTTACTGAACCAGATCAGGCAGGGTTAGAATTGCTAAAATACGTACTGAAAGAAAATTACATTTCCAATCGAGGCTACACACGCGTATTAAAAGTTGCAAGAACCATTGCAGATCTTGCAAAAAGTGAAGAAGTAAAAAGAGCACACATTGCTGAAGCGCTGAATTACAGAATAAGGATATATTAAAAAATTAGTTTACTTGACAGACAATTTGTTTCATTATATACTGCCCTTAATGAAATTTTAACATTCTATTTAAGGAGTAGAGTTATGGCATTAACAAAATATAATTACGAACAAGAAGATAGTGTTTTTCGCGCTATTTTAGAGGGATATAAAAACCCTGATAATAAACACTGGGGAGTTACAGGTGCTGCTGGTGGGCTTGGTCAGTATATTAAGAATAATAAGTTAAGAACAGCATTATTTCCGCTTGCAGTTGCAAGTGTTGTCTTTACAGCAATGCATATGAAAGCAGGCTTTGTTAGTGCAGCAGAAGCTTCTGGGTTTCTTGCTAAGACTGCCAGCTACTTTGTTGGGACAAATCAAGCAATAGCTGCTTCATTACCTGGATTTATCGGAACAGGTGTTGCTGGTCAGATAGTTGCAGGTGCCATAATGGCAATTGCTGCAGCTGCTGTTCTTTATGGAACATATCAAGTTGCCTCAAAATTAAAAGATGTTGTGGTTGAAGCACGTGAAGGAAAAGGAAAAACTATATAATAACTTCAACAAAACAAAAAGTGATAGGTTTCTGTCCCTTTTTGTAAACATTTTCTATTTTCTATTTTTTTTTGAAGTAATATCATCCAAAAATCTAGTAATTATAAAATAGCACTTATTAGTATAAATATTAAGAATAAGTAAATCCCGTTTACTGTTTACGCCTATAGAAGTGAAAAGTATTTGCATATTATTAAAAAAGCGGTAACTTACTATCAAGTGAATTCGCTAAATTTGAGTAATTTAAATGTCTATTGATCTTAGTCTGCCGGAGTTACCTATATTACACCCAAGGATTACCGTTGTGGGAGTGGGTGGTGCTGGTGGAAATGCTGTGAATAACATGATCCAATCTAATTTGCAAGGAGTGAATTTTGTTGTCGCAAATACCGACGCTCAAGCACTAGAAAAGTCGTTATGTGATAAAAAAATTCAGCTTGGCATTAATTTAACTAAGGGTCTTGGTGCTGGTGCTTTGCCTGATGTTGGGAAAGGTGCAGCAGAAGAATCAATCGATGAAATTATGGAGCATATAAAAGATAGTCATATGCTTTTCATCACAGCAGGAATGGGCGGTGGTACTGGAACCGGTGCAGCACCGGTAATTGCAAAAGCAGCCAGAGAAGCAAGAGCTGCAGTTAAGGATAGAGCGCCAAAAGAAAAAAAGATATTGACTGTTGGAGTTGTAACTAAACCGTTCGGTTTTGAAGGTGTGCGCCGCATGCGCATTGCAGAGCTTGGACTTGAAGAACTGCAAAAATACGTGGATACACTTATTGTCATTCCAAATCAGAATTTATTTAGAATTGCAAATGAAAAAACTACATTTTCTGATGCATTTAAACTTGCTGATAATGTTCTGCATATTGGCATCAGAGGAGTAACTGACTTGATGGTCATGCCAGGGCTTATTAATCTTGACTTCGCTGATATAGAAACAGTAATGAGCGAGATGGGCAAAGCGATGATCGGCACCGGAGAGGCAGAAGGAGAAGATAGAGCAATTAGTGCTGCGGAAGCTGCAATATCCAATCCATTGCTTGACAATGTATCAATGAAAGGTGCGCAAGGAATATTAATTAACATTACTGGTGGCGGAGATATGACTCTGTTTGAAGTTGATGCTGCAACCAATAGAGTGCGTGAAGAAGTAGATGAAAATGCAAATATAATATTTGGTGCTACTTTTGATCAAGCGATGGAGGGAAGAGTTAGAGTTTCTGTTCTTGCAACTGGCATTGATGGTCGCAATAATAAGTCAGAAACTTCACCTATAAGTCAGAGCGAAGACTCAGAGAAAGAGAAATTTAAGTGGCCCTATAGTCACAGTGAAAGTACGCAAGACAAAACACTGGAAACAAAACCAACTGAACAGGTAAGCGAAGGAGCTAAATGGGGCAGCAATGTTTATGATATACCGGCTTATTTAAGAAGAAAAAAATAATGCAACTTTGGCTACTCAAGTCAGAGCCAAGTGAATATTCATGGCAAAAAATGGAAAAGGAGCAGGTAGTTGAGTGGGATGGCGTGCGCAATTATCAAGCTCAAAATTACATGAAAATTATGAAAGTAAGCGATCTTGCGTTTTTTTATCATACAGGTAAAGAGAAAGCAATACTTGGAATCGTTGAAGTATTTAAAGAGTATTATCATATTAATTATCCCAAGTTCGGATTAGTGAATGTAAAGTTTTTGAAACCTTTAAATAACCAAGTAACGTTAAATAATATAAAACAAAACCCACTTTTGAAAAATATGTCTATATTAAAACAACCACGTTTATCAATTGCCCCAGTTTCGGAAATTGAATGGAATGAAGTAATAAGGATGAGTGAATGTTAGAAGTAAATATTCTTGACAAGAAATGGTGCAGCGTTATAGAAAATCCTAAAAATTTTGTATTAGGTGTCATCAATGCTTCTCTAAAAGAATTAAAAATAGACCACTATAAACCAAATATATCAATAGCTCTGGCTGATGATGACTTGCTACATCAACTTAATTTAAAATTTAGAGAAATGGATAAGCCAACTAACGTACTATCATTTCCGTGTGAACAATTGTCTAATGAGTGCGATTTAGGAGACATAGCAATTTCAATAGACACAATAAAAAGAGAATCGCATGAGTATTGTATACCTATTCTTGCTCACATTGCACACATGTTAGTGCATGGATTACTGCATTTACTTGGTCATGATCACCAAAAAAAAGATGAAGAAATTATAATGAAAAATCTAGAAAGAGAAATTTTAGCTTCGCTTGGCTACAATATGTGCGCGATTTAAAAGGAATTTAATAAAAATATAGTAGATGATAATAAAATATGTTATCTACAAAGGGTTTTAGCTATAAACAATAAAAGGTAAGTGATATGGTTCAGTTTTCTTTGCCAAAGAATTCTAAAATTAATCAAAAGGGCAAAATTTATCCTATTCCTGCTAGAGCAAAAAACATCAGAAGATTTCAAATTTACCGTTGGTCTGCTGATGACGAGAAAAACCCTAGAATAGACACATTTTTTATTGATATGGATAGTTGTGGCCCTATGGTACTTGATGCATTAATAAAAATAAAGGATGAAATAGATTCGACTTTAACTTTCAGACGTTCTTGTAGAGAAGGCATATGTGGATCTTGTGCCATGAATATTGACGGAACCAATACTCTTGCATGTACTAGATCTATACACGATATAAAAGGTGATGTAAAAATATATCCATTACCTCACATGTATGTGATAAAGGACCTAGTCTCGGACTTGAGCCAATTTTATGAGCAATACAAATCAATTAAACCTTGGTTACAAGCAGATAAGCCTGCCCTACCAAATAAAGAATACTCTCAATCTCCTGAAGATAGAAAAAAATTAGATGGCTTGTCCGACTGTATATTATGTGCTTGCTGTTCGACTGGTTGCCCAAGCTACTGGTGGAATAGTGATAAATTTTTAGGACCAGCAATACTATTACAAGCCTACAGATGGATTGCTGACAGCCGTGATAATAAGACAGGTGAAAGACTTGATGTTTTAAACGACCCATTCAAGTTGTATCGTTGTCATACAATAATGAATTGCACAAAAACTTGTCCTAAAGGACTTAATCCAGCAAGAGCAATAGCGAAAGTAAAACAGCTCATGGTAGAGAAAGAAGGAGTTTAAGTATCATCTTTTGCATTCTTCGTAAGAGAACAGCAAACCTTCCGAAGCGTAGGGTATTGTTAATACCCTGAATGCTTTTCCATTCGTGAAATGCATCGTATCATCATACGATGCAAATAATTTTTTGAATAACTCATGTCTTTGGTTACTAATAGTTTGAAAATCCTCTTTTTCTAAAAGCTTTTTAGATTCGAAGAGGTAAAGCATAACTTCATGATAAGTTGGGTAAGATGCCAAAAATTTTGGGTCAAATTGAAAGGTTTTTATGAAAGCATTATTATAAAATTTTAGCTTTTGATTCTTACTATATATTACTATAGCAACCGGCAACCTCTCAAGCAAATTTTTCTGTGTAGCTAAATAACTGTTTAATTCAGTATATAATTTCTCTGCATCACTAACATCTTTCCCATACATTACTATGCTACCAGAACCTTGTATTGGAATTTTAACAAAATCGAAAACCTTAGGTTCGTTCTTGTAAGTTACGACATGCCTTCCTGGTTTTGTGCTATGAGCGCTACTGGTAATAGCAAATTTCTTAGAGCCATCTACATATTTATCATAAAACAAATTATAAAATTCTACCTTTCTATTCTTGTTATATTTTAGTATTGGAAATGGTAAAGAGTTGAAAACATTTTTATAGCTCTCCACTTCTTGTGTAAGCTTACTATTTTCTAGCTCAAGTCCGTGAGCTTTTATTTTACAGTCTGAGACATTCCTTATCCATAACAGCACACCAATCACATTGTTAGAATCATCTATTATGCTTCTACCATAACATATGCAATAAACCTCACTGTCTTTTGACTTTAAATCTAGAGTAAAAGATTTATTTATTTCCTTTGCCTCAGCAAAATTTTTAATTAAACTGTCTGATTGCTCAAAAAAATTCACAAACTCATTAAATGAGTAAAAAACAGTATTAAGCAAAATTAGTAAGTTGGGAGAGAACTTTTCTATACGCTTTTTTGCATCCCAAATATAAAACCCATCATTCACAGTATCAATTAAATTATTTATGATAACATTTCGATGTTGTAAGTTCTTAATCTTATTACTAATTTTTAATTTAGAATAAGAGAGAAAGAATAATATTAGAATCAATATTAAAACCACTTCATACAAAAAAAACATAGCACTTCTAAAACAGATGTAAAAACTTGTAACCGCTCAGAATTATGCTGAAGAGTTATATAAGTAAAGATTGCCTAACATCTGAAAGCCCAATCTCTTATAAAGGTTTACAGAAGGTTTCATACAATGTGCTACTATATATTTGCATTCAAGCTGTTTAGCTATCTTTATTCTTTCTAAAACCATTTGGGTACCTATTCCACGATTCCTGTAAATTGGTAAAACTCCATCACTATAAAAACCAGCTACACTGTCTTGAACATAAAGACCGCATGTCCCAATAATTTCACTATTTAGTGTTACAAGAAAAAATCTTAATCTTGAGTTTTTATCATCATAATTTGATAATCCGCGAAAAAATGTGCTGACAATTCCAACTCCATGATAAAAAATTTTAGAAGTGTGTAAATCTAACTGTTCTAAGAGGTCGCTACCATTTACAGCATTTAACCTCAAATTTGGAATAACATCAGCAGGTAAAAAGTAATTTTTCATATTAAGTAAAGCTTTTTTTGGTGTGCTAACGTGTTTTATTTCACACTTTTCTAAAATATCTCTTATTTTCATATGTGAATTTATTACCCATGTTGCTTCTATATCTCTTGTTCTGAGATAATCTAGAGTTTTTTGTATAGAAAGCTCGGTACATTGATCTCCACAGAACACAAAATTAAATAATGACTCCCTAGTACCATTTATTGTAAATGTAACGTTATCAAATTCATCGTGTACTTCCCACTCAGATAAATTCGCTGTGTACAGTATATAATCCTTTAAATTTTGAACAATTAAGCTTGAATAATAAATTTTTTTATCCTGCATACATCAACAATAAACAATAAAAGGCTCCTATAAGAACACAGGCTAAAATTGCAGCTATAATGTCATCTAGCATAACACCTAAAGGACCTTTGGTATTTTTATCGATCAAATTTATAGGCCACGTTTTTATTATATCAAAAAACCTAAAAGAAAAAAAGCACAACAACAATGAAGAGCAATTCATCTCTTGGCTTAACAATATCGAAACTAAAAGTATTGTCAGCAATTGACCAACTACTTCGTCAATTACTACCTCTTTTGGATCACATGAAGTCTTGTAGTGTTTTATATAATTGCCTATAGACCATAGTCCAATCAAAAATAAAAAAAAAATAATTGCTGCACCTAAAATTCTGTCACTCAGTATCACAGGAACAATTGGATAAGAAGCTAAGCTGCCTACGGTACCTGGCATTTTTTTTACTGTGCCAGACAGCCACCATGTTGATATCAATTTATATAAAAATTTCACAATACACCAAAGTACAAAACTAATTTACAAGAACAGAAATAGTATCCTCTATAGAGGCGCTTTCATACAATAATCTATAGACCGCTTCACATATAGGCATTTTTATCTTTAGCTTTCTTGCTAAATTAAATATGGGCTCAGCAGTGCTAAAACCTTCAATCACTGACTTGCCTTCTGACAAAATCTGCTGAACATTAAAGCCATTGTCACTATTACCTATTTTAAACCCAAAAGATAGGTTTCTTGAATTCAAGGATGTGCATGTCATAATTAGGTCACCCAGACATGCCGGTCCAAGTAGTGTATTTATATCCATATTACCGTTACCAACTTTTGCTGAGTATAAAGCCTTAATTTCGCTTACACTTTTCGTAATCAATGCTGCATGAGCATTAAACCCAAGTTTACTACCTAGAACAATCCCACACGCTATAGCAAAAACGTTCTTTAACGCTGCACAAACCTGTATCCCTATAACATCGCTACTAAGTCGTAATTTAACATTTTCTTGCTGTAGTTCTGATACTAGCTTTGAACCCAATATGTTATTTCGGCATGCAAGAACCATTGAATAGGGTAATTTTCTTGCAACTTCTACAGCAAAACTAGGGCCTGAAAAAATAGCAATAGGATTGTTAGGTAAAACTTCATTTACTATTTCACTAGGTAATTTTAATGTAGACTTTTCTATTCCCTTACAAGCTAAAATTATTGCTACATCTTTTTTCAGATTACAATTATGCAATTGCTGACATACCTCCCTCAGAGATTGAGTGGGAACAGCGAGGATTGTTACTGAAGCATTAATTGTGTCTTCAATAGCCAATTTTACTGACACATTATCAGAAATTCGACAACCGGGTAGCTTGTCACTTTCTCTTTTCCCGTTGATTGATTCAAATGTAGTTTCATTGCGAGTCCACAAAATCACATCTTTCTTACTACCTAATGAAATTGCGATTGCTGTACCCCATGCACCAGCACCTAAAATTGATATTGCCACACAATATTCCTGAAAGTATTACTTATACTTTAAAACAGTAGGATAAGTAAATTAAAAATATAACACAGACATATAGAATAGTTAAATATTTATTAACCGAAGTATTCTTTTAATAATAGTAACTTTAATTCAATATTTACTAAAAATATTATTACTACCATGGTATATCTATTATATTTTAGATCTATTTATATAACTTTGGAACAATATATTTATTATTAATTAATAAGTGTAATTTTGATCATTTGTTAATAAAAATTTGATTTATTACTTTCCTTAGTTATATATATTACTAAAATTATAAATTATTTATGGGGTGTAAAATATGCGTATATTATTAATCGAAGATGATCAAGTAAGTGCAAAGACTGTGGTTAATGCCTTAACTTCTGATGGACACTTCTGTGACGTTGTTACTTCTGCACAAGATTATAACAATAATATGGTTTCCTCAAACGGAGATTACTATGACCTAGTTATTTTAGATATACACTTGCCTGGTGATATTGACGGATATGATATATTGTTAAGACTAAGAAGTGCAAAAATCAAAGTTCCTGTCTTAATACTTTCATGTATATCCGCTGTCAATCACAAAGCTAAAGGGCTTGGGTATGGTGCAGATGATTACTTAACCAAGCCATTTCATAAAAGCGAGTTATTAGCTCGAATTAAGGCCATAGTGCGTCGTACTAAAGGCCATCCTGAATCGGTGATAAAGATTGGTAATATAAATATCAATTTTGATCACAGGATTGTTGAGGTGAAAGGTAAAACGGTTCACCTTACTAATAAAGAGTATTCTATGATAGAATTGCTAGCACTGCGTAAAGGAACAGTACTAACAAAAGAAATGTTCTTAAATCATCTTTACAATGGCTTGGATGAACCTTCAGATAACAAGATAGTTGATGTTTTTATGTGCAAATTACGTAAGAAACTTGAAAGTGCAAATGATGGAAAAAGCCACATAGAAACCGTTTGGGGCAGAGGGTATGTTCTGAAAGAGTATATTGATGATGAAGAATATTCTAATGTTAATGTAGGCGAAAGTAGTGATGGCTATCAAGCAGAACAAGTGAAGGACAACGCATGAAATGCCTACACTTAAATATAGCATGGCTTATACCGCACGTATCATGTGACGCCTAGGTGAAATATAAGCCGAGTTCTGTTTATGTAGCTATTTATCTGGAGTAAATGTTACCATTTACCTCATGCGATTTACCCGAGTAGATATGAGAAAAACATAAAATCTACTTCTATTTAATCTTGCTCCTAGTGTTGGTTACTCGACTACCAATGTTGCCATTGCCATGGTGTGCTCTTACCACGCCTTTTCACCCTTACCTAAAATATTTTAGGCGGTAATTTTCTGTAGCCCTATAACTGGAGTTGCCTCCGGCGGGCGTTACCCGTCACTATTTTTCCTTGGAGCCCGGACTTTCCTCTGCTATGTTTATCACACAACAGCAGCTACTTATTTCACCCAGGAATTATACTTTAACATGAAAATCACAAAAGCAAAAGACAATTTCCTAACAGTCTACATATTAAAAACATTCAGACAAATAGCTAAAGGTGATATTCCGGCACATCATCGCTATCCCAAGATAAGCTTTTTTCACTTTTAGACTCCGCTTCAGTTAGTCAAGAGCTTGGTCCACCGCCTGAAGACGATGAGCTACTTCTTGACCTACTACTACTTTCTACCGATATACTGTCTAGCATTGTTTCAGATTGATACGTAGTTTGTATAGATATGTTATTATCACTGCTTGTTCTGCTATGGGTGAAAAAAATTTCTTCATTGCTGCTATTTGAATGCGATTCCAAATCAGCTAATTCTAACACATGAGCAGCATTATAATAACCGTGATATTTCTTAATACATTTATATGCTATAAATCCTATAATTCCAGCAATACCTATTGTTCCAATCAAAGATCCTCCTATCATTCCTGCCCTATTAGACCCTATAGCAAGTTGAGTAGGCTGTGGTGAAGAAGTAGGTTGAGGAAGTAAAGTCGTGGTAAATATAGGAGTTGTTGACTCTTTTGTTCTAGTACTTGGTATACTAAATACTGTTTGTATAGTTTTCTCTGAGTTTATTATTGGCACACTAGTTGACGTTGTAGCAACCGTGGTCACTTGTGAAGTAGTAGTTGTTTTTGCTACTGTTGTTGGCTTCACTGTTACTGTACTTGTTTGAGTCGTTGACTCCGTTGAAGGTTTACTCATTGTAGAAGTAGGTGTAACGGCTTCTGTTGTTGGCTCCACTGTTACTGTACTTGTTTGAGTCGTTGACTCTGTTGAAGGTTTACTTATTGTAGAAGTAGGTGCAACGGTAGTTGATGCTTCTGTTGTTAATTTGGTAGTCTTTACAGTGTCGGTTTCTGTTGTGCTAGTAATTGCAGCAGTCAGCGTTTTCTTAGAAGTCACAACCGTTTCTGTAATAGTTACAGGAGCCACGGTACTACTAGAAATGATATCAGGTGTCAATCGACCATTAATGATATCAACAAAATCACTGAGAGTTTTGATACTACTTGCCGGTATTATTGTTACCTTAGAAGGTTTTTCAAATCTCTGATGATTGAAAATTGCGATGTTTTCTTCACTTATTGCAGTTACAATAAAACTGTCTTGACCATTGTCTTTAACGTACAATTGCTCTATAGAATCTGCAAATTCGCAAATAGTAAAGTTCGATTTTGATCCATTCTTAACAAGACTTGTTAAATGTAACGTTTGTTTATCAGACAACCGGTCTTCTGCAAGAAAGGCAACTAGATCATTGCCTTCAGTTCGCTTTACATACTGCAAAAAGCTTATTTCATATTCTCTGGAAAGAGATAGTGCTTTATTATCTATCTAACATCTCTTACTAAGCAAACATTCATCTTTCTTGCCACTTTTTAGATCCTTAACCACTTTAGCCATATCGAACTTAAAAATATTTGTTCTTACTTCTTGATTTTCAATACTATTTTTTCTCACTTGCGAATAAAGTATCGTATTTTCATCTAGTACTAATTGCCCTGGATTATCAAATTTGAATAATTTTCTTTCTATAAGACCGTTTTTTTCACGCAAAACCTTAAATTTTCCATTTGTGTCTGATTGTAAATACCAAGAAACTAAAGTTTGATCCTTTAAGTTATGAGCAATTACAATAACATTACCATTACCAACTTTTACTGCTTTTGGTTGAAAGTAACTATTGTCTTCATTTGCAAGACTATCTCTATTAATGTTCTTGTATAATTTTACTTTTCCTACGTATTCAACTAAGGGAACATTAATTGAATGCTTGATTTCGTAAGTGTTGAATGTTAAGCCTTTGATGCATTTTTCTTTTTTGTTAATTTCTTCTGTAGGAAAGATAACTCCAACTTTATCTGTTTCAGCTGAATCTTCTATTAATGTGAGAGACAATTGATCTTTGAATTCATTTACTACGCTGACATTTGTACCCCATTCGTATGTTTTTGATTGATATAATGGACTAATAAGTAATTTTACTTTACTGCTCCCATTACCATTATCTTGATAGCTAAGTCCATAAGCGACTCCATCTCCTTCAATCAACCCTACGTTTGCTGGGTTAAAACCTACCGCTTCTTTAACTTCCGGTGTATTTGAGTTGATCCCGAGCAATCTTCCTAATATAGACATAATTTTATTTAAAATATTAATAAAATGCTATTATGATTACTCCTGTGTGTTAATATCAATGAAAATTTTAACTAAAATTAAAAAATTAACGTCTTTATTTTATACTAAAAAGTAAGTATAGGCTCGAAAATGGCTAAGAAGTTTTATAGATGAAAGGAAGGTGGAGTTCTCAAAACCCTATAATCTATATTTAAAGGTAAATTTTTATTCGTTATGTCTTATGCAGATTCCGCTAACAAGTAGCGGAATCTTAAGTTTTGGCTAAATTTCTTTTTTACTCCCTAATAGGGCTTCTGCCTTTAGCTCATCTATAATTGTTTGAACCTCAGGAAGCTCCTTATGTTTTTCGTGATCTGATACATATTCTCCCTTCTTGTTGGAGGCTTTATATTCATGTTCTTGATAAAGTGAGTATAGAAATCCAACTCCAAAGATAACAATTGCTGCAAGTGCCATGTATTCAAGTGGTTTTTGCACTTTTTCTCTTAGATCGAAATATCGAGATAGCAGAATGAGAGCACAAGATCCTATTACTACTGCACCAGAACCAATTTTGTTGTACATGAAATACTTTTCATTGTAACTTTGTTCGTAATTTCTGTAAATAGTTGTGGAATGCTTTTGAAGATTTTCTTTATCTAGTGATGTGAGAAAATTTTTAAATTTCTCTTCACCAGTTTCTTTTATCCATAAATTTAATTGTTTACTCATAGTTTAACCTCATATTAATAAATATAGTTTATTATACACAACATTTATAATAAATGTCAAGGATAGTGTATTTATAAATAATATACTATAATTTCTTAAGCATTTTTTTAAAGTAGTTAGCTGTAGCTAAAATAATTGAGATTTACTAAAACAAACTTATGAAACAATTGAAGTTAGCGCATGATCAGATTTTTTAACTGGATCCTATGGCCAAGCCAAAAGAATTTACAAGTTGGGCAGTATGGGTAGTATGATACTGCAAAATGCTATTTCTCAAAAAACCAACAATTGCAATCATTGGTTCTACAGGTATAATCTGTAAAGTTTACACGAGTCTCATGAATGATAGAAAAAGAAGAGCAGTTTAGTTTTACATCAGAAAACCTTAAGAAAGCGGAAAAGTTTATAGAGATGTATCCCAAAGGTAGAGAAGGTAGTGCTGTCATGCCTTTACTATACCTGGTTCAAGAGCAATGCGGATGGGTTTCTGAATCTGCTATGCGTTATGTTGCTGATATGCTGCATATTCCACATATTCGTGTATATGAAGTGGCAAATTTTTACACCATGTATAATTTAAAACCAGTAGGCAAATATCTAATACAAATTTGTAGAACAACTCCTTGCTGGTTGTGCAATAGTGAAGAAGTTTTAAATACCTTTAAAAAAAAACTTGGAATCAATATCGGTGAGACTACTAAAGATAATTTGTTCACTTTAAAAGAAGTTGAATGCCTAGGTGCATGCGTTAATGCTCCTGTTGTGCAGATCAATAATGACTTCTATGAAAATCTTACTCCTGAGAAAGTAGAAAACATCATAACAGAACTTTCAGGCAAATAGATGAAAGAAGAATTTGCATTCAAGATAATCAAGCAATCAGGTTCTGCAAAAGTTGGAACAATTAAAACTCCAAATGGAAGCGTAGAAACACCAGCTTTTATATTCTGTGCAACAAAAGCTGCAATTAAAGCTGCAGATATCGAGAGAATTAGTGAAGCAGGTACTCAGATAATACTTTCCAACACCTATCACCTAATGCTCCAACCAGGGGAAGATACCGTAGCAAAACTTGGTGGTTTGCACAAGATGATGGGATGGAGTGGACCAATGCTCACTGATTCTGGTGGATACCAGATATTTAGCTTAGGGCACGGATCAGTTTCGGAAGAGATAAAAGGAATAAGAAAAAAACAAAAAACTCTGATCAAAATTAATGAGGATGGGGCAATTTTTCGTTCTTACATTAATGGTAAAACTTATTGCTTGACTCCTGAAAAGTCTATACAAATTCAACAGAAACTAGGTGCAGATTTAGTCTTAGTCTTAGATGAATGTACTCCATTTCACATAAGCAAAGAATACACAGCAAAATCAATGCTCATGAGCCACAAATGGGCTGAACGTTCTTTAAATGAATTTGAAAAAAACAATAATGGCAAGCAGGCACTGTATGGAATTAGTCAAGGCGGAGTATATCAAGATTTACGTAGAGAAAGTTGTAATTTTATTAACGATTTGCCATTTTTTGGTCAAGCAATAGGTGGATCACTTGGTCAAAGTAAAGAGCAGATGTACGATGTAGTTTCTTTCACTATGGACCATCTGAAAAAAGATAGGCCTACTCATTTGCTTGGTATTGGTGGAATTGTGGACATCTTTCGCGGAGTTAGTCTTGGAATTGATACGTTTGATTGCGTGCATCCAACCCGTTTAGCAAGGCATGGTGGTGCGCTTATTAAAGTAAAAAATAGAGATTCTATTTCTTCAAAGTGCAAAGAGCATATTAATTTGCGAAATCAACAATTCGAGCTGGACAATAACCCAATTGAAAGTGACTGCTTATGTTTTACCTGCAGAAAGCATTCAAGAGCTTATATACACCATTTACTGAAAGCTAAAGAGCTCCTGGCTTACACACTCGTTACCATTCATAACGTTTTCTTCATGAATAAGTTAATGGCATCTATAAGGCAGGCAATATTGGATGATAGGCTAGATCAAGAGAAAAATAATTGGATTAGTGAAATACCATTGCACTTTGATTTGGCCTCTCTTTAAGTCTTTTCTTTATGCCGTTGATTTTTACTTCTTGTTATATTTACTTTATTTATCACACTATTAATTAGAAAGGTTATAATAAATAATTAATCTATTAATGTTAGTCTCTACCCGTATGATTTGTAAGGATTAGAGGTGAAGATATGGCTAAAGGAAATAATACCCTATTAATATTTGATTTTGATAACACTATTACTAATGGACACATGCATAATATTTTCTCCGGTAAACACTCCGGGTTCAAAAAAAGTGATTTCAATTCTGGTGCAGAATATGCAGTGAAAGATACTGATATAGGAAATTTTCTAAAGAATACAGGCGGAGTAAAAAATAAGGAGACATTAAAATCTGTGTTGCAATCTGCACTTTCAAATGGAGTGAAAGTTAATATCGCATCGTATACAGGATATTCAGACGCTGTGAGAAGGGTTGTAGAGAATCATTTGGGTTTATCTAAAGAACAAGCAGGCGGTATTTCTGTATTTGGTGGGTTTCCAGGAGATTATGATAATGAGCTTCCAAAAGGTCTCAAAGAACAAAAAAATCAAGTTGGAAAAAATTTACACATCTGTAAGGCAATTGTGGAGTATAAGGATAAACATGGTGAGTTGCCAAAAACTGTCATGCTAGTTGATGATGATGTAAAAAATATTCAAAAGATTAATGAGTTTGTTGCATCAATGAGTAAAAGAGAGGAATGGCTTGAAAAAAATGGGCTGAGTATTGAAGAGATACAAAAAATCAAATTTGAAGGTGCGCGAGTGCCTAAAGAGGATAAAAATGTTGGTTATCTAGAAAGAATACAGGAGTTTGTCAATGCTAACTTAGTGCAAGAACCAATTTATGAAAATTTGAAGAAGGAAGAACCTATATACCAAAATCTTCAAGATATTCAGAGATCATTGTCTGAAACGGTACCAAAAGAACCTATATATCAGAACAATGAAAATCGACCACCATTGCCTCCTAAAAAAAGGAAATCAAGTGATGGTATGGTTGCTGATGGTGAGAATAAAAAACAAGATATTAAGGACATGTCGTCATCCGAAACACACGCAAACCCAACACGCTCAAAACGTCATGCAATGATGCTTGACCCTCAGCAAATAGAATCTATACACCAGAATGCTGAAGAGTTATCACCAGGTAAAAAATACGCACATATTCAAATCGTTTCCTTAGCACAAGAATTCAAGGCAATCAAAGCTTTTTTTAAAGATTGTGCTCAAGAAATAATAGATGCCATTTGCAATTTATTTAAAAGAGAAGTGGCAACAAAAATTGAAGGGCAGGGCTATAATGTAAGTAGTAAGCAAGGAAGTAGTGAAATTACTGTCAAAGGAAGTAAGCCAATAGATGCTTCAAGAATAAACAAAGATATTATTGTCGAGTCCTTAGCTCAAATAATCGAGAAAAAAGAGAAAATCAAAGATCTTAACAATAATTATAAAGATGATCAGCTAGGGCGAGAGATATCGAAATTATTGAACGCTGGTTCGCAAAAGGAAAATATAAACTCAAACTATAATGATGGAGAGCCTATATTCCAGACTCGTGAAGAGGCATCGAATTATCCTCCGCAAAAGAAAGACATAAACTCAAACTCTGTGAGAGGAAACTATAATGATGGAGAGTCTATATTTCAGACCGTTCAAGAAGCACGGAACTATCATCGGCAAAAGAAAGGTATAGACTCAAACCCTGTAAGCAAAAAACCACTTGCACCACCAGTACCTCCTAAAAATTATACGGAAAAAGTTACGCAAAATAGAAATAATAATATTATTGAAAGAGGAGGTCGAAGATTCGTATAATTTCTTGCATATCCGGTTCATGGAACATTGTTTCAACTTACACTTCTTTAATCACTGTGCTAAATTATATTGTAAAGCAGCCAAATCAATATAATAGAATGCGCTAAGCTTTAAGCATAGAAACCACTTTATCGTAACTTGGCAATGATTTAATTTCTCCAATTGCAGCTAGAGTGGTTTTTTCATGCTGAGATAACAATTCTTTTGCTGCTTTTTTTACGTTAGCAGTGGTAACTGCACTAATTTTTTCTATTAATTCATTTTTACTGATGTACCTATTATAGTTACCATAGTAGTGCCCCAATGTTTCAGCGCGTGAGCTAACACTTTCGCGTGACATTAAAATTTGGGATTTTATTCGCTCTTTCACTCTATTTACTTCTTCTTCCCTCAGATTATCTGTAGACAACTTCTTCAACTCTGTCGTCATAGATTTTAAAAGCTTATCTAAGTTACTACTATCTGTGCCAGCAAAAATGGAAAACATCCCTGTATCAGTGTAGCTGGAATTAAATGAATAAACAGAGTAAGCTAATCCCTGCTTTTCCCTTACTTCCTGGAACAGACGTGATGACATTCCGCTCCCTAATATAGAATCAAGCACTTGAAACGTGTGATATTTATCGTCATGGCGAGAAACACTAGGTAGACCAATTAGCAAGTGTACCTGATCTAATTTACGATGTTCTAAATACTCACCACCAGTACAGCTCGCATTTTGGCTTTTTTTCAGCTTTTTAGAATGAATCTTTGAGAGAAAATCTTTGGTTAATGCAATAACTTCTTCATGTTCAACATTTCCTGCAACGGTAAATAGCATATTCTCGCCAAAGTAATGTTCATTTATGTAATTATCTAGATCTCCTCGAGTAAAAGATTTTACAGTATCTTGCGTGCCTAAGATTGACCTGCCAAAAGGTTGATCTTTATAAGCTGCCTCAAAATATTTATCGAAAACAATGTCACTTGGTGAATCATTAGTTTGAAAAATCTCTTGTATTACAACGCCCTTCTCACGTTCCAATTCATCTTCTGGAAATGTTGAATTCATCAATATATCTATTAATATATCAATACCAGTTTTTATGTCTTTCTTGAGGACTTTTGCATAATAGATGGTGCTTTCCCTACCGGTGCTGGCGTTGAAAACCCCACCTATGTCGTCAAAAGCTTTTGCAATTTCAAACGCAGTTCTTGTCTTCGTTCCTTTGAAAGCCATGTGTTCTAGAAAATGGGATATTCCATTTTGATTTGCACTTTCTGCTCTACTGCCAACACCAACTCGTATGCTTAAAGCTACGGAATCAACATCACGCACCTGCTCAGTTATTATGCGCAGACCATTATCTAATTTTGTTACCTGAGGTGTATTCATCTTATGTATTCTTTTTTAAATTTTCTTCTGCAAAATCCCAATTAATCAAATGTTCAAGGAAAACTTTTATGTAGTCAATTCTACGATTTTGACAATCTAAATAATAGGCGTGCTCCCAGACATCCATAGTGAGTAATGGAACTTGGCCATAAATTAATGGCAAATCTGCATTTGGAGTTTTGGTGATTTTGAGCTTTCCTTTTTCGAGCACTAACCATACCCATCCACTACCAAATTGGCTTACTCCATGATTGGCAAATTCCCCACAAAACTTATCAAAACCACCGATATCATCTTGAATTTTTTTTGCCAGAAAACCATCATCTTTAGGTTTACCACCACCATTCTTCTTCATTGAATTCCAATAAAAAGTGTGGTTCCAAACTTGCGCTGCGTTATTAAATATGGGAACTTTATCGCTATTACCATGCACTTTTGTTATTATTTCCTCAATTTTCACATGTTGATAATCTGTATTTTCAACCAGCTCGTTGAGTTTATTTAAATATCCTTTATGGTGCTTATCATAATGAAAATCTAAGGTTTTTGCAGATATGTAAGGCTCTAAAGCTGTTTTATCATATGGCAATTCAGATAAAGTAAAACTCATGACAATCTCCTTATTTTCGACTTACTGGAATGGTATGGTAATATGTGTTTTTGTGCAACATATAATTAATAGCTAAAACATTAGGTATCTATTGCATTATTCTAAATTATACTACAATAATAATTATTATATAAGCCATAGAAACGGATTAAATACAAAAACTTCCTTGACAAACTCCGCCACCTCCCTTATCATGGTACTGAAGGTATTCAGTTATCTTCATCTGTGCAGATTAAACAGCAAAAAAAACAACGTACTTGGCGTCTTATTTTTAATTTTTCGCACTATGTGCACCTTATGTCTTCACAACATTTCTAGGTTTTTACCTACACAAGCTGAAACGCGCTTACAAGTCGTTTAAGACAGTATAGTACGCCAATTTGCAGGATTAGAGAGTGACAACTAGCTAACGCGGGGTTTCTTTTGCCTTTTTTTCTGCTTAGTAAATTTCTTAATGCTTATAATTTAGATTAGTTGCGGCTTAAAAGCAGCTAAATTGCAGTGTTTTAGACTTAAAAAACGCCAAATACTGAAAATAGACAATGACTAGGGCTTCTTTTGCCTTTTTTTTCGTTTGGTAAATTTCTTAATATTTGTGGCTAAAAGAGCCCAAGAGAGGTCAGTGCTCCTTTTTTTGTCATCTCAGCACCTTCTTCTGTCATCCAAGTAGCTAACACTGGGATCTAGCCTTTATTATTTGGTTGAAATTAAGTCTTCTGGATCCCAGTGTCTGGGCACTGGGATGACACTCTTTTGGATGGAAACCAGTGTCAGCCTACTTGGATGCATCCCACCATGTCATTCCAGCGCGTGACGCTGGAATCCAGTTTTCTTTACAAATTCACCAAAAGTGTTTCATTCTATAACGTAAAACCCATACTCACCAAACCCAATGCATTACTTGCAATTAAGTTTCCTGGATCCCAGTGTCTGGGCACTGGGATGACAAGAAGAGGGCACTGGGATGACAGAAGAAGGTACTGCCGTCTTGGATGGAAACCAGTGTCAGCTACTTGGATGACATCTTTCAACATTATATCATGAACAAAATCAACTTTTTAAAATTCATTGAACTGTGCTTTCAAACGGTAGTGCCAGGGTGTGAATATAATGATTATCAATATATAAAAGTCATAGCAGATAGGCTAGAAGCAGCGAGCGTTGGTGAAGTGAGGCGAATAATATTCAATATGCCTCCGCGTTCAATGAAGTCCATGTGCGCTAGTGTTGCGTGGCCCGCATGGATACTGGGAAATCAGCCAACCGCGAGAATAATAGTTGCAAGTTACTCTCGGCTGCTCAGCGAAAAGCACTCGCTTGATACAAGGTGCGTAATGCAATCTGGTTGGTATAAAAAGCTATTTCCAGAAGTAGAACTATCCAAAGATCAGAATACCAAGTACAAATTTCAAACAGTGCAGAGAGGATACAGAATTGCAACGTCCGTTGGAGGAACATTAACCGGTGAAGGTGGAGATTTCATCATCGTGGACGATCCGCTCAGTTCTGCTCAAGCTTTGAGCGAAATGTTTAGAAAGCGTGCCACAAACTGGTTTGATCAGACTCTAGTAACCAGGCTTAACGACAGAAAAAAAGGAGTAATCGTTCTTGTGATGCACAGGCTACATCAGGAAGATTTGACCGTACACCTTCTCTCCAAACCGAAAAACATATGGCATCACATTTGTTTGCCAATGATATCTGAAAATAAGGAGATCATTTATTCAATCAAAAAGCCAGCGCTTCCTGTTCCTGTCGTCCAAGTAACTGCAACCAGGCGGTTGTATAATACAACAGCATCATGCGCTGCACCTGCAATAATATTATATTCAAGAGAAGAAGGTCAGTTGCTATATCCCCTCTATGGCGGAAAAGAAGAAGTTGAGATGATAAAGGTTGAACTTGGGAGCTATGCTTTTGCTGCTCAATATCAACAAAACCCTCTACCACTTTCAAGTGGTATAATTAAACGAGAGTGGCTAAAGCGCTATAGAAATTTTCCTGATAATCTCTCATATGTAACTCAAAGTTGGGACACTGCGGTTTCAATAAGCGATTCTAGCAACTTTAGCGTCTGCACCACCTGGACAAAAGTGGGCAATAAATTCTATTTACTCGATGTATATCGCGCAAAGCTTGAGTATCCAAAACTTAAAGAGCAAGTCCTGTCACTAGCTGCAAGGTGGAAGCCACATGCAATTTTAATCGAAGCAAAAACGAGTGGTCAGCAATTGGTGCAAGAGCTAAAAGCGAACAGTGATTTACCCATTATCGAAATAGTGCCACATAGCGGTAAACTTGCTCGATTCTACCAAATTGTTCCAATAATAGAGACTGGTAAGGTTTTTCTGCCACACCAAGCAGTATGGCTCAACGATTTTGAGTATGAAATTTTAATATTTCCAGAAACCCGCCACGACGATCAAGTAGACAGCACTGTGCAATACCTCCACTGGATGAGAGATAGCAGCTCTCGGGTCGCAGCTATACGGACATTGTGATTTAAGAGACAATAAGAGCGTATTTAAGCTTGATTATTCACTTATTTAAAATAAATATTGATTTCTTATTATAATTATATAGTAATTGAATATATTATTTAAGATTAGAAGTAAAAGTTATGACAACAAATTATCAGCAGTGGCGGGAAATATTAAGTACGGTTAATAGTGATAATAAATTAGATAAAAGTAACGTAATTGAAAAAGTAAAAGAAGAGCTAAAGGCAAATAATGAAGAGGTATTTAAACAGTGGGAAAAGAGTGATTTTTATGTAAATTATAAATTTGAAGTTGGAGATAATGAATTCACATTATTACATTTGACTGCTCAGTGGGTCTATACGGTCTTGACAAAGGCTTTAATAGTAGCAAAAGGGATAGATGTTAATATAAAAGATAAGAATGAAAAGACACCTTTATATTTAGCTGCTGAAAATGGTTATAAAGAGGTAGTAGATGCTCTGTTGGAAAAAGATGGAATCAAGATTAATGAACAAGATAAAGATGGTTGGACTCCTTTACATTTAGCTCTTATAATTGGCCATGTAGACGTGGTAAACTCTCTCATAGAAAACGGTGCGAATGTTAATATAAAAGATGACTATGGAACGTCACCTTCATTTTGGATTATTCTAAGAGATTATGTAGTTACTCCGTCAAAAGCACGTAAAGTCTCTGTTAATATGAAAAATTGTGCTGAACATACTCCAAGAGATTTAGCTAAAGAGGAAAAACAACCTACATCAGCAACTATGAAAGGTTTTTTTGCCGGTAGTGCAACTGCATTATCAGGTGCTATAATAGCGATAGCACTTTCTGCAACCGGAACAGTTAAACAACCTACACTAATAGCAGCGGTTGCAACTGCGGCGCTAGTAGTTGGTGGTGCTACATATGCATTGTTAAAGCCTAGTACTAAAGTTGATGGAGCAGTCTTAACAAATGGACAGAAAGAAGCTGCTCATGCTTCCTTATAGTAGGGTTCCTAGCGCATGATACTGGCCTTTTGGATGGAAACCAGTGTCAGCTACTTGGATGACACCCTCATAAAGTGAAATGAGATCCAGCTAACACGTAGCGTGATGACGAGAAAGGGGCTACTCAGATGACAACAAAGGGGCTACTTGAATGACATCCTTCCTGGTGTGCTCAAATAACAATGTTCGTACAAATACGTGCTAGAGTGAAACCGTTTACTATGTAACATCTCATCATATCACAATGTTCGTACAGTTGTGGCAGAATGACGTAGAAAAACTATTAACTTAAATCTATATTGACATGTCCCATTTTACGCTTATCTCTAACCTCTTTTTTCCCATATATGGTTAAACTAGCTTTTTCGTTGCTCAAATACTTATGAGAATCATATATATCGTTACCTATTATATTTTTCGTCATACAAGGAAAGCGTAATACTACTTCCTGCATAGGTAGCCCGCATATTATCCTAACCAGCTGTTCAAATTGACTAACGTTACATGCATCCAAGCTCCAGTGGCAAGAATTGTGAGGTCTTGGAGCTAGTTCATTAACTAACAATTCGTTATCTTTAGTAACAAAAAATTCAATAGCCAGAATTCCTATTACATCGAGCGCATTTGCTATTTTCTTTGCAGCTCGTTGTACCTCTTGAGTTAATTTGCTATCTATTTTAGCTGGCACTGTTGAAGTATCAAGTATTCCATCAACGTGGTAATTTTCTGCTATAGGAAAAAAAGCTACTTTACCGTTTTTATCTCTTGCAACGACTATTGAAACCTCTTTCAGTAAATCAACACTTGCTTCAAGAATGTACTCTGTATTCCAATCAAAGGAAGCAAATTGCTTCACTTCAGAATCATTCTCAAGCACATATTGCCCTTTTCCATCGTAACCCATTTCTGTTGTTTTCAGCCTTGTTGGATAGCCAAAAGTTCTACTGCTTTTCAGTAGCTCATTATAATTTTGTATACTTTTGTATTCAGCAGTTTTTATACTTAAGCTTCTAATGAAATCTTTCTCTCTAAGCCTATTTTGCGCAATGTGTAACGCTTTTTTACCCGGATAAAAATTTACATCGATATCAATTGCACTACATGGAATATTTTCAGACTCAATAGTGACCAAATCCACACTCTGTGCAAAAGATTCAAGCGCTTTCTTATCAGAGAAATCTGCTATTGTGAAATCATCAGCAACAGAGCAAGCCGGATCGTCCTTAGCACTGGCAAAAACATGTGTTTTTTGTCCAAGTTTTGTTGCAGCGATAGCAGTCATTTTACCTAATTGTCCACCACCTATTATTCCTATTACTTTTTTGCTAAGCGCATCTGGTTCGTTCATACTATAAATTGATATTTCCTAATTAAAGTATACTTGAAAAATCTATGAAAAAAGTATATAATTAAAATACTATCTTTTTATCATGAATATTCTATAATGATAGAGTACACACTAACTACCAACTTTGTTGAAGTTACAGTTTTACCAATTTATATTGAAGAGCAATCCATTCCTTATGAAAATTGCTATATATGGATGTATAACGTTAAGATAAAAAACAAAAGCCAATCAACTATTCAATTATTAAGTCGTCATTGGCAAATAATAGATTATAAGGGAAAAATAAATGAAATTGCCGGAGTTGGTGTTATCGGAGAACAACCTGTGATAAAATCTGGAGAGGTATTTAAATACACAAGTGGAACATACTTAAATGCACCGTCAGGAATAATGCAGGGTAAGTATGAATTTCTGAATGAAGAAAGCATAAAAATTTTTGAGGTTATGATACCACCCTTTTCTTTGGATAGTCCATACGTCAAAACTAGACCCCATTAACTATCAAAATAGTTTATTTGTAACCGTTCACTGTTAGACTGCATTCTGTGATTTTTAGCAAAACATGATCTTTCATTTGAGCTTTCTTCAATTTAAAATAAATACAGAAAATTGCTGCCTATAGCTAAACTGACTTAGATTTACCGACAATTTGAAAAACCGTCATTCCGCTACTAGTTAGCGCCGTGGCGGCATGACGATAACCTCGTCATCCCGCTACTTGTTAGCGGGATCTATGCTAAGAGATACCGCGGCAGCATAGCTATAGCTATCTTCAAAAATATGGTTGAATAATTGTTAATAATAGTGTATAATTATTAATATTTTCAAGCATTTTTGCCATGGCTCTTTCAAAATTTCTCGATCCTCGCAATGATTTGTGTTTCAAAAAAATCTTTGGAACGGAAAAAAATAAGAATATCCTGATCCACTTTTTGAACGATATTTTAGGGTTTACTGAGATAAATGCAATACAAGAAGTTGAGTTTCTTAGCACTATTATGGATCCCGAAGTTGCCTCTGATAAACAAAGTATTGTTGATGTTCTCTGCAAGGATTCTCACGGAAATAGATATATAGCAGAAATGCAGCTCGCTAGAGACAAGGGCTTCGAAAAACGCGCTCAATTATATGCCGCTAAAGCCTACTCAAGACAATTAGATAAATCTGGCAACTACATTGATTTAAAGAAAGTCTTCTTTATTGCTATATCAAATTGTAACTTACTTCCTGAAGAAGTTGATTATATTTCTACTCACAATATACGTGATATAAAAACTAACGGCCATTACTTAAAAGATTTTCAATTTATCTTTATAGAATTGCCCAAATTTTCAAAAAGTAAAGTAGAGCAGTTAGAAAGTATAGTAGAAAGGTGGTGTTTCTTTTTTAAATACGCAGAAGAAACAACAGAAGAGGACTTAAAAGAGATAGCAGAAAAAGCGCCAATAATAAAGCTAGCATATGATGAATTAGACAAGTTTCGTTGGAACGAAAAAGATTTAGTAGCTTACGAAGAAAGAATAATGGATCTACGGAAAGAAGAAGCCATTCTTGAATACAGACTTGATCTTGCTGAAGAGAAAGGTATACAAAAAGGTATAGAGAAAGGAAAAATTGAAGGGAAAATTGAAGTCGCAAAAGCAATGCTGGCTAATAATGTTGATGTCAACACTATTGTCAAGTTTACTGGCCTTTCTATTAGTGAGATTGAAGAATTAAGTGGAAATCTGTGAACGGTTACGTTTATTTTTTATCCTTATCATCAAGTGTAAATAAGGTTATTGTAGAGATTAAGCCTATTATAACTATTATCAACGAAAATGGGGCAGCTTCTCTATAGCGCTCATCGCTTACAAGTTCATATATTCTAGTTGATATAGTTTCAAAACTAAATGGTCTTATAATGAGTGTTGCTGTGAGCTCCTTGATAGTATCCATAAATACGAGCAAAAATCCCGATAATATACTCTTCTTGATGAGAGGGATATGAACATTCAAACATGTGGAAATAGGCCCATGACCCATGGTATATGCAGTCCACTCAATTTCATTTGGTGTTTTTTTGAGCCCTGATTCTACCGCCTTGAAAGATATAGCAAAAAAACGAAATAAATATGAGTAAACTAATGCGCCAATAGTTCCTACCAAGCTAATTTCCACAATATATTGAGTAATGAAAGAAGATATTCTGCTTAAAAATATTATTATGCTAATTGCGATAATTGCATTTGGAATTGCGTAGCCTAAAGAAATGAGACGTGCTACATTATTGATTACCTTACTTTTACGCGCCGTATATCCAATCATTATTGCAATGCTAATTGAGATTAATGCGGTGATAAATGATAAACTAACGCTATTTGCTATTATATTATAGAACCTTGCTTCGTATATGAAAAACCCCTTCTCTATGCTCCAATATATGAGCGGAATCATTGGCAAAATAAAACCTATTAATATCGGCAATACACACATAAGATAAGCAAAGATCAATGGTATAGTGCCACTTACACTCCGTTTGTTGTGATAATCTGCATTAGCGTTGATTGAAGAGTAAGATATTCCTTTTTTTTGTAGTTTCTTTTCGATAGCTATTAGTGTTGCAACGAAAATCAATTCTGCAACTGCTAAAACAGTAGTTGAATATTTATCATGCAGTAAAAACCAGGTGCGATATATTCCTGTCGTAAAAGTATCGATAGCAAGAAACTGTGGTGTGCCGAAATCCGTAATTACCTCCATTAGTACCAAGGACAACCCAGCTATAATTGATGGACGTATGGAAGGTATGATGACAGAAAACAGGCTCTGTAATGAGGAGAACCCAAGTGTTGACGCAATAGTGACTGAGTTACTAACATTCTTTAGACTTGAGCGGACTAGCATATAAACGTATGGATATAAACTAAATCCCATTACTAATATTCCACCACCTAGGGATTTTATTTCAGGAAACCAATAGTCACCTTTGCTCCACTCTAAAATGTCTCTTAATGAGCTCTGCACCGGACCTGAAAATTCTAGTGTATTTACATAGACGAACGCTACTATATATCCAGGAAGCGATATCGGAAAGAACAAAGCAATCTCAAAAATTTTACTTCCAGGAAATGAAAAAAATGTGGTGAGCCATGCTGGAATCACTCCAAATATGAAGGATATCCCCCCCACTCCTATCATCAAAATTAGCGTACTCAGTATATATTCAGGGAAAAGTGTGCTGATTACCCATCCAGAATTTGCTGATTCTGTAAATAGAATCGATATTAACGATAGTATAGGACAGACGAATAATATACTTACTAAAAATAAGAATATATTTTTAAATACTCTCAAAAACATTAATTTGGATCTATATTTGATATTAAAATGTTATATGTAAAAACTGAAGATATCCAGTAATTAACAGCCGTACTATTGAATATCTTTATAATTTTGTATATCATGTTTTTAGTTGATAAGTGAATAATCATGAGCTTCGTCATTGCAACTTTCTATCACTTTGTAGAACTCTCTAATTATTATGACATGAAAGACGAAATAAAAACTGCATGCGACAACATTGAATTAAAGGGTACTATACTCCTTGCAGAAGAGGGTATTAATGCAACCGTATCTGGTGAAAGAAACGCGATTGATAAAATATTCGATTTTCTACGTTCTGATTATAGGCTAAGGGACCTTACATGGAAAGAGAGTGCAGCAAAATATCAACCATTTAGCAAGATGAAGGTAAAATTAAAAAGAGAGATTGTGAATCTTGGTGTAGGCAATCTTGATATTTCCCTTAAGGGTAAATATGTTGATCCAGAGCATTGGGATGATTTTACTTCTCAACCTGACGTTTTAGTAATAGATACACGAAATGAGTATGAAGTGAAATTAGGCAAGTTTAAAAATGCAATCAATCCACATACTCAGCGTTTTCGCGATTTTCCTGAGTGGGCAAAGTCTTTCTCTGAGAGTAAAGACCTGAAAGTAGCTATGTACTGCACTGGTGGGATTAGATGCGAAAAATCAACAGCGTACATGAAAAATCTTGGATTTAACAATGTATACCACCTGAAAGGCGGCATTCTTTCTTACCTTGAAAAAACTTATAATAAAAATGGTAATTGGGAAGGTGAGTGTTTTGTTTTTGATGATAGAATTACTGTTGATAACTCACTTACTCCAAGCAACACAATAAAATGTATATTCTGCTCAAATCAAGTTTCAACGGACAAGCTGAAGTCAGTTCCACGTGGCCAAGTGGTTTGTTTCAACTGTAAACTTTAGTGTTATAGCTATAATAAATAAAACATCATGCCGCTGCAGTTGTATGCACGTTGTGATTTGAGAGCAACCTCTACTAGAAAGGGTGTCATGCCAGTGCCCAGACACTGGCATCCAGGTTCTTTTTTTCTAGATTACAGCGTCGCGCGCTGGAATGACAATAAAGAGCATATGGTTATGCAAGAAGTCTATTTCTTACCCTTAATCAACTCTAAAGCCTTCTTCAAATCCATGCTTTCAATATCTGCATTCTTACCCAAAGCAACGTTTGTTCTATCGCATTTTATATAGAACCCGTACCTGCCTTTGCAGATAAAGATTTCTTTTCCTTTTTCATTAACCCCGAGAGATTTTAACTCTTTGCGTGGACTGTTTGCAATAATTTGTACAGCTTCGCTCAATTCTGTATTCAGCACCTCTTTAGAGCTTTTTTTAAGAGAAAAATATCTAACATCATAAAAAATATAGTACCCAAATCGTCCAAGGCCTATTTTTATTTCCTTTCCGGTCTCAGGGTGTTCTCCGATTACTTTTGGCAAGGAAAGTAACTGAGTAGCGGTATTCAGATCAATATCATTAACATTTAGATCCTTTGGTATGGAAACTGTTTTTTTCTTTTTGGACTCACTATTAAACTCAAGGTAAAGCCCAAAAGGGCCTTTTTTGATTACCACCTCTTGGCCTGTTATATCATCTACACCTAAACTTTTTGGATATTCTAAATTGTCATTACTATCTGTAATTTCTTTTGTATGGTTGCATTCAGGATAGTTAGAGCATCCAAGGAACACTCCTGCTCGCCCAAAGTTCAATTTTAATATACCATCAGAGCAAGCAGGGCATTTCTTACCTATTTCTTCTTTTCCTTCCTCTGAACAAAACCAATTAACTACCAAATCGTGAATGCCGCTGAAAACTTCATCATGTGTCATTTGCTTGACAGAATTTACATGACCAAAAAATGGCACCCAAAAGTGGCTCAATTCTTTTTTCCAATCTGCATGTCCATTTGAGATTAAATCAAGCTTCTCTTCCATTTGTGCTGTGAAGTCATACTCTACACAACGCTGAAAAAAAGTTTCTAAAAATATGGTAACGATCTTACCACGACTGCTTGGAATAAATCTTTTATTATCCAGTGTAACATACTCACGATCCTGCAATACCGAAATAATTGTCGCATAAGTTGATGGACGGCCTATACCGATTTCCTCCATTTTTTTAACGATACTTGCTTCACTATAACGAGGTGGTGGTTGAGTGAAATGCTGTTTTGGCTCAACTGAAATCAGCTTACACGCTTCCCCTTCCTTCATGGCAGGTAGCAGGCCTTCATTTTCGGCTTCCATGTTATCTTGATAGACTTTATAAAAACCATCAAAGAATATACTTGATCCACTTGCTCGCAGAATCACTTTCTGATCAGTAGAACTAATTTCAACTACCACTTGATCAAGAATCGCCGATTCCATTTGACTTGCAATGGTTCTTTTCCAGATTAAATCGTACAATTTAAATTGCTCTGGCGTTAAGTAATCCTTAATACTACCCGGCGTTCTATTGATATCAGTTGGACGAATTGCTTCATGTGCTTCTTGAGCATTTTTGACCTTTTTTACATATTTACGAGGAGACTGTGGTAAATATTTATCACCATATAACGACTTAATTGACCCTCTAATTGAGTTTATAGCCTCATCTGCAATATGAAACCCATCTGTACGCATGTAAGTTATCAACCCTACAGTTTCACCACCAATATCGATACCTTCATATAAATTTTGCGCTATGCGCATAACATTTTTCACATTAAAATACAGCTTATTCACTGCATCTTGCTGTAGAGTAGAGGTAATAAATGGAGGAAGCGGATTTCTCTTAACTTGCTTGCGTTCTACTGTGCTTACAGCATATTGCCTTGATTCAATCTCCCTGACTAAGTTCTTTGCTTCTTCTTCATTTTTAATATCAAATTTTTCTAGCTTCTTATTGTCATAGTGACTCAGCATAGCAAAAAAAGCCTCATCTTTGCTATTTTGTATTTCTGCCTTTATGCTCCAATACTCCTGTGTTATAAACTTACTGATTTCATCTTCTCGTTCGCATATAAGCTTTAATGCAACAGATTGAACTCGCCCCGCAGATTTGCTTCCCGACAATTTTGTCCACAGCAGCGGTGACAAGCTAAATCCAACTAGATAATCCAAAGCTCTGCGTGTTTGCTGTGCGCGCACTAAGTCCATATTAATTTCACGTGGATTCTTTATTGCTTCTTGAACTGCTCTCTTTGTTATCTCATTAAAGACTACTCTATAAATGTTGTTTTCATTACTGATTGCTTTCTTTTCTTTTAATGTCTCTATCACATGCCAAGCCATTGCTTCCCCTTCTCTGTCTGGGTCTGTTGCAAGATATATATCTGATGCTTTACTCGCTGCTTTTACTAACTCTTTTATATACTTTTCTGCTTTTTCAATGGTTTCATACTTTATAGCAAAATCATTATCCGGATCGACAGAACCGTTTTTTGCTGGAAGATCCCTCACATGTCCAAAGGATGCAGCTACTTTGAACTCTTTACTTAAATATTTGCCTATTGTCTTTGCTTTCGCAGGTGATTCAACTATTAATAATGCCATATTGTTAATTATTTTAGTATTTAAAGATAATATGTTGAGAAATATACGATGAAAAGTAAAAAAATATTTTAATAGGTCTTGTGAATTTTACAGAGTAGGTTGTTCATGGTTTCCAGAAAACCCTTGGACCTTGCTATTTTCAAGTGAATTTGAAGGTCTATTACAATAGTATATGATTGCAGCAGCAACCAGACAACAAGCTCCAACTGCTATTCCCACTGCTATAGGCTAACCCAAGAAAGGTTTACCTGAAGGATAGAATAGGTTATAATGGCATATTAAAGAGATGAAAAATGCCAAGCCCATATAGTGAAGACCTCAGAGAACGAGTTCTCAAAGCAGTTGATGAAAAAACAATGACGATAAAAAGAATTAGTGAAATATTTAAACTGAATATAAAAACAATATATTTATAGAGGAAAAGGAAAAAAGAAACAGGAAACATAAAGCCATCTTCAGGCTATCAAAAGGTGACTGAGCCTCACCGGTGGCAGAATCTGGGTCACGAGGTCTTCTTCCTACACTCCATGTAAGAGCAGACAGTGCCTCAAAAGAACTGCCACCTATCCACTCTGAGAAGTTATTATCTTCTCTTGCTTTCAACCAAGCAATACTTATTCATATCATCTGAGTAAGGTCAGTTTGTAAAACTTAATTTGTACGCTTCCTAGTAATTCTGATATAGTTACTTTAGTTAAAGTCTATAAAAGTTTATAAATGGCAACCTTAAGTGTAAGAGAAGCTTTATGCACAGCGATCAGAGAAGAAATGCAAAACGACCCTGACGTGTTGATCATCGGTGAAGAAGTTGCAGAGTATGATGGTGCCTATAAAGTAACAAAAGGATTACTGAAAGAGTTTGGAGAAAATAGAGTGGTTGATACGCCTATTACCGAACATGGATTTGCTGGCCTTGCTGTTGGAGCAGCATTCGCTGGATTAAAGCCAATTGTCGAATTTATGACTTTTAATTTTTCTATGCAGGCTATCGACCAAATCGTGAATTCTGCAGCAAAAACAAATTATATGTCAGGTGGACAACTTGGATGCCCCATAGTATTTCGTGGGCCAAATGGTGCTGCAGCAAGAGTTGCTGCACAACACTCTCAATGCTTTGCATCTTGGTATTCGCATATACCGGGATTAAAAGTGATAGCACCTTACTTTGCCTCCGATTGCAGAGGTCTGCTTAAAGCTGCAATTCGTGACCTGAGTCCGGTAATATTTCTAGAAAACGAAATAGCTTACGGACATGAACATGAACTTTCTGACTCTGAACTGTCAAATAAAGATTATCTACTTGAGATAGGCAAGGCTGCTGTTATACGGGAAGGAAAGGATGTAACTATCACTGCTTTCTCACTGAAATTAATGGATGCTTTAAACGCAGCAGATTTACTTTCAGGTGAAGGTATAGAAGCTGAAGTTATTGACCTCAGAACCTTAAGACCACTTGACACTCAAACTGTTATTAACTCTATTCAGAAGACTAATAGGTTAGTTAGTGTAGAAGAAGGATGGCCATTTGCAGGAATAGGAGCAGAGCTGTCAGCCGTTGTTATGGAACAAGGATTTGACTACCTTGATGCTCCAGTTATGCGCGTAACTGGCAAGGACATCCCCTTACCTTACGCTGCAAATCTAGAAAAAAAAGCATTACCACAAGTGGAAGATATAGTTGAAGCCGTGCATCAGGTCTGCTTTAGAAAAAAATAACCCTATTGGTTCTTTTTTGTGTCTCCTGTTCCACATTGGTCCATCAAGGAAGTATTTCCAGTGCTGCCTATACCACCCATCACTTTTGTCACAATAGTTTTAGCACCGAAAAATACAGCACAAAATATACCGAGTGCAAAAAGAGCTGGCCATGGCATTCTACCAAATATCGCAAGCAAAGCTGCACCTATTATCACTACGGTCATAAGCGGTCCGCCTATTCCCCAAACGTAGCCAATAATATTACATATTACTTGAGCAGTTGTATCAGCATTAGTGTCAGCGGCAGCACTCCCAACATGAGAAAAAGAAATAAATAATACTATAAAAAGAATATTAAAAACTTTCCTAGGGTTCATCCCTATACCTTAAATTTAGATATTGCAATTATACCTAAAATACTATAATTTTTAGTAAAGCTAGCATAAAGATTGAATAACAAACGGTGCCACAAAAGTAGTTGACACACAACTGCACGAACATTGTAATATGGCACGATATCACATAGTAAACAATGTCATCCCAGTGCTCAGACACTGGGATCCGTTTTCTTTTTTCTAGATTCCAGCGTCACGCGCTGGAATGACAGCAGTCCTATGTCATACCGCCGCGGTATCTCTAGATCCCGCTAACAAGTAGCGGGATGACGAATTGCTTAACCGTAATACCGCCACGAACCGTCATACCGCCGCGGTATCTCTAGATCCCGCTAACAAGCAGCGGGATGACAGCAATCCTACGTCATACCGTGATTTATTCACGGTATCTCTTAGCCGCTAACACGTAGCGGGATGACGGTTGTCGGTGAACCTAAATTACTTTAGCCATAAATGTTTGAGAAATTTACCAAACGAAAAAAAAGGCAAAAGGAACCCCATGGTTGGCTAATTATCTATATTAACTTTATAAATTGGCGTTTTTTACTCTCAACGCTCCAATTTAGCTACTTTTATAACAAAATTGTAAACGTTAAGAAATTTACTAAGCAGAAAAAAAGGCAAAAGAAACCCCGCGTTAGCTAGTTGTCACTCTCTAATCCTGCAAATTGGCGTACTATACTGTCTTAAACGACTTATAAGCGCGTTTCAGCTTGTGTAGGTAAAAACCTAGAAATGTTGTGAAGACATAAGGTGTACATAGTGCGAAAAATTAAAAATAAGACGCCAAGTACGTTGTTTTTTTGCTGTTTAATCTGCACAGATGAAGATAACTGAATACCTTCACTATCATGATAAGGGGGCTGGCGGAGTTTGTCAAGTAAGTTTTTTCGTTTCTAACGGTTGTTGCCAAAAACTATACAAGAAGTCTTTTAAGATCAATCACTTATCTTCAAAGCTTGAATAAAAGCATTCTGTGGAATATTTACGTTCCCTATAGAATGCAACCTTTTTTTACCCTTCTTTTGCTTTTCAAGCAGTTTCATTCTTCGTGTCACATCTCCACCATAGAGTTTAGCTGTTACATCTTTTCTATATGGATTAATCGTTTCTCTGGCAATAATTTTCCCGCCCACTTCCGCTTGAATCGCGATTTTATATTGCTGACGTGGTATTAGATCCTTCAAGCGTGCGCATATTTCACGCCCCCTTTTTTCTGCTCTGCTTTTGTGAGCGATACAAGCCAGTGCATCTACGGGCTCTCCATTAATTAAAAAGCTTAATTTATCTATTTGGCTTACCAGATAGCTGGAAATTTCCCAATCCAAACTTGCATACCCCTTGGAAATTGATTTTAATCGATCATAAAAGTCAAAAACAACTTCAGACAGTGGTAACTTATATCTTAACAATGCTGTTGTTGTGTTACCAATGTAAGATAAATCTTCCTGTTCTCCCCTCCTCTCTTCACATAATGATAGAATCTCACCTAAATATTGGTCAGGGACCATTATAGTTGCAGTAATCCACGGCTCTTCTACCATTTCAATCTTTGTTGGATCTGGCATGTCACTAGGATTATGAATGCTCAGAACTTCACCACCTTGCGTTGTAACCTTATATATAACACTCGGTGCAGTTGCTGTTAGATCTAAATCAAATTCTCTCTCGAGCCTTTCTTGAATAACTTCAAGATGCAACATTCCCAAAAAACCACAACGAAATCCATAGCCTAGCGCATTTGAAGTTTCTGCTTCAAAAGTAAAACTTGCATCATTCAAATGTAATTTTTCCAGTGCTTCTCTTAAATATTTAAAGTCGTCCGTTTTATTAGGAAAAATACTACAAAATACCACAGGGTGCACTTCTTTAAAACCAGGCAATGCCTTGCTGCACGGTCTTTTCTCTTCAGTAATAGTGTCTCCCACTCTACAGTCTGCAACTTCCTTCATTGAAGCAGTGATAAAACCAACTTCACCTGCTGAGAGTTCACCTGTCATTACTTTTTTAGGAGTAAAAATACCGATATTGTCCACTTGGTATGTAGAGTTATTAGACATCATAACAATCTTCATGCCCTTTTTTAGCACTCCATTTTTAATTCGTACTAAAATTACTACTCCCAAATAAGTGTCATACCAACTATCAACTAAAATTGCCTGTAGTGGAGCATTCACATCACCTTGAGGAGCTGGAAGTTTTGTCACTATAGCTTCTAATACATCCCTTATTCCAAGACCAGTCTTGGCTGATATTAAAACTGACTCACTTGCGTCAATGCCAATTACTTCCTCAACCTGGAGTTTTACCTTTTCTGGATCTGCAGCAGGGAGATCAACTTTATTGAGTACAACTATTATTTCATGATTGTTGTCAATAGCTTTATATACATTTGCAAGAGTCTGAGCTTCAACACCCTGGCTACTATCTACCACTAAAAGTGAACCTTCACATGCAGCTAAGCTTCGACTTACCTCATAAGAAAAATCAACGTGACCTGGGGTGTCCATGAGATTTAGGCAATATTGATTACCGTCGTTTGCCGTATAATTGAGTTTTACCGTCTGTGCTTTAATTGTAATGCCACGTTCACGCTCTATATCCATTGAATCGAGTATTTGATTGATCATTTCTCTTGCTTCAAGGCCGTTACATTTCTCTATTAAACGGTCAGCAAGCGTTGACTTACCGTGGTCTATATGCGCTATTATTGCAAAATTTCTTATGTTGTTCATTTATGGCCTACTATACTTAATTAGTAAAACTATTTTACATTTTAAGTGTTGTGAGGGCAATTATTTATTAAGAGACTATTTACTCCTTCAACATAGACGACACTTTTTTCGAGCAGGAAATCACTTTATTAACCATATAGTTTTCATGATTGTTATCTATTTTAGGCAACTCATACAGATAATTCACCATCATTCCAGCCGACTGACTAATACCCTTTTCAGAAGTATCTGCCATCCAGTTTAATTGTTTTATTGATGCGCCATTGCTTAAATGAAAATGTGCCACCGGATCATAAGCATTTCCATTACTATTATTCACTTTTAGTAAATAATATGTACACAGTTTAAGCATGCATTGTTTAGTTTCATTTGTACATTCAACGTTAGTTTTTAATTGCTCTGCACTTTCTAAAATTTCTGCACTAGATTGTTTTATATTTAGTTTGCCCAATAAAGTGACATCTTGGTTTAGATTGTTTTTTAGCCATTTCGTAAAGCCAGGTATTGGAGAAAGAGTTGCGTATGTTTTTATACTTTTAAACTCTTGCGATAGCTTTTCTACAACCCTTTTGATCAAAAAATTACCAAGGCTGATTCCAGATAACCCTGCTTGAGTATTTGATATTGAGTAGAATATAGCAGTGCTTGCACTACTTGGATCACTTGAAGGTACTGATTCATCTAAAAGGTGTTGAATGCTATCTGCAATCTTATTCACCAATGCAACCTCTACAAAAATTAGAGGTTCGTTTGGTATTTTGTAATGAAAGAAAGCAAAACAGAGACGATCAGAATCTAGTCTGTTTTTTAAGTCATCCCAAGAGGAAATTTTATGCACAGCTTCATATTTTATAAGTTTTTCTAGCAATGATGCAGGTGAATCCCAGGTGATTTGACGAAGATCGAGTAGATCAACATCAACCCAAGTATAGAGTATATTTTTTAATTCATTCTCTAGTGGATTCAAGCTTCTATATTGGTTCTTTAGCTTAAGCACATCAGAACGCATATCAACAATAAACTTGAGGCCTTCTGGTAGAGAAATAAATTGCTTCAATATTTTAGAACGCGGTGATTCAAGAATTTTTATTAAATCCTGTTCAAATTTATAGTTTAACTCGGGATCTTGATTTTCCTTGTACTCTTTTATTTTCTCATCTATTTCTTCTTTATGTAGACTAAATTTTTCTGCCAGGGTTTGCAGAAATTTTATTTTACCTTTCTCTGATAAGCTTAAGTACAAATTACCAAGAGATACAGCATTCTTACGTGCTGAAACCTCCCCTCCCTTTGGATTTAAGCACTCGTTCATCTTCAAGACTAAACTATCGATATCGCGACTGTTGCTTAAATCAGGACCGATGTTACCAATCCACGATCTTACAGCATCTGCCACTTCACCTAGTATTTTAAAAAAGCTTCTTACCGCTTTTTTGTCTTCAACTTTCACTATATCAGTTTTTACCAATGATTCTTTTGTCATAGATTTCCTTTATTATACATGGCTAATGCAAGTCAGGTTTCCCTACGTCATACCGCCGCGGTATCTCTAGATCCCGCTAACAAGCAGCGTGATGACGAATTTGTCGTTTGTCAAATCGTCGGTAAACCCAAGTTATTTTAGCTACATATAGCTTAAGTTAAAGGAAAATTTTAGCTACATAGCAGGCACTATTACTGAATTATTAATAATTCAGTAATACAATAGACTTCTTGCACTACCTCCCAAGCCACAACTGTCATTCAGTAGAAACAAAAAACTTACTTGACAAACTCCGCCAGCCCCCTTATTATGATAATAATGGTATTCATGACTCAAAACTTGTTTTTGACCTGCAGGCTCAATGACAAAATTCAGTAAAAAACTTAGGGTATTTTTTGGCGGATTAGATAAAATTATAGCGGCTGCATGTCTTTTAAATTTTTTCTACATTCAGCCAAATCGCGCTTATTTTAAGCGTTAGCACATTATTACAGCGCCACTTACAGTAATATAGAGTCAAAACTCGCTACTCGGGGCTTCTTTTGCCTTTTTTTCGTTTGGTAAATTTCTTAATATTTGTAGCTGAACGACAACCGTCATCCCTGTAAAGGTCAAGTATCCCGCTACGTGTTAGCGGATGAGATACCGCGAATGAATCGCGGTATGACGGTTCGTGGCGGAATGAAGGTTCGCGGCGGAATGACGGTTAAGCAATTCGTCATCCCGCTACGTGTTAGCGGATGAGATACCGCGAATGAATCGCGGTATGACGGTCTGCGGCGGAATGACGGTTCGCGGCGGTATGACGGTTAAGCAATTCGTCATCCCGCTGCTTGTTAGCGGGATCTATGCTAAGAGATACCGCGAATGAATCGCGGTATGACGGTTCGTGGCGGTATGACGGTTAAGCAATTCGTCATCCCGCTGCTTGTTAGCGGGATCTAGAGATACCGCGGCGGTATGACGTAGGACTGCTGTCATTCAAGTAGCTGACACTGGAATGACACGTCATAAAGGAACCAGTGTCAGCTACTTGGATGATACCTTTTTTCTACTTAGTTTGGGTTATGCAAGAAGTCTATTTACTTCTTAACTTGACGCACATGATGTCTTGCAGCATCATCTACTGCTTCTAAATAAACCATCGCCAAACATATACCACTGTGTACTTCTATAGATAACTTATTGCCTAAACTTCGATTAAAGCAAGAATTCTTTCCTGGAAAAGCAAGGTTGCTAAGATGCAGTTCCCATTTTAATCCTTTGGTTGATATTTGAGCTCTCGGTATACCAAGTAAAGATATTTTAGTATCTTTCGGCAAAGAAAAATGGGTAATACTTTTTTGTAGGATGTAACCTACCATGGGAGGTGAAGGTGTGTAAAAGATACTGCCCGTACTTAGAAAAATGTTAATATTCTGTAGTATGTGATCAATTGCTCCTCCAGTAATACCCGTTACTATTGATGGCAATAACTTTACTGTTTTTAAGTGAGCCATTGCTTTAGAAAAGTCGCAATAATCTTGATCAGGTAGATATATCGTATTCAAATTAGCACGTAAATCCGGATTTACGCTATCCAAATCTCCTACTACAAGATCAGGTTTTACGCCAATTGATAGAAGCTTGTTTGCTCCTCCATCTACAGCAATAATAGGTATATCTCGTTTAAAAAACGATGAGCTCGGTATTTCTCCATTTAGCACTACAATAGAACGATATTGTTGTTGTGTACTGCAGTGCAGCACATGATCATGGTGCAGGTTTTGCATCGTAGTAACATTTTTGAATAATTGATATTATGCTAATCACTAATCCAGCAATATTGCTAAGCACCACAAAAATTGAGCTCTGGTAAAGACCATAGCCAATCCAAGACAATGAACAAATAAGATAGTTTACTAACATTAGCATCGATACATCACGAGTAACTTTAGTGATATATGCTTTATATACTTGAGGTGATAATCCAATTAGAGATGCAATTAACGCAATGAAGCCGAAGCATTCTTCAATATTTATATACATACATTTTCCTACGCTTGCTTTAACAATATCAGGTTCAAAGGGTTGTACTTTATGTACTCTCAGCTTTTCTAGAGCACCCCTAATGCGTGTAATTTATAACATCATTTAGTCTATTAATCAAGAAATTAATAGTGACTTGCATTCATGAAACCCAATCGGCTTCTATGCTAATTATTATCCAAACTAATCGTCGGTTGTGCATCTTGCTCAGAGATTAGGGCAACCAACAAATTATTTATCAATTGAACCTTTTGCTTGCCATCTAATTGTAAGCTTTTGTTTTTTTCAAAATGAGCTATTACTTCCTCGACAATTCCTATTGCATTTTGCACTATATGCCTTCTTGCCGAAGTGATAGCATGTGCTTGTTGACGCCTTAACATTGCTTGTGCAATCTCGGACGAATACGCCAAATGCGATATTCTTGCTTCTGTAATCTCAATTCCTGCAATATCTAATCTTTGTTGTAACATTGACCGCAATTCATCTGAAATTTTATCAGAATTTTTACGTAAAGATTCCTCATCGCTTTCGCTATCATACGGATAATTGCTTGCTAATTCTCTTATTACTGAGTCACTTTGTACAAAAACAAATTCGTGATAGTTGTTAACATTATAATACGCCTTTGCAGGGCTGTTTACTCTCCAAACAATTACTGCAGAAATCTCTATTGGACTTCCATTTGCATCATTCACTTTTATTTTTTCTGTGTTGATATTTTGAAATTTTAGGGAAACTATATATTTGCTTGAAAAGGGAAGCGTTACACATATTCCAGACTTAAAATAAGTTCCAATATAATGACCAAAAAACTCTATCACTCTTGCTTCATTAGGGTCATTAATAAAAAATCCTTGAAGAAAAGTCAAAATTGAAACAGCAGCAACTCCAAGCGCAATTGTGCTGTCATATGCAAAAAAAAGCAGCGATAAAATTAATCCTAGCGCTATTAGTACAGGAAAAAACCGGAGTTGACTTAAATTTCTATCGTTTATCGTATTCTTATCCATATTGTCTTTAAACTTCTTTTTCACTTGAACCCTCTCTGTTGATCGTTTTATTTATCTTATTTACAAATAGTTTAAACTCTCTTAATTCATGATCAGGCAATTTTACTTCAGTTTTATGCGCTATCGTAAGCGGATCGACGTGTTTGCCGTTATATATAACTTCGTAATGTAAATGGGGTCCTGTTGCAACACCAGTGCTACCAACATAGGCGATTACCTGCCCCTGCTTTACTTTAGAGCCTAACTTTATATCGCCACTAAATCTACTTATATGCGCATAACAGGTTGAATATTCATTTTTGTGTTTTATTTTGATGTAATTTCCATAGCCACCATTCTTTCCTATATATTCTACCACACCCTCTGCAGCAGCGTATATGGGAGTGCCAAGCTTAGCTGCATAATCCACTCCTTTGTGAAAAGCAATTTTACCGCGAACAGGATGCTTTCTATTGCCAAATTTTGAGGATATGCGATAATCTCCATTTAAAGGATTTGCAAAAATTTCGCCATTTTTTAAGCTTATTCCTTCTTTATTAAAATACCTTTCTTTGCCGTCTTGCGATTTATAATGATATAAACTAATAGCTTTCTTGTTTATTGTCAGTGAAGCATATAAAATCTTTTCTTCAGTCTTCTGATTACTGATCGATCTCTCAAAAAGAACCTCCAATTTACTCTTCGGCACAATGTCTTTTTTAAAATCAACACCAAAATCTTTATATATGTTGATCAATTTTACCACTGTATTTGGCGCCAACCCTTCCGTGTCAAAAAAAGAGGATTTTATGTCACTAGATATGAATAACAACTTTCCATCACTTTCTGTCGTCAAAGTAGCTTTTTTTTTTCTGATTCCATGCTGGAATGGCTGTGCAAGATCTGTTGATGTTTCAGTAGCATATGCTGGTAAAATATAAAGCAGTATAAATATAATCAGCTTCATCATTTAAACAGCATCAACAAAAGTAAAATTACCTTCAACATACTGTACATCATCATTATCTTCTAATTCTTCAACCAATGTGGATAATTTATCGATCAACTCTTTATCGCTAATTTCAACTAGATCCTTTGGTTGCCACGAAAGACGAGCAAGTTCTGGTTCTCCGAATTTTGCATAAAAGGCATCGCGTACTTTACCAAAATCTTTTATTTCACAAGTTATAACGTGTAATCCTTCTTTGTCATTTTCCTCAACATTCAATACTTCTAACTCGATCCCATAATTAAATAAATCATCAAAATTCACACCCTCTGCTTTATAGACGATTAAGCCTACATGATCGAAAAGGTAACTAACACTTCCTGTTTCTCCCAAGTTTCCACCCTTGCGAGAAAATATATAACGTACCTCAGAAGCAGTACGGTTGCGGTTATTAGTCAAGGCATGGACAATAAGTGCAGTGCCAGAAGGCCCATGACCTTCATATTGGATTTCCTCATAATTTTCTCCAGCAACGTTACCAGTTGCATTTTTTATTGCTGTTTCTATTTTATCTTTTGGTAGATTTTCCTTGCGTGCAGCAAATATAGCAGAGCGAAGGCGCGGGTTGAGTTCGGGATCGGGTAGCCCTTGCTTTGCAGCAACTGTTATTTCTCTAATCAGCTTCGTAAATTTTTGAGAGCGCTTTGCATCCTGAGTGCCTTTCCGATGTTTTATATTTGAAAATTGTGAATGACCAGCCATATTCAAATAGTTAAAAACCTAATTATATATCAAAGCATAGAAAAAACTAAAGCAAATTTTCAAGCCTCCGGCTTGGCATCTTGCAGGTTTTCTGCTAATAACATACTTTCATACTGCTCAGCTTCTAAGTCAAGGCCAAGAGCTGAATGGGCTGCTATTAAATAGTTAATAGACTTAGAAAAATATTTAGAATCCTTATAGCTTGCTATATTCTGGAAACGCTTAATTGCTGCTAAATATTCACCACGCCTCAGGTAAAATTTACCGATAGAATACTCTTTTATTGATATATGTTCTGTGATTAATTTTGCTTTTTCCTTGATTTCATCTATATATTCGCTGTCTGGGAAAAGGTTAATGTACTCTGTAGCCAGCTCTAAAGTTTTATATGCAGTTTGCTGTCCAAGTTGCACTTTATTAATTTGCATGTAACAAGATAATACTCTTAAGTAGTATACATATGGTAAATCTTCACCATTTGAATAAACATATATATAATCATCCATATCACTTGCAGCACTGCTATAGTTACCCATGTTATAATGAGACACACCAGATAATAATTTTGCTTTCCTTGCCCAATAAGAGAAAGGGTACAAATCTTCTATCTTTTGAAATGCCCTAATAGCTTGTTTATATTTTTTCTGGTCAAAAAGTTCAACTGCTTCCTCATATAGTTCAGCTTCAGTTTTTTCAAGATCATCCGCATACGATTGTGTAAAGGAGCAAATTAGGAAAATAAAGCACGTGATTAAAGTCTTATGCATAAGATTTTTTTCGATCAAAATAAAGTATAGACCTAAATATTACTTAAATAAATAAATTTCTTAGGCAATAGCCGGCCCTTCCTCTTTATAACTACGGTCAGAACTACCTGCATTCCTCGATTTACCTTGTCCTTCCACTTTTGGATCTTTCAGCGTTTTGCTGTAGGAATGTGTAGTTAATATCTGTACAACCATAAAAAGTGCAATACCTATCAAGCCTAAAGTAGGCCCAACAGAAGGATTTAAGGACGATGCTAATGCCATTAACATTATCCTTCTTATTAAAAATATAGAAGAACCAGCAAGCGCCAATCCGGCTACAGACATATTGCTAGTTTTCTTGCTAGATTTTTCATCAAGATTAGATTTTTCTGTTTCCTTTTTCTTATTTTTTTCATGCTCATCAATATAAGAAACAAGAGTTACAAGAAAAGCAATTGCATTGGCAAGAAATAAAATTGCATCCTCTGCTGCTTCAAGTGAAGATGTTTCACCCATTATCATACCTACAATAATCAGTGCAGTTGTTATAGCCTCAATATAGATCAAACACTGACCTATATCAGAAATATTGTGCTCTTTTTCCTTTACTTCCTCTCCATTTTCAATATTCTCCAACTCTCGTTCTTTTTGTGCTATTTTCCTATTATTGTAAATTAAATATAGCGTACAAATAAGAGATAGGACCATAGAAGGTAATATAGTGTGGCTTAGCGCGCCACTTATCACGCCAAGTAATACCTGATCGCTACATATTTTTTCCAGTTCAATAGCCATAAATAATGCAAATGGAACCATTGTTACCAATGATACACATTGTCTATATAGCTCTCTTTTTTTTAGTGTTAATAGCTCTTGTTCTAGCTTCTTCTTTTTTTCTGCTTCTCCTACTTTTAGCATTAATAACTCCTGTTCGAGTTTCTTCTTTTTTTCTGCTTCTTCTTTTAGTGTTAATGACTCTTGTTCTGACCTTTCTTTTTTGACTTCCTTATCAACTGTCAGCCAAAAATCCCCAAAAAAATCTTCAGGAGAAAACGTAGTCTTAAAGTTATCAGTCATATAAACCCTATTAACTAATATATTATACAGGATTTTAACTATTCAGTCAATATTATGAAAGTATTAACCACTTTTGTATATTAACTGTTTCTCAAGAAATTCAGTCAACCTGTTTGATGCCGGCTAGGATATAATTATAGCCTGACCACATAGTTATAATAGCTGCAACCCATAAACAAATTGCACCTATATATTGAGTTGTGTCGTAATCGTTCATTATTAGCGCTACTACAGCAACCATCTGCAAAAATGTTTTAATTTTGCCAGCTTTGCTTACAGGTAGACTAACATTTATAGCTATAAGGAACTCCCGTAAACCCGAAACTAATATTTCCCTACAGATGATGATAATCGATGGTACTATTGTAAAATCATTTATCTTCTGCTTATAAACTAGCATAATTATCGTTGAAACCACTATTAATTTATCAGCAATTGGATCAAATAGCTTGCCAAACTTTGATTGGACTTTCCACGCACGCGCCAAGTAACCATCAAAAAAATCCGTAATGCACGCAAACACAAAGATTGATATTGTTATTAGGCCTGCATATTTATTTTCTATATAAAAACTTAATATTATTGCTGGTATTGCAAGTGCACGAGAAATTGTAAGCAAATTAGGCACGTTTTTCTTAAGCATGTAATATCATCTTACGTAATAGGTAAACTTATACAGAAGTACAACAGAGTTCACAAGCTAATAGTTTACAATTGAACATTTATAAAAACTCCATATACTTAAAAATTACAAGCTTAAAATATAAGAATGAACGATGATTTAGATAATACCACAAAACAAGAGGCACTTAAGTATCACAGTAGAGGTGGTAACCCTGGTAAAATTTCAATCATGCCAACAAGACCTTTATCTACCCAGTATGATTTGTCACTTGCTTATTCTCCTGGCGTTGCAGCTCCGTGCCTTGAAATAGCTAAAAATCCTGAGGTTGTTTATGATTATACGGCAAAAAGCAACTTTGTAGCTGTCATTTCAAATGGCACTGCAGTGCTTGGGCTTGGTAATATCGGTCCTCTTGCTGCAAAACCTGTCATGGAAGGCAAAGCTGTTTTATTTAAGCGTTTTGCTGATATTGATGCAGTTGATATAGAAGTTGGTACAGAAAATATAGAAGATTTCATCAATGCAGTAAGGTACCTTGGGCCAAGTTGGGGGGGGATAAATTTAGAGGATATAAGATCTCCCGATTGTTTTATAATAGAGAAACGTCTGAATGAACTGATGGATATTCCAGTGTTCCATGATGACCAGCATGGAACTGCAGTGGTTGTTGCCGCTGGTATAGAAAATGCTCTTGATATTGTCGGAAAGAAATTAGAGGACGTTAAGATCATTATGAATGGTGCTGGAGCAGCCGGTATTGCATGTTTAGAAATACTAAAGTCCATGGGCGCTAAAAATATAGTGCTGTGTGATAAGCAAGGAGTAATATACAAAGGTAGAAACGAGGACATGAATGAGTGGAAGGAAAAATATGCAATTGATACTTCCGAACGTTCTCTACTTGATACAATAAAAGGCGCTGATGTATTCATCGGATTATCTGCAAAAGATGTGTTAAATGAAGAGATGTTAAAGAGTATGGGCAAAGACCCGATTATTTTCGCTCTCGCCAACCCCGATCCAGAAGTAAGGCCTGAGTTTGCAAAATCTGTGAGGCCAGATGCAATAATCGCAACTGGCAGGTCAGATTACAACAATCAAGTCAACAACGTAATGGGATTTCCTTATATATTCAGAGGAGCGCTTGATGTACATGCAACAACAATAAATGATGAGATGAAAATTGCAGCTGCAGATGCAATAGCAAAGCTTGCCCGTGAGCAAGTGTCTGACGAGATATCTGCAGCCTATGGCGGTCGTAAAATGAGCTATGGACGTGAATATATAATACCTACTCCATTTGACCCAAGATTAATTTCTATAGTATCTCCTGCTGTTGCAAAAGCCGCAGTTGATTCAGGTATTGCAAGAAAGGCAATACAAGATTGGAGTAAATATGAAAATCAATTGAAATCTCGCCTTGCTAGTGCACTTAACACGCTGAATCTACTGTCTTCACAATATTAGTAACCATATAATCAATAATTCAATTGCACCCAGTCGTTTTAGATTTATAATGAAAGTATTGTAATTTAAAGCAAATCAATGACTATTGCAATTCACGAATTAGAAAGGATCATCAAACAATCGTTCCCCGACGCTGATATAAAGGTTCATGACCTTGCTGGAGATGATGATCATTATCATTTAAAAATAACCTCCAAGCGTTTTCTTGGAAAGACAAAAATAGAACAGCATAAAATGGTATATAAAGCTCTGGAAGGTCAGTCTATACACGCCTTGCAACTGGAAACTAATACTTAAAAATAAGGTGAATTTATGAGCAGTTTTGAACAAATAAAAAAAGATATAGCGGAAAATGATGTGGTGTTGTACATGAAAGGCACTTCTGATTTTCCTCAATGCGGATTCTCTGGACTCGTCGTGTCAATCCTAAAAAAATTGAACGTGAAGTTTAAGTATATTAACGTGTTGGAGAATGATGAAATACGTGAATCTATAAAAAAGTTTTCTGATTGGCCAACAATTCCACAATTATATATAAAGGAAGAGTTTATCGGTGGTTGCGACATCACTCGCGAGATGTACGAAAAAGGCGAACTGCAAAATTTATTGAAGGAAAAAAAAATTATTGCGGAATAAGTACCAAGAAACCAGTTCCCAGACGCTGGGATTGGTATAACGTAGTATAAGCTATGAAAAAGGATCTTATGTCTTAAACCTTATCACCAGGCTTAACAAATAGGTGGCCCAATACTATTAACTTTATGGGTTTACCTTCGTTATTTGCTACTATCCAAACCCCATCGCTCTCATGATCAACAATTTCTATTGGTACAAATATTACATAATTATTGTCATCAACAATCTTTATTCCAAGAGCACCCTCGTCACTTAAGCTCAGGGCTGAAGAAGGAACTTTATATGCAAATCTTTCGCCTGAAGGTAGTCTTACGTTGGCAGTTAGTCCCTGCAAGGATATCATTTTATTATTAATTACCTTTACCTCTACCCTATAAGACCCAGTTTTAGGCTCAGCAATTTTACTAATAAAACTTACTTCACCTGCCAATTCTTTTCCGTCCAGTAAACTAATTTGAGCTGTGCTGCCTAGCTCTATTTTATTTACTTCATTTTCCGAAACGTATAACACCACAAGAATTTGATCGAAATCAACCACGTCAGCTATTTTTTGCCCAGCATTAACAAAATCCCCTTCGTTTGCATTGATTTTATCAATATAACCATCTATAGGAGATTTGACTGCAGTATTTTCTAAATCCAATTCTAGCCTTTTTAGGTCAGCTTTTGCACTTTGTAACGCAGTAAAAGCTGCTTCTACTTGTATTTGTGCTCCATAGCCTGTTTTATTCAGTTTGTGAGAGGAATCATACTCAATTTCACGCTGCTTTAATAAAGCTTTGGCTTTCTGAGCTTGCTCAATCCTGTCATAATCTTCTATCTTTAACACTACATCATCTCTTTTTACCTTTTCACCATCAGGTAAATAAATAGCAATAATCTTACCACTTATTTTTGAGACAAGGCTAGCTCTATGTAAGGGATTTACTGTACCAGAAAAATTTAAATATATAGTGCGGTTTTGCGGCGCACATTCTTGAGTTTTTACTGAAAAGCTACTAGTTGCATTATCACTATGAACCGCCTGATCTTTTTTTAAAAATGCACTGCTGATAAAAAACAGTAGAATAAAAGCAATACTAGAAATGATGATTACTTTATTTCTCATCTTTAAACAATAGAATTTGTTGACTAATTTTGTTAGAAACAACTGCATAAATTTTCGAATCAAAAATGTAAGTATAATACATGCACCATTGTCACTCCATAAATAGTTTTATATGAGAACAAACACAAGATTTTCCTACAATAAGTAAGTTTTTTATTGCTAAGAGGCAGTATAAATTCCGTTAAAAAGCAGCAGAATGACAAACAACCTAAAAATAATTAACTGTAGCAGCCTACTTTTCAATAAACTCCATTTGCATTTCTTGTATATTACTTTCTATTTGCTCTATTTGTTCTATCAACCTTTCCTCTAAGTCAAGATTACCGCTCAGCCTCGCTTCGGTTCTTTCTTTTCGTAACGCATTTAATTCTTTTAGTAACACTATATTATTCCACACAATTTCTGCAGATTTTCTCTCGTTCAGTTGGCTATTTAGTACACTAGTTTTTTCAAATACATACTTTATAACGTCAAACTGTTTCAATTCTTGTAACAAAGCCTCTTTACCAAGTTTGCTTTTGTTACTTATTACATCAATTACACGCTGTTGTAATCTTTTCATCTCATTAGTAAATTCAAAATGAGAAAATTGCTCAAAAAATATAGGACGGTTCAAGATTTCAGGAAATTCTACGGCTATACGCAAAATTATGGCCTGATTTTGCTCTGCCTCAATTAGCTCTGGAGATTTGTTATGAAGATACTCACCTTTTGTTGCTCTAGTTTTACTATTAAAAATCTGTTTTTTGAAGCTACTTCTTAGTTCACTAGCCTTATTGTAAAAATAATCTCTATAATACCTTCTAATACTGCTGTTGCTAATAGTATTTACATATTCCATGAACTTGTGCTCAAGAATTGAATATTTTTCCGGAGCAAGTTTTTCATAATTTTGAAAGTTGCTATCGATTATGTGACGCCATAAATATTCAGAATGCAGTTTTGTTGAATGGTCAAGAGCAGTCAACACGTCTTCTTTCTTGTATGCCAGTTCGTTACATATATCGTATGGATCTTTATTACTCGGCAAAGTCACAAACTTTAACGTGTATCCAGGCTCTAATATTGGCAGAGCAAGTTCTGCAACTCGGGTAGCAGCATGACGTCCAGCATTATCGCCATCCATACAGATGGAGATTTCTTTAGCAAATCTCCATAGATTTTTTATCTGTTCTGCAGAAATTGCGGTACCAAGTGGAGCAACTGCATTACTAATTCCCGCTTGATGTAGCGCTATAGTGTCCATATATCCTTCAACAACAAATATGTGCTGTTTTTTACGTATTTCGCTTAAAGCAAAGTTTAATCCGTATAAATTCTCCCTCTTCTTGAAGAGCTGACTCTCTGGGCTATTTAAATATTTTGGCTGTTGCTCAGAACTCAGCGCACGTCCGCCAAAACCAATAACTCTTCCTGCAATGTTGTATATAGGAAATATCAGCCGTTCATAAAAATAATCATGAAAATTTTTGTTTACTAATCCAATATCAATTAAAATTTTGTCTTCAATACCTGAAGAGTTTAAATACTCTTTCAAACCAGAGCTTGGTGCATAACCTATCTTAAATTTATCTATGATTTCAGGTAAAATCTTGCGCTGCTTTAAATAATCTACAATGCCCTGATTTTTTTGTGCAAACCAATTTGCAGCTAAATCAAGCGCTAAAAATAGTTTATTGTCCCCTTTTGTAATACTAAGACTTTTGGGCAGTTCAACACCTGTAACCGATGCTAATCTTTCCAATACTTCTTTAAAGCTTAATCCTTCAGTTTGTGAAATAAATTCAAATGCATCACCACTAGCTAAGCAACCAAAACAGTAATATAATCCTTTAGTATTGCTCACCGAAAAAGATGGGGTTTTTTCGTTATGAAATGGACAGAGCCCAACAAAACTATCTCCTCTTTTTATTAGCCTGACTTTTTTACCTACTATGTCAGATAATAATAATTTTGATTTTATAATATCTATGTGATCCATCTTATTGAATTAGTAGTAGGATAAAAATTATATGGAATTTATACACATCTGACTCGAAATTTATTTCAAGCTTTAGGACTCCGAAAGATCAGGAGTATTAAAACGGCTTGACAGAAAGATCAAAATAAATTACCCATATAAATATCCTTAAGTTATGCAAGATCAACTTTTTATATGTCAGATATAATATCAATTGCCTCAGATCATGCTGGTTATGAATTAAAATCAGAAATAAAATCCTACCTGGAAACCCTGGGTTACACAGCGGTAGATCAAGGCTGCACTTCTAAGCAAAAGTGTGTAGATTACCCAGACTATGCTGTTAAAGTTGTAGAAGATATAACAAGCAAAAAAGCAAATTATGGGATATTAATTTGTGGTACAGGTTTGGGCATGAGTACTGTGGCAAATCGTTTTGAAGGAATCTACGCTGCTTTATGCAATAGTGTTGAGATCGCAAAATTAGCTCGCGAGCATGGCAACGCAAATGTACTGTGTCTTGGTGCAGGATTTACTGCGAGTGGATTAGCAAAAGACATAGTCAAACAATTCCTCGAAACAGAATTTTCAAAAGAAAGCAGACATAAAAAACGCCTTGATAAACTCAGCAATATAACCTCTAAGAAAAAAAAAACAAAAACTTATAACGAAGATGAAATATCAAAATTCGCTAAAATGGCAGGTGAATGGTGGGATGAGAATGGTAAATTTAAGCCATTGCACATGATGAATCCTATTAGAGTATCTTACATTATTGAGAAAATAAAAGAGTTAAAAAAATGCGATTTAAAAGAATTATCATTGCTTGATGTTGGATGCGGTGGTGGCATTTTATTAGAATCAATGGCACGCGTTGGCATTAATGTTGTGGGAATAGATGTATGTGAAGAAAACATCAAAGTGGCACAGTCACATGCGAAAAAAGTAGGGCTTAATGTAGAATATATGCACACCAGCATTGAAGAGCTAAGCAATGACAAGAAGTACGACGTGGTTCTGCTGATGGAAGTAGTCGAGCATGTAGATAATTTAGAATTCTTTATGAGAAGAGCAATAGAATTGCTGAAACCAGAAGGGCTAATCTTTATATCCACAATAAATAGAACTATCAAATCCTTCTGTCTTGCAATAGTCGGCGCAGAGTACATATTAAATTGGCTGCCTAAGGGTACGCATAATTGGAATAAATTTCTCAAGCCGTCAGAAATTGCAAATCACTTAAGAGAAAATAATGTAACGCTGCAAAACATGGCTGGCATGGAGTACAACGTAATAAAGCGTGAGTGGAATTTAACTAAAGGTGTGGATATTAATTATATACTTTGTGGTTTGATGAGTGGTTAGATTTAACTCTATAAAAGCACCATTTTCACTACCAATACTTTGAAGGATCTAGACCAGCTTTCTTACATTTGCCCTTACTAGTGAGCACCCAGCCATTAGGACAACATCCTTGAACCCCGTTTCTCGAAGGGCCACAACGATCACGACCTATGTATTCATATCCAGGAGCAGCAACACACTTTCCATTATTGAATGTTTGTCTCTTATCAAGACAACAAACTTCTTTTTCTGTTACCTTTGTTACAATTTGAGGAGCACCAAAAAACACAGCAACAAACATACCCAGTGCGAAAAGTGCAGGCCAAGGCATTCTACCAAATATTGCAAGCAAGCTTGAACCAATGATTACCACTGTAATCATTGGTCCACCTATTCCATGAACGTAACCTATTACATTACATCTGTTGCTCCATCAGCGTGTGCATCAAATGCATAGGAGAAAATTAAAACTACAAATAGAATTACAAGAAAATTTCCCATTGTTCTTTCAATAATCATACCTGATTGTTTCTTATTTTAATAAAATTTCAGTAAATAGCTTTTTTCAAAAATTATGCTTAACCCAATCAATATTTATTTATTACTGCCTTTTTAATACTATAATTAACTCAGTTGATTTTTATCAAAATGCTAAACCATGGATCGATTTGAGAGTTTTTACATCACCACGCCAATATATTACGTAAACGATAAGCCGCATATCGGTCATGCATACACTTCTCTCTTGTGTGACGTGGTGGCAAGGTTCATGAAACTAGCTGGGAAAAATGTCAAATTTACCACCGGTACAGATGAACATGGACAAAAAATAGAAAAAGCAGCTAAAGCAAAGGAAATGCGGCCAAAAGAATTTACAGATGAAGTGAGTGTTTCATTTAAAGAATTAGCTAAGTTCATGAATTTTGAGTATGACAATTTTATTCGCACTACGGAGGAACGTCATGAAAAAGCAGTGGTAGCTTTATGGAATAGGCTTGAAGAGAGAGGACAAATATATTTGGATTCCTATTCGGGTTGGTATTCAGTGCGTGATGAAGCATTTTATCAGGAATCAGAGCTGATAGATGGCAAAGCACCAACAGGTGCTGAGGTTGAATGGGTAAAAGAAGAGAGCTACTTTTTTCGTTTGTCGAATTGGCAGGATAAATTACTAGAACTATATGAAAATCAGCCAAATTTTATCTTTCCTGAGAGCAGAAAAAATGAAGTGGTATCGTTTGTAAGATCAGGGCTCATTGACCTCTCAATCTCTCGCACTAGTTTTAACTGGGGAATAAAAGTACCAGGTAATGACAAACACGTAATCTATGTCTGGATAGATGCATTAACCAATTATCTCACGTCAATAGGTTTCCCTAGCACTGAAGGTGAAGAATATAAGAGATTTTGGGCAGAATCCAAAACGCAGATTCCAGTGTCAAGCACTGCAAACCTAGCTGACAACTCTTTCAACGTTCATGTAATCGGCAAAGACATATTGCGCTTTCATGCTGTGTATTGGCCAGCGATTCTCCTTGCAGCAGATTTGCCACTGCCAAAACAAATTGCAGTTCATGGTTGGTGGCTAAACGAAGGAGAAAAAATATCCAAGTCTCTTGGTAATGTCATAGATCCAATTGGCCTCGCTCAAGAGTTTGGTGTTGACCAACTACGCTATTTTCTCCTTCGAGAAGCAAGTTTTGGCCAGGATGGCAACTTTAGTAAGAAAAACATGATCAGCCGCATAAACTCAGAACTTGCAAACAATATAGGCAATTTAGTACAAAGAACAATTTCATTTTTACACAAGCAATGTTCTGGAATTGTACCAACAATCGATCAAAGCCTACTTAAAGGTGAAGAAAGTCTTCCAGGTTGCAAAGCTATACTCGATCAGGTGATGAATCACCTATCAAAGTATGAGTTTAACCAGATTATACTTCTAATTATCAACATCTCTTCTGAAGCCAATGCTTATATAGACAAAAGTGCACCCTGGACATTAAGCAAAACTGATAGAGAACGCATGAATTTAGTAATCTACAAATTACTGGAATATATCAGGATAATTGGCATTTTATTGCAGCCAATCGTTCCCAAATCAGCGGAAATGATACTTAATCAATTGCAAATTCCAAAAGAGCAACGTGATTTAAAATCTCTGTGCAACGCATGCGTAAGTTCAGGCATTACACTACCTAAACCTACGCCGGTTTTTTTGAGGGTTGATGCTAAAGAGGAGATACCGTCTTGTTAGTCAACAAAAAAATTATAAAAATTTCCCAAGTTGCATCATAAAATCAAAAAATACTTCCAATTGTGTAACAGTACACAGATTATAGTTAGTGGATATGTTGATAAGTAAATTAGTTTTATACGCACAAAACAGATGAAGTTTACTTATCAACATATCCACTAACCAACAACATTCAATAAATTTGTGTAAGATACCACTTTACATAAGATAGATAGGAAGCATTTTTGATTTTAAAGTACTAAACCTTCAGTCAACCTCCTAGCCCTGTAGTTTTTGATATGGTTAGGATCAAAAGCACTTTTGGATGTCAGAATACCGAAAATGATATGGAGTAGCTTACGCATTGCAGCACCAACGATGGCCATATTATGCTTACCCTTTTCCTTTAATCTTTGGCAAAAGCTCATAATGATAGGATTGTGATTCTTAGCTACTATGGCAGGAAAGAAAAGTGCCTTACGTAATGTTTGTGAACCGGATTTACTTAATCTGGGTTTGGCATATACAGAGGAACCTGACGTCATATTTCGTGGTATAACTCCTGTATATGCTGCCAATTGCCTGGCATCTCTAAAAACCTCTATATCAGAAACTTCAGCTAAAATAGCTATTGCTGATTCTTCTCCTATGCCTGGAATAGTCAATAGAAGTTGAAAATTTTCCAACAATTCTTTGTGTTGATTTAATAGTTCACGTACGGAGTTTTTTATTGTTTCTATTTTTTGAGCTATATTCATTGCAAGGTCTTCCCAAGCATTTGCAACTTCTTTAGGCAGTCTCTCTTTTTTTTCTAAGTGGTTATTTACTAATGTTAACTCATCTTTTAACGCAACTGAGCAACGATAAAGATGTTTTAATTTTTTCATTTCAGGAGAAGGTGGTGTCCAACTAGAAGGTTCCTGTCTTTGGCAATAATCAGCAATAACTTCTGCATCGGTCTGATCATTCTTTTGTCGTATCAGCTTACTCCTTGCATAAGATTTTATGCAATAAGGATTTACAACACTTACAAAATGTCCAGCATTGTGTAGAAATTCAGCCAGTGCTTCGCTATAACAACCAGTAGATTCCATGCAGGTTTTTACTTTTTCTACATTATGTTTGTGTAGAAAATTCAGTAGACTTTGAAACCCATGATCATCGTTCTTAAAGCTTCTTTTTCTAATTTCACGCTTTCCTTTTTTGCTTATAAATGAGAGAAAAACATCAAAGCGATCTTTTGATATATCTATGCCCAAAAAGTTGTTGATCATATATAACCCCATACGTTACCATTAAAAATGAAAAGTAAGGCTAGTCTTGTGAATACAGAATTAGAACCATTCAGGTCTTTCTACGATACCGTCCAGCCTATACTTTTGAGAAGGGAATTCTTATCTCCTCTACAGATTTTATATCTAAGAAGAAGCACAGAGTTCCTCCCTTCTCCACCTAATGCTTAAGCTTAAAACATTAGATGCTTTTGACAAGATACAAGAAGGGGCTACTCGGATAACAAGAAAGAGGCTACTCGGATGACACCCTGACAACCGTCATCCCGCTGCTTGTTAGCGGGATCTATGTTAAGAGATACCGCGAATGAATCGCGGTATGACGTAGGACTGCTGTCATCCCAGTGCCCAGACACTGGGATCCAGTTTTCCATATAATCTCATCGAAAATGTTGTAACCACTTTCTATGCTAGTTTGCTTGCTTACAAGCAAACTTTTCTGGATCCCAGTGGGCTTTGTTGCATCGCTCAAGTGAAAAGAACTGGCAGTTACTGACAAAATTCATTATAAATAGCCATTTAACTGTTGAAGAAAAAATATGCCACAAAAAATGAGAGTCAGTAACTGCCATGAATATAACAAATTTCTCCAAGAAAGAGGAAGCATTTTTTGTTATATCAATGACGCCATAGAAAATTGGTACGAGAATTGTCCAAAAATGCAGGGCGGCAACTATATTTATAGTGATAAAGTTGTGATTTTGGTGCATATAATCGTCAGTTTCTTTAGAATTGGTTTAAGACAAACAGTCGGGTTTATAAAAGGGTATTTGCAACAAATAGGAAGAGATTTGGCAGTTATCAGCTATTCACAAGCATCAAAAGAAACTTAATATTAAGATAAATGATTGCAGAATTGATAAAAATAATATGGAAGATATCGAAATTGCTATAGACAGTACAGGAATTAGTATATACAACAACACACAGCAAGGAAAATAGCACTGACAGAAAATATCGTGGCTATGAGCAAACGAGAAAATTGCACGTAATGTTGAATATAAACAACAAAAAAGCCATAGCTGTAAAATACAGTAACGGTGTCTACTCTGATCACTATGGAGCTTGTGATTTGCTAAAAGAAGTTGATTTTCAGCATGCCATAAAAGTACTATATGCAGATAGGGCATGTGATAGGCACAAGTTTTATAAGTTGTGTAACGAATATGATATAAAGACAAAAATTCCACCAATAAACAATGCGGCAGAACATCCAGAAATAGATTATATGTCTGACAGGAATGCTGCTATTAGGTTAATAAAATTATACGGTGAAGATGGCATGAAAGAATGGAAAAAAGAAGTAAATTATGGGAAAAGATCTTATATTGAAGGGTTTTTCTCAAGATTAAAGCAAATATTCGGATTTAGTTTTAGGAATAAATCTGAGATAAATCGAGAAAAAGAACTGCTAATCAAATGCTATTTGCTTAATAAATTCACTGATATTGGTATGGCTAAATTTGAGATAGTTACATGAATTTACCATAAATCACCATCTCATAAAGTGTGATGCAACAAAGCCATCCCAGTGTCGGGGCACTGGGATGACACCATTCTTTTTCCTGGATCCAAGTAGTCAGGGCACTGGGATGACAAAAAAGGGGCTACTCGGATGACAAAAAAAGGATGCTACTGGAATGACAGGAGAATGGGCTACTTGGATCCTAGAGGAAAGCGTTCGTGCAATTATTGTGCATGAATTTAAATGGCACAACTTATGACAATTATCTTCGCACCAAAACGTTTGTGAGACTCAGTGGTTAGATTTACTTCGCCTATTCAGCTAATTTTTATTACAATTATAACAAAATAATTTTGGCTTTGATGAAAACTGTATATGTATGTCAATCCTGTGGTCATAGCACTGGTAGGTGGGTAGGAAAGTGCATTGCATGTGACAATTGGGATACAGTTGTTGAAGAAATAGCAGTAAAAACGGGCAAAAGAAGTATATCTGCGCCAATTTTAATAAAGGCGTTATCGGGTAGCGAAATTATCACTCCAAGTCGTTTTCTAACAGGAGTAGAAGAATTAGATAGAGTTTTTGGTGGGGGTATCGTTCAAGGTGCTAGCATTCTAATTGGAGGCGAACCTGGTATTGGAAAATCTACCCTTTTGCTTAGAATTGCAGCTAATGTCGTGCAACTTTCCTCTTTTGAATGTCTTTATGTATCTGGCGAGGAATCTTTAGAGCAGGTGAGCCTCAGAGCAAAGCGTCTTAAGATAAATGAACCTAAAATTAAGCTTTTATCTACAGTGTCTTTAACTGATGTAGTAGCAACAATAAAGGAAAATAAAAGTATTAAATTTTTAGTAATTGACTCTATACAAACAATGTATGATAGCAGAATTACATCGGCACCAGGAACTGTAACTCAGGTTCGTACTTGTGCCCATGAATTAACCATTCTTGCAAAACAATATGGTGTTTCTCTTTTAATAGTTGGTCATATAACTAAGGATGGGCAAATAGCTGGACCTAAAACTTTGGAGCATATGGTAGATACGGTATTATATTTTGAAGGTGAAAATAGCAATCAATACCGTATTTTGCGTACTATTAAAAATAGATTTGGCCCTGCAAATGAAATTGGTGTTTTTGAGATGTCTGAAGCAGGACTTGTGCCTGTTGATAATCCATCATCATTGTTTCTGATGGCCCATGACAGAGAAGTAGTTGGCAGCGCTGTATTTGCAGGAATTGAAGGCTCAAGACCAATTTTAATGGAAGTTCAAGCGTTAATAGCAGGAACTAATATGGCAACCCCAAGAAGGGCAGTAGTTGGGTGGGATATTAATCGATTGGCTATGATCATCGCGGTGCTAAATGCTCGCTGTAAAATGTTTTTGCATGATAAAGAGGTATACCTAAACATTGCAGGGGGACTCAAAATACAGGAACCATCGGCTGATCTTGCTGTTGCTGCTTCCCTTATTTCAAGTGTAGTAAATTTACCGCTGCCAACTTCTTCAATAATCTGCGGTGAAGTTGCACTTTCTGGAGAAATTAGGAATGTCTCGCATGCTGATCTTAGACTAAAAGAAGCACAAAAGTTAGGATTCAAAAAAGCAATTATGCCTAAAAATGGTAATTACTCTTCTCATGATATTGAGATAATCAAGCTTGGTCACGTAAGGGAATTAAGAGAAATTTTTAATTACAATTAAATAATGCTTCAGCAAACTCTTTACTAGTAAACTCCTTTAAATCCTCTATACTTTCACCAATTCCTATAGCATGTAACTTTACCTTATAAGCTTCTGCAAGTCCAATTACTACTCCGCCCTTAGCAGTGCCATCTAGCTTTGTTATGATTAACCCTGTAACACTAACCATCTTACTAAATGCCTCTAATTGGCTATAAGCATTTTGGCCGGTAGTTGCGTCAAGAACTAAAATAACATCATGAGGGGCAGTGTCATCCAATTTCTTTATCGTTCTATATATTTTTGATAACTCCTCCATAAGGTTCACATTATTTTGCAGCCTTCCTGCTGTGTCAATTAGAACAACATCAACGTTATCTTTTATAGCTTGACTTACAGCTCTATATGCCACACTCGCAGAATCGCTACCATGCTCTCCAGTAACAATCAAGCAATCAGAACGTTCTGCCCAAATGTTTAATTGTTCACTAGCAGCAGCTCTAAATGTATCACATGCAACAAGCATAACGGACTTTCCCATCTCCTTATATTTATATGCGAGCTTACCTATAGTTGTGGTTTTACCATTACCATTTACTCCACATACCATTATTATATGTGGTTTTCTGTTTAAAATTAACGGTTGCACGACAGGGTTTAATATAGCTTCTATTTCGTTCATTAACTGCTGTGTGATAATGTTATGTTCAACTTCCTTGTCAAACTTGATGCTTGTGAGCCTGTCAATAATCAACTTGGAAGTTTTATGACCAATATCCATGCTAATTAGCAATTCTTCTAGCTCATCTAAAAGCGACTGATCTAATTTTTTTTTGCCAGAAAAAATACTTTTCACCCCGTCGCTAAAGCGAGAAGAAGTTTTTAACAAGCCTTTATAAAGGTTACTAAACAAACTCAAGGGAATACTCCTTTTTAAATTATAAACTTAATGACAATATAAAGAATGACATGCACTACGTGTATTTGTAAAGTTAAATACACTCACTTTTGTGTTATTCTGTGAGTAAAATATACCGTTTGCTAGTGTATTTCACTTTAGTTTTTAACCTAAATATGTTATAATGTAGGACAGTGGTTTATAGGTAATTTTATGAGTTATAATGAAAAAATTTTAGATCATTACGAAAATCCAAGGAATGTTGGCTCTCTGGATAAAAATGATCCAAATGTTGGTACTGGTTTAGTTGGTGCACCATCGTGCGGTGATGTAATGAAATTGCAGATAAAGGTCAATGACAAAGGTGTTATTGAAGATGCAAAATTTAAAACTTTTGGTTGTGGTTCTGCCATTGCTTCAAGTTCCTTGTTAACAGAGATGATAAAGGGAAGAACCATCAGTGACGTTACACAGATAAAGAATACTCAAATAGTGGAAGAGTTGTCTTTACCTCCAGTGAAGATACACTGTTCGGTGCTTGCTGAAGATGCTATAAAGGCTGCTATTCATGATTATCAAAGCAAACAAAGTAAAGGTGGACATTGAGAACTAAAGCATGAGTGAATATCAAGGAGTAAACGCTATAAAGAAAGATAAAAAACTTATTACTATAACTGCGAAAGCAGTAGAAAGGATAAGGTATTTATTGGACCAAAAGAAGCATACTAACCTTGAGAAACCGGAAGAAGCAATAGGAATAAGAGTGCTAATTAAACAAAAAGGATGTTCTGGTTTAAAATATGATATTGAATATGCGTATGATACTCGTCCTTTAGAGTCGATAATTGAGGAAAACTGCAGTGATGACCAAAAAGTCAAAGTGTTGATCGATCCAAAATCTGTCATGTTTATTCTTGGCTCTGAAATGGATTATGTAGAAGAAAAATTTTCATCGGGTTTTGTTTTCAAAAATCCTAATGAGAAAGGAAAATGTGGTTGTGGAGAGAGTTTTCATGTCTAGCAGCTATTTTACATTGTTTGAAATTGAACCAACTTTCAATATCAGCTTTGATGAGTTAGAGAAAAAATATATTGAGCTAAGCAGGACTGATATAAACGAAGGACAATCTAAAAATATAATTAATATTAACAAAGCTTATCAGGTGCTAAAGTCACCTCTAAAACGTGCCGAGCATTTGTTGAATCTTTTTGGTATGAAAAGCCAAAAGGATCATCTAAATTCTGAAATACTAAATGAATCAATGGAAATAAGAGAATATTTGCTGGACTGCGATGATCTACAATTTGCAAGTAGGATGGTTGATGAAAAAATAAAAGATTGCGTTAAAAACCTAATTAACACTTTTGCTGTAAAGAATTTTGATGGAGCTGCTACACAAGTCTTAAGATTGAAATATTTATATAAGTCATTTGAGGAGGTGAAAAAGAATGCAACCAATTCAAATTTCTGAACCAAATTCAAGTGAAGTAGTTTTTGGTATAGATCTTGGCACTACTAACTCTTTAATTGCTATGGTAAATAAAGCTGGCAACGTGGAGATATTTAAAGATGAGCAGGGAAGAGAGCTACTGCCTTCTGTTATTTCGTATGAAAATAATACATTGAAAACTGGCTGTGACGTCGGTCAAAATGCAATCTACTCAATAAAGCGTTTAATGGGTGAAAGTGTTGAAGAATTAAATAAAGAAGGCCTCAATTTTGAAATAGATAACGAAAGTGAAAAAGTTATTAGAGTAAAATGCTCAGAGGAAAAGTATCTTACTCCTGTTGAGATTTCTGCTGAGATATTAAAAGCTTTATGCGAGAGGGTGAAAAAGTCTACAGGAATGGAAGTAAAAAAAGCAGTGATCACTGTGCCAGCTTACTTTGACGATTCAGCACGTAACGCAACTAAATATGCAGCAAAATTAGCTGGCATAGAAGTTCTTCGTCTCGTTAATGAACCAACTGCTGCTGCACTTTCTTACTCCATTGAAAAGAACAACAGCAGCGGAATATATGCAGTTTACGACCTTGGTGGAGGAACATTTGATATTTCAATATTGAAATTACATCAAGGAGTGTTTCAAGTCCTTGCGGTTGGTGGTGATACCAAACTCGGCGGTGATGATTTTGATCACCTACTAAGTTCAATTGTACTTGATAAGTATAGAGAAAAAGTAGGTTTAAACAAGGAGTCGACAACACACCTTAATGTCATTCCAACACATAACGCTGGAACCTGCAATATCCGTACCGCGAAAGAATACTTAAGTGAAAATGTATCAGGCACTTTTGGCTTTAACATTAACGGCAAGCCATTTGAATGTGAAATAACTAGAGAGAAGTTCGAACAGGCAATAAGTCCTTTAGTTAATAAGACTATCAATATAGTCACTCGTACTATAAGTGATATAGATCTTAAAATTGATGATATAAAAGGAGTAATTTTAGTTGGTGGTGCAACTAAAACACCATTGGTTCAAAATTCACTAGTCAAGCTCTTTGGAAATAAAGTACTAAGTGAAGCAGATCCAGATAAAGCAGTGGTCATTGGAGCAGCTTTGCAGGCTCATTCTGTTCTCCTGGATGTTTTACCTTTATCACTTGGCATAGAAACTATGGGAGGCATAGTTGAAAAAATCATACCAAGAAATACGCCACTACCAGTTTCAGAAACAAAAGAGTTTACAACTTATGTTGATGGGCAAACAGCAATGAAAATTCACGTTTGTCAGGGAGAACGTGAAATGATCGAGGATAACAAATCTCTAGCACAGTTTGAACTAAAAGGTATACCGCCACTACCTGCAGGTTCTGCAAGAGTTGAAATAGAATTTACAGTTAACGTTGACGGAATATTGACTGTTACTGCAAGAGAAAAAACCACCAGAATCGAGCAGACAGTTGAAGTAAATTCAAGTTTTGGCTTAAGTGGAGCCGATATTCAAAATATGGTTGACCAGTCAATAAACAGCTTTGACGAAGATATGAAGGCTCGTTCCCTTGCAGGCGCTAAAATTAATGGAAATAAACTTATACACTTGGTTGAAAACAATAATAACCTTTCCACTGATCAAAAGTTAAAAAACCTATTACAAAACGCAAAAAACGCTTTACAAGGCAATGACTTGAATGAAATTAACAACGCTATCGCTGAGTTAGAAAGTTCTGCTTTAGAATTATGTGAATTAACAGATAGGTAGAGTTTACACAACTTTATGCAATATCCTGTCAAATCTCAAAGCAACAGGTAACCTGAAATTAAATGGTAACCAATCGACCTTTCCTAATTTAAATGATAAACCAACTATGCTTACACGCCCAATTATATTTTCCATTGGTACAAAACCAACTTCAGGAAACCTGCTATCCAAAGAATTGTTTCTATTGTCTCCCATAACAAAAAATTGATCGTTAGGTACATAATAAACCGTAGTGTTATATGATAGCTTATTAGAAATGTTATCTACCAAAATCTCATGCTCCTTGCCACTTAAAAGCGTTTCTATATATCTTGGTATGTTACGATTTGACTCATAATCAAAAAAACTTTCAATTTGCCTTCGCTCTACTTTCTGATCATTTAGGTATAATTCTCCCTCTATCATTTGCACTTTGTCACCTGGTGTTCCTATTACTCGCTTAACAAACCTGATGCTGTCATTTCTTGTGGGTTTGAAAACTACTATGTCGCCACGCTTTGGAGGGGTATAAAAAATCCTGCCGCTAAAAATGTTTGGAGAAAATGGAAATGAGTGTTTACTGTAACCGTATGAATATTTACTAGTAAAAATGTAATCCCCTTCAAGTAGGGTGCTTTTCATTGAACCAGAAGGTATATGAAATGGCTCGAATAAAAAACTACGTATTGATAGCGCAATCAACAGTAAAAAAAACAATGAAGATAAAAATCTTCCCGTTCTTATCACCCAGTTTTTGCTTAGTTCTTCCAACTTTTCCAACTTTGTTTTTCTTATAGATTAAGCTTATTATAATACATAAATTAAAAAATGGTAATATGAAATTTTACTTGTGAATGTTATTCCTCTATTCAAAACAATTTTGAAAAGGCGGTTCATTTCTTTCAACGGTGTCATCCAAGTAGCGTGACACATAACTGTACGAACATTGCAATTTGCAGGTGGCAGATGAAAGTAGCTGACACTGAGATCCAGAAAAAAGAATGGTGTCATCCGAGTAGCTGAAACTGGTTCCTGCAATCTCATCGAAAATGTTGTAACCACTTTCTATGCTAATTTGCTTGTAAGCAACCTGGATCCCAGTGTCGGCTACTTGGATGACACCATTATAGAGTGAACCAGTGTCAGCTACTTTCATGACACCATCTGGATGCAAATTTCCTTAAACGTTCGTAAACTTAAAACTTTACTTTAGGTCAAACCGCTGTATAGTGGCTTTATAGCTTTAGTTTTACAATGAATATACCTAGTATAGAAAATTGTGATCTTCACAATAAAACCGTTTTACTCAGAGTTGACTTCAATGTTCCTATAAAAGATGGAGAAATTCGTGACGTCACTCGTATTTTGAGAGCATTGCCTACTATTGAGTATTTAGTGAATGCAAGTGCAAAGATTATTATTATATCGCATTTCGGACGCCCAAAGGCCAGAGACAATAATCTGTCGCTAAAAAATGTAATTGACACTTTATCGCAGTTACTAAATAAAAAAGTGAAATTCATTGATGATTGCGTTGGTGAAAAAGTGCAAAAAGCAGTGAGTGCTATGGATGCAAGAGATATAATATTACTAGAGAATCTAAGATTTTATAAAGAGGAAGAGCAGAGTGACTCAAATTTTGCCAAACAACTAGCATCTCTAGCGGATATATATGTAAATGATGCATTTTCTTGCTCTCACAGAGCTCACGCTTCTATTTCACGCATTACAGAGTTTTTACCTTCCTACGGGGGATTTTGCTTACAAGATGAGCTAAAGTATCTTGAAAAAGCTGTATCGTTTAAAGCTAAACCTATTACTGCGATAGTTGGGGGAGCCAAAATGTCAACTAAGATAAAAATGCTTATAAAGCTAACAGAAAAGGTTGATTACCTAGTTCTCGGAGGTGCAATTGCTAATAATTTTTTGTTATTTAGCAAAGTAAATATAGGAAAATCTTTCTTTCAAAATGGTGTTGACGACCTTCTACATAATATTGTTGAAACAGCAAATAAAAACAATTGCAAAATAGTTGTGCCAGAAGACGTTCTGGTTGCAGTAAACTCTGATTACAGCACTAGTATTTCAAGAAGAACTGAGTCCATTTTGGACGGTGATATAATTTTGGATATCGGACCACAAACTTTGAGTACAATAAGCAGTATAATAGCAAGCAGTAAGACTCTGCTGTGGAATGGACCTATTGGTGTTTTTGAACATTCAGCTTTTGCAAGTGGTACAATAGGGGTAATGAAAGTCGTAAGTGACTTAACGCACAAAGGAAAGTTAACCAGCATAATAGGGGGAGGTGATAGTCTATCTGCAATAAGCGCTGCAGGCCTTACCGATAAGGATTTTACATATGTTTCCACTGGTGGAGGAGCGTTTTTAAGTTGGCTGGGTGGTGATGAAATGCCGGGAGTTGCTGCTCTGCAAAAATGATTAGATTAAAACTTTTTTAAATTGTTTCTTATAAGCTAGCTTTTTTGTGAACGTGATTATGTCGAAGACAGTTAAACTAATTTTGTGTTTAATAATACCAATAATAGGATTTATTTTTTATATTAAGGATCATTATTTTCACACCAGTTATGTAGAAGAAAATGTTAAGGTCAATTTTGAACCATTGTTCAGTTCACAACCAGGTTATATACCACCGTTTCCAGAATTAACTGACTTCGATAGAGGAGTGTTGAAAGTTTGTGGAGATTGGGGAGCACATCCAGATAAAGAAGATTTCAAAATTTTACTTAGTTGTCCGCAGCATCAAGAAGTAGTGAAAGGAATATATGATAAGCTTGATCATCAAGTGATTACGCCAGATGCGGATTTGGAGTTATTTAAAGATGAACTGGCTAACATTTGGTTTACAAATAGTGGAAGTGAAAAAGAAACTATAGGGTTTGGACATATTTTTTGTGGTGAGCCAAACGATAAATTAGGTGATATGCATTTTGTAGGTAGATATGTTGAAGCTCAAGAAGATAAATGGGCAGGTGCAATTTGGAATGATAGGTCCCTATGCAATAAATCAGATATTAAGCCACCAGTTTATACATTTGGAATGAAATATTTGGGTAAGGATGGGGAAGTGAAAGTTAAATGCCCAAATGGATACGCATATAACCTTCATGCCGATGATATTTTAATTTCTGCAACTAAGGCGTTCAAGGAATTAGGAAAAGATGGAATGTGCCTATATGAAATGGAAGATGACAATTATCAATCAGTGTTTGTAAGAAAGAATGATGCTATACTCACGTTCTATCCCGACTTAACACCAAAATGTGATGATAAGAGTACTTATTGTAGCTGCAGTAAATCTTAATTTATTTCAGCCAAAGATATATATAGCTAAAGTGGCTTAGGTTTACCTACAATTTGAAAAACAAAAATTCGTCATCCCGCTGCTCGTTAGCGGGATCTAGAGATACCGCGAATGAATCGCGGTATGACGTAGGGAAACCTTTCTTGGGTTAGCTATACCAGCAATGATGCCGTTACTTCAAAAATCAGGTAAACCTTTCTTAGGTATATTTTCAAACTCACCAATTAAAGTTTTTATATCTTGCGGTAAATCAGAGACAAATTCCATGTATTCCTTACTTTTTGGGTGGTATAAGCCCAGTATATAAGCATGTAGTGCTTGCCTATTGAAATTATGAATGAAACTAGAGTTTTTAGCATATTTTGTGCTTTTACTACTATTTTTTCCGTAAACTTGATCACCAACTATGGAATGTCCTATGTGGCTCATGTGGACTCGAATTTGGTGTGTTCTGCCTGTCTCTAAAGTGCATTTAACCAGGCTTGCTTGTCCTATAATTTTCTGCACTAAATAGTGAGTGATTGCTAATTTGCCTGTGATTTTTGTTACACACATCATTTCTTTATTACCGCGTTTGGGAGCAATGTTAGTTTTTATAGTTCCCTGCTGGGAAGATAATGCTCCCCAAACTACTGCTAAATATTCTCGCTTTATTTTACGATTTGATAACAATTCAGACAAAAAACTATGGGCTTCCTCATTTTTTGCAATTACCATCAGCCCACTAGTATCTTTATCGAGTCTATGAACAATTCCTGGTCTTACATCAAGGCGAGCGATAACTGCGTTCAAGAGCGTATCATTGTTTGTCCCAGCACCAGGGTGCACTGTTAATCCACTTTGTTTACTCAGAACTATAATGTCCTCATCTTCATAGACGATATCAAGTTTTATGTCATAATTAGGCTCAATTGATGTGGATATGTTAGGTTGAACGAGATGTACTATATACTCTTCACCTGATTTTACTATGTGATCATTATTAATTATCGGTGTGCCAAGTAATTTCACCTGCTCATTCTGTATCAATCTTTGCGCTTTACTGCGCGATATGTTGCATTTTTCAGCTATATAGGTGTCTAACCTTAATTTCTCTTTATCATTATTAACACTTAAGGTTATTACTGAGTGATCTATAGTGATTTACCCCGCGCCATTTCCCATGCTGCTTGAATATTTTGATTTACGAAATCAACTTTTGTACTAGGAAGATCACCTTGTTTTTTAATATGGCAAGTTGTTTGAGAGCCATCTTTCCAGTGAATTATTATCTTGTTATCAAAATCCCGTAGTGTTGCCTCAACCTTTTTTTCTTTATTATCTTTTTCTTCCAGCTTAATAGATTCTAATAAATAATATAGAAAGTCACTTGGTTTGCCGTTGATTTTTTCTTTCCACTTGTCTGTTCTTTTTCGTTCAAGTAAATCTTTTTCCAGCTGCCTTACTCTGTCTTGTTTTTCTAAGACTGCCATTTGTTCTTGTAGCTTCTTCTCTTCATCTACTAATTGATCAGTATTATCTTCATTATCAGGCTCACTTGGTCGGTTGTGTTCTTCTAATAACTGTGTCTGTATCTCTTGATCTGCAGATTCATTAGTACTAGTTTGCATATCTTTATTTGCAGATCGATCAGTATTAGATTGACTACTGCTTCCTTGCCCATTTTGTTGAGGGTTGGGGTTATTAGGTGCGTTAGGCAGTCTTTCATCTGCAAAAGTTGCTCCGGATAATCCCATACAGGCTCCAGGTTTAAGTCTAGATATTCTATCTTCTAAAGTCTCTGCTAGATTACTCAAGTTGTTTACTAAACTCATTACCTTTTCTATGTCCACTTCACTCAGTTTACCTTTTACGTCTCCGCTAACTTCTTTACACAGAACATCCACACTTTTACTAATATTTTTCAGGCAGTCAGTTATTTCTTTACTAGCAGTTGTTTTCACCTCATCCACATTTTTCTTTATATCTTTTTCTAATTTATCAAGTAAAGCTTTGAGATCCTTCCCTATACTGCCAAGCGTTTCTTTAATGTTAATATTTGCAGGCTTTAAAAGACTATTATCAAGTAAATCGCAAGCTTTTTTAAGGTTACTGCGAAATGAGTCGCAAAACGGACCAAACAGTTCTTTTATTAGAGATATTAGTTCATTTTCCTTTTTACCAAGCTTATTTTCTATTACTGATACAACCATGCCCTTTCCAGACCAGTATGGAAGTAGAAGACCTAAAGTACTGTGGTTTCTAATAGTATGATTTTCATAATCTACGCTATTACTTATTAGATTGCTAAGTGTTGATATGATGCATACAAGAATAACAACTAATAAAGATATTAATGTTATTGAAACATTAATGGATTGTGATATTGCTGAAACTACTATAATAGCACCAAATACATATGATCCAGTAAACAAGAAAATCCTATTTCTATTTTCTGCTTTTATATCTTCTAGTATTTCTCTCTGCATCTTAGAAATTGGTAAAACTATTGAAAGCTTTTTCCTCTTACGATCTAAATTTGTTACAATTTCAATTTTTTCGGCTTCTTGAACAATCTGGCTGTACTGTTCATCAACTTGATAGTTTCCTACTTTTTTATCTATCTCATTCTCTTTTATTTTTTGTGTATTTATAAAGTTTATAACAGCAGTAAATAAGAGAACTGCAAGAGGAATAAAGGCAAGAGGTGCTGGCGTGAACGTAAACCCAGCAATACTTACTGTAACAGGCTGAATAGAAAAGGCAGTAAATGCTATAAGAGTAGCAATGGTACTTGCTATCGATATAGTACCAGAATACTTTCTTATAGAGCTCAAAATTCTACTGGGCTGGTCAGCAAGTTTTCTAAATCCTAAAAAATCAAAATAGTCTTTGAAAGGATCTTTAGTGTCTGTAACCATAACATTTTTCTAGTTTTAATTTATTTAGGTATACATTAACCAAACCTTAAAATCAAGTTTCTTAATTTTTCAACATGTGCCAAGGCCGGTTAGAGCGCACTGTATTAATCTTTACGTAACGATTTGTTAACCAAATTGAATGTGTGCCATATGTTTTTAGATTGGTGTATTTAATAGTTCTAGTATTACAAACTGAATAGTCGAATTCACTTAATTGAATTATTAAATCAACTTTATCACAATTTTCTGAAATATCTTCTTTTTTATAAGCAAGCAGTACTGATTTATTATTTCCTTTATTATATATACAGCCATAATCGTTGCACTTTAGTCTTTTATCTGGATTGCTATATTTTGTATGATTCAAAATTTGGTTCTGCCCATTTTGTTTCGCCCATGTTTTGACAACAAAGTTCCTATTTTTTCTGGTGAGAGAATATAGTAAGTTATCACTCTCCTTTGCAGCAACATTATCAGCATTTATTAGGATGTCGGGGGTTTTATATGCGGTGCTAAAGCAAATACCTAGTACAATAAAGAAAATTCCGAAGAAACGCCAATTTCTTTCCCACAAGCACAGCCACAATAAACCAAGTGTTATGATAATAATTGATGAGGCAGGAAAAGTACGAATGGGAATAACCAAATACTGAAGACTAGCGATTGCATTTGTTATATACAAGATACTGTCAATTGGGCGCTCTATAAATGGCGCTATAATCCATTCAATACCTAAAGGAATCAATAAGACATAAATTATTCCAAGTGGAATAATAATTAATGTAACTATTGGTATAGCAACTAAATTTGTGATAATACCACTAATTGAAAAATAATTAAAATTGTATATCGTGTACGGAACAGTTGCTAAACTTGCTATTACTGAGCTGATCATTATCGACACAAAATATTTCATTATTTTTATTTTGAACAATTTATTAGCATTAATTTGATAACTGGCAACCAGTGCCAAAACCGCAGAAAATGACATCTGAAAGCCTTGCTTTAAAATTGCTTCTGGTTCTACTGAGAGTATCACTGCAGCAGCAAACGCAATTGCTATTAACCCTCGATATTTTCTCTCTATCATTATTGCAACGAGTACTAAAATCACCATGATGTAGGCACGCTGAGCAGAAATTTGCATACCGGTAATCAACAAATAAAACGTGGTTGGCAAGATAGTAAGGAATGCAGATATTTTCTTGGTGTTATACTTAAGAGTCAAAGTTTCAGATATTGCGAATAAATTACGAAACACTATAAAAAACAGGCCAGCAACAAATGATAAATGCAAACCAGATATGGCAAACAAATGTGCTATACCTGAATCTCTTATCGCATCCATAGTTTTTTGGTCTATTCCGTCCTTTTTGCCGATTAGTAATGCAGAAATTATGTCTGCATGTGGTTTTTTAATATTTTGCTGCAGGTTTTCATAAATGTATTGACGGAAAGATTCTATATATTCTTGAAATTTCCTTGCTTCAGCCTTTTTGTGCAAAGCTATTTTGCTTGTTGCAAAACCTGTTGCACTTATTTTCTGATAATATGCTATTCTTGCAAAATCATATGCATGCTCCGAGGGCGCAATCTTTAGAGGGAAGAGTTTTGCTGATAATTTTACTTGATCGCCTATTTTAATGCCTTTTTCCACTTTGGTTCTAACTGATATTCTGATGTTATCTAGAGCTCTATCCGGTGTCATTCCAGTGCGTAACGCTGGAATCCATATCTTTTTTTTCTGGATCCCAGTATCAAGTACTGGGATGACAAAAGGGGGTGCTGGGATGACAGGAGAGGATTTTGAGATAGTAGAGACAGAAAGCAGAAATTGTTTGTATGAGCCCCTGTCGTTAATATCCTTCACTGTGGCAATTATATCTTTTACGTATCTCTCTTTATCAAGAATTTGAGTATCAACTAAAGCTGTTCTTAATTTACTAGCTGTAAATCCTATGAGCACTGCAATTAAAGCAATGCATAGTATTGTGTACCTTTTGTGCAGTATCGCAATCAGAGTTAGTGTAGGTGGAAGCAAAAGAAAAATAGATATAGTGAAAATGCAGCTTGGTTCAAAACTTAGGGAAAAATAGGTTAAAATCCCTACACACTGGCACACAGGAAACCACAGTATCAAGTTATATTTTTCATTACGTAGGTTATGACGTATATATCTAACTATTATGTCAAAAAAAGTTAATAAATATACTAATATACGACCCATAGCGGATTTTATCCTTGTATATCCTATAATTGCAAGTATAATAGCTAAATAAACAACGACGCGGGATGGAGCAGCTCGGTAGCTCGTCAGGCTCATAACCTGAAGGCCGTAGGTTCAAATCCTACTCCCGCAACCATTTTCCAACTGTGCGAATATTGTGGTTTCAGGTAGAAACTACTTGACAAATTCCCCCAGTCCCCTTATCATGATACTGAAGGTATTCAGTTATCTTCATCTGTGCAGATTAAACAGCAAAAAACAACGTAGTTGGCGTCTTATTTTTAATTTTTTGCACTATGTGCACCTTATGTCTTCACAACATTTCTGGGTTTTTACCTACACAAGCTGAAACGCGCTTATAAGTCGTTTAAGACAGTATAGAACGCCGATTTGCAGGATTAGAGAGTGACAACTAGCTAACACGGGGTTTCTTTTGCCTTTTTTTTCTGCTTAGTAAATTTCTTAAACATTTAAGATAAGGTGAGTTGCACTTAAAAGCAGCTAAATTGCAGTGTTTAAGACTTAAAAAACGCCAATACAGAAAATAGACAGTGACTAGGGCTTCTTTTGCCTTTTTTTTTATTTGGTAAATTTCTTAATGTTTGTAGCTAAAGTAATTTAGGCCTACCGACAACCGTCATCCCTGTAAAGGTCAAGTATCCCGCTACTTGTTAGCGGATGAGATACCGCGAATGAATCGCGGTATGACGGTCTGCTGCTTGTTAGCGGCTAAGAGATACCGCGGCGGTATGACGGTTCGTGGCGGTATATTCGTCATCCCGCTACTTGTTAGCGGGATCTATGTTAAGAGATACCGTGGCGGTATGACTTAGGGCTGCTGTCATTCCAGTGCTCCTTTTTTTGTCATCCGAGTAGCCCCTTTTTTGTCATCCCAGTGTCACGCACTGGCATTTGTTGTAAACTCACTTTTACTCTATGGTTATCTTTTTATACTACCTTGTCTACCTTATTTTGCCGCTCCGCTGAACGGACACGAACAAAGAGCATAACTAAACTACTAATGACTGCTGAGTGAACTTAAGATCCAATACAGACTGCTTAGCCTTTAACACTTGCTCTTCACCATGAACAATGCGTTGATAAATAGTTTCTTTTGAGCATTCTTTTTTTAAGAACCTAAAAGCAGATGCAGCAAGATATTCTCTATTTTCTTCAAATGCTAACCAGTAACGGTTTTCTTGCTCACATACAAAACCTGTTGTGTTAGAGCCAGCAAAAATATCTAAAACAACATCTCCTGGTTGTGTTAGAAACTGAATAAAAAATTGAGGTAATTTAGCAGGGAATCGAGCTGGATGCTCTTTTACACCTAGTTCCTTACATGCAGCAAGATACTGGCTGTTAGATTCTGAATTGGGAATCTGCAAAAGATTTGATGGAATAGCTCCTCCATTATCTTTACCAAAGCTACTACCAATATTATGTCCTGATGGTCGTTCTTTTGGAGTATAATAAGCCTTTGGGTTCTCGATAAGTTTTTTCATGCGGCCACTGTATTCCACTAGCACCTTTGTGACATCTGCTTTAGGCCACTCAGTTTTGCTGAACCACCATACTGTATTAACAGAATCTTTTGCTCTGATTTTTCTCTTATTTACCCATTCAATTGGACTTGGCAATTTAGAAGGATTATACCAATAGAAATCTTCTGCAAGGAAGAAGCCTATGTCATCACAGAAATATATAAGCACTCTAAAATTATATAAACTTCTGGATGGCACGCCTTTTTCATAAGCCCCACCTAGATCAAGTACAAAACTGCCTGTATCTTTGAGTTTGCTATGTACTAATTTTGCAAATTGACTAAGCCATGCAACATATTCGGCTTGGGATTCATTTCCGTATTCTTTTTTTCTTTGCAAAGCAAACGGTGGACTGGTGATTACGAGATCTAAGCTATTATCTGGTAATTGCGGCAATAGGTTAAGAGAGTCTCCACAATATGCAGCTCCCTGTCTGTAGTATATGTGGGTTTATTATTAAATTTAAATTTTTCCAATATATGTGCCATATGAAAGATACTTATAGTCTGTAGACTTATAATTGTCAACTATTATCTTACAAAGATGACAAAAATAAAAAAACAATCTTTGCGGTTACTTCTTTCCCAGAATATACGAAAGATAAGAAATATAAAAGGGCTTTCCCAAGAAACTCTTGCTGATTTATGTGAATTACACAGAACATATATAGGCTCCGTTGAACGTGGTGAGAGAAATATCTCTATAGATAATGTTGAGCGCATAGCAGATGCCCTTGGTGTTGAACCTACTGCACTTCTAAATCAGGATCAAGACAGAAAATGTCTGAAAGATATATTTCCTCATATACGGAAGTACCAGGAGTTTGCTGTTAAGCATGGTATAAATGATATCTTTCAGGATAACGGCGGGAAAATCCTACAAGTCTTATTACTAACTGGACTCACTATTCTTCCAGCACGCGAGGGAAATGATGCCATTGATGAGTATGGTAATGAATATGAGCTTAAATTAGTAAATGCTCTTCTTACAAAAAGCTTTTCTACTCATCATCATATGAATCCGACAATAATTGCAAAATACCGAAAGGTGGATTGGGTATTTGCTATTTATGAAGGAATAGAGCTAAAAGAAATATATAAATTAACGCCGCAAGACCTTGAACCATATTATATTACATGGGAAAAGAAATGGCATGATACTGGTGGTAAAGACATCAATAATCCCAAAATTCCTTTAAAATACGTCAGAGATAAAGGTAAGCTTCTTTGTGATGAAAGAGTATGTGACCGCCACTAACTTCCTTCGTATCTGTTCAGGTGCATGGCTAATGTACAAATACTGAAACAAAAATTCCAGTGTTCCCTTTCTTGTCATCCCAGTGCCCAGACACTGGGATCTAGCTTTTGATCGAAAATGTTGTATAGTGTGCCTGTTTACAGTCAATTTTTCTGAATCCCAGTGTCTGGGCACTGGGATGACACCATTTATTGTAAGCTCACATTTACTCTATGACTATCTTTTTAGAGCACTTTGTCTACCTATTTTGCCACTCTGCTGAACGGATACCTTCCTTCAGCTTTCCAATAACGAATGTAGCTAGGGATATAGTTGTTCTATTTTCCAATCGCTTCCCTCAACAAGGGTGTATCTAAATCTAATATGCTTCCTATATTCACCTTCTTGCCAAAATTCAATTACTTTTGGGATTACGCAAAATCCCACCCAAAAGTCAGGACGAGAAACTTGTGTATTGTAAAATTCTTTCTCCTTCAATTTTATAGCTTGCTCAAAATCTTGCCAATCTTTCAGAATGCTCGATTGTTTTGAGCACCATGCGCTAATTTGACTATCGCGCGCTCGAGAAGAGAAGTATTTGTCAGTTCTTTCATCGTTTAGAAGTTTAACATCTCCTTCAATTCGTACTTGCCTAGCAAATTCTACCCAGTGAAACACTAACGCAGCTTTAGGGTTCTCGGTCAATTCTTTTCCTTTTCTACTATTTATGTTAGTGAAGAACACAAAACCTTCTTTACTATATTCCTTTAGTAATACTACTCTTGCAGATGGAATGCAGTCTTTGCTACAAGTTGCTAGCGTCATTGCAGTTGGTTGTTTACACGGAGAATTAAGTACTTCTTCATACCACTTTGAAAACAAGTTAATCGGATCTTTTTCAGGTAAAAATGTCATATTCAAAAATAAAATCTTAATTCTGACATACGTTGCAGAAATAAGTGCTACGGCCATTTTGTCGTATAAGTGTTATGATATTGTTGCAGATTTTGCAAGGTTTTTGAACTTTACCATATACGTAAAAGTTATTTTGAAAGTATCCAGCAGATCCAGATGGCTGTGCATAATCTTTCAGTGTTGAACCGCCTGCAGCAATTGCATCACTCAGAGTATTTTTTATTTCAGCAGCAAGTTTTTCGCACTCTCTATAGGTCAAGTCTTTTGCTGACCTGAGTGGTGATATGCGGGCTCTAAACAAACTTTCAGAAGCATATATATTGCCTACGCCAACTATTAATTTATTGTCCATTAATGCTGATTTGATATTCACTTTTTTGTTTTTCAGCAACTCCTGTAAATAGTCTCCACTGAATTCATCCGTGAGGGGCTCTATTCCAAAACCATCAAAAAAATTTATTTCTTGTTCTTTGCTTAAAATAATAACTAATCCAAATCTTCTTGGATCATTAAAGATTATTGAAGTATTATCGGAAAATAAAAATACCACGTGATCGTGCTTATTCCGCACTTGATCATGGTCAGCATATATAAGCTTTCCGCTCATGCCAAGATGTATGATTACAGCCATACTACCATCTGTATTCCAGATCGTATACTTACCTCTACGCTTGATGTTGCTTATGACTTTGCCCTTTAGCATATCATCAATATTTTTTGTTATTGGGGCACGTAAATTCCAATTATTAACTATAACATTGCTAATTTGCTTGTTTTTAATTTTATCAAGCAAGAAGTTAGAGATTATTTCTACTTCTGGTAGTTCTGGCATCTTGTCTACTCTGTTGCTGCTTTTTTCTTTTCAAAATATTTTGCTTTAAAGCTTTCGCTAATCTTTTTTTCTCCTCTTCTTTTTCCTTATTCTTTTTTGTATTATTCATTATCATAATATATAAACTTGCCGTTGTAGCTCAGGTGGTAGAGTACGTCATTGGTAATGACGAGGTCCCAAGTTCGAGTCTTGGTAACGGCACACTGATTACACTTATAATATTGCATAACTTGTAAGCAAGGCTTAGAAGAAAGTTACAGAGGCAGGTTATCATGCTTTTTCCATATCCTTTCTACTTTCTTGTTTTTGAGTAGCTCTAATGCTTTACAAAAGTAATGCCTTGTTTTACTTGGCACTATAATGTCATCAATGTATCCATGTGATGCAGCAAAAAATGGATTAGCAAATTTCTCTTTATATTCTTTGATTAACGTTTGCTGGTCTTTTTCATGCCTAAATATAATTTCAACTGCACTTTCAGGGCCCATTACAGCTATTTCAGCAGTTGGCCAAGCATAATTTATGTCACCTTTTAAATGTTTCGAGTTCATAACGATATATGCACCACCATAAGCTTTTCTAGTGATAAGGCTAATTTTCGGCACGGTCGCTTCAGCGTAAGCGTAAAGCAACTTTGCTCCGTGTTGTATTATATTATTGTATTCTTGATTTGTACCAGGTAAAAACCCCGGAACATCAATAAGTGTGATGATGGGAATGTTAAATGCGTCACAGAATCTTACAAACCTTGCAGCTTTTCTTGAAGAATCAATATCCAAACATCCTGCAAGGTGCATAGGTTGATTTGCAACAATACCAACAGTATTTCCTCCAATTCTACTAAAACCAATTATAATATTACGAGCAAAATCAGGTTTTAGTTCAAAGAATTTCTTCTCATCACAAACTTTTTCAATGAGTTCATACATATCATAAGGAGTGTTAGGATTGGTAGGAACTAGAGTGTTTAAGGATTCATCAATCTCATTAACATCATTACAGGTTGGTACAGATTTCGGTGGTTCTTGATTATTTGCTGGTAAAAAGGTAAGGAATTCACGCATTTTTAGCAGCATTTCAACATCATTATTGAATGCAAAATCTGCCACTCCTGTTTTGCTTGTATGAATTTTTGCTCCACCGAGGTCTTCGAAGCTTACATCTTCATAGGTAACCTTTTTTACTACATCTGGTCCGGTTATAAACATGTATGAACTATTCTTTACCATGAAAGTAAAGTCAGTTAATGCTGGAGAATAAACAGCCCCTCCTGCACATGGACCCATAATTAAAGAGATTTGTGGTATAACGCCCGATGCATTTACGTTTCTTTGGAAAATTTCTCCATAACCAGCAAGGGAATTTACTCCTTCCTGAATTCTGGCTCCACCAGAATCATTTAGTCCGATAATTGGAACCCTGGCATTAATTGCCATATCCATAATTTTGCATATTTTTTTTGCATGTGATGCACCAAGTGATCCACCAAAGACAGTAAAGTCCTGAGAATAAACAAAAACTTTCTTGCCGAAGATAGTACCATGACCAATCACTACTCCATCACCTAAAAAATTAGCATTTTGCATGCCAAAATCAGTTGCGTGATACTTCACGAATTTATCGTACTCTTCGAACGAATTTTCATCGAGTAATACACTGAGCCTTTCTCTAGCAGTTAATTTCCCTTTTTCGTGTTGTTTATTGATTCTGTTAGAACCGCCTCCTTTTTCAGCTTCTAGTGCTTTGGTTTTTAGATTTTCTAGTATTTCAAAGTCTTGCATACAATAAAGTAGTTTTCAAATTAGTTGTAGACTTTATTAAGTTTACAAACCCTATTAACTATACACATACACTATTGCTATATGCAACAGTGTATGTGTGGACAGCTATTGCTTCTCAACTTCTCTGTTCAGCGCTCTTGCCAATGTTTTCAAGGTGATTGGATGTATTAGTATCGCCCATAGAAGAAAGAGGAGGTGAAACAGTTTTACTTTGCACAAAACTTTTAGCAGCTTCGACGACCTTGCTTACACGAGATTCTTTTTCTAGCTCTTCAAGGTACTTTGAGAAGATTTCACAACTTTTATCATCCATCTGTACTGTTATTGCACCAAAACTCTCAGCTTTTTCAGAAGATAAAATCATTTCAATCATTTCACCATTATCTACTTTAAAAGTCATCTTTACTTTGCCTTTCATATCATGATATTGCCCATTTCGTGTCCGAATTATATTATCTCCTTCTCCCATTAGCAATGCACCATCAACTATGTTTTTTAAATTTTTTATTTGTATAATTTTGCAACTTTACCCAACCATATAGATAATAAAAACCCGTTTGTCATAGAAACAGAATTCTATATCAAACAGCTGCTGCAACAATTTCCGTTTAAGCTATTGTGAATAAGCACGTCCGCACAAACTTAAAGTGCTTATTCACAATATTCATTTCAATTACTGCTATGTAAATTTTAAATATTCAAATTAATTGCTTCTTTAAGCCTTGCGTTAGCAATTACTATAATTTTACGCATTAGAGCTGTTATAGCTACCATCTTCTTCTTACCACTTTCAACAAGCTTAGAATAAAAGGCACCAAGTGCAGATTTGGACTTTGCAGCAGCCATGGCAGATGTAAAAAGTTTTGCACGAACATTGCTTCTACCACCTGTTATTCTTCGGTATCCAATAGTTTTACCACTTTCTTTTGGATAAGGTGCAACCCCAGCAAGGCTTGCAACTTCTCTCCTGCTTAAGTAACCAAGCTCTGGCATTAAACAGAGAAAATCTTGAGATAACTTTGGACCTATTCCAGGAACTGTTTTTAGGATTTTTTGACGTTGTTGTAACTCACGGCTTTCATCAATAATTTTTTGTATAGTATTATTGAGTTCATCTATTTGAATATTAAAGAATTCGATAGTTTTTTGACAACTTTCTTTTATATGGTCATTTTCAGGTGCTGCCAGTCTACATTTTTCCTGAGCTCTCATTTGCGTAATGTCATCACGACGTTGACAAAGTGCAACCAAGGTTGATTGATTTTCAAAAGTGGGTACAAATAGAGAGATAGTGCTGTGACGTTCAAATCCATATTGAGCAAGAGCTCTTGCATCTGATTTATCAGACTTTGCTAAAGTTCCGTGAGACAAGATAAAGCTTTTTACTTTACGGGTATTAGCTCGATGTGTGGCAATATTTTTGTCAACAAGAAAATGTAATAAACCAAGCTCATACTTTCCTGTATTTTCTAAAGTTACTAAAGAATTAGGTAGGATATCTGAAAACTTTTGAAACAATTGTTGCCAGCCAGAAGTATTATTGTCAAATCCTACAGTATTCTTCTGTTCGTGAACTGCAACAACATTTTTAAATTTCCCGATATCAATGCCAATAAAATTTTGATAAGATGTAATCATTATAACCTCGATAGTTTAATTAATTTAAGATTGTAAACGGGTGCATATACATGTCCCACACAACTATTCAAACGTATCGAGAGATGGGCTAGTGTACCTTGATGGACACGGTTGTAATACCAATATTCTGCCGGTCGCACACGCCCGTGATAACCCTATCCCTATAGTGAGTAGGGTTATCTTTCCCTCTTATTTCCTTTATATCATATTTTTGACTTACAATATTCTAAATCCTTAAATTCCGGAGAATTCATAAACTTTGCAGGAGTGATCACACTTTCTTCTGGACATTTTACACAATAAAATTTATTATCTCTTTCTACTACAATTCCTTCTTTTTTGTCATTTTCAATACTGTCACACACAGCTTTCTCTAGGCTCAATAAGTAGCTGTTACGCTTTTCTTCTAGAGCCGAATTTATTGGTATATTGTTGCAACACAAGTCCAAGATTTCTTTACTCACATACGTGCCTGTTGAAATTAAATCAGTTATCTTTGAGCAAAGAGAATCCAACTTTTCTTTTTCACTATTTTCAAGGCTTAAATTTTGTCTTTTGATTAGGTCTATATTTTTTATCAAGTGCCCTATCAGTGATATTTCTTTTGCTGCTCGTTCTTTTTCTTCATTAGATAGTATACCATGCACCAAACCATACGGCATACCAAACATAATTTGGTCCTGATATGCAAGCTTTACAATTTCTAGTAATTCGTCAACCACTTTTCCCGCAATCTGACTATCAGAAAGCACTTTATATTTTTTTTCTATATCTTCTACTTGCTCTAGGATCTTTTTCCGCTTCTCTCTCTCAGATTTGTTTATATACTGTCCTAATTAATAGGAATTCATCCGTCTTTTCTGGACGCTTTATATCTTTATATGAATGGTTTTGTGACCCTTGTTGTTCTAGTTTTCCATTACCTACACTTTCTATTTGCTCTAGCTTTAACATAACTCCTCCATTTCACATAATAAAGTTAAGATAAAATATCTTGACTTGAGAATATTGATATAACCTATAAAGTCAATAGTTAAATTGCAAGATTTCGGTTATAATTTACTGTGTATAGAAGGTGCTCTTAAATTATGCTAAAAATCGCTATAGTAGGCCTACCAAATGCTGGTAAATCAACTCTTTTTAATAGATTGGTGGGAAGAAAAGCAGCGGTGGTCAGCAATATTCCAGGGGTTACACGAGATAGAAGAGAAGGAATAGGCAGAATTAGCGATTTAGAGTTTAAAGTTATAGATACAGGAGGATGGAACGACCAAACTAATTTTTCACTACAAGTTATTGAGCAAATAGAGTTTTCTTTATTGAGTGCAGATATAATTTTCTTTCTTGTTGACGCAAAAGTGCAAAATGAGCAAAACAAAGAATTTGCAAAGTGGCTGAAGAGAAAAATAAATAAACCTGTGATACTGATAGCAAATAAATGCGAGAGTCATAAGTCTGAAAATGTTGATTATTTGCAGTTTTTTGATTTTCTTGGCCCGGTGTATATCTCTGCCGAACATAATCTTGGCATGGTTGATCTTTATGATGCATTAGCTGATGTTATTGAAAATTTGAACGAAAACACTGATCTATTGGGCAGTGAGTCCAGTAAACTTAGAATTGCAATCATCGGTCGCCCAAATGTCGGAAAATCAACTTTTTTAAACAGCCTACTTACAGAAAACAGAGTAATAGTGAATTCAGAGCCAGGCACCACACGTGATTCTGTAGATATTGTATATGATCATAATGGGGAGCTAATTACTCTCATTGATACTGCAGGAATCCGCAGAAAGGCGAATGTTATAGATGACTTAGAATCAAGATTTGTTGAAAAAAGCTTAGAATCAATCAAGCGCTCTCATGTGGTAGTTTTAATGCTAGACTCCCTAGTTGGTATTGAGCAGCAGGATTTATCAATTGGTGAAGCTGCAATTAAGGGAGGGAAAGGGATTATTGTTGTTTTAAATAAGTGGGATTTAATAGCTAAGGATGACAGAAGTAAGTTAATAAAATTTGTCAAACAACAGGAAGTGACTCGGTTATTCTTGGAAGTGCCAACTGTAACAATTTCTGCATTGAAAGGCATGCGCTGCGGCGATGTGATAGATAAGTGTCTTGAAGTGAGTGAATCTTTGAACAAGAAAGTCAGCACTGCAAAACTGAATAAGTGGCTAATTGATGCTTTAGATAGGCACTCTCACCCGCTTGTAAAAGGTAAAGCAGTTAAAATGAAGTATATCGCTCAAATTGGTACTAAACCTCCAGCTTTTTCTTTGATATGTAACATACCTGAAAGTGTTGATGAAAGTTATAAACGCTATTTAATTAATGATCTTAGAAAAAATTTCTTCGTAGATGGTGTGCCAGTCAGATTACTTTTGAAAAAAAATAAAAATCCCTATGCAAAATGAATACTCTGCTTTATACTTTCAGGGGTCTTTATAATAATTTACTTAAAGTCGTGTGTAATAACTCCAGAATTCCTACAATCTTTCTGCTATCAAGTGCTTTTGCTCTAATTTTTGCATATGTGCTAGAATATTTTTTCAACATGCTGCAATGCAAGTTATGTACATACGAGCGGGTAGTTTACTATGTTGCAGGGTTACTTGCAGTAGTATGCATGCTTAAAGACAACAAAATTCTAATCTATGCAATGTTTTGCAGCTACCTCATAGGTGCAGTAATATCTTTTTATCATGTAGGTCTTGAACTCCACTTATTTCATGATGTTTTAGGTTGTACAGAGCAAGCAAGTGGTAACGTTAGTATAGAAGAGCTCAGAAATAATCTACTAAATCCTAATTACTCTCCATCTTGTGACAGACCTCATTACGTTCTAGGTGTTTCCTTAGCAACATGGAATTTAATTTATCTCATAGCAGCTCTGTTCGTATCAGGTAAGGTGTATTGTGGAGAAAGAAAGAAATCTAAATAATTTAAGGTACAGCAACAATCAGTTCTTGCAACAGGCAATTAGAGTAAATCATGCTGGGGAATATGGAGCTATTTGCATTTATTCTGGTCAAAAATTTATTCTTAAAAAATCTTCTATAATCAATGAAATAATTGAAATGGAAGAGCAGGAAAAAAAGCATTTTCACTATTTTAATGAGAAAATCAAAGAGCAAAAAGTTCGTCCTACTGTTTTGTTGCCAGTTTGGCGTGTTTTAGGAGTGTCACTTGGCGTTGCAACTGCCATTATGGGCAAAAAAGCTGCTATGGCTTGCACTGCTGCAGTTGAAGAAGTTATAGGGGAGCACTACAAAGAGCAAGTTTCACATTTAGAAGATGGAGAATTGAGAGAAACTATAAGTAAATTCCGCGATGAGGAGCTAGAACACAGAGATATTGCAATTCAGCACAATGCTGAAAGCGCATTTGGCTACAACATTTTATCTTCATTCATAAAAACAGGCTGCAAAACTGCTATTTACTTGTCCAAGTTAATTTAACTAAGCAGCTTTCTTAAAGTGTTTTTAATGTTATGATGACAACAGAAACCAGGAAGAAATTCAAGTGTAACAATTATTTTATAACTATATTTACATATCACCATTATTAATCAATAATTAGTGTTTGTAAATTAACTGTGTATAAAACATAGACCACAAAGGAAGGGAAAATGCGTTTTAAACTAGAAAAGGAAGATGCCCCAGGTAAAGACTGTAGTAACGCAGCTCGTTATGTGATAACTACTAAAGTAAGAGTAAATAGCGAAACAACAGTTAGTCTACCTACTACATCTTACGTTATTATTGATGAGCCTATAGATCAGCGCCTTATTGTGATTGACTATATCTGTGGAACACAAAAGGTGCTGAATGGTTTATCTCAAGGACTACAACTAAAGCTAGAAAAAGTAGGAGATGACAACAAGTTAGCTTTGGTTACTGACTCAGGTGAATATTACTATTATTACCATGATGGCAATATTATTAGTATAGCTACTATTGATTTTATACCTCAATCCCGCAAGAATGGTGAATATGTTCATGTATATGATTATGATACACGTTCTATAAAATTTAAACCACTTGAAAGTAGTAAGGTTTTAATAGATCCAAAAGATGTAATAAGTAGTAAAAATATGAGTCTTATTGGCAGTAGACTTGATATACGAATTGGAGACAATGTTTTTAAAGAATCACAATATGAATACAAATTTTATAAGAGCGTTGAAATACATAACTCCACTGGTAGTAAGGTTGGTATGTTGAATAATGTTGTTCCAATATTCGATAGGAGAAGTGATGATTTCAAATTATCTCCTTTTCATGAAATAAAGAGATTGAATGTGAAAAATAGCTATTTCACAACAGAAAAGTTAGGTGACAATTACGTTGGCTGCATATCGGATGAAAATGGCGAATGCAAAAACTTCTATTCGTTAAACCCTAATTCTTTTGGGTATAAATACGATCATAACTTAGCTTTATATCCTTATTATTATAACTTAGAAAATTTTGGTAACTTTTTGGAGGTTGATGTGGTGAATACTAGAGAATTTGAAGACTTAAAAGCAGAAGTTCAACATTTAAAAGAGCAAATTAAGCAATTAAGACATACAGAACAAGTAGAAGGAATGCCTAGACTTCCAGGTTATCGAGGTCCTCCAGGTTATCGAGGTCCTCCAGGTGATAAAGGTCTAAGAGGTTATGAAGGTTTTCCAGGTCCTAGAGGTATTCCAGGTGAAAAAGGTAGACAGGGCGAGCCTGGGTCGCCAGGCTTTAGAGATCATTCAGGTCTTCCAGGTGGAAAAGGTTATCCAGGTCAAAAAGGTGAGCCAGGAAGAGATGCAAAGCCCGAGAATGTGGCAGCTATTTTATTATCAAGTGAACTAGAAAGATTCAAAAAAGTGCTGTTTAATACACCTATAACTGAATTAAAAGGTAAAACACTTGAGAACTATGTTACTCAAGATCTGTCGAAGGACATTGCAAATGATAAAAACTTTAAAAAAAGTATAAAGGGTGAAAAGGGCGATCAAGGATTAAGAGGAGAAGTTGGTTCTCCAGGTCCAGTAGGTCCTAAAGGTGAGCCAGGTTATCCAGGTCCTAAAGGTTTAAAAGGTGAGCCCAGTGCACCAGGACGACCAGGGTTAGATGGACAACCAGGAATAAAAGGTGAGCAAGGATTAAAAGGAGAAGTTGGTCCGCGGGGTCCAAAAGGAGATCTTGGAGAACTGGGATTGAAAGGTTCAAAGGGGAATATAGGCCCACAAGGTCCAAGTGGAACAAAGGGAGAGAAAGGTATTAGTGGTCCTCAAGGGCCAATAGGTCCAGAGGGTAAAAAGGGAGAACTGGGAAAAGCTGGTCCCCAAGGACCAAGAGGTTGGAAAGGTGAACCTGGTTCACAAGGCGAACAAGGTAAAACCGGAGCGCCGGGTACGGCTGGACTAAAAGGAGAAACCGGTCCACAAGGCTTTAATGGCACGCAAGGAGAAAAAGGTGCTCAAGGTCGAGTAGGTCCTAAAGGTGATAAAGGAGATTCAGGTCCAGTAGGTCCTCAAGGAGTTGCTGGAGCGCCAGGTGTGTCTGGTAATAAAGGGGATACTGGGTTGCCAGGAATGCCTGGAGAAAAAGGTGACCAAGGAAATGCAGGTCCAAGAGGCCCTCAAGGAAATAAAGGTGATCAAGGTTTAGTAGGTCCACAAGGTCCTAGAGGTTTCAAGGGCCTCTCTGGTTCAAGAGGCGCAAAGGGTGAACAAGGGCATAGTGGCATGGATGCAAATCCTGAAGAAGTTGCAGATAAGCTAGTCACTACTAGAGCCACTGGGTTTAAGGAGATGATGCTTAACTTCACTGATTCCAGTGGAAAAATGTTAATGGAAGAACTTGCAGGCAGTTCAAGTCTGCATACTGGGGTTGCACAAAAATTAATTGACAATGAAACCATTGCGAATAAAGTACTTGAATATCGTGATAAAGATGGAAATTTACTGCTAGAGCAACAGATTATAGGAAGACTTTATGATGAAAATATTCACGAAGGAATAGCTACTAAACTAATTGATGACAGAGCTCAAGAGTTAGCAGACGCGTTACTAAGTAGTGCTGACAATGATACATTGGTAGAGAAACTTGCAAACAGTACTGAGCTAACAAAAAGCATTTCAGAAGAATTAAGGAAAAATCCAGGAAAAGTTCAAGGACCAAAAGGTGGTAAGGGAGATAAAGGAGCAGATGGAGCGCCAGGAATACCTGGAGAAAAAGGTGACGAAGGTATACAAGGTTCTCAAGGCTTTAATGGTACGCAAGGGGAGAAAGGTTCTCAGGGTCTAAAAGGGGATAAAGGTGAATTTGGAGCACCAGGAACAGATGGATTGCCGGGAGCAAAGGGAGATACAGGTCCTCAAGGTCTAGTAGGTCCTAGAGGTGATCAAGGGGATATGGGTGCAAAAGGAGTAGATGGATTGCCAGGAATACAAGGTCCACAAGGCTTGAATGGCATGCAAGGGGAGAAAGGTGATGTTGGATTACCAGGGATGCCTGGAATAAAAGGTGATCTTGGTCTCAAGGGAGATAGAGGTGAAATTGGAGCACCAGGAATGGATGGATTGCCAGGTCTACAAGGCTTTAATGGCACGCAAGGAGAAAAAGGTGCTCAAGGTCGAGTAGGTCCAAAAGGTGACAAAGGAGTAGATGGATTACCAGGGATGCCTGGAATAAAAGGTGATCTTGGTCTCAAGGGAGATAGAGGTGAATTTGGAGCACCAGGAATGGATGGATTGCCAGGTCCACAAGGCTTGAATGGCATGCAAGGGGAGAAAGGTGATGTTGGATTACCAGGGATGCCTGGAATAAAAGGTGATCAGGGAGACATAGGTCCTAAAGGCGATATGGGTGATAAAGGAGATACCGGAGCGCCGGGTACGGCTGGATTAAAAGGTGACAAAGGAGTAGATGGATTACCAGGGATGCCTGGAATAAAAGGTGATCTTGGTCTCAAGGGAGATAGAGGTGAATTTGGAGCACCAGGAATGGATGGATTGCCAGGTCCACAAGGCTTGAATGGCACGCAAGGAGAAAAAGGTGCTCAAGGTCTAGTAGGTCCTAAAGGCAACACAGGAGCGCCTGGTCCTAAAGGCTCAAAGGGAGAAGATGGAATAGGTGCTGCAGTTGCTGATCAGTTTCTGCGCAAGATGAATCAAACAAAAATTGAAATTCAGAATGCTCAGAAAGCAGCAGAGGTAGCTAAAAGCGCTTCTGAAAAATCTGCCAAAGAAGCTAAAGATTTTAAAGAAGAGGCTGACAATTTTGCTGATAAAGCATTTCAATCAGAACAAAATACTCAAGCACTTTATAGTAAGGTAAAGGATATATTTTGTAAAACAAAACCTACAGATCAAGTTTGTACTGCACGTATAAAGAAGAGGGAAATTAAAAATTCAGACAATCTGCCAGTGACAAGTGGAGCAGGTAGACCAACTTCATTTATATCTCAAGTAATAAATTTCTTTTATCCTTTTGTAAAACAAGATGAATATAAAATAGAGAATAAAATACAAGAGCTTAATCAAGTGGTAAAAATAATAGATGCAGCAGATATTGCTATAAAATTTGAAAAAGTATTAGAAGAAACAGCTTCAAAATGCGGCATTCCAAAGAAAAGCCTAAATTTTGATCCAGTAAAACTACAGTCAACCATTCTAGATAGGTCATTATTTAATGATGAAAGTCGTAATGAGCTGTTAAAACTCTTATATTTATCTGCAAAAAAATCATGTCCAAATTACAAACAAACTGATAGATTTTTGACTACTTTCAAAGATCGTATGGAAAGAACATTAGAAAACAATGAGCAACAAAGGGGGTTTGTTAATATTGAGAAAACAGCAACAGATAACGAGCAGCCAAGGAGTTTTATGAGCGATGTCACTCCTCCAAGTAGTTTCAAGGCGATTGATCTGAAGGCTGTTAATTGTTTAAGGTAATAGTATGGGAAATACATTTAGAATAGATAATAAAGATCCGCTCTATAAGAAGCTGATTAAACTTCCTACTGCATATTACAGGTTAGAGATTAATAACAACAAGTATACTATTCGTTCACACATTGGTACGGCTGAGTTGGGTGATATTATTAGTGATTTAAAGTTACAGAAGCTGGGTGATGAAATAGTTTTATATAAGGGAAAATCACCTCTGAAAGTGAAAAATAAAGATGGTGAAGAAGAGAATCTTATTATACAGCAAGAAGATATCATAAGTGCAAACAGGGACAATATTATAGAAAAGCTTAGATCAAAACCAATAGAGATTTCGCTTTACCACATAGAAGATATTCCATATTTTGGTGCCAAATTACCCATTTCTAGACACAGTACAACAACTGAAGTACTAAACTTCATCAATTTTAATGATGAAAATGATCCAGTACTACAGAAGATCAAAGGAGAAAATGGTGGACTTTATTTTACAATAGAAGGTGATTATATCTATATATCAGACAAAAATGGAAAGTGTCTTTCAGTGTGTAAAGATGTTGGTTGCTATAAATATCAATACACAAAAGATAAATGTGATGTATTAACAATAAGTGATGTATCAACAATAATAGGCAATTTAACCGAGACTAACAACGAAAAGCAGAAATTCACTTTGCAAAAAGGGGAAGAGTTATCGGATAACATCTATGAAGCAAATGTTGCCTTGAATGATAAGCCCATAGCTACTCTTCCAAAAATAGGTTACTACATGTTCAATGATCAATTGGTCATGCGTAATCATGTTACACAAGAGAAGGTAGTTATCCCAAGAGATTTTCACTATTTAAAAGTTGTTAAATTTAATAATGATGATTATAAATTAACGTTTTGTAATTTTTTAGGTAATGAATTCTTTGAATATAAAAAATACGATCCACAGTATTCGAACGTTTCAGATGAATATAAATTCATAAGTTTGAGTTGTATGAAAGAAAAACGTAACCTAAATCTTGGTGAGTTACTTAGCCATCGGCCATCGTTTTTTATTACAGAAGGAATTGCTGAACCAGATTCTCTAGGTAACCATCAAGCTGTAGTGTTCGAAGTAATAAATAGTGGAAAGGGTGAAAAAAAGGCTACATTGACTGATGAATTTGGTTATTTTGATAAAAATAATAAGTTTCACTATTATGATTATCATAAAAAAACGGAATATGATACTTATGATTCTTCTGAGATTAATCTAAAAGAAATGTATAAATGGACAGATAAAAATAGCGAATTTTGTTTTGCAGAAGATAACAATATAATTCTTCACACCATTCCAGAGTTATTGTAATTATACGCACCAAGTTAGGAAAAAATGAAGTAAAAGAGGAATAGGCTATAGGATGACAGAAGTTGGCTTTATTAGCTATAGGTGGTATGATACTTAGTCAATTTAAGTAAGCAGATGATCTTAGCTACAAAAGTATTTTTTACCTCATTTGTTTTTGGGTTTATTCTTTTTCCCTATTTTATAAAGCTTCTAAAAAAAATAAGTAAAGATGGGCAACCAATTAGATCATGTGGACCAGAAAGTCATTTAATAACAAAAAAGAATGTACCACCTATGGGCGGAATAATAATACTGATTTCTTCTTTATTACCAATTTTACTCTGGGCTCAGTTAACACTAGAAATTTTGCTGCTGATATTGATAACTCTATTTTTTGCTCTACTTGGATTTATTGATGATTATTTAAAATTGAAGACAAATCACTATCGAGGTTTAAGTGCAAAAACCAAAATACTTATTCAGTTTATTGTAACTCTGGTTAGTATGTCTATACTTAAGCTATACTCTGCTGAAGGTTTTACAAAAACTTCTCTATTTAAAGGAGTAATAATCGACTTTGGCTATCTATATGTTCCGTTTGCTGCGTTTGTAATTGTCGGCTCTGCTAATGCTGTGAATCTCACAGATGGTTTGGATGGCCTTGCTGCAACTCAAGTCATCACTTCCTTTGCTTTTTTGGGGCTAATTGCATATATAACTCAAGGAGATATGAATATTACTTTATTCTGCATTGCATTTATAGGAGCTATTTTAAGTTTCTTGTGGTTTAACACACATCCAGCAAAAATATTTATGGGTGATGTTGGAAGCCTGTCAATTGGTGCAGCTTTAGGGTTAACTAGCGTTTTAATGAAGAGAGAAATGCTTTTTGCCGTTATTGGAATAATCTTTGTAATAGAGACTCTATCTGTGATTATTCAGATATCATATTTTAAATATACAAAGTTTAAATATGGAGAAGGAAAAAGAGTTTTTCTTATGGCACCAATACATCATCACTTTGAGAAGAAGGGATGGTCAGAAAATGTAATCGTTATGAAATTTTGGATAATTTCTATTATCTGTTCAGTTTTTACTATAACTTTCTTATTATAAAAACCTATGAAATACCCAGACTTTACATTAGAAAATAAATTATCAGGAGTGATAGCAGGAGTGGATGAAGTTGGAAGAGGTCCGCTAGCTGGTCCAGTAATATCCGCAGCCGTAGTGTTTATTGATAGAAATACAATTATTGATCGAATCAACGACTCGAAAAAGTTGACTCCTCAATGTAGGCAAGTCCTATATGAAAAAATAACATCCGTTGCAAAATTTGGTATAGGAATGGCAAGCGTAGAAGAAATAAATTCATACAATATCTTGCAAGCAACAAAACTTTCAATGAAACGTGCGTTGATAGACCTGGACCTAGAATTAGATTATGTGCTAGTTGATGGTAATCAACCACCTGAAGTGAAATGGCAAGTGAAATCCATAGTAAATGGTGATAATTTGAGTACATCAATTGCAGCAGCTTCAATCGTTGCAAAAGTTACGAGAGATCGGCTTATGCAAGAATTGCACAATAAGCATCCTGAATATAATTGGTATAAAAATAAAGGATATGGGACAAAAGAGCACCTTAACGCTATTGGCCTTTATGGAATTACAGAACATCATAGAAAAAACTTTGCACCCATATCTCGGGCATTATAGCCTTTAGATAGTAATCACTTACCTTTTTTGAAAGGCATGTTTTCATTAAATAGGCAAACTGTACTTGATCCATTCCTTAAGGTAAACACTGAACTCACCCTTTCGATTATCAGGTAGTTGTCAGCTGTACGGAAGTTTACTAAAGACTCATACCCTGCAGAATCAACCATAAAAACTGCCGGGAAATCAGAGTTTATTTTATTGAATTGTAAATATGTAAATTTTCCGTCATCAAAAACCTTAATTGGTATTATTGACTGACTGCCTTTAACGTGCGAGATGGAATAATTAAAATTTAAGCCCTTCTTTACAACTTCAATGTCGTTTATATCAGGAATAATGGTATGACTAGCTTGTTCGAAGATATCGCCGTTATTTGTTGTGTAAATCTCATCACTGCTAAATAATGGATAAAGAAACCTTACTTCATATGCTAATTTTGGATCATCTAGTCCAGTTGCTTCTTCAGCATGAAGTTCAAAGTAATAAACTCTTTTATTGGTAATTATAGTTGCGTTAGTATCGGCAATATCATCTATAGGCTTAATAAACAATCTGTTACCTTGAGGAAGGAGTTGCCAACCAGTTGAATCACCCATTGAAAGGTTTTGTATTACCTCCCCTGGTTCAAACAATATGCTGGATTGATAACCATAAAAACCCGTATACTTATGTATAGCTTGTGGGTTATAATTTATTACCTTTATGTGATTATCTCCAGCTATTGAACGTGGCTCCTGTTTTGCAAGTGCATCACTACCACAAAAAAACAACAGTACGGCAAACAGTAAACCAATCATAATATCAAAATAAATTAATCTTCATTTTATCATTGATAGACATGCACTGCAACTGTTAAGCTGTACTATAAACCCCAATTATAGGTTAGCAAGGGGTAGAAAAGGCAAGAAATAAGGCAAACTCCTTAAATACTTTAGAACTACAGGAGGCTTCACCTGAACGGATATACTTGGAATCCTGCCATTTTCACTTCGTAAACATACCAAGAATTCTGTCCATTATTCCACCCATATTTGCTTCAGCTTGAGTATACTCTATTTTACCACCGTGCAAGATTAGTTTAATATCTGATCCAGGTGATATATTAACAAATTTACTGCCAACAACTCCACTGCTAGTGATCAGAGCTGAGCTATCAACTGGCAACTTTATATCTCGGCTTACGCACATATCGATTCGTGCTATGTAGGTAGCTTTGTCAAGTGACACACCAGTTATGCTTCCAACGTCCACACCAGAGATCTTGACACTATCACCAACTCCTATACCGTTAGCGTTAGCAAAAAGACCATATATTTTATAGCAATCCTTGTAGTTTTTCTTTATGTAAGATAGCTTATCAATAGCAAAGAAAACCAGAAAAATAGTGAAAATTAATACAAATAATCCAGCGGTTATTTCAAGTATATTTGACCTTCGCATCTTTAGTTATCAGGACTCCAGCTTTTATAGTAATTTTTCACTTTTTGGTTTGGATAGTATGCATCTTTTGTACCCGTTAAATTAGGAGTATGTTTTACTTTTCTTTTTTTATTATTAACTGGTACTACATTATCAGTATAGTGAAGCCATATATGCCATTCCGGAGACACTGTTGTAGGCTCAGAAACACTGCTATACATAATCCACCTTTTCCCTTTACTTGATTCATAGTAAGAATTTCCATTTTCATCTCTTCCTACAAATTTATCTTCTCTTCGTAATAGGCGTTTTATTGCGTTACAAATTTTAGATAACATAAGAGTATTAAAACAAAAAGTATTATATATACTAATACTTTAACGATATATTAACAACAATTTAATGCAATTACCAATTTTACAAGTTATTATACCAATAATTGCATCAATGTTTTGCTTTCTTACCAAGAAACACAAGGTATCTTGGTTTATTTCTTTTATTGCAACAACAATCACTCTTATCATTTCATCAATACTACTCATAAAAACATATAGAGGCGAGATTATAACTTATCACCTTGGAAATTGGGCTCCTCCGCATGGAATAGAGTTAAGAATCGACGTGTTAAACTCCTTGATTCTAACTTTGGTGAATTTTATAGCGCTGATTAGCGTGCTTTATAGCTTTTATATTAACGAAAAAGAAATTAGCAAAAACAAAATCACTGGTTTTTACTCTCTATTTCTACTGTGCTTAAGCGGACTGCTCGGGATTCTAGTAACAAACGACATATTCAATCTTTATGTTTTTTTGGAAATTTCATCTCTTTCTTCTTATGTATTAGTTTCAATGGGAAGGGATAAAAAAGCCTTGGTTGCAGCATTTGAATATCTAATTAGTGGCACTATAGGGGCAACGTTTTACTTGTTTGGTGTTGGGCTTTTGTACTCCATGACAGGAACGCTCAATATGTCTGACATGGCTGAAAGAATAGTTCCATTATACGATAACAACATCATAAAACTTGGCACATTGTTCATTTTTGTTGGTCTCTCAATTAAAATGGCACTGTTTCCATTAAGCAGGTGGCTGATTAATGCATATAGTGAGGCGCCAAGTTTCATTAGCATATTCTTTTCAGGCACAGTGACAAAAGTGATGATATATGTTTTCATTAGGATCTTCTATACTGTTTTCCATCAGAATTTCTTCTTATTTAAACCATCACTAAGCAACGTGATAATTATCCTCGCACTTTGCGCTGTTATATTTGGGTCAATATCTGCAATAACTGCAAAAGATATAAGAAGACTGCTTGCTAATTCTAGTGTCAGCCAAATTGGTTATATAATTTTAGCACTGAGTTTTAACTCAAAAACAGGTGTATTTGCAGCAATTCTTCACATAGTAAACCACAGCATAATAAAAACATCTTTATTCATGGCTGCAGGATGTATTTCTTACAAATTTGATACAACAAAAATAGAGAATTTATCGGGACTCAAGAAATCAATGCCTTATACAGCACTTGCGTTTACTCTACTTAGTTTAGCATTAGTCGGTGTGCCGCTAACAAATGGCTTTGTAAGCAAATGGTATATAATGAAAGCAGTTATAGAATCTCGCGCGTGGATTTCCCTGATAGCTTTTGCTGCCGGTTCTTTTCTTGCACTAATATACATGTGGAAGATGGTAGAGAAAATGTATTTTGAAAATAGTGCAGCATCAAGCGCTGGAATGACACTAGGCAAAATTAATGATGTGCCATTTCCTATGCTTTTCTGTCTATTGTTTATGGCAGCTTTAACAATAGTAACTGGAATATATAGCACTCCAATTCGGTTAGTAGTTGAGAAGTTGGTTTTTTGATTTTTATCTTTGTTTCATATTTTACTATACTTTAAGGTTATAAGTGTGGATAGGCTGAAGAAGATTCATTGGTTATTAGTCATTAACGTGATAGTGCTGTTTTGCGTTGGCATTGCTGTTCAATACTCTTCTGCTGGAGGAAAGTGGGTACCATTTGCAATTCACCAAATAGTCATATTTTCCTTCTTTTTCCTACTCGCTATAGCTATGTCATTCATAGAGCTAGATTTTTATTTGAAGCACGCCTACTTTTTTTATATAGCAGCAGCGATTTCGCTATTAGCAGTAAATTTTTTTGGCTCGCACATAATGGGTGCGACGAGGTGGATAAGAATTGGGTCAATTAGTTTGCAACCATCAGAATTTGCAAAAGTAGGCTTAATACTTGCGCTTGCTCGTTATTTTGATAAGCAAAGTGTGTATAAAATGATGGAATTTAAAAGATTGCTTAAGGCGGTAATAATTATTTTCTTGCCTGTATTCTTGGTGTTAAAGCAACCTAATTTAGGCACAGCTGTGATAATGTTGTTTATAGGAGCATCAATTATATTCACAGCAGTAATAAAAAGAGCTCATTTAGTAATTTGTGGGACGCTTGGCATTTTTGCAGTACCGGCTATTTGGCCTTTTTTACGTCCTTATCACAAGCAAAGGATATTGTCGTTTTTGGATTCATCAGTGGATCCACTTGGAATAGGTTATAATGCGCAGCAATCTCAGATAGCTATTGGTTCAGGAGGTTTGCTTGGTAAGGGCTTTGTTAACGGAAGTCAAACTCAACTTGGATTTTTGCCGGAGAAACGTACGGATTTTGCTTTTGCAGTGCTGAGTGAGGAGTGGGGCTTTTTAGGTAGCATGGCTTTAATTTTGCTTTATACCTCATTACTTGGCATAATTTTCTCTATCGCTTATAGGTCGAAAAATTATTTTTCTAAGTTAGTATCTATCGGGATTTTTGCTTTTTTTGGCGCTCATTTTTTTATAAACATTGGAATGTCAATAGGCCTCTTGCCTGTGATAGGCGATCCACTGCCATTTCTTTCCTATGGAGGAAGTACAACTGCTGCAAGCTTGATATGCATAGGATTATTGCTGGCAATAAAAGCAGATGAACAACAAAATGCTTGTATTTCACCTATGCTAAAGTAAAATTAAACTTTACTTAATAGTTTTTATGCTAGATGAAATGCGTGAGGAATGTGGAGTATTTGGTATAAGCTGCAATAACGATGCTGCATTTAACTCTATACTTGCTCTCCACGCTTTGCAGCATAGAGGTCAAGAGTCTTTTGGCGTAGTAACCAGTAACAACGATAAGCTGCACTCTTATCACTTTCAAGGTCAAGTGAGCAGCGTATTTGATGATATAGATGAAATAAAGAAATCCTTACCTGGAGATTGTGCAATAGGTCACGTTCGATACTCAACAAGTGGTAGTAAATTTGGAGTGCAGCCCATGTTTGGCAAAAGTGGCAAATTTGGGGATTTTACCATAGCACATAATGGTAATTTAATTAATATTTCTCCGATACGCGAACAATTAATTAAACAAGAGTGCGTTTTTCAGTCAGATATTGATACAGAAGTAGTAGTGCATCTGACAGCAAGCGGTGAAAAAGATAGCTTTTTAGAGAGTTTTATATATGCATTAAAGCAAATACAAGGTGCTTATTCTTTTGTGGCAATCAATCAAGAAGTAGTTATTGGAGTACGTGATCCATCTGGAATCAGGCCTCTTGTTTTAGGAAAGTTAAACGGTTCTTACGTTCTTGCATCTGAAACTTGTGCTCTTGATATAATAAATGCAGAGTTTGTTAGAGAAATAGAACCAGGCGAATTAGTTACCATCAGTTCGGATAGTAAGCTAGCCTCAATGTTTCCTTTCCCACAGCAAAAATCAAGTTTTTGTATTTTTGAATACGTTTACTTTTCGAGACCAGACAGCATAATGGAGAATAGGTCCATATATGATATAAGAAAAGAAATAGGGAGAATACTTGCAGAAGAGAGCCCACCAAAAAACAATGTAAATATGGTTGTACCAATACCTGATTCTGGAATACCTGCAGCTATTGGATATGCAAAGCATTCAGGATTACCTATGGAACTGGGGATAATTCGTAATCATTACATAGGAAGAACTTTTATACAACCAACCGCTGAAGTACGTAAAGTTAGAATAAAATTAAAATTCAATGCTAATAAGCACACTTTGAAAGGTAAAAACATAATTTTAATAGATGATAGTATAGTGCGTGGTAGTACGCTCAGAAATATAATAGTTATGCTAAAGGATGCAGGAGTAAAAGAGATTCACCTCAAAATTTCAAGCCCACCAATTAAGCATTCTTGTTTTTATGGAATAGATACGCCAGAGTGCAAAGATTTAATTGCTGCAAATAAATCTGTAGAGGAAATTAAGGAAGTTATAGGAGTAGATAGCCTAGCCTTCTTGAGTATTGATGGACTATATCAGGCTGTTAAAGGAGAGGTGCGTAACAATGCTACACCACAATATTGCGATGCTTGTTTCACTGGTGATTATCCGATTGGCAAATAGTCTACGCAAGATCTTAAGTTTAGAAAATCTTAAACCGCCAAAATTTCTCTTGGCCTTTACTAATTCCGATTCTCGGAGTGCACACATAATCCGGGTTGAGGTGAGATTCATAAATACAAAATTTGTGGCTTATAGTAAGGTCCAGTTTATTGTGTTCTTTTGTAATGTTTAATCTTTTGCACAATATTCCTGGTCCGCCTAAGTTTGCTTCAAGCGGTTCAATGAGCTTTAATCCCCGTATTAACACTGCTGCTGGGAACCCTTCTGCTTCTGTTACAATATTTAAACAGTAATACATTCCATATATAAAATACACGTATGAAAACCCCGGCATACCAAACATTACTGAGGTTCGGTTAGTATAGCCTCTTGCCGCGTGACAAGCTGGGTCATTCATTCCTATATAGGCTTCAACTTCGGTTATTATTCCACTAAAGTTAGAAAATTTGAGGACTTTTCCCAATAACTCTCCAGCTACAGTTAAGGTCGGCCGCTCGTAGAAATTTCTTGGTAGTATTATGTTGCTCATTATAAGAGTATAAGTTACTTGCAAATGCAAGCAACTTATACTGAATTTTCACTACTTTACCTATTTTGAGCAGCAGAAGCTTGATGCTTTTGTGGTGCGCCGCTCAAGTCTTCTACATTTGTTGAAGGCTGCTCCAAAAATTTTACTTCTTCAGAGCTTTGTTGTAATTGTGTTTGTGGCAATTGTGATGCTAATGCTTCATGTAAAGACTTTGGTTCACGTCTCTTGCCTACTTTTACTTCTTTGTTTGCACGTAACTGTTCTTCAGTAACACCGTTGCTTTCAAGGAGCTTTACACTATTCTTATCGTCAATATTAATTTTAATTTTACATTCTTTTCCATCAACATACCACTTTAAAGTCATTTCATATAATCCACTAATTATTTCATAAACTCTTTCCCCTTTATCATTAATATAGCAACATGCCCCTCTCTTTTTTTCCTGATTAGAATGACAAAATGTAATTGTTTTTACATTGTACTTTTTACATATATTACCACTCAGAAGTTTAGCTATATCTACTCCTTCTTTACTAACATTCAACACAACTCTCACGGAAGGGTAAACAACATTCCCTTCCCTTTTGCCTTCTTTTATCATTATGGACCCTATGGTATTATTTTTCATATCTTCAGATATCTCTGATTTAATTTGGTCAGCAATTTTGCCTACAATCTCTTTGCCGTGATACTGAGATTCTCCTTTCTTTGGAGAAAAAGGTTTTTGGTTTGTGGTATTGGTAGAAGGGTTGTTCTGTAATGCAAAGAACTTATTCCATTCTTCATCGCTTTCTAACTCGACATATTTACGCTTATTCTTGTCTGGTGTTGATTTAGGTATATCCTGAGTGCTCAAATCGCTAGGAAGTCCTTTTGTTTTATCAGAATTACCGCTCTCCTTTGCTTTATTACTTAGAAGGGTAAGATGCTCTTCTGGCTTTTTCTTATCCGGTTTTAAAGTTGTATCATCAGAAGGAAGTTCCTCCACCATAGGCACATGAGGACTTTTAACTTTATCCTTGTTGCGAAAAACTGGAATGCTTTCCCAGAGCTTTTTCCAGAGTTATGTAATCTTGCCTAATATATACCCTCAATTATCGTTAACACATAATGCTAGCGTACGAGCATTATATCAATTGGTCAACATATAATTACAGCAACAAAATTTTTTATATTAAAGGCTCAAATATTCCTTTGCTTGATCGGTTAGAACGCGCCCTCTTGGTGTGCGCTTTACAAAACTAATTTTGATTAAATAAGGTTCTACTGTTTCTTCAATATTGCCAACATCTTCGGATAGCGCAATAGATATGGTGTCAATTCCAACAGGTCCTGAGGTGTTGAATAAAAATCTTAGATAATGCATATCAAGTTTATTGAGTCCCATTTTGTCTACACCCAATTTTAGCAATACAGAATCAGCGACTTCATAAGTGATTTTTTTATCATCTTTCACTTCAACAAAATCCCTTATTCTTCTGAGTAACCTCAAAGCAATTCTTGGAGTGCCACGTGCACGGCAGGCAATTTCCCGTGCTGCATTTTCTTCAATTTCAGTAGAAAGAACTCTTGCGCCTCTTTTTATAATATTAACCAGTTCTTCAAAAGAATAAAACTCAAGATGCAAGGGAATGCCAAAACGATCTCTGAGTGGCGCAGAAAGTAATCCAAGCCGTGTAGTTGCTCCGATTAACGTAAATGGTGGTAGATCTATCCTTAAAGTGCGAGTAGATGGACCTTCACCTACTAATATGTCCAAGCAAAAATCTTCCATAGCAGTATATAAAACTTCTTCGATGCTGCGATTTAATCTATGGATTTCGTCGATAAATAGAACATCTTTTGCATTTAAAGTGGTAAGCACTGCAGCCAAGTCCCCAGCTTTACTAAGTAAAGGACCAGAAGTTGCGCGGAAGCTGACCCTTAATTCTTTAGAAACAATTTGTGCTAAAGTTGTTTTGCCAAGTCCTGGGGGACCATACAATAAAACGTGATCTAAAGCTTCAGTTCTCGTCTTTGCAGCATTTATAAACACTTTTAAATTTTGTATTAAGTCTTTTTGTCCGACAAAATCATCAAGTTGCTCAGGCCTGATGTTGATATTGCGCGCATCTTCAGTATATTCTTTACCGCACGATATTGATTTCATAATGTTGAGAGCTCCTTAAGCGCCATGCGAATAATATCCTTGGTGTCCAGATTTGACGATTCGTCTTGTATTTTTTTTATCGTATCATAAGCTTTCATTTTTTCATACCCAAGATTGATCAATGCTGAAAGGGCATCTTCATTGATTGGATGAAAATTATTGTTATTTATTTCTAATTTACTCACTTTGCCACTTAATTCAGTGATGATTCGATTTATGAGTTTCAGGCCAAGTCCGCTCATCTTGAGTGCTACTTTATCTTCATTCATAATTGCCAGAAACAGCTGTTCTGGAGTTAATTTACTCAAAATTGACATTGCAGTTTTGTAGCTAACACCGCTTACTTTAACAAGCAACCTCAAGCACTGCTGTTCTTCTTTGCTTATAAAACCATATAGCTGAGCGACATTTTCTCTGTTATTTGCATAGGTTTCGATAAGTAATTTAACTCTACTTCCGATGGAACATGCATTTAAAGTTTTGGCTGAGAGATACACCATATAGCCAACATCATTCACATTCAGGATTATGTGATCACTGCGCACTTCATCAACTATTCCGCTTAGATTTCCTATCATTTTTAGCACTGTATAGGGTTCAGTTTAAATACTCCTGGATCTTAGGTCAAGCAAACGAACATTATAACAGAGAGCCAAGTAGATCATAGAAACGAAAAACTTCCTTGACACATTTTGCCAACATTTGCCGCTTCAAGTCTGTCTGCTATGACTTTTATATACTGATAATCATTATACTCACACCCCGGCACCACCGTTTGAAAGCACAGTTCAATGAATTTTAGAAAGTTTATTTTGTCCATGATATAATGTTGAAACCAGCGCGTGACGCTGGGATGACAAAAAAAGGAGCACTGGAATGACAAGGCTATAGGTTGCAAGCGAGACGTCATACCGTGATTTATTCACGGTATCTCTTGGCATAGATCCCGCTAATAAGTAGCGGGATGACGAAGTTATCGTCATGCCACCGCGAACCGTCATATCGCCGCAGACCGTCATACCGCGATTCATTCGCGGTATCTCTTAGCATAGATCCCGCTAACACGTAGCGGGATGACGATTCTTCAAATCGTCAAGGTGTCATCCGAGTAGCTTGACTACTTGGATCCAGAAAACTTAACTTTAAATAAGTGGCTGCATAATAAAGACTAGATTCCAGCGTCACGCGCTGGAATGACACCATTTTCGGTCTCTTAAATTGCTTTAGCTACAAACATTAAGAAATTTACCAAATGGAAAAAAAAGGCAAAAGAAGCCCCGTGGTGCGAGTTTTGACTCTATATTACTGTAAGTGGCGCTGTAATAATGTGCTAACGCTTAAAATAAGCGCGATTTGGCTGAATGTAGAAAAAATAAAAAAGACATGCAGCCGCTATAATTTTATGTAATCCGCCAATAAATACCCTGAGTTTTTTACTGAATTTTGTCATTGAGCCTGCAGGTCAAAAACAAGTTTTGAGTCATAAATACCCTGATTGTCATAATAAGGGGGCTGGCGGAGTTTGTCAAGCAAGTTTTATGGCCTAGCGTCACACGCTGGAATGACACCGGATCTCACATTCATTCTACTGCAACGCAGAAAATTCGTACAATTGTGCATGATGTAGGGTTTCTGGCTACATTTTTCTATTAAACTCACCTTTCCTCTATGTAACAGATTTCGTATTAAATTTTAAATTTAATGCGCCTAGATATACAAGCATTCCTAGCAAAACCATAGGTATAGAAAGCAACTGCCCCATAGTTAAATCAAGCCACAAATAGCCAATTTGATAGTCTGGTTCGCGAAAAAACTCAACGAAAAAACGTGCTACCCCATACCACATAACTGCAATACCAGTTAACGCACCGTGATACAGTCTTATTCTAGTCAAGAAAAACAGTGAATTTGCAACTGCAAAAAGTAGCAGTCCTTCAAAAAGTGCCTCATAAAGCTGGCTTGGATGACGCAGCAAATTATCACCACTTTCTGGAAATACCATACCCCATGGCATAGTTGTAACTCTGCCAAATAACTCTCCGTTTATAAAATTGCCTATGCGACCTAAAAATAAACCTATGGGAACTCCGCAAGAAACTAGGTCCAGTGCATAAAATATAGGAATGTTATGTCTTTTACACGAAATTATTACTGCAAGCAAAACTCCTATAGTACCACCATGAAATGACATTCCTCCTTCCCAGGTCTTCAATATCTCGATAGGGTTGCTTATATAAAGAACTGGATCATATATCAATACGTAGCCAAGTCTACCTCCAAGGATAATGCCTATAATAGTGGCTGTTAATAACGAATCGTAAAAATTCTTAGTAAATATTTTTTGGTCGTCTAGCTTGTGTAAATACCAATATGCAGACACTATACCCAAAACGTAAGCTAAGGAATACCAATATATAGAAACAGGACCGATGCTGAAAATTACTGGATTTAAAGACATATTTTGCTATAAATTATTCTTAGACAATCTACTTTTTTCACGATCCCACTCTCTCTGTTTTATGGTTGCTCTCTTATCGTAGAGTTTTTTTCCTTTTACAATGGCAATTTTAGTTTTTGCAAATCCTTTATCATTAAAATAGATCGAAAGCGGCACAACAGTTATCCCAGCGGTTTTGATTTGACCAATTAGTTTGTTTATCTCTTTTTTATGTAAAAGCAGTTTACGTTCCCTTTTTGGTTTATGATTTTTTCGGTTTGCAGCTTTATATTCTGCAATATGCATATTGTGCAGCCATATTTCGCTATTCTTTTCGATAATGTAGGCGTCGGAAATATTTACTTTTCTTTCTCTTAGCGATTTAACTTCACTGCTTAATAAGACCATACCCGCTTCAAATTCTTCTAAGATGAAATATTCAAACCTTGCTTTCCTATTTTCTGCAATAACTTCCATATCTAAAGATATCTTTAAGCTTCAATATATTACAGAGTTTTTGACTTAATTCATAATATATCTTTCCTTAAAAAATCATTTAAGTTATACTGCAAACCATGAACCTTAGGCAAAAAATCAAGTTTTTTTCTCTATCATTTGTAATTTTATTTTCTCTATGGACTGTATTGTCTGGTTATTTTGAGCCATTTTTTATTTTTTGTGGAGTGTTTTCCTCTATATTCACATTATTTATCTTTAGAAGGTTGATAAACGCTGAAAGAGCTCTTAGCCAGATTTTAAATGGTACGAGTAGACTGTCGTTTTATAAGTTAGTAAGTTATATACCATGGTTAATGTACCAAATCATTTTATCAAGTGTTTATGTAACAAAAAAGGTGCTACGACTCAAATCTAAGCTTGAGCCAATCATTATCCTAAGAAAATGCAAAGGGCATAATGATGAAAGCATTGCGTTATTTGCCAATTCGGTTACAATCACTCCTGGAACTTTAACTATCAATGTTGAAAGTAAGCAGAAAACATATTTCTCTACCATGTATCTGATAGATAAAGATCTTGAAAGCGGCATTTCTGAAATAGAAAATAAAATCTTAAAAATACTACGTTCAGTTAAGTAATTGCTTTAAATAAGTTAACAGCATCCTTATATTCCCTTACAAGACTTTCAAGCATCTCTTTTGGAAGGCTATTGTTAACAATAGAACATAAATAATTATGTAAATCTTCTAACCTTAGTATGTTATTTCTCTTCTTGCTGTTGAATTTATACGGAAAAATACCTTCCATAACTTCAATAGTAGTAGCCTTGTTTAAAAATACATTTTCACTTGTCACGCTTATTCTTGCTAAAACAGTGTTAATTTCAGGTTCGTCATTTGTATAAAAATCTGATAGCTGAGTTATTCTAATAACGTATAAAGTTACTATTTTTGATAAGCAATTATCAGCATATTCACAATTTTTTATTACCTCCCACTGAGTAATCTGGGATTTACCTATTTTTGCATTGTTCGGTAATTTACTCATTCAACTTTCTCCATTTAATCCAGTAGATAGATTATACTAATACTTTGTTAAATAAATGATAACGCAATCATAAAAATATATATTCATAATGGCATGTTATGTAAAATAGTACGATATCCAGACATTAAAGTTGATTTAGGCTGGTTTATATTGGGCACCTCTTATTTCTGCATTACCTAAGCAAGCTAAGCTGTAAAATGACAGTTGGACATCAGCTCATAACAGGAGCACTCTGAAATATAGCTAACCCAAGAAAGGTTTCCCCACGTCATACCGCCGCGGTATCTCAACATAGATTCCGCTAACGAGTAGCGGAATGACGAATTTGTTGTTTTTCAAATCGTTGGTAAACCTAAGTCACTTTAGGTATAGATTTACTTTTTGAGTTATTTTGTTAACATTAATTATTACACCAAATCAATTGCACAAAATGAAAAAGGTGAAACTTGGGATACTAATTTCAGGCAGGGGATCAAATATGCAGGCCTTGATAGAGGCATGTCAAAATCGTAATTTTCCTGCAGAAGTTGTGTGCGCTATCACAAATAATAGCGAAGCTGCTGGCCTAAAAATAGCAGAACAAGCAGGAGTGCCAGCGTTTATTGTTAGAGATAAACCACTTGATGCTGATAAAATTCACGAAATATTTGTTCAACATAAGGTTGATTTAATTTGCCTTGCAGGGTTTATGAGAATCCTGCAAGCTAATTTTCTCAGTAAATGGAATAACAAGGTGATAAATATTCATCCCTCTCTACTTCCGTCCTTTAAGGGCCTAAATGCTCAAGAGCAAGCTCTAAAAGCAGGAGTAAAAATCGCAGGCTGTACTGTACATTACGTCACTCCTGAAATTGATGCTGGAGCCATAATTGCTCAAGTTGCTGTGCCAGTGTTACCAGCTGATGATATTCAAAGCCTCTCAGAACGCATTCTAGCTGAGGAGCATAAGTGTTATGTAGAAGCAGTAAGATCAATAGCAGAAAATATTAATTATTGACCTTAAGTGTTTCTCCCAACTTCAACAAAAAATAAATTTTCGGGTTCCAGTAAAGAGCTTGCCAGTTCGTTTACTTTCTCTAATTTAACGTCATTAATATAGCTCACAAAATCATTTATATGGTTAATATCGCGGTTGTTTGTCTGAATATTATTTAGTTTTGCAACTATGTTGTTATTATTAAACATAGAGAAAACATAGGAATTTACCATACTAATTTTTGTATCCCGAAACAACTGCTCATCAATTCCTTCCTTTTTTATCCTGCTAAATGTATCTTTTACTGCTGATATAGCTTTGCCAGCAGTAGAACTATCAGTACTAAGACTTCCAATCATAATGTTCCCATGTTTATTGAGAATAATACTCGCATAAACACCATAAGTAATGCCTAAGTTTTGCCTCAGTTCTTTCATTAATATTGAATTCAGCCCCATGCTGCCAAGCGCATTAATCAAGACTTGAGCATTATAGTAGTCTGGATCTTCATAAGCTATGCCTTTTTGAGCAAAAAGTATCACACTTTGTGGTATATCCATAAAAATGTTTTTATTCTCTGCAGGACCAAAATCATTTTTCACAGGTATTTTTCTAACTTTTGATCTTTTTGACGGCAATTTAGATAAATATTTATCTAATAATGTAATAATTTCTTCTTTTTTTGCACAACCAGCAACACTGATAACTATGTTATCTTTAGCAAAATTACGCTTTATGTATGTTAAAACATCATCTCTAGTAATGCTCATTACAGTGTCAAGAGTTCCATATTCACTTTTTGAGTAAGGATGTTTTTTAAACAATAACGTATTCAATTCTTTTCCAGCAACAAAAAAAGGATTTTTTTCAAGATTATTAAAATCAACTTTGGCTTTCTCGAAAACTCTATTCAACCCTTCAGGGTCAACTTTAGGACGCATTATAGCGTCGCTCAATAATGAAATACCTTCTTCAAGATTTTCTGATAAAGCATCTAATGAAACTCTAAATGCTTCTAAACCAGCAATAAAATTTAAACTAATCCCTTTATCTTCTAGCCTTTTTGCAAAATCTTTGGCATCATTTTTTCCTGCCCCTTCTTGAATTATAAGAGAAGTAAACCAGGTAAGTCCTTGTTTTTCTACATTTTCATATGCATAACCTGCATCTTTGAATGATATATTAAGTGAAATTTTTGGTAAATCGTGGTTTTCAACAAATAGAAACTTAAATCCTTTACGGGTAGTGACCTCCTCTATATTTAGGTTACCACTTGCTTGTAAATTAAAGCCTAGACAGAAAAAAAATAGGAGTACAAATTTACTTATTCTCATTATCATCTCCTTTTGGCAACAAACGACCAATTAACTTATTAGCAGAAAAAATAGCACAGATTTTATTATTTACATCCTCTAGATTGACATCATTAATCTTGCTATATGAAATATCTATTTCATCAAGTGGAATACCAAGCGCTAACTGTGAGCCGTAAAAGAATGCTATATTCTCTAAGCTAGATAAGTTATCAAACTGTGCTGCTTTATATCTATATTTTGAGCTTTGCAACTCCTCATCCGTTATTCCTTTAGACATGAAGTTATTAATAGCATTTTCTAATTCTCTTTCAACAGTGCCTAAATTAACCCCGCTTTTTGGAATGACCTGAATATCAATATAGCCATCACTAAAAGTTAAACTATTGTAATAAGCAGATACTGATACTGCCACATCTTTATCTAAAACCAAATCTTTATACAGTTTGCTGGATTTGCCGCCACCTAAAATGTCAACCGCTAAATGAGCAGCAGAGGCTTCACTTGTGTGCTTAAATAAAGAAACACGATAACGAAAATATAAAACTGGTTCTTTTACTTCAGTGCTCTCTAAAATCACCGATAAACCTGCATTATGCACTGGATCCTGATTTGGGTAATGTCTCATTACAGGCTTAGCTTTAATTTCGCCATATTTTTCTTCTGCTAGCTTCACTACTTCATCAAATTCCACATCACCCACAATCAGTAATATTGCATTGCCGGGGTGATAATAGTTATCATGAAACCTCGTTATGTCATCCTGATTGTAAGTTGTGATATCGCTCTCCCAGCCAATAACAGACCTGCCATAGCCAGTACGGTAAAATGCACTATCCATTTCTTCCCACAACAAGCTGTTAGGATGATTATCAAATCTCATCTTCCTCTCTTCCAGTACAATGTTTTTTTCTCTTTCTATTTTATCTTGGGTAACATTAAAATTGCCCATTCTGTCTGCTTCAACTTCCATTGCCAGTGGTAAGTCATTTTTAAGGACTAATTCGTAGTAACAGGTATATTCCTTAGTAGTAAACGCATTAAACTGGGCCCCAATGCTACTCATAGTGGCTTCTATATCTGTGAACTTCCCTGTAGTTTCAAACATTAAATGTTCAAAGTAGTGAGCCAATCCTGCTTTGCCAATTGGATCATCCATTCCCCCAACTTTGTATATTACTGCATGTAAAACGGCTGGAATCCGATGATTAGGAACAACATAGACATCTAGTCCGTTACTGAGTTTAGCATGTTTTATGTCGTGCTCTATGCTTAAAGCCTTCAAAGAAATTGGGTAAGTAAAAAAGAGTGCAGGTAGTATAAGAAAACTAAAAAACTTATGAAGCATTATTTCGACCTAATATAAAAACAATTATTTTATTCCTCATTTTGTTTAGAAATAAACATATCGTATATATACCACTTATATAACAATGTAAACATTCCACAAACTATAGATAAATCCGCTAAATTAAAAGCTGGCCAATACCAATCATCAATATGAAAATATATGAAATCATATACAGCTCCCCAATAAATCCTATCAACTACGTTTCCGATTGCTCCACCAATCATCAGAGAAAACCCAAGGTAAGTTGACCGATCATCAGACTTGTATATTAAGTATGCAAGTATACCAATTATTAGTATTGAAAATGCTGAAAAAAAGAAACCGCCATGCGGTAAAGCGCTACACATTCCAAAACTAATGCCTGAATTCCAAACTTCAACTAGCTTTATAAAGCTAGCGATCTCAATTGATTCTCCCTCATCAATCAATGAGTTTATGTACAATTTGCTCGTTTGGTCAATCAATACTATAATTAATATAACAATTAAGCATAACTTTTTCATAAATTTGCCTTTAACCTATAAATTTTAAGTATATCATAATTTATCTGTTTTGTTAACTCCTCAATACTATGGAATTTTTTTTCTGACCTTATGAATTTTAAAAGTTGTATATTAACTTTATGATTATATAAGTCTTCATCAAAATCGAATATGTGCATTTCTATTATAGGCTTTTTCAGGTCCTTAAATGTAGGTCTCATACCAATATTGACTACTCCATATAACCAGTTTGGGTTATTATAAGAAAACATCACTTTAGCGTAATATGTACCAAATTTTGGTTTTATCATGCAATCTTCTATAGGAATATTTATGGTTGGGAATCCTATTTCTCTACCTCTACACGCACCCTTTGTCACAACACCAGAAACTTGATAAGGTCTACCAAGTAATTTATTAGCAATGTCTATTTCACCTTTCTGTACATACTCTCTGATTGAAGAAGAAGAGCAAATTTTGCCGTCAATTATTAATGGCTCTAATTTAGTCAAAGAGTATCCATATGTTTCAGAATATTTCTCTAGAGTTAATATATCACCCAATCGTTTATGACCAAAAGTACAATTTTCTCCGACAATTATGTGTTTAGCGCCATATTTATCTATTAAAATCTCACTGATAAAGTCATCGCAGCTAACCTCAGAAAAACCTCTACTAAAATTAATAATATACAAGTAATCTATACCATAGCTGCTGATTAGTTCCTTTTTTTGTTCTTGGTCTATTAACCTAAAATTGTTTCTACCAAATAAAACAGTTGATGGGTGAGGCTCAAAAGTTAAAACTGCAGAGGGTAATCCTCTTTCTTGTGCTACCTTCTTTAGAGTGGAAATTGCAAATTCATGTCCTAAATGAATGCCATCGAAATTTCCGAAGGTTAGTGCTATATTATTTTCTATCCCTTGCTCACAATTATAAATAATTTTCATACAATTTGATGTTTTTACATGTTTCTTATATATAATAACTATATTTTAGCAAGCTACGGAGATAAATTGTGAAAAATACTAAAGGAAAAGTTATAATATATGTAAAGCATCACTGCCCATTCTGCAAAAAAGCAAAAGAGTTACTGGATAAAAAAGGTGTGAAATATGAAGAAATCGATGTGCTCAAAAACTCAGATCTATTTAACGACATAAAATCAAAGTATAACGTTAGAACAGTTCCACAGATCTTTATTAACGATAAGCACATTGGGGGGTGTGACAAATTGATGGATCTTGAAAAAGAAGGAAAGTTGGATGATATGCTAAATAATAATGACAATCACACTGATGTCACAACCTACACAAACAGCAATGATGAATGTGGAGAGTGTGTTATACCACATGATGATTTTATGTAACTTTTTATCTTGTTTTGTCGTGTAATACGTAAATGAAAACTAGTATGCTCACTTTAAACAATTCTTAATGAATTAAAAATACAATTCATTTAGTGAGTTTTTTTAGTGGGAAAAAATGACAAAAAATATTTCAATTATTAGCAGAAACTTAATTAGTATCGAATTAGTTAACAAACAAGATTTAGAGAATTTCATCAAGATTTTCACAGTGCTTGATAAACATATAGCAGCTAAAACACTTTTTGCAGAAGAAGTGAGAATAGAGTATAAACAGCACAACGGCAAAGAAGTTGTTGAATTGCTAAAAGATACAGGCTTTACATATCATGAGGTTGAAAATGTATTGAACCACCTGAGTAAACATGGAGTGAAGGTGCCCAGCAGTGTTATAGCACACACCCTTTTTGCTGCATACAATCACGCACTTGAATCTAAGAATGTAGCATTTTCCTTTTCTGAAGGCTCTCCACAATTTAACATCAGAGTGAGTAAGAACACCTTCATAATAACTCCTATGAGTGAAGAGAATTTGGAATTGAATTCACAAAGTAGCAAGACATTAATAGAGTCGTTACAGAGCGAAAAAAATATTTATGATTGTATAGTAGAAGAAAATACCATTAAAGTTATAGTGCATTCTGAAATACATCAAGCTATAAATTTGATTATAAAATCACTGATAAAGTCTCGCCTTTTAGCAAAAGAGGAAGAAGGAAAATTCAAAGAGAAATTGAGACAACTTGCCTTTAAGGATCAAGCTTTTGTTGAATATTCCAGTATCAAAACCATCAGTAGGTATCCACATAATCATCCTCTGAGAAAGCATGAAAGTATTACTAAGGATATAGAAAATATTTTATGTGATTTCATAGCAAATGAGAACAGCAAGTTTGCTATAGAGCGGTTAAATAAGCTGAGCTCAGCAGTTTCTCCGGATACTCCAAGAATCATCACTAAAACTATAGATAAACTTGTTAAATTTCATTAAGGTATACGAGAGCCAATAGACTTCTTGTACTACCTTCTGTCATCCAAGTAGCCAAGCTACTTGGTTCTTTTTTTGGGTTCAGCACTATGTACATAGCTGTACAAACATTGTAGCCGTTATTCAAGTAGCCCGCAGAAACGAAAAAACTTCCTTGACAAACTCCGCCAGCCCCCTTATTATGACAATAAGGGTATTTATGACTCAAAACTTGTTTTTGACCTGCAGGCTCAATGACAAAATTCAGTAAAAAACTTAGGGTATTTTTTGGCGGATTACATAAAATTATAGCGGCTGCATGTCTTTTTTATTTTTTCTACATTCAGCCAAATCGCGCTTATTTTAAGCGTTAGCACATTATTACAGCGCCACTTACAGTAATATAGAGTCAAAACTCGCACCACGGGAGTTCTTTGCCTTTTTTTTCATTTGGTAAATTTCTTAATGTTTGTAGCTAAAGCAATTTAAGAGACTGAAAATGGTGTCATTCCAGCGCGTGACGCTGGAATCTAGTCTTTATTATGCAGCCACTTATTTAAAGTTAAGTTTTCTGGATCCAAGTAGTCAAGCTACTCGGATGACAGCTAGCCTGACAACCGTCATCCCGCTACTTGTTAGCGGCTGAGATACCGCTGCGGTATGACGGTCTGCGGCAGTATGAAGGTTCGCGGCGGCATCCTCGTCATTCTGCTACTCGTTAGCGCCGCGGCGGTATGATGTCTTCCTTGGATCAGCTATAGATTACCTGATCTCACCATCTTTCCAATCACTTTATACATAATTCTCGAATTTTGAAAACTTACTTTGAGTGAATTGCTCATCAACTATGTTTTTTAAATTTTTTATTTGTATAATTTTGCAACTTTACCCAACCATATAGATAATAAAAACCCGTTTGTCATAGAAACAGAATTCTATATCAAACAGCTGCTGCAACAATTTCCGTTTAAGCTATTGTGAATAAGCACGTCCGCACAAACTTAAAGTGCTTATTCACAATATTCATTTCAATTACTGCTATGTAAATTTTAAATATTCAAATTAATTGCTTCTTTAAGCCTTGCGTTAGCAATTACTATAATTTTACGCATTAGAGCTGTTATAGCTACCATCTTCTTCTTACCACTTTCAACAAGCTTAGAATAAAAGGCACCAAGTGCAGATTTGGACTTTGCAGCAGCCATGGCAGATGTAAAAAGTTTTGCACGAACATTGCTTCTACCACCTGTTATTCTTCGGTATCCAATAGTTTTACCACTTTCTTTTGGATAAGGTGCAACCCCAGCAAGGCTTGCAACTTCTCTCCTGCTTAAGTAACCAAGCTCTGGCATTAAACAGAGAAAATCTTGAGATAACTTTGGACCTATTCCAGGAACTGTTTTTAGGATTTTTTGACGTTGTTGTAACTCACGGCTTTCATCAATAATTTTTTGTATAGTATTATTGAGTTCATCTATTTGAATATTAAAGAATTCGATAGTTTTTTGACAACTTTCTTTTATATGGTCATTTTCAGGTGCTGCCAGTCTACATTTTTCCTGAGCTCTCATTTGCGTAATGTCATCACGACGTTGACAAAGTGCAACCAAGGTTGATTGATTTTCAAAAGTGGGTACAAATAGAGAGATAGTGCTGTGACGTTCAAATCCATATTGAGCAAGAGCTCTTGCATCTGATTTATCAGACTTTGCTAAAGTTCCGTGAGACAAGATAAAGCTTTTTACTTTACGGGTATTAGCTCGATGTGTGGCAATATTTTTGTCAACAAGAAAATGTAATAAACCAAGCTCATACTTTCCTGTATTTTCTAAAGTTACTAAAGAATTAGGTAGGATATCTGAAAACTTTTGAAACAATTGTTGCCAGCCAGAAGTATTATTGTCAAATCCTACAGTATTCTTCTGTTCGTGAACTGCAACAACATTTTTAAATTTCCCGATATCAATGCCAATAAAATTTTGATAAGATGTAATCATTATAACCTCGATAGTTTAATTAATTTAAGATTGTAAACGGGTGCATATACATGTCCCACACAACTATTCAAACGTATCGAGAGATGGGCTAGTGTACCTTGATGGACACGGTTGTAATACCAATATTCTGCCGGTCGCACACGCCCGTGATAACCCTATCCCTATAGTGAGTAGGGTTATCTTTCCCTCTTATTTCCTTTATATCATATTTTTGACTTACAATATTCTGCTATCATACCTTGCATTTGTAATAGTAATTGAGATTCTGGATTATCGCTAATTTAAAAAAATGACTTCTACTCCTAGTTTCTTGAACTCTTCAAGTAATACCATCTGATATGCATACTTGCGAGATAAACGGTCAGGAGAATGAATATAAACCTTATCAATTCTACCTTCTGCTATTTTATCACGTAATTTTTCTAAACCAGGACGGATTATATTAGAACCATTATCAATAAATTTATATTCATTTAATAATTTATGTCCGTCCATACTAATTTGATTCTCTATAGCAGCAATTTGACTTGCTATTGTACCTTCTTGTGCTTGTCTCCCTGAAGAAACTCTTGCATATAATCTAACTGTTACCATTTAACCCTCCTCAAATCTACTTTCTTACATTCAGAGTTTTCTTCCTTTTTGCTCACTTTTATTGGTTTACTTAACACTAATTTTTCATATGCATCTAATAGATACAACTCTGCTAATCTATTCACTTCATAACTATAACGAATACAAACTATTAATTTCTTGTTGCCCATTAGCTCTCCCATATGTTATTCATCGAGACATATGGTTATTTGATCACTAGCTCTATAAATAAATTCAACTCTCTGTTCTTTTTATAGAAGCTTTCGGGAAATAGTTTTCTCAAGTTTCAGATTTCTTCCAATATTGTTGGCGGAATCCCTACGTCATACCGCCGCGGTATCTCAGCATAGATTCCGCTAACGAGTAGCGGAATGACGATTCTTCAAATCGTCAAGGTGTCATCCCAGTGCCCTGACTACTTGGATCCAGAAAACTTAACTTTAAATAAGTGGCTGCATAATAAAGACTAGATTCCAGCGTCACGCGCTGGAATGACACCATTTTCGGTCTCTTAAGTTGCTTTAGCTACAAACATTAAGAAATTTACCAAATAAAAAAAAAGGCAAAGAACTCCCGTGGTGCGAGTTTTGACTCTATATTACTGTAAGTGGCGCTGTAATAATGTGCTAACGCTTAAAATAAGCGCGATTTAGCTGAATGTAGAAAAAATAAAAAAGACATGCAGCCGCTATAATTTTATGTAATCCGCCAATAAATACCCTGAGTTTTTTACTGAATTTTGTCATTGAGCCTGCAGGTCAAAAACAAGTTTTGAGTCATAAATACCCTTATTATCATAATAAGGGTACTGGCGAAACTTGTAAAGTAATTTTTTGCAATATCAGGGGATAATTTCGACCATAAACCCCTACCAATAAATTTTAACAAAAATACTTTAGTGCATTTTCAAATATAAGCATTCCATCACCATATTTTGGCACAGCAATACCTAAACGCTTGCTCTTTTCTTTTTCAAGAGGCCAATTATCTTGCTGAGTAAAAAATATTCCCCTCTCTGGATGGGGCATTAAAGCTAGCACTCTTCCACTTTTATCTGATAAAGCTGCTAGGTCGTATGTAGATCCGTTCGGATTGTAAGGAAATTGTAGGTTAGCATAGTTGCCATTTTCATCAATGTAACGTAATGCGGTGGAATTGCTCTCAATCAATTGGTTCAAAATATCTTGATCCATAAAAAATTTGCCTTCCCCATGAGCAATAGGGAGATATAGTTCACTCAGGCCCCGTAGCCAAACAGAATTACTCTGCGGATTAACTCCCACTCTAATCCAACGGCATTGATAATTGCCTATATCATTATGGATTAAAGCTAGACTAGAGAACTCTGGAATTAATTTTACTAATATCTGACAACCATTACATATTCCTATAATCAGCTTGTCCTGAGATAAAAACTCTTGAAACTCATCCAACAAGTTGTTTTTAATACGTAAAGCAAACGCATTACCAGCACCAGTGTTATCACCATAGGAAAAACCTCCTGGAATTGCAAGTATATTGCTTAATTTCAGTTCACTTGGATTATCTATGATATCATTAATGTGAACGATTTTTACTTCAATATTACTAATACCAAGTTTTCTGCTGCATTCCATAAATGCAAATGCGGTTTCTTTTTCGCAATTTAAGCCATAACCAGATAGGACTGTGATTTTCATGAATTGCTAAAAATTAAAAAATTCGAATTTCTTTTTTACAAAATTTGCTACTAAATTCAACGCAAATAACACCAATAATAAAGCTATAATTGCAATAGCAGCAAGTTCAATAAATGCAATTTCAGGACTACTTGACCATATGTATATTTGTACAGGCAGAACAGTCGCCGGATCGAAAAAGGACGTAGGTGTATCAGCAATAAATGCTACCATACCTATCATAAGTAAAGGGGAAGATTCACCTAAAATCCTTGCAATTGCAAGCACAGTACCATGTATTATTCTTGGTAACGCAATCGGTAAAGAGTGATCTAATATCACCTTGATGTGAGGCGCACCGAGCGCAAACGCTGCATCTTTTATCGTAATAGGAACATTCGCAAAGGCATTTTTTGTTGCAATTATAATATTAGGTAACATCATAAATGAAAGAGTCATTCCACCAACAAGTGGTGAAGAGCGTGGTAGCCCAAATATGCCAAGATAGAGAGTTAAGCCCACTACACCAAATATTATTGAAGGCACTGCAGCAAGATTATTCATGCTAATTTCTACAATATTAGTCATTAGCCTATTTTTAGGCATAAATTCGTAAAGACAGATGCCCGACATAATCCCTATTGGTAATGCTAATGCTAGGCACACTATAATTGTCATTAATGAACCGATAAATGCCCCTAAAATCCCTGCATTCTCAGGTTCACGAGAGTCAGATTTAAGGAATAAAGACTTATTAAAAAATTTTTTCACTCTCCTCTTTTCTTTTAGCCAATCAAGTAATTTAGCATAACGATCATTCAAATGTTTATCTTTATTTATTGAATTAATTATACTTGACGCGGTAAACCAGATCTCATATTCACCACTATCTTTTACTTTCTTACGAAAAAATTTCTCTAGTTCTTTGTAAGAATTACGACTTAAAATTTCGTCACTGTCTTTAAAATCAGTTCCTTTAAACACCTTACGTAAAGAATCGTTGAGTAAGCCAATGGACTTATACCGCAAATCACTAGGATTATTTGTTAAAGTAAGATCAGCACTTATTTCAATTGGCAATAAAATTTTCGTTACTGTTAAGGCACTGTAAGAGTTAACTAATATACTCAACAATATACACACAGGACAGCCAAGTGAGATAACTAGTGCCGTGAAAGAGCAAAAGCGTAACGCTCTGTTCTTTTTATTTTTCCTTTTTATACGAGCATGTACACGCCTTGACTGAAGTAATTTAAGGAATTTTTTCTTTATACTCATTTATTTTTCCTGGATCCTATCGTCAAGCCCACAGCTGTACAAACGTCCAGTTTAATAAACGTTGATGTCATTCCAGTGCTTGACACTGGAATCCAGTTATAAAAATATTTACAAATCAGGCAATTGGTAACAGACTCCATGCTAAAAATAACATCCATGATATAGAATAAGGTAGATCCCAGTATCAGCTACTTGGATGACACTGGGGAAGTGTTGGGATGACACAATTGACATCACTCCCTATTGTATCTACTTAGATTTCTTTTTAACATAAGTAGTACGCTCTTTGATCCTTGCAGCTTTTCCAAATAGTTTGCATAGATAATACAGTTTTGCTCTACGAACCTTTCCTTTTCTTGTCACTTGCACTGAAACCAGTGCAGGAGAATAAACAAAAAATTGAGACACTATACTTTCTCCATGGCTCACTTTTCTGACTGCAAAAGAAGAATGTAACCCGCGGTTCCTTTTTGATATACATACACCTCCAAATATCTGTATACGTTCACTTGCACCGTCAACTACTTTAAAAGTGACCTTCAAATCATCACCAGGACGAAATTCTGGTATTTCTTTAGCTAACACTTGCATTTGCTGTTCGTTAAATTTTTTAAGTAAATTTGTCATTTATCTCTCCATTCAATAATTCAGGCCTACGCTTTTTTGTTATAACATGAGACTGCTTCTGCCTCCAATCACTTATTTTTTTGTGATTGCCAGATAACAAAACCTCAGGTACTTTATATCCCTTCCACTGCTCAGGTCTAGTATATTGAGGATATTCAAGCATACCACCATCATAACTAAAACTTTCTTCAATAATACTATCGGAATTATTTACTACACCTGGAAGAAGTCTAATGCATGCATCTAGAACCACCATCGCAGCTGGCTCACCTCCTGAAAGTATATAATCTCCGATACTTAATTCATAAGGAGTATACGCATCAATTATCCTTTGGTCAATACCTTCAAATCGACCACACAATATTGTTATATGAGGAAACTCTAATAATTCTCTGGCAATATTCTGATTAAACTTAGTTCCAGATGGAGTCATGTAAATAAACTTAGTATTTTTATGAACAGAGAGCATACTATCTACTGCATCACCAACTACATCAGAACGCATAACCATTCCTGCTCCACCTCCATATGGAACATCATCCACAGCTGAATGTTTATCTTTCGCAAAAGAACGAATATTTATTACTTCAAGGTTCCATATTTTTTTTTCTAACGCTTTTCCGGCAAGAGAATAGTTCAAAAACCCGGGGAACATTTCTGGAAATATGGTTAATATTGTAACATTGAATGCCATTAAGGTTTATTTTAAGTTATTTGGAGCTATACTCTAAGAACAGTAAATTGATATAATATATAGTTAAATTAAGCATGTCACTGAATAAAACAATATACGAAGGTAAAGCGAAAGCCATTATTGAAACTGAAGACTCATCAACTGTTATACAGCACTTTAAAGATGATGTTACAGCATTCAATAAGAAAAAATATGAAATTATTGAGGGCAAAGGAATAATTAATAATCATGTTAGTGCTTTTATCATGGAAAAGCTTGAAGAAGCAGGAACTAGCACGCACTTTATAAAAACTCTAAACGAAAGAGAACAGCTAGTCAAAAAGCTCAAGATAATACCTCTTGAGGTGGTAGTTAGAAATGTTGCAGCTGGCAACTTTTGCAAACGTTTTAATATCAAAGAAGGTGAGGCACTTACATCTCCTATAATCGAGTTTTTTTACAAAAATGATGACCTAGCCGACCCAATGGTGAATGAAAATCACATACTGTATTTTGATTGGCTATCTAGCAAAGAAATGGATGAAGTTAAAACTACAACTTTAAAAATCAACGAAATCTTAGTCCACCTATTTTCAAATGCAAGTATATATTTAGTTGATCTCAAGTTAGAATTTGGCAGATTAATAAATGACAGTACTAAAATCATTTTAGCCGATGAAATCAGCCCTGATAACTGCAGGTTATGGGATAAAAATACTTATAAAAAGCTAGATAAAGACGTCTTTCGTTTGAATTTAGGAGATTTAAAGGAAGCGTACCTAGAAGTTGCAAAAAGACTGTCAGTAAAGTTAGACTAACTAAATACTACTCTATCAAGTGGAGGGTTACATGCCTCATCAAGTTTTCCAATAATTTCAATTTTTTCTCCACGTTTTTGGAAATGATTTTTCACGTTTTGCATATTCTCAGGACTTACGATCAATACCATGCCAATACCACAATTAAATGTTTTTAGCATTTCTTTCTTCTCTATTTTACCCTCCTTTGTTAGCCATAAAAATATATCTGGCCATTTCCAGGAATTAATGTCTATGTTTGCAAATAAGTTTTTTGGAAGAATCCGCGGAATATTATCTATCAAGCCACCACCTGTTATATGTGCAATGCCTTTTACCTTTGGCATAATAGGCAACAAAGAATCAACATATATTTTTGTTGGTTCGAGCAACACTTCTTTCCAAAGCTGATTATTCCATGGAGATGAGTCGTTATAATTTATACCTAAGCCTTTGAAAATATGGCGCACCAAAGAAAACCCATTTGAGTGAATTCCACTTGACTCTAAGCCAACTATATAATCACCTACTTTCATCATGCTACAGTTTGGAAGAATTTGCTTTCGATCAACTACACCAACCACAAACCCTGCAAGGTCATAGTGATTATTATCATACATTCCAGGCATTTCTGCAGTTTCCCCACCAACCAATGCTATTTTAGCTTGCTTGCACCCCTTTGCAATGCCTTGGACCACAGATAATAAAACGTCCTTGCTCAAAACGCCTGTTGCAAAGTAATCAAGGAAAAATAAAGGCGTTGCTCCTTGTGCAAGTAAGTCATTTACACACATTGCAACTAAATCTATACCTATAGTATCATGCCTATTCACTTCTTGAGCTATCAACAGTTTCGTACCTACTCCATCAGTTGAGGAAACAAGTACTGGATGGTCATATTTCTTACTTAGTGCAGCAAAATCAAACAACGCAGAAAATGAACCTATTTCGCTGATTACTTCTTCTCTAGTAGTTTCTTGAGCAATAGGCTTGACTTCTTTTATTAACTTATTATATAGTTCAAGATCTATTCCTGATCTGATATAAGTATTCATAATCCTTCTATAAATTTTAAAATTGTTAATACTATATTAATGCCTTGATATAAAAAGTGCAACGAAACTTTCTCTTAATTGACTATTATATGTTTACCAATATAGGGTAACTTAAATCATTTATAATTATCCAATGAACAAAAACATCAAAAACATACTGTTAATAACGGAGCTGCTATCAGGACGGCTGCTTCATGACTTTGCTAACTCTATGAATGGAATAATGTTTGGCTTAGAAGAGCTTGAAGTAATAGATAAGAACGATGCTGATGCGCAGAAGGAAGCGTTGTCGTTTCTTAAAGAAAGCTCCGATGATTTAATATATAAACATAAAGTTATGAAGCAGGCATATTCTTCTTCAGCAGATAATTACAGCTTTGATCAGACCAAATCTAATATCGAAAATTATTTATTAAAAAAAAAGTAAAGCTTACGTGGAAAATAGACGCATACTCTGCAAAAAATAAGGAAGATTTAATTGAAAAGATAAATAAGATAATTTCTAATATGGTGCTAACTATAGCCAGCACAGTGGCGGAAGTTGAACTAGTGTCTGTTTTACTGAGTCAAACAGAAGATAAAATGCTATTAACTATAAAAATTCTAAATGAACACAAACCAATAAGCAAATCATTAGTAGACAAATTAATCAAAAAAAATGACACTAATTTAAATACAAAAGATATTAATATCTATATGACCTCTTTATTATTAGAGTACTATAAAACTGAAATGCATTGTACTTGCGAAAATAATTTGCTGGAGATAGGTTTAACTATACCTTGAGTTGCATATTTGGTTATTACAACTTTTTCTTCGTTTCAAGGCAAGACATTCCCCGACAAGGGGTACCAAATCTAATTTTTGTAATCACTTAAGTCTAGTACTATTTTATTAATGTAGCGCTCATTTGCATCTTTGATGATAAACTTCATACCATTTTTATATTTAATGACTTCATCTACAGAAGGCACTTTACCAGCAATCGAAAGAATCAAACCACCAAGTGTAACATAGTCTTCTTCAGGGTCACGTAATTCTATTTTTAGATCCTCTTCTATATCCTTTATAAGAACCCTTGCTGACACTTCAAACTTATTTTGAGACAATTCAGTAATGGTATATTCTGAATTTATTTCGTTCTCACTATCAATGTTTGGTATTAGCTCCTCTATAAGATCGGTCATTGAAATTAAACCATCAGTTCCACCATATTCATCCAATACAATAGCTAAGTATGATTTAGAAGATTTCATCCTAACAAAAAGATTAGTTGTCTTCATCGAGGGCGGAACAAATATTACGCTTTGTATAATATTTCTCAGATTAAAATTTTTATCCCTATTAAAAATAACATCTTTTACATAAAAAAAGCCTATTACGTTATCAAAGTTATTTCTATAAATTGGTATTTTAGTGTGGCAAGTGTTTTTTATCTTCTTTATTATTTCACGCTCGCTTGACTCAATGTCTACTGCGCATATCTCTGTACGTGGAGTCATTATATCCATTATACCACAATCGCGGAATTTTAATAGACCATTAAATATATTAAGGTCTGGCAGATCTTTCATTAATGCTTCAGTCGCACACTTTTTCAACACAGAAGCTTTTTTGAAAAGGAAGAGAAAAATTCTATATGCTATTTTTTCTACTAAGGTTCCTTTTTTACTCAATTTATTCCCTTTAATGGCAAAAACGTTTTCAGATCAGATTTATCAAGAAAACTTTTATTAAATGTTTAATAAGCATGTGAATAATGTCAAATTAATTTGTGAATTATTTGTTGATATAAAATACCAACAATTGATCAACAATTTTTTCAACGAAATATACATAGTTATGTAACAATGCATGATGGTAAAATGTTTTCCATAAAAGAAAATTACTAACACTCTGAACATCTTACTTATACACATAAATCATAACAGAAAATCAATAGCATATAGAAGTTATTAACATATTTATCCACAAATTAAACAACGCCAATTTTTACTGAATTTTAAGTTAGTAACAAGTTGTTGATAGAACTATTATTACTACTATACTTTAGTATAAAGAAAAATAGATAAAATAGA